>JAHCHY010000001.1 GCA_026129485.1 Cyclobacteriaceae bacterium
AGGGGCTGGAAAACGGGTTTTTCACGTTGACCGGGAAGCCTAAAGATTTTAGTTTTATGAGGACTGAACTCAATTGTTACTATAAAAGACGATTCCAACAAGCCGGCCACGTTATATGCCATCACAACTAATTATCCCTTTCGGAAAGGGAAGAAATCCATTGGGAAAGTTTACAGAAACTGAAAGCTTTTGCAGGCCTATTTTTTCAGACTTGACGTTTCTTGTGAAGTAGTAAAATGAAAAAGGCGAGTTGCCCCGCCTTAAATGTTTTCACAACGGAATAATCCTTATTGTGATTTGCTTTCAGGTGTAAAAATGTGAAATTATTATAAAACAAGGTAGTATGAGCAAAAAAATTCTTGGACTGGATTTAGGGACTAATTCAATTGGCTGGGCTTTGGTTGATAAAAATAACCAGCAAATCCTCGGAATGGGAAGTCGTATCATTCCTATGGGAACCGATAAACAAGACTATGAAAAAGGAGTTGGAATAACCAAAAATGCTGACAGGAGAACAAAGCGGACTATCCGTAAAATGAATAAGCGGTATAAGCTTCGCAGGAATAAGTTGCTTTATATTCTTCACGAATTGGGAATGTTGCCTGAACATTTTCAATTTAAAAATGGCATTCCTGAACCAACAAAATTGCAAGAATTGGAATTGCTCCCTATAAAAAGGAGAAGGGAGTACGATGAAAATGGAAAAAGAAAAGATAGGATATATAAGAACGGAAAAAGAGTTGAACAAGGGCCTAATTCTATAATTAACTACGAGTTACGAGTCAAAGCATTGAATACTGCTATTGAATTGAAAGACTATGGAAAAATCTTATATCAATTCAATCAACTAAGAGGCTATGCAGGAGGAAATAACGATGATGATACCAAAACAAAAAAAGAAGATGATGCTGACGAAGAAGCAACAGCAAAAAGATATGAGGTACTTACTCAAAAGGTAACGATTTCCGAAGTAGGAAAATCAGATGAGACTTTTAAAGTTCGGGGTGGTACAAATAAAGGGCAAGAACTTCCTAAATACAACGTAACAATTATACTTGATGATGAGGAAATAGAAGGTGAAACTGAACTGCAAAACCTGGAAGATAAAGTTGGAAAAGAAGAAGAATTAGAAATCAGGATCAAGCGAAATAAAAAAGGTGAAACAACATCTGTAATTTTTGCATTGCCTCAAAAAACGAATTGGCGTAAACAAATGGAGGCTACGGAAGAGATACTTAAAAATGAGAAATTGTCTATAAGCCAACTTCTCCTTAAAGACTTAGACCAAAATAAATGGACTAAAATCAGAAACCGGGTCGTTCTTCGCAATCGCTATCAGGAAGAGTTTGATAAAATATGGGAAACTCAAAGCAAGAAGTATTCTTTTCTAAATAACTGCCCAAAAGAAACATTGGAAAAGATTGCAGCTTATATTTTTCCGGGCAAAAGCGAATCTCAAGAAAAACTACGAAAAGAAGCCATAGATAGTGGCTTAAAGCACATTATCAGAAATCAGGTAATTTATTATCAACGTCCGTTAAAACCACAAACCGAACTCATCAGTAAATGTCTGTTTGAAAAAGCGGAAACTGTATTGGCAAACTCCCACCCGCTTTTCCAAGAGTTCAGGTGTTGGGATCAAATCAATAGAATGTATGTTACTTCTAAGAAGGAAGTTTGGAGTGAGAAAAAGAATAAAAATATACTTCAATACACTGACAGGTTCTTGACTAATGAAGAAAAGAAAGAGATATACAACAAACTACAGACTCAAAAACAATTAGGTTTTTCAGAAGTTGCCAAGATAGTTAAACTCAAAAATGACAAAACCGAATATCTGAACGGTCTGAATGTAAAAGCCAAGTTAAAAGGCTGCGATACCACAATAGCAATCAAGAAAATATTTAGTGAACATTTTGAAACGCTTTACTCGCAAGATAATGACATTGTAACAAAAATATGGAAAGCTATTTTTGACAATGCAAATAATGGAAATGAGTACGACCCAAAAAGCCTCAAAGTTTCTTCTATTTCAGAAGTTCTAAAACCGTTAAATAATGATGAGCTTGCCACCGAATTGGCATTGAAGTTTGCACAAAACATTAAGTTCCCAAGAAAATACGCAAGCCTTTCCGAAAAGGCTGTCCTAAATATCTTGCCGCTGATGCAGTTAAATCCAATCAATGTTCCCGATAGAGTAAAACAAACGTTCAATTTAATTCAAACAGGAGAAATAGCCGATGGTTTTCCGATAGAACAATTAGAAGATTATGTTATTGGTTTTATTGAGCAAAATCCAAATGCCATTGAAATAGGTGGGTTGATGTATGCCTTTGCAAGTTCTTTGGTATATGGAAAACATACCAAGGAAAGCATAAAACCTCAAATCAAAAATTACCACGAAATACAGTATATAGAACGAAGTCTCAGAAATCCTATCGTTTCGCAATTGGCTAATGAAACAATGCAAATTATCAAAGCTTTGTGGAAACAATATAAGTTCAATCCCGAAGAACTCGAAATACGAGTAGAGCTTGCAAGGGATTTAAAAAACAGTGCGGCAGAAAGAGATAAAATATACAAGGCTCAGATAAAAAACAATAAAATCAATGATTCTGTAAAGAAGAAACTTGAAGAATCAAAAATTCCGACTACTGATGAAAATGTCTTGAAATATAAATTGTATGAACAACAAAAATTTAAATCCCCATATTCAGGAGATACGATGGAAGTGTCATCATTTGACCAATATGAAATTGATCACATCATTCCCAAGTCAAGATATTTTGACGATTCCTTTTCAAACAAAGTGTTGGTTGAAGGATTCCTAAATGAAGAAAAAAGTAACAGAACTGCTTGGGAATATATCTCTCAACAAAATTCAAAATATAAAATCCAAGATACTTCGGCTTATGTAAAACATGTAAACGACAATTTTTTCGGTAGAAAAAAGAAAAATCTACTCCTTGAAAAAATACCAACCAACCCTGTAGAACGCCAAATAAAAGACACACAATACATCTCGATAGCTGTTAAAAATGAATTGGCAAAAATTGTTGGAAGTGATAATGTAAAAACAAGCACAGGTGAGGTAACCAGCTTTTTAAGAAGTCGCTGGGGATTGAGAAAACTGTTTATGGAGCTTACCGAAGCCAGATTCAGACAAATGGGATTATGGGACATCAATCCAGAAACAGGTAAACCAAATACTGAATGGGTACAGAAGTATTTTGACAAAGAAAAGAAAAAGCATATTTACGAAATTAAGGACTGGAGCAAACGATACGACAACCGACATCACGCTATTGATGCTCTGGTGGTCGCATTAACCGAGCAGAGCCATATTCAAAGGTTGAACAACCTTAACAAGTATCTTCAGGATGAGCTCACAAAACGAAAAGACGAGTTTAAAATAGCAGTGAAAGAAGATGAGAATATTTTAGAGGCATTCTTCAACCTTGAAGCACCCCGAAGAGAAGAAATACAAAAGCAAATAGAAAGCTCAAGACACTTTGAAGTACCATTCGACAATTTGATAGAACAAGCAAAAGCGCATTTAGAGGCGATGACTGTTTCTATAAAGCCAAAAGACAAACTCGGAATCAAAAAAGATGATAAAGGCAACGTTCAACTAAAAATAAGAGGGGCTTTACATAAAGAAATTTATTACGGAAAACTTAATGGAAAAGACACTAAGACAATAGAACTTCATAAACTAACTGCAAAGGACATATCAAAGGTTATTGATGAGGTTCTCAAAAAAGAAATTGATACTCATAGGAAAAAATATGAATCAATGAAGGAGGCCTTTACAGGCGAGGGATTGAGAGCGTTTAACGAAAGCAGATTCCAGAGAAAGAAACCAACCAAATTAAAACCCCCTGTTTACAAAGTAAAAGTATGGTATAGCGCCAAAGAAGATGAAGAAAGTACATTACAAAGGCTTTATGATGACAATGAAAAGCTGAGCGTTGTAACGGGTGACAATTACCTTTTCTTGGTAGTGGAGAAAGAGGATAAAAATGAAAAAGAAAGGTTATTTGATATTGTTTCGCTTTATGATTCTGTTTCGCTCGCTAATAATTCTTTGAAAGAGAATAATGTCGATTTCAAACGAAAAATTGTGGCAAACGGAATTGAAGAAATTCAAAAAGAGTTAAAACAAGAGATTTTTGAATTTCAAAAAGAATTGGAGCAAAAAATTCCTAAAGCAAAAGGAAAGAAAAAAGAACAATTACAAACACAACTCCAAGAAATAGATGAAAATTTCAAATTGAAATTACTATTCACACTTCAACAAAACGATTTGGTTTACTTCCCTGAAAGTTCGGAGGACACCGTTTTGAATTTTAACAACGATGAACTCAAGGAGTGGCTTTCAAAACCTGACAACAAAAAGAAATTTAGTCAAAGAATTTATAAGGTTGTAAAATTTGACAAGTCAAAAACAGCTCATTTCATTCCTCATAATTATGCGAATGCGATAACCGTTTCGAAAGATTTAACAGAAGCACAAAAAGAGGCATTAAAAAAACAATATGCTGACAGAAAAATCCCTAAAAAGGAATTGAACTTTGTTGAATATGGTTCTTACCGAGATTGCTCTCCCTATGAATCTGGAGAAAAGTTTGTCGGGAGTGTTACAGAAACAAACAGGCAAAAGAAGAAAGAGCAGAAGTTGACTAAAATCCAAGAAACCTGTATTAAACTTCATATTGACTGGCTTGGAAACATCAGATTAGCATAATTTCATGCAACCCAACCAAACATACCACCTCTACACCCACGCCAACGGCTCAGAAAACCTCTTTCGTAACAAAGAGAACTATCACTATTTCCTGAAACGCTACAAAGAGTTTGTTCCACCTGTAGCTGATACCCTGGCGTACTGCCTGATGCCCAATCATCTTCACCTGCTGGTGCGGGTTAAGAGCGAGGCGGAACTGAAGGAGTTTTTTAAAAATAAAAGAAAAGACCTGTCAGGTCTTTCTGGCGCGGATAAACAAGACCTGTCAGGTCTTGAACGCCTTACCGTCTTACAATTCAGCCATCTCTTCAACGCCTACACCAAAGCGTATAATAAAGTTTACAATCGAAGAGGTTCGCTTTTTATCCGCGCCTTCAAACGAAAAGAAATCACCAGCGACAGGTACTTTACAACCGTTATCCAGTATATACACACCAACCCGGTTAAGGACGGCTTTGTAAAACAGCATACCGACTGGCTGTGGAGCTCATACCACGATTTTCTCTTACCCAAGCTCACACCCACGCAACAAGAAGTAGTCAACTGGTTTGGCAACCGGCAACAGTTTATCCTGAATCATCAGCAACCATTTAGCTATTCACCTGAAATAACATTTGTATGATTAAACGTACACTCTATTTCGGCAACCCTGCTTATCTGAGCACCCACCTGGAGCAATTAGTAGTGCGCCTCCCCGAAGTGGAGAAGAACGATACCCTGCCCGACAGCTTTAAAAAAGAAGCACAGGCCACTATCCCCATCGAAGATATTGGCGTGGTTATGCTCGATCACCAGCGCATTACTATTTCGCAGGCGCTGCTGGCCAAGCTGTTGCAAAACAATGCAGCCGTAATTACATGCGACAATACCCACCACCCTACCGGGCTGTTGCTTAACTTAGACGGTAATTCTTTACAGAGTCAACGCTTCAAAGCCCAGATTGAAGCGAGTGAGCCGTTGAAGAAACAATTGTGGCAACAGACCATTAAAACAAAAATACAAAACCAGGCCGCTTTGCTTGGCTCGCAAGGTTACGATACCACAAACATGAAGCACTGGGCAGATTCGGTACGCTCGGGCGATCCTGAAAATTTAGAAGGGCGTGCATCAGCCTGGTATTGGTCAAAACTATTTGGGCCTAAGCTGGCATTTATCCGCGATCGTGAGGGCGACCCGCCCAATAATTTACTCAACTATGCCTATGCAATTCTGCGTGCCTGTGTGGCCCGCGCGCTGGTAGGTTCGGGGTTGTTACCTACGCTGGGCATCTTTCATCGCAATCAATACAATGCCTATTGCTTAGCCGATGATGTAATGGAACCGTACCGGCCCATTGCCGACAAACTGGTACTAAGCATAATAAAGGAGTGGAGCATGAACACCGACCTTACTCCCGATGTAAAGAAAGCCCTGTTGCGCCTGCCAGTGGTTGATGTAACCATAGGTGGTGAAACCAGTCCCCTGATGATTGCCTTGCAGCGTACCAGCGCTTCGCTGGCGCAATGCTACTTAGGCGAAAGTCGCAAGCTGGTGTACCCGCTGCTTACCTGAATATGAAAACGGAACGACTAAACGCATACCGGATTATGTGGATAATGGTTTTGTTCGATCTGCCCACCGAAACCAAAAAGGATCGGAAAAACTACACCGACTTTCGCAAAAAGATGATGAAAGACGGGTTTAACATGTTTCAGTTCAGCGCCTACCTGCGCCATTGCGCCAGTCGCGAAAACATGGAAGTGCACCTGAAAAGGATTAAAAAGAACCTGCCGCCCAAGGGCCATGTGGGTATTTTAACCGTTACCGACAAGCAATTTGGCATGATGCAGATTTTTTTCGGCAGGGAAGAAAAGCCAAAAGCCCCAATACCAGAACAGTTGGAACTGTTTTGATATGGGGCTTGGGGATAGACTGCATACTGCATTTTTCGATCCTGATTTTAAAGCTAATTCTTTGATAGTGAACACTTTTGAGTAGGGTACTCTGTATGCAATCTATCAAAGAACACAATCTGAAAGCAAATCACAACATAAATATATGTCCAGAGTTGTTATTCCCATCTGTATGCAATCTATCAAAGAACACAATCTGAAAGCAAATCACAACAAATGTACGGCTTCCCTGCACATGCTTTCTTCTGTATGCAATCTATCAAAGAACACAATCTGAAAGCAAATCACAACATGTATTCGACCTCTTGCGTTTCAGGGTCTTCTGTATGCAATCTATCAAAGAACACAATCTGAAAGCAAATCACAACCCATTCGCACCACCGGATTGATTTAAGGTTCTGTATGCAATCTATCAAAGAACACAATCTGAAAGCAAATCACAACCATCTACCAACATGAAGCCGGTGTAGTTTGTCTGTATGCAATCTATCAAAGAACACAATCTGAAAGCAAATCACAACACGCACCGGTCAATAGCTTTATCCTGGTCGTCTGTATGCAATCTATCAAAGAACACAATCTGAAAGCAAATCACAACTTTAAGATGTTGTTTATCTCTAACCTGTGTTCTGTATGCAATCTATCAAAGAACACAATCTGAAAGCAAATCACAACATCCTGAACAGGATTACATTAAAAGCCAGTCTGTATGCAATCTATCAAAGAACACAATCTGAAAGCAAATCACAACTTGGCAATAACGGCTGCCAGTACAACTGCGTCTGTATGCAATCTATCAAAGAACACAATCTGAAAGCAAATCACAACCAAGCCAACGTAAGCATCACAATCTCTCCTCTGTATGCAATCTATCAAAGAACACAATCTGAAAGCAAATCACAACAGTTTAGGTGGTCTAAAGTTTATAAACACATCTGTATGCAATCTATCAAAGAACACAATCTGAAAGCAAATCACAACGCTTCCTCGGTTGGGAAGAACAGATGCCCCGTCTGTATGCAATCTATCAAAGAACACAATCTGAAAGCAAATCACAACATTCTCTTCGGTCGGGTTGCCTTCTGCATCTCTGTATGCAATCTATCAAAGAACACAATCTGAAAGCAAATCACAACTAAGTTTCTTGAGGCCGCTGAGATTGGTGTCTGTATGCAATCTATCAAAGAACACAATCTGAAAGCAAATCACAACAGTTTAGTTAATTGACTCCCTAATATTTCCTCTGTATGCAATCTATCAAAGAACACAATCTGAAAGCAAATCACAACCTACCTGCAGTAGCCGTAAAGTAGGGATAATCTGTATGCAATCTATCAAAGAACACAATCTGAAAGCAAATCACAACAAATTCAACCTCAGTCATGAGCGTAAATTTTCTGTATGCAATCTATCAAAGAACACAATCTGAAAGCAAATCACAACCAGCGTGGTGTTGGCATCGACAACATCGATTCTGTATGCAATCTATCAAAGAACACAATCTGAAAGCAAATCACAACATTGGCATTGATTCCAAGCAATCGTCTATCTCTGTATGCAATCTATCAAAGAACACAATCTGAAAGCAAATCACAACCAGCGCGGTATTGGCATCGACAACATCGATTCTGTATGCAATCTATCAAAGAACACAATCTGAAAGCAAATCACAACAGTTATTAATATCGCTTTTGTGTAAAAAGTCTGTATGCAATCTATCAAAGAACACAATCTGAAAGCAAATCACAACTTCTTTTTAATTGCATGAATACAGCCAATATCTGTATGCAATCTATCAAAGAACACAATCTGAAAGCAAATCACAACATATACAAATATAACTATTTTTTTATTCTGTCTGTATGCAATCTATCAAAGAACACAATCTGAAAGCAAATCACAACAATAAACGGGACAATATCCGGGTCAGTGATTCTGTATGCAATCTATCAAAGAACACAATCTGAAAGCAAATCACAACAATTTTGCTCTCTTTGGCTTTACAGCCAGATCTGTATGCAATCTATCAAAGAACACAATCTGAAAGCAAATCACAACTGAAAGCCAATAGCATCTAATGCAGGCTTGTCTGTATGCAATCTATCAAAGAACACAATCTGAAAGCAAATCACAACGCCCATATACATTGGATTTTCGCTTGATCTTCTGTATGCAATCTATCAAAGAACACAATCTGAAAGCAAATCACAACAATTGGCGCAATACACATATAGCCTTATTTTCTGTATGCAATCTATCAAAGAACACAATCTGAAAGCAAATCACAACAATTGTAGCAATACACATATAGCCTTATTTTCTGTATGCAATCTATCAAAGAACACAATCTGAAAGCAAATCACAACCTCCCACTGCCGGTTAACGATCCGGTTTGGTCTGTATGCAATCTATCAAAGAACACAATCTGAAAGCAAATCACAACTGCGTACTCCGTTCGTAGGCGTGTAGTTTTCTGTATGCAATCTATCAAAGAACACAATCTGAAAGCAAATCACAACACCATAGTTGCGGTGTGTTATAATAAGGTTCTGTATGCAATCTATCAAAGAACACAATCTGAAAGCAAATCACAACCAGTATAACGTTGTTCCAATATGAAGGTAGTCTGTATGCAATCTATCAAAGAACACAATCTGAAAGCAAATCACAACTGGGTACTCCGTTCGTAGGCGTGTAGTTTTTCTGTATGCAATCTATCAAAGAACACAATCTGAAAGCAAATCACAACTCTCTTGCCAATACATGCCGACTGACAGCTTCTGTATGCAATCTATCAAAGAACACAATCTGAAAGCAAATCACAACGATAAGCGATGATGACGCAAAAACAATTGCTCTGTATGCAATCTATCAAAGAACACAATCTGAAAGCAAATCACAACCTTTGACTGCGGAGAGTAGCCTGCGGATCGTCTGTATGCAATCTATCAAAGAACACAATCTGAAAGCAAATCACAACTACCAACGTGCCCGGTGCCATCGTACTCCTTCTGTATGCAATCTATCAAAGAACACAATCTGAAAGCAAATCACAACTTCCCATTGTCTGTTTATTATTCGGTTGGGTCTGTATGCAATCTATCAAAGAACACAATCTGAAAGCAAATCACAACAAAAGGAAACAGATGCTGATAAAGATTACATCTGTATGCAATCTATCAAAGAACACAATCTGAAAGCAAATCACAACGGTAAGGCAGTTTATCATCGTCTGCCGACTCTGTATGCAATCTATCAAAGAACACAATCTGAAAGCAAATCACAACCAAATGTGGATTTTCCTCACACCAAATTCGTCTGTATGCAATCTATCAAAGAACACAATCTGAAAGCAAATCACAACAAGCACGACAGACGGAGGAACAGTCGGGCATCTGTATGCAATCTATCAAAGAACACAATCTGAAAGCAAATCACAACTGTTAAGTAATCCTTCTCCCAAGCGCGCCATCTGTATGCAATCTATCAAAGAACACAATCTGAAAGCAAATCACAACAACGGCTTCCACATTTACTTTAGGTATGCATCTGTATGCAATCTATCAAAGAACACAATCTGAAAGCAAATCACAACCGGGCACCCCGTGCCCCGTGACAGGAAGGGTCTGTATGCAATCTATCAAAGAACACAATCTGAAAGCAAATCACAACCGCCCGTGTTTACACCAGAAGCTGTGTAGCTCTGTATGCAATCTATCAAAGAACACAATCTGAAAGCAAATCACAACGTTGCATTCCCACCCGTTGCCGATTGCGTATCTGTATGCAATCTATCAAAGAACACAATCTGAAAGCAAATCACAACGAATGGAAATGGGCAATGTCAAACTACCCCTCTGTATGCAATCTATCAAAGAACACAATCTGAAAGCAAATCACAACGCTGAGCCCATAAGTTGTCACATTTTTGTTCTGTATGCAATCTATCAAAGAACACAATCTGAAAGCAAATCACAACTATACCGCCTTTTGGTGTTCTTACTATATTCTGTATGCAATCTATCAAAGAACACAATCTGAAAGCAAATCACAACGGAAAAACAGATGGATTACCCCGGCAGTTGCCTGGTTACCGCAGGCGGGAATTTCATTTCCATTCCGCAACTAAATGCTGACCCTATGTTCGACAAGCTGAGGGACTTGCCCCGGTTTAAAAAGATATTGGAAACAGAGTACAAGGTGATGAAACCTACCCCGTTTTAGGAATATCCTGAAGGAGTACAAATAATAATTCATTAACAGGCTTTGTCGAGTGTCTTGTTATTTCAAAGTAGAATTTAAGCTACCACCGGATCACTTTCAACAACTTTTTCGGCCAGCTCTTCACCAGCCTGCACTAACGGACTGCATAGTGTATCTACACCTGCTTGCTTCAGCTCGTTTACCTGCACTTCAGATTCAACCATTGCGCTGATCTTACCAGCAAAACCACGTTGCCGCAGCGCTTTAATCGTATTGAGCTTGGCAGTTTCTTCGCGCGTAGAAACCACAACGCCCTCCAGGCTTTTAATATCGAGGTTCTCCCAAAGGTTTTTGCTGTTGGCATCGCCATATAAAACTCTCCGTTTTTGTTCACGTTGCTGTTCCAGCACCTCGGGGTCTGTATCAAAACCCACCACGCGCTTACCTTTGGAAACAAAATAATCATAAGCAGCAGCACCGGTACGTCCCATGCCCACCACCAGATAATTGGCTACACCTAATGTATGAGGTTCGGCATCACTGCGGCTTTTCCTGCGTTCAAACTTTGAAAGAAAATCTTCCAACCGGTTGTACACCGTATTCGCCTTACTGTTAAGGGGTGCGCCTGCCAGAAATGAAAATGCCACCACGGTAGCCAGGGTTATCAATAATGATTCGGGCAGCAGCCCGGCATTAATGGCAACTGCTCCTGTAATCAATGCAAACTCACTAAAGCTGCCCAATGAACTGGCCGTAAGAAATGCCGTGCGCGATCTAAGCCTGAATGCGGAAAGTATTCCAAAGAAAATCGCTATGCGAACCGGCAATATTAGCAGCAACGCCAGGCTATAAACCAGGTCCTGCCAGCCGGGTGTTCCGGTTAAGCCGATCTTTAAAAAGAAGCAGATCAGGAATGCTTCGCGCAAGCCCCAGAGCTTTTCCGAAACTTCATCGGCCTGGCGTTCGCCTGCCAGCAGCACACCAAAACAAAAAGCGCCAAGCTCACCCCCTACTCCTACCTGCTCAAATAATGCTGCTCCACCAAGCGCCATCAGGATGCCAAAGAGCAAAAGAAGCTCTTCATTGTGTATAGACCGGATAAGGCGTGTGGCAATTGGTTTAAGCAAGGGTAGGGCCAACAATGCCAGGGCCCATAAAGAGGGAGCCTTTAATCCCGCAAAGGCCAGTATGCCGATCAGAATAACATCTTCCATTACCAGGATGCCGATAGCCAACCTGCCGTGGTAGGAATCCAGCTCGCCTTTGTCTTCCAACCCTTTAGCTGCTACTACCGTACTGGCCACGCCCAGTAATATGGCCAGCAATATGCTTTGCGACATTGAAAAGCCAGCCGAAATTCCGGTAACGAAAAAGAGCCCTACCAGCACCACTACACTAATGGCAATCTGCAGCAACCCTGATACGGCTACTTCCGGTTGCAGAAAATTCTTTAACCTGATCTTTAAACCAAGCGTGAATAAAAGCAGGATTACTCCAATGTGGGCCAGCTCATCCAAAACATGCAACGAGTGAAACCCCGTGGCTGAAAGAAGAAAACCTCCTGCCAGATAACCCAGTAAAGGCGGTATGCCAATCTTCAGAAAAACGAAACCAAGAATAAAAGCAACTAAAATGTAAAGCAGTATCTCCATATACAATCCACAGTCAATAGTTAAGTTAAAAGAGTTGGCCTATCCGCCCATATCGGGTAAGTTAAGAGAGGTAACAAAGCGGCATTGATTTTAGTTGCAACCGTTACCTTTTTGACAGGTCATTCACGATAGCCAGCGACTTGTCAATCTCTTCCTCGCTGTTAAAAATATGGGTGCAATGCCTTACTCCAAACTGTTCGCCACTGGCGCGTGGACGCATACGGCCACGCTTCCAGAATTCATCCTGCAACTGGGAGCCCGTCATGCCTTCGACATTATATACCGTTATGCCGGCACACATCGCTTCGTCAAGCGGTGAGTAAATTTTTACTTTCGGATTCTGGCGCAAGCCCGTACGCAACCGTTGCCCCAGGAATTTGATGCGTTCGTAAACACGATCGGGCCCGATCTCAAAAAGAAAATCCAATGCGGCATCTAATCCTTTCAGCACGGGAAAATTACCGGTACCTCTTTGCGTAAACCGGAAACCCTCATCTTCATGGTTATCCCAACGGGCGCTGGCTACGGTTGTCCAGATGTCTTTCATCTTATCATGTTTTACATACATAAAGCCGGTACCGGCCGGTGCTCCCACCCATTTATGAAAGCAGCCCGCGTATGCATCGCAGCCAATGTCTTTTACATCTACTTTAATATGACCGATGGTTTGGGCGCCATCTAAAATAGTAAAGATGCCGCGCCTCGTTGCCTCGGCACATATCTCCTTCACAGGAAGTATAGCCCCGCTGCCCGAGATCATGTGCGAAATGATCAGCACTTTGGTTTTAGGCGTAAATGCATCCACAATATTTTTATAAGCTTCATCATCGTTTTTTACAGGCTTACCAATAGCAGCTTCCTTAAACACAATTCCATATCGCTTTTCTTTCACTAACCAGCCGCCTCGTCCTCCGGGATGCTCTTGGTTGGTGGTCAGCACTTCATCGCCCGGCTGTAGTGTAATTCCATTAGCGAGGTAGCTGATGCCATGCGTTACATTATCCGTCATGGCAATTTCTCCGGCATCCGCATTAATCAGCTTGCCTACTTTCGTGCGAATACTTAATAAATTATTATAGCCGCTGATAAACTCTTCCTTGTTATCATCTTTATAAGCCCAGTCGGCCACGTGCTCAGCCAGGTAGCGGGCATGCTCCGTCATTTTATCCACTACCACTTTGGGCATTACGCCTACCGTGCCCGGGTTAAAGAACACTTTGTCTTTTGCCAGCATAAACTGGCTGCGGATTTTTTTCCAGTACTGCGGATCGTTGGCTGTGGGCAATGCAGGGGTTAAATCTGTCGCTTGCGCGGATAGTGAGGGCAAAGCCAATGCGGCAAGACCCAGCGATTTAATGGCATTTCTACGTGAGGTCATAAATAATACAATTAAGCGTAATGAAAACTTTTGATAAATTTAACAATCCACAAGCTACCCACACCATCATGTCGAAAGAACCCGCAGATAAGCATCAGATTCTATTAGAAGGCGGAGAATTTAAAGAACCCCATGATACCATTGAAAGCTGGATGAATTTTTTGACCGATCCGAATAACCTGCAACCCGGTTTGCATGAATTAACTGTGAGCCGGTATAAACACCGCGGACTTTGGGGTTACTATAAAATCACCGTCTCCTTTCATGAAACAACGGCCTCATTTAAATCTCTGTACATAGAGCTGACCGACTCCGTAAAGTTATTCCACGAAACCGATCCTCAAATCATTGCAACCAGATCTGCTGATCCGACATACATGGAAACCAATCCGCACCATTTAAAAGATTGGGTTTTGGGAATATTTAATCAACCGGAACTGGAACATCTCTGTTTTGAATTCTTAGGCCCTGAATTGCCCGATCTTTTTGACTCATTACCAAAACTGAAAACAGTAAGTTTCTGCAAATCCGAACTTACCGATCTACCCCTTAGTTTCTATCGGCTAAAAAATCTGATAAGCCTTGATATCTCATCATCAAAAATTAAGGAAGTACCCAAAGGAGTTGGTCATTTGAAATCCCTACGCACCTTAACCTGCTCTCAACCCTGCGCTCCTTCTGTAATGGAAAGTCTTCATGGGCTTGTATCACTAACCTGCCTTTGCAACAATTTTAATCTGCCCGCTGAGATAGGGAATCTTACTGATTTGGAATATTTGTATTTGAGTCATGTAGCCTCTGCGCCCAATATCCTTTTGAATTTCCCGAAGCTTAAGTTTCTGTACCTTCACGCAGCCGAAAATCAGGCCGCCCTGAAACTTGATCGGGTAATTGCGCCACACCTAAAAGAATTAGAAACCAATTGCCCCGGAGCATTTGTATCTTCCATTGCCAATTTTCAAAACCTTCAGCGTTTTATTGCAGTGAGCAAACCATTGCCAAACTATGAAGTTATCATGTTAACAAATGTAATCAGTCAATTAAGGCTCTTAACTCATTTAACACTTTCCGGTTTGGGGATTACAGATCTAAAATTCTGTTTGCCACTTTCTGATCTGCATATACTTAATGTTAGCAGAAATGCGATTGTTGATATACCTGAAGGGTTCGGTAAGTTTCAAAATTTAAAATCGATCGATTTAAGTAAAAACGCTGTGGCGCATTTACCTGCCGATTTGAAAGATTTAAACGAATCAGGTTCACTCAATCTAACTGACAATCCGTATGCATTTATGCCGGAATTGAAACGATGGAACGCAGCAAAGCAAAATATTATCCGGGGAGGCGGTACACATAAAATAACGGATAAAACAGGCGACTCATTAGTTGATTGGTTAACATTCTTAACCGATCCAATCAACCTGGACCCCGGTTTGCCTGACCTTACCGTAAGTACGGATTTAATGGTTTTTGAAGACATCACTATCATTGTTTCCTTCGATAAGGATAGAGCTTCGCTACGCTCTTTGAAGTTTGATTTGGCGGGGTTTGATGATTATACAGAGATTTTTCGGGGTACCGATACGCACACGGTAACAACTACATCGGTCGAAGGGGAATCGTTAAACCCGCATCATTTAAGAAAATGGATATTCAACCTGTTTCTGCATACTGAACTGGAAGAGCTGCAAGTATCGTTTCTGAATACGGAACTACCCGACCTCTTCGCTGCATTCACAAAACTAAAATGTATTGATTTTAGCGGTTCAAGGCTTACCAAGCTGCCTCCCAGTTTCTGCAAGCTCCGCGCTTTAGAAATCCTTAAGCTTGACTATACACCGCTATCTGAATTACCTGACAATTTTAACCGGTTAACAAACCTGGTGAGCCTTTACCTTAATAAGACTTCTATTACAAAACTACCCGATCGCCTGGATACATTAACCAATCTGAAAACCATTGCCTTAGACAGTTCAAAGCTCACACAATTGCCGCCAGGTTTCGCTCAGCTAAAGGCCCTGGAGAATCTTTACCTTGGAAAAACTGCTATTGCCGAACTGCCCGACAGCTTTGGTACATTAACCAATTTGAAAACCATTAACTTAAGCGGCTCAAAACTAATCCAACTGCCTCCCTGTTTTGCCCAGCTTCAAACTCTGGAAGTACTTTATCTTGAAGACACAGCCATCACAGACCTCTCAAACCGTTTCAATGCTTTATCCAATCTGCAAAAAATTTCTTTAAAAGGATCAAAGCTCAAGCAACTACCCCCGGGTTTTTTCCAGTTACCGGCATTGGAATGGCTTGACCTCAGGGATTCATCGCTTCCTGAAATACCTGCTGAACTTGGCCAGTTGCAAACACTCAAGTATTTAGCTTTCTCCCAACCTTGCGCACCGGCCGCGTGGATCGGTCTTACTGAATTAACTGAACTGCAATGTTATTGCCCCAACTTTCATGTGCCCAGTGAGTTTTCGCAGCTTATCAAATTGAAAACACTGCATTTAAAATCGGTATCCTCCGCCAAACGTGATGCCATGAACCTTCCCGAACTGGAAAAGTTAGAATTCAAGGTAAGCAATAGCGCCTCTCCCTTCAGCCTGCAAAGCAACATGCCCAGCCTGAAAGAACTAACCACCGATTATCTTACCGCATTCGCCACAGGCATTGCGAATTGTAAAAGCTTAGAGAAAATAGTGGCCTACGGAAAAACGGAAGAAGCCGGCCTTAAGCCGTTAAAAGAATCGCTGAGGCACCTTAACAAGCTAACCTGTTTAGATCTTAAAGGCATGGGAATAACAGATATGGGAATCTGCACTTCGGCTGTTAACCTGGAGTATCTCGACCTGAGTGGAAATGCCATTGTTGATATTCCGGTAAGCCTGGCCAATCTTCAGAAGCTGAAGACACTCTTGCTTAATAAAAATCCATTGACTGATTTCCCGGAGCTGCCGGTAATGCCTGCCTTAGCTAAAATTGAATTTGCCAATAATCAAATGCCGGAAGATGAGGAGTCGCCCGCGGTACACCCGGATTCTAAAATCCTGGCAAGAATGGCCGGCAATTTTCCGAATGCCTTTCTTGCATACGAACTGTTTTAAGTGAACTCCCAAATCTGGATCACATTCAACTTATGAGCTAATCTTAACCCGAAAAAGCAAATATTAAAATTCCTACCTTACCCTGTAACCTTTTTACACCCTTCCGGTAACTAATGCCGAAACCCGATAAAAGTATTGACCTGATGAGCGATGAACAGATCATGGAAGCCGTAAAAAACGGCAACCTCCAACAGGCTTCTGTGCTTTTTGACCGGTTTCATAAACGGATTTTTAATTTCCTGGCCCGGATGACTGGCGAGCGTGAGGCGGCTGAAGACCTTACTCAAAATGTTTTTTTACGCATGCTCAAGTATCGTCATTCGTACAACCCGGAAATGAAATTCCAGTCGTGGATCTACCAGATGGCGCGCAACGCCTTTGCCGATCACTATCAGAAACAGAAGCAGCTAAAACCTGCCAACATGGAAGTAGAAAAATTGCATGAAAGCCTGCCCGACCTGTCTGAAGCGCTGGAACAGGAAGAAACCGAAAAGCGGTTGATCCGGGCTTTGGCCCGGCTACCGGACGACTACCGCGAATTGCTGGTGCTCACCCGCTTCCAGCACCTGAAGTACGAAGAAGTGGCCGGGTTTCTGAACATGACCGTTGCCAATGTGAAGGTAAAAGTACACCGGGCCATCGGGCAGCTTCGCGAAAATTATTTTGAACTTGAAAACGTGTAAGGTATGGATAAGCAAAAGTGGGAAAGCAGGTTGATCGATTACATTGATGGAAAAGCCGGTGAAGCTGAACGGGTAGCCATTGAACAGGAGCTGTTGCATAACGAATCGGTTCGCAACCTCTATAACCAGCTTGCGGAAATTATGGGCGCGATGAATCATGCGCATGTGCTGGAGCCTTCCGGTAAGCTGAAAGTCAATTTTGAACAAGCCTTGCAACAGGAGATTGCCGCACAGCAAAAGACTAAAACTGTATTCTTCTCCCCGGTGGTTTACCGCGTGGCAGCAGGTTTTATATTACTAAT
Organism: Cyclobacteriaceae bacterium; assembly: GCA_026129485.1. Classification (GTDB taxonomy): domain Bacteria; phylum Bacteroidota; class Bacteroidia; order Cytophagales; family Cyclobacteriaceae; genus ELB16-189. The sequence continues at coordinate 17,959 of JAHCHY010000001.1, forward strand.
GGCCGGTCTGGCAATTGGCTATAAAATCAACCAGAACCAAATTAAAACACAAGAGCTGGAAGCGCTTCGCCAACAAGTGGAAGAAAACCGGCAAATGATGCTGGCTATGATGGACAACCCGCTTTCGGCAAGCCAGCGAATAACCGGTGTTTCAGTTGCCTATACGTTTGATAAGCCTGATGATGAGATTGTGAATGCCCTGGTAAAAGCCATGAATGAAGATGCCAACACCAATGTACGGCTGGCCGCACTGGATGCCTTAGGCAGATTTAGTTCCGAAGCCAATGTTCGTAGTGAGTTGATAGGCTCATTGGCTGTACAGAAAGACGCGGTGGTGCAGATAGCGCTTATCCAGCTACTGGTAAAAATGAAAGAAAAAAGTGTGTTGAATCAGCTGGAGCAACTAACCCGCGATGCAGGCACACTAAAAGCTGTAAAGGATGAAGCACATGCAGGAATATTGAAGCTCTCGTAATGCGCACTGCAGAGCGTATAACCGAAGGCTTGATAGATAAATAAAGTTTGAAACAAAAAATTAAAAAAAGATAAGCATGAAAAAGGTATTGGTTTTACTATGTGTATGGTTAGCTGCACAGGCAGCATTGGCCCAGGAGTTTAAAGTAGCCAAAAGCACAGGCAGGTTAGAGCTTAACGTTGGCCGGGTTACCGTAGAAGGGCACAATGGAAATGAGATCATTTTCTCATCGCAAAACCATCGTGAAAACAAAGATGAACGCGCAGAAGGACTAACGGCTATAAACAGCCTGGGGCTTAAGGATAACACGGGCCTGGGTATTAACGTGGCCCAGAAAGGCGATGTAGTTGAAGTGAACCAACTCAAAAAAATGAATGCCCCTGACATTAAGGTGCTGGTACCAAAGGGTGTGATTGTTTCCTTCACGCATCAATCGCAATATGGCGGCAAAGCCGTGTTTAAAAACCTGGAAAACGAAATTGAAGTTTCCGCTACCTACAACAGCATTGAGCTGGAGAATGTAACCGGGCCATTGGCAATCAAAACGGTGTATGGTCATATTGAAGCCACGCTGGGCGGAAATATCAAAGGCCCCATTTCAATTGTTTCGGTTTACAGCTATGTGGATGTGGGACTCCCGGTAACAACCAAGGCAAACCTTAAGCTCAGCACTTCTTACGGTGAAATCTTTGTAGCTCCTGAGTTCAATATTGAAATTGAAAAGCAGGGGGATTGGATTAAATACAGCGATCGCGTAAGCGGCAAGCTGAACGGTGGCGGGTTAGGCATGGATATTCGTTCGGATTACGGCAAGATTTACCTGCGCAAAAAATGAAAGCACTTGTAGCGCTTATGCTGTTTACCGAGGTTGCCATGGCGCAAACCCCGGTAAACAAAAGTTACCCGGTAACAGCAGGTCAGAAAATCTCCTTACGATTTGACTACCCGGAGCTGGTTCGCATCAGTACGTGGGATAAAAACGAAATCTCCATTACCGGTACTGTAATTATAAACGGGGGTGAGCACGACAGCATCTTTGAATTACTTCAATCTGTTTCGGGAAATACGGTTTACATCGAAAACAAATTAAACGGGTTAAAAAATTTGCCTCAGCGCATTACCCTTACACGCGGCAAAGAGAAAATTACATTCAAGACTAAGGAGGATTACAAAAAATACTGTGATGAGCACGGATATGATTACAATGTTAAATCCTGGGGAACAGACATGGATATTGTGCTGGAGATAAAAGTACCCCGCAATACTGAAACTAAACTGGAGTGTGTGTATGGACTGGCCGAAGTTAAAAATTTTAACGGCCCCCTTACGGTAGAAGCTACGTATGGCGGTGTAGATGTTTCGGTGCAGGAAAAAACAACTGGCGAATTAATCGCAGAAACAAGCTACGGGCAAATCTACACTAATCTCGATCTTGCTGTTAAAGGTGTAGAAGAACGCGACTTTCACACACAGGTTTCCATGAAGCCCGGTACAGGCCCCCGGTACAGCTTTGAATCGAAGTATGGGAATGTATATTTAAGACGGGGGGATTAGTTCGCTCAAAGGATGCTTTAGATTTTTTAACAATAAGAGGGTATCTTTGTTTTATGATAAAAAAATGGATACCCTTTATTTTTCTTTTTAACACGGCTGGCTTACTCGCTCAAAACGTATCAGACCTTCCCGCCAACAGCTTTCCATTCAACATGAGCGGAAACACCGTAAAGGCATTTGATAACCGGTATGAGGGTGTTAAAGGCACTTACACCTTTATGGATAAGTTTGGTCGGGGTAATATTTTGCTGAGAACAACCCTTTATAATGGAGTTATACTAAACTATGATGCCGTTAATGACATTGCTTTAGTTAAAAAAGATACAGTTTCAGAGGCCTTTTCCTTACGAAAGGATATGGTAGAGAATTTTACGCTGATCAATAATGGAGAATCTTTTCATTTCGTAAAAGCCCATTTGAATGGCACTCCTACGTACATGATTCAATTAACTAACCAAAAACTCAAAGTATACTGTAAAACAACCAAAGTGTTAAAGCGCTCAGAGCTTGGCGGGGCTTATAGCTCCAATGACAAAAATTTCGATGAGTTTGTTACAGACAATAAATTTTACCTGCTGAATGATTCCGGTTTTTCAGAAATTCAAAAAACAAAAAATGGCATAGCAAAAGCATTTGGCGAGCATAAAGATGAAGTCTCCAGACTATTGAAGTCAAAACGGGTGGATTTCAATAACCTGCCGCTGATGACAAAACTATTCGCTGAGATTGAGCTTCTGTACTAAATCCTATTTAAGCTCCCGGTGAAAAAACAATTCGTAATCCGGAACCAGCTCCGGGTGCGCAATTTTTACCAAATCCTTTAAAATCAAATCCGGTCGCAGGTAGCCCAGCTCCAGGAACTCGCTTCCGCCTTTGGCTCCTTTGCGCGCGTTATAAGAATACACCTTTCCATCCTGAAGCGGCTTAAACAGCCCATAGCGGTTATCCGCGTTTCTCACCTCAGTCAAAGTTTGAAACGATCCTACACCAATCCACAGATCAGCATCTTTGGCTCTTTCATATACCGATTCAAAGCTTAATTCCAGGAATCCGCTCGATTCTGTATCGCGCCATAAATATTGTGTGCCCGCATCCTCCAATAGCTTTGCAGCGTAATTTTTTCCTGCCGGCATAAACCAGGCATCGCCATACACAATACCGCTCATAACGGTTGGCTGATCAACTGCTGTTGAAGCAAGCCTTTGAGTGGCCTGGTATTCTGTTTCTATCCGCGTAAACGCGGAATCGGCTTCAGCCCATTTATCAAAAAACAAAGCCATGAATTTTATCCACTCGGCCCGCCCCAGCGGGTGTGCCTCCAGGTACTCCGCATTGATCACTACGGGTATTCCCAGCTCTTTAATTTTTTTCAGCTGCCCGAGATCACTGGTCATGGTATATCCCATTACCAGCTCAGGCTTCAGCGAAAAGAGCAATTCAAGGTTCATGCCTTTGTCAATGCCCAGGTCGGTTACCTGCCCGGCATCAATTCGCTGGCGCATTTTTTCCGAACTAATGTAATCCGTTGTCGGAAACCCGATCAGCGATTCTGTTTCACCGATATAATCCAGCAGGGGAATATGCGTGGTTGATGTGCATACGATTGTTTTAACCGGTGTGCGGATTACCGCTGTAGCATCATTATGATCAGGCACCTCTTCTCCATGCGGAACCAAAAGGTATTGATAGGTTTCTTTGGCCCCCGGGTAAGGTGAATTTATACTTACGAAATGCACATTGCCTTCCGAGCGAAGCGAAAACCCGGTTGCATACTTTATTGTTGTATTAACCGTATGTCGGGTAACAAGCTCTTTCTTCTGGCACGAACCGATCAGTAGTCCGCCAGCCAGGATAAAAATCTTCATGCGATAGTTCATCATGCAAGTTTAGAAAAATAAGTTATGTTTGCAGTTAGATGTTGGTTTCTGAATGATGTTACAATCATACAGAATTAAAAGGGAATACCGGTGTTAAGTCCGGAGCTGTCCCCGCAACTGTAATCCACAAGCAAAGCTTGCCGGTAATCTCGGTCACTGCCCTATTCTGATAATTTCCAATTGGGGCGGGAAGACACCGGCAAGGTGGAAAGCCAGGAGACCTGCCTTCATCCGGTTTTAAATCAAAGCTTTCGGGTTGAAAGGCTGATGGGTCGATGATCATTGTCTATCGCGCTCACACTTTTTAAATCCGCAAACTTTGAATTGAGTGCTTCACTTAATTCTGTTTGTGGTGAAATGGATTAGTACTTTTCTCCTGCTGGGATACTATGCGTATGCGTTCGCGCAAAGCGACAGCACATTGTTCTTAAACGAGGTGCAGGTATATGGTATGCCCGTTACCAAATATGCGCCCGGTGGCAAGACTGAGCACCTTCGCGTTCAACATAACGGTACGCTTACTGATGTGTTAGCGCAACAAACTCCACTCTACTTTAAAATCTATGGCAACGGACAATTAGCCACCGTAGCTTTCCGGGGAACAAGCGCTTCACAAACCGCAGTGCTGTGGAATGGTATTAACGTAAACTCACCCACGCTGGGGCAAACCGATTTTTCACTTTGGCCGACTTTTCTGCTGGAGGAAATTACACTCCAATACGGAACGGCAAGCGCATTGTATGGTACCGATGCGCTTGGAGGCAGTGTATTGCTAAACGCAGGCACACCAGCGTTTACCGGGAAAAATAATTTTCAGTTGCAACAAGAGGCCGGAAGCTTCGGGCATTGGTTAACCGGTGTTAAAGCAACGTACGGAACTCAAAAAACAGAGCTGCGCTCAAAAGCCTACCATCGCCAGTTAAAAAATGATTTTGAGTTTACATCGCCCAAAGTCGGCTTCACGAAAAAGCAACAGTTTGCTTCCACCGAAAGCTATGGGTTTGATCAGCAGGTGTTCTGGAAAATAGCGCAGGCAGGAGAGCTATCTGTTCACGGGCAATACGCACACAATTTCCGCGAGGTGCAGCCTACCGTTACCAGCAACAACGCAGGCGATGTGCTGCAGGATAACAACACGCGCCTGGCCGCCATGTACCGGCATGAAAACCTGGAGGGCAGCTTGTTTGCCACCGTGGGCTACGTCATCAACGATCAGCTCTACAATCGCACTTCGCGTACAAGAAGTGATCAGCTTACTGCTTTGCTGCAATATGATTTCGCTTTGGGAAAAAGGAGCAGCATGCGCACAGGGGTAAACTGGACACGATATGATGCGCGTTCGGATGGTTATGGTCATCGTTTACACGACAACCGGTATGACGGGTTTGTTTCATTCAGGCATCGCGTTAGCCCGGTCTGGTTGTTAAGCTTGAATGCAAGGCAATCGGTATATCAAAATTCAGCCGCACCTTTTTCTCCATCGTGGGGAAACGAGTTCATCCTGAAAAAAAATGACGGTCTGAAGCTGACGTTGCGCACACAACTGGGTCGCGGATATCGCGTGCCCACCTTAAACGACCGGTATTGGGTACCGGGTGGTAATCCGGATTTGAGAGCAGAAAACGGACTGCAAGCCGAAACCGGTATGCTCTTTACAAAGAAGAATGATGCAACTGAATTCTCATTTGATGTAACGCATCACCGGCTGTGGATTAATGACTGGATTGCCTGGCTGCCTAACAACTCGGGCTTATGGACTCCCTCCAACTTAAGTAAGGTGCAGGTAAGCGGCATGGAGTCGCAAATCAGCTACAGGATTAATCGCACCATTTATAAATGGCACCTGGGCGCAACCTATGCCTATACCCGTTCGCTTAATAAAAAAGGTCTTAATGCTTACGATGTAGCCACCATTAATAAGCAATTGCCTTATGTTCCAATACATGCCGCACGCACGTTCGCTAAAATTTCGTGCAAAACATGGATAGCAGAAGTCAACACTGAATTCAACAGTTTACGATACACTACACTCGACAATGCTGCACATCAAACCCTGGAAGCCTACGCGCTGCTTTCCGTTTCTGCCGGCAAGTCGCTTCAGATAAAAAAAACCGAAACCAGCATACGCCTGCAGATCAATAACCTGCTCAACACATACTACGAAACGATCGAAAGCCGGGCTATGCCCGGGCGAAATTTTTTAACCACGTTCATTGTCAAATTTTAAAACCAATTCAATATGAAACAATTTAGAAATTACTTTTTGTCGATACTCATGCTCGCAATCCTTGTAGCATCTGTTTCATCGTGTAAAGACGATGAAAACCCTGTTAAAGAATTTCCATCGGGTGTGCTGGTCATAAATGAAGGCGCTTTCGAAAAGTCGAATGGATCCATTACCCATTACGACCCCGAAACAAAAGAAGTCAGCCAGGATATTTTCGGACTAAACAACAATGGTTTGGCGTTGGGCGATATTGTGCAGTCGTTAACCATAGCGGGCGATTATGCCTATGTGGTTGTAAACAACGATAATAAAGTAGAAGTTACCACAGCTAATACGTTCAAATCGGTGCATACGATTAGCAGTGTAAGCCTGCCCCGCTATTTTACAACCCACAATGGTAAAGGATACCTTACCGAATGGGTTAGTTTCATCGACCCGGGCCGCGTGGCGGTCATTAATCTTACATCGCATGCTGTTGAAACAACCATTACCACCGATTATGGCTCTGAGAATATTATTGCCGCAAACAACAAGTTATTTGTATCCAACAATTTCAGCAATACAGTTTCGGTTATCAACCCGACCAGCAACGAGGTTACAGAAACCATCGAAGTTGGCAGCTCACCGGGAGAGCTGGTGCAGGACAGCGAAGGTAAGGTTTGGGTAATTTGCGGAGGCGATTATGGTGAGGCTAATGCCTCGTTGCATCGCATTAATACTGCAACCAACGAAGTTGATAAAACTATTGAATTGGAGATGAGCGCGGGCAGGATGGCGATTAACAAAGCAAAGGATCAGCTGTACGTGGTAAGCGGCAAAGCTGTTTATAAGATATCCATAACGGATACAACCGTTCCTGAAACATCATTTATTTCTGTTACCGCAGCAGTGGGATTATATGGAATTGGAGTAGATACTGAAACTGATGAAATTTACCTGGCCGATGCAAAGGGTTTTGCTGCTAACGGATCGGTTTACCGGTACAATGCCAGCGGAACCCTGTTGGATGAATTTACTGCCGGCATAGGCCCGAACGGATTCGTGTTCCGATAACTTTGCCGGTAACGCCATTTGTGAAAGAAAACCAGGATAAAAATACAACCAGCAAGCCAGGCGAGCCCGATTACTATTGGGAAAATGGGTTGCTGGTTTTTACAGCAGCCTATCACCTTAAGCGCGGATATTGCTGCAATAGCGGTTGCCGGCATTGCCCATACCGGGATAAAAAATCTAAGGGCGAAAAACTTCGCTGATCCACGCCACTCAATGGGGCTTCCCGTTGGCGTAGGCTGGATAAACGCTTAGGGGATTTGCCTGTATGGGGAAAAGCTGCTATTAAATTGAATGGTTGGCCTAAATTCCTAAATTTACCTTACAACTTCAGGTATAATGAAAAAATATTGGCTTGACTGTGTGTTTGCCACAGTTTTTGTATTTGCAGTGCTTTGGGGAATAAGCGGTTTGGCTGATCTTAAAATATTTGATGCCCTTAACCCGATTGCCGAAGCGGTTGAAGACACCAAGCTAACGGATTTCGCCTTTACCACCCTTCGGGTAGAACCTCCTCTTGTCGATACGGACATTGTAATCGTCAACATCGGCAACCTGCCGCGCGGCATGATTGGCAGACAAATTGAAGTGCTGAACAGCTTACAACCCAAGATCATTGCATTGGATATGATTTTCTATTGTCCGTTCAGCAGGGACTCTATCGAATGCCCGAATGCATACGATACTTTAGGCAATAAAATCCTGGCCGATGCAATAGCCAATACCAATATTATGGTGCTTGGTCATAAGCTGGCACAATCCAAAACCCTTTTAAAAGAGAAACCGGTTACAGATGAAATTGATTCTTTAATCCATTCGGACGAAAACATAAGGGGACATGCCTATGAAGGCTTTGTTAACCTGGCCACCGATGCCGACCACCAGGAAGACTTAAAAATTTGTCGTGAGTTTGTACCTGCATATGAAGTATATGGAAAACAGGAGCTGGCTTTTCCTGTGAAGATCGCCAGCCTGTATGACTCTGTAAAAACGAAAAGATTCTTAGAAAGGAATAACGAAGAGGAAGTTATAAACTACCGGGGTAACATCCTGGATTGGCACACGGCATCAGAATATCCCGGAAGGTACATTGTATTGGATTATGACCAGGTGCTGGATACCACCTCGTTTGTAACCAGTATGATCAAAGACAAAATTGTGATTATGGGTTTCCTGGGTAAAGATCTGCGCGATCCATCGTGGGAGGATAAACTATTTACCCCCTTAAATAAGAAACCGGGCGGCAGGGCCCGGCCGGATATGTTTGGCGTGGTGATACATGCCAACATTGTTTCCATGATCCTGAGCGAAGACTACATTGATGTGCTGGAAGAATGGCAGGGTATTACCATTGCCATTGTGCTGGTTTTTCTGAATGTTATCCTGTTTGCTATTATTTATGACCGCATTCCGCTTTGGTTTGATACCGCGTCTATTGCATTACAGTTGACGGAGCTGATCTCCTTCGTATTGCTGATGCCCTATGTTATGTACTGGTTTAATTTCGAGCTGGAAATATCACTGGCTATGGTGGCGTTGGCTTTGGCGGGGCCCTGTTTTGAGATTTATATAAGTATAATTAAGGCCGGAGCGGCTTATTTGGGAAAAAAATGGTTTACCAAAAAACCGGTAGAGGTATTAACGGAGTAGTTAATATTGGCACGTTTTTAGTAATTTCGAATGAAAATCCACAAAAAAACCATGAAAAAAGGCAGATTTCTTTTATTAGTTGGCTTGTTCGCTTTTGGTTCGCTGGCTAAGGCCCAGAATTACGCATTTCAGGTAATTGTTAATAAAGGAGCTAATGAGGTTAAATCCGGCTCCAACTGGCAACCCATCAAAACAGGAGCAACACTCAATTTATCGGATGAAATTAAACTTTCAGAGAATGCTTCTGTGGGATTAGTACATGCCAAGGGTAAGCCGCTTGAAGTAAGAAAACCGGGAGTTCATAAAGTATCTGAGCTGGCTTCCCAGATCGGGGTTGAGACCAGCGTTTTAAATAAGTATGCAGACTTCATTTTAAGCAGCAATACGCCCGAAGCCAAAAAGAACAGGTTAGCGGCAACAGGAGCTGTTACAAGGGACATCACTGCTAAAGTTATTAGACCGTTATTACCAGGCAATCAAGATGCTGACATCTTTGGCAATCAACTTGTTATAAACTGGGAAACCGAAAGTGCCGGGCCATATATCGTAACCGTGTTGGATATGTTTGATGAAACATTGTATAAAGCTGAAACGTCAGAAAAGTCCCTGGCTGTTGATCTGACCGATGCTAAGTTTAACGGGCAGGATGCTTTAATTATTGATATCCGGTCAAAAACCACGGGAGCCAAATTAGCTGAAGACACCCGGCCCATGGTAAAAAGGCTCAGCCCGGCAAAATCCGAAAAAATAAAAACGAGCTATGCCGAAGTTTCCAAAGAGCTTGATGCGAATTCAGCATTTGGTAATTTGTTCCTGGCCGGTTTCTTTGAACAAAACAGGTTAATTGTAGATGCCATTGCTGCTTATGAGCGCGCAATTGCATTAGCCCCGGATGATCCTACCTATAAGGAATACTACGAGGAGTTTCAATTCAGGAATAAGCTAAAGCCCGATCCTGCAGCCGCCAAAAACAAATAATAAAAGGCCCCGCAAAACCGCGGGGCTTTTTATTTACAGGTGTTGCGTACTCCATTTTCCATAGCCACAGAATTCACCGGCTTAACACAAAACATGACTGCATATTTGTGAGATGCGTTTTAAAATCAAACCTGATATAAATCATATCCATTCAGGGCTCCATTTTTCAGGTTGATTCGTTATTACCAGAAACGAACTAAACTAAATGTGTTATGGAAACTGTAAATAAAAAAGTAGTATTGATCACGGGGGCAGGATCAGGTATTGGAAAAGAAACTGCGTTATTGTTTGCCCGCAATGGCGCCCGCGTAGTGGTGTCTGACATTAATGAAAAAGATGGCGCTGCTGTAGCTGACTTGGTTATCAAGGCAGGCGGTGAAGCCATCTTCATAAAGGCTGATACCAGCAGCCCGGCCGATAATCAAAACTTAATTGAGCAAACCATAAAAAAATTCGGCTCGCTTGATATTGCTGTAAACAATGCAGGGATTGGCGGACCTCTTGGCGCTACCGGGGAATACCCCATAGATGGATGGCAGAAGGTAATTGACATTAATCTGTCTGGCGTATTTTATGGAATGCGTTACCAGCTACCTGTAATGAAGAAAGGCAGCAGCATCGTGAACATTGCTTCTATATTGGGTAGTGCGGGAACACGTTTTTCACCCGCCTATGTAGCTGCCAAGCATGGCGTGGTTGGCTTAACCAAAGCTGCAGCGCTTGAATACGCGGCACAGGGTATCCGGATAAATTCAGTCGGTCCGGGCTACATCCGAACACCATTGGTTGAAAAAGCGCTGGACGAACCTACTCTTAAAATGCTGGAAGGTTTACACCCTATTGGCCGCCTGGGAAATGCCCCTGAAGTTGCCGAACTTATTTACTGGCTCGCCTCAGACAAAGCATCTTTTGTAACCGGCTCATACTATGCTGTTGATGGGGGTTACCTGGCCCAGTAAGGATTATCAAATAATTATTGAGCAAGATTAAAAAAAATTCAACCCGCGTACGCGGGTTGAATTAACCTAACCATCCTACCACACTTAAACCAGCTCCTCTACTTTCTTTTCTTCAGCCGTTGTTGACTGCGTTTGCACGTGCACCTGTTTCCCGGCCGAAACCGGGCGGGAAATCCCGGGGAATATTTTCCTGATCACGAAGTATAAAATCAAAGCCGAAAGCACGCCTGTCAGGAAATCCGTAAGCGGAACCATGATGGCCGTATATACCATCATCCACATTTCAAATTTACCGGTAGCCGTTACTTCGCGAATCTCTTTGCGTTTAATCATGTTACTGGCTACCCATAGCAAAATACCTCCAATGCAAGCCATAGGCACCAGCTCCAGGTAAGGAGCTACGTAAAATGCCATCGCTAACTTCAGCACACCTTTGAAATAACCCGCCAGAGGTGTCATAGCGCCAGCCTTAATGCTGGTAGCAGTACGGGCCAATGCGCCTGTGCACGGAAAACCATTTACCAGCGGAGTGATGATTTGTACTAAACCCTGTCCCCAGAATTCCTTGTCAGGATTGAAAGGGGTTCGCTGGTTGTTCGCCAGGCGATCGGCCATGGATGAGCACAATAAGCTCTCTACTCCCGACACAAAAACTATTGCTACCACATAGTAAACAATATCCGTTACTAATCCCCATGAGAAGGCCGGCAAGTGCGGCCCCGTAAACACAAAGAAATTGTTGGGTATCGTTCCGTAAATATCACGCACCAGGATAATGCCCTTGTCGGGAATCAAAAGTGCAGTTACAGCAGTGGCTGCGCCAATGGCAATCAGCGGGGCAGGGATGAAGATAGAAACCTTCAGCAGGTTTCGCGTAAGAAAAAAAGTTCCCAGGCCAATAAGCACCGACCAGATGTTGATTTTTCCTAAACTTGAAAATGCCATCTGAAGATTATGAATCAATCCTCCTTTAATATCTTCATCTTGCCCAAGCGTATCTTTAAAATTTTCAATACCCAGGATATCTTCCAGGTTGGTGAGCGCAATAGCTACTGCAATACCAACTGTAAATCCTACTACAATTGAATTCGGCACCAGCTTGGCAAACTTGCCCATACCGGTAAGCCCCATGATCATTAGTATAATACCGGCTATTATCGAAACAAAAATTAAAAATCCATGCGCTTCGGCAGCGGTACCACCATTTTGCGGGCCATATTTAAAAATCAGGCTGGCGATTAAGGGAATGAAAGCAGCCGTAGGCCCGTACACCTGGTACTTGGAACCGCCAAACGTACGTCCCACAATGCAGGCCAACGCTCCGGCAATAATTCCCTGTTCAGGTCGCAGGCCCATCGCCATTGCAAACCCCATAGCCATAGGAATAGCCGTAAGCGCAACTACTAAACCGGCACTGAAGTCGCGATAAACAGTAGAGCGCCAGTTGTGCGCCTGCAGATCTTCGAAGCGACTATCAAACAAGGTGAAGAACAGCTTCAGCCGGCCGGCAATGGTTTGAGGATTTTGTGTGATATTATTCATGTGTTAATAATTTATTTTTTATGATGAAATGCCTTGCCTGGTATAAAGCCTTAATGGACATTTCATATTGGTTGTTGTTCGGTTAAATCAGGAATACTTCCGCAAGCTTATTCTTCTCGGGTGCATTGGGTATAGCCTGCCAGTCTACTTCCTTTACCGGGTATTTACTGGCCCGGGCAAAAGGAGCCAGGTCAAAGCTTCTTTGTGTTACCGCTTTAAAGGAATAGGTTTTAGGAAGCAGGATTTCAGTAACCCGGTTACCGCTGAGAAAATTCTGGAAAGCGCTTTGCGTAAAGCCTGAAAAAATCTCTATGCGAAACGAGTTAATGCGACTTGCATATTTATTACGCAGAATTTTACCGGCTGCCTCAAAGTCTTCGTTCAATAGCTTCTCTACTGTTTCGGTACGCGAAAAAAACAGCAAATCAAAAATGGAATCCGAAAGATGAAGGCCATGCGCCAGCACCAGATTTATGCTTTCGCTTTCTGCTGACTGTGCCGCATACTTCAACAGGTTCAGCGATTCAATTGTAAAATCAGTAGGTATAAGTACAGTTCGTTTCATGTATCTTATCGTATTCTTAAATCTTTTTGTAATAGTAGCATCCGGCCATTAAGGCGGACTAAGAGCGGGATTAGAAAGCGATAAGAATGAAAAACCGGGGTAATCAAACGGTTTCGAAAACCCGGTTAAATGAAAACGTACTAAAGTAACCTGGAAATTTTAGAAGCTCAGGACAACGTGTAATGACCGAGCGGGAAAGAAACCTGCACCGTAGTGCCTTTATTCAATTGGCTGGACACCTGGATTTCGCCCTCGTGAAGGCGAACAATATTGCGCGTAAGCGGTAACCCAATACCGTAGCCTTCATACTCCGTTACATTGGATGCCCGGAAGAAAGGGTCATAAATAAATTTCAGCTCGGCTTCCGGTATGCCGACTCCCGTATCCTTAATTACAACAATCACTTTATCATCAAATGTTCCGATAGATACCGTTACCGGTTGATTATTCGAATACTTGCAGGCATTGCTTACCAAGTTGGTTAGCGCCAGGTGCAGCAATTGTTCGTTGCCTTTTATCTTCAGTTGCTCAGGGCTTTCCGGCATCAGGCTGGTATTAATATGCACCTTGTTTTTAGAATTGATCTTATCAATCGTTTCCTTCACATCCCATAGCAGCTGATCCATCCTTACCTTATCAAACTTTTGCGCCTTGCCTGCAAAACCGGTTTGGGCCAGGAACAGGAGCGACTTTGTAATTTTCTCCAGGCGCTCGGCTTCACTTAAAATTGTACTTAGCGAATCGGTGTATTCCTGTTGTGTGCGCGTTTTGGATAACGTTACTTCCGCCTCTCCAATAATGGTTGTAAGCGGTGTGCTTAGCTCATGCGAGGCATTGCTGATAAAATTGTTCTGTGTTTCAAAGGCCGTTTCCAGGCGATCGAGCACATTATTAAACGTTACGGCCAATCCGCCTATCTCGTCATTCACCTTGGATTGCTCCAGGCGCATGTGCAGGTTCTGCGAGCTGATCTCCTTTACCCGGTCGGTAATTTTCCTTACGGGAGTAAATACCTGCCGTGAAAACACGAAAGATACAAACAGCGCAAAAGCCGAGGCCGTTATAATCCCTGCAATTAAAATATTTCGCAGGTAAGTCATCAATTGAGTTCCGAAATGATTAGCCGCTGAAACAATTACAACATAGTTACCATCCTTACCCGTGTGGCGTATACCTGCAAAGAAAATATCACCGGCCTGGTGGGTACCTGAACCGGTTTCAACAACTGAATTAAAAAAAGACAAGGGCAGGTCAAGCTCTTCAGCCGCTTTCCCGAATGTTACCCCGGGTTCAATCCGGAAAAAATATTCTTTCTCTTCCGGAAGCTTTTCGAGGTGAAGCGCACGGACTTCCTGCAGCACGGCCTGGCTTGCCTCTTCATGATCCAGCTCGGCCTTGGCAGTAACTACGCCCCGTATTTCCAATCGCTTGTAAAAATCGGTAAACGAATACCGGCTGATAAAAAAATACACACTTACACCCAGCAGCACAATGGTGGCCAGCGAGATCAGGAAAAAGATAAGCGCAATCTTAGTTTGTGTCTTCATCCGGCTCTTTTAACACGTAGCCCATACCAATTACCGTATGCACCAGCTTTTTGCTTTGATCACGATCAATTTTTTTACGCAGGTAATTCACATACACATCTACCACGTTGGTACCCATATCAAAATCCACACTCCACACCTGCTCCAGTATATCTAACCGCGACATTACCCTGCGCGGGTTTTTCATAAACAATAGCAGCAACCGGTACTCGGTTGAAGTAAGTGATATAGTCCGTTCGCCCCGCTTAACAACTTTGGTATAATCATTCAGCTCCAGGTCAGCCAGGCGATAAATCTCTTCCTGCTGTTCCGGTTGCTGAACCGTTCTTGTTTCTGCCCTGCGCAGCAGGTTTTTTACACGTGCAACCAGCTCGATAAACTTGAAGGGCTTAACTAAGTAATCATCTGCTTCGGTTTCCAGCCCGATCACCACATTTTCGGCTGTTCCCAATGCGGTTAAAAACAAAATTGCTACCTGCTTGTTCTGCCTGCGGATGGCCCGGCAAACTTCAAGTCCATTTATACCCGGTAGCATAATATCCAAAATGATCAGGTCGAAGCTTCCTGCCAATGCCATTTGTGTGCCCGTGGTTCCGTCCAGCGAAACACTTACCTCATAGCCGGCTTCTGTAAGTCCCTTCTTTACAAAGGATGCCACGCCAATTTCATCTTCAACCAGTAATATTTTTTTCTTTTCGATAGGGCTACGCTGCTTAACCAACTCCAAAGTATAAAATTTAACGCTTTACATTCAACTATTTTTACCGGGAACTCATTATCATTACCTGGTCTTTTTCATACATGGAATTTTCAACTGCACTAAATCTTATCATAAAAGGTGTTGAACAAACCGAAGACCAGCATTGGGCCGATTTGGGTGCAGGAGGAGGCTTGTTTACCCGCGCTTTGGCACAACTGCTTCCATCGGGAAGCATTACGGCTATTGATCAAAATCTCGAGGCGTTAAATATCCCGGAATGGCATTCAACCCCGGTTAAGCTAATTACACAAACAGCAAATTTTGAAACGTTTAATTTCTCAAGTCAATATCATGGTTTTCTGATGGCCAATTCACTTCATTTCGTAGCCGATGCCGCTCAACTACTCGGAAAGCTTAAACAGGCCCTGTTGCCCGGTGGCAGAATAATAATTGTAGAATATGAAAGTGAAACCCCAAACCGGTGGGTACCCTACCCGGTTTCATTTAATAAGCTGAAAGATGTTGCTGCAAGAGCAGGGTTCACATCCGTAAAGAAGCTGCACCGAACGCATTCGCAATACCAGGCAGGAGGTATTTATTCTGGTTTACTCTTATTCTGAAAGGCCAGGCTAATCTTTATCAAAAACCAACTGCAGGTTTTTATCAACAAAGAAGACATACTCGGTCAGGTCGCGGGTTTCGAGTAATTTTTCAATAACCTGCTTGAATTTAACAATATACTCCTTTGCCATGTCCTCTCGTATCGAATCGCTGAACCGGTTTCTGCGCGACTCCATTTTGTAATCGATCAGGCTGTTGAGGCTTAGCAGCGTATTCGGAAAATCGAAATACACACGCTTGTTGCCGTTGCCGGTTACTGTTAATATATCCCGCGCACGGCCTTCCTGGAATTCGAGGTTCACAATTTTATCTTCAAAGCTCATCATCCGGATTTTTCCGATCACGCGTTCAATATTGCGTGGTTCCAGCTCAGATAATTTTGTGGGTATATAAATAAACAGCCTGGGCTTTGGGCTTCCCAGCGGAATCTGTTTCATCAGTTGTGAAATAAGCGGCTCCACAAAGTTGTGCACATAACCATAGGCAAGGGCGTAAGGCAACGAAAACTCTTCTTCTTGCAGGCGCGACCCGAACTCGCTTACCAATGCCGTAACAGCAGTTGAAATCAGCCCCAGCACAACCGTTATGGGTTCCGGATCAAACGGGGCTTCTTTCCAGAGCAGCCAACATAAGGCAACAGCAAGGGTAGCAATCCACAATACCGCTACTAATGCTTTTGATACGAACTGAAGTTCATAGCACACGCTGATCTCCTCTCAAAGTATTGAATCGGGATTTACCGGGCAAGGGTTTTACTGCTACACAACAACCGATACACCTAATTCAGGTGATGCTTTTGAAGTATCTTCGGACTTATCGACCTGGACGCAAAAATCAATGCTTGTATAATTAACCCGATTACAATAAGCATGGCCAGCTCAAATTGTGTTAACACGATGGAGCCTGCTACTATTTCGCGGGACTGATTGGCCATATTTTTACCTTCTTCTATCTGGATGATTGAAAGCTCGCTCAGGCTTTGGCTGGCTGTAACAAACTGCTGATCGAGCAAAGCAGCTCCCACCACTTCTTCCTGCGAATCCAGGAGCTTGGCCTCCAGCACAACCATCTCATTCATATTCT
The DNA here is from genome assembly GCA_026129485.1 of Cyclobacteriaceae bacterium. GTDB lineage: Bacteria > Bacteroidota > Bacteroidia > Cytophagales > Cyclobacteriaceae > ELB16-189. The sequence goes on from JAHCHY010000001.1 coordinate 34,787, forward strand.
TCTTGAATCCTTCAAAGAAAGCTGACTCCTGCGTGGTAAGCTTTGTTTTTTCATACTCCTGGATCAGGTCGAATATTGCCTGGTTGTGCTGTGCAATTCTGGCGGCAAGCATGCGCAAATCGCCCGGCTGGCTGCACTGCTCCATTAACAATTGTTTCTGGTACAAATGAGCTGAAAGCTTATAGATGTAGCTCTCTACCAGCAACCTGTCTTCATAAATAGAAGAAAACGAATTGCCCAGCTCCGAAACATTCTGGCGGTCAATCAGGCTCTTCAGAAATACCAGCAGCACGATTATTCCTAAAAGGAATGCCACACGTGCTTTTTGTTGAATCACATATAACCACTTCATAGCTTCCGGCTTTATCCTGTACGAATATAATAAAAGAGGCCGCCAAAAAAGCAGCCTCTTTTAACTTAATATTTACAAAAACGATTATTCGCTTTTATACACCACACCGTCCTTCATCACAAATGTTACTCTTTCCATCATTTTGATGTTTTTGACAGGGTCTTCATTTACCGCCACAATATCGGCCAGCTTACCTTTTTCAATAGAGCCGATCTTATCGCCTATACCCAGGATATCGGCATTCACCTGCATGGCACTCAGCAGCGCCTCAATGGCGGGCATCCCGGCTTCCACCATGTAACCAAACTCGCGTGCATTTTCACCATGCGGAAATACACCGGCATCCGTACCAAAAGCAATCTTAACCCCGCGTTTATAGGCTTTACCAAAATTCTCCTGGATCCTTGAGCCGATCTCAAGCGCTTTGGGCACTACCAACGGATGGTAATATCCCGGAATTTTGGCATAATCTGCAGCCGAACGTCCTGCAATAATAGTGGGCACATGATAGGTGCCTTTCTTTATCATCAGGTCCATTACTTCATCGCTCATCAGTGTTCCGTGCTCGATGGTTGTAATACCGGCCAGCACGGCACGTTTCATACCCTCTGCACCATGTGCATGCGCTGCTGTATGAAACCCGTAATCTTTGGCCGCCTCCACAATAGCGTTTACTTCTTCCTGCGTAAACTGCGGGCCGCTGCCATCTTTCGCCACACTTAGCACACCTCCTGTGGCAGTAATTTTAATAAAGTCGGCACCATCTTTATAACGCTGGCGAACGGCCTTACGGGCATCATCCGGGCCATTGATTACTCCCTCGCGCGGGCCGGGATCACCCATTAAATCTTTACGCGCACCGTTGGTAGGGTCGCCATGACCACCGGTGGTTGCCACCCCTTTTCCGGCAGCAAAGATGCGCGGGCCTACTATGGTTCCCGCATTTACTGCATTGCGTAATGAGATATTTACGCCTGAACCACCGCAATCCCGCACCGTAGTAAAGCCGGCCACCAGGTTTTTGCGGGCATAAATAGTAGATTGAAATGCCACATCGGCTTCATTCTGGGTATAGCGTTTTATTTGCCCGTCTTTGCTGGTTTCACTTTCCAGGTGAACGTGCATATCAATCAAGCCCGGCATAACGGTTTTCTTACTCAGGTCAATCAGCTTATCGTCTTTACCGGGTTTGGTAAAGCCTTTATCAACCGACACAATCTTGTTGCCTTCTACCACGATGGTAACCTGGCTTTGCTGTGTTTTGGATTTGCCGTCTATTAACGAGCCGCAATGAATAAGGGTACGCTGCGCATACGTGATAACACTAACGCTGAAGAGCGCCAGCAGGAGGAATAGTTTTCTCATAAAGGTAAGGTTAGGTTTATTTCAGGTATTGCGCTGTCAGGTTCTGAAGTGCGGTTATTTCGTCCGATGACATGTCAGCGGATTTCACTTTTAGCATCAGCTCAAACATTACTTCCGGTTTGTAGCCCAGCCTGGCCGCAGTATTGGCGCAGAATTTAATTTCTTCTTCATACAAACGCTCATCCAGCTTCATCAGCTGCACCAGGTTAAAGATGTATTTGAATTTCTGATCGGGTGTTAGCTCGTTGGCAATTATGGCTTCATGACTGGAATAAAAAAGCGTTTCTACGGATGACTCCGGGAAGCCGTGCGCTTTACCAATATTGATAATATAGGCTCGCTCCTGGCTGGCCATCTCCCCGTCTATCCGGGCCAGGTTAACCAGCAGCTTGAGCTGTTCCAACACGATCATAAGCTGAAAATTTGTACCCGGTAAATGTAAATGAAAATAACCTATCTTACATACCGTTGAAATAAATGGGCCGGCCATGAACTTCCTTGCACACCTCTACCTGTCGGGCAATCATGATGAAATTATGGCAGGCAATTTTATAGGCGATTTTGTACGTGGCCGCGATATCTACGCGCGATACCCGTTTCATATCGCCCTGGGAATAGAACTGCACCGCGAAATTGATGCGTTTACCGATAGCCACCCGGTGGTAATGAAAAGCAAAATCCGGCTGCGCCCCAAGTACCGGCACTATGCACCGGTTATTGTCGATATGCTTTACGATCACTTCCTCGCTGCAAACTGGAACACGTATCACCCTCAACCGCTTGGCCAGTATGCGCAGCAGTCGTATGCAAGACTGCTCAGGTTTGAGCACCTGCTTCCCGATCGTGTAAAGGAGCTGATGCCTTACATGATTCGGGGAAACTGGTTGCTGAGCTACGCCAAGCCGGAAGGCATCCACCGCGCGCTTAGCGGCATGGCCCGCAGAACGCCTTACGATTCTAAAATGGATGAGGCGATTGAAGAACTTAAACTTTACTACACAGATTTTGGAAAAGAATTCAACACGTTTTTTCCGGAGCTGAAAAATATGACCGATCAATTTATTGCAGTCCGAAAACAGAAACCGGCCTCTTAGTGTTTTCAGATTCTTATTTTTGCAGGAAATCGGTTATAAGAAATGTTTAACGACCCTGAATTAAACGGAAAATACCTCGGCACCATTTCGCAGGATTTTGTGAAAGTGGCTGATACTTTAAAGGACGCCTCGTACCAGATTCGTAAAGCAGGGTTTGAGTTTCCTATTTTCCCGATATCCAAAGAAGAATTACCGATCGGGCAGGTTTTGATTCCGGCCGGGCCGTTAAACCTGCAATGGAATTACCATGCTTCGTTTCTGGATGAATTTGTGCAACGTGAGCTTATAGCTCCTGATAAGGAAGAAGATTTCAAGAGTTCTTACAAAGACCCGGACGAGTTCTGTTGCCTGTTTGTGGTGGATGAGGACTTTGCCAGCTTTGTGTACATCCCGTTTCCGGAGGATTAAATATGATTGGCGGCTGGCGATAGTGATCTTTATCCGGTAAATACTCTTCAGAGTAATCCTCAAAATCAATAATCGCAAATCAATAATCACAAATCACTGATTACTTAAAATGATTCCACCCCTGCGCCTGCAACGGCACAACAGTTTGTTGCTTGGTAATCAAAACATGTTGCGAGGCATCGTTATGCATGTGCCCGATAAAATGAATATCCGGGTGGTTTTTGATTTTATCGTAATCGGCAGGATTGATGGTGAAGAGCAGCTCATAATCCTCTCCGCCATGCAGGGCGCAGGTAATCGGGTCAAGCTTGAACTCGATGGCCGTTTCAAATGTGGTGTGATCAATCGGTACTTTATCTTCAAAAATCTTAACACCCACATTGGATTGCTTACCCAGATGAAACAACTCCGAAGCAAGCCCGTCTGAAATATCAATCATAGCTGTGGGCAAACAGCTTTTATCGCGCAGCTCGTGTATAATATCCATACGCGCTTCCGGTTTAAGCTGGCGGCCTACTATATATTCATACTTTTCAATGTCAGGCTGCATCTCCGGGTTTGAAAGAAACACCTGCTTTTCTCGTTCCAATACCTGCAAGCCCATGTAGGCCGCACCTAAATCACCCGTAACACAAAGTATATCGTTTGCTTTTGCGCCACTGCGTCTTACAATTTTGTCTTTTGGCGCCCGGCCTAATACGGTAACAGAAATAACCAACCCCGCAGCGGAAGACGAAGTATCACCACCCACCAGGTCCACATTATAATTTTTGCACGCGGCATGAACACCTTCGAACAAGGCATCAATAGCTTCCAGCGAAAACCGGTTGCTGATCGCCAGGCTGATCACGATTTGCCCGGCACGACCGTTCATGGCAGCAATGTCTGATACATTTACAGCTACGGCTTTATAACCTAAATGCTGCAACGGCATGTACGATAAATCGAAATGAATGCCCTCCAGCAGCATATCGGTAGAAACCAGCAGGCTTTCATCACCGCTATCAATAACAGCAGCATCATCGCCAATGCCGGTAAGTGTGGTTGCATTGGATATCGGGAATTTGCTGTTGATCCTTTCAATCAGCCCAAATTCACCTAATTGTGAAAGTTCCGTTCTGTTTTCGCTCATGGTAAGTTGCCGCTAACCGGCAGGATTGTTCATTCGTCCGGCAAAAGTACTATTTGCCCCGCATTCCGCTTACATTGTTTCAGTAATTGGTATTCAAATGCATTAAATCAGTAAGGATATGAAAGGGTTTTGCATTGTATTTTTAGCGCTTATCTTTTTAGCAGCCTGCGCCTCGCCCAAGCCCTACTACGAAACCAAAGAGGGAAAACGCAAACAGAAGTACTATAACGATATTCAATACGGGCGCAATCCACACCCGAAAATGAAGTTTTGATTCCTCGCAAAAATTGCAAAGCGCACAAACATTAACTCCTTATCCTGGCAAAGCTCCGCTAACAAGGCATTGGCTGCGTCCGGGGCTTTACGGCTATGCCGATGTGCCCTGATTTTTTCATACTTGCGTTAACCTGATTTTATTTAATTTTGAGAGAATTCGGGAAACTTTTCAGGTTTTACGAAAGTTTTAAAGCGAAATGCCAAAAATCACCATAGAATCGAACAGCGATGCCCACGTAGAGGCAGCCCGCATTCAACAGCAAATCAAGGATTACCTCGGTTTGCGTTCCAGCGACCTTATTTTTGAATACAGCTTGTATGATGGCAAAACCAAGCTGGATTTGATTACCCTTAACCCGCGACACAATCAATCCTTTCTTTTTCGCTCCGAAACCGGGGCCGATAAAGTGGATGCGCTGAAGAAAATGTGGGAATATGTGCAGAGCTATAAAGAAAAAGAGAACTCTTATACCATTCAATGGGTAACCAATAACGAACGTGAGCTGCACACTTCATACTTCCGCGCCAGCAATATCCTCGATGCCCTTGAGAAATTATATTATGGTCGCGACCGGAACACGATTACCGTGTTTAGTGTTGTATTAAATCCAGTATCGTAACTATGATTAACGTAACCGAAAAAGCAAAAGACAGAATCATCAGCCTTCGGCAGGAAGAAGGTAAATCGGAAAACCATAACATCCGCGTATCAGTAAAAGGTGGAGGTTGCTCCGGCCTGATGTATGATTTAGGCTTTGATGACCAGGTTAACCCGGTTGACCAGGTGTTTGAAGATAAAGGCATTAAAATCCTGGTAGATAAAAAAAGCCTGCTTTACCTGCTAGGTACCACGCTTGATTTTTCAGACGGGCTGAACGGAAAGGGATTCCAGTTTATTAATCCCAACGCTTCACGCACGTGTGGCTGCGGAGAGAGTTTTGCGGTTTAATTCCGGAGCAGCGAAAGATCCAGAACAAATCCGGCTACAGGCCCTTCACCTACTAACTTTTTGTCTAAACCTTTAACTGTTTCAACAGGTTTATTCGGCCTGTACAGGTAAGACATTTTTTCGCGCGGGTCAATAAGCCATGCCAGATGGGCTCCGTTTTTTAACCACAGTTCCATTTTCTTTTGAAGATCATCCAATGAATCCGATTTTGATCGAACCTCAATAACAAACTCAGGGCAAACGGGAGCAAATCGATCTTTATCGTCTTCGCTAAGTGCATTCCATTTTTCGTTTGAAATCCAGGAAGCATCTGGCGAGAATACTGACTTATCCGGCAAGGTAAAGCCGGCAGATGAATCGAATGAGAGCCCTGTTCCAGCAGCAATTGCCCAGTTTGCCAATTGTCGGGCCACTTCCAAACTATGCGCACCAGATAATGAGGTAACGGGAGACATAATAACGGTTTCAAGTTTATGATTGCGCTCTATCCGCAAATCCTTATTCTGCTGACAGAACCAGAAAAATTGCTCATCCGTCAACTGCGAGGTAAAATCATCTTTCAATATGATTGTTTCCATAGGTTAAAGATACAAAATCTTAATCCACGATAGCAACACATTTCAGCTCAATGGCTATCGGAGTAGGTAATGCATTAACCTCCACTGTGGTCCTGCAAGGCTGCGTTTCCTGATTCGGAAAATACTGGGCATAAATCTTATTAAACACCGGGAAATCCGCTTTCATGTTGGTGAGATAAACGGTTATGTCCACCAGGTTTTCCCATCGCGAACCGGAGGCTTCTAAAATATGGCGTACATTCTGAAACACCGAGTGGCATTGCGTTTCGATATCATACGCGATAATATTTTTATTCTCATCCAGCGTTACGCCCGGAATTTCTTTCGAGCCTTTTTTACGCGGCCCCACCCCGGAAAGGAAAAGCAGGTTACCTACTTTACGGGCGTGCGGGTACGGGCCAACAGGTTCGGGCGCTTTTTCCGATGAAATTATATCTGCCATATTACTCTATTCCAAAAACCAGGCTTGCCCACAAGCTGTGATACTCCGCTCCTTCCTTCTCGGAAGCGATCATTTTTACGCTGCTTACCATCCACGGACCGGCAGCGCTTATCGGAAACCGGATGGTACCGTCATTCTCGGTATAGATGTTTTGCAGAAAAGCCGTATCACGCATGCGGTTCCACACTTTAACAAGCGCATGTGGCACAGGCTTGCCCTCATATAATACCTTGCATTGCAGGTAATCGCCCGCTTTTAAATCATACGGATTTTGTTCGGGAACAATTTCATATCGCAGGCCAACTACTTTCTTAAAGGTATTATCGGTACGGTCGCCATTCTGAACCAGCAGCTTGGCAAAGCGCGTGTAGTATTCAGTTGATCTCCTGTCAAGCGTATTGTCCTTTTTGCGCTGGTCTAAAATATAATCCAGACCGTCCTCTTCGAGGTATTCGTTGAACTTATCCCCTTCCAGCTCAATGTAGGCATCGTTGCTTTGCAGCGCGAACAAATAAATGCCGCCATAATCTGCCTTAAAAAGAATATTACCTGATGTGTTTTTTACCTCTTTGGTCAGATCGCGCACCCTGTTAAGCCGGTGCAAATCGAACTTCACCACTTTATGCCGGCTCAAATCCCAGAACTCACCTTCAAAGCCTTCGCCTACCATCAAATCAATTTTAATCTCTTCGCCTGCCTTGTACCTGAACTTCTTCGGCTGAAGCCAGAACTCATGCGCCTGCGCAAGGAATGCTATTATGGTGATCGTTGATGTTAAAAAAATTCTTTTCATGGTAACTTTCAGGTTAGAGTAGGCAAGCAAGGTTCATAGTTTTCGTTCGGAGTTCAAAAGCTCCTCGATCATTTTTTGCCTATTGTTGATTGCCAACTGCCTACTTCTTTTTGCTGTTCATAATCTCTTCTATCTCGTCCGCTTCAATCGGGATGTTGCTCATCAGGTCGAAACTCTTGGCTTTACCTATTACCACATTATTCTCTAACCGGATACCAAACCCTTCTTCTTTAATATAGATGCCGGGCTCAATCGTCCATACCGAACCAACCGCAACCTTAGCGTGCATATTGCCTACATCATGCACATCCAGCCCCAGCATGTGCGAGGTGCCATGATAAAAATACCTGCGGAATGCCGGGCTCTCCGCACTTTGGTTTTTGATGTCTGTCTTATTGATCAGCTTCAGCTTCAATAGCTCGGCCTCCATCAGTTTTTCAATCTCGTTCTGGTACTCGAAATAAACCACACCGGGCCTTAATAACTTCATGGCTTGCCGCTTGATGCGCAATACTGCATTATACACTTCTTTCTGGCGTGGTGTAAACCGGCCGCTTACCGGAATAGTGCGCGTCATATCCGCATTGTAGTTCGCATACTCGGCCGCCACATCCAGCAAGATCAGATCACCGGCATGGCATTGCCGGCTGTTTTCCACATAATGCAGAATCACATTGTTTGCACCTGACGCTATGATGGGTGTATAGGCAAAACCTTTTGAACCCAGTCGCTTAAACTCATGTATAAACTCCGCCTCGATCTCATATTCCATCACACCGGGGCGCACATATTCCAGCACTCTCCTGAAACCGCACTCCGTAATATCACAAGCCTTTTGCATTAATTCTACCTCGCGCGGCTGCTTCACCCTGCGCAGTTCACCCATCAGCGGAGCGATTCTTTTATACTCATGCAATGGATAAGCTTTCTTGCACCAATCAATAAACCGCGCATCACGGCTTTGCACGACAACGTCTGAGCGATAATGTTCATTGGTATTGAGGTAAACCTGTTCCACACCACCCATGGTAAGCATGTGGTGAAAAAGCTTTTCAAAGCCCGATATCCAAACCACCGTTTCAATACCTGAAATATCAGCCGCTTCCTTTTTGGTGAGCTTATGGCCTTCCCACTTTTCCAGCAGCTCATTGGGTTCACGCAAAAAAAGCACTTCGCGGTATTTCTTATCCGGGAAACCGGGACAAAGCACCAGCATGCTTTCTTCCTGGTGAATGCCGGTAAGGTAATACAAGTCGCTGTTCTGAATATACCCCAGTGTACCATCGGCATTGCTGGGCATAATATCGTTGGAATTAAGCACTGCAATTGATCCGGGCTTTAGCTTACTGACTAATCGCCTGCGGTTGGAAATAAAAAATTCTTTGCCGATAGGTTCGTGTCGCATGGTATAATATAAAAAGGCTTGATAAATCCGTTAAGTTCTGATAGATTTTGGAAAGTTATAAATACCGCTTCACATGAAAAAATTGTTGTCTGCTGTGGTCGTGCTTGCCACTACCCTATCCATAGCGCCAGCCCAGGAAAAGAAATACACACCAGCTCCTGAAAACCTGAAAAACCGCGAATGGTTCCAGGATGCCAAGTTTGGCCTGTTCATTCATTGGGGTGTTTACAGTGTGCTGGGCGATGGCGAATGGGTGATGAACAACCAGCAGATTCCGATTAAGACCTATGAAAAGCTTCCGGCCTTTTTTAACCCGGTCGATTTCAACCCGGCCGAGTGGGTGCAAATGGCCAAAGATGCCGGCATGAAGTACATTACTATTACCAGCAAGCACCACGATGGGTTTGCCATGTTCGATTCAAAAGTTTCGGACTACAACATTGTAAAAAGCACTCCTTACGGGAAAGATGTGTTGAAGATGCTGGCCGATGAGTGTCGTAAACAGGGAATCCGGTTGTTTTTCTATCATTCGCAATTAGACTGGCGGCATCCGGATTACTTTCCGCGCGGCAATACCGGTGGAAATTATACCGGTCGTGAAGAAAAAGGCGACATGAACAGGTACCTCGATTACATGGATGCCCAGCTAACAGAGCTGCTCACCAACTATGGTGAAATTGGCGGTATCTGGTTTGATGGCATGTGGGATAAAAAAGATGCCGAATGGCGTTTGAATCAAACCTATTCACTGATACACAAGCTGCAGCCCGGCACACTGGTAGGCAGCAATCATCATGTTGCTCCGTACGAGGGCGAAGACTTCCAGATGTTTGAAAAAGATTTACCCGGCCATAATACAACCGGCTTTGCCCCTGAACAAAAAGTAGGCGACCTTCCCAAAGAAATCTGCGAAACCATCAATAACTCGTGGGGCTTTAACCTGCGCGATGACAAAAATAAAAGCATTAAAGACCTGATCCAGTACTTAGTTAAGGGAGCCGGTTACGATGCCAACCTGCTGCTGAACGTAGGCCCCATGCCCAACGGGAAAATTCAGCCGGAGCATGTTGCATTATTAAAACAAATGGGCGAATGGACACGGCAATATGGTGAAACAGTTTACGGTACCCGTGGCGGCCCGCTTACCCCGCGCGATTGGGGCGTAACCACGCAAAAAGGAAATAAAGTATATGTACACATTCTGAAATGGGCTGATGAAACCCTAACGCTACCCAAGCTGGGCCGCAAGGTGGTAAGCGCCAGGCTCTTTATTGATAAAACACCGGTTAAGTTTGCAGAGAATGATTTCGGCCTGAGCATAAAAGTACCGAAGGAGAAAATGAATGCGCTTGACACGGTGATTGAGCTGGAACTGAAATAATGATTACCAATCCACAAACCTATAACCTTAAAACACAAACCATGAAAAAAGTATCATTCTTCATTCTCTGCTCTGTCATCCTTTTTTCCTGCGGACCGGCAGCCGATAAATTGCCTTCCGCCCCGGCCGATGTCGCTTCCGTAGCAACCCTTGTAAAGGGGAAAAAATTTTCTGTTAAGAAAGTCGGGCTCACCTCCGCTATTCCTTCTCCGGGTAGTAATACCTCCATTCAATGGATTGATCCGGCTGCCGCCCAAGGCTTTGAAAAAGATGCTGTGGAAGCATTAACGAAGTTCACGGTTGAGTTTCTGAATGATACCAGTGCCGTGATTGTATCCGGTGAGAAAAGATTTGAAGGAACTTATGCCGTTGATGATACTATGGATGAATATGACAAGGAAGAAGGCATAAAAATCCGGTTAACCTATGTTGATCCGGATATGAGCTTTGGTTCGGAACCGATGGAAATTACCTACACCTATCCTGTAAAAGGAGCTGCCGACAATAAATTACTCCTGCAGTTTCCCAGAAGCATTAACCGCCAGCCGGTAGTAGGATTATTAAGTGAGTAGCCCGTTGGGGTTACTCACTTACTCTCACCCTGCGGCTCATTCACATCATCGGTATTTACGTAGTTAATAATGATGAACGTGAACAAAAGTCCCGAAAAAAGTCCTTCCAGTGCTACCATAAAGGCAGTAATGTAAGGATTAAGATAGCGGCCCATAGGCTCTTTGGTAATAATGTCCTGCATAAAAGCAGCATCTACCGACAGGTAAGCAAAAAGGAATAACGCAAAAATAACAGACGAAACCGCACCTGTGGCCACGCCTGTAACCAGCGCACGGAAATAATTCATGTGCTCGTCATGCGTTTCCCTGAATTTCTTTAATGCAAAATAAATGCCTCCCACCTGGATAAATACATTGAGGAAGCGGAGCTCATAAATGTGCGCCAGGCCTGCAACTTTCATCAGCATAAAAAAAACAACCAGGCCACCCGCAATTTTTAACCCGTAATTTTCGGGGATACGATTAGGATTAGTGAACAGACTCATGAGTAAAAGGGTTAGTGTGAATAATCTAATGTTCGAATTTTTTAAGAGATAAACAACCTTTTATATGCCTTAATATTTGAATACCTTCGAAGTGGCTTAAAAAACTATCCCGAAACTAAAACGCAGGCATGTATGGTTAAGAAAATCTTATTGTTCCTGGCAGGGCTTATAGTGGTCTTGCTGCTGATCGGCTTTGTGCTTCCGGCCAAACTGGAGGTTTCGAAAAGCGTTTCAATAAACGCCCCCGCAGGGGCCGTGTTTGAAGAAATCAACGACCTGAAACGGTGGGAAACCTGGCAGTACTGGAACACGCTGGACCCTGACATGAAAATTACCTACAGCGAAAACACAGTAGGTAAGGGTGCTTCCTATAGCTGGGATGGACCTAAGCTGGGCGCAGGCAACTTGGCGCTTGATGAAAGTATTCCCGGTAAATCCATTTCCATTAAGATGGACTTTGGCGGCAGCCCGGCCAGCGGAGTCTATTCGCTGGAGCCCGATGGCGAAAACACCAAACTAAATCTCAACTTTTACAACGATGCGGGAATGAATCCCATCGATCGATGGATAAATGTATTCATGAAAGGCGAAATTGAAAAATCGTTTGATTATGCCGGTGAAAAAATCAAAAGCATTGCCGAAGCCAAGCCGAAATTCACGTATGAAATTACCGAAGAAAACCTGCCTGCCATAAGCTATGTTGGGTTGATGCATACCATGAGCCCGCAAGACCCGGCTGCCATAAGCGCCCAGATGGCAAAGATGTATGGCGAGTTGGAAACTATGCTAAAGAAAGCCAAAGTTGAAGTTACGGGTTATCCTTTCGCGCTCTATCCTGCCTATACCGAAGAATCGATGGATATGATTTGCGCCCTGCCCGTAGCGACCGATGCTAAATTACCGGCCAGATACAAAGTTGAAACTACGAGCAGTGGCAGCGCCATAAAGGGAATTTATAAAGGCGATTATAACGACCTGATGGCCCTTCACCTGGAGCTTGACCAGTACCTGCAATACAAAGGACTTACGATGAATGGCGCCCCGATGGAAGTTTATGTAACCGACCCGATGCTGGAAAAAGATACTTCAAAGTGGATAACCGAAATCTATTATCCTGTAAAGAAAAATTAATGCAGGCATACAGGCGGTTAGGCGTCTGACTACCTAAAATGACCTTATCAGAATTCAAATTATCACTTAAAGAACAGCAGCCTCCGCAGGTTGCTGTTCTTTTACAAGCCCTCTGGTACGATGCCAAAGGCGATTGGGAAAAAGCCCACAACCTGGCGCAGGATGTGCACACAGCGGATGGTTCATGGATACACGCTTACCTGCATCGCAAGGAAGGCGATACCGGCAACGCGCAATACTGGTATTATCGTGCTAACCGTAAAATGCCGAAGCAAACGCTGGAGGAAGAATGGGAATTTATAGCGGGTGAGTTGTTAAATTCTTAATCAACGGGCATTTTGAGAGCGCCTAAATATGGAAAAACAGTCAGGCTACCATTCTTATAAGTTTTTATCATGCAAAACATTCTTTTCTCAAAAAAGAACAATTGAATGAGTTGCTCGGTCTGAAGGATTTGATCTATTTGATAAGGAACCAAAGCATCTCCATCAATTTCCTCAACTTTCAAATTATCTTTTACAAATTTAGCAAGGTCATCTTCTAATTGGTTCTCATCTACATGCTCAGTTAATAAAACTGTGCAGTAAGTTGTTAGTGTTATCGGATGATTATTCTCTGTTTTTAAATCTAACTCCGTTACCCATTTAAAATTTATCGTCTTAAATTTTTCAAAGTGTGGTTTCTTTTTAGAGCCAATTATTGCGGGATTATAAAATGTTCGTTTTTCAATTCTAAAGATTAGGGTATCTTCATATAGTGACCATAACCCGATTTCTTTAGCATCCGAACTCGGAGCAACATCAGTAAACTGACCAAATTTCAGGCTATAATCTCTGTTAACTTTCCAATAAGATCCCCCAAGCCCACTCGTTCTAAAGTACTTACCTATATAAAATTCAGAGGTCTTGGGCAGTTTATCAATGCGTATATCCGGATGAATCTGTCCATATCCTGATACAGTCATTATCATGACCAGAATAATAAAAGCTACCTTCATCTGTAATCGCTATTTGTCTGATCCGTTTAATCTGACACTCTATTTCAGTTTACCCATCAATAGCTAAATCCCAACTCCCTCAACCCATCCTGCACCTCGGGGCAGCTCATAAACAGCTCCCACAACAAGCCGGTACGGTAGTTCTCCATCATCACCACGATAGGCCCCTGGTCGATGGCTAAGTAGCGCGGCAAATACCAGTTCTCGTGCTCGCTGAATGCATCGTAAAAGCCATACTCACCAAAAATCTTATCGCCCAACTCAAAATAAAAATGCTTCATGGCGGCCATGCTTTGTTCAGGTGTGTACGGGAAAGAAGACAGTGCTGCTGTAGGTGTGATCACACCCCGGTCTTCTCCGGGACTATGCGCGGCATAACCCTTCACGGAATAGCTGGCGGTAAGTCCCCAGTTATCCTTACCATACCCTTTATAGCCTTTCGGGTTTTCTACACAGTACTGATAATTGATCAGCGTATGGTTTACATTATGCTGCCAGTAATCGGCATACTGGTCTTTAAGCTTGCGCGGATCCAAACCTAAAAAAGAATAATGCGACCAGAACAACGGCCCGCCAAACTGTTGCGCCCCGTTATGCTTCAGGTCGAGGTGATAGCCATATTGCTGATGCGTGGAATCGTTTTTCATTTTACCGCCACGTGCCCAGCCTTCATGATACGCTACGGCAGGCACCTTATGCGTAGGCGATGAAGCAGCTAATACATAAGTAATCAAACACTCATTATATCCTTCCAACGCAAAATTCATTTTCCACTCCTTGTCTGGCGACCAGTGCCAGTACAATACGTTCTTTCCGCCCCTGCGATACCAGTCCCATTCCACTTCGCGCCAAAGCTTATCGATATGTGCTGCCAATGCTTTTTCACGATCATCGCCATCCTTAAAATACTGGCGCACACACAGCAAACCCTGAATCAGGTAAGCGCTTTCTACCAAATCGCCACCATCATCATTCGGGCTAAAAGGCTTTACTTCCCCGGTTTCGCCATTCATCCAATGCGGCCATACTCCCTTAAAGCGATCTGCTTTCTCCAAAAAGGCTACAAGCTTTTCAAGATGCGCCACGCCTTCCTCGCGGGTAATAAACCCGCGCTCAATACCTACCAGGATAGCCATTACGCCAAAGCCGGTTCCCCCGCTGGTGATAATGTGCTTGTCGTTTTGCGGATATATATTGTCGGAATGAAAACGCTCACGCGCACCACCCGATACGGGTTCGGCTCCATCCCAGAAATACTGAAAAGTTTTGTACTGCACCAACGTAAAAAGTGAATCATCGCTGATCCGGCCTTCAGCAACATCTTCAGCTTGCTTACTTGAAGTACAGGCGCTGGCCACCAATACCAGACCTGCAAACAACAATGAAGTTCTAATTTTCGGTAGATTCATGACTTCTGGATTTAATGGTTTGCTCACGCCAAAGTAGTAATTCCTGCTTTCTCTTTTCCAATTCTTCTTCGGACGGTCTGTAATCAATCAGCTTTTTCAAATCAGGCTGGCCGGCATCAACCCATGCCGTGTACCAGGCATCGCCCGTGTGCTTCACACTGTTGCGAAACAAACGCTCCACCATTCCATTTAACATGCGATGATACTTTTGAGCATACTCCTGTCCATACACTTTTACCGTTTGCCTGCCTTTTGTTTCAAACGTAAAACGATCGCTTTCCCGTGCTAACTGCTGTTCAAAACGAAGCACTGAATCAACCGCAAGGTGCGATTGCACGATAATATCCCAGGCTGCCTGCTGAACATCGGGCCAATAGGTTGCCGGGCCTACGTAAAGATCATACTGCTCGTAAAACAATTCCGGCAGGCGCGATTCCCAGAAACCATGAATACCCACCTGATTGGTAAGCTGGCCATCGTAATTCCGGGTGGTATGCAACGGCACATGCGCATCGGCCACATAGTGCCCCAGGTCAGCCGAAAGACGAAGTATCCTTTCCGGATCGTTGATCAGAAATGCCTCTTTCAATTGCAGGTATACGCGGTAAATGTGCCAGGGCAAAACACCCTTTGCGTTAAGCGAGTCTTCGCCATACTTTTCCACAGCCTGGTTCCAGTAGCGGGGTAGTTTGTACAGCGCACTATCACCGTAATCATCCAGGTCGATATAATGACGCGGGGCTTCGTTTGCCACCACATACCTCCTGCGATCCGGGTTAACCGCAGCTTCGGTTAAGTAATCGATGTTTTTCTTATAGAAACCGGCCATAGGGGCCGGCAGGGTAAAAACGGCCATCCGGTTAATCTTCTTATGCGCAAAAAAGCCCCACCTGAAGCCCATCAGAACCAGGCAAAAAAGGCTTGCAAACCACAAAATTGTCCGTTTTTGCATGTCTATAAAGATATTCAAAGTGATTGGAGTAGCTGTATTTGCATTTCCGATTATTGCGCTTATTTTTGCAGTCCGTTTTGAAAAAAGCATTATGGCAAATCATAAATCAGCAGAGAAAAGAATCCGGGCAAACGAAGCAAAGCGTGTGAGAAACCGCTACCAAGCTAAATCAACCCGTACCCAGATCAAGAAATTAACAAACACTACTGATAAGAACGAGGCGCAGTCCCTTCTTAAGGAAGTTTCGTCCATGCTTGATAAGCTCGCCAAGAAGAACATCATTCACTGGAAAAAGGCGGCTAACCAGAAATCTCAGCTAACCAAGCGCGTAAACGCTTTAGCTTAATAGCCGATACAGAAGTATTATTTTTCCCTCACCGGCTGGCCGGTGAGGGTTTTTTTTATGCTTTTTAAAAGGCATAATAAAACAATACCTTCGGTGCTGTGAAAATCGAAGACAGCAAACCCCTCAATATCCGCGAGTGGTCGCCCGAGGACAGGCCCCGGGAAAAACTTTTGCTTAAAGGCACCACAGCCCTGAGCGAAGCCGAGCTGGTTGCCATCCTGATCGGGTCGGGCACAACCAAAACCACTGCCGTGGAATTAGCTAAGAAAGTGTTATTGCTTGGCAGAAACAACCTGAACGAATTAGCACGCCTAAGCGTAAAGGATCTGATGAAGATCAAAGGCATAGGCGAAGCCAAAGCCATTACTATTGTAGCTGCCCTTGAGCTTGGCCGCAGGCGAAAAACACAAGACACGGAAGAGAAACCTAAAATAAGCACCTCGAAAGATGCGTTTGACCTGATACAAGGCGAGCTGATGGATTTATTGCACGAAGAGTTTTGGGTGCTGCTGCTGAACCGGACAAACCAGGTAGTAAAAAAGAAGCGTATAAGCGAAGGCGGGGTTTCCGGTACGGTGGCCGATCCGAAAATAATCTATAAGCTGGCTCTGGAAGACCTGGCCAGCGGTGTGATTGTAGCCCATAACCATCCATCGGGAAACCTGAAACCCAGCCAGAGCGACATAGACCTTACCCACAAGCTAAAAGAAGCCGGGCGCATGCTCGAAATCCAACTGCTTGACCACCTGATTATTGCTAACCAGAAATATTTTAGTTTTGCAGATGAAGGGTTGATATAATCAGGATGAAATGACAATGCAATTACCTAAAACCAACAGCCGGATTTTTTTGGCCATTCTCCCGCACATGCGGGATGACCTTAAACAAAAAATTATAAACAGATGAAGATAGCGTATAGCATTCTTTTTGGCGTGCTGCTGATCTTGTTTGTAGGCTTTATGTATTTGCCTTTGCAGGATGAAGCAACGCCCGCCATTTCGCCAGCAGGCCATACGGCATCTGAAGCGGATTCTGTGGAGATACCGGCCAAGCTTGTTACCACCATTTCAGTTGAAGCTACGCCCAACCCCTACCTGCAAAGCGTTATCCATTCTTACCAGGATTTTTTGTACCGGGCTATTGAAAAGGGAATGGCGCCAGGTGCAGCCGTTGCCATTGTATACGATACATCGGTAATTTTTTTAAAAGGTTTTGGCCTGAAACAGGCCGGCACTTCCGATTCTATTGATGTACACACCGTGTTCCGGCTTGGCTCAGTTTCCAAGTGCTTTGCATCGGTACTGGCCGGGGCCCTGGTCAGCGAGAACCTGATCAACTGGGATGATCCCATCTTAAAATACTACCCGCAGTTTCAACTGATTTCTCCCGAGCATACCGGCAAGGTTACTATCCGGCATGTGCTGTCGCACACTACTGGCCTGCCTTACCATGCCTACACTAACATGATAGAAGAACATTTACCGCTTGATACGCTGCTGGCCAGCTTAAAAACCGTCAAGCTTTTTGGCGAGCCCGGCCAGGTTTACAGCTACCAGAACGTAGGCTACAGCCTGATTGAGAAGGTGGTGGAAAATACCACGCACCAGACTTTTGAACGTGCTCTTACCGAAAAAGTATTCCACCCGCTGGGTATGTACAGCAGCTCGGCTTCTTACTTAGCCATCATCAATCATGATAATGTAGCCCAGCCGCATCACTTTGCCCGAAGGCATTGGGTGCCGGTACCTATATCGGATACGTATTACAATGTTTCTCCTGCCGGAGGTGTGAATGCCAGTATTGCCGATATGGCTTTGTGGCTAAGGGCCTTGCTTCAGCAGGATGAGGACCTGATGAGCGACACGGTGTTACACGAAATTTTTACTCCGCAGGTTAAAGCCATTTCGAAGAACAGGAATTTTAACCGCTGGAAACGGCCGCGCGCTTCGTACTATGCGTTGGGTTGGCGCGTAATTAATTTCAATAATGACCAGCTTTTGTACCACGGTGGTTATGTGAATGGTTACCGCAGCGAAGTAGCCATCGATCAGAAAAACAAAATTGCGATTTGCGTGCTAACCAATTCGCCCGGCAACCTGGCCGATCTATCGGTTCCCGAATTTTTTAAACGTTATTCACAAAAAGCTGACTCCATCCTTTACTGGCAGGAACAGCGTAGCCCGGTTTGGGTGAAACACTCCAACCCGCATTCGCCTATATCACATCAATGAAGCGTTCCAAAGTAATCCCGGTTATTCTTGTAGCGGCTATTGCGGCCTTCGTGATTTACTTCATGCAGGATAATGCGGCAACCGATGAGGGTTATGCAGAATTGATACAGAAGGAACGCACAGAGATGGAAGAGTTTATGAAAAGCGGAGCAGGCTCACCCTTTGTACGGGATAGTATCTCCTTTGAGGGTTTAAAATTCTTTCCGGCCGATGTGCGTTATCGCATAAAAGCAAAGCTTAAACCCATTGAAGGCAAAAAGACAGTTATGCTAACCACCAGCGATGGCAAGGAGCAGAAATACCTGGAGTATGCTTTTGCTGTGTTTGAACTGGATGGCGTACAAAACCGGCTGCTGATCCTCGAAGTAATGGAAATGGGACCACAGCGCGGCAAGCTTTTCCTCGCCTTTTCAGATGAAACCAGCGGCCGTGAAACGTATGGTGCCGGCCGGTACCTCGATGTGAAGAAAGTACCGGCTGCAAAATCTATTGAACTGGATTTTAACCTGGCCTACAATCCATATTGCGCCTACACCGACAAATACTCCTGCCCGTTTCCACCCCGCGAAAACATTTTAAAAGTAGCCATCCGCGCGGGTGAGATGAGTTATCATCTGTAAAGTCCTTTGTGTTTTTCTTCGTGGCTTAGTGCCTTCGTGGCCAAAAAACCAGATTGTACCTCCTTAGAAAAGACCTCTTAAACCCCTACTTTTGGGGTTCCTGATTTTCCATACCATGAAGATTTCGTACAACTGGCTCAAACAATACATCGATATACCTGAATCGGCCGAAGAAATTGGCAAAGTGCTAACCGACACCGGCCTGGAAGTTGAAAGTGTGGAGCCATTTGAAACTATAAAAGGTGGTTTAAAAGGTTTGGTGATTGGCGAGGTGCTTACCTGCAGCAAACACCCCAATGCCGATAAGCTTTCGGTTACTACTGTTAACGTGGGCGAACGAGTATTGCCAATTGTGTGCGGAGCAGCCAATGTAGCCGCAGGTCAAAAAGTAGTAGTGGCTTTGCCCGGTACAACCGTACATCCTGCAAAAGGAGAACCCTTCACCATTAAAGCCACTAAAATCAGGGGCGAAGTTTCGGAAGGAATGATTTGTGCCGAAGATGAAATCGGGTTGGGAGAAAGTCATGCCGGGATTATGGTGCTGGATACCCCTGTAGCCAACGGAACTCCTGCGGCCGAATTTTTTAACGTGCAGACCGACTATGTGCTGGAAATCGGGCTAACCCCTAACCGGGCTGATGCGGCCTCGCACATCGGTGTGGCACGGGATATAAAGGCAGCAAAAAAGCGCAGTCTTACAGTTCCGGGCATTGACGCATTCAAAATTGAAAATAACAACCTGGCTATTGCGGTTGAAGTTGAGAATACCGCTGCATGTCCGCGATATTCGGCTGTAACCATTTCAGGTATTACTGTGCAGGAATCGCCCGGGTGGCTGAAGAACAGGTTAAAATCTATTGGCCTCTCTCCTGTCAACAATATAGTCGATATCACCAATTTCGTATTGCACGAAACCGGTCAGCCTTTACATGCTTTTGATGCCGACCTGGTTACCGGTAAAAAAGTAATTGTAAAAACATTGCCTGCCGGAACCAAATTCAAAACACTTGACGATAAGGAACGTACGCTTACCACGAATGACCTGATGATCTGCAACACCGAAGAGCCCATGTGCATAGCAGGTGTATTTGGCGGCATTAAATCAGGTATTAGCGAAAAAACCAAAAACATATTTTTGGAAAGCGCCTGCTTCTCGGCCGATTATATTCGCAAAACCGGTATGCATCACCAGTTAAAGACTGATGCATCGTTCCGTTTTGAAAGAGGCACCGACCCTAACCTTACCGTATACGCACTGAAGCGTGCCGCATTGCTGATCAGGGAAATTGCCGGTGGCGCTATTTCTTCAGAAGTGGTAGATATTTATCCCGTTAAAATTGAAAACAAACTAATTTCAGTCCAGGACAAGCACATTACCCGCTTAATCGGCAAAGCTGTTCCGCGCGAAGAGGTTTTTGCCATCCTTGAAAACCTTGAGATAACCATTGTGCAGCAAGAAGCCGAAGTGTTTACCGTTTCCGTACCTCCTTACCGGGTAGATGTTATACAAGAGACGGATGTAATTGAAGAAATCCTGCGCATTTACGGGTTTAACAATATCGAGCTTACCGAAACAGCAGGCACGGATTACCTGGCCGAGTTTCCCGAAAAGGATAGCAACAAATTTAAGCGCGCATTGAGCAGCCAGTTGGTGGCCAATGGGTTTTATGAAATCCTCACCAATTCGCTTACCAACATCGCTTACCAGCAAAAGCATAATCTTGCTTTCGGGGGCAACCCGGTTGAGATGCTGAACAAACTGAGCGAAGAACAGGGTATTTTACGCCAAACCATGCTGTTTACCGGTTTGGAAGTCTGCGCCTACAATATCAACCGCAAGCAGAAAGACCTGAAGCTGTTTGAATTTGGAAAAATCTACTGGAAGAACGAGGCCGGGGACGAGGTAACGAAACGCTACTCGGAAGAAGAACGAATTGCACTTTACATGAGCGGCAATACCGAAACCGAAAACTGGCAAAACCAAACAAAGGGCGTAACCTATTACGACCTGGCGCAACAGGTAGTGCAATTGCTTGAAAAAGTGAACCTTGAAAATTTAAAACAGGAGAAACTAAACGATCCGTTGTTTGAATATGGCATGCAACTGCTGAAGGGCAACAAAGAAATCGGCAAGCTGGGTAAGGTAAAAACAAGCCTTACCAAAGATTTCGGCATTAAGCAGGAGATTTTTTATGCCGACCTGAATGCCGCCTTGCTTT
Source organism: Cyclobacteriaceae bacterium (assembly GCA_026129485.1). Lineage (GTDB taxonomy): Bacteria > Bacteroidota > Bacteroidia > Cytophagales > Cyclobacteriaceae > ELB16-189. Next base: position 55,924 of record JAHCHY010000001.1, read on the forward strand.
TCAGGTCGGCAAACCCTAAGTTCGTTGTGCAGGAGGTTCCCAAATTTCCTGAAGTAAGACGCGATCTTTCGCTGGTATTGGATAAACGGGTAACCTTCGATGAAATCAGGACCCTTGTATTGAGTACCGAGAAAAAATTAGTGAAAGAGATTATTGCGTTTGATGTATATGAGGGTGATAAAATTCCTGCAGGTAAAAAAGCTTATGCATTAGGCTTTACCCTGTTGGATGAATCCAAAACCCTTACCGATGAGGAGATTGAAAAAGTGATGGCCCGGCTAATGGGGGCTTTTGAAGGAAAAATGGGGGCTGTGATCAGAAAATAGAAGTTGAACAGGGGGCTGGAACTTTCCAGGTTCGCAACCTTTTGAATTTTGAATTTGAAATCTATAACCAGGATATGGATCAGGAAACATTAAAGTCAGGCTTAAATGGGTTAGAACGGAAGGTGCTGGTATTGCTGAATGAACATAAATCGCTTAAGGACGAGGTTAAAGGCCTGAAACTTGAGAATCACGAGCTTAAGACTGATCTGCGCAGGCGCGATGAGCAGCTCCATCATTTTAAAAATCAGATTAAAATCACTAAGATTGTAGATCATATAAACCCGGAAGACGAAGGTGTTTCGGAATTGAAAAGGAAAGTAGACGAGTATATCCGCGAAATCGATAAGTGTATTGCTCATTTGAGCAGATAACCCGGAGTTGATGGAAGAATTATCCGTAAAAATAAAAATTGCCGACCGCGAGTACCCTATGAAGGTGAAGCGCAAGGAAGAAGAAAAAGTGCGTGCAGCCGGCAAGCTCATCAACGAAAAAATAAAGTATTACCGGGATCAGTTTGGTATTGACGATAAGCAAGACCTGCTGGCTATGGTAGCTTTCGATTGTTTGGTAGATAAAATGGCAGACGAAGAAAATCTGCAGCAGATAGACCAAACTGTGGTTGAAAAGGTAAACCACATCAACCAACTGGTTAGCCAGGCGCTCTAAGCCTTTCTTACAATTCCTCCTCTTAGTCATGGCCCCACAGGCCTTTCGGGTGTTTTTTAACACTTAAACTTTAATTAACATGTTACTGAGAATAGGAATGCCCGCAGAGCCAGAGCTCATGATTATGGGGCTGTTTTTTCTGATCGTTGCCATTGTGATCGGTGTAATCGTTGGCGCATTGTTTTACAGAAAGAAGCTGAAACGCAATCAGCAGGATGCCGAAGAAAAGGCAAAACTGATCATCAAAGAAGCCGAACTACAGGCTGAGAACATCAAGAAAGACAAGATTATCGAGGCCAAAGACAAGCTCTTTAAAATGAAACAGGAGTTTGAAGAGGAAGCCAACCGCAAGAAAAACCAGATCATCAGCAACGAGCAGAAAATCAAGCAGCGCGAAAGCCAGCTTTCAAAAGAGCTGGAAACACTAAAGCGCAAAGAGTCTGAGGTAGATGCGGAAAAGCAAAGCCTGGCCCATCAGCACGAGTTGGTGAAAAAACGTAAAGAAGAATTGGACAAGTTCAATGCGCAGAAAGTGGCGATGCTGGAAAACATCTCCAAGCTAACAGCAGACCAGGCCCGCGAACAACTGGTAGAGTCATTAAAAGAAGAAGCGCATACTAAGGCCAGCTCGTTTATCAAAGACATTATGGAGCAGGCTAAACTCACCGCCACCAAAGAAGCCAAGAAAATTGTAGTAGAAACCATTCAGCGCACCGCTACCGAGCATGCTGTTGAAAACTGTGTTTCCATTTTCAATATTGAGAGCGATGATATCAAGGGTAAAGTAATCGGGCGCGAAGGCCGCAACATCCGTGCGCTGGAAGCCGCAACCGGTGTGGAGATTATTGTGGACGATACGCCTGAGGCGATCATTATCTCTGGGTTTGACCCGGTACGAAGAGAAATTGCCCGCCTGTCATTACACCGGCTGGTACAGGACGGCCGCATTCACCCGGCACGTATTGAAGAAATTGTGGCCAAAACCACCAAGAACATTGAAGATGAAATTGTAGAGATTGGCGAACGTACCGTGATCGACCTCGGCATTCACGGTCTTGCCCCTGAGCTGGTAAAGATGGTAGGGCGCATGCGCTACCGTTCTTCTTACGGGCAAAACCTGCTGCAACACTCACGCGAAGTAGCCAACCTTTGCGCGATTATGGCTGCTGAGTTAGGCTTGAATGTAAAGCAAGCCAAGCGTGCCGGGCTGCTGCACGATATAGGCAAAGTATGGCCGGAAGAATTAGAGAAACCACATGCCATTGTAGGTATGGAGCTGGCACAGAAATACAAAGAGCACCCGGTTATCTGTAATGCGATTGGTGCGCACCACGATGAGATTGAGATGACCAGCATTATCTCGCCCATTGTGCAGGCCTGCGATGCCATTTCAGGTGCACGCCCCGGGGCAAGACGCGAGGTAATGGAACAATACATTAAACGCCTGAAAGAATTAGAGCAGGTAGGTTTAAGCTTTGAGGGCGTGGAAAAATGTTATGCCATACAGGCAGGCCGCGAGTTGCGCGTTTTGGTAGATGCTGAAAAGGCTACCGATGAACGGGCTGCCCAGCTTAGCTTTGATATTTCCCAAAAAATAGAAAAAGACATGCAGTACCCCGGCCAGATCAAGGTTACGGTAATCCGCGAAATGCGGAGTGTGGCTTACGCGAAGTAACACATGCCTTTTGACCTTGACCCCTTCACTCCTGATCCACCTCGGGAGAGAAGGGTTTGCGGAGTTTTTAGAGATGCCTTAAAGTTAAACCGCGAGCGTATTTTTTATTTTAACGGCACTATCGGGTTACATCCAAACTTCTACTTTTAGTGTCTGTATTAAAAAAAGCACCCGATGGTTAAATACATAGTGATTGCCTTCACTTTACTAACCGGTATTTCTTCAGCCCAGGTTACGCAGGAAATCAAAACCAATCCGGACGATCCGTTTATAGCCAGCCTGTACGACTCGCTAATCGGCAGCAACTTAAAAATCTACACCGGTAAAAAATTTTATGACCTCTTATCTAAAAAACAGGTTGAAGGCAACCTGTACTATCGCGATAATGACTGGACTACCGGTACACTGGGCTACGAGGGGCAGGTTTATTCTCATGTAACCATGCGCTACCACACTTTTCATGACAGGTTAACCATTCTAAAGCCAGGCGGATATGAAGCCATAGAAGTGCCTGAAAATAAGATTGATTTTTTTATACTTCATAACACTAAATTTATAAAACTCCTTGAGCCACGGGAAGGATACTATGCTGTTTTATATAATGGTAACATTGGAATATTTGCCCGCCATTACACAAGCCGGCACGAGAAGAACCTTCTGATCACCGAACTTAAGGACAGGCAAAAGTATTACATAAAAAAAGATAACACCATCACGCAGGTTAAATCCAAAGGTTCTGTTATGAAAGTTCTTGTTGAACAGCGAGCGGAGCTCAGAAAAGTTTTACGCCAACGAAAGATTATGTTTTCGCAAAATCGCGAGTTTGCACTTCAGTTGCTGGGAGAAGAGTTTGACCGTTTACAAAAACTTAAATGAAATATCCTGTTCTCGTATTGGTATTCCTTGTTTTCCTGAGTTTATGCACGCATGCGCAGGATACGAATCAAAGAATTACGGGTGAATTCACTAACCTTAAGTTCTCCGAATTTGCAAATCAAATAGAGCGGCAGTCTGATTACCGGTTTTACTTTAACGCAAGTCAACTGGATAGCCTGATCGTTAATGTTCGGGCATTACGAAAACCGCTCAACGAAATTCTGCAGGAGGTTTTCAAGGACACCGAGTTTAGATATTCAATTGATAACAATGCGTATGTCTATGTGATGCTCCGTAATCCCATCATCACCGAGTTACCAGCCCACTTCTTTTCAAGAGATTTTAATACCATTGAAACCTCCGATCCGGATAATACCCGGTTCACCGAAGCTGAAAAGGTTAAAACTGAAAAAGCAATTGTCATTGGTACGAGGGGAGCGAACACGAAAGCCACTGCAACGCTGGCAGGCTTTGTCCGGTACAGTAAATCGGGCGAATCGCTGGTTGGCGCAACTGTTATGGTCGAAAAACCTTTAACAGGAGCTATAACCGATGGCAACGGGTATTATTCCATCACACTGCCTAAAGGAGAGCACCTGCTCAAAATCAACAGCCTTGGTATGAAGAGCGTACAAAGGTCCATTATCATTCATTCAGACGGAAGATTGAATTTTGATGTGGAAGAAGAAGTACTACCTCTTAAAGAAGTGATTGTGGAATCAAACCGGGATGAAACCGTAATGGGGCTTCAAATGGGGTTGGAGAAGTTTGATTTTAAAACCATGAAGCAGTTACCCGTTGCCCTGGGTGAAGTGGATGTTATAAAAACTATGCTTACGCTTCCCGGTGTTCAGACTGTTGGTGAAGGTACGGTTGGGTTTAATGTACGGGGCGGGGCAGCCGATCAAAATCTTATCCTTTTTAATGAGGCCACTGTCTTTAATCCATCACACCTGTTCGGGTTTTTCTCGACTTTCAATCCGGATATTGTTAAAAATGTTGAGCTATATAAAAGTGGCGTACCCTCGGAATATGGCGGGCGTATTTCGTCTGTTCTGGATATCCAGACGCGCGAAGGCAATAAAAGAAAGTGGAGCGGCTCAGGTGGCATTAGCCCGATAACAGGAAGGCTTGCTTTTGAAGGGCCGATCATAAAAGATAAGCTATCCTTGTTGGTAAGCGGGCGGTCTACTTACTCCGATTGGTTATTAAGTAAAGTCCCATCCTCTACCATCAATAAAAGCGAAGCTGCGTTTTACGACCTCAACGCCAATCTTAACTACTCGATTGATTCGAAAAACAGCTTGGCCATAACCGCTTATACCAGTCATGATGAATTCAAGCTTCAAAGCGATACGGTTTACAGTTACCAAAATCATGTATTGGGTTTAAAATGGAAGCATATCTTTACTAACAGGCTGTTAGGAGCCATAACCACCAACTATAGCGGATACGCGTATAACATCAAAAGCCTCGCTAATCCGCTTAATGCGTTTAACCTCGATTACTCAATCCGCCAAGTACAGGCTAAAACAGACTTTAGTTATTTCATAACTAACAAACACACGCTCACATTCGGAGCGGGAACGCTTCGTTACGACCTTGAACCGGGGAATTATCAGCCTGTAGGAGCCGAGTCTATTGTAACTCCTGACAAACTGCAGTCGGAGCAGGCATTGGAAAGTTTTGCTTATGTAGGAAGCCAGTTTGAAGTTAACCCGAAATTATTGTTGTATGGAGGCATCCGTTACTCCCTGTTTAACAACTTCGGGCCGCATGATGTTTATATGTATCCCGAAGGGAGCGTTAGAGATGTAACCACAATTACCGACACAGTAACTTTTACCCGTGGCAAGAAAATCGCTTCGTATGGAGGACCTGAATACAGGTTTTCTGCCCGCTACAATTATGCGCCCAATCAGTCATTTAAGTTAAGCTACAACCGTCATCGTCAGTACCTGCAAATGCTCTCGAACACCACCGCTATTGCGCCTACAGATGTCTGGAAGTTGAGCGATCCGTATATTAAACCCCTGATTGGCGACCAGGTTTCGCTGGGGTATTACCTGAAAGATGGAAAACGATCTATTGAAGTTTCGATAGAAGCATATTATAAGTGGATGCAAAATTTCCTGGATTACAAAGGCGGTGCGGAGTTAATTCAAAATCACCACATTGAAACGGATGTGCTGAACGCCAAGGGCAAAGCTTACGGATTAGAATTTATGCTCAAACGTACATCAGGCAAGCTAAACGGGTGGTTGAGCTACACGTATTCGCGTTCTTTGCTCCAGGCAGAAGGCGCAACTCCGGTTGAGACGATTAACCGTGGCTCTCTTTATCCAAGTAATTATGATAAACCACATGCTGTTAATTTTATCAGTAATTATAAATTTAGCAGGCGATTCAGCACATCTGTGAATCTCGTGTACAGCACGGGCAGGCCTATTACATTACCCATCGGCATGTATACTGTTGAGGGTGTTTCCCGCCTGATTTACTCAGAAAGGAATCAGTACCGTATTCCTGATTATTTTCGTACCGATCTTGCTCTTAATATAGAAGGGAACCACAAAATAAAGAAGCTGGCTCACAGTTACTGGAGTATTTCCGTCTATAATCTCACAGCCAGGCGCAATGCCTATTCTGTTTTCTATACTTCTGAAAACGGAGAAATTAAAGGCTATAAGCTTTCCATATTTGGAACAGCTATACCCACCATATCCTATAACTTCAAATTCTGACACAAGCTATGAAACGAAGTTTTTTCCTTTTTCTAATTAGTCTTTCTGCTTGTATTGATCCATATACTCATCCGGAAATCGCTGAATCAATACCCCTCCTGGTCGTAGATGGTTTCATCAACCCCTCTGAAACCAGTAAAATCTCTTTAAGTTATTCTCAAAATCTGAACCTTGCGCGATTTTCAGGACCCGCCTATGAAGCAGGCGCTGAGGTTTGGATTGAAGATGAACAGGGGAACAAATTTTCTTTGCCCGGTGATAACCTCGGGAATTACTATCTCGCTCCCAACAGCATCAACACCTCAACACCAACCTTTCGGCTGAAGATCAGGTTAGCTGATCAAAAAGAATACGAATCTGAGTTTGTACCTGTGCTTGTTTCACCCGCTATCGACAGCGTTACCTGGGGATTAACAAATACAAGGGAGGTTGAAGTTAAGGTAAGTACACACAGCCTGAACAACGAATCCGGCTATTACCGATGGACTTTTGATGAAACCTGGGAGTACTTCACTCCTTTCCACTCATCCCTGGTTTTAAATCCATCTACCTTGCGACCCGATATGAGAGAAGATAACTTAAGCAGATGTTGGAGAAAAGACTACTCAACCAATATTTCCATTGAATCTACCGCACGATTCAGTGAAAACAAAGTTTCTGAATTTGCAATACATCGTATTAAGCTACACTCTGAAAGAGTCAGAACCAAATACAGCATGTTGGTAAAACAACAAGCTCTTACTGCAGACGCTTACAATTATTGGAAACAGGTTAAAAAAACCAATGAGGATCTGGGTACTATATTTGGGCCACTTCCCACAGAGGTTATCGGTAATATTAGAAGCATTTCAAATCCTGGTGAGCGTGTGATTGGTTTCTTCTCAGTTTCATCCATCAGCACCAAAAGAATTTTTATCACCACACAAGAGTTACCTCGTCCGTCTCAACTTTACGAAACACCTTATGGCTCATGCGAGTTAAGACAAGTAGCGGCTGGAAATGTTTCTCAAATAACCCCTGGCATATACCTGTTGATTGATCCTATTTATGCAGAAGGATCCGAACTTATTGTTGCATACACGTACAGTTCTCGATATTGTGCGGATTGTAGTCTAAGTGGAGGCACTCTGGTTCAACCTGAATACTGGCAGTAAATGAAAAGACTGATCACTTTATTTCTCCTGCTTTTAAGCTTGGTTGCGAACTCACAAAAGAAAACTCCTAATCCAAATCAGGAGCTGCTTACCCGCTACGCAACAAAAAATCTCCAGGAGAAGCTCTTTATTCACACGGATAAAAATTTTTGGATTGCCGGTGAAACCAGTTGGTTTAAGGTTTACTTAGTAAACGGGCAAAGTCATCAACCCATAAACACAAGCCGGGTAGCATACCTTGAACTGGTAAACCATGAAAATCAAATCCTGCTCCAGGCAAAAGTTGAATTGAGCAAAGGTTTGGGCAACGGTTATTTCAGCATTCCGTCTTCCATAGGTTCGGGTAATTATTATTTACGTGCATACACCCGGTGGATGAAAAACTATAGCGCGGAGTTTTATTTTCGCCAGCCTATAACTATCGTAAACACCTTCAGAAGACTGTTTGACACCCCTCAACCCGTTAACTCCGAAATTGATATCCAGTTTTTCCCGGAAGGAGGGCAATGGATTGATGGCATTAAACACAAAGTAGCCTTTCGTGCAACCGATCATACCGGAAAAGGGATTGATTTTAATGGAGTGCTGTTGAATTCAACGGGAGATTCATTGATCCGTTTCCGTCCGGAAAAATTCGGAATAGGTTTTTTTGAAATGATTCCTTCTGCTTTCCAGGATTACACTGCCATCATTAACCATAAAGGCAAAAACATTTCCTTAAAATTGCCAAAAGCAAAGTTGTATGGCTTCGCATTGCAGGTTACTGATACTCTTGCCGGGCTAAACATCGCCATTCAGTCAAAAGATATTGCAGATCAATCGCTTTATGTATTAGCTCACACGCGCGATAAGATAAAGGTAGCATCTTCATTTCCTTTGAAAGAAGGAGCTGCAAACCTGCAAATCCCTAAATCAGACCTGGATGCGGGAATCAGTCATATTACGGTATTCAACTCAACAGGACAACCCGTTTGTGAAAGACTTGTCTTTACAAAGCCAGCTACCTATTCACCTCTGACCATATCCGTTGATCCCGGACAAACCGGCACCCGGAAAAAGGTTACCGTAAACCTGGAAACAGAAATTACAGGTTTGTCAAATCTCTCTGCTTCAGTAATACGCGATGATTCACTCCAGCAATTTGCTCAACCAGATATTGTAAGCTATCTGTTGCTGTCAAGCGACCTGAAAGGCAATATCGAGTCGCCACACGATTACCTCAAAGCGCAAGATCGTTCTATTGATAACCTGATGCTCACACACGGGTGGAGTCGTTTCAGATGGGAAGAACTATCCGCAACAAAACCTGTTCAATATCTTCCGGAATACCGGGGCCATCTTATTGAAGCAACTGTTGTTGACAAGCAAAGCCAGGTGCCTATTCCGGGTGTTACCGGGTATATTAGCTCTCCGGGAAAGAAAGTAGAGCTGGGGGGAGCTATTTCAAACAGGGATGGGTCGCTGCTGGTAGAAACCAATCACCTGAAGGGGACAAATAAGCTAATCCTGCAGTCGCCTCATGCGCAAGCGAAGATTGAAGTGAAATCACCATTCTCATTGGATTTTGCTAAACTTAATCTTCACCCGATCTCTTTATCAGAGAAAAACTCCCAGGCGCTTATTGCAAAGAGCATTTCCATGCAGCTAAATGACTCTTTTGAAAAACACGGCAATACAACTTTGCGTGCTGATAGTTCTGCCTATTATGATGTTGCTCCTGAATCTTACCTGCTGGATGATTACACCCGCTTTCCCGTAATGGAAGAAGTAATGCGCGAATATGTAAAGAGCGTGTGGGTACGAAAGAAAGGCGATCAGTTCATTTTCCGGATTGTTGATCGCGATAAAGGCACCTTGCTGGAAATGGAATCATTGGTACTGTTAGATGGTGTACCCGTTTTCAATGTAAATGATATTATGGCTTTCGATCCCATTAAGATCAAACAATTAGACGTGTTGCCCAGCCGGTACCATGTTGGTTCTCTTGTTTTTGATGGCATCCTGAGCTACCGCACCTACAAAGGCGATTTGGGAGGATTTACGTTTAGCCCTGAAACTGTAATGATCGACTATGAAGGTTTGCAGCAGCATAAAGAGTTTTACTCACCCCGCTACGAAACCATTCCGGAGATCAATAGTCGCATACCGGACGGGCGGCATTTGCTGTACTGGAACCCGGATGTGCAAATCAATGGAAACGAAAATAAGCAACTGGAATTTTATACATCCGATCAGCCCGGCACTTATAAAGTTATTGTGCAGGGTATTGCTACCGATGGTACCCCGCTTTATGGCGAAACAACCTTCAAGGTTGTGCGCTGACCACTCAAGGTTGAGCTAAAATTATGTGCAGCGTATCTTCTCATGCAGAAATTTTATTCTTTACTTTGAAAAATATCTCAGCCATTTGTGACCCCGTCCCGCATTGCTGTTAAGCTGATTTTCTTCATCAACGGTTTTGTACATGCGAACCTCGCGGCCCGCTTTCCGAAAGTTCAGGAGCTTTTTCGTATAGATGATGGCACATTCGGGTTTGTTTTGCTGGCAACCTCGCTGGGCGCGCTTGTAGCCATGCCCTTTACCGGCTGGTTAATCATTCGCAATGGCAGCCGGAGAATTACTATTATATCTGCATTTCTATATAGTGTATTCGTTCCACTGGTGCCCCTTACACAGGCCATGCCCGGCATCAGCGGTTTATTACTGGTGTTTTTCGTGATGGGTATAACGGCCGGCATGCTTGATGTATCGATGAATGCCCAGGCTGTTATGGTGGAGCAGCAATACCGTAGACCCATCATGACTTCCTTCCATGCCTTGTTCAGCATTGGTATGGCCATTGGTGCCGGCTGCGGGGCGCTCTTTGTGAAATTAGACACCAGCCTGTTCATGCACCTGGGCGTCATTACTGCATTGGCTTTAGTAAGCGCTGCCTGGTCGCGTTATCATCTTATTCACGATAAGCCACAGGAAAAAAAGCCCGAAGGCCCTGCATTCCGGTTACCCAATGCCTCCATGGTGAGCATTGGTGTAATTGCCTTTTGCTGCATGTTGGGCGAAGGCGCTATGGCCGACTGGAGCACGAACTACATGCTAAATGTTGCAATGGCTAACCGGGCTTTTGCACCCATCGGGCTTGCCACATTTGCTTTGGCCATGACGACCGGAAGATTTTTTGGTGATGCGGCACGATTACGCTGGGGCGACAAAAGCCTGATGATTGGCTGTGGAATTATCTCAACGATGGGCATTAGTCTTGTACTTGGCTTCCCATCTCCCTGCATCGCTATTATTGGTTTTTTCCTGACCGGAATCGGATTATCATCTATTGTTCCCATTGCCTACAGCATAGCCGGTAATGCCAAAGGTTTGCCTCCCGGTGTCGGGTTAGCAATGGTTACCACGGTTGGATATTCCGGCTTTCTGTTCGGGCCACCGTTAATCGGCTTGTTGGCCGATTCATACTCCCTTAGGATCGCATTAGGGCTGGTTGCTGTTCTATTTGCGATAATGACCTTGCTTAGCGCGCGATACAAATCGTAAATTTACCGGTATGGAAATCAAACAAATTGAACATGGCTCCAAAGGGGCTTTTCTGATCGTTGAAGGCAGCGAACGCCTGGGTGAGATGACCTATTCCAAAGCGGGCGATCACATGATTATTATCGATCATACTGAAGTATCGGACAAGCTGCGCGGGCAAAGTGCCGGCAAAAAATTAGTGCTGCAAGCAGTAGAATATGCCCGGAAGAATAACATTAAAATACTGCCGCTCTGCCCGTTTGCAAAAGCTACATTCGACCGCACACCGGAAATTCAGGACGTACTGAGCCGCTGAGCATGCCTGTTCTTTCGTCTGCCTGCAAAGCGCCATCCTACCTTTTTTGCACACCTCGGAACCATTGTACCCAGTGTGCTTCGTTCCAGTTTTATAATGCCTACGTTTGTAAAAAGATTATCCCATTTATGCATTCTATTTTATAATTTCAGCCAATTCACTTTCACATAAAAAAACTCATATGAAAATCTACCCGCGCATTGCATTAATCTTTATAGTGTTGCTGTTAGCCGGTGCCCTGCAGGCTCAAAGCAAGCTGGAAGGTCGCTGGAACCTGGTCATTGAAAAAGATGGAGAGCTGCTCCCTTCCTGGCTGGAAATTGAACACTCCGGTCATAAAACCCTGGTGGGTCGTTTTGTATATGCTTTTGGGAGCGCCCGCCCCGTTTCGGTAATAAATGTGCTGAACGGAAAATTCAATTTCTCCATTCCGCCACAGTGGGAACCTGGCGATCGTAACATGGACTTTGAAGGTGAATTAGCCGGTGAAACACTGAAGGGCACTATGGTTTACACTGATGGCAAAAAATACAACTGGACGGGTACACGCGCCCCATTGCTTAAGCGCACCACCGAGCCGGTATGGGGACAACCGGTTACTTTGTTTAATGGCAAGGATCTGAGTGGCTGGAAAGCTATGGGCCCCAACCAATGGATCGTTGAGAATGGTATTTTACGAAGCCTGAAATCAGGCAGCAACCTGGTAAGCGAACAAACTTTTACCGATTTCAAGCTGCATGTAGAGTTTCGTTATGAAAAAGGCAGCAACAGTGGTGTGTACCTGCGCGGACGTTACGAAGTGCAGATTGAAGATGATAAAGGCAAAGAACCGTGGAAAGGCTACCTCGGTGCCATCTACGGATTTCTGACTCCCAGTGTAATGGCCGCCAGAAATGCTGGCGAGTGGCAAGCGTACGACATCACCCTGGTGGGCCGGATAGTAACGGTTGTTGCCAACGGCATTACGATTATCGCTAACCAGGAAATACCCGGCATAACCGGTGGAGCAATTGATAATAAAGAAAGTGAACCGGGCCCGATTATGTTCCAGGGCGATCACGGTCCTATTGATTTCCGGAATATTGTAATTACTCCAGCGAAATAAAGTCCGGTTAAGCCGGGTTGGCTTTTACCGGCAAACCTGGCTTAATCAAAATCAACCCACGCCATTATCCTCAGCTTCAAAGCGAATGTTATGGCCAACGCGGCTTATGCAAAATATCCAGCTGGCCTTTGCCTTCCTTGTTATACAAACCGTGCAGAATAGCATTTCTCCACATAAGGCCGCACCAGCAATGACGGGATCATAACCGATCATACAATTAAATAGTACCGTTCACTATTGAGCACCTTGATTCAGGGTGAATATAAATTTCACATTTAAAAGCATCTTTGTGGGATTATATTTGCAGTCGCACCTATTATTTAACAGGTAATATCAGGCATGCCCACACCCAACCAGCTTCAGGATACCGAATTACTCAACACCCTTATTGAGATATCTTCGGCTGCCGTTTGGGTTTATGAGCTTACTACCCATAAACGTTATTGGCTTGCATCGGTAAGCAATCGTAACAAATATAATATTCCGGCATCCGACCCCGGTGCAGGCTTCTGGCTGAATAATGTGCACCCGGATGACATTACCCGTGCTACAAGAGAAATTGACCGGGCCATTGCCGACAAATCTGTTAACGAGATTACGTGTGAATATCGCTTTCGCGGAAGCGACAACTGGCATTACATAAGCGATAAAATACAGGTGAAGCGAAACCATGCAGGTGAAGCAACCCGGTTAATGGGTTCATGGACTGATATCACAGAACGAATAGAAAAAGAAAAAGAGGCGCGAAACCTTCTTGATAAAATCAGCAAAGATCGCAACCGGTTTAAAATCATATCGGAGTTTTCCAACTCGGTAATGTGGGAAGTAGACCTGATCACGAACAAAATTTACTGGACCTCAGGCACACGAACACTTGAAGATTTTGGATTAAACAAAGAAGATTATTCTATGGAGGACTGGAAGCAGTCCATACATCCGGAAGATGCAGCCGCCTCGGCTGCAAGGTTTGACAAGGCTCTTAAAACAATTGATACCACATACTCGGATGAGTATCGTTTTATTAAGCCAAACGGAAAAATTGCATACGTAATTGACCGGGGCATTATTATACGAGATGGCCGCAACAATCCCATAAGAGCAATTGGCGGCTGGATTGATATTACAGCGCTTAAAGAACGCGAGCAGGAATTAACCAATGCCCTGAAAAGGCAGGAAAAGCTAATTGAAGAACTGGCTTCGCGCGAAGAAGAGCTGGCAGGATCGGAAGAAGAATTGCGACAAGTTAACGAACAGCTTTTTCTAACCAATAAAGCCCTGGCGGAACGCGATGAATTGATGTCGCGCTCTCAGCAGCTCGCCAAAATCGGTAGCTGGCAATACGACCCGGTCAGCAAAAAATTCACCTTCTCCGATGAAATCTATAACATTTATGATGTGGATAGTGATGAGAACGTAAGCACGGTGGATAAGATACTCCGGTTTTATGACACAAACGCACAGAACACCATCCTTCACTTGCTTAGCCGGACAAGGGATGAGCTGGAGCCTTTCGATTTTACCACGCAAATTGTTACGCCTGTTCGTAAAAACCGTTGGGTACGCATTTGCGGATGGCCGGTTAACGATGCTTTATCGGATTACCCCAGGGTAATCGGGTTAACATACGATGTAACCTATTTTAAAGAAGCAGAAGAATTACTCCGCTCAAGCGAGCAGAAATTTTCACGCGCTTTTCATAACAATGCCGACCTGATGGTAATGTTTCGTAAAGAAGACTGGGTTATTGTTGATATCAATGAAAAAATATTTTCAACGCTGGGATATACCCGAAAGGAGCTGTTGGGTGTACCTGCCCGCAGCATAACGTTTTTTGTGCACCAGGCCGATCGCGAACATTTTTTTAGCGAGATGGAAATGGAGAACCAGGTGGAAATGGAGGCTGAGCTATATTGCAAGGACAATAGCATTAAGCATGCCCTGCTTACATTCAACACCATTGAGTTCTACGATAAGCAGCACATCATTGCTACTATTAAGGATATAAGCGACCGTAAAGCGGCAGAAGAAAAATTCTCGAAGGCGTTTGAGATGAGCCCTGATCTGATGCTGATTTTCCGCGAAAGCGATTTTACTTTGGTAGAGTGCAACAGCAAAATAAAATCAATATCAGGATATACCCGGAACGAGATAGTGGGCAAGAAAACGGACGACATACCCCTATGGGCAATTGAAGAAGATCGCCAGCTACACAACAAAATTTACTTTGAGGGAATAGGCTCTGCCAACCTGGAGTCAACCTTTTTACGTAAAGATGGATCTACATTTTTTGGCGCCATCTCTACCACCCGCATTTTGCTGGCTGGCGAGCAGCACATGCTGGTAACTGTGCGCGATATAACCGAAAAGAAAATTGCAGAGCAAAAATTACTGCAGAGCGAGGCCAACCTGTATGCTACCATCAACAACACCAGCTTGCTGGTATGGTCGGTAGACCTGGAATACAAAGTAATAAAGGCCAACAAGCCGTTTATCGAATACATTAAAAAGCACTACAACTGCGATGTAAAGCAAGGCCACAGAATTACACCCCCTGATGCCCGGGTGGATGAGCGACTCAGGAAAATCTGGGCTCCCCGGTATGAACGTGCGCTGGCAGGCGAACAATTTAAATTGACATCGCAGCACGACAGCCGGCATGTGGAGTTCTCTATCAGCCCGGTTCTGGACAATCAGCGGATAATTGGCATTTCGGTTTTTGCCGAAGATATAACCCAGCGGGTAGAACAGGAAGAAGCGCTTAAAGAAGCGTTTAACAAAATAGCCGAGCTGAAGCTCACTATGCTGCGGTCGGCTATGAATCCGCATTTTATTTTTAATGCGCTCAATTCCATCCAGTTCTTTATCGCACAAAACGACAGGAAAAATGCCATCAGCTACCTGTCTACATTTTCAAGGCTTGTACGCAGCATCCTTACACACTCCGTAAGCAACAAAATCAGCCTCCGGGACGAAACCGAGCAATTGAAGCACTATATAACCCTCGAGAAAATCCGCTTCGAAAACAAGTTCGACTACACCATCACCATTGATGAGGAGCTGGACCTGGATGGAACAGAGATTCCCCCGCTCCTCATCCAGCCTTATGTGGAGAACGCCATTCTTCATGGTCTTTATAATAAAGAAGGTAACGGGCACCTGGATATCCGCATCTTAAAAGAGGGTAATACCATACTTTTTGAGGTGCACGATGACGGTGTGGGGCGGGTAGTTGCACAGGCCCTTCGCGAAAAGAACTTCCCCGGGCACAAATCGATGGGCACGGCCCTTACCGAGGAGCGCCTGCGCCTGATCAATACGCAGTTTAAGGTATCGTTTGAGATACACGATCTGTATAATGATGCCGGGGAGGCTACCGGCACGTTGGTAAAAGTGTGGCTAAATCGTTAAAAAAGATAAATACATTACGTAGGCGTCATCACCTTTAAAAAACACGTTATTTTTGTGGCCATGCTAAAGTGCATAATTGTTGATGACGAATCCAAAAGCCGGGAGAGCCTCCGCATCCTGATCGAGGATTTCTGCGACAGCGTGAAAGTGTGTGCGCTTTGCCAAAATGTAGATGAAGGCATACAGGCCATAAAAGAGCACAAGCCCGAGGTGGTTTTTCTGGATATCCAGCTGCAGCGCGAAACCGGTTTCGACCTGCTTACGCGGATCAAAGACATCAATTTTGAGGTAATCTTTACAACGGCTTATTCGGAGTATGCTATAAAAGCCTTTAAGTTTTCCGCAATCGATTATTTGCTGAAGCCCATTGACATTGACGAGCTGAAAATGGCATTGGGGAAAGTAAACAAAAAGCTGGACGATAATATTTCGCTCCGGCTTAAGCACCTGCTCCAGAATCTCAAGGCCCCGGCATCCGGCAATTACAAGCTGGCGCTGCCTACATCAGAAGGGTTTCATTTTGTGAAAGTATCGGATATCATGTACTGCGAGGCTTCGAGCAACTACACCGAAATAGTAACGCAAGACGGCAAAAAGCACCTGGTAAGCCGAACGCTAAAGGAGTATGACGATATGCTTACCGAACACGATTTCTATCGCATTCATAATTCCTACCTGATCAACCTGAACGCCATTAAAAAATATGTGCGGGGCGAAGGCGGTTATGTCGTGATGAACAACGACCGTTCGCTGGATGTATCCAAACGCAAGAAAGAAGGATTCCTGGAACGCATCAGCTCCAAAGATTAACCTGCTCCGGTAGAATATTCTTCCACCTGTATCATCATACACAGAATTTCCCGTTCTCTTTTTAGCCTCCCGGTAAAAAGATATTGTTTCTGAATCCGGTTGCTGCAAAATCTTTACCGCGGCATTCTCTTTTCCACCTGCTCATACAATTCCGCCACCTGCTCATTTGCTGTGGTTACGCAGGGCCGCGCACATAAAATTTGCACCCGAAAATCAAACAATAACCATACACAACAAATGAAAAAAATAATTGTAACAGTTTCTATTTGTGCATTGCTATGGGCAGGATTTGCCCAGGCGCAGGATACTAAAATCCGCTTTTTTGGGCAACCCGAGCTATCCAACTACAACACTACCTCCAAAAACAATTTTGTAGGCGTAAACGGTTTCGGTCAGTATCTTAAAAAAGATACAACCTACCAGTCCAAAACCAATTTCAACACCGGTAACTACGTGCTGTTTGTTACCTCGCAGCTGAATGATCGCATCTCTGTGCTCAGCGAGCTAAGCTTCAATAACAAAGGCAATACCTTTAACTATGAAGTGCAGCGCCTTATGCTTCGCTATTACATCAGCGATCACTTCAGCATCCGGGCCGGTAAAATGTTTACACCCGTAGGCTACTGGAACAACCAATACACACTGGGCCTTGTTTTGCAACCTACCATTCAACGCCCTATGGCCATTCGCCCGGTAAGCGAAGGTGGCGTACTGCAATACCGCGATGCCGGTATCCAGTTTGAAGGTGAGAACATTTCGAAAGCACGTATTTTCTATAAGCTTTTATTGGGCAACGGTATCGGGTACTATGGATCAAATGATAAAAATGATAATCACGTTGCCGTTACTGCACAAGCGGGCTTTGAACCGGTAGAAGGACTTAAGGTATTGGCATCCGGCATGTTCGATCGTATCGAAAAAGGAAAAGCTAACCCTAACGGATCAATAGCTTCGCTTCCTGACGATGGTAAACTGCAATTGATCACGCTTTCTGCAGCTTACATGAATAGTGAGAAAAAGCCTGAGTTTATTGCTGAATACCTCAATCAGAAAAGCAAGTTCGACAACATCGGCACACGCAGCAGCTACTCTTACTATGTATATGGCGGATACAAAATCAACGATAAGATCACTCCGTATGCATTATACAACTACACCCAGGCGGGAGCTAACGCTACCGAAGGAGATCCATACTTTTCACCTATCCCGGTAAAAATTAACCTGGTTACGGTAGGTGTGCGCTACAAGTTCAGCTCCAGCTTCATTGCCAAAGTAGAGTATGAAAACAATACTGAAAAATACCATTACCAGGATATCGTGGTAGAGGGCATTGGCAAAACCGATGACGGGTTTACCAATACGGTTAACAGCAATCGCTTCCGTTTCCAGCTTGCCTTCGTGTTTTAATGCTTAGTTCCTTTTAAACTGATTGAAGAATGAAAAAGATGATCATGACCCTGTCGCTGCTGGTTGTAGTACTTACAGCGTTTGCACCGCCCACTCCCGAAATAGCGGTTATCGTAAATAAAGAAAATACGGCAAGCAAGCTTACTGCAGGAGAAGTAAAGCTGTACTGGTTGAGAAAGATTAAAAAAAGATGGCCGGATATCAACAAGAACATTAAGCCGGTAGATCGCAAAGCATCATGCTCCGAGCAGGAAGCCTTCTATGCAAAAGTGCTGGGTATGTCGGCCAGCGATGTGGAAACATACTTTACACAGAAGCAATACGAAAGCGCTGAAAAGCCCCAGGACAAGTTTGCCTCAGATGCCGCCATCATTGATTTTGTAGCGGAAGAACCGGGCGCCATCGGCTTTGTAAACATCAGCTCGCTTTCCGCAGAAGCGAAAGCAAGAGTTAAAGTAGTTCTGACAATACCATAAATGTGGGTTTGGGTGAAGCGGAAGGGTAACACCGGGGTAAAACCCGGGAACCCCCGCTTTTTTAAATCTTGAAAAAATTACAACCATGTTCAGTAAACTTAAAAATTCAATTGTAGGCAAAATCATGATGGGGTATGCCGCCATCATTTTGCTGGCCTTTATTACTACACTGGTAAGCATGTATACCGCCTGGCAAAATCGCAATATCGACAAGCGTGTGTCCGAAGCGTATTACCCCATGGTGCTTTCATTAAAGGAAACCGAGATGCTGGTTTCTGAATCTTACAAGCTCATTAATAACTGGATTTACCAGCCTAATGTGCAGGAGAAGGAAAAACTGAAGCAGGTGCATGAAAAGCAGGCCGCCATACAAAAAGAAAACCTGTTAAAAATTACACAGCGGTTCGAAAACACAAATGATGCGAACGAAGCGCACACTATCATTTCCAGCCTGGATGAATTGCTGACCGAGCAAGTACCGGTAATGGAAAAGCTCTCAACCGATGAAGCTTATGCGGATGATGTAAAAGTAGATGAAGCGCTGACTTCGCTCGACAAAAAAATTACACCCGCCTATAAAAAGTTGGTTGACCAGATCAATAAGGTATCGGCCCGCCAAAGCCAGCTGCTGGAAGCGGCCAAGCAGCAGAAAGAGAATTCTGCGGCTATGCTCTCCTACCTGTATATAAGCAACATTATCCTGTTTCTGGTTATCGGCATCTACGCCTTCTTCTTCTCCAGAAATTCCATTACCAAGCCAATAGCCGGTCTTAGCGATTTGATCACCACGCTTTCAAAAGGAAAATTTGTTTCCGTTACGCTGAAAAAGGGACGCGATGAAATCGGCCGTATGGCCGAGGCTATCGAAAACATGCTTACCGGCCTTAAGGCCAAAGTAGAGTTTGCTGAAAACATCGGTAAGGGAAATTACGAAAGCATGTTTGAATTGCTGAGCGAAGATGATACGATGGGCGATGCCCTCATCCAGATGCGCAGCAACCTGAAGCAAGCTGCCGAAGATGACCGCAAACGCAACTGGGCTACGGAAGGATTGGCCAAGTTTGCAGATATTCTCCGTTCGCGCAACGATAACCTGGGAGAGCTTTCCGACAATATTATCAGCAACCTGGTTAAATACATGAATGCCAACCAGGGCGCATTGTTCCTGATCAATGACGATAACCAGGGCGATACCTTTATTGAATTAGTGGCATGCTATGCCTACAACAGGAAAAAATACCTGAACAAACGTATTGAGCTGGGCGAAGGCATGACGGGTCAGTGTATTTTGGAGAAAGATACCATCTACATGTCGGACGTACCCGGTGATTACCTGCACATAACATCCGGCCTGGGAGATGCGCTGCCCCGCAACCTGCTTATCGTTCCGCTTAAGCTGGATGAAAATATTTTCGGTGTAGTGGAGATTGCTTCGTTCCATGTCATTGAACCATACCAGGTCGAGTTTGTAGAAAAGCTGGGCGAAAGCATTGCCTCTACCATATCTTCTGTTAAGGTTAACAGCCGTACCAAAAAATTACTGGAAGAAACCCAGGTGCAGGCCGAGCAAATGCGCGCGCAGGAAGAAGAAATGCGCCAGAATATGGAAGAGCTTTCAGCTACACAGGAAGAAATGCAGCGTGTGCTTCAGGGCGTGCAGTCCAAAGAAGCATACCTGAATGAAGTGCTCAATTCATCAAACGATTCTATCTGTACGATAGACAAAGACTTCAAAGTGATCAGCTATAACAAAGCCTTTGAAGCGCAGATAGCTGCTTCCGGCTTCCAGGTAGAAAAAGGGTTCGATATGCTGTCGCTTTTAAGCGGAAAAGAACGCGAAAAATTAAAAGCGACTTACTTGCGCGCACTCGCAGGCGAGCATTTTGAAACAACGGACTCTTACAACATGAACGGTGCAGATATGCATATTGTAAGCAGCTACTCGCCCTTGCGTAATGAACGGGGTGAAATACATGCCATTGTTTCTTTCTCTAAAGATGTAACGGAAATGACAGAAGCCCGCAACAAAGCGGAAAGGCTGGCTGCTGAAGCGCAACAAGCTGCTGAAGAAATGAAAGCACAGGAAGAGGAGCTTCGCCAAAACATGGAAGAGCTTTCTGCCACACAGGAAGAAGTTCAACGCATATTAAACGAAACTCAAAATAAGGAACGCTACCTGAACGAGCTGATCAATGTTTCAACTGATGCCATTTTCACAATAGACAAAAACTTTAAGGTTCAGAACTTCAATGAGTATTTCGCTATGCGCCTGCAAAAGTTAGGAATAAAGGTTGCTGCAGGATTTAATATACTGGATCTGTTCCAGGGTGAAGAAAAGCAGCTTCATAAAGCTAATTATGAAAAAGCTTTAGCCGGGCAGACTTTCGAGCACACCAATGTATCGGTGATTAACGGAACAGAGATGCATCTTACCAGCAGCTATGCTCCCATGCGCAATGCAAACGGTGAGATAACCGGAATGGCCTGTTACACCAAAGACGTATCCACATTGGTATTAGCCAAAAAAGACCTGGAGAATGTTAAGCACGAAATGGAGCAGCGCGAATCTGTATTTACGCTTACCACCATCCTGTCAGAAGCTGACCAATACGGAAATATTACGTTCGTAAACGACAAGCTTTGCGAAGTATCAAAATACGACCGCAAAGAATTGATCGGCCAGCCGCACAGCATCTTCCGCCACGAAGATATGCCGAAAGAGCTGTTCAAAAGCTTCTGGAAGACTATTAAAAACGGTGAAGTGTTCAAAGGCATCATCAAGAATAAAGCGAAAGACGGAAGCCATTACTGGGTGGACGCTACCATTATGCCGATAAAAAACCAGGCTGGCGAAGTTGTAAAATACATAGGCGCCCGCTACCACATTACCGATGATAATATGGCAAGGGCCCTCTATAACCTGCAAGCCAAAAAATTAAAGCTTCCCATGCTTAAGGAAGAGTTATCGCTGGCGCAACAAAACTAATACGTAAGTGATTTATACGCCCGAAATATCAGAGCTGGTAATCTCTATGAATGATGTGATTGAGAAATTGAATTCTATCCTGACGGATTCGATTATTCTAAGGGCAGACTTTACAATTGAATCGCTGAGCGGCAGCCTGGAAGGACTTACCGGGTTTGCTCCGAACGAGCTGACCGGTAAGAAGCTTTCCACCCTTTGTCCGGACAAAAGCCTGGACACCACATTGAAGGCCAAGCTGAAGCAGGGATATTTCGACAACGTTCCGGCCTGCCTGGTAACCAAGTCGGGTATAAGAATCCGGATCAGCATTTCCGGCTTCTACCTCGGGCTTATCAGTGAAATAAACGGCTTTATCATTTTAAAGATAAAGCCTGCCGAAGATATACTGCGTCTGAAAAAAGAGCTTTCAACACAAAAGCAGGAACTGGACTCGTTTATATACCGCACCGCTCACGATTTACGCGGGCCGCTGGCTACTATAAAAGGTTTGGTTAACCTGCTGAAGCTCCGCAAGGATGATGAGGAGGTAGATGAGCTTACTTCATTGATTGAAGTGCATGCCAACAAATTAGACGACCGGTTGTTCAAGTTGCTTTACATAGCCAACGTAAACAACCTGCCCCGGAATACGAAAGACAACATTTGCTTTGTTTCGCTGCACAAGACGCTGATAAAGGTACTGGAAGATAATTGCCAGCTGGAAAAATCGGTATTCAACTTTCATGCTCCCCCGGGCGACCTAACGGGTGTAAACGAATACCTGGTTACACAGCTTATCAGCAATATCTTCCTGTACATAATCAGCTTGCCGGTAGCCGGCATTGCAGAAGACAGCCAGGTAATAATTGATACGCATATCCGGGAAAAAGACAATCAGCTGGAAATAAGCATCAAGGCGTGTGGCTTTATGATTGAAGAAGAGGTTCAACGTGTAATCGCACAACCCACTACGCTGTATAACGACCTGCTAAGCCATCCTTTTCTCTTTAACTACTATGTGGCAATCAGGAATGCAGCCCAGCTAAATGCTACCCTTGCGGTTAAGTTTGCCAGCTACACCGAGCAGGAATTAAAGCTTGCCGTACCCGTTCAACCCGGTACGCTGCGCGTAAAGCCTTCACCCACAACTTCAACAGAAAATGGTAACCACTTATAACCCCAATAAACCAAGTAAAACCGTGATTACAGAACTGGATATAGCAGACCTTAAAAAAATTACAGAGCTGATCCTGCAACGGCATGGCTATGATTTTCGCGATTACGCCATGTCGTCCTTCAAGCGCAGGGTTTTGCGAATCCTCGAGCTGGGCGGTCTTACTATTGATACTTTGCTGAAACAGTTATCCGATCAGCCCGACTACATCAACGATTTCCTGGATGGACTGACTGTAAACGTTACAGAAATGTTTCGCGACCCCGGGTTCTGGCGGCTGCTGCGCGAAGAGATCATCCCCGGCATACTGCTCAACAACAAACAGTTTAAAATATGGCATGCCGGCTGCTCTTCCGGTGAAGAGGTTATTTCCATGAACATCATGCTGAAAGAAATGGGATTGATGAATGATGTAACGATTATCGCTACAGATCTTGATACGGTTATACTCGATAAGGCAAAATCCGCCACGTATCCGCTCAAGAACATGGAAGTGAACGAGAAGAACTATATCCGCTTCCAGGGCAAATACAGCTTGAAAAACTATTACCGCGAAGAAAACGGCCGCGCCATCTTTAACCCGGAGCTGTTGAAGAATGTATCGTTTCGCAGGCACGACCTCGTTACGGGCGATGCCTTTAACAAGTTCGACCTGATCCTGTGCCGCAATGTGATGATCTATTTTAACCAGGCATTACAAAACCAGGTGCTTAAGAAATTTCACAACAGCCTGTTCAAGTACGGTTACCTCGCCATCGGCACCAAAGAGTCATTGATCTGGTGCGAATACGTAAACCGGTTTATCGTGGTAAACCAGGAAGAAAAGGTATACAAAAAAATAAAAGACTAAGGCACATTGTAATGAGCAGGTATAACTTACATAACAGTTATAAAGCCATTGTCATTGGCGGATCAGCCGGAAGCTTCCAGGGTATAATCAAAATACTCTCACAGGTTTCTGCCGGCTTTCCCTTACCTATTATCATGGCCTTGCATCGCCTGAAGCATGTGCGCCATGGATTTGTAGAAGCCTTATCTATTAAAAGCAACATTAAAATTGTTGAGCCCGAAGACAAGGAGTCAATCCGTAAAGGCATTGCCTACCTCGCGCCTGCCAATTACCACCTGTCTGTTGAGCTGGGAAATTATTTTTCCCTTTCTACAGAAGAAATGGTGAACAACTCCCGCCCTGCTATCGACATTACGTTAAGCAGCTCGGCATACCTGTATCGCAACAAGCTCATCGGCATTTTGTTATCAGGCGCCAATCGCGATGGCGCGGTTGGAATGAAGCAGATAAAAGACAAGGGCGGGCTCACTATTGTGCAGGATCCGGCCGAGTGCATGATTGACACCATGCCTAAAGCTGCACTGTCGCTTACTACGATCGACCATACGCTGAGCATTGACAACATCGTAGCATTCTTAAAAGAACTTCAACAACACTATAAATGAAACCCACTGCTGAAAACAATCCGAAAACCCCCCTTGCAGTATCCGCTATCTTCTACGTGGGTATTGCCGCGTCAGCCTGGTTCCTGTTCAGCCTGTATAACAATCCTGCATTACATTTATTTACGATCGCCTATGCAATTGTAGGGGCTACCATCTTTACCGGTATTGTAGCCGTTGCGCTTTTATCAAGAGCCCGGACAAACACCATTGTCTATCTCGAAAAAAGGCAGGCGCATACTGAAGCATCGCATCAGCAAGCCAGCAGCAACAGCAGGCTAAACAGGCGGGCAATCGATAACCTGCTCGAAAAAAAGGCCGGTGCCCAACAGGTGCTGAATGAAATCTGCAACCAGCTGCAGGCAGGCCAGGCGGCTTTATATACCCGGGTAGACAAAACCATTGAGCTGAAGTTTGGTTATGCTCTTCCTGCTGAAAATAAAATCAACTACCAGGTTGGCGAGGGCCTGATTGGCCGGGTAGCTGCAGAAGGTAAAACACTTTACATCGATAAGCTGCCGGATAATTACACCACTGTATTTTCCGGGTTAGGGGTCGCCTCACCGTCATACTTATCGATCACACCGGTTAAGCAGGGAGAAACTACTGCGGGCGTGATGGAAATAGCCACCTTCTCTCCACTGAGTTACGATACGCTGCTGGACCTGGAGCAGGTAAGTGAAAAACTGGCCACTTTAATCTGATCTGCAAAATGAAAACGACCTTATTCCGAAATATTAAAATCAGCCTGAAGATCACAGCACTGGTGCTGGTGATGACATTAGCCTCGGTTACGGCTATTACCCTGTTTTATTTTTATACCGAAACCGCCAGCACGCAAGTCGGCATTATATCAATACCGGCTGTTATCATCAGCCTGTTCGCTGCAGCCATGTCGCTACTGTTTGCGCAGTGGTTCATGCAGCCGCTCGAATCCATGCACCATACCCTGCACATGGTATCCAAAGGAGAGTTACCTGAAAAGTCAGCGCTTCTCACCTCGGATGAATTTGGCATGATGCAGGCGCGTGTAGACGAGCTGGTGGACATGCTGAAGCAGAGCGCGGAATTTGCGCAAAAGATCGGGGAAGGAAAATTCGACACCCCTTTTAAAGCAGCCGGGGAAAATGATTCGCTGGGCATTGCCTTGCTGAACATGCGTAACAGCCTGGTGGAAACCGATAAGAAAGAAAAAGAACGCAACTGGATTGTGCTGGGATTAGCCGAAGCGGGTGAGATCCTGCGCACGCATGATTCGCTGGACACATTGGGCGATGACATTATCCGCTTTACCATCAATAAGGTAAATGCGATACAAGGTGCGTTTTATGTTGTAAACAAGGAAGACGAAGGAACGCGGATAGAGCTATGCAACAGCTTTGCCTATAACCGGAAAAAATATCTTAAAAGCTCTTTCCGCATAGCCGAAGGGCTTGTAGGGCAGGCTGTGGCCGAACAGGACATGATCTTACGTACGGAAATTCCTGCAGAATACATTACGATCTCTTCAGGCATACTGGGAGATAAAAAGCCTTCCTGCATTCTGATCATGCCGTTGATCGCCAACGAAGAAGTGTTTGGCGTAATTGAGCTGGCCGGTTTTGAAAAGTTTGATGCCTCGCAGGTAAAGTTTGTGCAGGAGCTGGGCACCATGCTGGCCCGTACTATCTTTAACATTAAGGTAAACGAGCGCACACGAAGGCTGCTGGCCGAATCGCAGGCGATGAGCAACGACCTGAAAGAAAAGCAGGAAGTGCTTCGCCAGAATGCAGAAGAAATGCAGGCCACACAGGAAGAGCTGCAACGCTCCAACCTGATGCTGGAAGAGCAGGTAGAAGAAGTAAACCATACCCGTAACCGGATGCAATTGCTGCTCGAAAATGCATCGGAAGTAATTACGATTTACGAAGAGAATGGAAGCATTCGTTATATCTCGCCTTCGGTGGAAACCATTTTAGGGTATGCTCCTTCCGAGATACAAGGAACTACCGACCTGGAGCATGTGCACCCGGATGGCCAGGAAATATATCAAAACCTGTTTGCTCAGCTTAAAGCCAATCCAAACGAGAAAGTTACCGTTCAGTTCGAATACAAAAATAAAAACGGCCGCTACATCTGGCTGGAAGCTACCGGTACCAACTTCATGTCTAACCGGGCTATTCACGGGTACATTGTAAACTCGCGCGATATAACCGAACGCAGACGAGCCGAGCAGGAACAACGGATGCGCAGCAAGATGCAGGCGCTTTCCGAAAACTCTACTGACCTGATCGCCCGCCTCGAAGAAGGGTCGATCAGCTACATCAACCCGGTTATTGAATCCTATACCGGTAAAGAAGCCGCAGCCTTCATCAACAAAAAAGTTACAGACACCGAGCTGGATCAAACCGTGCTCGAAAGCTGGCTGCAGATCGTAGAGCAGGTAAACGCCACACAAAACAAAATCTCTACCGAAATGGATTTCCCGAGCGAATTGGGAAAACGGGTGATGCAGATCAGCGCCATACCGGAATATAACGAGAAAGAAACAATCGAGTCGGTGCTGGTGGTATCGCACGATATTACCGAGCGCAAGCTGATTGAGCTGGACATCCAGAACAAGAACAAGAAAATCAATGATTCGATCAATTACGCCAAGCGCATTCAGAACGCTATCCTGCCGGATAATTTTGCGATCAGCTCCGCACTGCCCGATTCGTTTATCCTGTACAAGCCACGCGATGTGGTAAGCGGTGATTTCCCCTGGTATGTGCAAACGGGCGATGATATTTTTATCGCAGCGGTTGACTGTACCGGTCATGGCGTACCCGGGGCTTTGCTTTCGCTGATCGGGTACTTCCTGCTAAACGATATAGTGCGCAGCCGCCACGTAACCAACCCGGGGCAAATACTCGACTTGCTGGATGAAGGTGTTACACAAACCCTGAAGCAAGACCAGGCTAACTCGGCCACCAAAGACGGAATGGACATTGCGCTTTGCCGCATCAACACCAAAACCAAAACGCTGGAGTATGCCGGTGCGCACCGCCCGCTATACGTCATGAAAAACAATGTGCTGGAAGAAATAAAGGGAAACAAATTCCCGATTGGCGGTGGTGTGTACAAGAATCAAACAAAATTCACCACCACGCAAGTCAAGCTTAACGCGGGCGACTCGGTGTACTTCAGCTCAGACGGGTACCCGGATCAGTTTGGCGGTGCAGACGGACGCAAGTTCGGATCCAAACGCATGCGCGAGCTGGCTGAAAGGATCCATCACTTACCGGCTCACTTAGCTATGGAAGCCTTCGACCTGGAGTGGGAAGAATGGCGGGGCACACAGAAGCAAACAGATGATGTATTGCTGATCGGAATAAAATTCTAACAGGAACACTTTAATACTATTCATAATTCATCAACTAAAAACCAAAAAGCAAAATGAGATTTATCTATGACTTGCACCAATCCATGATCACCCACAATGTGATCCTGATTTATGAAGGTGATTTCACACAGGAAACCACCAAGTCCATTCTTTCCATGGCCGAGCGCAACCTTGAATCTTCCGGGGAAGAGTCGGGCATCAAGAAAAGAATTTTCAATGTAATGGTAGAGGCATTGCAGAACATTGTGAAGCACAGCGATGAAATAGAGGTGGATAAAAGCAAAAGCCACGCAGCCATCTTTTTGATTGGCAACGAGCAAAGCCGCTACTCCATTATGTCAGGCAACCCGGTGCGCAAGGAAAATATTCCTACGCTTAAAAATGCGCTTGAAAAAATCAACAGCTTAGATAAAGACGGGTTGAAAGAGCTGTACAAGGAGATCATTAAAAACACCACGATATCCGAAAAAGGAGGCGCAGGCCTGGGCTTTGTAGATATGGCCCGCAAGTCTGGCGAAAAATTAGAGTGGGATTTTGTTGATGTTAACGAGGAGTACTCATTCTTCTGCCTGAAAGTTAACATAGCCCGCGCAAAAGAAGCTGTAGCTTAATCTAATCATTTTTAAACGATACAATCATTATGGAAATCTTAAATATTGAAGGTGCCGAAGATACACCCAAAATTATCTTAGACAGGACAAACGGAATTTTCGAAATCTCCGGAAGATCATTGCCCGAAGATTCAGCCGAGTTTTATAAGCCTGTGTTGGAATGGCTGAAAAGCTATTCCGGTCAATCCAACAGCGCTACTGATTTTGTATTCAAGCTGGAGTATTTCAATACAGCCTCATCCAAATTGATCCTCGATGTGCTCTCCTCGTTGGAAAGCATTGGCGGAACTACCGTGCATTGGTATCACCACGAAGATGACGAGGATATGCAGGAGGCCGGCCAGGAATTTTCAGAGCTGGTAGAAATCCCATTTGAATTCAGGACCTATTAATTCTTACACATTTAACGGGTAACCATTACCCAATACTGCGCCATGAGTGAGGAAATTCTCAAAGCCTTAACACAACTCTTCGCCATCATCAGCAAGCAGGATGATGGTGTAACCGAAGACGAACGCGATTTCGTGATCCGCTTCTTTCAACAGGAGCTGGATCATGATTCCGTTAAGGAGTATGTGGAATATTTCGATCAGGTATCGGGTTATAACCAGCAAGGCGCAGAAGAAGATGCCAAACGGCTTACTTCCGTAAAAGACTCGGTAAGAACACTGGGCATTTGCCGCAAGATCAACAAAACGCTTACGCAAAAGCAAAAGGTGATCGTGCTGATCCGTTTGATCGAAATGATCAATGCCGAACATGCGCTGTCCGGGCAGGCTATGGAAATCATCAACACCGTAGCGAATGTGTTTAACATTGGCGAGCACGAGTACAGCCTTACGGCAGCATTTGTAGCGGCACGCGAAAGCCATACTCCCCCCGACCTGGCCGACCTGCGCATGATGGATGTACGCACCCATGACGAAGCCCATCAGAATACAGCCAACGGCTACCTGCTGTTTATGGTGGTGCGCAGCACCGCTACCTACTTTGTAAAGTATGTAGGCCACGGTGCCAATATGCTGAATGGCTTTCACATGCAACCCAACCGGGTTTATCTTTTTTCGCATGGCAGCACGGTTAGAATGGCATCGGGCGATGCCGTGTATTACAGCGACCTCGTTTCGTATTTCAACAAAGATTTACAAACCATTAAGCTGTCGTTTAATGCCAATATTGAGGAGTTCAGGTTTGCCACGGGAGCCGTAGGATTGCGCCATGTTGAAATTGCAGAAGGAGCGGGAAAGCTGATCGGTATAATGGGCGCCAGCGGTGCAGGTAAAACCACTTTGCTTAATGTGATGGCCGGGTTAGAAAAACCAGGCAAAGGAGAAATTCTTATCAATGGCATTAACATTCATACCGAAAAAGAAAAAATTCAAGGTGTAATCGGGTATGTATCGCAGGATGATCTGCTGATCGAAGAGCTTACCGTTTACCAGAACCTGTACTTCAATGCAAAGCTCTGCTTTGCGCATTTTACGGAAGAAGAAATTCAGGCGCGCGTAAACGAGGTGCTGGAAGACCTTGGCCTGGATCAGCGCAAAAACCTGAGAGTGGGTTCCGCACTGGACAAAACCATTAGCGGTGGCCAGCGTAAGCGCCTCAACATTGCGCTTGAGCTAATCCGCGAGCCGGCCGTGCTCTTCCTGGACGAACCGACATCCGGTCTTTCCTCGCGCGATTCTGAAAATGTAATTGACTTGCTGAAAGAGCTGTCGATGAAAGGCAAGCTCATCTTCGTGGTCATTCACCAGCCTTCATCTGACATCTACAAGATGTTTGACAAGATGATCATTATGGATACCGGTGGCTATCCTGCCTACTACGGCATACCGGTTGAAGCCATCAAGTATTTTAAAAAAGCCACGCACCAGGTAGATGCGAACAGGGGGCAGTGTGAAGTGTGCGCCAACGTTAACCCCGAACAGATCTTTAACATTATGGAAGCGAAGGTGGTGGATGAGTATGGCCAGACCACGGCCAAACGAAAAATCACGCCCGTGCAATGGCACGAAATGTATTCCGAAAAATTTACGATTGACCCGGTACCAAACGAACAGGAAGCGCCTCCAAAATCATTGAGCCTTCCTACCAAAACCAGGCAGACTTTGATTTATGCGTGGCGCGATTTCGCAGCCAAAATCAGCAATAAGCAATACCTGCTTATCAACCTGCTGGAAGCGCCCCTGCTGGCCATCATACTGGCCTTTATAACCCGCTACAAAAGCAGCCCGGACGGGATGGAATACCAGTTCCGGTATAACGACAACATTCCGGCATTTATGCTGATGAGCATTGTGGTTGCATTATTCATGGGCTTAACCGTAAGCGCAGAAGAAATTATTCGCGACCGGAAAATTCTGAAGCGCGAATCGTTCCTGA
This sequence comes from Cyclobacteriaceae bacterium, assembly GCA_026129485.1. GTDB lineage: Bacteria > Bacteroidota > Bacteroidia > Cytophagales > Cyclobacteriaceae > ELB16-189. Next base: position 86,360 of record JAHCHY010000001.1, read on the forward strand.
ACCTGAGCTGGTCCAGCTACATTTTTTCCAAGCTCGGCATCCTGTTCCTGCTTTCGGCCATACAAATGTTGCTGTTTGTTGTGATCAGCAACCTGGTACTGGAAATACACGGCATGACCTTTATGTTCTGGATCATCTTATTCTCAACCGCCTGCTTTGCCAATGTGCTGGGGCTTAACATTTCATCTGCATTCAACTCGGCCGTTACGGTTTACATTCTCATTCCCCTGCTGCTTATTCCACAAATGATCTTAAGCGGGTTATTATTCAAGTTCGATAAGCTAAACGAGCTCATCAGCAACAAAGGCAAGGTTCCGGTTGTGGCCGACCTGATGGCTTCGCGCTGGGCATACGAGGCGATGGCTGTGCACCAGTTTACCCGTAACGGGTACGAAAAATATTTTTATGATGAAGAACGTGAACGTTCACAGGCCGATGTAAAATCCACCTTTATGGCCGGGGAGCTTAAGAACAGCAACGCATTCCTGTTGGCCAATTTTCAAAACCCGAACGATTCCATACAGAAATTAGTCGCTCACCACATCAGCATCCTGCGGTCGGTATTGCGGAATGAGCCCTCCTACACCGCATCGCTTCCCAGCATCAAAACCTACAACAAGGTATGCGGAGAAAACCTGGAATCTTTCCTGGACGGCTACAAGTATTACTACAAAAATAAATTCAAAGAGAAGGATCAGCTTATTGAGAAAAAGATGGCCTTCTATGAACAACAAGGTTGGAATATAACAGCGAATAAAAACAAACATTACAACGAAACGCTGGCCGAGCTGGTGCGAAACATCACCACCAAAGACCGGGTGCTGGAATATAACAGCCAACTGCTGCAACAGGTCGATCCGGTTTTTCAGTCGCCCGATCCCGCTCACTTTGCCGATTACCGGGCGGTATTTTTCGCGCCTGAAAAAAACTGGTTGTATTTACACATTCCCACTCCTGTTTTCAATCTCCTGGTTATTTGGAGCATGTCTGCGCTGCTATACTATCTGCTGTACAAGGAAGCTTTCCGAAAAGCGATTAACCTGTTAAGCACTATCCATAAAAGAAAATCATAAACACAATTATCCATGAACTCAAATCTTAAAATAACTGCATTTCTCTGTTTTATAATGCTAAGTCATGTTACACTGGCAAATCCTAAAACAGCCATCGACACGCTCCACACAGCAACTCATGCGGCTGATACGATCGGGCCTGTTATCAGCGCTTCCATTGTTTACAAGCATATCCATCTCAAAAATTACCGGAGCGCTTCCACCATAAGCAAAGCAACCGTGTTTCCGAAAAGCAGCGAGCTTACCGTTGCCGGAACGGATGCGTCCGGTATCCAGGAAATTTACGTTAGCCATGACAATGCAACCGAAATGCCTTACAAGGAACCGATCAGGCTTACTGCGCGCGGACGACACACGGCCCGCATACGGGCGGTTGATACGCTGGGGAATGAAACGGTTTACAGCTTCGATTATATTATTAGTGAGTAATGTTCTTCTAAACAATCAAGGCTATGGACTGTCGTTGCCAACTGTAGTGCTTACAATCGCGGAGTGCGAGGCGGGACTATAAACTCCGTGAATCTGTGGTTACTATAATGCTTTAAGAAAAGGTTATAAATAATCGTTGCCGTTTGGTTTACTTTTCAGATCGTTCACAAACCTGCGAAACAGCTCTTCCTTATCCTTTTCGCACACGATAAACACGTTATCAAATGCACCAACCAGGTAACCGTTAAGGCCCTGGGCTACAATCAGCTTATCCTTTGGCCCTTTGATTACGCTGTTGCGCGTATCATAAATCATGGCATCGGCACTAATGGCGTTGTTGTTCTCATCCCTGGCAGAATTATCGTACAACGAATTCCACGAGCCCAGGTCGGACCAGGCAAAGCTGCTGAGCCACACATACACATTATCGGCTTTCTCCATAATACCGTAGTCGATGGAAATATTTTTGGTTTGTGCGTATGCGCTCTCCAACGCTTTTCTTTCGCTGCCGGTATCAAACTGGGTTGCCGCTTCTTCAAATACTTCGGCCATTTCGGGCAGGTGCTTCTGGAAAGCCTGCAGGATTGCCTTAACACCCCACACAAAAATTCCAGCGTTCCATAAAAAATCCCCGCTCTGCAAAAAGGTTTTTGCCAGCGCCAGCTCAGGCTTTTCGGTAAAGGTCTTTACTTTTTTAAGCGCCTGTTTGCCATCTAAGTATTGAATATACCCATACCCGGTTTCCGGGCGGGTCGGTTTTATGCCCAGCGTAATCAGTTTATCCTGCTCTTTCGCTTTCTCCAGGCACTTTACTATGGTTTGCTGAAAATCAGCCTCGTTCAGAATCAAATGATCAGACGGGCTAACCACCACTACGGCTTCGGGATTCAGCTTGTGAATTTTATGACAGGCAAATGCAATGCACGGAGCGGTGTTTTTACGCATCGGCTCGGTAAGCACCTGGTGCGGGGCAAGGCCCGGCAACTGTTGTAGTGTAATGGCCGCGTGCTCTTCGTTGGTTACCACGAAAATATTTCCTGGCGGACACAGCGGCAGGAAACGTTCGTAACTGGATTGCAGCAATGTTTTGCCGATTCCCAATACATCCAAAAATTGTTTGGGCCTGCTGTTACGGCTATAGGGCCAGAAACGGGTACCTACACCCCCGGCCATCAGCACTACGTAAAGATTTTTATCCATGATCTCCCCAGTTGGGTATCACAATTTGGTTATACAATTCCTTCTTTCAGCAGATCGTGCAGGTGAATAAACCCGGCCACCTGCGTACCCTGCACCACTACCAGCTGCGAAATGCTGTTCTCCTGCATCACCTGCAACGCCTTTACGGCAAACTCGTTCTTATCAATGGTCTTGGGTGCGCGCGTCATAATATCCGCTGCTTTTATAAGCGTAATATTACTTTCTTTTTGCAGCATCCGCCTAAGGTCGCCATCGGTAATTATACCCAAAAGATTGGACGCATCGTCCACTACAGCCGTTGCCCCCAATCTTTTCGATGAGATTTCGATAATCACATCGCGCAGCAGCGTATCGGGCTTTACTTTGGGCAACTGGTTATTGGATATTACATCTTCCACTTTCAGGTACAGTTGTTTGCCCAGCGCCCCCCCCGGATGGTATTGCGCAAAATCTTCGCTCGAAAAATCGCGGAGCTCCAGCAAACAAATGGCCAGTGCATCGCCCATAGCCAGGTGAGCGGTTGTGCTGGTGGTGGGCGCCAGGTTGTTGGGGCATGCTTCTTCGGCAATAGTGGCATTCAGCACATAGTCGGCATGCTCGGCCAGGTAAGAGCTCTTGTTGCTTACCAGGGCAACAAGTTTAGAGCCCCTTCGTTTCAGCAAAGGCACAAGCACTTTGATTTCGGGGGTATTCCCGCTTTTGGAAAGGCAAATCACCATGTCATGGGATTGAATCATGCCCAAGTCGCCATGAATGGCATCGGCTGCGTGCATAAACACGGCCGGGGTGCCTGTAGAATTCATGGTGGCCACAATTTTATTGGCGATTATGGCGCTTTTGCCAATGCCGGTGAGCACCACACGACCCTTGCATTGAATGATTTCCCTTACACAGGCCTCGAAATCGTTGTCGATATAATTGGCCAGATTTTCTACCGCTTTAGCCTCATTTATTAGTACAGCTTTAGCGATTTGTTTGATATTTTTTGTTATATTCAATGCTGATAACCGTTGGCAAAAACAAAGATAAGTAATTCAGAATTTTATAGTTGATACCCATGATAGTGGCAGAAGAGAAAGACGAATTGAAGGCAAAACTCAAGGAAATATTTGGTTACGGAAATTTCCGTGGAAACCAGGAGGCTGTAATTAAAAACATATTAGGCGGACGAAATACTTTTGTAATCATGCCTACGGGTGCCGGTAAGTCGCTGTGCTACCAATTGCCCGCCATGATAAACGATGGACTGGCCATTGTGATCTCTCCGCTGATCGCCCTGATGAAAAACCAGGTGGATCAGCTAAACGCCTATGGCATTAACGCACGCTTCTTAAACTCAACCTTAAGCAAGGGCGAAATTACAAGACTAAAAAAGGATTGTATATCCGGTAACGTAAAACTTTTGTACGTAGCCCCGGAATCCCTCAACAAAGAAGAAAACATTGAATTCCTTCAGAAAGTAAAAGTTTCGTTCGTGGCCATTGACGAAGCACACTGTATTTCAGAGTGGGGCCATGACTTCCGGCCGGAGTATCGCAAAATCAAAACCATGATTGCCCAGTTAGGTAACATGAATGTGATAGCCCTTACAGCAACCGCTACACCCAAAGTGCAGTTGGATATTCAGAAAAACCTGCAGATGGAGGAAGCGGATGTATTCATCTCTTCCTTTAACCGCAAAAACCTGTTCTACGAAGTAAGGCCCAAGAAAGAAACCAAGAAGCAACTGATCCGCTTTTTAAAAGAGCACAAAGGCAAATCGGGAATTGTGTATTGCCTCAGTCGCAAGAAAGTGGAAGAAATAGCACAGCTATTGAACGTAAACGGGTTTAAAGCCGCACCGTACCATGCCGGGCTCGACCCGGATGTGCGCATGAAGAACCAGGACGACTTCCTGAATGAAGAAGTAGATATTATCGTAGCTACCATTGCATTCGGAATGGGTATCGACAAACCAGATGTACGGTTTGTAGTGCATTACGATGTGCCCAAGTCGCTGGAAGGGTACTACCAGGAAACCGGCCGCAGCGGTCGCGATGGTTTGGAAGGACATTGCCTGATGTTCTACAGCCACAACGACCTGAACAAGCTGGAAAAGTTTAACAAAGACAAAGCTGTGCAAGAGCGTGAGAACGCGCGCGTGTTATTGCAGGAGATGGAGTTTTATGCCGAAAGCCCGGTGTGCAGGCGCAAACAGCTGTTGCACTACTTCGGTGAAGAATACAAAGAAGATAATTGCGGCATGTGCGATAACTGTACCAACCCACGCGAGCGTTTTGATGGTACGGAATACGTAAAGCTGGCCCTGGAAACTGCCCGGCAAACCAACGAACGATTTAATCTCGGTCATCTCGTAAATGTTATCCGCGGCACGGAAGATGAATATGTGAAAAGCTACGGGCACTTCAGCTTACCTGTATTTGGTAAAGGAAGCGAGCAGGATGCTGATTTCTGGAAATCCGTAATTCGCCAGACCCTGATTTACCAGTACCTGGAAAAGGACATTGATAACATTGGTGTACTCAAAATCTCCAATAAGGGCCGCAACTTTCTGAAGAAGCCGCACCCGGTAGAGCTGGCGCGCGATCATGACTTTACTACCGTTGGCGATGAAGAAGAGTCAATAGAACGCCCGGCAGCCAACAACAAATCGTATGACGAGAAGCTGTTTGAGATGCTGAAAGCCCTGCGCAAAAAAGTTGCCAAGGAAAAAGACCTGCCACCCTACGTCATCTTCCAGGATCCGTCTTTGGAAGAAATGGCCACCACCTACCCTACTACCAAGGAAGAGCTGGCATCGGTAAACGGTGTGGGCATGGGTAAGGTGAACAAATTCGGAAAAGATTTTCTTGACCTGATTCAAACCTATGTAGAAGAGAACGATATTGAAACGGCCTCTGATATTGTGGTGAAGTCGTCTGTTAATAAATCGAAGATCAAGATCTTTATTATTCAGCAGATAGACCGCAAGGTAGAGCTGGATGAAATAGCCGAATCGAAAAACATTACGTTCGATGAGCTGCTTACCGAGATTGAGAACATCTGTTATTCGGGTACAAAGCTGAACCTGGATTATTATATCGATTCTGTGCTGGAGGAAGACAAGCAGGAGCAGATTTACGATTACTTCCTGGAATCGGAAACGGACAGCATTGAAGACGCTGTGGATACGTTGAAGGATGAAGATCCTGATTTCACCGAAGATAACCTGCGCCTGATGCGGGTTAAGTTCCTGAGCGAATACGCAAACTGATTTTTTCAGATTTGAATTTTTATGAAGTCCGGGTAAATGCCCGGACTTCGTTTGTTTATAGCCTCAAATAAAAACCTACCTTTGAAAGTCTAACTTTATCAACATGCGTTACCTGGTTACCCTTATACTTCTCGGTTTCGGCCTAAGCGCCTTTGCACAAAAAACATTTAGCCGGCAGGATACTTTGCGTGGCTCAATAACACCGGAGCGCGCCTGGTGGGATGTGCTGCATTACGGCATTGTGGTAAAGCCTGACTACAACACCAAGACAATTGCCGGTAATGTTGAGCTGAAAGTAAAGACTACGGCTCCCGGCAAACAACTGCAAATAGATTTACAGGAACCCATGCAATTGGATAAGGCAACGCTGCATGGTAACAATCTTACCTTTACACGCGATGGCAATGTCTATTACCTCAGTTTACCCGGAGAAATTCCGGCAGGCGCTGAGCTTACTATATCCCTGCAATACTCCGGTAAACCGAGAGAAGCCAAACAGCCACCGTGGGATGGCGGCTGGATATGGGCAAAAGATGCACAAGGCAGGCCGTGGATGTCGGTAGCGTGCCAGGGTTTGGGAGCCAGTGTGTGGTTTCCCTGCAAAGATCACCAGGGCGATGAACCTGACCAGGGTGCGCTATTAACCATTATTGTTCCGGATACACTGGTAGCCGTTGGCAATGGTAGGCTGGTGCGCGCTGAAAATGTAAACGATCAGCTAAAGGCCTATAGCTGGGCGGTTAAAAACCCGATCAACAGCTACAACATCATTCCCTACATTGGCAAGTATGTGCACTGGCGCGAAGTATATGCAGGCGAAGCCGGTGAGCTGGATTGCGATTACTGGGTACTGGATTACGAGCTGGAAAAAGCAAAAGCACAGTTCAGCCAAACCCAACCCATGCTGAAATGCTTTGAGCACTGGTTTGGGGCATACCCGTTTTATGAAGACGGCTTTAAGCTGGTGCAATCACCGCACCTGGGTATGGAACACCAAAGCGCAGTGGCTTACGGAAACGGTTTTAAGAACGGATACCTGGGGCGCGATCTTTCGCAAAGCGGCTGGGGCCTGAAGTGGGATTTTATCCTCATCCACGAAAGTGGCCACGAGTGGTTCGGCAATAACATTACCACAAAAGACATTGCCGATATGTGGGTGCATGAATCGTTCACCAATTATTCTGAAACTATTTATACGGCCTGTCAATATGGCGTTGAAGCCGGTAATGATTATGTAACCGGCACGCGCAAACAAATACGCAACGATATCCCGGTTATCGGGACTTACGGTCTGAATAAGAAAGGAAGCGGTGATATGTATTACAAGGGCGGCAATATGATCCATACGATCCGCCAGTTGATTGGTGATGACGAGAAATTCAGAATGATCTTGCGCGGCCTGAACGAAACGTTCCGGCATAGTACGGTTACCTCTGCCCAGGTTGAAGATTACATGAGCCGGCAGTCTGGCATTGCTTTAAAAACAATTTTCGATCAATACCTGCGCCATACCCAGGTGCCCACCCTGGAATACAAAACCGAAAAGAAAAAAATGTATTACCGCTGGACTACCTGTGTACCGGGCTTTGACATGGCGGTTAAGCTGCAATCGGGTAAGTGGATTAAGCCCACAACCGAATGGCAGCGCCTGCCGGGAAAACAAGTATCGCTGGAGCCCGACCGCAACTTTTATATTGAAGTGAGTGATGTAACCGTGCGAAAACGATAAGGCGGGTAAGTGCATAATACGTTAATACATAGAATGCCGTCCGTTTACCGGGCAGGGCTTTTCAATACCGCTTCTTCTTTCCTGCGCTTCTGTCATTTCGCGGGCGGCTTCCTTTGCCCTTCGAGCCATAAAAGCGCTCTTTCTTCTTTTCAGAATATTTTTTCATATGCGGCTCGGTTAGCTCTAGGCGCACCTTGCGACCGCGTACTTCCACACCTTCAAAATTATTCATCACCTGGTCGGTAGCGCTTTTCTCAACTTCAAAAAAAGAATAGGCGCCCTTCAGGTCAATCTTGCCGATAACTTTCTTATCCACCTCGCCAAAGTCGCAGATCAGGTCAAGCAGGCTTCCTTTCTCAAGCCCATCCATTTTCCCGATGTTGATGAACACCCGGTCCCCGGTAATATAGCGGTCATCTGTTTCGTCCGCTTCAAAAGTTTTCTTGTCCGACTTGTTCAGGTCGCGTGCATCGCGATAGTATTCGAGGAAGCGGTTAAACTCAATGGATGCAAAACGTTTAATAATGTCTTCCTTGCTTAAATCGCGCAGCTCGTGGTACACTTCCGGCAGGAACGAATCAATTTCTTCTTCGTTAACCTCAACCTGCTTTACTTTGTGCACAAGCGCCAGCAGCTTGTTCTGGCAAACTTCATCGCCTGTAGGCACCCATACTTTTGTAAACTTTCTTTTCAGGCTCCGTTCAATCTGTTGCACCCGGCTCATTTCCTTCTTGGAGATAATAGCGAGGGAAATCCCCTTCTTGCCGGCACGCGCGGTGCGTCCGCTACGGTGCGTATAAAACTCCATCTCATCGGGTATGTTTAAATGGATCACATGCGTTACGTTCTCCACATCGATGCCACGCGCAGCCACATCGGTAGCTACCAGCAATTGCAGTGTTTTGTTGCGAAAGCTTTTCATTACCCGGTCGCGCTGTTGCTGGCTAAGATCACCATGCAATGAATCGGCATTATAACCGTCCTTGATCAGGTGTTCGGCAATTTTTTGCGTATCTACTTTTGTGCGACAGAATATCACGCCAAAAATACCGGGGGTGTTATCTACAAAACGTTTCAGCGCCAGGTATTTGTCGCGATCATCCACCAGCATGTATTGATGATCGATGTTTTCGTTACCGCGGTTGCGCTCCCCTACGCTTAATTCTTCGGGATTGTGCATGTAGTTACTCGCTATCTCGCGTACTTCGCGGGGCATGGTAGCGCTGAACAACCATACTTTCTTGGTATCGGGTGTAGTGGAAAGAATTTCGTCAATGTCTTCCTTAAAGCCCATGTTCAGCATTTCATCGGCTTCATCCAGCACCACATACCGCACAGCCGTAAGATCAACCACCTTCCGTGAGAGTAAATCAATTAACCGGCCGGGTGTGGCTACAATAATCTGTGCCCCGCGCTTCACTTTAATAATCTGCTCGCGAATGCTGGCACCGCCATACACCGTTACAATGTTCAGCTTTTTATAGGACGCTGAAAAACGTTCAAGATCATTGGTAATCTGCACACTTAGTTCGCGCGTAGGCGCAATGACCAGCGCCTGTGTGGCCCGGTTCTGCTCTTCCACCAGCTCCAGCAGAGGCAGGCCAAACGCTGCTGTTTTTCCGGTACCGGTTTGGGCCAGGCCCACCAGGTCGAGGTTACCTTGCAACAACGTGGGGATCGCTTTTTCCTGGATGGGGGTTGGGGTTTCAAATCCCAGCTGGCGGATCGATTCCACCAGTTGCCCGGAAAGTCCCAGGCTTTCAAATGATTTCATTAATTATAGTATAAGCCGCAAAGGTAGCCTAATTAAACGAAAGTGATTTTATTGGGGTATTCAACCTGTTTGCATCCTGAATAACATCTTGCAATACTTTAAAAGCCGGTTTTATTTGGTCTGCGTTGTCCAGCCTGTATTTTCGTGTTCCTGAAAGCCTGATTATGAAAATCTTTAAAAGAAGTATCCTGGTTATTGTGCTGATTGTGGTTGGCTATGGCGTACGTTATGCCTGGCAGGCGCTGCCCATCATCAGCGCATTTGGTGCAAAAGATTTGTGCACGTGTGTGTTTCTGAACGGGCGCGATGCAGACGATGTCCGGAAGCAGGAACTGGGTGCCGGTCTGCAAAGCCTCGGAAGCTTCGGGCTCAACACAACTGACTCTACAGTAACCGGAACGGTATTCGGGCTGGCTAAGCGCAAAGCCATTTACCGGAAAGGATTGGGCTGCACCCTCGTATCTGAAATCACAGAAGAAGAGCTCCGTGCCCAAAAGATGAACTTCCACACCATGGCCCCCTTAAACCAGGACACCATACCCTGGCCGATGGGTAACATTCTGAAAACCACAATTGACACCGGCATTTATGTAACCGTACTGAAAGAAGCCCTCGACTTTGCCTTTACGGAAAATGACTCGGCCGGACCAATTAATACACGCGCTGTGGTAATCGTTTACGATGGGCAGGTTATAGCTGAGCGATATGCCAGGGGTTATGATGAGTACTCACGCCACATGGGGTGGTCTATGACCAAAAGCATTACCAACGCAATTACCGGGATACTTACCAAAGACGGTCGCATGAAAGTGTTTGATCCCGCACCCATACCATCCTGGCAAAATGACGATCGCAAAAAAATCACGCTGCACAACCTGCTGCAGGCAAGCAGCGGCCTGGAGTGGCAGGAAAAATACAACGGCCCAAGCCCGGCAACCAAAATGATTTTCAATAAGAAAGATATGGGCCTTTATGCCATGGGGTATCCGCTTGAATCAGAACCCAACACGGTGTTTGAATATTCCAGCGGTACCACTAACATCATTTCGAGGCTGATCCGGGAAGCCATTGGCGATGAAGATTACTATCGTTTTTATTATCGCGAGCTGTTTGAAAAAATTGGCGCCCGCAGCATGGTGATTGAACCCGATGCCGGTGGCACCTATGTAGGCTCATCTTTTTCATGGGCTACTGCGCGCGACTGGGCAAGATTTGGATTATTGTACCTGAATGACGGTGTGTTTAATGGCGAGCGCATTTTACCCGAAGGCTGGGTGGCTTACACCACCACAAACGCTACAGCAGCCAGGCGCGGTGAGTATGGTGCACAGTGGTGGCTGAATGCCGGGGGTATGGATAATCCTGACAATCGTACTTACCCCGATGTTCCCCGCGATTCCTTTCAGGCCGAGGGTTACGAAGGCCAGTTTGTATTTGTGGTGCCTTCCAAAAAATTAGTGGTGGTGCGGCTCGGCTTAAGCCAGACAAACGAGCTGGATATGAACCGCTTTGTTTCCAAAGTGATTGACGCCTTGCCGCGATAAGCATGCGCGATAAAAGCGTATTCCGGTTTAAGCAATTTAACATTCGCCACAGCCACGCCACTATGAAAGTAGGAACGGATGGCGTGCTGTTAGGCGCATGGGCCGGCATTGAAAATACCAAACGTATATTGGATGTGGGAACCGGAACCGGTGTGATTGCGTTAATGCTTGCGCAACGTACATCTCCCGATGCGCACATTGATGCCATTGATATCTCTGCTGAAGATTGTGAGGTGGCACAGCAGAATGTAGCACAATCGCCTTGGCCTGAAAAAATAAAGGTACATCATGCTGCATTACAGGAATATTTTTCAGAACCATACGATTTGATCGTCAGCAATCCGCCTTACTTCATTAACAGCTATAAGCCACCCACCGAAAAACGAATACAGGCGCGCCATACCGAACAATTAAGCTTTGCTGATTTGCTGACTGCTGCCGGCAGGTTACTAACTCCATCCGGAAGCCTCCAGGTAGTATTACCCTGTACCGAAGGCTTACAGCTTATCATGCTGGCAGAACGACACGCGCTGTATTGTGCACGCAAGTGGAGCTTTCGTACCCGGGCCAATAAGCCTATAGAACGACTCCTGCTGGAATTCAGCCGGCAAAAGAGAACTGTAAACGAGGGAGAAATTTTGTTATACGATACGGCAGACGAATGGTCAGATCAATACAGGCTGCTTACGCGCGATTTCTATTTGAAATTGTAGCAGCGGTTCCGGGTGCAATGCCTGTATAAAATCAACTTCTTTCAAACGCTCACCTTACGGCCGGGGCTGACCGATACAAGGGAAGGAAAAGCGTGTTGATTGTGCAGGAAATGTCGGTACGAAAACTTTTTACTTCCTGATTAACAAGTAATTAACAAAAGAAATCTATATGTTTAAACATCTAAATTAAATCTGGTGTTATACTTGCACTGCAAAACCAAAAATTTAAACAAACACACATGAAAAAAATTAATGTATTAGTGGCCTTGCTTTTTGTTGCCGGAGTTGCAACTGCGCAAACAACGTGGAAAGTTGATAAAGCACACTCGAAACTGGGCTTCGCTATCACGCACCTGTTGATCTCAGAGGTTGAAGGTCAATTCAATTCATTTGATGCTACCATTACAGCCACCGGGGAGGATTTTTCAGATGCAGCTATAGAACTTACAGCCGACATCAGCTCTATCGACACCAACAACGAAAGCCGCGACAAGCATTTAAGAAGCGCTGATTTTTTTGACGTTGAAAAATTCGCTACCCTTTCATTCAAGAGCACATCCTTTAAAAAAACTGCTGAAAAAACGTACAAAGTTACAGGCGACCTGACCTTGCATGGCGTTACCAAACCTGTAACAATGGATATTACTTTGATTGGAACTACCACTGGCCGCGATGGTAAAAAAATAGCCGGGTTTAAAGCCACAGGAACTTTAAACCGGATTGATTTCGGAGTAGGTAAGTCTGGCCCAAGCGCAGGAGATGAAGTAACCATTACTGCTAAAGGCGAATTTAAAGCCCAACAATAATTTATAGTCAGGCGGACAGGATTCACCTGTCCGCCTATTCTCAATGACCTTAGAACAGGAAATCAAGCAAGATACATTCAAGAGTGTGCAGCAGAAAGCGGTGCTCAATATTCTGTTCACAGCCAACTGGATTCAAAACCTGCAAAAAGATTTTTTTGAACCTTTCGGGATAACCGGCCAGCAATACAACATCCTGCGCATTCTGCGCGGTCAGCATCCTAATAAAATTTCAGCGGCAGAAATTAAAAGCCGCATGCTCGATAAAAATTCAGACGTTTCGCGCCTGCTTGACCGGCTGATCGGAAAAAAGCTGGTTAATAAAATTCCCTGCCCCAACGATAAACGCGCTACACACATATACATCACCACGGAAGGTCTGAGCCTGTTGAAAAAATTAGATCATGCCATTGATTCAATCGACACGCAACTGATTAAGCTTTCTAAAGCTGATGCTGAAAAATTAAATCAACTGCTCGATAAAAGCAGGGATTAAATTGCGCCTAACTCCGTCCTCACAAAATCCATCAATTCCCTGATGTACTTCCGGCTAAAATCAAACCGGATGTTGGCGGCAGCATATATTCCGGGAATGGTGTCCAGGTTTCCCAGCTTCAATGCATTCATATACCCCTGCAATCCTGCCCGGTTATCGGCTTTATAATTCCGCCACAAGGCAATAGCGCCTAATTGCGCCATACCATATTCAATGTAGTAGAACGGCACCTCGTACAGGTGTAGCTGCTTTTGCCATAAATAATCGCGGGCTATCTCCTGTCCATCCCAATCCGTAATGGTATCGCTAAAGCGGGCAAACACCTCGTTCCACTTTTGTTTACGCTGTTCCGGTGTGTGGGCAGGGTTTTCATAAATCCAATGTTGAAACTGATCTATGGTAGCCACCCAGGGTAAGGTCTCTATAATATCTTCCAGCTGCTCGCGCTTCGCACGTTTCAATTCCGCTTCGTTGGGAAAGAAAATATCCCAGTGCTTCATCGAGATCAGCTCCATGCTCATAGAGGCCAGCTCGGCTACTTCCATAGGCGGAGATTTGAAATCGGCCAAGGCCAGGTCTTTGGTTAAAAAATTGTGCACCGCATGGCCGCCTTCGTGCATAATGGTAGTCATATCGCGCATGGTTGAAGTGGCGTTCATAAAAATGAAGGGCACGCCAATCTCCGCTAACGGATAATTATAGCCACCGGGCGCTTTTCCTTTGCGGGACTCCAGGTCAAGATGCCCCATCTCTTTCATAACAGACAAGCATTGACCCAGGAAAGGATCCAGCTTGCGGAAACAGGCGATTGATTTTTCAGTAAGGTCTTTCCCGTTTTCAAATGCCTTAAGCGGGGGCAGGCTGTCTGCATCTACGGCTTTATCCCACGGCTTCAGCTTGGCTACACCTAATTTTTGTTTCCGCTCTTTGCTTAACTCATTCAGAATAGGCACCACCTCGGTTGCAATAGCCTCATGAAAATCAAAGCAATCCTTAGGTGTGTAATCAAAACGGCCATACGATTTAAACATGTAATCGCGAAAGTTGGGCTGACCTGCATTTACCGATACCCGGTGGCGCAAGCCGACCAATGTGGTAAACAGATCATCCAGTGTTTCCTTGTCTTTCAACCTGCGCGCTGAAATTTTCCGGTAGGCTTCTTCCCGCTTTACGCGATCGGTGGATTGCAGCAGCACACCGGCCTGTTGCAGCGTGAGCTCCTTACCGTCAATCTCTACCGTCATAGCGCCCGATAGCTGGGCATACTTCTGCGTTTCGGTATTGATTTGTGTATAGAGGGGAATATTCTCCTCGCGAAAGAGCTCAATATCCTTCTTCACATTCCGGATCAGGATCTTATATCCCGCCTTTTGCTCCAGCCCCGTTACATAAGGCGAAGCTGCAAGCTTACGGTTAAGCTGATCGGCATACGGAGCTATCTGCGGCTGAATATTCTCTACAAAATCCTGGTAGTGCTTACTGTATTCCCGGTTATCGGTGTAGCACGTCATGCGGATGTAGCGCCAGCCCAGGTCTTCGCTTATAATTGATTCCAGCTCGCTCCGGTTGGCAAGCCACTTTTCAAGATCGTTTTCATTATGAATTGCCCGCGCAACCAATTCCTCAAAATAAGGTTTCAGCTCATGCCAGGTATTTACTTTGAAATCAACGGGAAGAAAATGTCTTGCCGGTCTTGCGGGTATCGAAACAGCATTCATTGCATTCAATTTTGTTTTTCAAAGTAATGAATAACCTTTCAGAAGAAAAAAATGGTAAACGTGTTTTATGACACAGCCATAATCAGATTTCTTTTCCTAACTTCCATCGCAAATAAACCTTACCGATGAGAAAACTGATTTTTGCAGCCATGCTGCTGGCTGCCTGCAGCCCATCCAAAGAAAACGCAATCGGCACCATTGAGCGGCTTGATCCTGCATTGGATGCTCTCGTAGATGCAGATGCTCCGATCGAAATCCTGGCAGAAGGTTACGAGTGGAGCGAAGGCCCGGTGTGGGTTGAAAAAGAGAACATGCTTTTGTTTTCGGATGTGCCTAAAAACATCGTGTATAAGTGGACTGAAAGCAAAGGCGCAGAACCTTACCTGGCTCCTTCCGGGTTTACGGGAACCACTACTGCCAGCAATGAGCCGGGTGCAAACGGTTTGCTTTTATTCAACGACTCATTAGTACTCTGCCAGCATGGGGATCGCAGAATGGCCCGGATGAATGCATCATTAAGCAACCCTAAAGCAGAATTCACCACAATTGCGGCAACCTATAATGATAAGCGTTTCAGTAGCCCGAACGATGCAGCCTACAATACAAAAGGCGAATTGTTTTTTACCGATCCGCCCTATGGCCTGCCCCAAAATGATGAAGACCCGGCAAAGGAACAGCCCTACAACGGTGTGTATAAAGTTAGTACAACCGGCACTGTCTATCTTCTGGTTGATAGTTTAACCCGACCTAACGGTATTATTGTAATGCCCGATCAGAAAAAGATAATTGTGGCCAATTCCGATCCGCAAAAAGCAACGTGGTACGAGTTTGAACTAACTGATGACGACAGCGTAACCAATGCCCGGATTTTTTATGATGCAACATCCAGCTTAGCCACCGACAGGGGTTTGCCCGATGGGTTAAAAGCTGACAGCAACGGAAACATTTTCGCCACCGGCCCCGGGGGCATCTGGATTTTCAATTCGACCGGAAAACTGCTGGGCAAAATCCGCCTTACACAACTGGCTGCCAACTGTGCATTGTCGCCCGATGAAAAGACGTTGTACATCACGGCTGATATGTACTTAGTGCGGGTAAAGCTCAGGAATTAACAATGAATGCCTGGATAACCGCTTTGGGATGGATTGGATCTGTGGCTGTGATCAGCGCTTATGCGCTTAACAGCTTGCAAAAAATAAGATCCGATTCACTAAGCTTTCAGCTGCTCAACCTGGCTGGCGCCCTGCTGCTGATCATCAACAGTGTGTTTAAAGAAGCCTATCCGTTCACGTTCATCAATACCGTATGGGCGGCAATTGCTTTGGTAGCTATTTTCAGAATGATCCGTAAACCTGTCGTGAAATGAAAAAAATCCTGGCGCTTGCTTTTATCGGCCTCGTGGGTTGTTCCCGTCCTTCCTTCGAGAAGGAAATAGATGGTATCTTTTCTTACTTAGATGGCAGCACGCCCGGTGGCGCGGTGCTCATTCTAAAAAATGATTCGGTGATTTTCAGCCATGCTTACGGCCTGGCCGATCTTCAATCAAAAGAAAAGATTACAACCCAAACACTTTTCAACACGGGTTCTATCTCCAAAACCTTTGTATCGTATGTGATTCTCGACCTGGCCTATGAAGGCAAGCTATCGCTGAACGACAGCATCGCAAAATACTTTACTGACTTTAAAAACCCGGGGGTGGCGCAGCAGGTTCGGATACATCATTTGCTTACGCATACCTCCGGCCTGCCCGACAACCGCAGGCAACATCTGGATAGCGTGTTCCTGCTTACCGCGAAAGATGAAGCAAACTTCAACCCGGTCAAGCTAAACGATTCGCTCCACTTTGAGCCCGGCACGTATTACGAATACTCAAACCCGGCCTTTAACGGCCTGGCGCTGATCATTGAAAAAGTTACCGGCAACAAATGGCAGGATGAAGTGAAGAGCAGGATTTTTATTCCGGCAGGAATGAAGACCAGCACCATAACCGATGGCCCCCATCCTGCCACCGGTGTGGCGCACGCATACCTGAAAACAAAAGATGGCTTTATCGAAAAAGATTATGGCGAAGAGCCCACATTTGCCGCTGCCGGCAATGGCGGTGTTTGGAGCTCGGTTGAAGAGCTTGTGCTGTATGAGAAAGCTTTGCGCGACCGGAAAATCCTGAATGAAGAAATCATTACCACATCAAGAACCGCCTGGTTATATCCGCAGTGGCAGGATACCACGCCACCGTTCATAGGCGCCAGTTGGTTTATAGGCAAAACCGATGAAGGTTACGAAATGATTTACCACACCGGCACACAAGGCGGCTTCTATGGCGATTATGTAAGCATCCCCGAAAAGGGAATCGTTTATGTCATGTTGTGTAATATCCCTACTCCGCAGGAAGAAAAAAGAGCAGCCGTACTCTCCATCTTAAAAAAATATAACTGGCTTGACTAATACCCATTATGAGAAAACTTTACACCTGCTTCATTTTATTTTTATTATTATCGTTTCAGGCAAATGCACAAACGCCCGAAGCCAAATTAGTAAAAGAGTTTGATGCCTACATTGAAAAATCACGGGCGCTGTACCAGGTGCCCGGTTTGGCTGTAACGGTTGTAAAAGACGGTAAGGTATTGCTTAAGAAAGGATACGGGGTGCGGGAGTCGGGCAAGCCCGGTGCGGTAGATGCGCAAACACTTTTTGCCTGCGCCTCCACTACCAAAGCCATAACGGCCACCTGCATGGCCATGCTGGTAGATGAAGGCAAAGTAAGCTGGAACGACCCGGTAACCAGGCACCTGCCCGATTTTCAATTGTACGATCCGTACGTAACGCGCGAGCTTAAAATCCGCGATCTGTTTACGCATAACACTGGCGTGGGCAATGCCGATTTTCTTTGGGTGCTGATGAACATACCACCCGATGAGATTCTGAATAAAATGAAAATGGTTGAGCCGTCTTATTCCATGCGGTCGGGCTACATTTACCAGAATATATTTTACCTGTATGCCGGCAAAGTGATTGAGAAAGTAAGCGGCCAGCCCTGGGAAAATTTTATTGCAGAGCGGGTATTCAAACCCCTGGGCATGTCGCGCACGTTTGCCACATTAAAATCTGTAACCGATACAAACCAATCTCATCCGCATGACCGTGTGGATGGAAAAATAGTAGTTATCGATCGCGAAAGTGCCGATGCCATTGGCCCGGCCGGCAGTGTGTGGAGCTGCGTGGAAGACATGGGCAAGTGGGCCATCAGCATGTTGGACAGCAGCAAGTATGCTGGCGGAAGGCTGGTAAAGCCTGCTACATGGGTTGAGCTTTTTAAGCCACAGGTAATTTTACCCGGTAATTTTCATCCTACTACACAGCTCACCAAACCTAACTGGACAACCTATGGCCTCGGCTGGTTTCAGATAGACTACAAAGGCAAAAAAGTAAATTTCCATACCGGAAGCCTGGCCGGTGAAATTGCTATTCATGGTCAATTGCCTGAAAGCAAGCTGGGCATTTATGTATTTGGCAATCTTGACCATGCCGAAGTTCGGCACGGACTGATGTACAAAGCCTTTGACCTGTTTGCGTTAGGCGGTAACCGCGACTGGAGCGCTGAAGTAAATGCCCTGTACACCAAGCGAAGCCAGCAAAACGAAGAACGCGTAAAAACACTCGAAGCGCAAAGAATTACAGGCACCAAGCCATCGCTTGCTTTACATGAATATGCCGGCACTTACACGCATCCGTTGTATGGTGAAGCCGTGGTTTCGGTCAGCCAGTCATTCCTGGTCGTTTCTATTAACGGTGTAGCAAATGCCACGTTAGATCATTGGCATTACGATACTTTCCGGGGATGGTTTGAAAAACGCTGGTGGGGAAAAGCCAAAGCCAGCTTTGCCCTTAACGATGCAGGCCAGGCAAAATCAATTACAATAGAAGGAATGGAATTTACGCGTAAGCGTTAATTCCCCGGTGCATCAATAGCGGTAAGGTTCTCTACAAATTCCTTATCCATCCTGATAAACGAAGTGGGTGCAAAGTACTTCACCTTAAGCAATTTGAATTTGGGTATTACCTGCATGATCTTCTTGGCCTTTTCGCGCTTGGCTTCGCTGGTGGCTATTTTCAGTATCTTCAAAAAGAACAATACGTTCTCACATTCATCTTTACCAAACAAACGGATTTGCCGTTGAATGCTGCTGGTAAGCTGGTTGAACAGCTCGAAATCTCTCAGCATACAGTACTGAAGCGCCAGGATTGCTTTCACTTCCATGTGTACAAACGGGAAGCGCTTCAGGCTTACATCGTTTAACAGGCCGTTTATCAGCTTGGCAGCCTCTTCATACCGGCCGACATAATAACAACCGAGGGCACGATACATCACATGAATCGTGTGCCGCGGCACATCCTGAATATCGGGTTCTATATCTTCAAACAGGCCTTCATTTTCTCCAAATATTTCCTTCTCCGTATTCAGGCGCAGGTGCCGCTCTGTTTTGGTAATGAGAAACCGCGCACCAAACGTGTAGAAAGGATAGTTAATAAGCAGGTTGGTAGCCGCATCGTTAACTTCTTCAAAGCTTTTCTCCACCTGGTGGTAAACACCATAATGGTTGTAGTATTCCAGCTTCAGGAATTCAAAAACCAGGTTGAGGTGATAATAAAGCGGGTCGAGATTATACGTATCAAAAATCTTCTGAACATGCTTGAAGATATCTTCTATTGATTCACTATCCAGGTGCAGATTATCATCGGGTTCCACAAACAACCGGTGAAACACCAGCATGCAGCTTTGGTACACATACAGCCTGTGCGATTCGTAGATACGCGCCACGTTCTGCATTTCTTTCATCAGCAGCGAAAGCCCCAGCTTCTCGGTATCATCGTTTGACAGAAAATAGCTGCCGTACTTTTTGAAATACTCGGTCAGCATATCTTCAGCCTTATCTACGGCCAGCATATACGCCACATGGCGGTTATATAATTGCGAGTATTGAAAATGATCGGGCGAATGGATATGCAGCTTTTTCAGCGATTTGTAGATGATGGTAAGCTCGTTGGCCAGGTCGTAATCCAGCAGCTCTTTCTCCAGCTTTTTCAGCGTGGCAATGGTAATGGTGCGTTTCTTGGTAAACAGCACTTCGTTCAGGTTGGCTACCTTGCGCAGAATATCGGTACGCGGGCTTTCCATCTGCTGCAACAAATGCTCCTCAATCTTCTGGTTCAACCGCGAGCGCAGGGTGTAGTAAGCATTTGCATTTACCTCCAGCTCAACCATTATTTTACTGTCAGATAACTGGCGTTCGCGCAAAGCTTTTAGCAAGTGTGCCGATTTCTCGGCATTGCTTTCACTCAGTGAATCGTAGATGGATTTGTAATCAGTGTCTGAAAGTTGCTTGACAATATTCTTTAGTTTGGCCATTGCTGGGGACTATTAGACCGCAAAAGATACAAATTTAACAGGTACAGGCAAACCAAACTGCACGATTACAATTTAAAGATGCAGCCAATATTTCCATAAGGGGGTTGTTTTTTGCCTTGATGGTTAGATAACTTGCCCGGATGATCTTCAGGACTCTAAACATTACATATATGAAACGCATTCTCATTCTTACCCTTTTTATAGCGCCCTTGCTTATCCAGGCCCAGGCGCTGCGTTGGGCACCGGAAGGAAACGCCTACTATCGCGTAGAAGAAGGAGAGCTAAACCGGTATACCTTGCCGGCCAATACCAAAACCACCATCGCATCAAAAGCCGACCTTACTCCGGCCGGAGCTTCACAAAGTCTGCGTGTGCGTAATTATACCTTTTCGCAAGACCAAAGCAAGCTCCTGGTTTTTACGAATACACAAAAAGTATGGCGCCTGGATGCGCGAGGCGATTACTGGGTGCTTGACTTAAAAACAAAATCCCTAAAGCAAATCGGGCAGTCGAGGCCGGCCGCATCGCTCATGTTTGCCAAGTTCTCGCCAGACGGTACCCGGGCCGCTTATGTAAGCGGGCAAAATGTATATGTGGAAGACCTGGCCACCGGGCAAGTCAAAGCCATTACCATAGATGGCAACCGGAAGCTGATTAACGGTACGTTCGATTGGGCCTATGAAGAAGAATTCGCCTGCCGCGATGGCATTCAATGGAGCCCGGACAGCAAGCAGCTATCGTTCTGGCAGATCGATGCCCGCCAGATCCGCGATTTCTATATGATCAACAACACCGATTCCGTTTACTCACAGATCGTACCTGTTGAATATCCCACCGCAGGCCAGACCCCATCGCCTGCCCGCATCGGGGTGGCCGATATTATTTCGGGCAACATTACCTGGCTTGCTATTCCGGGCGATCCGCAGCAGCATTACCTGCCCCGTATGGAGTGGAACAATGCCGGTGAAATCCTGGTGCAGCAGCTTAACCGCAAGCAAAACGAGAGCAAAATATTCTCATGCAACCCGCAAACCGGTGCTGCCAAACTGGTTTATTCCGAAAAAGATGAAGCATGGATAGACTTATTATCGCCCTGGGAAAATGTGTATGCCCTCGACTACCGCCACGCTTTCCGATGGCTGAATGCCGGCAAGGAATTTTTATGGGTAAGTGAAAAAGACGGCTGGCGACATGTCTATCGCATTGCCAAAGACGGCAGCAAGGAAACCCTGATCACCAAAGGCAATTACGATGTGCTGGACATCCGGCTGGTTGATGAAAAGAATAACATGCTTTACTTCCTGGCCTCGCCTGCCAATGCCACACAAAAATATTTATACAAAACCAGGTTAGACGGCAAAGGTGAAACCGTACGGGTATCGCCTGCCGGCCAGGAAGGAACGCACGATTATTCCATTTCACCATCGGGCGCTTTTGCCACGCACAGCTTCAATAACAGCTTTACCAAACCGGTAACGGAATTGATTGCATTACCGAAACATACCGCGTTGAATGAAAAAGAAAGCATTCAGGCCAGGCTGCCACAGGCCACCCAGCCTAAAACCGTTGAGTTCTTTAAAGTAAAAACCGAAGAAGGCGTGGAAATGGATGGGTGGATGGTGAAGCCGGCCGACTTTGATGCATCCAAAAAATACCCGGTAGTGTTTTTTGTATATACCGAACCGTGGGGCGCCAACGTGCGCGATGTATTTGGTGTAGGCGGCAATTCCTTGTTTACCGGTGATATGGCCGAAGAAGGTTACATCTACATCTCGATTGATAACCGGGGAACACCTGCGCCAAAAGGCAGAGCATGGCGTAAAAGCATTTACCGCAAGATTGGGGTGATAAATATTAAAGACCAGGCATTGGCCGCCAAAGAAATTCTGAAATGGCCTTTTACAGATGCCGAAAGAGTTGCCGTATGGGGCTGGAGCGGTGGCGGTTCCGCTACGCTTAACCTGTTGTTCCAGTACCCGGAAATTTATAAAACCGGCATAGCCGTAGCCGCAGTGGCCAACCAGCTTACGTACGATAACATATACCAGGAGCGTTACATGGGCCTGCCGCAGGAAAACCTCGAAGACTTTGTGAATGGTTCCCCTGTTACACATGCCAAAAACCTGAAAGGCAACCTGCTGTATATACACGGCACCGGTGATGACAACGTGCACTACTCCAATGCCGAAATGCTGGTGAACGAATTGATCAGGCATGGTAAGCAGTTCCAGTTTATGGCCTACCCCAACCGCTCGCACGGCATCAGCGAAGGCGAAGGAACATTTGAGCATCTTTCAACTTTGTATTCGGATTACCTGCGAAAGCATTGCCCTCCGGGTCCGCGCTAATGGAAATGATTGCTACCCTGCATTTGTTTGAGCCGGTTGAACAAAAGCTGATTGAGCTGCTGAAATCGCTGGAGCCTGCGGACTGGAACAAGCCAACGGTAGCCGGGCTGTGGACGGTAAAAGATATAGCCGCGCACCTGCTCGATACGAGTGTGCGCACGCTTGCCCTGTTCAAAAATTTCAGCGGGGATCCGCCCGGCCAGGTTAGCTCTTACCAAGACATAGTGAGTTATCTCAATCGCTTGAATGCCGATTGGGTAAAGGCGATGAAGCGCGTAAGTCCTGATACGCTGATTGCGTTTTTACAGCTTGTACAAAAGCCCATGATCGATTATTATCATTCGCTGGATTTACATGCACACGCGCTTTTCTCCGTAGCGTGGGCCGGGGAAAGCGAATCCAAAAACTGGTTTCACATTGCCCGCGAGTACACCGAACGCTGGCACCACCAGCAGCAGATACGCGATGCCGTGCATCAGGATGGTATTATGAGCCGCGAGTTTTTCTACCCGATGATCGATACGCTGCTGCGGGCATTGCCGCATAACTACAGAAATACAAACGCACCGGATGGAACCTGTGTCCAGGTGCACATAACCGGTAGTGCCGGGGGCACGTGGATCATTCAATCGCATTCCGGTAAGTGGGGTTTTATTGAAGCTGCACCGGCTATAACCACTACCCTTACATTCGACCCGGATACTGCATGGAAATTGTTTACGAAGGCGTTGACGCAGGAACAGGCAGAAGCCAATGTAAAAATTACAGGAACCCAAGCATTGGGCGCACCGGTGCTTAAGATGGTAGCCGTGATGGGGTAAGAAAGTAAGACTATCTTCGTTAACGCACAAAGATTTGTATATTTCGTTTTAAGCGTTACAAACAAATAACAAGATATAAGGAGATTCACAATTTATAATTTTACCATGCTAAAAGGCAAACACCTGTTTTTCATATTAAGTGTAATCATTAGCCTGTCTTCTTGCACAACAACCAGGCTATTAACATCATCAGTAAAAGCTAACGAGGTAACAGATTTGCAAAAATTTGAGACACTCTCGTATATAACCTTAATTGAAAAAGCGAACCGGGGAACACACAACGACACGCTCTCCAATCTTTCAAAAGCAATTTTTGCTGATGTTCTAAGTTCATTTGGCAATCGTATTCCATTAACTGGTAACATTATTGTAAACGACTTTCAGACAAGAAACAGGGTTCGGCAAGAGATAGAATTTCTTTGCATTACTGCTGACAAGAAAAAAGAAATTTCCTCGCTCAAATTAATGCCAACGCTTGACTCTCTGTTAGAACAAAACCAAAAGAGATTTGGCCTAATCACAATAACATCAGGGCTTACAAGAGTAAAAGGCAACTACGGAAAACAAATAGCCAAAGGGATTGGAATTGGAATACTCTCCCTGGGAATGGTTCATGTTACTCCCATAAAGGCACATTCAACGGTTTATGTAATGATACTGGATTCAAAAGATAATAATATTGCATTTTTCAGGAGATCACGCTTATCCGATAAAGAACCGCTTGATGAAGCTATTCTTAGAAAACAAGTGCAAAGAATATTCAAGGGGTACTTTTGGCCGCCAAATTAAAGCTCAATTATTTAAGTGCCTTATTCCTTAGCAAAAGAAGATGTTATGCATAAAACAAAAAACCACCTGTCGGTGGTTTTTTTAGTGGAGAATATCGGATTCGAACCGATGACCTCTTCCATGCCATGGAAGCGCTCTAGCCAGCTGAGCTAATCCCCCAAATTCTATTCAAAATAATATCCCAACTTCTTTGGGATGCTTTTATCAGAACAAACTCAGTATAACAATGACCTTCCCGATTGCTATCGGGACGCTCTAGCCAGCTGAGCTAATCCCCCATTCAGCGCGTGCAAATATATCAAATTTCCAAATCCTGCAAGGGACGGCTGACCTTATTGAATATGGTGCTTTTCAATAAAATCGCGAAAGGCCTTGCGGTAGGTATCGCCAATCGGCAGGGAGGCTTGTCCGATCTGTACTTCGTTTTTATGCACCACATCAATTGCTTTAACGGCCACAATAAATGAATTGTGAATCCGGATAAACTTATCGGCCGGCAGTTGCTCCTCCAGCGTTTTCATCCGCTGCAACGTAACTATTTTCTGGCCGGGTGTATGGATAGTAACGTAATCCTTCAGGCCCTCCACGTATAAAATATCATCCAACTGTACTTTAACTGATTTGGTACCGTCTTTTACAAACACAAAACCGGGTGCGGTTACCTCCGAAACCACAACCGTTTTTCCTTCGCCTGCCAGGCGCTGCGTTACTTTGTCAACTGCCTTTAGAAAGCGCTCGAAGGTTACCGGCTTTAGCAGGTAATCGGCTACATCCAGCTCGTATCCTTCCAGCGCATACTCGGAGTAAGCGGTGGTAAGCACCACCATGGGTTTGTTTTGCAAAACTTTAAGCAGCGAAATACCGGTAAGCTGCGGCATCTGCACATCGAGGAACAAAATATCAACCGGCTGCTCACGTAATACCTCAAGCGCTTCCAGCGGATTACCGAAAGCCTGCACAAGATTAAGCGTAGGCACCTTGCTTACGTAATCCGCCAGCAGGTTACGGGCAAGCGGTTCGTCTTCAATTATGATGCAATTCAGCTTCAACTGAGTGTTAGCGTTACCTGAACGAAATATACATCCTTTTTATCTTCGGTTGCCAGCTTGTATTGGTTGGGATAGCTCAGGTCCAGCCTGCGTTTTACATTCTGCAAGCCAATACCGGATTTCTCGTGGTTGTTTGCAATTTCGGGCTTACTGTTCTCAACTGTATAAATTAATTGTTTGCCTTCCAGCTTTATTGAAACATTTACCCAGGCCCTGGCATTGTTACCGCTTACGCCATGCTTGAATGCATTTTCCAGGAAAGTAATCAGCACCAGCGGGGCAATGCGCAGGTTGTCCGGGTTGCCGATCACTTCAAATTTGATGGGTATCTGGTTATTCAACCTTAATCTCTCCAGGCTGATATAATTTTCCATGTACTCAATCTCTTTAGAAAGTAATACCTGCGTGTGATTGCTGTCATAAATCATGTACCGCATCATCTGCGAAAGCTTGGCAATCACTTCCGTAGTGTTGTCGGATTTGGTATACGCCAGGTAATACAGGTTATTAAGCGTATTAAACAAAAAGTGCGGGTTGATCTGGGCTTTCAGAAAATTCAGCTCCGCCATCAGCTTTTCATTTTCTATTTCCCTGCGCTTGGATTCCAGCTCAAACCATTCTACTGCAAAACGAAGCATGCCTACAAACAGCACGATGAGCAGCGTAATAGCCACCATCTGAACAATAAAAAAGCTGGAGTAGAAATATTCTACCCGGTGCGAATATCCATCGGCCAGGTGGCGTTGCAGGTAAACCCGCAGCGTAAGCAACCCGCCAATGGTAACACCAAACTCCAGCAGGTATCGCAACAGGTTTTTACTCTTGATAAACCGGGGCCAGATAAAAAAGTAGTTGAGATAGGCAATGGTAACGGTAAACACCAACTGCACGGAAGTTGACGTAAGCAGGCGCTCCCAATCGTAGCCGCGCCCGCGCTGAAATACGGAAGCCTGGTACAGGTTAAACGACAGGTAAACAAACCAAAACGATACGTGCAACAGCACGACACGGTTCCGGTTAATGAAGGATTGCATCTTTTAACAAAAAATTAATTTTTGACCAAAGGTAGGGTGCAGCGCCAGACCAAATGCATCTGGATTATGCTTTTAGACCGTTAACGTAATCTAATCGACCGAATATCCTAAACCCGCGTTTTTAAAGTATTTTAGCTGGCTTTTGGAATTGTCGAATCGTTTGGCCGGATTGTCTAATACCGCGAATAAAAAGGAAACAAAAGGCGTCCTTTGCAGTTAAACAGATCGGAAAAGTGAAGAGGATTTTTAAAAATAACCCCCTGATGAAAAAGATTTTTTTAACCGCTGTTATCGCATGTGCTACGCTAACCGGCTTTGCACAGAATAACGGCCGGATTATTGGCGTAGTAATGGACGCCAAAACCAACCAGCCGGTAGAATTTGCTACCGTAGCTTTAACAGATGCAGATGGCAAAACCGTAAACGGCACCATTGCCGATGCAAAAGGAAAATTTACGATCGAAAAAATTGCCAACGGAACCTACACCGTAACCATATCTTTTATCGGGTACGAAACCATTACCAAATCCGATCTGGTATTAGATGGCAGAAGAGCTGAGGTTAACCTGGGAACTGTAAAAATAAGCGAAGAAGCTACGCAATTAGGTGAAGTCGTGATTGAGGCGCAGAAAGACCTGGTGGAAGAACGTGTTGACCGCACTATTTATAATGCAGAGAATGATGTTACTACCCGGGGAGGTGATGCCACGGATGTTTTAAAGCGTGTACCCATGCTTTCGGTTGACCTGGATGGTAATGTAAGTATGCGCGGCAGCTCTAATATTATGGTATTGATCAACAACAAGCCATCTACCATTATGGCCAACTCAGTAGCGGATGCCCTGAAACAGATTCCTTCCGACCAGATTAAAACGGTAGAAGTGATCACATCACCATCTGCAAAATATGATGCAGAGGGATCTGCCGGCATCATCAACATTATTACCAAGAAAAACACCTTGGAAGGGTTAACCTTAAACATCGATGCGGGTGCAGGCCTGCGTGGCTCAAACCTGGGACTTAACGGAAACTACCGCAGGGGCAAAATGGGCTTTTCGCTGGGCGGATTTGGAAGAGCCAGCTACAATGTACGGGGCGCTTTCGAAAACCAGCAGCTTACCTCCTCAGAATCATCGGAAACATTCTCGTATCAAAGTGGTGAAAACCGCAGCCGTGGCTTATTCGGAAATTATAACCTGGGCTGGGATTATGACATTAACAAGAAAAACTCGCTTGCCGCATCGGTTCGTTTTGGCCTGAGAAACAATCAATCCTTCCAAGACAACCTGATTTCGCAGATCTACCGCAATGATGCACTTATCTCAAACAGCTTGCGCGATGTAAATACAAACAACCTTTCCAATAACGTGGATATGAATTTCACCTATACACGTTCGTTTGATAAACCCCAACGCGAATTCAGCGTGCTGGCCATGTACAGCCGCAACAACAGGAATAACGATTTCACCAATACGATTTACAATACCGATACCTATGATATTTTTCAGCGCCTGAAAAACCTGAATGACGGGTTAAATGAGGAATTCACTATCCAGGCCGATTACCAGACTCCCATTAACAATAACCAGATGTTTGAGGCGGGCGTTAAAGAAATCAAAAGAAAAGTGCTGAGTGATTTCCAGGTCTTCACTGCAGCAGGTGCAAATGGCGAGTTTGTTCCGGAAACGGATGCCACCCGCTCCAATCAGCTTAACTACGACCAAGATGTAATCTCCGGTTACATGTCGTACACATACAGCGCAAAAAGCGGCTACAGCCTTAAGGCAGGCGCCCGTTACGAATACACTATTATCAACGCCTATACCCGAACAGAATCAAATATCGAGATCCCGGAATACGGTGTCCTGGTTCCGAGCTTCAACGCATCCCGGAAATTGAAAAAAGGCACTGTTAAAGCTTCCTACAACAGAAGAATTCAACGGCCTTCCATCCAGTTCCTGAATCCTAACGTACAAAATGCAAACCCGCTTAGTGAGACAGTTGGTAATCCACAGCTTGATCCTGAGTTTACCAACAACTTCGAATTGGGTTACAGCACTTTCATTAAAGGAACATCTGTCAACCTTACAGGTTTTGTCAGGAACTCAAATAACGCTATCCAGAGCCTGCGCCAGGTTGTGCGCGATAGTGTGATTCAAACCACCTATGGCAACCTTGGAATAGAAAATGCGTATGGTGGCAGTATTTTCACCAATATCAGCGTGGGTAAACTTTCTTTCAATGTAGGTGGCGATGTTTACTTTGCCGATATGCTGAACCCGGGGTCAGATCTTACTCCCCGTGTGAGCAATAGTGGTTGGGTTTACAGCGGTCGTGGTTTTGGAAGCTACGATTTGGGTAAAGGCTGGGCTGTTCAGGGTTTCGGATTTTACCGGGGCCGCAGGGTTAACCTGCAGGGTTTCCAGGGCGGATTTGGTACCTATAGTATGGGCGTGCGCAGAGAGTTCAAAAATAAAAAAGGAAGCATTGGTGCCGGTTTGGAAAACTTCCTAGCTCCTTCCATGAAAATCAGGAACTCTGTAATAACCAATACCGGAACGCAGAGCATCAACCAGAACAGCTTTACTGAAATGCGAAACTTCAGCTTCCGTGTTAATGTAAGCTACCGCATTGGTAAAATGAGCTTCGACCAGCCGCGCAGACGTGGCGGCCGCTCCGTAAACAACGATGACCTGAAAATGGGGGGCGATAACGATGGCGGAGGCATGGACAATGGTGGCGGTATGGGTAATAATATGGGTGGCGGTCAGCAGCGGGGCAACTTTGGGGGCGGTCGTAATAACACCACCGTGGTAAGGCCAACCACCGAGGCGCAGACCCAACCTGTAGATTCAACTGCTGTAGTAGTGGCTGAAGGAAACTGGGAATACACTGTAGAAAGTCCGCAGGGCGCCAACGGAGGTACACTTAAGATCACCAAAGAGGGTGATGCATACACCGGTGTAATTGTAAATGCACGTTTCAACCGCGAAACACCTGTTAAAGATGTAAAGGTGAGTGGTAATGAGTTAAGCTTCGGTTACGAGGTGAACTTTGGAGGCAATAGCAGCACCGTGCTGGTAAAAGGTATTATTAACGGAGATGAGTTTACCGGAACCATGACCATGGGGCAATTCGGATCCTTCCCGATGACAGCCAAACGGGCACAATAAGATTTTAGGTAAGGGGTGTTTGGGTAAAATGCCGGACCGCAAGGCCGGCATTTTTGTTTAGCGCTTCATTATTCTTTTTACATAAGATTTGCTACCTGAAATGATGGCAACCAGGTACAATCCGCTTGGCAGGTGGTCCAGCGAAACCACCTGCTCGCCTGGCACATGTTGCGTATGCACAAGCGCACCCTGCATATTGGTAACCCGGACCCGTACAACGGAGTTTAGCCCGGACTTGATGTGTAACAGGTCTGTAACCGGGTTGGGATAAATCAACACATCTTCCGTTAAAGGATCATCATTTACATGGGTAACTACTTCAAAAATATTGGCAGCGCCCGGTGTGGGCATTGCCGTAATTTCGATGGGACCTGTAATATCGGGAATACGGCTGGCGCTTGTATTTTCAGCATGAGCGGCAAATGTTACTTCATCCAGCACACGCAACTGCGATCCTGTCATCTGATATAGCCCTACCTGCTCACCCGATGCCGAAAGTCGGAAGTTGGTGTGTAGAACGCTTTGCCCGGTCTGGTTATCGGCCCACACTAATTTATATTCACCCGGATTAATAATTGTTTTGTTCGATCCTGCTTCAAACTGGTGCTTTAATTTACTTTGCAGGTTATCGGTTATAAACAAGCCTGCCAGGTCAATAGCTTGCGCGGATGAATTGTAAATCTCAATCCAGTCGTCCTGCTCACCAAGCTCATCGGTTGCTGCCGTACCGGCTGCGGCTACTTCGTTGATAACTAATCCGGATACCGGGGCTGCTTCTTCAAAATGAGCCTCGATAGATACATACCGGTCAGCCACATCGCTTAATACCGGAGTAGTTAAAATCATCTCTTCTTCCGCACCGCCCACGAATGAGCTTAGCCTGAAAGCAAAGCTGAGGTCTGAACTTTGCGGTGAGTTCTGGTGCACTTCCACCGCCAGTACATTGTTTCCTTCTGCCAACAGGTTTGCCGGAACAGAAAAATCTACAAATACGTTTTCAACAGCAATTGCACCCGATGCCAACGTATTGTTGGTGATATTGCCTGCGGGCATATTGTTGCGATACACCTCCGTACCATTCAGGTAAACTACTATTCCATCATCAAATAAAGCGGAGGCATTCAACGCCATAATTTCACTGGCACCGGAAACAGTAAACGATTTTCTAAAATAGGTGGTGATAAACTTATTATTGGCATTCGGGCCAAAGCCCACAACAGTTTGCTCATCTCCCTCCCCGTAGCCCAGCTGGGCTGGTCCGCTGGCCCAGGCATTGTCATTAAATACCGGGGCATTCCAATTTACGCCCGGCAAAACTCCGGCATCAAAATACTTCCAGGTATCACCTGCAGAAACAAGGGGAGAAATCGTAACATCGCTTTTGATAAGCTTCCAATGCTTAAACGCATAACCGGGCGCGGGAACAGGTTTGGCCTCAAAAGGTAAATTCCTGTAGTAATCGGCCATACTCATAGGCTCATGTAAAGTAACCCCGTTAAGGTTTATCTTACCCGTACTTTCCGGAAAAGTCTGCGCGCTGATCTTTACATCAGCCGTAAGGCTAAAAAATTCAGCCATATGCTGCCGCATGTACTGGTGGCGTTCTGCAGCAACGGTACGCAATCGCTGCACTTCATAATTCCAGTTGCTCATATTACCACCCCAACGTTGCTTATGGAACGGCATTTCGGCTGCAATGCGTTGGCTGAATACATCAATGGCTTTATTTACCTGCTGCGGACTAAAGCCTGCACCCATAGCGGCAGCCATCGTTTGAATGAACCGGCTTCTGAATTGCGGGTTTTGCAAAACCAACCGGATATGCTGCGTGCTCCAGGGAGGGTTTGGCCAATCCACTCCACTGTTAGGATCGGTGGCAAACGGTAAAGTAGGATGCGTTACGTTGCCGTACAGCGCCAGGCCAAAATCCGTATCGTACAGCAACCACCTGAACTTGCCATTGTTGGATCGCTGACGCCAGAATTTAATATTGTTACCGGGCCAATCGGTATTGCCAAAATAAATCTGGGTAACGAGGTAATTGATATACTCCTGCACTTCAATGTGCTGGTCAATAAACTCGTAAGTAGAAGGTAAGGATGGCGGCAGTGTCTGCAAGGTGTTCAGGTAACTAAAGTATGCCGTATTGGTTCCCTCTATCGGGCTACCCCACGATTCCAGCAGGTCGATGTCATTGCTTTTTATGCCAAAGTTCGTTTCGATATAATCCGCATCAATTTTTTCACGCATGTTTTGAATACCCCAATATTGACCATTGAGGAAAAAAACCGTAGGTCGGTAAGCCTGGTAATTGAGCTTCATCTGTTCCTTTGCCAGGGTTTGTATAAGCGCATCTCTGAACATGGTGATATTAAAATCATTACCCGAATTGCGCATGGTAAAGCCACCGTAGCGATCGTGCGGCTTTTCCGGGAACAGCTTATCGTCCAATATATTGCCGCCATATTTATCGCGCGCTTTTATATTGAGCGACTTTTGTGCATTATTCCGGCTGCATCCCCCGCCAATGCTGATATCAACCGACCGGCTGTAACCAGGCTTACCCGATGCATCAAAAAAACTTATGGATGCATGCCTGTCCCAATCCTGGTTCCAGTTCGCAGGGGTATCCCTGCAATTCTTTGTTAACCCGTTGGTTCCAATTGTATAAATACCAACCGTATTATTCCAAAGGTAATCGGGCCGTGTGGAAACAGAAACCACAGGTAAAGTAAAGGATCGCTCATTTATAAAATACGTTTCAACAACCGTCTGGCTGGGGATATGGGTGTTGTGAAAAGCTTTGGCCTTTAATGTTAAGGTTTTGGTTACAGGTACAGGCGCTGTGTACAATGCCGATCCGGGCCTGGGCTCAGTGCCGTCCAGCGTATAACGGATTTCCACCCCTGGTGTGATATGCGTAATCGTTACGTTTTGTGTAGCTGCATAGCGACCGGATTTAACAGACAGGGTTGGCGGATCCAGCACTACTTCACCAAATGGCGATTCGTTTTTGGCTGCCGGTGTAGGGCTGCTCAGGTAAGACCACTCCGCGTTACCATCTGATTTACGCCCGTACGAAACATTGGAATATTGACGGGGAAATGTAACCTGATCCACAAGTTGCAACGCAGGTGAAGACAATACCACGCTCTCACCATCACTATCCAACGAGAAGGATGTATGAAGCCCGGTGTTACGTCCATCGCACCAGATCAGCAGGTAACCCTTGGCCGGGATGAAAATCCCTTGCGGTATTACCCATTTGGCAGGTTGATTACTATTATCGGATAGATAATAACCACCCAGCGAAACGGATGTATTACCCGTATTGTGCAGCTCCACCCAGGGAGAGAAGTTGAAAAAATCAGGGTCAAAATTTATATCGGCATTGGCCGGACATACCTCATTAATTATAACCTGTGTGTACCCTGAAACAGCTAACACCGAAAACAAGAAAGTCATCAAAATCCGCATATCCCGCATCAATAATTTTTAAAAATGCTGATAATATGGGAAATACAAAATGGATAAGCTATTTACGCCATGATTCCCGGTTTAATTGGCAGATAATTATGTCAAGCCATGCGAACCGATGCAATATGCCGGGACCTGTGCCTGGTTAAACCGGTCGGGAATGCACTACCTCATACCTTCTCTTAATTTTCAAAAAGGGCATTTCAACAAACCGATACGAGATTACAGAGAATATTATACAAACAGCTAAAGAGGCAACAAATGAAAATAAATCATTTTTTAAAACCGGGAAATACTTTACCAGGTAAGCTACAATGCCGTTACTGACTAAATGAAAGATGTATAGTCCGTAAGATCGCTTGCCGAGGAAGACAAAAACTTTATACGATAAAATCTTTTTCAGGATTCCATTCTTTAAAACAGAAAGAAGAACAAACGCGCTAAAGATGCCTATAAAAGTATAGCTAAAAGAAAGTAAGAAGCTGTTTTGACTGATTGGCGGCAGCAACCATACCAACCCGAAAAAGAATAAGCCAAATATACCCAGCAAGAAGGATGGTATCCGTTTCAGCAAAAAATCAAGTTTTCCAAATCCTATTACAATACCAATAAGCATCGATTCGAAATGAGTAACCGGCAAAACCCAGATTGCGGGATGCTTCACGTTGAAATACACCATTGTGCATCTTATGCCATTGAGGATAATAACCACAGCAGCTCTTGTAATCCAGGTTTGATGTGAGGTTCTCTGCATCAAAAAGGCGACCAAAACAGGCAACAGCAGGTAAAACTGCTCTTCATAAGCAATTGTCCACAAGTGCCCGGTAAAAGGTATCGGGTTATACCCTAAGCCTGCTGTAAGCATATTATCTGACAAAGTAAATAAGCCTGCATAACGAATAATGGTATCATCCTGTAAGGGATTTGGCAAAAAGAAAAACAATAAAGCTGAAAAGGTTATATACATGTAGTAAAGCGGGCAGATTCTCAGGATCCTTCGGTAGTAAAAGGATTTATAGCTGATCGACCCGGAAAGGTTATACTCAGCCCTTAACAGCTTGGATAGTAAAAAGGCTGATAGGATAAAAAACAGATCAACGCCAATCCAACCATAGGCATGAATAACCGAGAAATAGGGAATATTGGATAATAATGTATGGTGATGAAAGAATACCAGTAAAAACGCAAAAAATCTTAAACCATCAAGTTCCGGAAAGTAAAAGTTTTTGGGGTCTTTGATCTCCACAGTCCGGCTGGCTAAAACTATAACGAAAGAAAATGCATTACACGGATTCTGCCAGGAGCTTAATATTTTTTACCCGATCAGGGTCGACCGTACGATACTTGAATTCCGATCCTTCTTCAGAACCCATACCTGCAATAGCCGGGTTGCGGTATTGCATAACACTATCGCGAAAGGAGGTTGCCGAGAAATGAATTTCTTTCGCCCCTGTTTTCCGAACAATTTCCTGAACGGTATTTTCATTCACCCCGGAACCCGGCATAATGGCAATGCGGCCATTCGCTTTTTGAATTAGCTGCGCAACCAGATCAGCGCCTTTCGCTGCCGTGGCTTGCTGTCCGGCTGTAAGAATTCTATCAAAGCCCACTTCGATGCAATCTTCCAGCGCCTCAAACGGGTCGCGTGTCATATCAAACGCACGGTGGCACGTTACTTTCAGCGGACGCGCCCGGTCTATCAGCTCCCTGCATCGCTTTTTATCGAGCGTGCCATCCGGATTTAAAATGCCGAACACCACACCATCTACGCTTAGCCGCTGGCATTGGTCAATGTCCCGCTTCATGCAATGAAACTCATAGCTGGAATAGCAGAAATCGCCTCCCCGCGGCCGGATCATCACGAACACATCCAGGTTGGTGTGTTGCCTTACCGATTCAATAGTTCCATAGGAAGGTGTGGTGCCACCTTCACCGTTGTTATCACATAACTCTATGCGATCAGCCCCGCCTTCCTGGGCGCGTAAAGCTGATTCGATGTTATAAACTACAATCTCTAATAGCATGTTAATAATAGCTCTTCGCCTCAAAGATATTGTTGGGTACTTCATTGCTGTAAAGGGCGTACGTAAACCCTTTTTGCAAAGCGAATGCGCCATACTCCCCGTTTTTATTCAACGCTAAAAATCCAACCTGTATCTCTTTCGATTTCCCAGGCTGGTTTTTAACAATACGCGCCACAGCCAGCTCGCAGGCTTGCTGCGGGGTATTGCCTTGCCGCATCAGCTCCACCACGAGGTGCGAGCCTACAATCCGAATAACTTCTTCCCCCACACCGGTGCTGGTGGCTGCACCCACTTCGTTATCCACAAACAAAGCCGCACCGATAATAGGCGAATCGCCTACACGGCCTCTCATTTTATAAGCCATACCACTGGTCGTGCAGGCTCCTGATAAATTCTGTTGGGCATCTAATGCTACAATACCAATAGTATCGTGGTTTTCAATATTGGCTACCGGCTTATAATGCTGTTTCTTTAACCACTCCTTCCATTTCTTCTTCGATTCTTCCGTTAATAGCTTCTCTTTCTTAAATCCCTGCGCCAGCGCAAACTTCAAAGCTCCATCTCCCACCAGGAAAACATGCGGGGTTTTTTCCATCACTTTACGCGCTACCGATACCGGGTGCACAATATGTTCCAGGCATGCCACCGCACCGCAGTTGGCAAGCTCATCCATAATGCATGAATCCAGTGTAACACGGCCATCGCGATCGGGCAAACCGCCCAGCCCGACTGACGATTCTTTCGGATCGCCTTCCGGCACGCGCGCACCGGCCTCTACCGCATCCAGCGCTCTTCCATTGCTCGATAAAATTTTCCAGGCTTCCACGTTTGCATCCGCTCCGAAATTCCACGTAGAAATTACCACCGGTTTGGAAACTTTAGCCGCAGGCTTTCCCCATGCCTTTGTGAATGATGCTAACGATGCCAGCGCACCCAGTCGAATAAACTTTCTTCTTGTTGTCATAATTTTCAATCGATAATTCTGCGCGCCCTGCGGTAACGCTTTATATAGTAGTCCGAGTACAGGTTGGTTTCCACCACGCCCAATGTGGTAGATGCATGAATAAACTTTACGTTATCATTGCCTTTTACATCGGTAACAATTCCCACGTGCGTGATCTCGCGTTTCTTCTTACCGGTGGCAAAAAAAACCAGGTCGCCCGGAACCAGCTTTTTACGCTTTACCTTCTTACCCAAAGTGGCCTGCGCATCGGCTGAGCGGGGAAGCTCCAGCTCGATAGAGCGGTACGCATTACACGTTAATCCTGAACAATCCATCCCGGCCCTTGTGGTGCCGCCCCATTTATATGGTGTCCCGGTAAATGTGCGTGCGGTTTCAATTACCTTTTCTCTTTGCTCGCGCACACGGGTTGACACACAGGAGCTCAACAAAATCAAAATGACCGGAAAAAGCCACAGCCTTTGAAAAGTTATTTCCGTAATTTTGAGGTTTGATTTTTGTCCCATATTTCAATCAAAGTTACTGCATTGATGTCAAACCCTAAAGCAGATATTGTTCCGGAATTAGATCACGAAGTCGTTAGCCGGTTTCGTTCCATTGTTGGCGATGGGCATGTAATTGCAGATGAGGAAAAACGCCACGATTACGGCCACGACAAAACGGAGGATTATCTCTTCTTACCCGACCTGGTAGTAAAGCCAGGCACTCCTGAAGAGATCAGCGCCATTCTCAAAATCTGCAATGAACATAAAATACCCGTAACCCCACGCGGTGCCGGTACCGGGCTTGCCGGAGGCGCCATACCCGTTCATAAAGGTGTGGTTATTTCGATGGAACGATTCAACAAGATTATAGAAATAGACGAGCTGAACCTGCAGGCTACGGTAGAACCCGGAGTAATTACCGAAGTTTTTCAAAGCGCTGTTAAAGAAAAAGGATTGTTCTACCCGCCCGACCCGGCCAGCCGCGGCTCCTGCTTTCTGGGTGGCAACCTGGCTAATAATTCCGGTGGGCCGAAAGCCGTGAAGTATGGTGTTACCCGCGATTATGTAATCAACATGCAGGTGGTTTTACCTACCGGTGAAATTATTTGGACGGCTGCCAACGTATTAAAGAACTCCACCGGCTATAACCTGACACAATTAATGTGTGGCAGCGAAGGTACGCTGGGCATTATCACCAAGATTGTATTTAAGCTGCGCGGCTTACCGCAGAAAGATGTATTGCTGCTAATTCCGTTTGTAACCAGCGAAGAAGCCTGCAAGGCTATTGCCGCTATTTTCAGAGAAGGTATTACGCCATCGGGTATGGAGTTTTTTGAACGCGAGGCCGCGGTTAAGACATACGAGTACTGCGAAAAAGTATTGAACAGCCCCGTAACCACCAAGCTGGCTGATGGTATGGATGCCTACCTGCTGTGCGAGCTGGACGGCAACGATGAAGAAGTTTTGATGCGCGATGCCGAACGTGTGATGAACGTGGTGGAGAAATTTCAGAGCGGTGAAGTGCTGTTCGCGGAAAGCAGCGCACAAAAAGCCGAGCTCTGGAAAGTTCGCGTAAACATTTCTCCGGCCGTTAACTGGTACACGCTTACCAAGTCTGACGATGTAGTGGTGCCGCGTAACAATCTGCCCAAGCTGGTTAAAGGCATTAAGGAGATCGGCAAGCGATACGGGTTTAACACCGTTTGCTTTGGCCATTTAGGCGATGGTAATCTTCACGTCAATATTCTGAAAGAGAACATCAGCGAGCATGATTGGGAAAACAAAATACCGGAAGGCATTGGCGAGATATTCAAGCTTAGTGTAAGCCTAGGCGGAACGTTATCGGGCGAGCACGGTATTGGTATTGCCAAGCGGCCATACATGCCTATCGCCATGAGCGAAGTGAACCTGAACCTGATGCGTGGCATTAAAAAAGTATTCGACCCGAATGGTATTCTTAATCCCGGTAAGATCTTTTAACCATAAAGGTTGCAAGGCAGAGCGTGCAGGTTTTATATGTCAATAGTTTTAGTTTGTAATCGCAAAACAGGAAGCAATAGCAATTCTGATCTTAAATTTCTTTGAAAAATCCAATAAGTAACCTTTATCAAACTTTCAAAACAATGAAAAAAGTACATGCTTTAAGTTTTACACTACTCCTTTTGGTTGCATTAGCAGGTTGCAGCCCAACCAAAACAGAAGAGAAATCAGAGCCGGCCGATATTGACAATCAACTGACTGCCGATGAAGCTGCTGCCGGCTGGAAACTTTTATTTGATGGTAAAACGCTTACCGGCTGGACTATATTTAAAGCTTACCCCAACAACACCTGGGAAGTAACTGACGGAACGCTGCATTGCAAACCTCTTAACGAAGCAACGGGCGATGGCAATGAGCGCTCAGACCTTCGCACAACCGAACAGTTTCAGAACTTTGAACTGGTGTTCGACTGGAAGGTTGCGCCTGAAGCCAACAGTGGTGTGATGTACCGGGTAACGGAAGAATTTGATCAGCCTTATTACTCCGGCCCCGAATACCAGCTTATTGATGACACAGGTTACCCGGGTGATTTAACCGATATGCAAAAGACCGGAAGCAACTACGACATGCATGCTGCGTCCGCAACAAAACCGGTTAAACCTGCCGGTGAATGGAACATATCAAAAATCGTAGTGAACGGAAATCTTGTCGAGCACTGGCTGAACGGAAGCAAGGTTGTGGAATATGAATTGTTGTCGGAAGACTGGAAACAACGCAAAGATGCCAGCAAATGGAAAGATGCAGCCGGTTATGGTATGGCCCCGGCCGGTTACATCGATTTTCAGGATCATGGCAACGAGGTGTGGTTTAAGAATATCAAGATCAAGACGCTTTAACTTTATTTGAACAGTTGGCAATAGGCAAAACCAGTTGGTAAAAGGATGCAGCTTTGTCAACTGCCTATTGCTACTGCCAGCTACTAAACTTATGTGCGGCATAACCGGGGTATTTGCGTTTAACCTGCTCGGCAAGCTTAACATGATTCATGTTACCTCTGCCACACTGGCATTGGAAAAACGCGGCCCCGATGCGCACGATGTGTACACCAATGAGTATGTAGGGCTTGGGCATCGCAGGTTATCCATTATTGATACCAGCGCTGTGGCCAACCAACCCATGTGGGACGCACAAAAAAGATTTTGCATTGTGTTCAATGGCGAAATCTTTAACTATCGCGAGCTAAGAAGTGAGCTGGAAGCACAAGGCATTCGGTTTTCATCCTCATCCGACACGGAAGTTTTACTCTATCTCTTCATCCGCGAAAAAGAAAACTGCCTGAACAAGCTCAACGGCTTCTTTGCTTTTTGCGTGTACGACCGGCAGGAACAAACTTTTTTCCTGGCACGCGATCGTTACGGCATCAAGCCGCTGCTTTATCTTTTCGATGAAGACAAATTCCTGTTTGCATCCGAAATGAAATCGATGCTGCAATACGGTATCGATAAAGAGCTGGATTATACTTCACTGCAAGCCTATCTGCATCTTAATTACATTCCGGCACCTCACACCATTTTTACGCAGGTAAAAAAACTTTTACCCGGTCATTATCTTAAAATCAGCAGCAAGAAGCTGGAAAGCGGCCGGTATTACGCCATTGCCGAAAAAGCAAACCCATCCGCATTAACATACGAACAAGCCACAGTACAATTCAAAGACCTGCTGGAAGATTCCGTAAAGCGCAGGCTGGTTGCCGATGTACCCGTGGGTGCATTCTTAAGCGGTGGTGTCGACTCCTCTGTGATTACAGCATTAGCCGTAAAGCACAAACCCGACCTGCATACATTTTCTATCGGCTTCCGCGATGATAAATTTTTTGATGAAACCACTTATGCAAACGCAGTTGCCAAACATCTTAAAACCAATCATACGGTATTTTCACTTACACACAACGATTTACTGGCGCATGTGCATCATGTATTGAATTATACTGACGAGCCCTTTGCCGATTCATCCACGCTTAACGTATATATTTTAAGTAAAGAAACCCGTAAGCATGCCACCGTAGCCCTGTCGGGCGATGGAGCCGATGAATTGCTGGGCGGGTATAACAAGCATGCAGCTTTTAACCGCATCATCCACAAAGGGTGGAAAGAAAATCTTATTACCAGCCTGGCACCGGTTTGGAAGCTGATGCCACAATCGCGTAGCGGTAAAGCCGGTAATCTTGCACGGCAGCTCAATCGCTTTGCCGAAGGCATGAAGCTGGACAGCCGCGAGCGGTACTGGCAATGGGCCGGCTTTACGCAAGGCACTCAAGCCGGTATGTTGTTGCGTGAAACCCGACAAAAACTGAATAAGCAGGAATTTGAATCCCGTAAGGAAAATTACCTGCGCTATATCTCCTCGCCTGAAACCATGCGCGAAATTTTACTTACCGATATGCACCTGGTTTTACCGGGCGATATGCTTACCAAGGTTGACAGCATGAGCATGGCCAACAGCCTGGAAGTACGCGTACCGTTCCTGGACTATCGTGTGGTGGATTTTGTATTCAACCTGCCCGATGAATTTAAGATCAACCGGTCGATGCGCAAACGCATTTTGCAAGATGCTTTCCGCGATGAGCTGCCCGCTCAATTATATAACCGACCCAAAAAAGGGTTTGAAGTACCCATGCTCAACTGGCTGCGAAAAGAGCTTAACGCCCTGACAGATGACCTGCTTTCAGAAAAAAATATTTCCGAGCAGGGCATCTTTAACTATGCCGAAGTTCAGAAGCTGAAAGCGCAGCTAAACTCCTCCAACCCGCAGGATGTTCATGCACGCCTGTGGGCATTGTTGGTTTTCCAGGCGTGGTATAAAAAATACATACAGGGATTACCCGTAAATAGTATTTAATAATGCAGCCATCCGGATGCCCGCCTGCAGCATGCGTTCTTTTGCTACCGAAAAATATTTATAGGAATATCTGTAGCCAAGGGCGCCATCGCCAATATCATATACCTGCTTGCGATAGCTGACCGACTCCATAGCCCAGTCGCGCACGGTACCCTGTTGCCATTGCGCCAGCTTATCCTTGCCGGGTTTGCCCAATGCATCGGCCAGCTCGGTATAGCTTAGCTTGGTATCGTCAATCATTTCACTGTCCCACACACGGTGCAGGTTCGAGTCGTTTCGAAACCACTTTACGCGCACATCATTACCCCCGCGATCGCCCGGTTTGCCCACATGCAACGGCTGGTGTAAATCACCGATCATGTGGATCAGCATTTTCAGGTACTCCTGTTCCTGTTTTGCAGGCAGACCACCGCGCTTCAGCTCGCCAATAATTTTCTCCAGCATCATCACAATCTTTCCATCCGGGTTGGCTTCCACATCTTCGTATTTACCGCCATCCGGAATGGTTGTCCAGTGCCAGTCGTTGGTATAATTATAGGTCGAATCCGAGCGGATTTCATCCATCCAGTTGCTTACCATCGCAATTGATTCACCTCCCAGGATGGCGTCAATTCTTTTTTTCGCCTTCTTGGAAAGATAACGCTCGGCTACCAACCCAGTGGCACGATGGCCCGTTGCGCCCCAGCCAAAACTTTCATTTGCCAGCACTAAAATGAGGCCTGCAACCAATAATTTTTTCATGTATCCCGGTTTTAACGGGTACAATATTATGAGTTTAATCCGATCTTAAATTTTCTAAAGATGATAATAAGTTTAAATTTGATATAAGAGGTTTAAACAAAAGATCCCGGCTTTGTCGGGTTAGCTTTAATCTGATGATAAACCGGCTCAGATCCTGGACAAGGGCATTTTTCGGAATCTCAACCCGCGAGGCCAATGGTCTTCTCATCCTGCTTCCAGTACTGATGAGCAGCGTTTTTGTTATGCCGGCCTACCACCACTGGCAAAGCAAACAACCGGTTGATTTCAGTAAAAACCGGCAAAGCTTAGACAGCCTGCTGGCGCATTGGCCTGAACCCGATAGTACAGCCTCTCCTTCAGAAAAAACTTTATTCGCCTTTGATCCCAACACGGCAAGCTTACCTGATTTTGACAGCCTCGGGGTTCCCGGTTTCTTAGCCCAGCGTATTCTGAATTACCGCTCCAGAAATGGTACATTCAGAATCAAATCCGACCTGCTTAAGATATACGGGATGGATACTTTATTCTATAACGAGCTTATTCCTTTCATTCAGTTACCGGAACAGGCTGTTGCCGATAAGCCC
This sequence comes from Cyclobacteriaceae bacterium, assembly GCA_026129485.1. Taxonomy (GTDB): domain Bacteria; phylum Bacteroidota; class Bacteroidia; order Cytophagales; family Cyclobacteriaceae; genus ELB16-189. The sequence continues at coordinate 128,362 of JAHCHY010000001.1, forward strand.
TCTGCTAAAGCTAAGGAAGAAGCGTACAAGGTTACAAATGCAGAAGTTAAGCATGAGCGAACAGACATCAACACGGCAGATTCAACACAACTGAAAAAAGTCTATGGTATTGGTGAAAAATTAAGCGCCCGCATTATCAGCTACCGTAGCAAGCTGGGCGGCTTTGTTTCCATGCAGCAGCTACAGGAAGTCTACGGATTAGATTCCGCTGTTATCCACCGGCTTGAGAGAAATTATTATGTTGATCCTGCATTTCAACCCAGGAAAATAATTCTCAACCAGGCATCTGAAAAAGAGTTGAGTAGCCACCCGTATATAAAATACCCTTTAGCGAAAGCAATTGCCACCTATCGGTTTCAGCACGGGAATTTCAATGCGCTTGAAGAGGTTAAGGAAATAGCCGTTGCCGATGAGGCGTTTTATACGAAAATATTACCTTACCTTTCATTAAATCCATAGCGTGGCGTTAACTGATCAAACCAAGAAGCTGCTCACCACCTACCTCAGGCGACTTACCAACCTTTCGGGAAACAACCGGTCGTTGTTCCTGGCGCGCCTTACGGCCGATCAGTTTGTGGATGTGCAGGAACTAAGCCAGCTAAATGGCGAACCGGGCTTTAGCATTATCCGGGCGCTGATCGCGGAAAAGCCAAAATTCATTTGCCCGGTATTGGACAGCCGCATGGAGGCCGCCAATGAAGCCAGTAAGAAATTAAAAAAGCTGCAACGCATCGATCAGTTTATTTTTGATGAGCGCGGTTCCAAAGACCTGCACGTGGGCTGGCCTTTTGTGCAGGGAAAATTTAAAGACGGCACACCCGTACGATGCCCTTTGTTGTTCTTCCCGGTTTCATTGAGCGTACAAAACAATCAATGGTGGCTTGAGCCGCGCGAAGATGCCGGTATTACGTTCAACAAATCGTTTTTACTGGCCTACGCATTTTACAACCAGGTAAAAGCCAGCGAAGCATTGCTGGACGAAACCTTTGAAGATACCGATCGCGACAGCACCGCATTCCGTACCGCCATTTACCAGTTGCTTCAAAAGAACGAGCTTGAGCTAAACTTTAATTCCGATAACTTTCGCGATGAGCTTACTCCGTTTGTAAACCTGAAGCGCGAAGCGTTTGAAGAAGGACTGAAGAATGGTGAATTGAAATTATTTCCCAAAGCCGTGCTTGGAATTTTTCCACAGGCCGGCTCGTTCCTCGTGCCCGATTACCTGCACCTGATTGAGAACGATCACGTGTCAGACCTCGAAAGCTTTTTTGAAGCGCGTTCCGTTTCGAATCCCGAAAACAAAAACTTCATTCACCAGGTTAAGGAAGAAAAAATTTATTCGGCATTTCCGGCCGATATCTGGCAGGAAAATTCCCTGAAAGCTGTAAAGCTCGGGCATTCCATTGTAGTGCAGGGGCCGCCCGGCACCGGCAAATCGCAACTGATCTGCAGCCTGGTTGGCGATGCATTGGCAACCGGTAAACGTGTATTGGTGGTTTGCCAGAAACGGGCCGCGCTGGATGTGGTGTATAACCGGCTGCAAGGCAAACAGCTTACTGATTTTGCTGCATTGGTGCATGACTTTAAAAATGACCGCAAAGAAATCTACGAGAAAATAGCCCGGCAGATCAGCCGGCTGGATGAATATAAATCGCGTAACATCAGCATTGACTCCATCCAGTTAGACAGGAAGTTTTTACAGCTCAGCCATAGAATCGATCAGGTAACAGAAGACCTGGAAAGCTTTAAGCAAGCGCTGTATGATGAAAGCGCCTGCGGCACTACCATCAAAGAGCTTTACCTGCAATCCGACCCGGCACAGGAATCGATCAACCTGAAGCAGGAGTTTTCGCACTTTCGTTATGACAACCTGAACCCGTTTCTGCGCAAGCTTACCACCTATGCCCATTATGCACAAACGCTGCAGCGAAACGATTACCCGTGGAAAGACCGGAAATCATTCAGCGCACTCCAGGCAAGTGATGAGGCCCTGATCCGAAAAACCATCCAGGAAACAGGAGCTTACTTTCAGCAATTAACCGATGCGCTGGTAGAACAATTAGGCACCCGGCTGGACTGGGAACAATGCGAAAGCCTGGTTGAAAAAAAATCGCTGGTGGAAGAGATCAAGACCCTGCTTACTAACGATTCTATTTACCGGTACTTTCAAAGCATGGTTATTGAGACCGATGAAGAAACCAGTGCGCTCTGGCTTTCCAACATCGAAAAAAACACCATGAGCTGCTTTGAACATGAAGGCCCCGAAGTGCACACCGCAGCCAACCAGCTGGGCAGCCTGCAAAAAGCCCTGCACCGCAGCATGAAGGCTCGTAAAGGGCTGATCGGGCTTATCCGGTGGGAGCTGTTTTCAAAAGATAAATTCCTGATTAAACGCGCGCTGGTACAAAATGAATTAACCGGCAAAAAGTCCGGGTTTAAAACATTAGAGCGCAGGCTCGACAATCGCTTAAACCTGGAGCACAACCTTTCCAAGCTGAAAGCCAAAACATGGCTTAAGCAGGTTCCGGAATCATTCATTCAAAAAGAATTTATACAATGGTTTGCCGATCAGCATTTCGCGTTACAGGCCAAGCTTGTTTTTGGGCAGGTACGCGGATTAAAGCACATCATCGACCCGGCCGCGCTTTCGCGCGAAGAGTTTATTGCGCGGCTTACCCGGCTGTTTGACCTGCTCGATGAAATTCCTGCGCTGAAAGAAAGCTGGACGAAGTACCTTACCTCCGCACAGATCAATGCCATTACCGCACAGCCCTGGTTTGGCCAGCAATTGCTGGAAACGCTGAAGGCCGACTTTGATTCGTTGTGTGAGTTTGACAAGCTGGATGAAGGACTGAATGCTATTGAAAAGCAAGTGCTGGCCAAGCTGCTTGAACTTCACCCTGCGTGGGACGAATACCGGATGAAGAACCTGTTTATGAACAGCCTGGCGCTTACGTGGATCGACCACCTGGAAACACGCAGCCCGGAGCTGCGCATGGTGTCGTCCGGTAAAATTGCATTGCTGGAAAACGAATTGCGCGACCTGATAAATGAAAAACAAAACCTGAGCGAAGAAATTATCCTGTTGCGTGCACGCGAAAAAGTTATTGACGATTTAAAAGTTAACCGGCTCAACAACCGCGTATCGTACCGCGACCTGCTGCACCAGGTAACCAAAAAGAAAAAGATCTGGCCCGTACGCAAGCTGGTCGCTTCCTTCGAAGAAGAGCTCTTTAAAGTTATACCCTGCTGGCTGGCTTCACCTGAATCGGTATCGGCAATCTTTCCGATGGAAGAATTGTTTGACCTCGTAATTTTTGATGAAGCTTCACAATGTTTTGCCGAACGCGGTATTCCGGCCCTGTATCGCGGCAAGCAGGCCGTTATTGCCGGTGATGCCATGCAGCTTAAGCCCGGTGATTTTTACCAGGCACGCTGGCAGGAAGAAGATGAAACACATGCCGATGCCGAAACCGATTCGCTGCTGGATTTATGCACCCGGTACCTGGTTTCAACCACGCTGCAAGGGCATTACCGCAGCAAGACACTGGAGCTGATTGATTTTTCGAACCGCCATTTTTACAAGGGTTCGCTGCAATTGTTGCCGCACCGGCAAGCCATGATTTCGGATGAGCCCAACATTTCGTATGACCACGTTGCCGGGCAATGGCTCAATAATGCAAACCAGGCGGAAGCGGCACGGATTGCAGAGCATGTAGCTGCTATTCTCGCTTCGCATCCCGATAAATCCATAGGCATTATTACATTCAATGCACCGCAGCAAAACCTGGTACTTGATACACTGGAAGACGCGATGGGCGCTGTTCCGAAACCGGTATTTGTCAAGAACATTGAAAACGTACAGGGCGATGAATGTGATGTGGTCTTGTTTTCGATTGGCTACGCACCCGACAAGCAAAACCGGGTGCCCGCACAATTCGGAAGCTTAAATATGGCCGGGGGAGAAAACCGGCTGAATGTAGCGGTCAGCCGTGCGCGCGAAAAAATTATCGTGGTGTGCAGCTTCCTGCCCGAGCAATTGCACGTAGCGGAAACCCTGCATGCCGGCCCTAAGCTTTTAAAGGCTTACCTCGAATATGCCTGGCAGGTTTCGCACGGTAAGTTTGTGCCCGGTATGGCAGCCGCATCCGCGCGAAGCAATACCATGCGGCTGAAAGAAGAGATCAAAAAACGGGCTGCGCAAAAATGGGCCGGGTTCGAGCTGGAGGAACATGCTGTTCCCTTTCATGACCTGACTGTAAAGAAGGAGTCATTGCCATTAGGCGCTATTCTTACCGATGACGGAAATTATTATGCAAGCATGAGCGCACGGGCCGACCATGCCCTTACCCCACAGTTACTTGACCTGAAAGCGTGGCCTTATCTGCGGGTGTATAGCCGAAACTTCTGGCAGGATCCGGACAAGTTTCTGAACGAGATCGGGAAGTTTATGAATCAGTAGCGCGTGCTACTTCCTGTAATCCAGCGCAGGCTTCCGGTCGCCAATCAATGCTTCGTATTTAAAGCTCTCGCCTGTGCGGGTACGAAATTCTTTCCAGGCATTTTCGATCAGCACCGGGTTGCTCAACACATCCACCATGCTTAAGGCAAGTGTTTTGGCTGCGAGCATCATGCCTTTACTACCGATGGAAGTTCCTCCGGCCGCTACGGCCTGCCAGCTGTGCGCTGCTGTTCCGGGAACCCAGGTGGCCGTTGACAAGCCTGCCGTTGGCACTACCCAGCTTACATCACCCACATCGGTAGAGCCAAAGCCTGCACCATCCGTAATCTTAAATTCACTTATCGCGCTGGTGCTGCTGAGCGCAGGCGGAATGGTAGTAAATGTCTTTTGTATTTTTTCAGCGAAAGCTTTTTCCGTTTCATCGTATGTATAACCTCCTACTTTACGCAGGTTGGCATCTACCACGCGTGCAAGCGATTCGTTAGGCAGCAAATCATATACACCTCCTATTATCTCCCACTCTACTTTTGTATCGGTACCCAGCGCAGCGCCCTGTGCCGCCCGTGTAATACGCTCCCACATATCTTTTACTACCGTACGGTTTGGATGGCGTACATAGTAATATACTTCCGCGAAAGCGGGAACCACATTGGGCGCTTCACCACCACGTGTAATTACATAGTGCATGCGCGCTTCCTGCGGTACGTGCTCGCGCATCATATTGGCCATATCATTCATCGCCTCCACGCCATCCAAAGCCGAACGGCCCCGGTCGGGTGCAGCCGCAGCATGAGAAGCTATTCCGTAAAACCTGAACTTACCGGTCTTGTTAGCCAGCGAGCTTCCCGCGCTTGCATTATTTTGCGAGCCGGGATGCCAGTGAAACACCAGGTCAACATCCTTAAACAAACCTTCGCGCACCATATATACTTTTCCCGAGCCGCCTTCTTCGGCAGGTGTTCCGTAAAAGCGAATCGTTCCCGATTTATTATTAGCTACCATCCAGTTCTTTACCGCAATAGCAGCAGCCGCTGATGCCGTGCCAAACAAATGATGCCCGCAGGCATGGCCGGCAGGGCGACCCGGCACTTGCTTTATTTCCGGTACTGCATCTTGCGAAACTCCGGGCAACGCATCGTATTCGCCCAGGATACCGATAACAGGTTTGCCCGATCCGAATGAAGCCACAAATGCGGTGGGTATTCCGGCTACACCGGCCTCCACTTTAAAGCCAGCTTGTGTTAAGGTCTCCTGCAACAAGGCCGAGCTCTTTACTTCCTGGTAGCCTACTTCGGCAAACTCCCAGATCTGATGTGCAATACCGGCATACTTCTCATAGCCGGCATCTATCGATTTGATAATCTCCTGCTGTGCTTTTATAACATCAGCTTTTTTCTTTTGTGCGGATACGGTTCCTGTAAGGAAGATCAGCGCTATGCAGGCATACTTCATAAGATCAGGTTTAGATTGAAGTAAATGTAACAAGAACCAATCCGGCAGTGCAAAAAATTTTACAATTGGCAGCAACTGCTTTAAGATAAACAATTACCGGGTTGTGCGGCACGTTTGTGCAGGCAACCCGGTAATCGGAAAAATTTATCCAGGTAAAATCTACCTGCCGGTGATATTCATTGTCTCGGCATGCTGGCTGATATCAAGACCCAGTTGCTCATCTTCCGGAGATACACGCAGGCGTGTGATCAAACCGGTGATCTTGTAAATGATATAGGATCCGCCAAAAGCAAATACGCCTACAATCAGCAACGCCAGGAGGTGAAACTTAAGTGTGGTGAAATCGCCATAGACAGCGCCCACTTCATCGGCAAACACAGCCGTAAGAATCATTCCCACAATACCGCCTAACCCGTGGCTCGGAAATACATCTAACGTATCATCCAATGATGATTTCTGACGGTAATAGACAGCAAGGTTACTGATAATGGCCGCTACAAAGCCAATGAAGATACTTTGGCCTACATTTACAAAACCGGCACCCGGTGTGATGGCCACCAGGCCCACTACCGCACCGATGCACGCGCCCATAGCGGTAATTTTTCTTCCGAGGAACGCATCAAACATCACCCAGGTAATCATGGCCGAAGCGGTGGCCATGTTGGTAGTGGCAAATGCCTGCACGGCCAAACCACTGGCTGACAGAGCGGAGCCGGCATTGAAGCCGAACCAGCCGAACCAGAGCATACCCGTACCGAGAATGATAAACGGAATGTTGGCGGGCTCGTGCGCTTTGTTCTCGCGCTTACCCAATACATAAGCCCCGGCCAATGCCGCAAAACCTGCTGACATGTGCACTACCGTGCCCCCGGCAAAATCAAGCACGCCCCAGTTGCGCAGGAACCCTTGCGGATGCCACGTCCAGTGGGCCAGCGGACAATAAATCAATAATGAGAAAAGACACATGAAGATGAGATACGAAGTGAACTTTACCCGCTCGGCAAAGCTTCCGGTGATCAGGGCCGGGGTGATAATGGCAAACTTAAGCTGGAACAAGGCAAACAGTAAGAACGGAAATGTAGGTGCAAAATCCGGGTGCGGATTAAGGCCTACACCTTTAAAAGCAAAGAAGGTGGCCGGGTTACCGATAAACCCGTTGTAGCTCTCGCCAAAGGCAAGGCTGAAGCCCACCAGGTACCACAACAAGCTGATCACGCCCAGCGCAATAAAGCTCTGCAGCATGGTGGAGATCACATTTTTGATGCTTACCATACCTCCGTAGAAGAACGAAAGGCCGGGTGTCATGAACAGCACAAATGCAGTAGCTACGATCATCCAGGCCGTATCGGCTTTGTCAATCGTATCGGATGCTTCCGATGCGGGGTTGTTGGCATTGAAAAGAACCAGCAGCTGAAGAACAAAAAGAATGGAGAAAATAACAATCCAGCGGGTTTTTGGTTTACTCATATGCTTAGGTAGTTTGAGCAAATAAAAACAAATAGGGTCATTTATTACCCCATTATTCTCAAAATATTACTGAAAACGATTTAGACGGGTTAAAATTTAACCTAACATACGTAAAGTAATTACTTCTTTTTTCCTTCCAGGATTTTCTTTTTAAGGGCAATACCGGCCCGGCCCCGGGCGCGCAGCACCCATTGGATATCGTGCGCGGTAATTAGCGAGGCATGCGAAGTAATGGCCAGCGAATCGACTGTAAGCTTCAGCTTATTACCCGACTTACCCCGTGCAATGGCCAATTCGATGAGCTGCGGGAGCGCGCTTAGCTCTTCCGTCAGGTCTTTCTTTACGGTATCCGCCAGGATGGAAACCAGGTTATCGTGCATCATCCAGTCGGCTGTGTTCAGCAGCGCTTCTTCGGTATTCAGATCATAACGCAGGTTGCCCAGGCCAATTACCTGGTTGAGGGTATCGTAGTAAGGCAGGGCTTTGAAATAAATTTTACCCCGAAGCGCGCCCCGCACCCGAAGCTCCAACGCCAGCTCCTGTCCGCTGCCATACAGCTCGGCATGATGAATCTTAAGCACGTAGCTGTTATAATGGAAAGACATCTTATCCAGGTTACGATTGACGAATGTATTGACCTGGTGAAAAGGCAGGCTGGCATGCACATATAGATCCAGCTCATCTTCTTCGTTGGGCGCATAGCGATGGCGCGGCAACGGGGCCGCCTCCATTACCGGGGGTTGTTCGAACCAACTGTACACACGGGCTTTCAGCGTTACCATGCCTGAAATGTTTCCATCCGGGTTGGGGTTCCACCGCGAGCTCAGGGCTTCGGCCTTTGCTACAAGCCCAACCTGCGGTTCTGTTTTTTTTATGATGATCGGCTTATGAATATCGTTCCATACTTTCTCCACCACCTTTCGGCTGTCAATCACTTCGTGCACCAGGCTATCAAAACGATGCGTTAGCTTTTCTTGATTCCGTTGCAGGTATTTATCAGCCAGCCCGCGCAGGTTTACATTCACAAACACTACTTTAAGTGTGGGTTCCATCTTCCAGATCACGGTGTCTATTTCTGTGGTTGAGCTTAACCCCCACCGGTCGTCCAGCATAACGTTTGATTTCAGGTTAACCAGCACCTCGGCTGTAACCGGCTTATCATTCGCAATACGAATGCCCGCTGCCTTTTTCATGAACTTGAATTCTATCCGTAACGGCACAGATGCGGTGAGCAAACCCGGCTTCCAGCCCAGGCGAATGGCATCAAAACGTTCGAGGGCAAGGTAAACACTGTCTTTCTTCTTATCGCCTACGGCCATCCACTCCTGCAGAAATACTCCGCTCAGCTTTTTATTCACCGTGTTCTCCAGGTCGCGCAGGGAAAAATCGAGCGGAATGCGAAGTGTGGAAACCGGAACCTGCAAGGTAGAATCCAGCACCGAACGCACAGGCGCCACCGGCTTAACGGACGGATTACGAAAGCTGTAATACCACCACGCACCGGCACCACCCAGCAGCACCAATATGAAAATCAAAACTACCCTGCGCATTTTACCATCGGTAATCAAAAACGGGAATGCTCAACACACATTCGTGGTTTAACTTGCTGAAAATACCTACTTTCCAAAAAAACTTCTAACCTATGCGCAATTTGTTTTTACTCGCATTGCTGTGCACTCTTATCACATCCCGGGCACAGACGCTGAAAGCACCCGAAGTAAAAGAAGGTGACGGCCCCTACCCCCAGCTGATCATAAGAGGCGTAACGTTAATCAACGGTACCGGTGCACCACCCATCGGCCCGGTTGATATCGTGGTAAAGCAAAACCGTATTATAAACATCGCCACTGTGGGCTACCCCGGTGTTCCGGTCAACGAAAGCCGCAGACCCAAGCTGGAAGCAGGCGGCAAGGAGCTGGACTGTACAGGCATGTACCTGATGCCGGGCTTTATTGATATGCACGGGCATATTGGCGGCAGCCAGGCTCCCATTGCCGAATATGTTTTCAAATTGTGGATGGCGCACGGCATCACCACCATTCGTGAGCCGTCATCCGGTAACGGGTTGGACTGGGTGCTGGAACACAAAACCAAAAGCGCACAGAACAAGATCACCGCTCCGCGCATTTTTGCCTACACCGCTTTTGGCATGGGTGCGAAAGAACCTATTGCCACAGCCGAGCAGGCCCGTGCGTGGGTAATTGAAAACAAAAACAAAGGCGCTGATGGTATAAAATTTTTCGGTGCTTCGCCCGAAGTAATGGATGCTGCCTTGCGCAAGAATAAGGAGCTGGGCTTACGTTCGGCTACCCATCATGCCCAGATGAGTGTGGCTCAATGGAATGTAGTACAGTCCGCACGTGCCGGGCTTACCAGCATGGAACACTGGTACGGTTTGCCGGAAGCATTATTCACCAATCAAACCGTACAAAACTTTTCACTCGATTATAACTACCAAAATGAAATGCACCGCTTTGGCGATGCCGGCACGTTATGGAAACAGGCTGCCGCTCCTTACTCCGAACACTGGAACAAAGTAATGAACGAATTGCTTGCGCTTAACTTCACCCTTGACCCTACCTTTAACATTTACGAAGCCAACCGCGATTTGCACCGTGCACGCAGGGCGGAGTGGCATGAAGATTATACGTTGCCAAAATTGTGGGCATTCTACCAGCCCAGTAAAATTTCGCACGGCTCATACTGGCATGCGTGGGGCACCGAGCAGGAAATACAATGGAAAGAAAACTACCGGCTGTGGATGACATTTGTAAATGAATACAAGAACAGGGGCGGTCGTGTAACTACCGGTTCTGACTCCGGCTTCATTTTCCAGCTGTATGGCTTTGCTTACATACGCGAGCTGGAGCTGTTACGCGAAGCAGGCTTCCACCCGCTGGAAGTAATTCGTTCCGCAACCTTGTTTGGCGCACAGGCGCTGGGCGCTGATAAAGACCTGGGCACGGTAGAGATCGGCAAGCTCGCTGACTTTGTAATTGTGGAAGAAAACCCGTTGGCCAACCTGCAAACGCTTTACGGAACCGGTGCGATTAAATTAACGGACGACAATAAAGTAGTACGCGCAGGCGGTGTAAAGTACACGGTTAAAGATGGTATTGTGTACGATGCCAAAAAGCTGCTGGCCGATGTGAAGAAGATCGTGGACGAAGAGAAAGCCAAAGCGGGGTTTGTACTGAAACAACCCGGTGTTGATTAACAGAAGTTATTCGTTAATGGTTGTTCGTTAATGGTATAGATTAACGAACAACTATTAACTTATCGGAATAATCAAAGAAAAGACAATTATGAAACGCATTTATATACTCCTCATTATTATCATAGCCGCAGTTGCCTGCAAAGAGAACAACCCCGAACAAGCCGCAGCAGAAGCTGCCGAAGTTTATTCTTTGTTAGGGCTGGAATACTATGCCCCTGCAGAACCCAATCCCAAATTAGACAGCAACCTGGCCGTGGCCCAAAAGAATTTTGATGCCGATCCATCGGAAGAAAATTACATTTGGCTGGGTCGCAGGTTAGCCTACCTCACCCGGTACAACCGGGCCATTGACGTATTTACCGAAGGAATAGAAAAATATCCCGGTTCATATAAGCTCTATCGTCATCGCGGGCACCGCTACATTTCGCAGCGCAAGCTCGATGCAGCCATTGCCGATTTTACCAAAGCCGCAGAGCTGATGCCGGCTGCTCCCCCGGAGATTGAGCCCGATGGCGTTCCCAACAAAATCAATAAACCATTATCCACCACGCAATTCAATGTATGGTATCACCTGGGGCTGGCGCATTACCTGAAAGGTGAATGGGATAAAGCCGAGCAAGCTTACCTGGAATGCATGGACGTAAGCGATAATGATGACCTTATTGCAGCCACTGCAGACTGGCTGTATATGACCTATCGCAGGCAAGGCAAAACGGAAGAAGCAAAGTTGGTATTGGAGAAGATCACACCCGGCATGACCATTGTTGAAAACAATTCCTACTTTAAACGCCTCAACCTGTACAAAGGCAACCTGCCGGTAGATTCCGTACTGAACGTGAGCAGCGCTGCGGCTGATGCCGACCTCGCCCTTGCCACGCAAGGGTATGGCGTGGGCAACTGGTATTTATATACAGGCGATACGGCACAAGCCATATCGGTTTTTGAACGGGTAGTACAGGGAAAACACTTTTCGGCATTTGGCTTTATTGCAGCCGAGGCAGACCTGGCCCGGATGAAGTAGCTTCTCATACACCGGAGTAAAAAAGGGTTGCTCAAAAACCTGCACGGAACAGGTGCAAGGTTTGAGCAACCTCCTTTCATCAAAACCGGTTACAACGAGATCTTTATCCCGCCATTTATTACAAATCCGTCTACCGGTGCATAGATGTCGCGGAAGACCGGGTTGGTAATGGTACCGGTATAAATGCTATCGAACCGCGATTGGCGGGTGTCCATAAAATTTTCGAAGTTGATGTACACCGAAAAACCTTCCCATATTTTTTCCGCCATAAACCCACAGATCCAATACGCTTTTCCGGTGGCGCCATCGCTTAGCTTTTGTGTGCTGAAGTAATACGCTTCCAATCCAATCTTCCAGCTTTCTTCCCGTTCGTACATCAGCACATTATTAAGCCGGTGCTTTGCTGTAAGCGGATTTTGAAAAGATGTTCCGTTGTGGTGCACCCGGGTATCGGTATAAGTATACCCCACAAAAAGCTTAAAATCGTTATACTCCAGCTTTACATTGGTTTCCGTTCCCTTACTGTCGGTGTAGCCGGCCAGGTTCACAAACACCTGATCACCGGAAGGTAAGCCTGAAAGCGTAAGCGGATCATTCAAATAGGTATAAAAGAAAAGATGGTTGATGCTTAAGCCGATGGCATCGCTGGCAACAGCGGTTTTGTAATTAAAATCCCAGTTGGCCCCGTATGAGCGTTCAAGCTTATTAGCCTGGCTGGAAACAGGTAATACATTACGGTATTGAATGCGCTCGCTTTCTTCCGTAAAGATCGTGGGCGCTTTATAGCCCAGCCCGCCACCGAGGCGCGAAGAAAAAGCGTGCGAAGGCTTATACATCAGCGAAGCACGCGGCAGCAATGCAAACCCATAGCCTGTTACATAATCGCCCCGAAGCCCGCTTTCCAATTGAAATTTTTCCGACAGCTCCAGGTTGTTCTGCACAAACGCCCCCAGGGTAGCCTGGTCATAATCGCGCAATGGTGTTGCCGTTAATGGTGCTTCGGTAAATTTATCGGTCCAGAGGTTTATACCTCCTATCCATTCGGCTGTTTCGTTTTGCATGGCCAGGCTCACTTCCGTGAAGGTACCGTGCTGCACACCATCAAACGTGTAGCCCGGTGTGTTGATGATGCGTCTGAAGCGGTTCACACTGTTTTTAACGGTAAGCCGGGCTGCTTCGCTGAATGAATGCGTATAAGAAAGCTGGGTGGAGAAACGATCGGTATTGTTTTTTTCAAAGTAGCTATGCATGGCATCGCCCCGCCCGGCTATGTACAGCATATCGCCACCCATGCGGTTTTCCGTTACAAAGCTCAGCCCGATATCCAGCTTATCGCGCCCTGTCAGGTCAATAAACAATTTTGGATTTACCGTGTAGCGATCAAACCGGGGAATGGCGGTTAAATCAAGATCGGCCGGATCGTACGCTTCGTTGCTGTTCTTAGATAAAAACAAGGTAACGCCCGTCTTCCCGAATTTCTCCCCGTAAAAGCCATTCAGGTCAAGCCCGCGGGCCGAAGTTCCGTTCAGCCACAACCGCAGCTCGCGTTCTTCGCCCGGGCGCTTGCTCACCAGGTTAACCATACCGGCAATGGCGCCACCGCCATACAAAGTGGAAGAAGATCCTTTAATAACTTCAACCTGCTTCAAATCTAACGGTGGCGTTTGCAGCAATCCCAATCCACCGGAAAAGCCGGCATACAAAGGAAAGCCGTCTTTCAGTATTTGTGTGTAGCGCCCGTCCAAGCCCTGTATGCGGATGGAGGCATTGGCAGAAGTAGCCGATGTTTGCTGCGTTTGTATACCCGTGCTTTCATTCAGCAACATGCGGATATCGCCCGGCTTCATGTTACCTTTCTCTTCCAGCTCTTCACCGGCTATAAGCTCAACCCGTGTGGGAATATCGGCAATCGTGCGACTGCTTCGGGTTGACATAACGATTAGCTCTTCCAGCTCTTCGCTGTCTTCTTCCAGCCATATTTCGACAGGCGATTCAATGCTTAGCGGGAATCGCAATACCAAGCTGTGCGTTTTGTAACCGACAAAGCTAATGCGGATGGTTTGCTCACCGTCCGGCACGTTTTCAACCTGTAACAATCCGTTTTCGTTTGCCGTGGCGCCCAGCGGGGTTCCCTTTATTAACGCGGTTGCGCCCGGCAGGGGCAATAAGCTTTCTTTGTCTTTAACCACTGCACGAAAGGCGCTTTGTGCAAAAGCAAAGGATGATATAAAAAATGTTATGATGACACATGTAACTCGCATAGCTGCCAGGTTTTAAGTGATAAAAAAAGAAAAAACAAATTTCACTTAACCCAACGGGGCGGCTGCCAGATAGACTGGATCACGGTTGCAATAAAAGGATCGGTATAAAAACCGGGATTGGCTTCAGCGGGCAACACGAACACCGTTAGTTGCAGCGCTGCCGGGTAAACCCGCAAGGCACAGCAGGCGCTGGCACAAAACGGGGAGCACGATTCGGGTTCCGGCTCCCCTTCATCATGGGCAACTGTTTCCGTTGCACGCTCCCCGGCACAGGTGCCGTCATAGCAGGGATATACCGACAATGCAGCGATGTAAAGCGCGAGTATGAAGTAATACATTTTCAAACCGCCCCAAAAATACCGAATGTTAAGCATGGTGCGCACGATCACCCGTTTTTTTAAAGTTGGTATTATGCTGGCGCACCTGATTTTTCTATCTTCGCACCGGCTTACCCGTGTTGCTGCGGGCCGCCTGGCCTGCATCATGTAAGAGGTGCATTTAATTTTAAGAGCAGTAACTTGTTGGCCAGCGACCAACAAGAACAAAAGGGTCTCATAGTTCAACGGATAGAATAGAAGTTTCCTAAACTTTTGATCTGGGTTCGATTCCCGGTGAGACCACCATTACTATCGGGGATTAATTTCTTGCTGCGGTTTTCCGCTTCTATTCCTAACGTGGATGGATTAAAGCGTTTTTACAAAGAAAAATCTCGAAAGGAATCTTATTAGCTGTATTGCTAATTAAAAGAGTATGTTCTTACAAAGAATTAAACAATGATCCGTCAGCCATTAGCTCCATTGGGATTACTGGTTTTAGGCCTGTCAAATCCGATTTAAAACGAACATCAGAAACGAACCTTGGAATATTTTCAATATCAATTTTTGGAATATCCTCTGTTCTGTAGAACTGCAAAGAATCTTTTGCGTATTCATAATCAAATTTAAGTTTCATGGAATCTCTAATTGCCTTTCCCAAAGTCAAAGCAATTTGCAATTGAAGCTTTTCTGTTAATTCAGTGTCAGAAAGGCGTTCAGAAATTTCATTTGAAAGTGCCTCAATGCTTTTTCCCACGCTTGCTTGCCTTACAAATACAGAAGCAATTAATGTTTGTGTATTTGATGGTGAATTGAGTTGGTCAATTGAGAAGTTGTGAACCCTTAAGGAGTTTGATGAACTCTTTACCTCAATCCTCTCATCACCATTATTGAAGTCCAATTTTTCTTCCGGTATGCTGTGCCAACACCTGATAAGGTTTGCTGGCTCTTTGCTTTCAGCAATCAAAAGCAACTCCGCCCAAAGTCCTTGAATGGTTTTTGTCTGAGGCTCTGTTGCTAAACGAAATAACTCAATGAATCTTGTAATTTCTTTCCTGATTTCATCTTGACTTGGTGAGTTGCCTAAATCTTCTAAAAGTGTTGAGCAAAGTTTGAGAAAATATTTTTTTAAGGAAACATCCTTCCCGATAAAACAAACCACAGTAAAAGTTTTTTCAAGCAAATTTCCACCTTGGTGAATCTTGCATTTGATGTCAAACAAGACTGAAACATTTTGCAATTTCATATTTGCAGCTACGGTTTCTGCTTCTTGACTGGAAGTTGAGAGCAGCAAAGTGGGGTTATTATATTTGTCTTTTGCAATTCTATGGTTGGAAT
Organism: Cyclobacteriaceae bacterium; assembly: GCA_026129485.1. Taxonomy (GTDB): domain Bacteria; phylum Bacteroidota; class Bacteroidia; order Cytophagales; family Cyclobacteriaceae; genus ELB16-189. The sequence goes on from JAHCHY010000001.1 coordinate 143,894, forward strand.
ATTCGGGAATGGGAATAGCAGAGAATTGGAAACTACCATTCTCGCTTGGTTGTTCTATTATATTGAATATTTCAACCAGGTTCATTAAGCCCAACGAATAAATTCTCTGCCAAGTTCTATAGGGATATGAGTTGCAATAGCAGGGACATTTGAGAATACAATTCTATCTTCTTGAAGCAAGTTTAAAATATGAATTTGAAATGTAATCCCATTATCCAATATTGCTCTATCACCTTCATAGTTTGAACTTCTGCCTTGAAAGAGTTGATTGATTTGATTATTCTCTGGATTCAAAGTTCTTTCCCTTGGGTTTTCAAAGTTACTCATTAAAAACACAGTGCAAGTTTCATCAGGAACTTCTTCTAAATGTCGGCTTAAAGCATAAAGTATAGCTGTATAATCACCAACGTCCGCGGGACTTGTGAATCGAAGTAAATTCAACAGTTCATCATAAACAGATGAAAGAGAGGTTCTTAATGTTGGAATTCTACCTGTCCTGTCAAACTGAGCGTTTGCTATGAAAGTGCTTGCAGCATCCTGATTGCTTGAAACAATTTGCTGTGAGTAATGAGGTATTTTAATCACATTCCATTCGCCACCTGTAATTGTTCTTTCAAATTCATTTGAGAAAATATTTGTTCTTGCAAGATTTAAGTCGCTTGATAAAAACACTTCACGATACCATTCATTTAAGCTTCTTCCTGATGCCTCATGCTCTGCCAATCTTCTCCGCATATCTTCTTCATGCTCTACATACTTTATATAAGTATCTCTCGCATCTTGGTCAAGATAAACCCTGCAATAGCCTAAATAGCTTTGTTTATAACCGAAAAACCTTGCTCGTTGCTGTATCGTGTCCGCATTCCCTACGCCTACGCTTCTTGGCATATATGTAACGGTCAGTCCTTCAACTGTGAATCCCCTGTCCATTGCTTGTCCACCAATCAAAATAAAAGAATAATTATTTCGCCACTCAACGATTGTTCTATTTCCTCCTCTCGAATTAAGAGATTGAACAACTGTTGAATTAATTGCATGCCGTAAACGATGTCCTGTAAGTTCTTCAAATTGCGGAATATCAGTAGCTGTTCTTGCTAAATCATTATAAGCGGCTCTGAATTCGCTAAGCAAATCTTGCTTGTCGGGATTGTCATCTGGTAAGCTAAGAACTTCAACAAAATGGTTTTTAATGTTTGTTACAAATCGGAAATAGTCTGCATGTGTGTAGGTAAGCTGTGAAGGGTGAATCATCATTGAACGCTTTCTGCCTTCTCTGCTTCTCATTCCCTTAACCACTCCTAAAAAGAAAACCTGCATCGCAGAAATCAGACTCGCAGGAGGTGAAGCCGGGTCTTCCTCAGGGTCAACGTCAGGGATTACTTCAGTCGACTCAGGTTGTTCTACAAAGAATTCTCTTCCACCTGTATAAGCAGGCCCTGGGGTAAGCAACTTTATGAAGTTGGGCGAAAGCGAATCCATTAGATCAATGAACAGAGGAGCTTGTGGTGTTGCTGTGTATTGGATGAATGTATGATGTGGGATTGAGTTTCTCAAATTGATAATTCGATCATTGATAGCGCTTCGTCTGTTGCCTCCTTGTCTTGCATTCTGTCTTGCAAAGCGATTCATGCTGTGCTGGTCGCCTTCATCGTCAATTATCAAAGTCGGCACACGTTTTAAATCCAGTGTTTGCAAAAGTTCTTGAAGGTTCGGCAAATGATTTCTCTGCTTCATTACAGTTATCAAAATTGTTTTCCGTTCTTCTCCTGGAAATGTATCATCTTTGTACTCAGATAAGGCGGTAGCTATTTGGTTTCGAGTTGTAATATCATTCAATCTTGGATTTCTGAATGAAAGCCATTGTAAATCTGTTCTGGTGTCAATCCTTAAATCTCTTTCAAGCCGCGTATATGATTGGGCAACAAGATTTGTAGAAATTCCTGCTATAATGATTACCATTTGATAACTGTTGTCCTTTGCCAAAGCTGTAAGGGTTGTGAATGACATTGTCTTTCCGCTTTGAACATAGCCAAAAACTAAACCAATTTCACTATTCGTTTCATTATTTGGATTACCACATTTTGAAAGTATATCAACAGTTTCATCAATCAATCTTCCCTCGCTTTCTCTTGGTAGCTGCAAGTGTGCTAAAAGTGATTGGGTTTCAATCCCAACTGACGGCAACCATCGGTTATTGTCTTGTGGTTCAGCCATTGTAATTTGCTCAGTGTTATCTACTGCCATAACCTATTTTTTGTGATAGCTGTCAAAAGCTTATTTAAATTCATTCTTACTGTTCCTGCTTGTTTCACACCCGCTTCTCTTGCTGTTTCTTCTGCAAGCCCGATTGATGCTGCAATTCTTAATATCGGTTCGAGTTTGCTTTTATCTGAACCTGCAAACTGTAATACAAACGGATGGTTTAAGCTCATTCTAACTCCAACTTGTCTTAAAGTCTTGTCTGTGCTTTTACTTTTTAAAACATGGCTTCCTATTTCAATCCAATCGATAATATCATCATCATAAGAAAGCTCAATCGTAACCAGCCATTTTGTATCGTTAAACTCAATTTCAAACTCTCTATTCGCTACTTCATCAGTTTTAGTGAGTGAAGTTGCTTCGTTTGCTGAAATAGGAGTTGAGCGAATTTCACTTATAGCTGGCTGAACATTGTTTTTGATGTCTTCAACCGTACTTTTTACAACTGCCTCTGCTGTTTTCTTCAATTCTGCCTTTGGCGGATTCACTCTGTAATCTCTCGCTTGGCGAATAAAGTTTGCAGCAGCCAAATCTTTTTTGAGCAGTTCCAAAAAAATGTCCATGTTTTCATCCCACTTGATACCTTTCTTAGTGAAGCTAACATTAAAACCTTCTAAATGAAGCTCTCCAAAGATTCTTTTCCATTCAGGGCTGCCGACTTCTCCCATAATTTCTTTTGGCTTAAACCCTTCATCACAGCTTCCTTCAATTACTCTGCCTCGTCTAAAGAGCGCAAAACCATTTTTCCCACTTTCCATTGACTCAAGCACTCCTACAAAGCCTTTCACAAACATTTTTCCCTTATCAATATCAAAATCAATTTCTTTCCGCCAATATATCGGAGCTGTCTTGCTATCGTATGGAAAAGGTGCAGTCAAAATATTTGGGTCTTTGTATTCTAATGGTTCATTGTCAAGGTAAAGCTTTAAGATTCCTTTTCTTGTAAAGTCGCGGTAAATGCTTGCCAAGTGCTCTTTGATTTTGCCTTTTGTTTTCTTAACAGGCATTTTATTGATGCTGCTTAGCTCAATTACCGTATAATGAGAATTTTCGTTTTGCTTCTTAGTTCTTACTTGAAGTTCCTCAATCTTATCATAGAAGATCTTGTTCAGGTCAAATGAAACAGTCTTTTCCACATCTTCGCCAATAGCTGTTGTTCTTACACTCCAATAATCGGAAAACCAGCAAGCAGCAGATTTCATTCCCATGCCGAATTCGGAAAGCCCCGAATTGTCAGGCGGAATTTCGGCAGCCCGAAAAGCTCTTGCATAATCTCGTTGATGTATGCCCGCGGCATTATCACGAATAATAATTTTTTTGTCGGTATCATTAATTTCAATTTTTACCTCTAACCGAAATCTTTTCCCTTCAATTTCTTTTAGCTGCTTTTCATTTTTCAAATAGCTATCAATTGCATTGTCAACAAATTCAGCTAAAGCGTACCAAGGGTCATACTGAATGTGCTTGAGCATCGTTAAGATGCTTACACCAGGTCTTATACTAACAGTTTTAGAATGCTTCATATTAGTGCGCTACTAAAGTAGTTTCTGCTCTTTTTAAGCTGTTTTTTTCTTGTCCATTTTGGTTATGCTTTGGCTGAATATCCAAAAGCCTTTCGGCTATCAGTTTTACAATTTTTGCATTAACCGCATTGCCTAATGCTCTGAAAGCTGCGTTGTCATTTGCAGGCAACTCTATTCCTTCTAAGGATTGCAACTTTAATCCTTCTTCTCTTGTGATATAGCGGTTCTGCCAGCCGACAACTGGAATTTGTGTGTTGGTACAGACAAGCGAAGGAAAAAAATCAACGCTTTTTACTCTGATTCCTGATGCTCTGAATTGTATAATGTAGTCAGTAATCTTGCGATTACTTTCACCAACGTTCCATTCCAATTTTTGCCAACTTTGAGAGGAGTATTTCGCCATTTCTTTTACGACATCGGCTACATACCTTTTATTATCTTGGTAAAATTCTCTGCTTTGCCTTATGTAGCTTCGCTTCCAGTCTGGAAATGTTTTTTCAACTCTTGCATAGCTTGGCAAATTTGCCCTTTGCTCTTTTTTTATCAATCCTTTCAGGCTACGACCAAAGTTTCCTTTAAACTCCCCCAACTCTTTTGCCGAAAGTTTTAGCGGATAAGATTTCTCATAAGGATAAGTTGCTCCAAATTCCATTCCCCAAATAGGAAACCCCGGCAGTTTCGTTTCTTTAGGAATTTGGTCAATGAACCTTTGCCATAACTTTAAGCACTTTTGGTTTTTTATTGGTAATTCTTTAAACTGGCTCGGATTTTCCTCAATAAATTGATGAATATTTATCAACGATGTTTTTTGCTCATCAATTTCTCTGAATGAGAAATGTTCAAGTCCTTTCAGCGAACCAATGATAAAAATCCTTTTTCGGTGCTGTGGTATGCCGAAATCCTGTGGTGAATAAACCGCGTGATCAACATCGTAGCCCAGCTTCGTAAGTTGCTTGTGCATATATTTCCATGTCGCCTCATTGTTGTGCTGACGGATAAAGGGAACATTTTCAAGAATGAAATACTTCGGTTTTCTGTATTCAAGTATTTTAACTATTTCACCGAAAAGAGTTCCCCTTTCTTTGTCCTTCCTGCCTTCCTGATTACCCGCCTTCGAAAATGGCTGACAAGGAAAACCTGCACAAAGAATGTCATGCTTCGGTATGCTATCAATGTCCTTGGCTACAATTTTTCTTATATCACCTTTCGGCTCAATACCCCAATTAGTTTTATAAACTTCACGTAAAGTTGGGTCAAGCTCGCTCGCGAAAACACAGTCGTGTCCAAGCTCATGTAATGCTTTGTGAAAGCCTCCAAGTCCCGCAAATAGGTCAATGAATTTCATCTAATCTCTGATTCTTTTATTTTTCTGTATAATTTTGTCAATGTCTTTTCTCTTTTCTTACCTCTAAGTTCACATTCCCAAATTGTGAAAATATTCCAGCCAAGCTTTTTTAGCTCTTTTTTGTTTCTTTTATCTCTTTCAACATTTTTCAAAATTTTCGGTATCCAATAATCGGTATTGCTTTTAGGCATTCTATTCAGCTTACAGTTCTTATGAGCATGCCAGAAGCAGCCATTTACAAACACTACTGTTTTGTGTTTTGAAAGAACAATATCAGGATTCCCGATTAGCTTCTTATTGTATATGCGAAATCTTAGCCCTTTACTAAACAAATATTTGCGAACAAGCAACTCAGGCTTTGTATCTGTCTTCCTGATTTTACTCATTATATCGCTTCTTTTCTCTTTTGAGAACTTATCTTTCATAAACCCTTGCTATGCTCATATCAATTCGATTCTTTAGGTTTCAGGTCGCGTTAGGGATTGAAACGGAAAGCCCGGCCCCGGTACCACAAAATAAGGAACAAGCGTAGGTCTAAGGACATGCTTATCAATTGGTTAACTGAACATTAATTTCTCACAAATTAGCTGATTTTTGGTCAAAATGATAGACCTGCTTGCATGAAATACATTGCTTGTCCCTGTTTTTATGTGCTCTTATAAACCCGCGTACACGCCACGGGGGTATAAAATTTATGCAACAAGGGGGTGCATAGCGGGTTGTACGGCCATGCTGCTATGCCCCACCGCTACGGGAAACCGCTGAGGAGTTATGAACAACGATAAATCACGCCAGCAGAAAGGGAAAAGATTAAGATATTCTTTACAGAGAAAAAAGGAAACCAGTTTTTGCTAAGAAGGTGAGGAAGCAAGAAAAAATCTCAGGAAGGTTAAGCTGATTTAAGCGATTTTATCAGAAGGCATCTAAGCCTCCGCAACTTAACGAGTTTTCTTCTTTAAAGATTTTCTTAGCTGACCCCTGTTCTCCGGCTTGTAATCTTTCCGCTCTTCCACCCGTAGGATGGAATGGCATTTACCAATTCCTGCGGTTTTTCAGCTTTCTTTTTTGCTGTCATGCTTGTTCCTTATCAAAGGATGCGGTTAAGGAAAGGGGTTCACAATCTTTAGTTTCTTCTCAATAACCTGACTATTGTTCATATCCTCCGAATATAAAATCACGCATTCACATTCCAGGGCAGCCGAGATAATCAGGCTGTCATAAAAGGAAAAACCATAGCGTTCCGCCACTTTACAAGCCTGAACAATCGTGCTTTCTGTGTTGATATGAAGAATACTATTATCCCTTGACTCATTGATAGCCTTTATCGCGTCAGCAAAGGTAAATTTAAATTTCTTTGTCAGCGTATTGGCAAGCTCCTGCAATACCTGGGTGCTAATGAATGAAGTATCTCCACTTATAAGTTGCTGCGCAATTCTTTGTTTTTCAGGTTCTGCATAGGAGTAACTGTAAACCAAAAGATTGGTGTCAATAAAAACATTACCGTTCATTGGCCTCATCGCGGTTAAACTTATACCCACGGGTATCAATCCTCAAAGCAGTAAAAGAAACTTTCTTTTTGCCATTGGCCGATCCTTCTTTCTTTTCAGCAATAGAAAAATCGAAATACTTGGCAAGGCTTTTTAAAAGCTCCAGTGTTTTTGAATCCTTGTATTTTATGATGGCCTCTTTCATACCCGGTTATTTCTGCATTTACAAAAATACGAAAAATCAGGGGTAAAAACCCCAAATGCCGCTTGCACGGCTCTTACTTCTTCTTTAGCTGGTTGCGCAAAAAAGCTACCTCTCTGGCCTGATTTTCAATTTTTCTCAACCTTCCAGCTGCTTAACAATCCAAGATGGACTTAACGTTCAAGGCTTTAGCAAGGTCAATAGTTAAGGAAGGTTGGCGCAGTCCTCTCTCAAGCATTGAAATATAGGTTCTGTCAAGGTCTGCATCAGTACCGAGCTCAGCTTGGGACAACCCTCTTTTCTCACGAAGTTCCTAAGCAAATACCCAAATTTGGATTCCAAGCTCCCCATTAGCGCCTCACCTTCAATTGAAGAAAGTGAAGCCGGGTCTGAATGTTCCAGCCTAAACCCTTTCGCTATAATTCGTTACCTTTCACGCCAGGTCATGTAACCACTTAATAGTCCATTATGAAGAAAATCTTAACCTTAACAGCACTGGTTTGTTTCCTGTCGGTTGTCCATACAAATGCCCAGGTTGGGCTGCAGGCGGGTGCAGTGGCTGTTCCGGATGAAGCCTTCATTCCTTATGACAGCCTGGAAAAAGTGAGCGGGGCTATAGGGTACACCTTTGGGGTGTTCTACAAATACTGGCTAACCGACCATATATCCGTGCAGCCTGCTTTGAATTTACTCAACAAGCGCTGGTGGGAGGAGCTGGATGATGGCGGAACTTTTTATATAACCCGTGTTTCCATGAACTACATAGAGCTCCCCGTACAGGTGGTTTATACCACAAGCAAAACAAAAGGTCTTTTTGTAGGAGCAGGGCCTTCGTTTATGGTTGGCCTGTCGGGTAAAAGAACTGTAACCGAAGACGGAGATTTGATAGCGACTGATAAGATCAGGCTTGGAAGTGAAAACGCCCCGGAAAAGAAGCTGACCATAGCCGTTAATGCGATGGCGGGCTATACGTTCAAGCACATTTCGGTGGGCCTTAATTATACACGGGGGATTACCAACCAGCCGGTTGCCGATGCCGATCATGGCAATGTAAGCCAGCTAACCCTGAGGGTAAGCTTTTTGTTCGGAGAGCAATGAGAAAAGTGCACGAAGCCCGGCAATCGGCTTATCGCGCCAACAATAAAAAAAGAGGCTATCTCAAAGTACATCTCACTGTCAGGTTGAGCTTGTCGAAACCGGTTTTAAGGCTCTAAATAGCCTTCGACAGGCTCAGGCAGACAATGAAGTTAACTTTTGAGATAGCTTCTTTTCCATTTTAATTCTTACAGCTTACCTGCCTGTATCTTTTTGGCTACAGCCTGCACTTCATCCAGCGCACGCAGCAGGTTGCCGCTCCAAAGCTTGCTGATCTGCGCTTCGGTATAGCCACGCCTTACCAGCTCCAGCGTAACATTAAACGTTTCAGATGCATCGTTCCAGCCCTCTACGCCACCACCGCCATCAAAGTCGGAGCTGATGCCTACGTGATCGATACCGATCTTTTTCACTAAGTAATCAATGTGATCCACAAAGTCGGCCACGTTTACCGGGGGCGCTACCGGGTTCACTTCTTTTTCAATGCGCGGCTTAGCTTTGGCCGTGATCTCCGTGTATTTTTTAAAATAGGCCTGGCGTTCTTCTGCTGATAAATCTCTCATGGCAGCGCGTTCGATTACAGCAAAGCCTTCTTCGGCAGCAACCGCCTTTACAATCTCATTTACTTTGGCCGAGTAAGCTTCATTCTTTTTGGTGTTCACATAGCTTTTGAATGCTACGGCCTGCACCACGCCTTTGTTGGCTTTTATTAATTCCAGTTGCTCATCATCTAAATTACGACTTACATCGTTAAGCGCACGTGCCGATGAGTGCGAAGCAATAACCGGTGCTTTGGATAGCTTTATTGCCTCTATGTTGGCCGCTTTTGACGGATGCGAAAGATCGATCATAATTCCCCACTTGTTCAGCTCTTTAATTACTTCGCGCCCAAGCGGGCTAAGGCCATTGTGCAGCCATACATTATCGCGTTCACCGGTATTGGAATCGGCTAATTGACTATGCCCGTTATGCGCCAGCGACAAATACCGGGCACCGCGGTCGTAGAATTCTTTTACTCTGCTTATATCCGTACCTATCGGGTAACCGTTTTCTACTCCGATCATCGCTACTTTCTTTCCCGACTTTACAATTCTTCTTACATCTGCCGAAGTAAGCGCCAGCTCAATTTTACCGGGTGCAATTTCCTTGCACAGCCGGTGAATGGCGTTGAACTTGGCATCCGCATTGGCATACGCTTTTGCATAACCATCAGGCGTTAATTCGCCCTGGCCGGTGTAAACAATAAACCAGGCCACATCCAGCCCGCCTTCTTCCATCTTGGGAAGGTTAACCTGCGTATTAAGCCTTTGCGTGTAGTTAACAGCCGTGGTGAAATTGGACACGTCAATGTCATCGTGCGTGTCCAATGTAATTACGCGCTCGTGAATTGCTTTTGCTTTTTTGACAAGCGCCTCGTCAGCAGCCGGCTGGCCAAATACTGCCAGGGTTGACAAGGTGAGAAAAATTACTGCTGCCAGGGTTGATTTCATACCGGTTACAATTTGATTTATAAACATCTAAATGCCTCCCGGAACGGGAAGCCTCGATAAAAATACGGCAGTGCTGCCGGTTATTAACCAGAAAATATATGAAAGGTAAATGACTAACAGCTTTAATTAGTCCACCACATCTTTCGGGATACCAAACTCGCCTGCGCTATCCCGGATGATGGAAACCGCTTCTTCATAGGCAGCCTTGCGGGCTTCGATGTGCGGCAGCTCTTCGGCATCGGCAAAACCTTTACGGTCGCGCAATTCCCGAATGTTGGCATGCAGGGTAGTCAAAACATCCCGGATAAATTCTTCATAGCGCGGTACCATAACCCGGTAAATAGAAGGAAAAAATCATAGTGTAAAGAAAACCCGGAACACCCAGGGAGAGGCAAAGGCACGTTCCTGGCTATCATATAATACATCGTATAATGCCATCAGGTTAATGGCGCTGCGCGGGCCAATGGGTTGCCTGTAACCTAGTCCCAACAAAAGCCGGTCAAAGTTCCTTCTTTCAGTTGCGTTGACAAATGTGGGTGTATTAATGAGCATGTATTCGCCATAGGCAAACAACTGGTCGAAGTTATAGCGTACAAACGGGCTTACACCGTATTGATCAATGTTGAGCTTTACGGGTTGAGAATATGCAAAGCGCTGCCATGTAACACCTGTTCCTACCGAGAGCTGGGGGGTAACCATATAACCCACTATCGGGTTAACCGCAAAATAGAAATACCGGTTTCCGTAGGCATCGACTCCTCCATTCAGGGCAAAACCACCCCCGGTATAAAGGCGGTCTTTCAACCCCCAGCCGGTCCGGTCATCCACATTGCGTTGAGCCCATGCGCTGATTGAAACAACCCATAATAAAATTACTCCCGCCTTCTTCATCCGTGTTGTGTTTAGTTCAACAAGCTAATTTTCCTGGATAACAAATATGTCCTCTGTTTCTTTTTTCATCAGGTATTTTTCGCGCGCGAATTTTTCCAACAGCTCTTTATTGGTAAGCAGCTCCTTCCTGTCTTTTTCTACTTCATCAATCTTCTCTAAGTAAAATTCTTTTTCATTCTCCAGGCTGTTTACTTTGGCCGTCATCCTTAAACGCGAAATCAGGTCATTGGAATCCAGCAACAGCATCCAAACAAAAAATAACACCCCGGTTACAACGTAAAAGTTTCTGAAGGCAGGCGGCAGTTTTTTGAGCATAAGATTAAAAAATGGTTGTACGAAGATAGAGATTTACCTTCTTAAATAGCAAATCGGGCCCGGACCCGGTTTGTAAATACAAGCTTAGTGTGGATTTATGGCCGTATCAGCTTCCACTCTTGCGCAAAGGCTACCTCATGCGTGTTTTTATGAAAGGTAGTTACCTTCAAAACAGATTTGTTTTTTAGCTGCAGGGTAACATCAAACTCCTTAGCCGAAACCGGGTCTATATAGGAACCTTTGCATTTTTTAAACATCCCGACTTTCAAGTTCTCCAGTACACGGGTGCCCAGTATGGAATTATTTGCGCTATCGGCCCACACAACAGATCCCTGAAATACAGAATCGACATCGTAAATCAGCACGCGCACATTCATCTGTTCACTAAACCACACGCCCACCAGGCTGTGTTGGAAATCAGCACCCAGAAACTGCTCACGTACAAAAAAAATTACCAGGCCGCTCGCCACCACCAGCAACACAAACGAGACCATCATCATATTAGCTTCCATTGCACAAAAGGCTTCCATTTGTGAACACCTTTCCGGCACAGCTACACAAAAACCAGGGCGATCTACGCAAAACCTCAAAATCAGCCAAAAAACAACCATTTTAGAGCATGAGGCAAAATAAAAATCCCAAATTAGATCAACATGGGGGCCTGGTATTCCCAATTATGGAAACAAAAAAAAGCCACTACCTTAAGGTAGCGGCCTTTTAAGTCAACCCTGCTAAGGCTTAAAACTTCTTACCCGGGAAGTAAGCGGTTTCACCAAGCTCTTCTTCAATGCGGATAAGCTGGTTGTATTTCGCCATCCTGTCGGAACGGGAAGCAGATCCGGTTTTAATCTGGCCGGTGTTCAACGCCACAGCAAGATCAGCGATTGTGCTATCTTCTGTTTCGCCTGAGCGGTGCGACATAATGCTCTTGTAGCTGTTACGCTTAGCCAGGTTTACGGCATTGATCGTTTCGGTAAGCGAGCCGATCTGGTTTACTTTTACCAGGATGGAGTTTGCCACTCCAAGGTCAATTCCCTTTTGCAGGAACTCTACGTTGGTTACAAACAAATCATCACCCACTAACTGGACTTTATCCCCGATTTTATCGGTCAGCTTTTTCCAGCCATCCCAATCCTCCTCGCCCATACCATCTTCAATGGAAATGATCGGGTACTTCTTTGCCCATTTGGCCCAGTATTCTACCATTTCTTCTGACTTTAATTTCTTGCCGTCAGATTTTTTGAATGTATAAGTTTTGGTTTTGGCATCGTAAAACTCAGAGCTGGCGGCATCCATAGCAATAAAAATGTCAGCGCCCGGCTTAAAGCCTGCTTTCTCTATTGCCTGCAGCACAATCTCAATCGCTTCTTCGTTGGATTTGATGTTCGGGGCAAAGCCGCCCTCATCACCCACGTTGGTAGAAAATCCTTTGTCATGCAATACTTTTTTCAGCGTGTGGAATACTTCCGTTCCCATTCTTAAAGCTTCCGAGAAAGTATCGGCCTTAACCGGCATTACCATAAATTCCTGGAAGTCGATGGAGTTATCGGCATGGCTTCCGCCATTTAAAATGTTCATCATCGGTACCGGAAGGGTGTTGGCATTTACACCGCCAATGTAACGGTAAAGCGACTGACCAGCTTCCATAGCCGCAGCTTTAGCCACAGCCAATGAAGTGCCTAAGATAGCATTAGCGCCCAGCTTGCCTTTATTGTTAGTACCATCCAATTCAATCATTACCTTATCAACCAGGTTTTGATCGAATACATCCAGGCCGACAACCTCAGAGGCAATTTTGTTGTTTACATTATCCACCGCTTTCAGCACACCCTTACCGAGGTATTTCTTCTTATCCCCATCGCGTAATTCAACCGCTTCGTGCGTGCCGGTAGATGCTCCTGAAGGAACTGCAGCGCGACCAAACGCACCTGATTCTGTAACAACATCTACTTCAATAGTGGGGTTGCCCCGGCTATCTAATATCTGACGGGCATGGATTCCTTCGATTAAGCTCATAATGATTGTGATTTAGATTTTTAAGACTATTCCGTTTTAAGATTTAATACCTACTAATGAATCCTGCCGAACCATTTCCACAAACTGATCAAACAGGTACCGTGAATCGTGCGGGCCGGGTGAAGCTTCCGGGTGATACTGTACTGAAAAAGCTTTCCTGCTTTTCAGTCGTATTCCCATAATGGTATTGTCGTTCAGATGCAAGTGTGTTACTTCCACTTCCGGGTTCTTTTCAATTCCTTTTTCGCTCACCGCGAAACCGTGATTCTGAGAAGTCATTTCGCCCAAACCGGTTACCAGGTTTTTTACCGGGTGATTGAGTCCGCGATGGCCGTGGTGCATTTTATAGGTAGTTAACCCGGCAGCCAACGCCAGCAATTGATGTCCCAGGCAAATACCGAAAACAGGTTTCCCTGAATCTATTGCTTCTTTAACCGTACCGGTTGCATAATCCATTACCGAAGGATCACCGGGCCCGTTGGAAATAAAATAGCCGTGCGGGTCCCACTTCTCCATTTCAGCGAATGAAGTTTTTGCCGGAAATACCTGCACATAACAATCGCGCGAAGCGAGGTTGCGCAGGATGTTCGTTTTAATGCCCAGGTCGAGCGCGGCTATCCGGAAGGTAGCATTTGCATCTCCGTAAAAGTAGGGCTCTTTTGTGCTTACAACCGAAGATAATTCAAGGCCATCCATCGAGGGTACTTTCTTTATTTCCTCCCGCATCTGATCGGGAGTAAGCTCAGACGATATCAGTGCATTCATAGCGCCCTTGCTGCGGATGTAGCGCACCAGCATACGGGTATCCAGGTCAGATATGCCTACCACGCCATGTTTCTCCAGGTAAGCCTGTAAGCTTTCTTTTGCAGTTTTGCGACTGAATTCTTCCGAAAACTCGTTCACCACAATACCGCTTATCTTAGGCGATGCAGATTCCTGCTCTTCCATAACGGTACCGTAATTGCCAATATGCGCTGTTGTATTTACGATAATCTGTCCGTAGTAAGACGGGTCTGTGTAAATCTCCTGGTAGCCCGTCATCCCGGTATTGAAGCAAATCTCTCCGCCAGAGGTTCCTTTTTTACCTATCGCTTTTCCTTCCAACAGAAGGCCATCGGCCAGGAGCAAGTAAGCTTTAGTGCTCAATTCGTTTCGGGTTTTGGTTAGCAAAAATAACTGGTATTAAGCGTTTTGCCGGGTTTAATTTCTTTAAAATTTCGATTACTGTTTCAAACGGTTACGGCAATAAAAAAGGGATTGAATCTGAAATTCAATCCCTTTCGCTATATGCGGTAAAGCCCACTTATTCTTTCTTCTTAGATTTTTTAGCTGCTTTTTTCGGCTTTTCTTCAGTAGCTGTCGCTTCCACCGGGGTTTCCTCGGCAGCAGGGGCAGCTTCAGACTTTTTGGTTCTGCGACTTCTGCGGGTCTTGCCTTTCTTCTCAGCGCCATCTTTCTTGTAGATGTCGTTGAAATCCACCAGCTCCAGCAGGCACATATCAGCGGCATCGCCCAGGCGAGGTGCGCTCAGCTTAATGATTCGTGTATACCCGCCCGGCCGTTCTCCTATTCTGCCCGCCACTTCCCCAAACAAAGTAGTTACGGATTCTTTGTTTTGCAGGTAAGACATTACTGTTCTGCGTGAGTGAGTCGTATTGTCCTTAGCTTTTGTAATCAAAGGCTCTACATATTTCTTTAATGCCTTGGCCTTCGCTACTGTAGTCGTTATACGCTTGTTCAAAATAAGCGAAGATGCCAGATTAGAAAGAAGGGCCTCGCGGTGGGCCGAGGTTCTTCCCAGATGATTAACTTTTTTACCGTGTCTCATGGTTTAGTCTTCTTCGAGTTTATACTTGGAGAGATCCATACCAAAGGTCAGGTTCTTCTCCGCTACCAGTTGCTCCAATTCAGCCAAAGACTTCTTACCGAAGTTCCTGAATTTCATCATGTCCGAAATATCCAACTGAACAAGATCACCCAGCGATCTCACATCTGCTGCTTTTAAGCAGTTGTAGGCGCGTACTGAAAGATCAAGATCGTGCAGCTGTGTTTTCAACAGCTTACGCATGTGCAGCATTTCTTCGTCAACCTGCTCAACTTCACTGTCTTTCCCGGTTTCAAGCTCGATCGACTTGTCAGAGAACAAACGGAAGTGCTGGATCAGAATAAATGCAGCCCCTTCCAATGCTTTTTCAGGATGGATCGAACCATCTGTTTCAATATCGATCAACAGCTTTTCATAGTCCGTTTTCTGCTCTACACGTGTGTTTTCCACGCTGTATTTTACATTTTTAACAGGCGTAAAAATGGCATCAATCGGAATGTAGCCGAAAACCTGCTCGTTAGGCTTGTTTTCTTCCGCAGGCAAATAACCGCGACCTTTCTCAATTGTCAGCTCAATTTCAAATTGTGCTGTTTCATCCAGGTTGCAGATTACATGCTCACTGTTCAAAATTTCAAATGATGAGGTGAACTTGGCAATATCGCCAGCCTTGAATTGCTTTTGTTTCTTGATGCTCACGACAATTTTGTTATCAAAATTGTCGTTAACCTTCTTGAAGCGAACCTGCTTCAGGTTAAGAATGATTTCCGCTACATCTTCAACTACACCTTCGATAGTTGAAAACTCATGCAATACTCCGGGAATTTTGATCCCGGTGATCGCGTAACCCTCCAGCGAAGACAACAGAATCCGCCTTAAAGCATTACCGATGGTAACCCCGTAGCCTTTTTCCAACGGCTTGAACGTAAAGAGACCATGGAAATCATCTGATTTCTCCATCACCACTTTCTCCGGCATTTGAAACGCTAATATTGACATATCAAATTTGATTAATGTGTTAAGAATTACTTCGAGTACAATTCCACGATCAACTGCTCGTTGATGTTTTCAGGAATATCGGCACGCAAAGGCAGGTTGATCAGCTTTCCTTCCATTTCGCTGTTATCCCATTCCAGCCAGTTGTACTTTTTGGCTCCCTGTACCGACAATGAATTGGTGATTGCTTCCAATGACTTGGCCTTTTCACGAACACCGATTTTATCGCCAGGGCGCAGATTTAATGAAGGGATATTTACCACTTCTCCATTAACGGTAATATGCTTGTGTACCACCAACTGGCGGGCAGCCCTGCGGGTTGGAGCGATACCAAGACGGTACACGGTGTTGTCCAAACGCGACTCTAACATTTGCAACAATACTTCACCGGTTACACCTTTCTTGCGCGAAGCTTTATCAAAAATGTTTTCAAACTGGCGCTCCAGCACTCCGTAGATATACTTAGCCTTTTGCTTTTCGGCTAACTGCACGGCATACTCTGATTGCTTACGCTTTTTGCCTTTGCCATGCTGGCCGGGCGCGTAGTTCTTCTTTTGCAGCGCTTTGTTATCACCAAGAATAGGCTCATTAAATCTTCTGGAGATCCTTGCTTTGGGGCCTGTGTATCTTGCCATGTTATTGTTACGTTGTCGTTAATGATTAAACTCTTCTTTTCTTGGGCGGACGGCAACCGTTGTGCGGAATCGGGGTCATATCCCTGATCACCATCACTTCAATTCCTGAAGCCTGAATGCTGCGGATAGCAGACTCGCGGCCGGCACCGGGGCCAACCACAAAAACTTCCACTTTACGCAATCCAAGCTCAAAGGCCTTTGTGGCACACTCCTGCGCAGCTACCTGGGCGGCATAAGGGGTGTTTTTCTTGGAACCTTTAAAGCCCATCTTTCCTGCAGAAGCCCAGGAGATAACCTGGCCTGTCGAGTTGGTCATGGAAATAATGATATTGTTAAAGGTAGCGCGCACGTGGGCCTGGCCGATAGCCTCCACCACAACCACTCGCTTTTTACTCTTATCCTTCTTCTTTTCAACTGGTGCTGCCATATTTTTAGTCTTTAGTTATTAGTAGTTAGTTTTTAGCAAACTCAATATCATTACTATCTACTCACTACTATACTTTATCCTTTAGTTGCTTTCTTCTTATTCGCTACCGTCTTGCGCTTACCTTTACGGGTACGGGCATTGTTCTTGGTAGTTTGTCCGCGTACCGGTAATCCTTTGCGATGACGGAGGCCACGATAACAGCCAATGTCCATCAGGCGCTTGATGCTCAGTTGAACTTCCGATTTGAGGGCGCCCTCAATCTTAAATTCTTCGGCAATAGCGGCACGAATGGCATTTGATTCTTCATCATTCCATTCTTTCGCTTTCTTATCCCAGTTTACGCCTACTTTCGTAAGAATACGCTGAGCTGATCTGCGGCCAATGCCATAGATGTACGTAAGGGCGATTTCGCCTCTTTTATTATCCGGAATATCTACACCAGCAATACGTGCCATAATTATCCTTGTCTTTGTTTATACCGTGGATTCTTCTTGTTAATAACATACAGCTTGCCCTTGCGCCTGATGATCTTGCAATCGGCACTGCGTTTTTTTATAGATGCCCTGACTTTCATAGTCTTCTATTTATATCTAAACGTTATTCTTCCTTTTGTCAAATCATAAGGCGACATTTCCAGTCTTACCTTATCGCCAGGCAGAATCCGGATGTAGTGCATCCGCATCTTACCTGAAATATGTGCCAGCACTTCGTGGCCATTCTCCAACTGCACCCTGAACATGGCGTTGGAAAGCGCCTCCAAAATGGTTCCGTCCTGCTCTATCGACTTTTGTTTCGCCACTTGAACGAATAGTTTTGTTCTATATACTCGTGAGTCGTTAAGACTTCTGTTCTATCCTTATGGATCGCCACCGTATGCTCAAAATGGGCCGAAGGTTTGCGATCTGTTGTCCGGATTGTCCAACCATCTTTCTCCTGCACCACGCTTTTGGTTCCCAGGTTAATCATGGGCTCTATCGCGAACACCATTCCCGGGGCCAGCTTCACGCCTTTTCCGCGTTTTCCGTAGTTGGGAACCTCCGGATCCTCATGCAGATCTTTGCCTACTCCGTGGCCCACCAGCTCGCGAACCACACCGTAGCCAAACTGCTCTACATGTTGTTGAATCGCGAAGCTCACATCACCCATCCGGTTGCCCGCACGCGCCTGACCTATTCCGATCATAAGCGATTGATACGTGCGCTCCAGCAACGTTAACACTTCCTCGCTCACTTTCTCCAACGGATACGTATAAGCCGAATCGCTGTGGAAGCCTTTAAACTTCACCCCGCAATCAATTGAAACCACATCGGTTTCTTTCAGCTCGTACTCGCCCGGAAAACCGTGCACCACCACTTCGTTTATCGAGATGCACAAGGCAGCCGGAAACCCGTGGTAATTCTTAAATGAAGGCGAGCCTCCATGATCGCGAATAAATTCTTCGGCAAGCTTATCCAGTTCTTTGGTTTTTACCCCCGGTCTTACCCGTTTGGCAACTTCACCATGCACTTTTCCTAAGATCTGTGCACTGTCCCTGATTAACTGAATCTCCTCGTCCGTCTTATAGCGAATCATTCAACTTCAAGCCGCAGCAAACTGAGAACGTCCTTTTACCCTACCCGACTTCATCATGCCTTCGTAATGCCTCATCAACAGGTAGCTTTCAATCTGCTGAAGGGTGTCTAACACAACACCAACCAAAATCAGAAGTGAAGTACCACCATAGAATTGAGCAAAGTTCTGCGTAATGCCGGCCTTCACTGCAAACGCAGGCAGGATAGCAACCGCAGCCAGGAAGATGGCGCCCGGTAAAGTTATCTTCGATAAAATACTATCAATAAATTCAGCGGTTTCCTTACCCGGCTTAATACCCGGTATAAAACCTCCATTCCGCTTCAGGTTATCCGCAATGTCGTTAGATGGCACCGTGATAGCCGTATAGAAGAAAGTGAAAATCAAAATAAGCGTGGCAAACAACAGGTTATACTGCCACGATGTAAAGTCGGCAAAGGTAGAGCCTACATACGTGCCGATATCGCTGTCCTGCCAGATCTGGGCAACAAGCGGAGGAATGAACATCAGCGCCTGCGCAAAGATGATGGGCATTACACCGGCTGAGTTCAGCTTCAACGGAATAAAATCGCGCTTGCCGCCATAAAGCTTATTCCCTACCACCTGCTTGGCATATTGCACCGGGATTCTGCGGGTTGCCTGTGTAAGCGCAATTACTCCCACTACTACAAAGAACAGGGCCAATACTTCAAGGATAAACAGCAACATACCATTCATTCCTTTGGTGTCAATCTCCTGGTAGATGGCTACCGGGAAACGGGACACAATACCAATCATAATCAGCATGCTGATACCATTACCAATTCCTTTATCGGTAATACGCTCGCCTAACCACATGCAGAACATGGTGCCCGCAATCAGGATTACAATGGAAGATAAAGTGAAGAACAAGCCGGGATTCACAACAGCCTCATTTGGAATAGTGGCCCGGATATAGCCGTATGACTGGGCGGCTGTAATAATGATGGTAAGGATGCGGGTAAACTGGTTAAGGCGCTTACGACCGCTCTCACCTTCTTTCTGCAGCTTGGTAAAATGTGGTACAGCCACCGTAAGAAGCTGCACTACGATAGATGCCGAGATGTAAGGCATAATACCCAGGGCAAAAATGGATGCTCTGCTGAATGAGCCCCCCAAGAAAGTATTTAACAAATCGAAAATTCCACCCTGCGTTCCACCGGTTTGCTCAAGAATTACCGCATCCACACCGGGCAATACAATGTATGAGCCCAAACGGAAGATGATCAGAAACCCGATTGTATTCAGAATGCGAATACGAAGGTCTTCGATTGAAAAAATGTTCTTTATGGTCGTAAAGAAACGCTTCATTACTTAATAGTTGTGGCGGTTCCGCCTACGTTTTCAATTGCTTTGGTGGCTGCTTCCGAGAAGGCATGTGCCTCCACGCTGACTTTTGCCTTCAGCTCGCCACGTCCTAAAATCTTTACACTGTCTTTTTTACCTACAATCCCGTTATCAATCATCAACTGAATGGTGATGGCAGGCGCTTTTGTTTTCTGAGCAAGATCTTCAAGCGTATCCAGGTTGATAGCTTTGAAATAAACTTTCTCATTGTTTTTGAAACCGAACTTGGGAATGCGCCTCTGCAAAGGCATCTGGCCACCCTCAAAACCAAATTTCTTGTGGTAGCCCGAACGTGATTGCGCACCTTTATGTCCGCGACCTGCGGTGCTTCCGCCAGAACCCTGGCCTCTTCCCAGGCGCTTATTTGTCTTTACCGAACCTTCAGCCGGCTTAAGTGTATGCAGTTTCATTTCTTATAATTCGGTTACTGTCACCAAATGCTTTACTTTTTCCACCATTCCTCTAATCTGGGGTGTGTACTCTACCTCAACAGAACGGTGAACTTTTCCTAATCCCAAAGATTGAATAGTCCTCAATTGGGTTTCAGGTCTTTTTATCGTACTACGGGTTTGTGTAATTCTAACTTTTGCCATGACCCTTATCCGTTAAATACTTTTGATAAAGAAACACCGCGGTTGCGGGCAATGCTTTGAGGATCGCGCATGGTGGTTAAAGCTTTGAAAGTAGCTTTCACCACGTTGTGCGGGTTGGATGATCCTTTGGATTTTGCCAGCACGTTGTGTACACCGGCACTTTCCAGTACGGCACGCATGGCGCCACCGGCAATTACGCCTGTACCGGGCGAAGCCGGCTTCAGTAACACAAAGCCACCGCCAAACTTACCAAGCGACTCGTGCGGCACAGTTCCTTTGATAATCGGAACCTTAACCAGGTGCTTCTTCGCGTCATCAATGCCTTTTGTAATGGCATCGGTTACTTCATTGGCTTTACCCAAACCATAACCTACTACCCCATTTCCATCGCCTACTACCACAATGGCAGCAAAGCTGAACCTTCTACCACCTTTTACTACTTTGGCTACACGCTGGATAGCAACCACCTTTTCTTTCAGGTCGATTTCGCTTGCCTTTACTGCGCTGACGTTACTTTGTGACATGCTGAATTAAAATTTTAAACCTCCTTCTCTGGCTCCTTCAGCCAAAGCTTTGATGTTACCATGATAGAGATACCCGTTGCGATCGAACACAATCTCTGTGATGCCCGCGGCAACAGCTTTCTCAGCTACTTTCTTACCCACGCTTTTAGAGATGGTAAGATTAACGCCACCTTTCTTATCCAGTTCGATAGAAGATGATGAAGTTACGGTATGTCCCTTCGAGTCGTCTATGACTTGCGCATAGATTACTTTATTGCTCCGGAACACAGACAAGCGCGGCCTTGCTGATGTACCTTCCAGCTTCTTACGAATGCCCTTCTTAATGCGGACTCTTCTGTCTTTAATGTTTGCCATGCCTGATATTATTTAGCAGCTGCCTTACCAGCTTTTCTACGTACATACTCACCCACAAAGCGGATACCTTTACCTTTATAAGGTTCAACCGGGCGCAACGATTTAATCTTAGCTGCTACCTGGCCGATCAATTGCTTATCAATACCTTCCAGCGTAATGGTGGGATTCTGACCTTTCTCCTGGGTAGCCACCACCTTAAGCTCGGATGGAATACCTACAATAACACTGTGAGAATAACCTAAGCTAAGATCCAGCACATTGCCCTGGGCTGCTGCTTTATAACCTACACCAACCAATTCAAGCTGTGCTTTGTAACCTTCGCTAACACCTTTTACCATGTTGGCAATAAGCGCACGATACAAACCGTGCATGGCCTTATGGCGCTTTTGCTCGGTAGGACGCTTAACTACTACTTCACCTTCTTCCAATGCAATCTGGAAGTCAGGGTCAACGGTTTGCTTTAACTCACCTTTCGGGCCTTTAACGCTAACTACGTGATCAGCCTCGCTGAAGGAGAATGTTACTCCTTTCGGAAGTGCTATGGGTAATTTACCTATACGTGACATGACCTGCTTCTTTTATTAATAGATGTAACACAATACTTCACCACCTACATTAAGCGCCTTGGCCTCCTTATCGGTAATAACTCCCTTGGATGTTGAAAGGATAGCAATACCCAATCCATTCAATACACGGGGCAAATTATCAGACGGCCTGTACTGGCGCAAACCCGGAGTGCTTATCCGCTG
The DNA here is from genome assembly GCA_026129485.1 of Cyclobacteriaceae bacterium. Classification (GTDB taxonomy): domain Bacteria; phylum Bacteroidota; class Bacteroidia; order Cytophagales; family Cyclobacteriaceae; genus ELB16-189. Next base: position 165,551 of record JAHCHY010000001.1, read on the forward strand.
AAGGCTGGTAATGGCTGACTCCCTGGTATCAGGATTATACTTCAATGCAATCTTGATGCTGCCTTGCTTGTTGGAAGTTTCCTCAAACTTGTAGTTCAGGATGTAGCCCTTATCAAAGAGCACTTTGGTTACTTCCTTTTTGATGTTGGAAGCAGGAACCTCTACCACGCGATGGCGTGCCTTGATGGCATTGCGTAACCGGGTTAAATAATCTGCTATTGGATCCGTTGTTTTCATTTTACTTATTTAAAAAGCAAACCCGTTTTTTGAACGGGCTGCAAAGATATATAACAATTTCTGTTATCCAAACTGTTACCCGGTTCCCCGATAAATCGGGGCCTTGATACTCAGCAACCAAATATGTTAAAAAGGCGCTTTTACCAGCTTGCCTTGGTCAAACCCGGGATTTTACCCTCGTTTGCCATCTGGCGGAACTGGTTACGGCAAATGCCGAACTTACCCATGTAGCCGCGCGGGCGGCCGGTAAGTTTGCAGCGTTTGCGCAGGCGCACGGCCGATGAGCTTCTTGGAAGCTTATCCAACCCTGCCCAATCGCCAGCTTCTTTTAAAGCCTTGCGCTTGGCTGCGTAGCGCGTTACCAGTTTTTCCTTCTTCTTGTCTCTTGCAACAATGGATAGTTTTGCCATGGAGTCAATTAGTTTTTATTTACAAATGGCATTCCCAGCGCCTTTAGCAACTCGTAGCTTTCTTCGTCCGAAGCAGCCGATGTTACAAAGGTGATATCCATACCATTAATTTTGTTCACTTTATCGATCGAGATCTCGGGGAAGATGATCTGCTCTTTCACACCCAGGGTGTAATTTCCACGACCGTCAAAGCCTTTGTCGCTCACGCCTTTGAAATCGCGCACGCGGGGCAAAGCCACGTTCATCAATCGGTCCATAAATTCATACATCCGGTCGCCACGCAGGGTAACCTTAGCGCCAATAGGCTGGTTTCCGCGCAGCTTAAAGTTGGAGATGTCTTTTTTGGAACGGGTGGCTACGGCCTTCTGGCCCGAAATGGTGGATAGTTCTTCCACGCCTACATCAATCAGCTTCTTATCGGCAACGGCTGCGCCAATACCTTTGTTGATGCAAATTTTTTCCACTTTGGGTACCTGCATGACTGACTTATACTGAAACTTCTGCTTCAGGCCAGGAACTACATCCTTCAGGTACTTTTCTTTTAATCTTGGAGTTGCCATTACTTGATAAATTCTCCTGTTTTCTTTGAAAATCTCTGCAGCTTACCTTTTTCGTTAAGCTTTCTGCCTGTGCGGGTGGGCTTTCCGGAAGAAGGATCAACCAACATCAGGTTGCTGATGTGAATGGTACCCTCCATCTTTTTAATTCCACCTTCAGGCTTTCCGGCAGAAGGCTTCTGGTGCTTGGTTACCATATTAATGCCTTCCACAATAGCGCGATTCTTATCGGCTAATACTTCCAGTACTTTGCCTTGCTTATCCTTGTCATCACCAGCCAGCACCAGCACCGTATCGCCTTTGCGGATGTGCAGCTTGGGCTGCTTGTTATACTTTCTTTCCATAACTTATAATACTTCAGGTGCCAAAGACACGATTTTCATGAACTGCTTCTCGCGCAACTCGCGGGCTACGGGTCCGAAAATACGGGTACCCCGCGGCTCATCCTGTGCATTCAGCAATACGGCAGCATTATCTTCAAAGCGAATGTATGAACCGTCTTTTCTGCGAACCTCTTTTTTGGTGCGCACAATCACGGCCCTTGATACTGTTCCTTTTTTGATCTGGCTGGTCGGTATGGCTGACTTAACCGTAACCACGATTTTATCGCCCACGCTGGCCGACTCTCTTCTTGTTCCCCCCAGTACGTGTACACAAAGAACTTCTTTGGCACCGCTATTATCGGCTACAACGAGCCTGCTTTCTGTAGATATCATGGTTACTTCGCTTTTTCAATGATTTCAACCAATCTCCATCTTTTGTTTTTGCTTAACGGACGGGTTTCCATAATGCGCACAGTGTCGCCTATACCAGCCTCGTTCTTTTCGTCATGGGCCATGAACTTGGTTGTTTTGTTCATGAACTTGCCGTAGATCGGGTGCTTAACCTTACGGTCAATTGCAATCGTGATGGACTTCTGCATCTTATTGCTTACCACCTTACCGATTCTTTCTTTTCTTAAATTCCTTGCCGTCTCCATGACAACTTATTTTTGAGTTTCTTTTGCTTTCAATTCCGTCTTCAAGCGGGCAATTAACCTGCGGGTTTCTTTAATGCGCATCGGGTTTTCGATAGCGGAAACCTGGTGCGCAAATTTCAGTTTACGAAGCGCCTCATTCTCGCTGCCGATCTTTTCAGTAAGCTCGGCCGGTGTTAATCCTTTGATCTCTGCGTTTTTCATTTTGCTGCTTGTTCAACGTAATCTCTTCTTATCGTAAAGCGGGTTTTGATCGGCAACTTACCATCGGCCAATGCCAATGCTTCTTTAGCAGTTGCCAGGGTAACACCACCGGCTTCAAACAAAATCGTACCGGGTTTGATAACAGCCACCCAGTATTCCGGTGCTCCTTTACCTTTACCCATACGTACCTCGGCAGGCTTGCGGGTAATCGGCTTATCCGGGAATATGCGAATCCACACCTGACCTTCACGTTTCATGGCACGGGTTACGGCCACACGGGCAGCTTCCAATTGACGAGCGGTAATCCAACCGGGCTCCAGGGCTTTCAATGCAAATGAACCAAAGGCAATCTGGTGGCCACGTGTAGCCGATCCCTTTATCTTGCCTTTTTGCATTTTCCTGAATTTCGTCCGTTTAGGCTGTAACATGATTTCCTAAAATTTTAACTGTCTTAAAATTATTTCTTTGCTCTTCTTTCTGAACGATCTCCACCGCGCTCATTTCTGCCGCCACGTTCACCGCCTCTTCTTCTTTCGCCACCACCTGTATGGCCAGATTTGTTTTCTCCACCAGTGTTACTTACCATTCCTATATTAGGCGATAAGTCGCGCTTGCCATAAACCTCACCTTTGAAGATCCAAACTTTGATACCGATTTTACCATACACAGTCTGTGCTTCTGAAATTGCATAATCAATATCAGCACGAAGCGTATGCAATGGAATACGTCCTTCCTTATACTGCTCGGTACGCGCCATATCGGCACCGGCCAAACGGCCAGATAATTTTACTTTGATACCTTCTGCACCTACACGCATGGTAGCGGCAATAGCCTGCTTCATAGCCCTGCGGTAAGAAATACGTGCTTCCAGCTGCTGAGCGATCGATTCACCTACCAGGCGGGCATCCAGCTCAGGACGCTTGATCTCGTAGATGTTGATCTGTACATCTTTATTGGTAAGCTTCTTCAGCTCTTCCTTGATTTTATCTACTTCGTTACCGCCTTTACCAATAACCACACCCGGACGGGCCGTGTGAATAGTTAGGGTGATCCTCTTCAGTGTGCGCTCGATAACTACTTTAGAGATGCCGCCTTTCTGAATACGGGCATCCACATACTTTCTTATTTTCTGGTCTTCAACCAGCTTATCAGAAAATGTATTTCCACCGAACCAGCTGGAATCCCAGCCGCGTACTATGCCTAATCTGAAACCTACGGGGTTAATCTTTTGTCCCATTACTCTTTCGTTTCTTTAGATTCTGATTTAGCCGCCTCAACCTTTACAGGCATGCGGTCAACTGTTAATGTTACGTGATTTGATCTTTTGCGAATGCGATGCGCACGACCTTGCGGAGCCGGTCTTAAGCGCTTCAGAATTCTGCCGCCATCTACAAATACCTCTTTTACAAAAAGATCAGCTTCTTCCAGCTTTACATCGCTGTTCTTTGCTTCCCAGCTGCTGATGGCAGAAAGCAACAGCTTTTCCATTTTGGCAGCCGGATGCTTGGCTTCGTACTTCAGGATATTCAGGGCCTTGCTCACCCGCTCGCCACGGATCAGGTCTGCAACCAGCCGCATTTTGCGAGGTGAAGAAGGAACATCTTTTAAATATGCGGTAGCAGGGCCTTGCTTGGCAGCTTCTTTCACCGCCTTGATCTTCTCCCTTTTAACTACCGACCGTTTCTTTTTCTTTTCTGTTTCCATTGTTCAGGAATCTTTGATGTTTACCTGATTACTTAACCATTCTTATTATTACCGGAGTGTCCTTTGAACGTGCGGGTGGGTGCAAATTCACCCAGCTTGTGGCCCACCATGTTCTCGGTTACATAAACAGGAATAAACTTGTTACCGTTATGCACGGCAAAAGTATGCCCGATGCAATCCGGGGTAATGGTAGATCTGCGCGACCAGGTTTTGATAACTGATTTCTTACCTGATTGTTCCATAGCCTGCACTTTTTTGGCGAGGCGTGCGTCTAAATAAGGACCTTTTTTTACTGACCTTCCCATAATTATTTCTTCCTTCTTGCAATGATTAAACCATCAGAATACTTCTTCGGATGACGGGTTTTCTTTCCTTTGGAAAGCAAGCCCTTGCGTGATCTCGGATGACCGCCTGAAGCGCGACCTTCACCACCACCCATCGGGTGATCTACCGGGTTCATCGCTACCGGCCGCGTGCGAGGGCGAACACCTCTCCAACGGCTGCGGCCTGCCTTACCCACACTTTCGTTCATGTGCTCTGCATTGGAAACAGCGCCAACCGTAGCCAGGCAGTTTACCAACACATTACGCATTTCGCCAGAAGGCATTTTTAAAGTTGCATAGCTGCCTTCGCGGGCAACCAACTGAACAAAAGCGCCTGCACTGCGTGCAATGGATGCGCCTGTTCCGGGTTTGATTTCTACGTTATGCACGATAGTACCAATCGGAATTTTAGCCAATGGCAATGCATTGCCTACTTCCGGGGCGATATCTTCACCGGACAATACAGTCTGGCCTACCTTAATTCCCTGCGGAGCAAGGATATAAGACTTGAATCCATCTGCATAGAACAGCTTGGCAATACGTGCTGTACGGGTAGGATCGTATTCAATTGATTTTACTACAGCCGGGATTCCAAAACGGTTACGCTTGAAATCAACCAAACGGATTTTCTGCTTGTGTCCACCGCCAATGTAGCGCATAGTCATACGGCCAACATTGTTACGGCCACCTGATTTCTTGATGGTTGCCACCAAAGATTTTTCAGGTTTGCTTTCTGTTATATCCTCGAAGCCGGGAGACAATCTGTGGCGAGTGCCTGCGGTTACGGGTCTAAGTTTTTTCAACGCCATTGTTCAGAAATTATACGTTGCTATAAAAATCAATTACCTCGCCTGAAGCCAATGTAACAATGGCTTTCTTATAGCTGGGCTTACGTCCTGAAAGAACACCGGCTTTGGTAAAGCGGCTTTTGAACTTGCCCAACACATTTGTGGTGTTTACGCGCTCCACGTTTACACCATACATTTTCTCTACTGCCTTCTTGATTTCAACCTTGTTGGCAGCGGCATCTACAATAAAGCCGTACTTGCCTTTTTCATTCAGGGAAGAAACTTTCTCAGTAACCAGGGGTCGTTTTAAGATACTCATAGATTACTGCTTATTTAAAAGGTTGTCAATCTTGGAAAGTGAACTCTCGATCAGGATAACCTGGTCAGCATTGATCACATCGTATGTATTGATCTGATCGGCTGTGATAATTTTAGAGTTCTGAATGTTGCGGCCCGATAACACAACGTTCTTTTGTACTTCAGGCAGCACAACCAGTGTTTTCTTATCCTGAACGGCAAGCGACTTAAGCAAACTTACATACTGCTTTGTCTTTGGCGCTTCGAAGTTGAAATCTTCTACAATGGCAATCTGGTTGTCTTTTGCCTTATAGGTAAGGGCCGACTTACGCGCCAGATCCTTAACCTTTTTGTTCAGCTTGAATGAGTAATCGCGCGGGGTGGGTCCGAAAATACGTCCGCCACCTTTGAATTGAGGATTTTTGATGTTACCGGAACGCGCTCCTCCTGTACCTTTCTGCTTCTTCAGCTTTTTTGAAGAACCGGAAATTTCGTTACGTTGCTTGGACTTGTGCGTTCCCTGGCGTTGGTTAGCCAGAAAGCTTTTCACATCCAACCATATAGCATGATCGTTAGGCTCAATGCCAAATACCTCCGAGGTAAGGCTTACCTTGCGGCCTGTGCTTTCCCCGCTCTGTTTTACAACTGCTATTTCCATTACTTCTGCAGGATTATGGTTGAATTCTTTGCACCTGGTACTGAGCCGCTAACCAGAATCAGGTTTTTGTCGGCCAGGATTTTTACCACTTTAAGATTGGTAACCTTTACACGATCGCTACCCATACGGCCAGGCAAACGCTTGCCCTTGATTACACGGGACGCAAATGATGCGTTACCCATTGAACCGGGAGCTCTTAAGCGGTTATGCTGACCGTGGGTCTGCCCGCCAACGCCACTAAAGCCGTAGCGCTTTACTACACCCTGAAAGCCTTTACCTTTCGAGGTGCCTACTGCATCTACGAAGTCGCCTTCAGCAAATACATCTTGTACTTTTATCTCCTTACCTAATTCTACAATGCCTTCAAACTCCTTGCGGAAGTCTCTGAACTCAACTGTAGATTTCTTGGGGCTGGTGTTGGCTTTTTTGAAATGACCAACCAGCGGCTTGGGAGTATTCTTTTCCTTTCGCTCAGCGAAGGAAAGCTGCACAGCCCGGTATCCGTCAGTCTCAGTGTTTTTAACCTGAGTGACAACACAGGGGCCTGCTTCAATGACCGTTACCGCGATATTCTGGCCATCTGCGCCAAAAACGCTGGTCATTCCTACTTTTCGTCCGATAATTCCAGGCATGGTTGAAACCTATTTTACTTGTTTTTAATCCGTTTTGCGGGTTTTGCTCTGCAAAAAGGACTGCAAAGATAGGAACTAAAGTGTAGCTACCAAGAGGGGGTTTCAAAAAAATAAAGGAATCCGGTTTTCGGAACCTGCAAGCCAGAAAACCTTACCTGTAAGGTTTTCATTTTCAATACACTAATATCAAACACTTTCCATTATACACGAAATCCCAAAATCCCCGTAAAAGCTTTGTTTCAAGCAACCTTAAAAAGGTTTTACTTTCGGCCAATTGTCAAAAAAGCAATTCATGCAAAAATATCCTGCCAGCTTTATTCTACCGCTTCTTGCAGCAGGCATGGGAGTGCTTTTTGTGGTGAACATATCTATCGGAAGTGTGCCCATTCCCGTGCGGGATGTTTTAAAAGCTTTGTTTGCCGATACAGGGACTTACTCAGAAATAGTGTGGCAGTTTCGATTACCCAAAGCTATTACCTGCGTGCTGGCCGGGGGAGCATTAGCTACAGGCGGCCTTCTCATGCAAACACTCTTTCGCAATCCCATGGCCGGCCCCGATGTACTGGGCCTTACCTCCGGATCAAGCCTCCTGGTTGCCATGTTACTAATGGCTGGCCGGTATGGGTCATCTATCGCCAACCTGATCCAAAGCCCCTGGAGCATTGCTATTGCCGCCAGCCTGGGTGGCGCAATAGTTTTTATGTTGATTATTTCGGTCGCCCGGTATGTACGGGACAACACGGCACTATTAATAATCGGGCTCATGATCAGTGCGGCCACCTCTTCTGTTGTAAGTGTGCTTCAGTTTACCAGCCAGGCAGACGATCTGCAAACTTTCATGATCTGGATGCTCGGTAGTGTAGGCAGTACAGGCTGGTCTGAATTGTCCGTGCTTGCTATTGTAATCCTGGCAGGACTCGCCATCAGCATAAGCCTGGTGAAATCCCTCAACGGCATGTTGCTGGGCGAAAGTTATGCGCGCAGCCTGGCCATAAATGTGAAGCGTTCGCGCACACTTGTAGTAATCGCTACCGGGCTGATGGTTGGCGCTGTTACTGCTTTCTGCGGGCCGATCGCCTTTGTCGGGCTGGCCGTTCCGCATTTGGTAAGGCTGCTGCTGCCTGTCAGCAATCACAAGATTTTAATTCCGGGTGTAGCGTTAGGCGGGGCTATACTATTATTAATGTGCGATATCGTGGCGCAGCTTCCCGGCAGCACGCAGGTTCTTCCGCTTAATGCCATAACCTCGATGATTGGCGCCCCGGTAGTAATCTGGATGGTAATAAAAGCCAAGAGAATCAGTGTCTGAGCCTGGAAACATAGCACTGCAAACAACCAACCTGGTGGTTGGATTTAAGCAAGACAAGCTTGAACATGTCCTGTTCGAACCCTTATCACTTGCCTTAAGGCAGGGGGAGTTAGTCTGTTTTATGGGATCGAATGGCGTTGGAAAAACAACACTCATTAAAACACTTGCCGGTATACAGCCGTCATTAAGCGGCACGGTAACTACCCACGATGCTGTAGCGCTTGTATTAACAGATAAAATCTCAGGCACATGGATGACGGTGCGCGACCTGGTAACGTATGGCCGATATCCATACCTCAACTGGTGGCTCAGCTTAACATCAGAAGATCATCTGATAATTGAAAATGCTATCCGGCACGTACACCTGCAACTTATTGCCGACAAACAACTGAACCAGTTAAGTGATGGACAATTGCAAATGGCCATGATAGCCCGTGCGCTTGCGCAAAACACCGGTATTTTACTGCTGGACGAACCTACTGCCCATCTTGATCTTAATAACAGGGTTGAGATCATGAACCTCCTCCGTATGCTTGCACGCGAAACCGGCAAGACCATCCTGGTGGCAACTCACGAATTGGACCTGGCTTTACAAACGGCAGATAAAATATGGCTCGCCACACCTGACCGGAAGATCGTGGAAGGTATCCCGGAAGATCTTGTTCTGAATGGCACATTCGATGACGTGTTTAACCTGAAAGGATTTGATCTGAAAACCGGCAAGATTACGCACACTCCTTACCGAAAAATATCCGTACAACTGGAAGGTACGGGTGCTGAATATCTTTGGACAAAAAATGCATTGGAACGGAGCGGATATGAAGTTACCGCCCATGCCTCAACTTCAATCCATATTTTAATGGATGATAATTCAACCGCCTGGAATCTCGTACGCAACCACGCAAGTTCTCAATACAACTCGCTTCATGACTTGCTGAACGAGCTGAAGCGCTAAACACGCTCCACGCCCAACCCCGGCTTATCCGAGCAATACATAACACCTTCTTTCAGAATAAACCCACCGGTTACTTCATCTTTGGCCAGGTCGAGGCTTCCATCCAGGTCGATGTATTTCGTGTTGGCGCTGGCAAATGCGGTATGTAAAGCAGCGGTAATGCTTACAATACTTTCATCGTTACAGCCCCAGAACAAATCAACTCCGGCCTGTTGTGCAATGTCGGCAATTTTCAATGCCTGGCTTACGCCTCCGCATTTCATCAGCTTTATATTGAATATGCCGGTAGCACGAGGCGGCCTTACTATTTCCAATGCATTTTTGGGGGTGAGCAATGATTCGTCAGCGGCTATTACCTGCCTGATCTCATCCGGCAATTGACGGGTTTCTTCAATCGCTTTGGCTTTTAAGGGTTGTTCGATCAACTCAATATTCAGCGCTTTAGTGCGATTATAAAACTCAATAGTTTGCGCTGCATTATATCCCTGATTTGCATCAATACGAATCACGAATTTATTGCCAAAGGTCTCTCTTAGCTTAACCATCCGCTCAATATCCTCTTCCAGGTCTTTGCCAAGCTTCACTTTCAATACTTTAAAGCCACGCTCACCGTATTCCTTCGCTTCCTTTAAAGTTTCCTCCACATTCTTGATACCAATGGTGTTTGATGTAGGCAATGATTGAATTTTCTGCCCTAAAAATTTAACCAATGGAACACCGAGGTATTTTGTGAACGCATCATACAGCGCAATATCCAATGCTGCCCGTGCGGCCGGGTTTTCAGGCAGCTTCTGCCAGACCTCAAACGTAAGCTGGTTGATTTCGCGGATGTCGCGCCCGACCAAAAACTGGATATTATTTTCCTGAAGCGCCTGCGTGCACTGCTCAAAGCTTTCACCCGTTACATATTCGCTCGGATTACCTGCACCAATACCGGTTACGCCATTGTCGAGTGTAATTTCAACAAATGCATTCCAGACCTCATCTACAGTTTTAAATGCAATGGTATAGGGTTTGGTGTTACCCAGGTCTGCCGACCAAACTTTAATGTCTTTGATTTTCATGAATTATTCTGAATTAAACCTGGGCTATTGATTTATCAATCATGTCTTTGAATATCGGAACAAGCTTCTCCACACCATCTTCCAATGGCAGGATTACCGGGATGCCTAATGCTTTTTCCTGCTCTTCCGCGTAAGCACGCGCATCCGCTTCGGTCATTTTATCGGTATTGACTGTTAGTGCAACGGTAGTGGCTCCATAGATTTTTATCAGGTCGATTTCATCTTTTATAGGGGCGATATCAGCCGGGTAATCCTCCAGTCCTTTAAATTTTTTTCGAGCAGGGTTGTGCTGCAATACCACTACATTGGCATCGGCCGAAACGATCCACTCGGCACCAGCCGGGCCGCTTGGGTTACGCAGCGAGGACTGGCCTTCAATAAAAATAATATCGGGCTTGGCTTCTTCCCAGCATTGCACCACCGCATGTTCCATCTCACCCGAAATAAAATCGTTTAGTGTACTGTCAAATACAAAACCATACTTCGCCCCCTGCATCCAGCCGGTTTGCCCGGTATAGATCATCTCAGCCCGGTAGCCGGCTTTTTTCATAGCCTCTACCAGAAAGCGTGTGGTAGTTCGTTTACCCAGCGCGCAGTCGGTACCCAGCACAGCTACTTTGGGGCAGTGAACACTTTTTATCTTTCCCGACCAGAAGTGCAGATCTTTAAATTTTTTAGGCTTGCGCACATCTATGATCTCCAGGCCGCGTGCACGGGCAAAATCAGCCAGCTCAGGTATATCCGAAACATATTCGTGCAACCCGTTCACCAGCCCGTAGCCATGCACAAGGCCATCTTTTAACAGGGCCCGCAACGAATCCGGAATAATTCCTCCTTTGGTGGCCACACCTATGATGCAATATTTGGCCGGTTGCGTTGAGCTTTTGGCAAAATCCTCGATTGAGGCAAACACGGGAATGTTGCGATGCTTTCCGTCCAGCACTTCCCCGGCATCTTTACCGGCATGCTTTTGATCAATCACCCCAACAATGTTGTAGCGATCTGTTCCGCGGATCAGCCCATGAGCAGTTTTACCGTTGTTGCTGTCCAGGTACCCGGCTGTAATAATTATTGCGTTCGTTTTTTCCATACTTAAATAAAGCGTGGCGAAAAATACGGGGATAAAAATCTAAACTCAAAAAAATTTACAAAGCAGCAGGCACACGCTTGCTTCCGGTTATCCGGCCGATTTACCGTAACTTTGCTGTTTCTAAGCACATGAACGCGGTTATAACGAAACGGGACATCCGGAAGCTCAAATTAGACGAGCTAAAGTCATTCTTTGTTGAAAAGGGCGACAAGGCTTTTCGTGCCCAACAGGTTTACGAATGGCTTTGGAGGAAATCGGCCAAAACTTTTGACCAGATGACCAACATTTCGCTGGAAACCCGCGAAATGTTGAAGGCCAGCTTCGTGATCAACCACATTAAGGTGGACAATATGCAGCGCAGTACCGATGGCACCATTAAAAATGCCGTTACCCTGCACGATGGACTGGTGGTGGAATCTGTTCTTATTCCAACCGAAAAACGGATTACCGCCTGTGTATCCTCGCAGGTGGGATGCAGCCTGGCGTGTAAGTTCTGCGCAACCGCTCGTCTTAAAAGGCAACGCAATCTTAGCGTGGATGAAATCTATGACCAGGTGGCAGCCATTCGTGAGCAATCGGAACTATTCTTTGGCCGGCCGCTTACCAATATTGTGTTTATGGGTATGGGCGAGCCCATGCTGAATTACGCCAACGTAATGGCGGCCATTGAAAAAATCACCTCCCCGAAAGGGCTGAATATGGCCGGCAGGCGGATTACGGTTTCTACGGTTGGTGTAGCCAAGATGATAAAAAAGATGGCGGACGATGAACCTAAATTTAACCTTGCTGTTTCGCTGCACGCGGCCTTAAATGAAACACGGTCGTCCATTATGCCGATCAACGATACCAACCCGCTGGAAGAGCTGGCCGGGGCGCTGCAATACTGGTATCAAAAAACCAAAAGCAAGGTAACATACGAGTATGTGGTATGGAAAGGCGTAAACGACACGCCCGAACATGCGCACGCGCTGTTAAAGTTTGCTAAAATTGTTCCTTCCAAGGTTAACCTGATCGAGTACAACCCGATTGATGACGGGGAGTTTCAGCAGGCAGACGAAGCCGTGCTGGATATGTATATGGATCTGCTTGAAAAGAACGGTATTACCACGCGCATACGCAAAAGCCGGGGTAAGGATATTGATGCCGCCTGCGGGCAGCTGGCAAATAAGTCTTAAAACTTTTTAACGTGCTGATCCATCTCACTACTCGTTAACCTTCCCTGAATGCGCGTCCTGGTTATACTGTTTGCATGTTTCTGTTTCTCTGCGCGGGCGCAGGAGATAAGCATATCAGGCACCGTCCTCGATTCGGCCACCTTTCAGCCGCTTCCTTTTGTAGCTGTGCAGATTAAGCATAAGCCCATTGGTGTTTCTACAACCGAGAAGGGAGCGTTCCGCATCACCTGCACATTGGGCGATACATTGGTGTTTACGCGCCTGGGGTACAAACCCTTTCTGTTTAGCGTTACAAAAGCAGACGACCGCTTACGAATTATATTAGCCGAAGACAGCCGCCTGCTTAAAGATGTAACCGTATATGGCGATTACACTATTGAAGGAGTGGATGACTGGAAAAAAAATCTGCCCCCCAACACGCAGGTTCAAATGAAAAAGCAAACGCTGGAGCCCGCACCCAACGAGGTTGCCGTATTTGGTCCCGGCATAACCATTGGCTTTGGCGGAAAAGACAAGACCAAAAACAAACGCGATGAATTAAGTCGCACAGAAACATACCGAAAAACCATCAGCGACCCTGAAACCAAAAAGCAGCTGATTGAGCTGTATAACCTTTCCGAAGAGCAGTACAACAAAAAATTAGAACGCTTTAATGAAGAAAATCCGGATGCTTTTTACCTGACCTCGCGTGCGGACATCATGACTTTGTTGATCCAGTTCTTTGCGCTGAAGGATTAATTATTTCTTGCTGGCATTAAAGAGCTTTTCCTTCTCTTCTTTTGTCAGGCTTTCATAACCTCGGTCAGAAATTTTATCCAATATGGCATCAATCTCTTCCTGCGTTGCCTTGCTGGCTCCGGCAGGGGCAGAAGTTGAGCGGGGTTCCGTTTTACGATAGGTAACTTTTACTTTAGGGCCGGGCGTAAACAGGCTCTTGAACCATCCCAATGTGGCGGTTATCCAGCCGCCCCAGTTCACACCCGCCTGTAATTGCTTAATATAAATATACCCGATCAACGCACCTCCCAGGTGTGCTATGTTACCACCGGCATTCAGACCCACAGAGCCGATAAATGAAATTACAATATAAATGAGCGCGATGTATTTGATTCTTACCGGCCCGATAAACATCAGGAAGAAAGTATAATCAGGAAGAAGCGTAGCCACAGCCACCAGCACTGCATACACGGCTGCCGATGCGCCTACCATTCCCAGGACCGGAATTTTGGCCTGGTAAAACGGAATGGTGTTGTACACTAACAAATAGCAAATTGCACCGGCAAGCGCGCCCAGCACATAAACAGCGATAAGCTTATCGCTGCCCAGGTACTCGATGAACAATTTGCCAAACCAGTAGAACACCAGCATGTTGAACAGGATGTGCCAGATGCTGGAAAGATCATGTACAAATGAGTAGGTAATGATTGTCCAGGGCTTTTGAATAAACGCTGTAACCTGGGCCGGAATGGCAAGCTGCGCATGCAACCAGCTGAATACATAAGGCGACTCCGTTATGTTGGCTATTACCATAACAACCGCCATAATCAAAAACACCACTACGTTGATCAGGATTAGCTGAACATGCGCATTATTGTGCCGGCTGAAAGCATTTTTTAATTCGTCAAACACAACCAGTCAATTTCTACTTAAGATACTTTTATTTTTAGTGAGTTACTAACCCCGGTTGCCACCCTGGCTGCGCCAGGTGCTGATAATCATAAATGCCACAAATGCGCCCCCGAAGTGCGCAAGGTGCGCAACGGTGCCGCTGCTATCCAGCGCATACGTAATAAAGCCAATTACAAATACCATGTATTTTGCTTTGATGGGAATGGGCGGAAACAACAGCATGATTTCCATGTTGGGGAAGCTCATGCCAAATGCCATCAGGATTCCATAAATGGCACCGGAAGCTCCCAGCATAATACCGGCAGCACCGGTTCCCAGGAAATAATTTACAACACCATAAATGATTCCCGCACCAATACCGGTGGCTAAGTAAAAAATCAAAAACTTTTTCTCTCCCCAGTAGCTCTCCAGGATGGGTGCAAATGAAGCTAAGGCCAGCATGTTAAAGAAAATATGCCCCATACCGCCATGTGCAAACATGTACGTAAAAAACTGGTAGGGTTTAAAAAACGGTGAGTGGATATTCCATAAAGCCAGGTATTCGGTAACATGAAGGTTGCTTAATAAATTCTGGGCCAGGAAAACCACTATATTAATAATGATCAGGTTTCTGACCAGCGGAGTAACTCGAAACATGCTTGCAAATTATCGGGTGAAGTAACTTTCTATCTTAGACGTTTCAAATGTAAAAAATGTTGGGCGCCCGTCAGGAGAAAAATTAGGTTTAGCGCAGGCAAACAAGCCCTCCACTACCGATTTTATTTCTTCAGGCATTAATTTTTGCCCCGATTTTACCGCAGCCCGCCTGGCCAGCGCCAGCGCCAGGTTATCGCGCACGGGCAACTGCAATTCGGCCTGGTTTTTCTTAAACTGCTCAATCAATCCTTCAAACAGCTCTTTTTCTGAACCTGTTACACCTGTAGGGATACCCATTACCAACAGGGCATTTTTGCCAAAAATTTCAAAACGGAAACCAAGCGTAACCAGTTCCTGCTCAATCTCCATAGCTAAGGCATAGTCGGGTGCGGATAGCGTAACCGTTTGAGGAAATAAGCTTTGCTGACTATTACCCGCGCTGCCTTTCTGGCGGGCAAGGTAACGTTCAAACAATACCCGTTCGTGGGCAGCCTGCTGGTCAATAATCATCAGCCCGGTTTTCGATGCGCGCACAATGTATTTCTGCTGAAATTGAAACAACCCCTGCTCCTCACTCACGCTCTCTCCATTGTCTGTTTTGTTCATGGCGCTTTCAAAACGCAGCACCGTGCTTTCGGGTTGGTTTTTCTGAAACAGCTTAGAGTCGGGAGCCTCTGCTTCAAACAGCTTTTCCCAGTTCTGCAGGTTTGAGCGGTTTAACGAAGACGAAAACTGCTCGTCTATATATTGCTCTTTCGTAAGCCTCTGGTTCAGCTTCCCCACTATGTTCACATCCGACTTAAAGTCGATAGCAGGGGCAAGGTTATGCGCACCCAATGCCTGCTTAACAGCAGCCCACACCACGCCATATACTGCGCGTTCATCATCAAACTTTATTTCGGTTTTGGTGGGATGCACATTTACGTCAATATGCTTCGGGTCGATCTCAATAAACAGCACATAAAACGGAAAGCTGCCTTCGGGCAACAAACCTTCAAATGCGCTGGTTACGGCATGGTTCAGGTAATTGTTGCGGATAAAGCGATGGTTCACAAAAATGAATTGCTCGCCCCTGGTTTTACGGGCCGATTCCGGCCTGCCGATGTAGCCGGTTATTTTCACCAGCGCGGTTTCTTCCCGGCAGGGGGCCAACTGCTCCTGAAAAGATTTTCCGAAGATGGCCACAATGCGCTGGCTCAGCCGGGAAGGCTGCAAATCATAGATCAGCTCTTCATCGTGGCGAAGCTGAAATGCTGCCTGCGGATGCGCTAACGCCAGCCGTTGAAATTCGTCAATGATGTGGCGCATTTCCACCGGGTTCGATTTGAGGAAATTTCTGCGGGCCGGTATGTTAAAGAAAAGATTCTTTACGCTGATACTCGTACCCTTTTCGCACGCAACTGGCGATTGACTTCTTATTTCTGAACCCTCTACAATCAGGTGTGTGCCCAGCTCGGACTGTGCCTGGCGGGTTTTCATTTCAAACTGCGATACGGCCGCTATCGAAGCAAGCGCCTCGCCCCTGAAGCCCATCGTGCGCAGGCGAAACAGGTCATCGGCTGTGCGTATTTTAGAAGTGGCGTGCCGCTCTAAACTCATACGGGCATCGGTTTCGCTCATCCCGGTACCATTGTCGATAACCTGGATAAGGGTTTTACCCGCCTCTTTTACAATCAATTTGATTTGTGCTGCACCGGCATCCAAAGCATTTTCCATTAACTCTTTAACTGCCGATGCCGGGCGCTGCACTACCTCACCGGCCGCAATCTGGTTGGCAATAGAATCCGGAAGTAAATGAATAATATCTGGCATGAAATTCTTCCGGCAATTACTTGCTTTTGAATTTGAGGTAAAAGTAAACCGGTATAAACAGGAACAGCGAGTACAGCACGGGCCTGCCCCACTCCAGAAAAGCGATTATAAAAACGGACAGGAATAATAAAACACCTAACCGGATCATAACGGCATTGGCGCCTATTGCCGGCTTACTCCGCTTGCGGGCCGCCTGGAATGAACCGGCAATACGCGAGCGATAATCGCCCGGTGTTTCACTTACAATACCCTGTTCGCGTTCAATTTCTTTTTTGATCCGGTTCTCGCGTTCCTGCATTTCTTCTTTCTGCGGATCGTAAAACCGGGGTATATAATTAAACCGCTGGTGTTGCGGGGCTTTGGTGAATAAGGACAAAAACTTCATAGCTTTTCTTTTAATCTAAACGTAGCTTCGCATCGGATAAACCTTCCTCTTTCGTTATAGTTCAGATTTTAACGTTGAAAAGAAAGGTAAAAGTACAAAAATCGAACGGGCCGATGCTGAAAAATTTTTTCTTTATTCTCTTCATATTCATTCAGTTAACAACGCTTGCGCAGGATTCAAAAACCCGCTGGGTAGATAGTGTTTTTCAAATCCTCAGTCCTTCCGAAAAAATCAGCCAGCTATTTTGGGTACAGCTTCCGGCCGATCCGGGCGAGAATGATTTTTTAAAATACAAGCCCGGTGGTATCCTGATAACGCAAAGCGGGCCTGTGAGTCACGCAAACCGGTTAAATAAACTGCAACAAAATTCTGATGTGCCGTTGCTGATAACAAGGCGCGGCTGGGAAACTGAAATGCAGGTTGATAGTTTATTGCCCTTGCAGGCACCGTGGCTGCTGGGTGCTTCCACGCAGCCCGAACTGGTAGTTAAAGCAGGGGTTGAATCGGCCCGTCAGCAGCAATTGCTTGGCATCCATGGCAGCCTGCTGCCTGTACCTCTACAAACACACGAAACGTTTCATAGCTACAGGAACGCAAGGTTCAAGGAAACTCACCTGAACTACCTGAAAGGGTTGAGTACTGCAAATAGCTTTACGTGGATAACCAGCTCACCCGAAGCTGACACTGCCTTGACCAGGCAGCTATTAAAGCTTGCCAATGGAGCCGTATCCGCTCATACCCGGATGATGGATTTTGAAGCGGATGAACGCGGCAAGCTGGATGAAGATAGTTTGTTACCCCGTCCGGATTACAGCGGGCTTTTAATAGCCGATATTCCATACCTGAAACAATTAGCCGGCAAACAACCCGATGGCGAAGTGGAGCTGGCGGCCATCTACCTCGGGCATGAAGTGCTCATGGGCAGTGATGATGTTGCTGCCGCTATCCGAAAGATTACAAAAGCCATGCGCAAAGACAAAGAGCTGGTTGCACGTGTTGACGTCTCCGTTAAAAAGATCTTGGAGCTGAAATACGAAGCGGGACTTGCCCACAATAAAATTATCAACACCGATAACCTGGTGGCCCGGTTGAATAACCCCGAAGCAAAATTGCTGCGGCATTCTATTTCGGAAAGCACCATCACCGTATTGAATAACAGGAATCAGGTCTTGCCGGTTGTTCAATTGGAGAACAGAAAGTTTGCTTCGCTCTCCGTGGGCAATATGGAGCCAAACGAATTTGCCCGTTACCTGAGTAAGTATGCACCCTTCAAGCATTTCAGTCTTGGTAATGGCGGTGATATTGCAACGCTGAAACCGGAGCTGCTTCATGCGGATGTGCTGGTGGTGGGATTGTTTGACAGGACGGATGCATCTGTCATTTCATTTCTGCAAAATTTCCCGGCAGACAAACAGCTTATTATTTGTCATTTTGGTGATCTGGTTGAACTGGCTCCACTTAAGGATTTTCCTGTATTGTTAACGGGCTATACACCGGCAGCCGAAGTTCAGAAAATTGCAGCCCAGGTTGTATTTGGCGGTATGCCGGCAAACGGGGTGCTGCCCTTTGCGATACCCGGGGCATTTGAAGCCGGAACGGGCATCCGGACTGCTGCGCTTAATCGCCTTTCCTACACCCTTCCTGAAGCAGCCGGGGTTGACAGTAAAACACTGGAGCAAATTGAAACCATTGCCGGAGAAGCTATTCACAACGGGGCTACACCCGGCAGCTATGTATTGGTTGTAAAGGACGGGAAAGTAATTTACGATCGCGCCAGCGGCTGGCTGACATACGATAAAACACAGCCTGTTACAGAAAACACACTATACGACCTGGCTTCAATTACCAAAGTGGCCGCCACCCTGCAAACCGTTATGTTCATACACGAGAAAGGGTTGATTGACGTGAACAAAAAAGCATCGGTATATCTGCCGGAGCTGAAAAAATCCAACAAGAAAGATTACACGCTAAAAGATATACTTACCCACCAGGCCGGCTTGTGGCCGTTTCTTCCGTTCTGGTCAGGCACCATAAAAGACAACCAGCCGCTACCGGAATATTACAACACGTCATTAAGTAATGATTACCCTTTCCCGGTAACGCAAAACATGTTCGCCTCCAAAGCTATGAAAGACAGCTTGTGGCAATGGATTATTAAAGCCCGCGTACAGGAAAAACCACCCCGCACGGTTTACAGCTATCGCTACAGCGATATGGGCTTTTACATTCTGCAGCACCTCGCTGAAAAATTATTAAATCAGCCGATGGAAGATTTTCTGGAACAGAATCTTTATGAACCCCTTGGCGCTTACACGTTAGGCTATCTGCCTTTGCAACGATTTTCGCCCCAACAGATTGCACCCACCGAAGACGATAAGCTTTTCCGCAAAAGTCTTTTGGTGGGTTATGTGCATGACCAGGGCGCAGCGATGCATGGCAACATTGCCGGCCATGCCGGCCTGTTTGGCAACGCAAACGACCTGGCCAAGCTCGGCCAGATGCTGCTGCAAAAAGGAAGCTATGGCGGCCATCAGTTCTATAAGCCCGAAACTGTTGAAAGCTTTACCACCAAACAATATGAAACCAGCAGGCGCGGTTTGGGTTGGGATAAGCCCACCGTAAGCGATTGGAACGGCCCCACAACTTTGTTTGCCTCGCCTTTAACCTTTGGCCATACAGGCTTTACCGGAACCTGCATCTGGGTTGACCCGCAGTTTAACTTAGTATTTATTTATCTCTCCAATCGTGTGCACCCGGATATGACCAACAATAAGCTGCTGAATGCCAACATCCGGCCGCGCGTTCAGGAAGTGATTTACCGTGCCATTTTCAATTACCGCCAGTATTAAAATAAGTTAATGGCCGCCTTTGTTGAAACTAAATAACCACCTGACGGGTTTTGAAGGGAAATTTTAGGATTTTATTTTACCTTCAAACCACGCACTTAACTCTACCTGGATGAAAATTGGCATTGTGTGTTACCCTACCTTTGGCGGTAGCGGTGTTGTTGCAACAGAATTGGGCAAAGCGCTCGCCAAAGAAGGCCACCCGGTACATTTTATAACTTATAGCCAGCCCAGCCGGCTGGACTTTCTAAACGAAAACCTGTTCTACCATGAAGTAGAGTTCCGTTCTTACCCGTTGTTTGAATACCCGCCTTATGAACTGGCATTAGCCAGCAAAATGGTAAGCGTAGTTAAAAACGAAGGGCTTGATCTGCTGCATGTGCATTACGCCATTCCGCATGCTTCGGCCGCCTACATGGCCAAGCAGATTTTGAAATCACACGGCATTTATATTCCGGTAGTAACTACCCTGCACGGCACTGATATTACCTTGGTAGGCAAAGATGCAAGCTATGAGCCGGTGGTTACGTTCAGCATCAATCAATCCGATGGCGTTACCAGCGTATCGGAAGATCTGAAGCGCGAAACATACTACTCGTTTAAAATCACCAACGAGATCGAGGTGATCCCCAACTTCATTGATTTGGAAAAATTCAAGAAGCAGAAGAAAGATCATTTCAAGAAAGCCATCTGCCCGAACGGTGAAGCATTGATCGTGCACACTTCCAACTTCCGTAAAGTAAAACGGGTAATGGATGTGGTGCATGTGTTTAACAACATCCACAAGGTAGTACCCTCTAAGCTGCTGATGATTGGCGATGGCCCCGAACGCCAGCCGGCCGAAACATTAGCACGCGAGTTAGGCATTAACGATGCCGTAAGGTTTTTGGGAAAGCTGGAAGCTGTTGAAGAAGTGCTTTCCGTGGCCGATCTGTTTTTGATGCCTTCCGAAAAAGAAAGCTTTGGGTTGGCTGCCTTGGAAGCGATGGCTTGTGAAGTACCTGTAATCTCGACTAACACCGGTGGGTTGCCC
Organism: Cyclobacteriaceae bacterium; assembly: GCA_026129485.1. Taxonomy (GTDB): domain Bacteria; phylum Bacteroidota; class Bacteroidia; order Cytophagales; family Cyclobacteriaceae; genus ELB16-189. The sequence continues at coordinate 186,271 of JAHCHY010000001.1, forward strand.
GAACTGAATATCCAGGGCGTAACCGGATTCTTAAGTAATGTAGGCGATGTGGAAGACATGACCCGCAAGGCGCTGTTTATTCTGGATAAGAACAACCTGCCGCAGTTCAAAACCAATGCGCTGGCACGCGCGCGCGAGTTTGACATTACCCGTATATTGCCATTGTACGAAAAATATTACGAGCGCGTGCTGGAAAAAGCGCATGCTTACAAGGTTGACAACCTTTAAAAGGTTGTCAACCTTTATTGCCCGAACAGTTTACCTGTCTTACTTGTTATAAGTCAATATGCTCGGTCATCGATTCTCAAAATATACACCACCGCCCGATAGCGCCAGAAGCGACTTCGAAAAGCTGCTTAAAATTTTCATGCAGTTGCTGCTGATCACATCGGGCAATGTAGGCGAAGCATTGGAGTGGCTTACCGAAGTGGACAAGCAATACAATCTAACAAACAAAAATTACGGCATTGGTGATTTTATCGAAGACCTGAAACGCAACGGCTATATCACCGATGACGGGCCCAACGGAGAGTTTCGCCTGAAAGCCAAAGCCGAGCAAAACCTGCGGCAGTCAGCCCTTGAAGAAATTTTCGGCAGGCTGAAAAAAACCAAATCGGGCGACCACAAAACACTTCACAACGGCCGGGGCGATGAGCCCACTACCGACAAAAGAGATTACGAGTTTGGCGATACGCTGGAACAAATTTCGATGACGGATTCATTGCGCAACGCCCAGATCAATCACGGTGTGGAAGATTTTTTCATGACGGAAGAAGACTTAGAGGTGATGGAGCACGAATTTAAAACACAGACCTCTACCGTGCTGATGATCGACATTTCGCACTCCATGATTTTGTATGGCGAAGACCGTATTACACCTGCCAAAAAAGTAGCTATGGCATTAGCTGAGCTTATCACCAAAAAATATCCCAAAGACACGCTTGATATTCTGGTGTTTGGTGATGATGCCTGGCAAATTGAGATCAAAGATCTGCCTTACCTGCAAGTGGGGCCTTATCATACCAATACCGTAGCCGGGCTGGAATTGGCGATGGATATTTTAAGACGCAGAAAAAATTCCAACAAGCAGATTTTTATGATTACTGATGGGAAGCCCACATGCATCAGGCAGGGAATCAAATACTATAAGAACAGCTTTGGGTTAGATCAGAAGATTTTAAATAAAACACTTGACCTGGCAACCCAGCTACGCAAACTAAAAATACCAGTTACTACGTTTATGATTGCCACCGATCCGTACCTGAAAGCTTTTGTACGCGAGTTTACGAAGGCCAATAACGGCAATGCGTATTACAGCAACTTGCAAGGGTTGGGTAACTTAGTGTTTGAAGACTTTAAGAGAAACAGAACGAAGAATTTATAAACTAGTTGTTCGTTGATGGTTGTTTGCTGTTCATAAACCTTCTATCAACTAATAACTGCCAACCAACAACCAATGCAAAACATAAAAACACTGGGTCAACTTAAGAGTGCCGGATATACTTTCAAGACCATTAAAGAAGAGCTTCGTCAAAACCTGATTGCCAGATTGCGTAATCGCGAAAACGTATTTGCCGGTATCTGGGGTTATGAAGAAACTGTAATACCCGATATGGAACGCGCTATCCTGGCCGGGCATGACATCAACCTGCTGGGTTTACGCGGGCAGGCCAAAACGAGGCTTGCACGATTAATGGTAAACCTGCTGGATGAGCACATTCCCGTTATAGAAGGTTCTGAGCTGAATGACGATCCGCTTAATCCTATTTCGCGGTATGGGAGAGATAAAATTGCTGAGTCAGCAGATGATACTCCCATCACATGGCTTCACCGGAACGAGCGCTATTCAGAAAAATTAGCCACTCCCGATGTAAGCATTGCCGATTTGATTGGCGATGTGGATCCGATTAAAGCGGCTTCCTTAAAGCTTCCTTATTCCGATGAGCGTGTGATTCATTTCGGGCTGATACCGCGTTCGCACCGATGCCTGTTTGTAATAAATGAATTACCCGATTTACAGGCCCGCATCCAGGTGGCGCTGTTTAACATTCTGCAGGAAGGCGATATCCAGATACGCGGGTTCAAGCTAAGGTTGCCCTTGGATATCCAGTTTGTGTTTACGGCCAACCCCGAAGACTACACCAATCGCGGGAGCATTGTAACGCCACTAAAAGACCGCATCGACAGCCAGATTATTACGCACTATCCCAAAACATTGGAGATTGGCAAGAAGATTACGCAACAGGAAGCGAACGTACGCACAGCGCAAAAGCAATTAATCGCTGTGCCTGAAATCGCCAAAGACCTGGTAGAGCAAATTGCTTTTGAAGCCCGCAAGAGCGAATACGTGGATGCCAAGAGTGGCGTATCAGCCCGGTTAACCATCTCGGCATTTGAAAACTTGGTAGCGGCAGCCGAGCGCAGGACATTGCTCAACAATGAAAAGAACACCACTATACGTGTTTCCGATTTTACGGGTGTGGTTCCTTCCGTTACCGGGAAAGTGGAATTGGTGTATGAAGGCCAGCAGGAAGGCCCCGGCATTGTGGCACAGAACTTAGTGGGTAAAGCCATCCGCACCCAGTTTCTGAATTACTTCCCCGACCCGGATAAATTCCGCAAGCAGAAAGAAAAAAGCCCGTATAAAAAAATCACCAACTGGTTTGGCGATGGCAACGCTATTGATTTACTAAACGAACTGAACCAGGCTGAATATGAAAAGATACTAAAGTCAGTTCCCGGGTTAGCCGATCTGGTCAATGAATTTCATAAGTCGGAAGACACCGGGCTGAAATTCTTTTTAATGGAATTCGCCCTGCATGGTTTAGCCGAGTTCAGCCTGATAAGCAAACACACCTTAACTTCCGGGCTTCAGTTCAAGGATTTGCTGAGCGGCATGTTTAGCTTGCCAAAAGATGAAGACGAACCGGAAAGCGATGAAGACTTCGGCAGCAGCCACCGCTGATGGCCAGAATCTGTTTGACATAAAAAGGCTGGCGCTGGAAGGTGAAGGTCAACATCTCGAATTTAAGCGTAAGGCTGCTCACCCTGAAAAGATTGTACGCGAGCTGATTGCTTTTGCAAACACGGATGGCGGCACGCTTTTAATCGGGGTTGATGATAACGGCTCTGTTCCCGGTGTAAAATATCCTGACGAAGAAATTCACGTTGTAACACAATCACTCATTAAGCATTGCAAACCCTTATTAGTATATCAGGAATCTGTTCTGCCCATTTCTGAAAACCGGTTTGTGATTCGGTACGATGTATCGCCCAGCGAAAAAATTCATTTCCTGTTACTAAATAATAAGCGCGAAACTTTTGTACGTGTAAAAGACATGAGCATAAAGGCCAGTGCCGAAATGCAGGAAATAATCAGGCGTTCCAAAAAGAAACGCGATGTGCGCTTTACGTTTGGCGAAGCTGAGAAAAAGCTGATGCAGCACCTGGAGCAAAACCCCCGGATCACCCTATTGCAATACATGAAATTTTCGGGACTCAACCGGTTTCGGGCCAGCCGCAAGCTCATATTGCTGGTGCTGGCCAATGTGCTTAAAATTACCGCTTCCGAAAAAGGAGATTTATACTCAAGGGTTTAGGGCACTTTAAACCTGAAAACAAAAAAGAGGCTGCTTTTCAGCAGCCTCTTGAATATTGCTCATGTAACACAAAACACTACCTCACCGGAAAAGCAGCGCGGTCAACCAGCTTGGGGAAATCAGCCTGAGTTGTAAGTTCCAACCGAAAGGTTAATGAAGTGCCTGCTGCTTGTGTAACGGTATAGTTCACGGTACGTGTAAATTCAACACCTGTATTCTGAGTGGACTCGTCAAAAGTCTGGATCGTTGTAAACGCGCCAGTGCCTTCACGTAATTTCAGAACGAGCGTCTTGGCCGGGTCGCTCTTGATATTCACATACCTTAAGGTTACCGTAACATCGGTGCCGGTTGTTGGAGCAGTAGTTGACACCGGGGATACAGTGATAAACGCATTGGTAGATGTGGATGTCCCTATCTTTTTATAGGACGGGCCCGTCTCGTTTTCTTCGCAGGAGCTAATCGCTGCTGCAAAAACAAATAGTATAAATAGGCTTATATAAGATTTCATACTTGTCATGGTTATTAGTTTTGATCCCACCAGATTCTGTTTAACAAATTTACCTCCGGCACATTGGCTGAATTTGTTGAGAACTCGCTTGACGGATATTGTAATCTTCTGCTGAACTGGCCATTCAGGGCTGTATTTAACTGATCGGGCACTGTCATGTCCGTGTAAGCGAAATTATACCGCCTGGCATCATTCCATGCTTCGGGGTGCAGAAACATAGCTATGTATTTTTCCTTCATAATCAAATCAAGTGTTATGTTCGCATCGCCTACGGAAACTATGGGATCACTTATGTATGCATCACGATTTGCTGCGCTAACACCTAACATATCCATGTGTGCTGTAATTCCGGCAAGGTAGGCAGCATACGCCTCAGGTTTTTGATTTTTTGCCAGGCGGGCTTCCGCTTCAATAAACTTCTGCTCGGCATACGTCATAACCAATACCGAAGAGAGTCTGTGGGCATAGTAGGTAGGACTTGTCGTACCTGTCATGTTCTCCACCAATGTGGAGGCATCCAATCTAAGATCCGAAACATCAGTATCACGCCCCGCGCCATTTGTTGTGCCTACAAACATTCCATATTTTGGATGGAGCGGGTTGTTGTTTTTGCTGAACATAAATCCCATGCGGGGATCAACAACGCCAAAACTGGTGCCGTCCATAGCCTCTATAATCTGCTTCGATATCCAGCCATCCAGCACTAACCCGGCCTGGTTCATGGAAACCACACCCCAGGGGTTACGCGCATTGGCAACATCAAAGTAAACAACTCTCGCATTATCGGCATTGCCTGCAAGCCCGTTGCCAATAGCAGCCAATATCGCATCGGGGTCATAACTGCTGGTTTTACTTAAGTGATTAAGATACCGTGCCCGTAGCGCATAGGCCGCCTTAATCCATCGCGAAAGGTTACCCTGGTACATAAAATCATCCGTTCCCATGGTTAGGGTGGTAGTGGTTTCCTGTAGCTTGGCAATACCGTCCGTTAACAAAGTGAACACTTCCGTGTAAAGCTGCTGCCCGTTGTCATACGTTGGCTTAATGGTCTGCACAAAAAAAGCGTCTGTGTAAGGCACATCGTTCCAGGAATCTACTAAAAGCGCCAGGTTAATGGCTTTCATGATTTTAGCCACACCCACGTAATTAGGTGCTCCCTGTTCTGTAGCCATTAGCTCCATATCGGACAGGTTACCTAATACATTATATATACCCACCCAGGTACCATTGGGGTTTATTTCCTGGTGGGTGTCGGTATTACCACCCGCGTTGGGGCCGGCTAAGTACTGCACAAAATACGAAGTAGTACCGCCCATATTAGCCGTGTTGGTGGCGGTTCGCATACTGGCTACCGACATTAACCCGCTAACCGGAACAACTGTTGGGTTATTCGGGTCTTTGTTAATATCAAGATAATCTTCACAGCTTGTAAAAGCACCCGCGATGATTAATAATATAAAGAATCTCAGTTTCATACTTTAAGCATTATAGGGTAATGTTTATAGAGAATAACGCACTTCGTGCTCCGGGATAACCCATACCGGCAAGACCGGTAGCATTACTTCCTGCGCCTGTTGAATATGACTCAGGGTCGTAGTTGCGCCAGGGTGTCCATAAAATGATGTTGTTTATAGACCCTGAAACGGATACTGCTTTCAAAGACAGCGGTGTGAGCCAGCTCTTTGGCAGATTATAATTCAACGTTACGTTGCGCAACTTCACAAAAGAGGCGTCATACACAAAGTTCTCGGACATAGCCCGGTGAATATTCCTGTAATAACCAGCGCCATAGTCTCTGCCATCAGGGCCAAGGCCCTGGCCTAACCAAACCTGCTGGGTATTGGGTGTACCATCGGCCAATACACCATCAAAAACTACCACATCATTTCTGTCGTTTGTAAAGTCAGGTTTCAGGAATGCCGCCAGCCAGTTTCCGTACTGGTCGTATTGGTCGTTACCCCACCGCACATCAACTAAGAAGGAAAGTGAAACATTTTTGTAAGTGAAGGTATTCCGGATACCCGTTAACCAATCGGGCATGGCATTACCTAACACCAACTGCTTACTGGCCGGGGTTAATGTAGGAAATCCGTTAGCGCCAATCAGCAAGGGCCGGTTCCTGTCTAAATGGGTTACTCCGTCAGGCTCGCCACCTGCATAATACCGCTGGTATGCGGTTCCATACAAATCGCCATAAGGCTGGCCGTTAGTAATGCGCATAGCTACGGCAGCCTGAAGATAACCCGACTGGGTCGCAATAAGGATGTCATCAACACCCTCGGCTATATCCACCACCATGTTCCGGTTGCGGGTAAAGTTAATCATAGCATCCCAGCGAAAATCGCCCAACTGTAGCGGAGTACCCGTAAGTGTTAATTCAATGCCCTTGTTTTCAATTTCACCTGCATTGATCCATAATGATCCATACCCGGTTGTGTTGGATACCGGCACAGCAAGTATCTGATCTTTACTGTTGGCCTTATACCAGGTTAAGTCAACGCCTAACTTGTTTTCAAAAAACTTCAACTCGGTACCAAATTCAAGGGTAGTGGTCATTTCCGGAACTAACTGGTCGCTGCCCTTGGCGCCAGACCGTACATAGCCCACCCGGTTGTTAAGCGGAAAAGCATCTGCTTTTGCATAGGTTGCAGCCGTTCTGTAAGGTTCTGTATCCTTACCTACTTGTCCCCAGGCTGCACGAATCTTTCCATAGCTCAACTGGCTGGGCAGATTAAGCACATCGTTAAATACAAAACTTAAACTTGCTGAAGGGTAAAAGAACGAGTTGTTTCCTTTCGGTAAGGTAGAAGTCCAGTCGTTTCTGGCTGTAAGGTTCAGGTACAAAAAGTTCTTATAGTCAAACGTGGCATCGCCAAAAGCTCCGACCAAACGGCTTCTTCTGTTGGTTTCTTCTATACGGTGCTCGGTTACATTGGTAAAGCTGTAAAAGAAAGGCGTAACAAAATTGCCCCCATAAGTGTAGCTGTAGTTTAGATCTCTTTCAAATAACTCATGGCCAAGCCGTACAGTTGCGTTCAAATCCGGTGTTATTTTTTTATCGAACGTTACAATGAAGTTGGAGTTAATAACCCGGTTAATAAACCTGCGCTGCTCCATATACCCTGTTGCGCTAAGCCCGCTCAGGTTCTCTCCGGCAATGCCCTGAGGCCCGGGTACAATTTCATCGCGTTTGTCCACATAAAAATCATGGCCAAAGCGGTACGTAAACTGTAGCCACTCAATTGGCTTGTAGTTAAAGGTAAGGTTACTGATGGTACGGTCAACATTGTCTCCATACGTAAGAAAACGGGCATTATACAACGGGTTAGCCGAAAGGATACCGGCTATCTGGGTTCCATCGGGCTTCATATACTGCGTTATATCCTGGGTGTGCGACCAGTACATAAGTCTTTCGCCCATAGTGGTATGGGGTACCCTGTTTCCACCGGAGTTCGAGTAATTCACGCTGGCTTCAATGTTAAATTTCTCATTGAATTTCGCTGTTGCGCGTAAACGGGCGGTTGTCCTTCCCCAGTCGGAGAAAGGAATAATACCTTTTTGATCGGTATTGTTTACGGATGTATAAAACGTAAACACATCATTTCCACCCGATATATTAAAGTATGAGTCGCGCGTACCACCCGTTCTGAAAAAGTTATTATAGTTGTCGTAATACACATAAGTCGGGTCAACTACTGACTGGGCTTCTATCAACGCACCAGAAGCGGAGTACACACTACCGTCATCAATGCCATACCAGCCCCGTCCGTAATTTTTCTGAAATTCAGGAAGCTTGTTGATTTTATCGGCACTAAAAGAAGAGCCTACATTAATGGTGAGAGATTTACCTGATTTACCGCTTTTGGTAGTGATTACCACCGCACCATTGGCTGCCCGCACACCATAAAGGCCGGTGGCCGCAGCGCCTTTCAGGATACTGATGTTTTCTATATCATTTGGGTTAATGTCGGCAGCCCGGTTGCTCATACCACGACTAAACGATCCGTTATCGAAAGTTTGATTGTCAATCGGAACACCATCTACAATAAAGAGCGGCTGGTTATCGGCACCTGCGTTTAGCGAAGTTAAACCCCTCACTACAATCCTTGCGCCCATACCGGGGCCGCCACCCGTGTTGGTAATCTGCACACCGGCTACCTGGCCTTGCAATGCCGATACAATGTTAGGCTGCCTTACTTCAGTAAGCTCTTTACCGCCTACCGATTGCACAGCATAACCCAGCGATTGCTTGCTCTTTTCTATACCGAAAGAGGTAACCACCACTTCGGAAAGCTGGGTAACATCCACATTCAGCCTCACATTAATTTCTGTTCTTGTTCCTACTTCAACCTCCTGGCCCTGGAAGCCAATGAAGGAAAAAATTAATGTTCCGCCACCCTGGGGTAAGCTGATACTATAATTACCCGACCCATCCGTAACAGCACCGGTGGATGTTCCCTTAAGTATGATATTAGCCCCGGGAATGGCAGAATCATCCTCAGCAGAAGTAACTTTTCCCCTTACTATCCTTTCTTGCGCAAAGGAATTAAGGGTGATGCTTAGCAGCAGCACAGTACAAAACCAACCAACCCGGTTTCCGGTAAGAATGAAGTTTCGTGGTTTTGCTTTTGAATTGTAGTGTCGTTTCATCGGCAAATAATTTAGGGTTTTACATAAAGTTTTTGGAATCGTTGCCGGGTTACATACCCAGGGCATTAAACCGGCAAAGATTGTTACAATATAACAAAAATATAATCACGGGTTAATTTGGGCCCTGATTTGAATTATGTTTTACATTTTAATACCTTCACAGGGTTTTCCAGAGGATGAAGGGCGATCAAGTTGTTTTTTTTAAATCCCCGTATTCGACAAGAATAAAAGGCCGCTATCTCCTCAGTGCACATCCGCACCCTCCAGTAACTACTAATTCAGCACCCCTTTATGCCAAAATCTAAAGGAGAGAAGAAAATTTTTGTTCTCGACACCTCGGTAATCATCTACGAGCATAACAGCATCCTCAACTTCGATGAACACGACATCGGTATTCCGATTACGGTCCTGGAGGAGCTGGACAATTTCAAAAAAGGAAATGACACCAAGAATTTCGAGGCCCGCGAGTTTATTCGCCTGATCGACAAGCTGGCCAAAGACCAGATGCTGCATCACTGGAACCCGATCAATGGAAAGGGTAAAGGTAATTTTAAGGTAGTGATGGATACGGGTGGCACCGGCCTGGTGGATGCCAACAAAATTTTTAATGAAGATAAGGCCGATCACCGTATTCTTAATTCGGCTTTGCTGCTGCAAAAGCAGGAGAAAGGAAGAAAAGTAATCCTCGTATCGAAAGACGTAAACCTGAGGCTCAAGGCAAAAGCTTTAGGATTACAGGCTGAAGATTATACCACCGGAAAAATTCAGAACATCAGCTCGTTGCACACGGGCCGGACTGTTGTGGAAGAGGTTGACCCTAACGTAATCAACCTGATGTATGAAAAGGGCTACTGTCCGCCAGGAGATGTTTTGGGTAAGGACAGGCCGATGAAAAATCACTACTACATATTAAAGAGTGGTAAGAAATCGGTGCTGGCATTTTATAATTCTGCCAACGGTATGGTAGAGCAGGTTGAAAAACGAAATGCCTACGGGATCAAACCCCGTAATGCAGAGCAAGCCTTTGCCATTCATGCCGTACTGAAGCCTGAAATAAAATTAGTATCCATGCAAGGCGTGGCCGGTACCGGCAAAACCTTAATTGCACTTGCTGCCGCATTGGAACAAAAAAGAGAGTTCAAGCAGATTTACTTAGCGCGCCCTATTGTACCGCTCAGCAACAAAGACATTGGCTATTTGCCGGGCGACATTAAGTCCAAGCTGAACCCTTACATGGAACCGCTGTGGGATAACCTGAAGTTCATCCAAAACCAGTATAGCGAATCGGACAAGGAGTATTCGAAGATTACCGAGATGGTGCAGAATGAAAAGTTGGTGATTACCCCGTTGGCTTACATACGCGGAAGAAGCTTATCCAACATCTGCTTCATTGTGGATGAAGCCCAGAATCTTACCCCGCATGAAGTAAAAACTATTATTACCCGTGCAGGTGAAAACACCAAAATTATTTTTACGGGCGACATTCACCAGATTGACACGCCTTACTTAGATGCCCAAAGCAATGGCCTGTCTTACCTGATCGACCGGTTGAAAGATCATGAATTGTACGCACACGTAACACTTGAGAAAGGCGAGCGCTCTGAGCTGGCTAACCTGGCGAACGAGTTGTTATGATTAATAATCAACTACTTATCCCCAGAAACATCAATCACGTGCTTGATTGAACATAATTTATCATCAATTGTAGCAAATACATGAATTGCATACGGGCCAGGAGCATTGCTGGTGTAAAAGGAAAAATTTCCCGAATAGGGCAATTTTGAATCAGCCCACCAAAAAACCGAGGAGCGTAAATCCGGGCTTCTCGAATCAAGTTCTTTTACAGTACTATTCATCTCGGATTTAGCTACACCTTTAATGAAAAGGTTATTGTTAGATGGAACAACCTCATTTGTAAGGTCTGCCTCTACAATGATAATTCCATTTTGTCCTAACTCACCAAATCTACCAAGTGTATTATCTGTTCGTAAAACACCAATTCTTTTAAGTTTCCGAGGATCAAGACCAACAATAAAATCGGTTTTATCAGTCATATAACCATTTACAATATAAAGTGGATCGGTCATTCCATATCCTGCTATCCTTTTCAAAAAGACCCTAATCTGGTCAGTTTCCCCAAGACGTAGCTTAACCATGGGCACAACATTCAAGAACACCTCGTACATACTGTTGAAAGGCTCATATTTACCCAATGATACATTGATATCGGCCTCAATATCGTTCTCATAGCTTTCATAAACATTCACATCGTCTCCTGTTTTAAAGTAATTGTAGGAATCTTCAACTGCTTTTCTGATTCGACTATAGCTTGCATATGCGTGTCTGTAATTTGTTGAATCAAAACTTCGTTGGTTAGGGTTAACGTACAAATCTTCCAGTTCAACAATGCAATCAATTGGATTGCCCTTTCGTGTGGTTTTGTAAAAGACCCAATCATCGTCAAAATCTTTAAATAGTGGAAATTCAAAATATCCCCCTTTTCGGGTAAATACTTCATAAATCAGATTATTATTTCTTAGATAGAAAGTAATGCTTGTCGAATCAGGAGCAGGTTTATTATCAAATTTCATAAAAACCCTGCCCCTGAAATAGTACGGATTCCGTACAGAAGTATTAGCAGGGTCTCTTGTTGCTATGTCCGGAATGAAATTAATACCATTGTCAAAATCCGCAAAAAGACCTTTATTATATCCGACAATTACAATGTTCTGCAAATTAACCGTGCCAGAAGTATTAATCTCGGCAGTAACCTTATCGCGTATCCGAAAGGCGCTATTAACTTGTAAGGCTAATTGTGAGCAACTTTCAATTGGGAGGCTATCTTTCAATCTAACTATTGTTCCGTTATCCGAAACAAGCCAGTTAATTGAGTACGAAGAAGCCTCGCCCTCTTGTGAAGTTTCAGGTATGATTGCCATGGTATATATACCCTTAGTCATCTGATCGGGAAACCTGAGATAACTCCATCCAAATCCATTTGTAAGAATAATTCTTTTGTAAAAAAAAGTATCCCCCCTCCCATCCTTAAGCCTCAACGTCAGAACAGTTTTTGCTCGTGCAATACGTTTATCAGGAACCGCAACAGAAAAGTATGCTGTATCGCCAACTGCATATTGAGGCTGATTGAATATCATATGAAAATCATTCTCATTTAAGTTACGAGAAAATCCCAAGAAACATATACCAATCAAACAAGGGGTAAAAAGAAGCTTGATCACATTAACCATTACCAAAATAGAGGTTTGTTTGTTGTTGGGTTTTTAAAGTAGTCAAGACACGAGAATGGAATTGTATCCGGCTCAGTTAAAGGGTAGGGCCAATCAGAAATGTTTACATAAACAGATTTTGAAACAGCTCCAGAAGCACTGAATATACCCAGCACTTCTGCGTTCGGATCATTAACATTCCGAACATTACCCCTGATTTTTATAGAATTGGGTTGAAAGAGATTCGTACTGCCTTGTTGTTGCTTTTGAACCAAATCCCAATAGTTGTACGAGTCCTGCGATAAACTAAGCTGCTGAATTTCCAAATAGTACTTTTCATAAAAGTGCATAGCGGTTACAGGAATTTCGCCCAGAAACTGCCGACTAAACAGGTTGTCTTTAACCAATTCATTTCTGGACACAAAAGCTTTATCATTATAATTATAAGACCAACAAATACAACATGTACAATCACCCACTTGCACAAGCCCTCCCATAGCCGGGCGGTAAACATATCCACTACAAGGCTCTGGTGTTGGTCTATCCCCACCGGGTGTAGGTGTAACATGTAATTCCGGGTGTGACTTAACCTTATGTATCGTTGTCCACCTCCAGCGAAACAAGTTATCAGATCCCGAAACTCCTCTTGCATTTATATAAATGGATAGTGCCCCGTTTCCATTAACAGGCGGTGATTTAACTTCAAAACTAACATCATCTATAACACCAGCTTCTTCTATGGTTTCCGGTTCGGATTCATAATTTTGCCCATCCGGAGTTTCTATAACTACTTTGTAAGACCTTCCCAGTATACCCGTTAAAGCACTGGATGAATAAACTCCGGGTTGTACTTCGAATAAATCATACCTGTTATTTTGATCATCCACTATTTCAACTAAAGCTCCTGTTACAATTTCAAAAGCTATGGGTCTGGATATTGTCAGAGGGTTTGAATAGAACAATTTAACCGAGTTTAGTCCTGTTCCATTTAAAATGTATCCATCAACAACCAACCTCTTGGCTGATTGCCTATTAACATTTACACTCAAAGGGTCAATGCATGCGGCAAGAAATGCAAGAAATACAGGAAATAGTTTACGCATACACTATAGTTTTATTGCATATGTAACAGAGGGAACCGGTATACCTATTAGTGCAATTTGTTTCGATCTAACTGCTCCGGCTACATTATAATCGAAAAACGCTGAATACGGATTCTTTCTCCCATAAACATTATAAATTGAGATCGTCCACTCTCCTTTTATCTTGCGCTTCTTGTTACTACCCTCAATTATAAGCGCCAAATCCAGGCGATGATAATCGGGCAGCCTGTAGTTATTTCTATCTGAAAACTCAATAACCGGGTTCCGGTCAATATCAAAAGCTGCTACAGGCATGGATATTGGACGTCCCGTGTGGTATGTGAAGATGCCTGAAAAAAATGCCTTTCTGCCAATAGAATATCTCCAGTTTAGGTTAAATATGTGAGGCTGGTCAAAATTAGCCGGATACCAGTTCCCGCTGTTTACTCTTTCATTCTCAAACTCACCATCAATCTGCCGTAAAGATCGGGAATAAGTATAATTAATTTCACCTTGAAGTCTGCCAGAAGTCTTACTCGCAGACATCTCAACACCGTATGACTTTCCTCTGCCTTGAATAAGAGCTGTTTCAAGTTTTGGGTTCAAAATCAAATTCGCACCATCCTTAAAATCCAGAATATTGCTTATTCTCTTATAATAACCTTCTATATATGTTTGCCATTTACCATTATCGGAACTCCAGAAATAGCCAATCGAAATTTGATCGGCAAGCTGAGGTTTAAAAAATTTGTTGCTCGATTGCCATATATCAACAGGGGTTACTGCCGCTGTATTGGTTATCAAATGCAGAAACTGATTGATGCGGTTGTAGCCGAGTTTAACTGACGATGTTCTGCTCAAAAGATACCTAACCGACAACCTTGGCTCAACCCCAATATAAGTTTTCATTAATTCTCCGCTTGCAAATTGAACTGAGTCAATGATATTTCTGGGTTCCATCGGAACACCTTCTTCATATTTATACTCTGTACCGGGCCCTAATCTGTTAAACACAGGTATGCGTATTCCCATCTCCAGATTTAATCTATCAACTGGCTGAAAAGAATCGCTAAGATACAATGCCGATTCTATTGCCCTTTCATTGGGCATGTCTAACGAGCTACTGTTTGATTCAGCGGTTAGGGGCCTTAATCGACCAGGTTCAAAATTATAATACGTAGACTGGATTCCATACGCAATTTTATGCTTGCCATCTCTATAAAAATCCAGTTTAATGCCTGGGTAAATAATATTATATGAAAGCTGAAATGCCGTGGTAAGGTCATGTTCCGAAACCTTAAAAGCATACCTTCCTAAGGACATAGCAACACTATAATATGTTTTGTTGCCAAGCGTATTATCGTATCGAATATTAGATGCTATGTTGCTCCAGAAATTAATAGTATCCGTAGCCAATTGAAATTTGTCTTGGCTTACATACCCGGACCAACTTAGTTTCCCCCCATTTTGCAACTTTTGTGTGTACTTGAAAGAACCATCAGAAAACAACACTCTGCTTTGCTCTATTCCGGGGTATTTATTCTGAAGTACTTTAAGCGCCCAATCCGAATATGTTGTGCGAAACGAAAAAGCAAGTGAACTGGTATCTCGCTTTATCGGGCCATCAATTGATAGATCAGCCGAGATGAGCCCTGTACCCATTTTACCAGACCACTTGTTGTAATTGCCCTCGCTTGAAGAAATATCAAGCACAGAAGAAACTCTTCCCCCATAAATAGCTGGAATACCACCTTTATAAAGAGTTGCTTCTTTTATTGAGTTAGAATTGAACGCAGTAAAAAAACCTAAAGCATGAGATGAATTAAAAATACTTACACCGTCAAACAATATCAGGTTCTGGTCCACACCACCACCCCTTACATTAAAACCAGAACTTGCTTCACTTACGGTTGTAATACCAGCCTGCACCTGTAAGTTTTTGATTATATCAGGCTGTCCTAAAAACGCAGGAGCCCTGCTCAGCTCATCCATTTTAATTGATGTCTGACCAACTGACCTCTCAACTATTCGCTTGTCCTGGATAACTACTTCTTCCAAGGTTGTTGGTGCTTCTTCCATTTCAAATAAAATTGTTCCATCTGCATATATTGAAAGTTGCTGTAACCCTTCTTCATAACCAACCATTTGATAGCTTATCACATACTCTCCCGCATTAATTTCAAACTGATATTCACCGCTTGAGCTGGTAGTGGTTCCAATATTCAGGTTGTTGATCATTACCGAAACCCCGGCAACAGGTCGTTTTGTGTCTTGTTCAAAAACTTTACCTTTCAAAACTACTTTTGAGTTCGTAGTAGTTGATGCTTTTTCACCTATTGACACCGATATAACCTTTAGGTTCCTTCGCCTTGCAGAAGCTATTACTTCCCTTCTTGCACGTTCCGCAACAGGGTTTTTATAAAATATTACAGCATAGTCATATAAAAAGAGGTATCCTACTTCTGATCCGGCCAACAAGTCAGTCAACATATCCTGCAGTGTCAAACCACTCAACTCTTTGCTCACAGTAATATGAGCAAGCCAGTCCTCCATATAAAAGAACCTTAAGGCCGACTTTCGCTCTACTTCTGATAATAAAGTAATAAGCGGTTGATCTTTTTCAATCGTAATACTTTCAGCAAGAAGCTCCTTTTGGGCCTGAGCTGACTGAGAAAATAAAAATATAATTGAGCCTATAAAAAAAAGTCGCTTCAAGACGGGTCCCATTTCTTTAACGATTCTAAAGAACCTCCCGCATGATCCAAAGAAAACTTGGCCAAAGAAACCCACAATTATTTGAAAGGTAAAAAAAAGGGTGCCTTAAGGCACCCTTTTTTTTAAAATCAACAAGCAAGATTAATTCGCATCCCACCAAACACGACCTGTCAGGTCATCAGCCGTAAATCCCTGGTTCTGTAAGGCAGCAGTGTGGTTTTCTTTATTGGCATTCGCCTCTGCTGTACCATACGCTTGTCTTCTTGGAATCTGACCATTTGGTGTGAGAGCATTATCGCCAGGCGCCAAATTCGGGAAACCGGTTCTTCTCCACTCAGACCATGCTTCATATCCATTCGGAAAAATCGCAATCCACTTTTGGGTTACAATCTGCTCCTGGGCTCTTGCCGGGTCGTATGCTACTTCGCTATTGGTAATATAGTCTGCAAACCCTGAACCCACTCCATGTTGGTTCAAAGACGCCTGTATACCTGCTTCATAGTATCCCTGCGCAGTTAACGGAGCAGAGTTAATCCAGCCGTTCAGTCTGCCTTCGGCCAGAATAAAAGCTACTTGCGATGAAGTAAAAATATCGGCCGGAGTATTTCTCTGACGAAAAGCATTGCCAATGAAAGAAACCTGGGCAGCCGAAATTGAACCTGCGTTAGCCTCACTTAAACCATACGGCATTCCGATATAAGTACTTGCTGTATTTTCTATAGGATTTGCATAGACAGGAAGACGAGGATCAGCTACCACATCTAATTTACCCGTTTCGTTTTTATAAGGATGAGAGGCACTATAGAAACTCAGGTGCGGGCTTGTATAGGTATCAAGCTGCATCAAGTTCATGAGCGGGTCTGCAATTACCCAATCCGCACGACCTGCTGTTACAAATGAGTTATAATACGGATTTTCATACGTCTGAACATTCAGATACGCGTAGCGTATATTCTCAGAGTTATTCAGCGCTATCACACCATCATTAAATGCACTGGCAAATTCTGTAGCTGCTTTTGTTGGATTTACCTCAGATAACCTTAGTGCAGCATTTAACCTGATTGTATTTGCAAATTTTACCCATAAAGCCATGTTTCCTCCAAGCAAGATATCACCCTTAAGGTTGCTATTGGGCACTGCTGTGTTGATTGATGCTGTTGCGGCCTTTAATGTCTGAAAGCAGTTGTCATAAATCGACTCCTGAGAATCAAATTTCGGCAATAACAATCCATCTACACCTTGCAAAGCCTCAGAATACGGCAAATCGCCCCACCGGTCGGTCATGTGCAAATAATAAAAAGACATCAGAATCTTAGCCACAGCAATCTGATTCTGTATTTCACCATTAACTATGGTAACATCCGGGGTTAAGGTATTCAATTCGATAATCTTCTGTAAATCCATCAATGGTCCATTATACCAACCATCGGTTGAGAAATTTATCGTTTGGTAATTATCACCAGATGTATATTGTTTATTGGACAAGTGCTGTGCATATAAAGCTCCTTGCGTAGAAAGGATTACACCACCAGCCGACAATATGCTATTGGTAAGTAGCGTGCTCGTTGTCGGAATCGTAGTAGCGTTCGGATTAACATTCATATCTCCAAAATCGTCCCAGTTACATGACGTAAACACAAGGGCGAAAGAGATAGTTACTATTGATAATATCTTTTTCATTTTCATAATCAGTCAAATTAGAATTTAAGTCTTATATCAACACCAAGACTCCTCGTACCAGGCAGGTTACCACTTTCAACCCATGATCCATTATTTCGCGCCTCTACAAGATCACCGCCTATTTCAGTAGGATCAATTCCATCAACTTTTGCATATAACAGGAACGGGTTGTTAGCTACAATAGCCACGGATGCCCCTTTAATGTATTTAGTCTTGGACAATGCTGAAGCAGGGAAATTGTAACCTACGCGGAATTCACGCATCTTAACGAAGGTTGCATCATATATCCATTGCTCAGATACGCCAAACAATGATTTCCAATATTGATCAGCACCTATGTAAACATTGGCTGGGGTACCATCTGCAAAAACGCCCCCAAAGGTCAGCCCACCACCTTCTGCAGGAGGGTTTCTCATAGGATTACCTTTATCATTATTTCCTACCGTTTCAGAAGTCAATCCGGCATAAGCACCGAACATGCGTGATATAGACATGAAATTACCACCTATCTGATAGTCGATTGTGAAGGCTACTTCAAAATTCTTATAGGTTAACCTGTTGAATATACCTCCTGTGAAATCGGGCAGAATATGGCCGAGATCCTGGTTTGCATCCGTCAAAGGCAATCCTGAGGCATTGACAATCACATTTCCATTTTCGTCTCTGCGCAATTTCCGACCTACAATTACACCCCACTCCTCGTTTGCACGTGCCAACGCCTGACCATCCCATCCACCCGAAGTGGATGTTCCTCTGAATCCATTACCCAATGCAAAAGAATTAACACCATAACCAATATCCTCGATAAATACTGTATTCTTTGCAATATTAAAGTTTACATCCCAGGTTAAGCCTCTTGCATTTTTAACCGGTGCTCCTCCAATAGACAACTCCCAACCTCTCGTATAAGAATTGATAGAGTTTGTCAGGAACGTACTTCCGCCAGATGCTGATGGAATAGAAACATTTAACAATTCGTTGCTATTATCCTGATTATAGTAAGAAAACTCTGTATGGATTCTGTTATCCAAAAAACCAAGCTCAACGCCAACCTCGATTGAGCTGGTTGTTGCTGGTCTTAAAGTTGGATCAATAAGCCCATTAGGTACTGAAGTGATTGGGTTACTTCCATATGGGATACCCAATGAATAGGTTGGTGTACTTTGATAAACGTTTAGCTCATTACCAACACTTGCATAACTGGTCCGAAACTTACCAAATGAGAGCCAGGACAGATCGGTCAACTCTGAAAATACAAACGATGCTGAAACTGATGGATAAACATAGGCATTATTTCCATTAGGAAGTCTTGAGTCATGATCTGTACGGAAAGTTGCATCCAAAAATGCAATTCTTTTCCAGTCGAAAGAGAATGATCCAAAGTAGCTGTTTACCTTATACTTAGACCAGAAATTTTCAGGTGGGAAAGCATCCAGGGAATTACGGACGTTGTACAGACCTGGTAAAGCAAGGCCACCTGATGTTTGAGCGTTAATGTAATCACGTGTATTAGTTCTATAGTTCAGACCGACATAAGCAACCATTGAGAAATCGCCAAACTGTTTATCATAGCTTAACATACCCTGGATGTTGTCTTCTATTCTCTTATCACTATATGTTCTAAAAAAGGCAGGACCAATTTTCAAGTTGGCATCCCTTCTATCATAGAACACTTCATTACGGCTATTTCTCATGATATCGACAGCTGCCTTCAACCCTGGCAAGATTTCATAAGCCGCAGCAAATTTCGAGCTCAGAACATCACGGGTGGTCTCACCATATGCACCATACAGGTAAGCATATGGATTATCCCAGTATAGCGGAGTCGAATTTGTAGGTGATGAAATATTCCAGGAAGTATACCTGCCGTCTATTTTCCAGTACTTTCTTAAATCACTTGTATTAAGTTGTCGCTGATACCACTGGTTAAAGTTTGACCCGATACTGTTATAACCCTCAAAAAGATTACCTTTTGTATAAGACTGGTTATAATTGGCTAAGGCTTGAATTTCCAGCTTTTCGGATAGTTTTGCCTTAAAGGCAAGGTTAAGGAAAGTCTTATCTTGATTCGTGTTTTCCATTACACCAGTCCTGGTTGACCTGGTAAGTGTAGAGTTTAAGGTATAACCTTCACCACTTTTACCAATGTTAACACTTGTATTATTCATAACACCGTTTCTGAAAAAATCACGGATGTTATTCGGTTGTGGTGACCAAGGATGTGCCCGTCCGTAATTAGCAGTACCAGGTGTAAATGAATCCCATTGCCCAACCATGCGACCATCCAATCTAGGTCCCCAGCTCTCATCAGCACTAAAGTAGGCATAAGGTGTTCCATTCAGGTTAGCAAGTTCAGGAGCGTGGATGGCAGGATTATAGGTAAAGATATCGAACTCCTGATCGTACCCACCACCATACTCATTTTGATATTCTGGCAGAATATAAACACGTTCCATGGTCGTGGTTTGATTTACATCAATAGACATCTGGCCTGCACGACCTCCACTTTTTGATGTCAAAACAACAACCCCATCACGAGCACGGCTACCATACAGAGCGGCAGCGTTTGCACCTTTCAACACGTTAATGTTTTGAATATTATCCATGTTAACGGCAGTCGGATCGTCAATAACAATACCATCCAAAACATAGAGCGGGCTTCCGCCACTAACACCCCTTATGCCCCGAATACGGACAGCAGGGGCACCAAATTTAGCGCCCGATCCAGAAACAATCTGAACCCCCGCAATTTTACCTGCAAGAGCCGTGTTTACATTCTGTTCTCGTGCTACCCTGATGTTATCTCCACTAACTTGCTGAGTTGCATACCCGAGTGAGCTCTTGCTTCTCTCAATATTAAGAGCCGTAACCACTACTTCCTGCAACTCTGCTACATCCTGGGATAAACTTACAGTGATATTAGATCTATCACCAATCACAACTTCAGTAGTCTTAAATCCAATGAATGAAAAAATCAGACTACCACCTGAAGCTGGTACTACTAACTTGAAGCTACCTTCAGCGTCAGTAACGGTTCCATTTGTAGTTCCTTTGAGAACCACATTCACACCTGGTAAAGGCGATCCATCATCTGATGAACTTACCTTTCCAGCTACTTCTCGATCCTGGGCTAAAACTGAAACCCATGTGACAAGAAGCATACTTAACAGTAAAAACTTCTTCATAACTGTATGGTTTAGGTTAAAATAGAGAGCGAAAACTATGAGAAATTAATAAAAAAACAAAACCCAGGTTACACAAGCGCAACCTGGGTTCCATAATCGTTGCAATTTCCCGATTTTTAATCAGGATTCTCTAAGGTCTACTTCTTCAACACCTGCTGCATGGTTTCGCCAATAAGCGCTGGCGATTCCACTACATGAATACCGCACTCGCGCATAATTTTCATTTTGGCAGCAGCCGTATCTTCAGCGCCCCCGATAATCGCACCGGCATGGCCCATCCTTCTTCCGGGAGGGGCCGTTTGTCCGGCAATAAATCCTACAACCGGCTTCTTATTGCCGTTTTCTTTAATCCATCGCGCAGCAACAGGTTCATAATTACCGCCAATCTCGCCAATCATCACAATGGCATCCGTTTCAGGATCGTTCATCAATAGCTCTACCGCATCTTTGGTCGGTGTTCCAATAATCGGGTCTCCGCCAATTCCAATAGCAGTAGAAACACCAAGACCCGCTTTTACGATCTGATCAGCCGCTTCGTAAGTCAGTGTTCCTGATTTTGAAACAATACCAATTCTCCCTTTTTTAAATACAAAGCCCGGCATAATTCCCACTTTAGCTTCACCCGGTGTAATAACCCCGGGACAGTTCGGGCCAACCAGTATGGCGCCTTTATCCTTCACATATTTTTTGGCCGTCATCATATCCTTTACGGGAATTCCCTCCGTGATCGTTACGATAACTTTTATTCCTCCTTCGGCTGCTTCCATAATCGAATCGGCAGCAAATGCAGGGGGAACAAAAATGATGGACACATCGGCTCCCGTTTTTTCTACCGCTTCTTTTACTGTATTGAACACCGGGCGACCCAGGTGAACCTGCCCTCCTTTACCAGGTGTTACACCACCCACTAAGTTGGTGCCATATTCAATCATCTGGCCGGCATGAAAAGTGCCTTCGGAACCGGTAAAACCCTGGACAATAATGCGGGAGTCTTTATTAACAAGTACGCTCATAGAGAAAAAGGTTAGCTCACAAAAATAGGAGTTTATTATTGGTAGCCAAGTTGATAAAAGCAAAAGAACCATTGAAAAATCGGGCGAAAGCCGTTTTGAGAACCCGGTGGAAACGCAACTCTATTTAATCCGATCCAACCGAACCACGTTTTCCACATGCATGGTTTGTGGAAACATATCTACCGGCTGCACTGCTGTAATCTCGTAATGCTCAGCCAGTATTTTCAGATCGCGGGCCTGGGTGGCGGCATTGCAGCTCACATAAACTATACGTTTTGGAGCCGCCCGGATCAACATACGGGTTACATCCTCGTGCATACCGGCACGGGGCGGATCGGTGATAATCACATCGGGCTGACCGTGTTGCGCAAGAAAAGATTCGGTTAATAAATCTTTCATATCGCCTGCATAAAAGTCTGTATTGTGGATCTGGTTTATTTCGGAGTTTACTTTTGCATCGGCAATAGCAGCCTCTACGTATTCCAGTCCAACAACTTTTCGGGCATAACCTGCCACAAAATTGGCAATGGTTCCCGTCCCGGTGTACAGGTCATATACCAGCTCGGTACCTTTAAGGTCTGCCATTTGCCAGGCTATTTTATACAATTCATAAGCCTGCTGCGAGTTGGTTTGATAAAAAGACTTTGGCCCGACTCTATAATACAGGTAACCCGACCCATCCGGTTTTGGCATTTGTTCGGTGATGTACGGGTTCCCTTTCCAGCAGATCACATCCAGGTCGGCAAAAGTGTCGTTGCGTTTACCGTTTATAATATAGTTGGCCGAAGTAATCTGCGGAAACGCATCGGCTAATCTTTGCAGCATTAACGTAATCCATTTGGGCTCATCGTAGGTTACCTGTAAAATAATCATGGTTTCGCCTGTGCCGGTTGTGCGAATGGTGAGTGTGCGCAGAAATCCGATCTGCTTGCGCAGGTCGAAAAAAGGAATGTTGTTTTCAATTGCTGTTTTCCTGGCCAGCAATCTTATGCTGTTGGATGGTTCGGGCTGCAGGTAACAATTATGCACATCAAACACGCGATCGTACATGCGCGGAATATGAAACCCCAGACCGGGCTCATCCGGGAAACGACCACTTGCAAGTGGTTCAATGCCCTCATTCTTCTTTAATTCTAACTCATCGTACGTAAGCCAGCGACCAGCCGTAAATGTAAAGTCCAGCTTATTCCTGTAGCAGCTTGTTTTAGCCGAGCCGATAATAGGCGAAATAGCAGGCAAGGTCAATCCTCCAAGACGTTCCAGATTATCCACCACCTGCTGTTGCTTATACTTTAATTGCGTTTCATAATTAATATGTTGCCACGAACAACCTCCGCATAAGCCGAAATGTTCGCAAAACGGCTCAGCCCGTTGCTGTGATAATTTTTGAATGCCGGTTACCCTTCCTTCCAGGAAATTACTCTTGATTTTAGTGAGCTCCACCTCCACTACATCGCCCGGTGCGCCACCCTGAATAAACAGTACCTGTCCGTTTACTTTGGCCACGCACTTGCCTTCGGCCGCCATCGTATCAATCGTAATATTCCCCAGCCGGTCGCCTTTTTTCATTCAATTTTTAAATTTTTATGGATACCTGAGCTTATTCCCAAATTGCTTGATACCTAAAGATTAATTTTTTCTTAAATTTAGAAGCCCCACCAAAAACAAAAAATATGAAAAATTTTAAATGTTCAAAAATTGTGATTGCCTCGTTAGTCTCATTGTTTTCTTGTTTGAATAGCTCAGATGAGATCATAATTGTTCCCACCAATGAAATTGATCAGATCAATTCAAAAGGCAATTCATCAGCACGTACGCAATGGACAACTTATGACGAATTTAATATTCTTGAGGTAAAAGAGTTTTTTACTACGATAGGCCCTGGTCAACATAATACTGGTACTCTGACAATACCTTCAGATTACATTATCGTGGGAGGTGGAGCCATGATTCTTGATGTCGCCAATCACCCAAATGCTTTTATTACTGAGAGTAGACCAGATTTTGCTAATAACGCTTGGGTAGTTTCGACTAAAGATCATAGATTCACTGATGTTCATTCAGTTAAGATCGCTGCTATCGGAATTAAGTTGTTAAATTTCTCATCAAGCCAAGTTCGTTCATATATGCAGGTATTTACAAATACTTCAACGACACAAGCACATCCCACTATTTCAGTTACTGTACCTAGCGATTATCAATTGATTGGAGGTGGTGCACGAGTTAACTATGGTAGCGGGGCTGGAAATTTATTGACTGTATCTGTTGGATGGCCTTTCGGCAATATTTGGATTGCTGAAAGTAAAGACCATTTTATTTCAAGCCCTGCAAGTATCACTGCTTATGCCATCGGAATAAAAAAAATAATACCTAATCTTTATTGTAATTCAGGTTGTGATCCAGGGGGTTTTTTTGATGTCTCAGAAGGCGTGTCTCCAATTATCTATGCCCCCTCTGGATCATCCTTAGCAACAACTCCCCTAACCGGAAATGGCTGGGCAATATCTTCAGTAGGTGCTGCAGTAGGTTATTCGGGTGCAGGGCGAATGTTGCAAGAAATATTTCCAGGGGAACTTTCTCAAGTTGCCACCTCAAGGTCAAGAGATCAATCTTCTGCATCGCCTGGAAGTATGTACGTTAATGTGATAAGGATTAAACCTCATGGCTGTTGGGCTTGTTAAAGAACTTTAAAGTTTTTGATTGCTAAAAATGAGATTTTCTTTTTTTTGCTTTTTCATTATAGTATCCTTTCATACCCTTGGTTCTCATATTGTGGGCGGAGAATTAGAATTGTTACATATTAGCGAAAATAACTACAGGATAAATTTAATCTACTATTTTGATAAGATTAATGGGTTCAGGAACTCAGATGGAACACAAAGTTTACCTGAATTAGTAGATCCAGTATTAACCATTCATATTTTTAGAAAGTCTAATAATCAATTTATCAGATCGGTCGTCCTGCCGTTCTTATCCAAATCATCTGTGCCTTATACTAAACCAGATTGTTCAAATGGAGAGATTGAGACCGAAAAATTAGTGTATTCAACTATAATTGAACTTCCTGTATCCATTTACAATGATCCAATAGGCTACTACGCATCTTGGCAACGCTGCTGCCGTAATTACAGCATTACCAATATTTACAGCCAGGTACCCGGAGGTGCCAATATCGCGGCAGGCCAGACTTTTTACTTAGAATTTCCCCCGGTAGTTAAAAACGGAGAGCCCTTTATTAATTCTTCTCCCCGGTTGTTTCCCCCGCTTAATGATTTTGCCTGTCCGTACCGCCCCTATTATGTTGACTTTGCCGGTGTGGATGATGATGGCGATTCGCTGGTGTATTCCTTAACCACTCCGCTCAATACTACAACGGCCGATGCACTACCACCGGCTTCTGCCGGACCATATCCTAATATTATATGGCGACCGGGTTACAGCCTTTCCAATATTATCAATGGCGAGCCTGATTTACATATCAGCAAAGAAGGCCTGCTTACCGCCACGCCACGCAACCAGGGCTTGTTTGTGTTCGCAGTTAAAATTGATGAATACCGCGATGGTGAAAAAATAGGAGAAAGCAGACGCGATTTTCAGATGCTGGTGGTAGATGCATGCCCGCAAGCAGAACCCCCGGAAATTACCGGGAAAAAACTTACCGATGCTGCGTTTACTTTTTCCAGCACCATGGCAGTATCATTTAGCAATACCATTACAGATGCCGACCGGTGTATTGATGTACGCGTAAGCGACCCCGATGCCAGTAAGATTAGCGATAACTTCACGGAGCGGGTTTCCATTCGTGTGGTGCCGCTTAACTTCCGGAAAGATATCAGCAGCATTTTACCGGCAACTACTACAACCGTGCTCACCAACGGAAGCACCTACGATTTCAGAATCTGCTTTCCGCAATGCCCGTTTATTGATGGCCCCTACCAGGTTGGCATTATTGCCTTTGACGATGCCTGTAGCCTACCCTTAACCGATACGTTAAAAGTTACGGTTAATACACAACCGCCAACCAATACCGTACCTTATTTTGTTAAGCCGGCTTTACCCGTTACACAGGTTACCTTATTAGAGGGCGAAGTCTTCGAAGCTGAATTTGAAGTTCGCGATGATGACGGTGATGAGCTGATCCCGTTTATTACAACCGATGGATTTATCCTGGCCAATGCCGGGTTTACCGTAACAATTGATGAGCCGCGGGTAAACGGAAAGCTGACCGGCAAAATCCGGTGGGATGCTTTTTGCAATATTTTTGACTTTACAAACCGTACGTTCTTTGAAGTAAAAATCCTGGTGAACGACAAGGATATATGCGATAACAATGCGCTTACAGGGGTTGCGTATAAATTCCAGGTAATACTGCCCGGCAATGCCGACCCGACAATTGATACCGACCTTACGCCCGATCCGCAGGAACGCACCGTGCTCAACATTCACCGCAGAATCAATGAATCGCTTACGTTTAAAGTTACCGGCACCGACCTGGTGGATCATGATTTTTTAACCCTCGATGTGCTCAAACGCGATTCGCTTGAATACTATGGGGCAGTCTTTCCCGCAGCAAGCGGCAACGGAAATATAAGTTCACAATTTTTGTGGGATTTAACGTGCGCTAAAATTGACCTGGCTAAACGCAGCACATTTGTATTTACGTTTATTGTGGCCGATGCCGCAAACAAGTGTCGCATTTACAAGGCCGATACGGTTGATGTGCACGTTAAAATTCTGCCACCGCTTAATGAAGGCCCTGTGCTTACCATTCAGGAAGAAAGCCAGATCGTAAACGGTCAAACATTATCGTACCAATCTGGCGAAACGATTTTACTTACCCTTACCGGAACAGACCCGGATGTATGGCCTGAACCGGATTTGCTTTCGTTGCAGTTAATTGAAGCGGGTGGTAACGTGGTGCCGGAAGGTTATATTTTTACGCCCGCGCAGAATAGCGGTTCGGTGCAAACTACTTTTACGTGGGCTCCGGATTGTTCGGTATTTCAGGATGGTGTATTTGAAAATGAATATTTATTCGCTTTCCGTGTAAGCGATAACCGTTGCTTCTCTTCCAAAGCCGATACCGTTACGGTTTATATTAAGCTGAAAGACATTGTCGGTTTTGAAAAAGAGTTTTCCCCGCCCAACGTGTTTACGCCAAACCACGATGGCTACAACGATTATTTTGCAGTAGAAGGCATTGATCCGTTTGATTCCGACCCCGGTCAAGACCCGGATGCCGAAGTGGCCTTTCCGCCCGACAACTGCCAGGGCCGCTTTGAATGGGTTAAAGTCTTTAATCGCTGGGGAAATCCTGTGTTTGAGAGCTCTGAACGCAAGTTCAGGTGGTACGCACCCAATCAGCCGGCCGGGGTATATTATTATGTAATCAAATTCACCAACCGGGAATACCGGGGGTCGTTATCCATAAGATTCTAAAAAGAGAGGTTGCCAAACATTTTGACAACCTCTTAACACATTAAACGGGACTAAACTTTTTTTACAAATTGGGTTGCGGTGTAGTGCGCAGGTAAGGTTTAACCCGCGTATGCCCTTTCGGGAATTTTGCAGGAATGTCGTCATCCTTAACGGCTGCGGTTATAATTACATCTTCTCCGTGCTTCCAGTTGGCCGGTGTAGCCACACTGAAGCCGGCTGTTAGCTGGAGGCTGTCAATTACCCGAAGTATCTCATCAAAATTTCTTCCGGTTGATGCCGGGTACGTAATGGTAAGCTTTACTTTTTTATCAGGCCCGATCACAAATACCGAACGAACGGTAAACTTGTCGCTCACCTGCGGGTGGATCATATCATACAGGTTGGCCACTTTAAATTCAGGGTCTGCAATCAACGGAAAGTTGACTTCTGTTTTTTGCGTTTCATTAATATCCCCAATCCATTTTTCGTGCGCATCCAGCGGATCAGCGCTAAGCGCCACAACCTTTACATTGCGTTTATCAAACTCCGCACGCAGCTTTGCTACCGCTCCCAGTTCGGTTGTACATACCGGTGTGAAATCGGCCGGATGTGAAAACAAAACGCCCCAGCTATTCCCCAGCCACGCATGAAACTGAATAGCGCCCTCTGTTGTTTCCGCTTTGAAATCAGGGGCAATATCACCTAATCGTAATGACATAACTTTTGATTTTAATAAATTACCTCAAATATAATTAAGTCTATAGTTTTTATAGACTATTATCAAAAAAATTACTTCCGGCTAAGCGCTTTTTCGCGTTTTACAATTTTGGCCAGTGTGCTCTCTTTCAGCACTTTCAGGGTTTCATCGCGCACTCCTATAAAGCTATCGCGGATACCGCAGGTCTTTTCATCGCGGCATTCTTCGCAGGGTTCATAATAATTAAGCGATACGCATGGAAGCATAGCTATGGCACCGTCCATTAACCGGATAATTTCAATCAGGTTTACATCTTCGGGCTTCTTATAGAGATAATATCCTCCGCCCTTACCTTTTTTACTGCCCAGGATTTTGGCATTCCGCAATTCCAGCAGAATAGCCTCCAGGAATTTTTTCGGAATGTGTTGCTTTTCGGCAATTTCCTGTATGTGAACGGGGCCCTGCTGGTACCTTTCGGCAAGGTACACCAGGGCATGAATGGCATATTTACATTTCTTCGAGAGCATGATATCGCCAAGATATACTTTTTGTCAATAATTTTGTCCGTGCTTTAACAACTAATGCCTGCCGAAGTAGCTCAGGGGTAGAGCAACGGTTTCGTAAACCGTAGGTCGTGAGTTCAAATCTCATCTTCGGCTCTATAATTTTTTAATGGCTGTGATTGTATCTAAACCGCGTACGCAAACGCTTATTTCGTTTATTCTTTTTTTGCTCTTAACATTTACTGTGCTGGGGCTAAACCTTGCAGCCCTTGTACAAGGCGCACAGGCATGGTACAATTATGCTATTGCGGCCATCCTGTTGCCTTTAGGATTTTTTGTGCTTTACCGTATTTTTATCCGCTACAAAATAATCCGGGCCGGGGACAACCGCATCCAAATAATTTTCCCGGTTTTGAAACGAACCTATGACTACCCTGTTAAGGAAATCCGGAACTGGCGCGAAAGCGTGGTAAAGACCGGTAAAAACTCGGTGTACCGGGAGCTGGAGATTGAATGTGATAATCGCTTTAAAATCGCCCTGGGACAAAAAGAGCATACCGAATACGACAAGCTGGTACAATACCTGCAACGGAAGATTCCGGGTAAAAAAGTGGCTGCCGGTACCCGGTAGGTTCATTGGTAAAATACCAAAACCTTTTTACTTTTGCCGTCCCTCATTTAGCCGGTTGGTACTTTTAAAATCAACGGGTTGAATCATGAAACGCCCAGGTGGTGAAATTGGTAGACACGCTACTTTGAGGGGGTAGTGCCGCAAGGTGTGCTGGTTCGAGTCCAGTCCTGGGCACATGTTTTTTGTGTACGCAATCAGTAGTACCGTGAGGAACTACATTTATGTTGGACTAACCGATAACCCTGAAAGGAGGATAGGGCAACATAATGCCGGATATGAAAAAACAACGCGGGCATATGCTCCGTTTTCGGTTCTGCTGATTGAATCTTTTCCGACCCGAATTGAAGCTCGTGTCCGGGAAAAATACCTGAAATCAGGTGTGGGCAAAGAATATTTAAAAGGGCTTCAAAAGTCCTGAAACTGGTTCGAGCCTGCCTGTCGGCAGACAGGTCCAGTCCTGGGCACAGCTTAATTCAAAATTCCGAATTCAAAATTTTGAATCTTGAACTAAGATAAGCCGAAGTGGTGAAATTGGTAGACACGCACGTTTCAGGGGCGTGTGGCGCAAGCTGTGCGGGTTCGAGTCCCGCCTTCGGCACATTAATTTAGAAGTCATCTTCAAAAATGGAGATGACTTTTATATTTTTAAGCTGTCCCGGTCTTCTGCTACGGCACATTCTTTGGTAAATGCTTATTAAAACATCATACATGAAGCGAACACTCATCCTATTTCTGCTGGCAACCGTATCCTTTTTTTCATTCGATCAGGCCTTCGATCTGAAAGCAAGTATGGAGCGAGGCAAAAGTATTTATGAAACACAATGTGTAGCCTGCCACATGGCCGAGGGCGAAGGCATTTCCGGTGTGTTCCCCCCGCTTGCCCAATCTGATTACCTGGCGGATAAAAGCCGGTTAGTAAAAGTAGTGTTGAAGGGCGTACGGGGTGAGATGACGGTTAACGGGGTGGAATACAATAGTGAAATGACCGGTTTTCCGCTTTCCGACCAGGAAACTGCCGATGTGCTCAACTACATCTGCAATACCTGGGGCAACAAGGCCGAAGTCATAAAACCCGCAGACATTCAACCCGCATTAAAGACTGCCTCCAAAAATTACCAACCCTACTGATTTTCATTCCGGTCCCTAAAAATTTAGTTTCCATGTTCTTTTAGTAAGCGGACTTACGCAAAAAACTAAGTTGTCAGTTTGAGCCTGTCGAAAACTATTCCATTCAGAGCCAAAAAGACTTTGACAAGCCTGTCTGCCGCCAGGCAGGCTCTGTCTGACATTCGAGGTTGTGTTTTTGCGTAAGTCCAGTTAGCAAATGCTAATTTTTTTAGTATTATTGCTATGTGGAAAAGAGCATCATACACCTGGATCTGGATGCATTTTTTGTGGCTGTAGAGTGCAAAAAAGAACCAAAATTGAAGGGGTTGCCCTTAATTGTCGGTGGCTCCAGCCGCAGGGGTGTGGTAGCGGCCTGCAGCTATGAGGCCCGCAGGTTTGGGGTGCACTCGGCCATGCCCATGTACCTGGCCCTGCAACTCTGCCCCGATGCCAAAGTGATTTCGGGCGATATGGAGGCCTACAGCCAGTACTCCCATTTGGTTACCGAAATTATTGCCGATAAAGCCCCTGCTTTTGAAAAATCGTCCATCGATGAATTTTATATCGATGCCACAGGGCTGGATCGTTACGTGGGCGCTTATAAATGGGCCGTTGAGCTTCAGCATAAAATCATGCAGGAAAGCGACCTGCCTATTTCCATGGCTTTGTCGGTAAACAAGCTGGTATCGAAAGTCGCCACGGGCGAACGCAAGCCCAAAGCACAGGTGCAGATTCCATTGCACGAGGTAAACCAGTTTCTCGATCCGCTTTCCATTGACAAAATTCCGATGATCGGAAAACAGACGGCCTCTTTCCTGTACGATATGGGTGTGCGTACCGTAGCCACCTTGCGTGAAATGCCCTTGCCTTTCCTGGTTAGCGCATTCGGAAAAAACGGGATCAGCCTTTGGAACAAAGCCCGCGGACTTGACGACTCGCCCGTGGTTTCACACAGCGAACAAAAATCTATTTCAACCGAATCTACATTCGAGCAGGACACCATCGATGTAAAGCGGTTAAAATCTATCCTGATTGCGATGGTAGAAAAGGTGGCGTTTCAATTACGCGAACAAAAAAAACTAACCTCGTGCATTACGGTAAAAATCCGGTATTCCAATTTCGATACCGAAACCAGGCAAGTGCATATCCCCTACACTTCGTCCGATCACGTGATTTTGCGTGTGGTGCAGGAGCTGTTCGATAAGCTATATAACCGCAGGATGCTGATAAGGCTGGTCGGTGTGCGGTTGAGCAACCTGGTACAAGGTAACCACCAGATCAGCTTGTTCGATGAAACCGAAGAAGATGTAAATCTCTATGAGGCTATGGATTTAATTAAGCATAAGCACGGAGTGGATAAACTGGTGCGCGCCACCACGTTGAATGTAAGCAAGCGTGTGCGCATGGAAATGAATGTGTTTAGCGGAAAAATCAGGAAGGATCTGATGAAGATGTAAGATGGTCTGTGAGGAAAAGAACTAAATTATTATGTACCTCAATTGCCACACCGGTTTCAGCTTTAAGTATGGCACCCTGCCCATTAAAACACTTTTTGAAGAAGCTAAACGGTGTGGCGTCCATAAGCTGGCGCTTACCGAAATCAACAACACCGCTTCTTATCTTGAGCTGCTGCGCATCTGCAATGAAAACAAGCCGCAGGCCAGCGGGCTTACAAAATTCGGTAAAGAGGCATATTCATTAGAGCTGGCCGTAGGTATTGAGTGCCGCGCTAAAGACCAGCAACTGCTTTATATTATTCTCGCACAAAACAATCATGGCTTCGAACTGCTGAACCGGTTTCTTTCCTATCATAACCGCGAAGACAAACCATTGCCTGCATGCGCCCCGGTTTTAGAAAATACATTTGTTATTTACGCCTTTCAGCAAATTGACCCCGAAGCATTACGCGAAAACGAATTTATAGGCGTGGGCAGTCATCAGTTGATTACCTATGCCGCAGATCCATCGCGCGAAGCGTATGCTCACAAGTTTGTGGCGCTTCACCCGGTTACATTCCTACCGCCCGAAAAAACAAAGGATAAAAAAACAGGTCGTGATAAGCTGGTCTATCGCGACCACAACACACACCGGCTGCTTCGTTGTATTGCACATAACACTTTATTGAGCAAGCTGCCCGAACATTTGCATGCCCGAAAGGATGAATACATGCTGACCGAACCAGAATTGCGAAGCCGGTTTGCCCAGTTTCCCGGTTTGGTAGAACGTGCATGCTCCCTCTTAAATCAATGTTCAATTGAGTGCCAACCGGGCGAAGACAAAAACAAAAAATACCTCAGCAGTAACATAGAAGCTGGTCTGAAATACTTGCGTGAAGAAACTGAAAAAGGATATGCCCTGCGCTATGGCAACGACCGCACCACCTGGAACAGCTACATCGAAAAGGAGCTGCGTATCATTTCGCAAAAAGGATTTATCTCCTATTACCTGATCGTGTACGATCTGATTTTGTTTGCGCGATCCAAAAATTTTGATTTTGTCGGACGCGGCAGTGGCGCGAATAGTACCGTTGCCTATTGCCTGGGTATTACCAATGTAGATCCGATTGAGCTCAATTTGTATTTCGAGCGGTTTTTGAATGAAGAGCGGGTAACCCCGCCCGATTTCGATATTGACTTTTCGTGGGATAACCGCGATACCGTTTACGAATACCTGTTTAACAAGTACAGCTATGATCATGTTTGCCTGCTGGGCACACACGTTACGTACAAAACCAAATCCATCCTGCGCGAGCTGGGAAAAGTTTTTGGCTTACCCAAAGAAGAAATCGATATGCTGGTGGAGAGCCGGAAAGAAGCCATACCGCGCGATCATATCGCCAATAAAATTATGGCCTTCGCAGATTATATCGTACAAAAAGAGTTGCCTGCCAACATTTCTATTCATGCCGGTGGCGTACTCATTACCGATAAGCCCATCTATACCTACACGGCTACCGAGTATCCGCCCAAAAGCTTACCCGTATCGCAATTTGAAATGCATGCTGCCGAAGACTTCGGTATTTACAAGTTCGATATCCTGAGCCAACGCGGCCTCGGCCACATTAAAGAAACCGTTAAACACGTAAAGCGAAACCGGAGTATTGATGTAGATGTGTATCAATTCGGAAAATTCAAAAAAGATAAAAAAATAAAAGACCTGATGCGCAACAGCAAAGCTATGGGTTGCTTTTATGTGGAATCGCCCGCTATGCGCATGTTGCTGCGTAAGTTACGTTGCGATGATTACCTCACGCTGGTGGCTGCCAGCTCTATTATCCGGCCGGGTGTAGCCAGCTCGGGCATGATGAAAGCTTACGTTGAGCGGTATCACATGCATCGGCAAGGAATAAAATACGAATCCATCCATCCTAAGATGGACGAAATTATGCACGACACGTATGGCGTAATGGTGTACCAGGAAGATGTAATAAAAGTAGCCCATCATTTTGGCGAGCTCACGTTAACCGAAGCGGATGTGTTACGCAGAGGCATGAGCGGCAAGTATCGTTCGCGCGAAGAGTTTCAGCGCATACGCGATAAGTTTTTCGAAAACTGCACCCGGATTGGGTACGATCAAAAAGTGATTGACCGGGTATGGTTTGAGATTGAAAGCTTTGCCGGGTATTCATTTGCCAAAGGGCATTCGGCCAGTTATGCAGTGGAAAGTTATCAAAGCCTTTACCTGAAGGCGCACTATCCGCTGGAGTTTATGGTAAGCGTGATCAATAACTTTGGCGGATTCTATCGCACAGAATTTTATTTTCATGAAGCCCGCATGAATGGCGCTGCTATCCTGGCGCCTTGTGTAAACCACAGCGATTACCTCACCACAATTTACGGCACACAGATTTACATCGGGTTTATCCACCTGAAAAGCCTCGAACAAAAAATCGGGAATCACATTGAACAGGAACGTAAAAAAAGCGGCCCTTATAAAAGCCTCGATAATTTTCTCAGGCGGGTACCCGGCATTGGGTTAGAGCAATTGCGTATTCTTATCCGGTTAGGCGCTTTTCGGTTTACCGGAAAAACCAAGCAACAGCTATTATGGGATTCCATGCTGTTCTTCAATAAAGCACGCTCGCGCCCCGCCACCGTAAAAGAATTATTTGATACCGAACCCAAATCATTTCCGTTGCCTGAATTAAAACGAAACAAGCTGGAAGATGCCTTTGACGAGCTGGAGCTGCTCGGCTTTCCGTTGTGTAACCCGTTCGATCTGCTGCTTACGCAGGATTATGGCGATACTGCTGCGCACGAATTGCCTTCTAAAAAAGGTGAATCCGTTCGGATTGTGGGTTATGTGGTTACCACAAAAGATGCATTCACCATGAAAACGCAAGATCACATGTGCTTTGGAACTTTCTACGATGTAAAGGGCGAAGTATTTGATACCGTTCATTTCCCGGAATCAGCCCGGAAGTTTCCCTTTCGCGGTCGTGGCTTTTACTACGTGTATGGAAAAGTAACGGAAGATTTTGGTGTGTACGCCATTGATGTATCGCGCATGGAGAAGCTACCGATGGTAAGCAAGCGGGCCGATCATGCTTTTGCTGAGGTAGTAACACCATCGCATACACAGGTTTCCAATCAGAACAAACACATGCACATCTGAATAAAAAGGCCACCCTGCCGGGTGGCCTTGCTGAATTCGGTTACGGATTTTAAGCCACAACTTCTTTACGGCCCCACGCACTGGCTTTCGGGTTCAACTCGTTATGAAGTTTTACCACAGAGGAAAAGAACACGGAAAAGAAAGTTAAAACGGCTGTCAAACAAAAAACTATCATAGCGGTTGCGTTTTAATGATTCAAAAGTGAAAAATCTTCCGCTCCCGGTATTTTGTTTAGCCCGCCAGTAGGTACGGAAGTAATTTCCGGCCTGCTTTTTTTCTAAAAACCCGGCTTTGTCCGGGCGCCCTGTAAGCCTTACAAATAATAAATGCCATCCGAAAACGGTTTAGGTGTATCTTGGCACAGTTTTTAGCTTTTGACGGGTATGATGAAAAGGACCTTACTGGGTGTAATATTTTCACTCACATTTCTGTTTCCTGCTTTTTCGCAAAGTTCCACTGCCAGGCCAATCCCGCAAGATTGGTTTTTGCGCGACCCGGAGCAGGATAGCCTGTTGGGTGTAAGCGCTGAACGGGCCTATGAAACCCTGCTGAAAGGCCAGCCCTCGCGCACGGTAATTGTAGCCGTAATTGACTCCGGGGTGGACATTGAGCACGAAGACCTGAAGCGTGTGATCTGGAAAAACGAAAAAGAAATTCCCGGTAACGGTATTGATGACGACAACAACGGATACATCGATGATGTGCACGGCTGGAATTTTATTGGCGGCAAAAACGGAAATAATGTAGATGCCGATACATACGAGCTGACACGCGAATATATTCGCCTGAAAGCCAAATACGGTGCGGTAGAAGAAGACAAAGCAAGCAAGAAGCAAAAGACCGAGTACGAAGCCTACCTGCGGATTAAAACCAAATTTGAAAAGCTGAAAGCCAAAAACGAACAGCAGTATAAACTCTATACTAACATTTATCGCAACATGAATCACAGTATAGATACCATCAAGTCTATTATGAATGTGCAGACGCTTACTGCTGAAGACGTGCAGAAATTCGAAACGAAAGAGCCTGCCCTCCTGTTTGCCAAAGGCTTTTTGTTAAGCATGTATCGAAACATGAGCGAAGGCGAGAAAATAGAAGATTACGTGAGCGAACTGAAAGAGGCTGTAGATTATTATGAAGTAATTGTAAAATACGGTTACAACGAAGCCTTTGATTCGCGCGAGATTGTAGGAGACGATATCAACAACCTGTACGAAAAGGGTTATGGCAACAACGATGTTACCGGGCCTGATGCAAAGCATGGAACCCATGTGGCCGGAATCATTGCTGCTGATCGTAATAACAACCTCGGCATTAAAGGTATTGCCAACAATGCAAAGATTATGGCCATACGCGCTGTACCCAATGGCGATGAGCGCGACAAGGATGTGGCCAATGCCATCATCTATGCAGTGGATAACGGTGCACACATTATTAACATGAGCTTTGGCAAATCATTTTCCCCGCAAAAAGAAGTTGTTGATAAAGCTGTGCGATATGCCGAACAGAAAGGCGTGTTGCTGATTCATGCTGCGGGTAACGATGGCGAGAATATTGATGAA
This sequence comes from Cyclobacteriaceae bacterium, assembly GCA_026129485.1. GTDB lineage: Bacteria > Bacteroidota > Bacteroidia > Cytophagales > Cyclobacteriaceae > ELB16-189. The sequence goes on from JAHCHY010000001.1 coordinate 222,462, forward strand.
GAAAAAAATTTTCCAACCCGTATGTATAGCGATGGTAAGGAAGCCAAAAACTGGATTGAAGTGGGTGCATCCGGCTGGGGTGGCGAGGAGCTGGTGGGCAGCTTCAGCAACTACGGAAAAAAGATGGTGGCATTTTTTGCGCCCGGAGTAGATGTGTACTCAACCGTGCCCGATAATAAATATAAAAATGAAAGCGGCACCAGCATGGCCAGCCCTTCTACTGCCGGTGTAGCTGCCCTGATTATGTCTTACTTCCCCGAACTTAGCGCGTTGGAGGTTAAGGACGTATTGATGAAATCAACCCGAAAGTTCGATAATCTGCAAGTACAAAAACCGGGCGGTGGAAAAGCCAAGCTCGACCAGTTAAGTATTACCGGGGGATTGGTGAATGCATACGAAGCCGTGAAGCTTGCACAAACCTTAATGGCGCAGAAGCAACCAATCAAGTAATATAGGGTTCTGCCCGGCAGTCAACTAACCGTTGTTCGTTGCTGGTTTATTTTCTTATTCTTTGCAACTCCTCAACTTACCATTTACTTTCGGGCTAAAATATTATAGAAACCTTTAGCTCTAATGCTTTTAGCTTTAACTTTTAATTATGCGTCAGCAACTACTCAGCGAAGGAGCCAAAGAGCTTAGCTACGAGATCCGCGAGATCGTAAAGAAGGCCGAGCTGATAAGAAATCTTGGGAAAGAGATTTATTGGGAAAACATTGGCGACCCGATTCAGAAAAACCACCAGCTACCGGAATGGATACGGCAGGTCATTGCCGACTTATCGTTGCAAAATGATACCTACAGTTATTGCCCCAGCAAAGGCATCCTGGAAACCCGGAAATTCCTGGCCGCACAAACCAACCAGTTGGGCGGAGTGCAAATTACGCCCGATGATATTTGCTTTTTTAACGGGTTGGGCGATGCCATTGCTAAAGTATACCAATACATTACGCCAACCTCGCGCGTTATCGGGCCATCGCCTGCCTATTCCACGCACTCCAGCGCTGAAGCGGCACATACCGGGCATGAACCCCTTACCTACAAGCTCGACCCCAACAACAAGTGGTTTCCCGACATTGACGATCTATACAATAAAGTAAAATACAATCCCAATATAGTAGGCATACTCATTATCAATCCTGATAATCCTACGGGTATGGTGTATCCTTACGAAACGCTTAAGCGGATTGTGGAAATTGCCAAAGAGTTCAAGCTGTTTTTGATTTGTGATGAAATCTATATCAACATTACCTACAACGGGGCCAAAGCTTACTCACTGGCCGAAGTGATTGACGATGTGCCCGGTATTTCCATGAAAGGCATTTCAAAAGAACTGCCGTGGCCGGGAGCGCGTTGCGGATGGATGGAATACTACAACCGTGATAAAGATACCGACTTCAACCGTTTCTGCCAGGCGTTGGATAACGCCAAGATGATCGAAGTATGCTCCACCAAGCTGCCGCAGTTAGCCATTCCGAAAATTCTGGGTGATGCGCGGTTTAAAGCCTATCGCGATGAAACCAATCGCAACATCGGCAGGCGAAGCAAAATCATTGCTGATATTTTACGCACTGTACCGCAGCTCACTTTCAACGAAACCTTTGGCGCATTTTATAATACCATCATCTTCCGAGAAGGCACACTCAAACCCGGACAGCAGATGCACATAGCCGATGAGCGTGTGCGCCAGTTAGTAGAAAGCTGGACCAGCCAGGACATTCCGCACGACAAACGTTTTGTGTATTACCTGCTTGGCGCGAAAGGAGTTTGCGTGGTGCCCATTTCATCATTCTGCTCCGAGCTACAGGGATTTCGGGTTACGCTGTTAGAAGAAAATGAAGAAACACTGATCAAAACCTTTAAAGCCATTCGCGATGGAATTGTCGAATATCTGGCAGGTTAATTCAAGATTGGGCAGATACTAATTTATTACGGCTTTGAATTTAAGTACAGCCGTTAGGTTCGCTTACCTAACATTCGTTAAAACTGTTTCGCTAAACTTTTTGTCGAAGTTCGTTTGAATGTCAAAATAAAATTGTTCAAACTTGTACCACGGCACACGATTATAATAGCACAGCAATGAACAACATCAACGCAAACATAATCCATAGCAGATTGGTAACAACTATCAGTGTGCTCGTGCTCAGTGTCATTATTCTCCGAAAACCGGGGATGTAACGATGTTGTGAAAGATATTGTAACCGCCCCGACACAATCGGGGCGGTTTTGTTTTATAGGATTAACCGCAAACTAACGATTGTTTTAAAATTAACATGTACTTCACCGACAACACCCAACTCTACCACAACGGCAAGTTTGTAAAGGCAAAAGAAGCCTCTACCGATTTGTACAGCCAAACTTTACACTACGGATACGGAGTATTTGAAGGCATTCGCGCTTATAAAACCGTAAACGGGGTAAAAATTTTTAAAGCCCACGAACATTTTGAACGCCTGTTGCGCAGTTGCGAACTTACGGGCATTCCTTTTCATCATTCTCCTGAAGAGCTAACCCAGATCTCCTACCAGGTGCTGGAAAAAAACAACCTGAAAGATGCTTATATCCGGCCGTTGGTGTATTGCCATCCTAACATGACGCTAAGCGCACCAACAGGCGTATCGTTTATGATTGCCGCGTGGGAATGGGGCAAGTATCACGGACATCAATCATTAAAGGTTAGTGTTTCCTCCTTTCAGCGCCCCAACCCTAAATCCGTAAAGATGGAAGCCAAGGTGTGCGGTTATTATGTAAACTCCATCATGGCCACTAACGAAGCAAAGCAACGTGGCTTTGATGAAGCATTAATGTTAGACATAAATGGCTTCGTGGCAGAAGGGCCCGGAGCCAATTTTTTTTATGAGAAAGATGGTGTGCTTTACACGCCTCCGCTGGGCAGCATTCTGCCCGGCATAACCCGCCAGACTGTACTGGAGATCTGCCGCGAAATGGATATGCCTGTAGAAGAAAAATTATTCCGGGTAGAAGACTTATACGAAGCTGACAGCGCATTCTTCTGCGGTACTGCCGCAGAAATCGTAAGCATAGAATCTATTGAAGGTCAGCCGTTCAACAAACCCTGGAAACAATCGATGGGTACCGTAGTGCAGGAAGCCTACAAGTGCATTGTATTAGATAAAAGTTATTCGTACGTAATTGTTTAAAAAGCTACTGGTTTCTGGTTATTCGTTGTTAGCAAACCAGTAACCAGAAACGAGCAACCAAGCAAGCCAGAATGGAACTAAATAAATACAGCAAAACCGTTACGCAAGACCCTACTCTGCCTGCATCGCAGGCCATGCTGTACGGCATCGGTTTAACCGAACATGATCTTAAAAAAGCGCAGGTAGGTATTGTAAGCACTGGTTATGATGGCAACACCTGCAACATGCACCTGAATGCATTAGCCAGCGAAGTAAAGCAAGCCGTGTGGGATCAGGAGCTGGTCGGGTTGATTTTTCATACCATTGGCGTAAGCGATGGCATCAGCAATGGTACAGAAGGTATGCGCTACTCATTGGTAAGCCGCGACCTGATTGCCGATTCGATTGAAACGGTATGTGGCGCTCAATATTATGACGGACTGATTGCCGTAGTGGGTTGCGATAAAAATATGCCCGGCTCGCTTATCGCGATGGGCAGGTTAAACCGCCCGGCTATTATGGTATATGGCGGAACCATTGCCGGTGGCCATTATAAAGGCCGTGAGCTGAATATCATTTCTTCTTTTGAAGCGCTGGGTGAAAAAATTCAGGGTAAGCTTTCAGACGAAGACTATAAAGGCATTATACAGAATTCATGCCCCGGTGCGGGTGCATGTGGCGGTATGTACACCGCCAACACGATGGCATCGGCCATTGAAGCCTTGGGCATGTCGCTACCGTACTCATCTTCCAATCCTGCGTTAAGCAAAGAAAAATCGGCAGAGTGTACAGATGCAGCCAAAGCCATTCGTTTGTTGTTAGAAAAAGACATCAAGCCTCGCGAGATCATGACGTTGAAGGCGTTCGAAAATGCGATTACCGTTGTCATGGTGCTGGGTGGCTCTACCAATGCCGTGCTGCATTTAATTGCGATGGCGAAAAGCGTGGGCATCAAGCTCACACAAGAAGACTTTCAGCGCATTTCCGATAAAACACCTTTAATCGCTGACTTAAAGCCAAGCGGTAAATACCTGATGGAAGCGCTGCACAAAATTGGTGGTGTGCCTTCCGTAATCAAGTACCTGTTAAGCAAAGGCTACCTGCATGGCGATTGCCTGACCGTTACCGGGAAAACATTAGCCGAGAATGTAGCCAACGCCAAAGACCTCGACTTCGAGAAGCAAGACATTATAGTTCCGTTTGAAAAGCCCATTAAAAAAACCGGCCACTTACAAATTCTGTATGGCAATCTGGCTCCGCTGGGGTCGGTAGCTAAAATTACCGGCAAGGAAGGCGAACGCTTTAAAGGAACTGCGCGCGTATTTAATGGTGAGTTTGAATTGGTAGATGGAATAAAAACCGGTCGCATTAAAGAAGGCGATGTGATAGTAATTCGCTACGTAGGCCCTAAAGGCGCGCCCGGTATGCCCGAAATGCTAAAGCCTACCAGCTTAATTATGGGTGCCGGCTTGGGCAAAAGTGTAGCCCTGATTACCGATGGAAGATTTAGCGGTGGCTCGCACGGTTTTGTGATCGGCCACATTACACCCGAAGCCTTTGAAGGAGGGTTATTGGGATTGGTAGAAGATGGCGACTGGATAGAAATTGACGTGAGAAAGCACCAGATCAATTTGCTGGTGGACGAAAAAACACTGGCCATCAGAAAATCGCATTACCAGGCACCGGCTCTGCGCGTGAAGAGCGGTGTGCTTTATAAATATGCTCAACTTGTAAAAACTGCTGCGGATGGATGTGTTACTGACGAAGACTGAGGAGAAAAAAACAGCAATAAAACAAACGATCTCCGGGTCGGAAACCTTGTTGCGTTGCCTCGTAGCCGAAAAGGTGCAACACATATTTGGTTACCCGGGCGGAGCCATCATGCCCGTGTATGATGCGCTTTATAGCTATGCCGATAAGCTAACTCACCTGCTGGTGCGCCATGAGCAGGGAGCCATACATGCGGCACAAGGTTATGCGCGCGTGTCGGGCAAAACCGGTGTCGTGTTTGCTACATCTGGCCCCGGTGCAACGAACCTCGTTACAGGTTTAGCCGATGCTTTAATTGATTCAACCCCGGTAGTCTGCATTACCGGGCAGGTGTTTGCACATTTATTAGGTACTGATGCATTTCAGGAAACGGATGTGATCAACACTACATTACCGGTTACCAAATGGAACGTGCAGGTTACCGAAGCCAAAGACATCGCCCCTGCCATCGCGAAAGCATTTTACATTGCAGCAAGCGGCAGACCGGGGCCTGTGCTGGTGGATATTACCAAGAATGCACAGAACGAGCTGATTGAAGAGGTTGAATATAAATCGTGCCACGACATTCGCACATACAAACCCAAGCCGTTGCTCCAGCCCGGACAAATCGAAGCTGCCGCTGCGCTCATCAACCGGGCAAAGAAACCGTATTTATTAGTTGGCCAGGGCGTGCTGCTTTCCGGTGCCAGCAACGAGCTGAAAACTTTCATTGAAAAAACCGGGATACCGGCTGCCAGTACGTTGTTGGGATTGGGTGCGCTTCCGGCCGATCATCCCAACTATGTGGGTTACCTCGGTATGCATGGCAATTACGGGCCTAATATCAATACAAATGAATGCGATGTGCTTATCGCGATCGGGATGCGCTTTGACGATCGCGTTACCGGCAACGTAAGCAAGTATGCCCGGCAGGCTAAAGTAGTTCACATTGATATTGACAAAGCCGAGATCAATAAAATCATTACCCCTGCCGTGGCCGTTCATGCCGATGCCAAAGAAGCATTAACCGCTTTGCTGCCACTTTGCAGGAAGCATGAACATCCCGAATGGATTGAAAGTTTTCATAAGCTGAACAGGCTGGAGTTTGAAAAAGTAGTTGAGAAAGAAATTAAAAATACCGCCAGCCTGAAGATGGCCGAGGTGATCTACATGCTTTCGCAGCTTACACAAGGCCAGGCTGTAGTGGTTACCGATGTAGGCCAGCACCAGATGGTAACCTCGCGTTATTATCAATACAAAAATCCACGCGCCAACATAACATCTGGCGGTGCGGGTACGATGGGCTTCGCCTTACCCGCAGCCATGGGTGCAAAAATTGCAGCTCCGCATAAGCAGGTAATAGCTGTAATTGGCGATGGCGGTTACCAGATGACCATACAGGAGCTGGGCACCATCATGCAATACAACATTCCCGTAAAAATCCTGGTGCTGAATAACAACTTTTTGGGCATGGTGCGTCAATGGCAGCAGTTGTTTCATGGCAAGCGGTATTCGTTTACCGAAATGCAAAACCCTGACTTTACCAAAATTGCGGAAGCCTATAGCATTCCGGCCGAAAAAGTTACCGAGCAGAAAAACCTGGAAGCTGCATTGAAAAAGATGCTGGCATCGGAAACATCGTACTTCCTTGAAGTGGTGGTGGAGAAAGAAGATAATGTATTCCCTATGGTGCCGGCTGGAGCAGGGGTAGCGGAAGTAATTTTGGAAGTACCTAAATGATAGTTAACAAACAAGAAACAAAAAGTTACCCGCTACCTGTTACAGGTTGCCGGTAACAGGAAACCTGTAACCGTATGAAACAAGATTATACCATAGAGATAGTTTCGGACAATAATTTTTCTGTGCTGAACAAGATCATCAATGTGCTTAACCGCAGGCGTGTCCGTATAAAAAAATTAATGGCACACGAAAACGAAAATGATTTTCGTAAAGGAAGTGCTGTGTTGTTGCTGCACACCACTCCCGATTTAATGGAGAAAGTAAAACATCAATTAGAAAAACTGATTGAAGTAGAGTATGCCAACTATACAATAGGCAGCGATTATTACATGGAACTAAGCGAACGGATAGTTGATGTGGACTAATTCAAAAAACGACATTCTAAATACTTATACTAACTACTAAATACTTAAAGAAAATGGCAAAAATCAATTTTGGAGGGGTAATAGAAGATGTGGTAACACGCGAGGAGTTTCCGATGGAAAAAGCGTTGGACGTAATGAAGAACGAAACCATTGCGATTATCGGTTACGGTGTGCAGGGCCCGGCACAGGCATTAAACCTGCGCGACAATGGATTTAATGTAATTGTTGGTCAGCGTAAAGGTTCCAAAACGTGGGACAAAGCCGTATCGCATGGATGGGTGCCCGACCAAACTTTGTTCGACATTGAAGAAGCCGCCAAACGCGGAACAGTAATTCAATTCCTGTTATCGGATGCCGGGCAAATCGCGTTGTGGCCTGCCATTAAGCCTCACCTGACTACCGGCAAAACGCTTTACTTCTCGCACGGCTTTGGTATTACCTTCAAAGAACAAACCGGTATTGTACCTCCTGCTGATATTGATGTAATTCTGGCTGCACCAAAAGGTTCAGGCACTTCTGTGCGCAGACTGTTTTTGCAAGGCAAAGGTATTAACGCCAGCTATGCTGTGTTCCAGAATGCAACAGGCAAGGCTACTGAAAAAGCCATTGCGCTGGGTATTGGTGTAGGTGCCGGTTATTTGTTTGAAACTGATTTTAAGAAAGAAGTGTATTCCGATCTTACCGGAGAGCGCGGCACCCTGATGGGCGCTATTGCCGGCATCTTCGAGGCACAATACGAAGTGCTGCGTTCCAAAGGCCATACGCCTTCCGAAGCATTCAATGAAACGGTAGAAGAGCTGACACAATCGCTTATGCCATTGGTGGCAGAAAACGGTATGGACTGGATGTACGCCAACTGCTCTACTACCGCACAACGCGGTGCTTTGGATTGGAAAAAGAAATTCAAGGCCGCTACCCTTCCGGTGTTTAAAGAATTATATGAAAGCGTGGAAACCGGTGCCGAAGCAAAACGCACCATAGAAACATGCAGCAAACCTGACTATCGCGAAAAGCTGGCCGAAGAGCTGAAAGAAGTCCGCGAAAGCGAGCTATGGCAGGCCGGTGCAGCTGTACGCGCGCTACGTCCCGAGAAACAACAGGTGGAAGCATCGATGATTAATTAATAAAGTCTTGAGTCTATAGTCCTGAGCCAAAAAGCTTCGAACTATAGACTAAATACACAAGACTATTTACTAATATGACACAAACCATCACAACGTCAGTAGATATAAACAAAGCAGCCTACGTATTAAAAAACGTAGCGCTTAAAACACCCTTGCAATTTCACCGCAAGCTGTCGGAAAAGCTGGGTGCAGAAGTTTACCTGAAGCGTGAAGACTTGCAGGTAGTGCGTTCGTACAAAATTCGTGGCGCGTATAACCTCATTCAAAGCTTAACGGAAGAGCAGCGCCTGCGCGGAGTGGTGTGCGCCAGTGCCGGCAACCACGCACAGGGTGTTGCCTTCTCCTGTCGTGAATTAAATATCAAAGGTGTTATTTACATGCCGGCCATCACGCCCAAGCAGAAGATCAACCAGGTGAAGATGTTTGGTGGCAATAACATCGAGATCGTGCTGATTGGCGATACGTTTGATGAATGCCAGGCACATGCGCTGGAATACACGGCCACGTATAACAAGACATTCATCCCTCCCTTCGATCACCTCAAGGTGATTGAAGGACAGGGAACAGTGGCCAAAGAAATACTGGAAGAGCAATCAAACATCGATTATGTATTTGTGCCCATTGGCGGTGGCGGGTTGTGTGCCGGTTTGATAAGCTATTTTCAAACCTATTCACCTAATACAAAAGTAATTGGTGTTGAACCGCAAGGCGCACCTTCCATGAAAGAAGCTTTAAAGGCAGGCAAGCCGGTAGTGCTTGACAGTATTCAACGCTTTGTCGATGGCGCATCCGTAAAAAAAGTAGGCGAACTTACGTTTGAGATTTGTAAAGACAAGCTTACCGATATGCTGCTGGTGCCCGAAGGCAAGGTAAGCTCTGCCATTCTCCAGTTATATAACGAAGACGCCATTGTAGCCGAGCCGGCCGGGGCCTTGTCCATTGCTGCGCTCGATCAGTATGCCGCACACCTGAAAGGAAAGAAAATAGTATGCATTCTGAGCGGAGGCAACAACGACATCGACCGGATGAATGAGATCAAAGAACGGTCGTTGCTTTATGAAGGGCTGAAACATTATTTCATTGTGCGGTTCGCGCAGCGCCCCGGGGCATTGAAAGAATTTGTAAACCACATTCTCGGCCCGAACGATGACATTGTGCGGTTCGAGTTCATTCAAAAGCACAACAAGGAAACCGGCCCCGCCTTAATCGGTATTGAAGTAAAATCGCGCGAAGATTTTGCATTGCTGATTGAGCGCATGGACAGCCACAAGCTCAACTACACCCTCGTAAATCAAAATGAGAACTTGTTTGAGTATTTGGTTTAAGACCTTTCCAAACCAGTTAAAATCGTCAGATTTCCCCGTTTTCAGAAGTATTTTGGTTTTGTAGTATCCGTGTATTACATTTGTAATACAAACACAAAATGTCATGCTTACCGTTCGTTTATCAGAAGAAGAAGAGGAAACATTAAATGCTTACTGCCAGCGCGAAGGAGTATCCAAATCCATTGTGGTAAAAGAAGCCATCGAATTGTACCTCGCCCAGCGCAAAAAAAACAAAAACCCTTACGAGGCCGGTACTGATCTGTTTGGCCGGGAAGGCAGCGGCATTAAAAACAAATCAGTTAGCTATAAGAAACGGTTGAAAGACCTGCTCCATGAAAAACATTCTCATTGATGCCGGGCCGTTAATTGCCTTGTTCGATAAAAGCGATAGCTACCACGCACAGGCTATTGCCTTTTTAAAAAGCTTTAAGGGAACATTATTCACCACATGGCCTGTTATCACAGAAGCTTCGCACTTATTAGGGTTTAGTGTAAAAGTTCAGATAGCTTTGTTAGAGTGGATTAACCGGGGCGGTTTGCACTTAATTGAAATCGAAGCGTACCAAATCGGACGATTGATCGAGCTATCTGAAAAATATAAAGATGTACCGATGGATCTGGCAGATGCCACGCTAATTGTGGCAGCAGAAGCCAACGACATTAAAGAAATAGCCACGATCGACTCTGATTTTTATATCTATCGCGATATTCGCAAGCGGTATTTGAAGAACATTTTTATCAAGTAATAATAAAATTATGGCGCAAGGCTTACTGATTGACATGGATGGTGTAGTGTATGGCGGGGATATTATGATTCCCGGGGCCGATATTTTTATTGCACGCCTGCTGAAAGAAGGTATTCCGTTCAGCTTTATGACCAACAACAGCCAGCGTACACGATTGGAAGCTGTACGCAAGTTGGCTCGTTTAGGCATTAACGTAACCGAAAACCATGTATATACCAGCGCTATGGCTACCGGGAAATTTTTAGCCAGCCAGATTCCGAACGGTACTGCGTATGTATTAGGAGAAGGGGGCCTGATTTCATCGCTTCATGAAAATGGAATTACATTGGTAAATACCGACCCTGACTTTGTGGTATTAGGCGAAGGGCGCAACTTTACTTTGGAAATGGTGCAACGGGCTGTGGATATGATATTGGCCGGGGCCAAGTTTGTTACCACCAACCGCGATCCGTCACCCAAGAAAAAAGGCTGGGATAACCTCGGCATTGCCGCCACCACTGCCATGATTGAAGAGGCTACCGGCATCAAAGCCTTTGTAGTAGGAAAGCCCGGACCTGTAATGATGCGCGGTGCACGCAAAGCATTAGGACTTGAAACTGCCGAAACCACCATTATCGGTGATACGATGGACACCGACATTCGCGGTGGTGTGCAGATGGGCTACAAAACCATCTTGGTTTTAAGTGGTATCACCAAAAAAGAACATTTGATTCGTTATGCCTACAAACCCGATATGGTAGTGGAATCGGTAAATGAAATTAAACTGCCCTTACCCTGGTGGAATTAAACCCAAACAACTGTAAGTCTGATCGCCATTTTCTTACAAATTGCTTGAGTAATAGCTGGCGATTATTCATATTTGATCCTGTTATTAGTGAATCGAAATGATTACCCAATAACCTAACCTAAACCTGGCGTAAACCGTCCCGAACACTCGGGGCGGTTTCGTTTTTTATAGCGTTATACAAACTAACGATTGTTGTGAGCGAGCAGAAACCGAAAACAATTTTTGAAAAAATCTGGGATGCGCATGTAGTGAAGCGGGCAGAAGGTTATCCAGATGCCTTATTTATCGATCGTCATTACATCCATGAAGTTACCAGTCCGCAGGCATTTGATGGCTTGCGCAAGCGGGGCATTAAAGTTTTTAATGTAAACCGTACAACCGCTACAGCCGATCACAATGTACCTACTAAAGATCAGCACCTGCCCATCAAAGAAGCATTGTCGCGGCACCAGGTTGAAACATTAAGAAAAAACTGCGCAGCATTTGGTGTTGAGCTGTATGATCTGGGACATCCCTTCCAGGGTATCGTGCACATCATTGGCCCGGAACTGGGCTTAACACAACCCGGCATGACCATGGTGTGTGGTGATAGCCACACTTCCACACACGGTGCGTTTGGCAGCATAGCGTTCGGTATCGGCACTTCCGAAGTGGAACAGGTATTGGCTACGCAATGCATTTTGCAATACAAACCCAAAACCATGAAGATTGAAATCAATGGCAAGTTGGGTAAAGGCGTGGTCAGCAAAGACATTATCTTATATATCATTTCAAAAATCTCAGCCAGTGGCGCCACTGGCTTTTTTGTGGAATATACAGGCGATGCTATTCGTTCATTATCCATGGAAGCCCGCATGACCATCTGCAACATGAGCATTGAAATGGGTGCGCGCGGTGGATTGATTGCGCCCGATGAAACCACCTTCAACTACATGAAAGGAAGAAAGTTTGCTCCGCAGGGCGCTGAATTCGATAAAGCCGTTGAAAAGTGGAAACAATTACCTTCCGATGCCGGTGCCGTGTACGATGTGGTCTTGAAATACGATGCAGCCGACATCGAGCCGATGATTACCTACGGAACCAATCCCGGCATGGGTATGAAAGTAACGGATCGCATTCCTACCGTAGAAGAATTAAAAGAAATCAACGAGCAGGTTTCTTTTAAAAAATCGCTCGACTACATGGGCCTTGAGCCGGGCTCTGCCTTGTTGGGCAAAGCCGTTGATTATGTATTTATCGGAAGCTGTACCAATGCCCGCATTGAAGACCTGCGGCTGGTCGCTTCGATCGTGAAAGGGAAAAAGAAAGCAAATAATGTTGAGGTGTGGGTAATCCCCGGATCGAAGCAAGTGGAAGAGCAGGCGTTGAAAGAAGGGTTGAATAAAGTATTTGAAGAAGCCGGCTTTGAATTGAGAAGCCCGGGTTGTTCGGCTTGCCTGGGTATGAATGAGGATAAAGTTCCACCCGGAAAATACTGCATCAGCACCAGCAACCGAAACTTTGAGGGAAGACAAGGACCAAGGTCAAGAACGTTTTTAGCAAGCCCGCTAAGCGCTGCAGTAGCCGCAATTACCGGCAAAGTAACCGATGTACGAGAATATATATAGTTGATAATTGCTGGCTATCAGCGTAATACCGGCAACTAATTATGAAAGATAAATTCACCATATTAAGATCAACAGCCGTACCCTTACCGGCAGAAAATATTGATACCGACCAGATTATTCCGGCACGGTTCCTAAAAGCTACCACACGCGAAGGCTTTGGCGATAATTTGTTTCGCGACTGGCGTTACACCCCGGCTGATGAACCAATCAGCGATTTCGTGCTGAACAATGTTTCATTTAGCGGAAAAATTCTCGTGGCCGGAAAAAACTTCGGTTGTGGCAGCAGTCGCGAGCATGCTGCATGGGCTATCTATGATTATGGATTTAGAGTAGTAGTGTCCAGCTTCTTTGCTGACATATTTAAAAACAATGCCTTGAACAATGCTGTGCTGCCGGTTGTGGTTACCGATAAGTTTTTACAAAGCCTGCTGGAAACCTTACAACAAAATCCGCAAACAGAAGTAATCGTGGATCTGGTCAATCAGCAAATCAGCTTTGATGGAAAACTTGAAAAGTTTGAGATCAACGCATACAAAAAAGAATGTTTAATCAACGGGTATGATGATATTGATTACCTGTTGAGTTTGAATAAAGAGATAAGAGAATTTGATTTAGCACATTAACTGGTTTCCAGTATCCTGTTGCCGGTAACAGGAAACAGGCAACAATAAAGAAACTCAACGTGAACAAAAAAATAGTCATATTGCCCGGAGATGGCATCGGCAAGGAAGTAACCACCGAAGGTAAAAAGGTGTTAGAAAAAATTGCTGAACTGTTTGACCACCAGTTTGAATTTGATGCTGCCACCATTGGCCACGATGCTATTGAAGCAACCGGCAATCCGTTGCCGGATGAAACACTCACGAAACTAAAAAACTGCGATGCGATTTTGTTTGGTGCAGTGGGGCATCCGAAATACGATAACGACCCCACATTAAAAGTAAGACCCGAACAAGGTTTGCTGAAGATGCGCAAAGAGCTTGGCCTGTATGCCAACCTGCGCCCGATAAAATTGTTCGATGAACTGCTGGAAGCTTCCAGCATTAAGCCTGAAATCCTGAAAGGTTCGGATATTTTATTCTTCCGCGAATTGACAGGCGATGTGTACTTTGGTGAGAAAGGCAGGAAAGACGAAGGCAAAACTGCATTCGACCTGATGATCTACCAAAAGTATGAAGTTGAACGCATTGCGCACAAAGCGTTCCAGGCAGCACGCACACGAAAGAAGAAAGTTACTTCCGTAGATAAAGCCAACGTGCTGGAAAGCTCACGCCTGTGGCGCGAAACAGTAAACGAAGTAAGCAAACAATATCCCGATGTAGCATTGGAACACCAGTTTATCGATGCGGCTGCCATGAAGCTGATTCAAAATCCAGGAAGCTTTGATGTAGTGCTTACCGGAAATTTGTTTGGTGATATTCTTACCGATGAAGCATCACAGATTGCCGGATCAATGGGTATGTTAGCTTCTGCATCGGTAGGCGATACGGTTGGCCTGTACGAACCCATTCACGGCAGCGCGCATGACATCACCGGCAAAGGCATTGCCAATCCGTTGGCTTCCATTCTCTCCGTAGCATTAATGCTCGACATCTCCTTCGGACTAAAAGAAGAAGCTGATACGGTAATCCGTGCGGTTGAAGCCACATTGAAAAATGGATTCCGAACCTCTGACATTGCAGATGCAAAAACATCTAAAGATAAAATTCTGAACACGAGTGAAATGGGAAAACAAATACTTAATCAACTTCAAAAAGTAGGCAGTAGGCAGTTAGCAGCAGGCCGATAATTCAAACTCCTAAATTCTATATTCTAACTTCTGATTTATGAGCAAAAAAATTCAAATCTTCGACACAACCCTTCGCGATGGCGAGCAAGTGCCGGGCTGTCAGTTAAAAACAGAAGAAAAAGTAATTATTGCACGCGAGCTGGAAGCATTGGGTGTAGATGTAATTGAAGCCGGCTTCCCGATCTCAAGTCCGGGTGATTTCTTATCGGTGGTCGAGATTTCAAAAGCTGTGAAAGAAACCATCGTATGCGGCCTTACCCGCGCGAAGAAAGAAGATATTGATGTAGCTGCCGAAGCGCTGCGTCATGCCAGGAACGGACGGATTCACACCGGCATCGGATCAAGCGATGTGCACATCAAACACAAGTTTCGCAGCACACGCGAGCAGGTACTGGAGCAGGGTGTATGGGCCGCAAAGTACGCCAAAGAAAAAGGCTACGAGGTTGAGTTTTATGCCGAAGATGCCGGTCGTGCCGACCTGGAGTTTTTAGCCAAACTTACCGAAGCCGTGATTGCTGCCGGGGCCGATGTCGTGAACATTCCGGATACAACCGGTTATTGTCTGCCTCACTTGTATGGTAAACGTATTCAGTATTTAGTGGAGAACGTGAGGAACATTGATAAAGCTATTCTTTCCGTGCATTGTCATAATGATTTGGGTATGGCTACGGCCAATACTATTTCGGGATTGATTAACGGGGCACGCCAGGCCGAAGTAACCATTAACGGCATTGGCGAACGCGCGGGGAACACTTCACTGGAAGAAGTAGCGATGACCCTGAAAGTGCACAAAGACCTTGACTTGTATACCAACATTAAATCGGAAAGAATTTTTGAAATCAGCCACCTCGTATCCAGCATGATGCGTATGCCCGTGCAGCCCAACAAAGCCATTGTAGGCAAAAATGCCTTCGCACACTCATCGGGTATTCACCAGGATGGCTTCCTGAAACATGCCGAGAATTATGAAATCATTAATCCGGCTGATGTAGGAGTTCCTTCATCCTCCATTGTATTAACCGCCCGCAGTGGCCGCGCTGCTTTAAAGCACAGGCTTGAGCTTCTGGGGCATACTATATCAGGCGAAGATCTGAATATGGTTTATGAAAGCTTCCTCGTTGTGGCTGATGAAAAGAAAGAGGTAAATGATAGCGATTTACTCCTGATCGTTTCCAGCATGCCCGTGCTGGATAAGCCATAACAAAAAAAATTCTTTTTCGCACCAAGGGCTTTTGTAGATTTAATCTATGAAAAGCCTTTTTACTTTCCGGTGGTTGCTGCTGATTGTACTAACCACTACCCTTACCTCCGCACAGGAAATCGGGTTACAACTCTATAGCCTGCGAAATGAAATCCCCCAAGATGTACCCGGAACACTGAAGCTGATCAAGAGTTGGGGCATTACTGAAATTGAGGGTGGCGGAACCTATGGCATGACCATCGAAGAGTTCAATGCACTCAGCAAAGAAACGGGGCTAAAGCTCATTGCCATCGGTGCTGATTTTGCAGAATTGGAAAAGGATCCGGCAAGCGTGGTACAACGGGCAAAAGCATTTGGTGTTGCCTATGTGGTTTGTTACTGGATTCCTCATCAGGGAGATGACTTTACTTTGGCTGATACCGAACGGGCTATTTCAGCCTTTAATCGGGCAGGGAAAATTCTGGCCGAGAATGGAATTTCGTTCTGTTATCATCAGCATGGCTATGAATTCCGTCCGTACGAAAAAGGAACGTTGTTCGACCTGATGGTGCAAAAACTTAATCCGGCTTATACAAATTTTGAAATGGATGTATTCTGGATTAAACATCCGGGGCAGGATCCTGTCGCGTTATTGAAAAAATACAAAAACCGGTTTCCCCTCATGCACTTGAAAGACCGGCAGCCCGGCACCGAAGGAAATCAGAACGGACGAGCCGATGTGGAAACCAACGTAGTGCTGGGGCAAGGCGATGTGGGCATTGAAGCAATTATGAAAGTAGCGAAGGAGTATGGTGTAAAGCATTTCTTTATTGAAGATGAGTCTTCGCGCTCGGTGCAGCAGATTCCGCAAAGTTTACAATACTTAAAATCTTTGAAATAGTCTTATGTGTTCTATGTTACTATGTGTTTATGTATTTCACAGCATAGGCACATGGTTAGGCTTTTAGTTTATCCAACAACTTCCCCGGCACCGAAGCAACTTTCCGTTTCTCATAATCAAAGCAAACCACACCGGTCTTGCCACGGGCTACTTCTTTGCTGTGTTGATTGGTTATTCGATAATATAAATCGAACCCATACTTATTCCAGTCGGCTGCGGCAATTTCAATTTTCAACTCATCGCCCAGAAAAGATTCAGCTTTGTACACCACAACGGCATCAGCAATAATCTGGCCCACCGTGCCCTCCAGTTTTATCTCGCTTTCAAAGCCCAGGCTCCTGTAAAAAAGCGTGCGGACTTCCTGCATCAGCGTGAGCACACGGTCATTACCCAAATGCCCGCCATAGTTCAGATCGCTTACGCGAACAGGTAAGATAGTTTCAAAAATAAATTTATCCGGAAGGGTTAACTCAACTCGTGCCATGTTGCTGATTTGCTTGAGAAGACTGGCAACTGAGAACGTAAGCTGATTTCACTAATCATTATAAAAATAGAGCAACTCACTCACATGAATATTTATACGTGTAGTGAAACTGAGATGCAGAAGTGGACTCATACTCCTTAACCCAAGTCTGACCACCATTCCGTAAAAACGTGTAACAATTTACTACCTTATTATTATTGTTTAGAGAGTAAATTGTAGCAACTATATTGTTTCTGTTATTACCAAACCAAAATTGGCCAGCATATCCGGTTTCCTTACCAAGTGGAAAACGAACAGCATAGTCATGGAAAACATTAGGATTTAAGTCAAAGCTCGTTTTAACAGTAAACACCCATCTCTGTTCATTGATAATGCACCGGCCCGTGTCAGCCTCTACAGCAAACCGCGTATTATTACCATTTTTGTATTCTCTTAATATATCAAAAACACCCTTATTTAAATAAGTAGAGTCTTTCGGATTAATGAGAAATAGCTGATCATAGCTCGTGGTATTGGTAACCACACCACCTTCAACTAACTCTAAAATAGTTGTCACGCTCATATATGAATACTCATAATACGCCTTCCTCTGGAAATTGGGAGTGGCTGAAGGTTGAACTGTTACTTCTTTAATCTGATCACCTTCATAGATCAAAGTAGCAATCTCAACCGGTTCTTCCGGATACTCGTCTTGCCAAACATCTTTATCGTAGATATCTATTCTATCATAATTTAAACCATTATGGTAGTAGACATATTTTGTTAATTCATGGCCCTCTACTCTTTTAATAACCTCCTGGATAATGCAAGGAGGCGTAACATCAACAAACGTCTGACAAGGCGGCTCATTCAGAATAACTGTATCCGCACAGGCATCAGCCATCTCTTCTTTATCACATCCCAATAGTAACAAGCACAGAAAACTTATCTTTTTCATTTGTCTTTAAACTTAGTCTTTCAAGTCGCCCACGCCTTCCCTACCTCGGCAAACGGTACACAACCTTTAAAAGGTCCGGGTACAGGGTTGTATTGCAATGCTTGCGTAGCCCCCGGCTCACTTGTAAAATAACCTACCAGCACCAGCTCTTTTACTTTCAATACAAAAGGCTTATCGCCACCACTACCGGCATTCCACCAACCGGTAGGGCCGCCTTCAGTAGCTTCGCTTATCGCTTTTGTATAATGGGTTTCAAAATATTGTACCTGCTCTTCAGGAGTACATCCTACAAATGCAACTCCGAATGTTTCTTTCGCACCGGCATCAAAAGCAACCACGTCCGCAACAAATTTTTCCTGTTGCTCCTTTGAATACACATTGGCGATGAGTGTATCTATAAACTGCGGCACACCTGCTTCCTTTGCTCCGGGTGTATTTGTCTTTGGGATGATTATTTCTGCCAGTGTTTCAATCAGCACTCCTTGCTCATTCGAAAAAAATACCGACTTAAAGCCTGCTTCCGGTGTTGCCTTGCATCCGCTTAATACTCCAGCCAGCGTAGGGCCTGTTATAGCATAACCTAAAATCAGGCTGGCTTTTTGTATAGCTTCTCTCCTATCCATGATCTTACAGGTTTTGCTTTTTCAATTCGTTAACGGCATAATCGGCCGCGCGTGCCGTTAACGCCATATAGGTAAGCGATGGATTCTGGCACGCAGAGGAAGTCATTGCTGCACCATCGGTTACAAATACATTGGGCGCTTCATGCACCTGATTCCATTTATTCAGCACCGATGTTTTTGCATCTTTACCCATTCGCGCAGTTCCCATTTCGTGAATGCCCAACCCGATATTGTTGGGGGCATCATAAATTTTCACATTCTTGAACCCGGCTGCTTCCAGCATTTCGGCTGCACAGGCTTTCATGTCTTCGCGCATAATCTTTTCATTTTGCTTCCACTCGGCATCAATGCTTAACGTAGGTAAGCCATACACATCTTTCTTATCAGTGTTAAGCGTTACGCGGTTTTCCTGGTATGGCAAACATTCACCGAAGCCGGTAATACCCATGCGCCACGGACCCGGTGTTTCCAGTGCTTCTTTTAATTGTGTCCCATACGCCATTTCCATTACCCCGCGCGACCACTCCTGCCGGCTGGCTGCGCCCTGGTAGCCAAAGCCACGTACATAATCGGTGCGTTTATCACTATCTACATTTCTGAAACGCGGAATATAAATGCCGTTGGGCCTGCGTCCGATGTAGTATTTATCTTCAAAACCATCAATCACTCCATCGGCACCGGCACGGTATTGATGATCCATCAGGTTACGACCCAACTGATCACTGCCATTACCCAATCCATTGGGGAAGCGCGATGATGTGGAATTGAGTAAAATAAAAGTGCTGCCTAAGGTTGATGCATTCAGGAAAATAATCTTTGAAAAGAATTCTATCTCTTGCCCGGTTTCGGCATCCAGCACGCGCACACCAACCGCTTTGCCTTTCTGTTCATCGTAAATAATGGAGTGCGCAATGGAGTGCGGACGCAACGTCATGTTCCCGGTTTTGGCTGCCGCAGGAAGTGTGGATGAGTTGCTGCTAAAGTATGCCCCATACGGACAACCCCGGTCGCACAGGTTACGCGATTGACACACGCCACGCGAAGGATCGTGCGGTAAGGGAGCGGTAAGATGCGCCACACGACCAATGGTAACTTTGCGGCCATCAAACTTCTCAGCAACCTTATCACGAAAGACTTCTTCTACACAATTCAGATCCATAGGCGGCAGAAATTTTCCATCGGGAACGTGCGGCAATCCTTCCGCACGACCACTTACCCCGATGTATGTTTCCACGTAATCATACCACGGTGCTAAATCTTTATAACGCACAGGCCAATCCACGGCAATGCCTTCTTTTGCATTGGCTTCAAAATCGAGATCGGATAGCCGATAGGTTTGCTTGCCCCACATAATGGAACGCCCGCCTTCATGGTAGCCGCGAATCCAATCGAACGGTTTTACTTCCGTGTAGGGATTTTCAAGATCGTTTACCCACCAGTGCTTGTTGGCTTGATTAACCCAGTTGGTTCTTTTTTGCACCGGGTAGAACTTCAGCTCATCAGGCGTAAGCCGATTGGCATACGGTAGCTGCCAGGGGTCTTTATTCATGGTCGGATAATCCACTAAATGCTTAACAGGGCGACCTCGTTCCAATACCAGGGTTTTTAGTCCTTTCTCGGTAAGCTCTTTAGCAGCCCAGCCACCGCTAATACCCGTGCCCACCACAATGGCATCATAGGTGTTTTGTTGTTCGGCTTTCAGGTTGAGGTTCATGTGCGAAGTAGTTGACGAAATGAAGTTAATGGTTTCTTGCCTGGAATACAAGATTAGTCAAATACATCCATCCTGTTGCTGAAAAAAACCGCAAGAAACAGGTTTGCGTTGGGTAGCCAAAAGCTCAATTTTGATTCGCATAAAGCATTTAATTTTATGGTTGTGAGTGAGCCGCATATCAACTATCAACGCATAGAAAAAGCGATTCTCTATTTAGAGAAAAACTTCCGGCAGCAGCCTGAATTGGATGAGGTGGCTGAACATGTTCACCTCTCCCCGTTTCACTTTCAACGGATATTTACCGAATGGGCCGGCATCAGTCCCAAGCGTTTTCTGCAATATCTTACGGTCGATTTTTTAAAAGACGCTTTACAGAAAAGCAAAAATTTATCAGATGCTGCCGAACAGGCCGGGCTCTCCGGGCAATCGCGGGTGTACGATTTGTTTACGACACTCGAAGCAGTAACTCCGCAAGAATATAAGCAACGCGGTGGCATTACCATTCAGTTTGGATTTGTTGATACCCCATTTGGCAAAGCCTTGCTGGGCACAAGCGAACGTGGCGTATGCTGGCTCTCGTTCATTCAAACCGATGGCAATGCGCTTACCAGCCTTGAAGAAATGAAGACCTGCTGGAACAATTCCGTTTTTCGTGAGAACGAAGAATTGGTTAATGATTTTGCTAAAAGAATTTTTCCTTCGGGAAGAGAAGTGCCTGAAAGACAGGATGCGGGAAAGCTTCACCTCTTTGTGAAAGGCACCAACTTCCAGGTTAAAGTATGGGAGGCGTTGCTGCGTTTGCCCGAAGGGAGTGTTACCACCTATCAAACCATTGCCGGTAAAATCAATAATCCAAAAGCCTTGCAGGCAGTAGGCTCGGCTGTGGGGGCCAATCATATTGCTTACCTTATCCCCTGCCATCGGGTAATCCGCAAAGACGGCATATTAGGCGAATACCGATGGAACGCTGTGCGAAAAAAGAGCATGATCGGCTGGGAGATGGCCAGAATCGAACACTCGTAAAGCAATTTTTGCCCGTTCGTAAATAATCGGCACTTTCATGCAACCTTCCTTCAATTATGCAGTATCTATAGCGTATCCCTAAACCCATTGCGTGTATGCTATACAGTTACTTTAAAATCGCGTTTCGTAACCTCATCAAAAACAAAGGTTACACCTTTATAAATATTGCCGGGCTTGCTGCCGGTATGGCTGTGGCTTTACTTATCGGGCTTTGGATCTGGGACGAGCTTACCTTCAACCAGTATCACAAAAATTACGACCGCCTTGCACAGGTGTGGCAACACAATATGTATAATGGCGTAAAGCGCTCGCAGGTATCCAATCCGTACGTGATGGCCGAAGAAATAAGAAACAACTACGGCAGCGATTTTAAATATGTGCTGCAAAGCACGTGGAACTTCGGACGGATTCTTACCATAGAAGAAAAAAAATTCAATAAGTCGGGCATGTACTGGGAGCCCCAGGTGATTGACATGCTCTCCATAAAATTATTGCGGGGCGATCCGGATCAGGCCCTGAAAGATCCTTACTCGATAGTATTATCAGAATCTGTTGCCAAAGCCTACTTCGATGATGCCGACCCGATGGGCCAAACCATTCGTATCAACAACAAAAATGATGTGAAGGTAACGGGCGTGTACGAAGACATGCCGCACAGCTCCAAGTTTCGCGAGATGAGCTGGATAATGCCGTGGGATTTGTATCTCATCGAAAATGAGTGGATCAAAAGCATGAACGACCCCTGGGGCAGCAACTTTACACAAACATGGGCACAGCTTGCCGAAAATGCCGACATGGAACTGGTATCGGCTAAAATTATCGATGTAAAACTAAACAAGGTAGATGAAGGTGGGCGCAGGTATAAGCCTGAAGTCTTCCTCCATCCCATGAGCAAGTGGCATTTGTATTCCGGATTTAAAGAAGGCAGGAATGTGGGCGGTCGTATTGAGTTTGTATGGATGTTTGGCATCATAGGTGTATTCGTGCTGCTGCTGGCCTGCATCAACTTTATGAACCTGAGCACAGCTCGTTCTGAAAAACGCGCGAAAGAAGTAGGCATCCGCAAATCCATCGGCTCGATGCGCTCACAATTAATCAATCAATTCTTCTCCGAGTCGATCGTAGTGGCTGCGTTGGCATTCATCGTATCGTTGGGATTGGTTTACCTCGCACTGCCGGCTTTCAACGAAGTAGCCGGCAAGAAGCTTACGTTATTATGGGCCAGTCCCATGTTCTGGCTCGTTGGTTTAGGATTTAGCTTATTTACCGGCATTATTGCAGGCAGCTACCCGGCATTATACTTATCCTCTTTTCAACCCGTGAAAGTGCTGAAAGGAACTTTCCGCGTAGGGAGGCTTGCTTCCATGCCGCGCAAAATATTGGTGGTGCTGCAATTCACTGTTTCCGTTATTCTTATCATTGGCACCATCGTAGTGTTCCGCCAGATTCAATTTGCAAAAGACCGGCCCATCGGCTACGATCGTAACGGGCTTATTAACGTGTACCTGCCAACACCCGACATCCACAATCATTTTGAAGCTGTGCGTAACGAATTGAAAAGCCAGGGGGCGATTGTAGAAATGACTGAAGCCGGAAGCCCCACTACACAAGTATGGAACAGCAATGGCGGCTTCAACTGGGCGGGTAAAGACCCCGCCCTTGCAGTTGATTTTCCGAACAATGGCGTGAACCATGAGTTTGGCAAAACAGTAGGCTGGAAGTTCAAAGCCGGTCGCGACTTTTCGCGCGAGCATGTCAGCGACTCTTTAGCATTTGTGATTAACGAAGCAGCGGCTAAATTCCTGGGCTTAGAAAACCCCGTTGGCGAAACACTTACGTGGAACGAAACTCCATATACCATTATTGGTATAATTGAAGACATGATTATTGAATCGCCTTACGAACCCGTGCGTGCTTCCCTCTGGCACATCGACAGGTACGATAATGTAAACCTCGCTATCCTCAAGCTCAACCCCGACATGAGCTCGCATGAAGCCCTCGACAAGATCAAAACGGTATTCACCCGTTACAATCCCGAGTCGCCTTTCAGCTACGAGTTTGTAGATACTGAATACGCACGAAAATTCAGTGATGAAGAACGCATCGGCAAGCTGGCCAGCTTCTTTGCCGTGCTGGCCATCTTCATCAGTTGCCTCGGTATTTTTGGCTTAGCCAGCTTTGTGGCCGAGCAACGCACCAAAGAAATTGGCATTCGCAAAGTGATGGGCGCCAGTGTGGTTAACCTCTGGGGCATGCTCTCGAAAGATTTTGTGATACTGGTTGGCATTTCGTTGCTGGTAGCCATGCCTTTAGCCTGGTACTTTATGAGCAACTGGTTGCAGAAATATCAATACCGCAGCGACATGGCGTGGTGGATTTTTGCTGCGGCCGGTGTGGGCGCTTTACTCATTACGCTGCTCACGGTAAGCTATCAATCCATTAAAGCCGCTATGGCCAACCCGGTTAATGGCCTAAGGAGCGAGTAATCCTTTTTTCTGGCCAACAGGTTATTGAGTGTATAAATTACGCTACCGGTAATTTCACTCTTGTGCGATATTGGTAAGTTTCGGCTTTAATAACCAGACTTATGAATAAACCTTTACTCCTCTCCGCCCTGGGAATATTCGCGGCTTCAATAGCTTTTGCGCAGAAGCCCGAAAAGGTAGATACTACCATCATTTCCAAAATTAAAAAAGAAGGCTTTGAGCGCTCGCAGGTCATGGACATCATGAGCATGCTTACCGATGTGCACGGCCCGCGCCTCACCAACTCGCCCGGCTATGCAAAAGCAGCCGGGTATGTAAAAACCACGCTTACCGCATGGGGTTTGCAAAATGCGCACTTCGATACATGGGACGAAGAGTTTGGGCGCGGCTGGTCGATCAAGAAATTCAGCCTGCAAAATTTAAGCCCGGTTTACACTTCGGTGATCGCTTATCCCAAGGCCTGGAGCCCCGGCATAAAAGGTACCGTGCAGACCGAGGTGGTTTACTTAGATGTGAGCAGCGAAGCCGATCTTGAAAAATATAAAGGCAAGCTGAAAGGCAAGATCGTACTGTTTGATAAGCCTGTTGAAGTTACACCCACCTTTACACCGGATGGCGCACGCTTCAACGATTCGGAATTATTAGAGATGGCCAATGCCGGGCCTGTAGCCGGTGGGCCTGGCGGATTCCGTATGCCAACCGGTGGTTCTAATCTTCCTTTTGCCAAGTGGGATTTTTTACAAAAAGAGGGGGCCCTCGCTGTGCTGGAGCCCAGTCCGCTTACACGCCAGCAGGATGGCACTATATTAGTATCGGCCGCTACCATTCCGTATCCGGCTAATGTTCCGTTTACCGAACGGGTACGGGCGCAAAGTGCAAAAGCGCCTAAGGTGCTTCCGCAGATCGTAGTAGCCAGCGAGCATTACAACCGCATGGTGCGCCAACTGCAAAAGGGACAGATCATCAAATCTGAGCTTACGTTCGATGTTGAGTTTACACCGGCTGCCCCGGGCTTCAACGTAATTGCCGAAATACCCGGCACCGACCTGAAAGATGAAGTGGTGATGATTGGTGCGCACCTCGATTCATGGCATGCCGGTACGGGCGCTACCGATAATGCATCGGGTTCGGCCGTGATGATGGAAGCCATGCGCATTATCAAATCATTGGGCATCAGCCCGCGCAGAACCATTCGCATCGGCTTATGGAGTGGCGAAGAACAAGGATTGATCGGTTCGCGCAATTATGTGAAACGCATTTTAGGTGAGCGCCTTGATAAAACCGCGCCTTATGATTCTATCGTGCTTACTCCTGCCGGAGAAAAATTCTCGGTATATTTCAACATGGACAATGGTACCGGTAAATACCGTGGGGTGTATTTGCAAAGCAATGAAAATGCCCGCACCGTTTTCCGCGCATGGTTTAAACCATTTGAAAAGTTAGGCGCCAGCACGATCACGTACCAGAACACCGGTGGCACCGATCACCAATCTTTTGATGCGATCGGTTTACCCGGTTTTCAATTCATTCAGGATCCGATTGAATACCGAACCCGTACCCACCACACCAGCATGGACGTGTACGACAAAACGATTGAAGCCGACCTGAAGCACAACGCAGTAATTACGGCTGCTTTTGCGTGGCTGGCGGCTAATAGAGATGATCTGTTTCCGAGGAAGTAGATTCAATAATGTATAAAAGTAAAAAGACCTGCCGGAATAGGCAGGTCTTTTTGTAGGGGGTATTCTAGCGGTTCGGGCCTTGACGAAGGTGGCGAATGCGAAGCACAAAACTGTCTGTCAGCACTACTTACTTGATACGATGCATAAATGTTCAATTAACCACTGAACCGCCACTTTCGCTAAGCCTTATTATCGGTAGCTCTTCTGTCCGTCCGAAGTTGTTTCATAATAAATCAGTTAGTTAAGTATTTTGATGTTCTTAGCACAATCGCCTTGGGCATTTGTTCCCTTTTCAAAGGTTACAAGTTGTCCGTTCTTTAAATTTTTCCAGTCAGTCCAATTATGAATGTCTATGAAGTCATAACGATTTGCATAATACTCAGCACTGTCGCCTTCAATAAAAACAAAATTTGAATCTATCTTTCCTCTGCGGACATTTCCAATTATTTTATCATTCCTCACTTCATATCCAATTAAATGATTAAAGTCGTCATCATGGAATTTGTTTGAATATTTTAATATCACTTTTGTGCAGAGATAAGTCAGAGATATTTGTGTCTCAAATTTTGTCATAAGCCCTTTTATGAATGCTCTGTTTTTTTCAATTTCTGTTGTCGGCAAATTATTGATGAAACTGTATAGGCAATCAACAAAATTCTTCAAAACTTTATAATCAATGATGTTCTTGGCGATACATTCTTCAAAGGTTTCAAACGCTTTTTTATAATGATTGACCGCATTCTCAATGTCTGTTTCTACTCTTAATAAACTTTGCCCTGTGTTTGAATACAAACTAATAAGTTCAGTATATGTGATTCGTTTGTTCTTGGGGTCAAGCTCGGTGTTCGCAAGAAGAGTTCTTAAAATTTGAATTGCTTTATTGAAATCTCTATTGTGGTTGTAACACCTTGCGAATAGGAGTGAAGTATATGGATGATTGGGCTTTTGTTGATAAACCTGTTCAGCATATTGTAATGCTTTATGGCTGTCCTCTAATGAGAAAAGAAGAAACTGTGCATAGTAGAAAAGCAATCGCAAATTCTTTGGAGCTATTTCTAATCCCATCTGATAATCTTCTTCTGCACTTAGAATGTCGCCTTGCGTTGCTTTAATAAATGCGCTTACTCGGTACACTTCATAATAATTTGGATCAATATTTTTTGCCTCTTGTATTTTTTGAAGTGCTCTGTCAAAATCACTGGATTTAGAATAGCCAAGTGCTTCTGACAAAAATTTAGCTGCAATTTTTTGATTTGCTGTTTCATATGAAAGAGCATTGATTGAAAATTCGTTGTAACGACTATATTTTGTAATGTCTTTTAACCCGTCTTCAAGAACCTTATATTTCTTAGTCAGTGCCTTTACATACTCTGGCTCAATTTGATATTTCTTTGAAAGAAAATCCTTTGCGAAATCGGAGATATAGTAATAAACTTCTTCGAGGTTGTTTGCGTCTTTTATTTCCCTGCTTATTAGAGTTGTCTTGAATAATTCTATCAGATATTTTCTTACTTCTAAAGGTTGAAAGTTGGATAGGTAAATAATTTCTCCTGTCGTTAGTTTTCGTCTTGATGCTCTGATCGTTTTGAGAATTGCAATAGCACCATCACTCAATTTCTCATAAACGTTCGTAAGGCAGAAATTCAACAAGTCTTCTTTGTTGCTCAGCACTTCAGCAGGAGATACTCCCATTTCTACTGTGCTAACAAACCATTTTAAAGCAAGCGGATTGAAATAGAGTTTCTCGGAAATTTCCACTAGAGTTTTCTGTGGAAGTTTCATAAGAGTTTCGCTATTTCTAATTCGTGCAATTTCCCTAATTAGTTTTGATGATTCATTTTCCGTAAGTCCGTTAAGCTTTCTTGGAAATTCTAATTCACCAAGACCTATCCTTGATGTAATTAGAATATGGCACTTCACTTGTGCCTTACGAATAAAGTCCCTCACTTCTTCATTGTGAATTGTTTCTAAGTTGTCAATGATGATTAGCGTTTTAAAAAGGTCAAGGTATTCAAGAATGGAATCCAGTTTATTTGTTTGGATTTTAGAATCCATTGTTTCAGAAATCATATCAATTAAACCAGTGTAGTCAGTAATTGCAGTATAGATTTCTTCTATACCCTTTGCTGTCAGCATTGTTGTCTTGGCAGTTGTCCAAATGATTAATTCAAAAGGGCACTTCTCATTTAAGTCAACAATGTCATAAGCAACTTTAAGTGCCAATGCAGTTTTACCAATACCACCATCGCCTAAAACCGAAACAACTTTGTTCGTAAAAATTAGTTGTTTGGTATCGTCAACATCTTTTGTCCGACCAATGAATCCAGTTTCGTCAAAGTCGGGAACAGGTAGATTATGAATTACTTTGTTTGTTAGGCTGGTGAATGAAGATGTTGGGAATTTTAAAGTTAAAACATAAGAAGGGTCTTTTTCAATTAGGCTTCTTGTTTCAATAGTTGCTTTCCATTCTATCGGGTCAGTCAGTTTTAATTTTGTGATAAAGTCATAAACTATGGCAAAGTCGCCACCAAGCAATGGTCTGGTATGCATTACTCTATTACGAACTGGAATTACCGTAACGAGTTCCTCATAAATTGAATTGAGAAAATCATTTGCTTGTTTGGAAAGAAAGACATTGTTCTTTTTAAGAATTACAAAAGTGTCACCGAAGTCAAGAAAGTCAACTATATCCTCAACATTCTTTTTATAGTCAATGCCAGGGTTTTCCTTATTAAATCTCTCAAGAACCTTTGCTTCTAATTCGGTGTCGTGAAAGAACTGAATATCTTCATGAAAAGGTGCAATATTTTTCTTAATAACGTTTTTGAGGTCAATTTCAACTCCGTAAATAAATGCTGCAAGTGTTAAACGAACTTCCGTAATTTTTGCCATGTTGCTATAGTTCTATTATATTTTCTAATTTATTTGTCGGTTTAGGGTTGCACTGTCGCCAATAGAGTACCGATAACGTTTAAATATACGCAAGTTAGTGCTGTTGCATCCTTATATAGCCCTCACTCAGGTGAAACATCATCCAAACTACATTTCAATCCCTTTGTCTGCACCATACTTACAACTTCTTCAACCCCTTTGTTTGTTCTTTGGTGGCTTCCACTATACTAATCGCATACCCGCCTCCGGCAGCCGATCCCTGCGCCAGCTTCGATTTATTAGTTACCACTACTTTGCGGATGGTATAAGCCTGCGGGTTGGTTTTATAGTGCGCATCTTTGGCATCGGCATAGATAGTGGCGATATAGGTTTTGCCCGCATCCAGGAAATCAAAAGCAATACTGGAAGTACGTGGTGCTTCGCCATTTACATTGCCCACAAACCAGCTCGATTTGCCTTTCGCTTTACGCGCGATGGTAATGTACCGGCCGGGCTCCGCTTCGATGTACTTGCTCTCGTCCCAATCCACCGCCACATCTTTAATGAATTGAAATGCATCTAAAAACCGGTTGTAATTTTCCGGCAAATCGGCCGCCATCTGCAACGGGCTATACATGGTTACATATAAGGCCAGTTGGTTGGCCAGTGTGCTGTTGCAATGTGAATTATTATTGGGGTTGATCTTGCTGATGTCCATCTCAAACACACCGGGTGTATAATCCATCGGGCCACCGATCAAACGGGTAAACGGAAGAATGGTAACGTGATTGGGCTTTGAGCCGCCAAACGCCTGGAACTCGGTGCCGCGTGCCGATTCGTTCCCGATCATATTCGGCCAGGTGCGGGCAATACCGGTAGGACGAACCGCTTCGTGGGCATTGACCATAATTTTATATTGCGCTGCTTTCTCCACCACGTACTGGTAATGGTTGTTTGTCCACTGGTCGTAGTGATAATATCCTTTCGGGAGAATCGGGCCTACATAACCGGTCTTCACCGCATCGTAATTGTTGTCTTTCATAAACTGAAAGGCTTTGTCTAAATGGCGTTCGTAGTTGCGTGTAGAGCCGGAAGTTTCGTGGTGCATGATCAGCTTCACGCCTTTTGACTTTGCATAATCGCGCAGCTCGGTTACGTTAAAATCCGGGTAGGGAGTTACAAAATCAAACACATAGTCTTTGGAATTTCCAAACCAGTCTTCCCAACCAATGTTCCAGCCTTCCACCAGCACGCCATCAAAGCCGTGCAGTGCCGCAAAGTCAATAAATTTTTTTACGTTGGCATTTGTCGCTCCGTGCATGCCATTAGGTTTTGCTTTTGTAAAATCGGTTACCCCGAGTTGAACGGAAGGCACATCGTTCGTGTAAGCCCACGAGCTTTTGCCGGTAATCATTTCCCACCAAACACCCACATACTTAGTCGGTTTGATCCACGAAGTATCTTCAATCTTGCTTGGCTCATTCAGGTTATAGGTAATTCGTGAAGCCAGCACCACGCGGGCATCATCACTTACAATAACTGTGCGCCAGGGCGATTGCGCGGGAGCCTGTATGTAACCTTTATCACCTACTGCATCAGGCGTAAGCCACGATTCAAACACTAAGTTTTTGTCATCGAGGTTCAAATGCATGCACGAGTAATTGATAAGGGCTGCTTCGTGCAGGTTGATATAAAGCCCGTCATCCGTTTTCATCATTAAGGCAGTTTGCACACCCGTATCTGAAAATGGAGTTTGCGAGGCATTGGGTTGAATCGCATTTTTCATCAACCCGCGAATTTCTGTTAAGCGTGAAGTGGTGTAGTCATACTCCTGTGTATCGTAATCGCCTGCAATCCAGAAAGCCGTGTGGTTACCCGCCATGGCAAATTGTGTGCGCTCTTCCTTGATGACAAAGTAAACGAGGTTAGGCTGAGCAGGAAACTCGTAGCGGAAACCTAACCCGTCATCGAACAGCCGGAAGCGAATGAGCAACTGGCGGTTAGTGCCATTCTGCGTAAGCGTAACGGCCAATTCGTTGTAATGATTACGAATGATTTTCTCCTCACCCCAAACCGGCTCCCAGCTTGAATCATGCGAAGTGGTTTTTGCATCTGTTATCACAAAATCATTCAAAAGCGATTTTGCATCATTCTTTAGCTCAAGCCCCAACTTGCTCGGTTTGAGAACGGCCTTGCCTTTATAGCTGAGCTGATAGGCAGGTGTGCCATCGGCCTGCAAAGCAAAAGACATATTAAGCTGTCCGTTGGGGGATTTCAGCTCTTGCGCCAAAGAGGCAACTGAGAAAACAGTTGCGAGCAATGCGGTAAAAAACAGTGATTTGTTCATGCAGATAGGGTAAAAGATACACTACAATAATAGAGAGTAATTGGATCGATTTCAATGATTTAAAACAGGTGTTTTGAACATTACGAGCGCTATTTCCTATGTTATGGAGAATCCAAAATTTTAAAGGGGTGTTGCTTAAGTAAAACTATTTTACATACATTTACATAATTAATCATTGTTATGAAAGGAACGAACTTAGGGGAGTTTGAAGAGCTCGTATTGCTGACTATTGCCGCATTGGTAAATGATGCCTACAGTGTGGCCATTTGCGATGAGCTGGAAAAGAACACCGGCCGTTCGGCCAAATTGGGTGTGGTACATGCGGTGCTGAACCGGTTAGAGGAAAAAGGATTTGTAAAAAGTAAGCTGGGAGAGGCTACCAGCACACGGGGGGGCAAGCGTAAGCGCTACTATACCGTAACCAATGCAGGCAAGGCATCACTCATCAAAGCAAAAGAAGTACGCGATAACCTGTGGAGCATGATACCGGGTATGGCGTTGAAGAATATTTAATGTAGTTATGACTCACAAAATTGACAAAATACAATTGACAGTTGACAACGACTTTGTCAATTGCCTTTTGTCAACTGCTATTTAACACATCAGGGATGATTGAAGACAGTAAACACAAACCACCACGCTGGGCTGAAAAGCTCCTGAGCTGGTACTGCAAACCTGAATTGCTGGAAGACCTGCAAGGCGATTTGAATGAATATTTTCAACGAAACGTAAAAGCAAAAGGCGTAAAACGGGCAAAGCTTATCTACATCATCGATGTCTTTAAATTCTTCAGGCTTTATACTATCCGTAAACCAAAATTTGTCAACCTTTTAATCCAGTGGATCATGATCGGCAGCTATATTAAAACTTCCGGACGAAATATCGTTCGCAACAAACTTTTCTCGTCCATCAATATCATCGGGCTGGCGGTGAGCATGTCGGTGGGCCTGTTGCTGATCAGCATGTTGTCCGATATTTATTCGTATGACAAGTTCAACGAACATCATGCACGCATTTATCGGGTGTTGAGTCGCTTTGAATTCAATGGAGATAAAAGCAATAACTTCATGGCGACTACCTCTATTCGTGCAGGTCAAGCGATTGATGAAAAGCTGACCGGTCAGGAAGCCGTTGCCATTTTCCGGGCGGGCTTTGAAGGCGATATGAGCTTTGACGACAAAGCCTTACCCTTGCGTGGATTCTGGGCAAATGAAAACCTGTTCTCCGTTTTCACATTCCCGTTGATCGAGGGCGATCCCAACACAGCGCTCAAAGAACCTTTCTCTGTGGTGCTTACCGAAGAGTCGGCCATGAAATTATTCGGCAGCACCGATGTGGTTGGAAAAATTTTATATCGTAATAAAGACAAAGCCTACACCGTAACCGGTGTGATGAAAGACGTGCCGCGCTTTTCGCACATGCGGTTTCAGATGCTCGGCTCTCTCTCAACCCGTGCCATACTCTTAGAGAACGAGCCGCGTGAACAAGCGTGGGACAACATCTGGCAAACATGGGTTTACCTGCTCATACCCGGGAATGTGAACCTCGAACAATACCAGGCATCCCTCGATCAGCTTTCCAACAATGAAGGAAAAGACTTGAAGAATATTCACATTCAATTCCGCTTGCAGCCAATGGATGATATTATGCTGGGCGAGCGGCTTGGCAACCAGATCGGGCAAACTATGGGCAGCACTATGGCCTGGGTATTCACGGGGCTGGCTTTCGTGGTGATGCTTTCCGCCTGTTTCAATTATACAAACCTGTCTATTGCCCGCTCCATAAGACGCTACCGCGAAGTTGGTGTGCGCAAGGTAATCGGTGCGTTGAGCCGAAATGTACGTACGCAGTTTCTTTTTGAGTCGATGGTGATTTCGCTGCTCTCGCTGGTGGCTGCATTCGGGCTGTTCCTTTTGCTCCGCCCGCATTTGATCGGGCTGGAGGCCGACATGCAGGAGCTATTTGTGTTGGAATTGTCCCCCATGGTGGTTGTGGCGTTTATACTGTTTGCCTTGCTGGTGGGGATTGCAGCCGGGTTTGTGCCGGCACTTCACTTTTCGCATATCAACGCCATTCAGGCGATGAAGAACATAGCGCAGATTGGCGGTGCGAAAAAGCTGACAGGTCGCAAGGTACTCATTGTATTTCAATATTGCCTTTCGCTCATTCTGATTATCGGTACGGTGCTGATCTATAAACAATACCAATATTACCTTAACTACGATCTTGGCTTCTCATCGGAGAACATTATCAATATCCGTTTGCAGGGAAATAAGGCTGCTCCGTTGAAAAAAATATTGAACGAAATGCCTGAGGTAAAAGCAATCTCTACTTCCGTTCTGCTCAATGGACTTAATGACTACTGGGGCTCCGATGTCAAGAATCCTGAAAATCCGCAAGACTCTTCTTTTGTATTCGCCAACAAAGTAGATGAGAATTTTATTCCGTTGCATGAGTATCAACTGCTCACCGGCCGGAACTTCATTCCCAAAGCTGCCGAGGATGCACGCGAAGATGAAGTGATTGTGAACGAAGCGCTGTTAAAACGCTTTAACCTGGGCGACAAAAATTCAGCACTCGGTGAAACGATCCTGGTAGAGGGCAACGAGTTGAAAATTATTGGCGTGGTGCACGAGTTTCAATACGGACGTGTAGCGAACCAGACCGCTAACGAAGTAATGATACGCTACACGAATCGGGAGGCCGAGTACCTGAATGTAAAAATTGAATCGACAGACCTGGTTGGCACATACGACAAGATTGCCGCGCACTGGAAAAAACTGGATAACGTGCATCCGTTCGAGGCGAACTTTTATGATCACCAGATAGAAGAATCGTTTCGCGGGCTCAAGGCTTCCATAAAGCTGGCTGGCTTTATCTCCTTTCTTGCGATCAGCATTGCTTCATTGGGCCTGCTGGGTATGGTGGTGTTCACCAGCGAAATGCGCATGCGTGAAGTGAGCATCCGCAAAGTGATGGGCGCCAGCGAAGCAAACCTTATTATTCTTTTGGGCAGAAACTTCGTTGCTCTACTGGCTATCTCGGCAGCGATTTCACTCCCGCTCACGTACTGGCTTTTTAGAAATGTGATGCAGACACGTATGGTGCATAAAGCTCCGCTTAGCTACCTCGATGGCGTTATTGCCGTAACGGCTGTGCTGGTACTCGCGTGTATAATGATCAGTTCACAGACCTGGAAAGTGGCGAGGACGAACCCGGCTGAGGTATTGAAAAGTGAGTAATGTCAGAACAACATGAGAACATATCGCCACCACGCTGGGCTGAAAAACTCCTGAGCTGGTATTGCAAACCTGAACTGTTAGAAGACTTACAGGGTGATTTGAATGAATATTTTCAGCGAAACGTAAAAGCAAAAGGTGTAAAACGTGCAAAGCTCATTTACGTCATTGATATAATCAAATTCATGCGGCTATACACGTTGAAACGATCTGCGCGAAACTTTCAACCCGGCATCCTGCTGTATAAAAATTACCTGCTTACCGCCAGGCGCAATCTTCTGAAAAACAAGCTGAATGCAGCGCTGAGCTTCTCCGGGCTTACACTGGGCATTGCCTGCTTTGCACTGATTTTTCTTCGCATTCAGCATGAATACTCGTTCGACAGGCATTATCATCATGCAGATAGAATACTGAAGGTATCAATGTCGCTGCGTTCGCTAAGCAATGAGGAAGAAACCAGGCTCGGTTGGAGCGATGCCCCCTTGCTTAACCGTCTGCGCGATGGGTTTCCCGAAGCGGAGGCGGTTACCGGGATTGCCCAACTGCGCGGAATTCAAAAAATAAAAAATGCCGCAGGCGATACCTTTATTGAAGAAGGTATTTTTGAAGCCGACCCTGCATACTTTCGTGTATTTAACAATCGCTGGCTGGAAGGGAATCCCGAAACAGCCTTGCAAGAGCCTGCCTCTATTGTGCTCACTAAAAAGTTTGCGTATAAATACTTCCATGAGGAAACCGCGCTTGATAAAACGCTTACACTAAACAACCGCGAGTACCGGGTAACCGGGGTAATTGAAGACCTACCTGCCAATACCGATTTAACATTTAACGCGCTGGTTTCGCTTGATTCACATTTTGGCGACTGGTGTTTTGTTTATGTATTAGCTCAAAATACACCTGATGTCAAGTTGTTTCAGCAGAAGCTGGATACGCTGTTTGCCGATGAGCTTGCCCCGGTATTGGAGCTTTCTAATATGAGCGGGGGCTACCTCGTGGAATCGCTAACGGATGTTCACTTCAGTGAACGCAAAATGTTCGACCCGCCCAAGGGCAGCAAGACCACGCTCTCCGTGCTGGCTGCGATTTCATTTATTATCTTAATTGTATCGGCTGCCAACTACATCAACATTTCGATAGCGCAAGCTGCAAAAAGAAAAACCGAAATAGGTGTGCGCAAAGTATTCGGAGCTTTACAAAAACAACTACGAAGCCAGTACCTGATCGAATCGGCTGTGTTATGTTTGGCGGGGCTGGCGTTATCTTTCCTGTTAATTGCAACCTTCTCTTCGCAACTGGTAACTACCGGTTTGCTGAATCATGTACCGGAGCTGCCTGTACTGGCTATGTTGTTCTGCCTGATCATACCGGTCGTACTGGTCATCAGCATACTGGCCGGCTGGTATCCGGCCGTTAAGCTTTCACTCATCAACCCCATTCATAACCTGCAACAACAGGTATCGGGTTACACCCGGTTTACCAAAAACTTATTGATTGCATTTCAGTTCACGGCAGTGCTTACACTGGTTTTCGTAACCAAAGCAGTTTACGACCAGATGCAGGTGCTGACGCATCACGACCGGCTGGCTGACAGAAACCAGGTGATGGTGGTGGACTTGCCCCGGGATGAAACGTTGTTAAACCAGTTACCCCAACTTAAAAACTCACTGAAATCGTTGAGCGGTGTAGTACATGTAAGCCTGGTGGGAAGAAACTCCACGCCTACCCGCGAATCGGACTTTGATACATTTACGGTAGAGCTGGCCGGCCAGCAGCAAATTAAAATGCTGGCCTATGCCCATATTGATGAAGACTATTTTGATGTGCTTGGGGCTGAAGTAGCGCTCGGCCGTACGTTTCAATCATCCGATGTATCGGGTAACCGGGATGTAGTGATCGTGAACGAAGCCATGGTACGAATGCTCAACTGGAAAAATCCGCTTAACCAAAAAATCACTTACGGAAGCGAAGCTCGTGTAGTTGGAGTCATAAAAGATTTCAGCTTCAGCGGGCAACACCGGGTTGCCGAACCCATGCTTTTCTACTTAAACAATAAAACCCCGGAAAAATTATTTATCCGTTATTCTTCATCCCGGCACGATTATCATAACCTTGTTAAAGAAGTGTGGCAGTCAGCCCTGTCGGGACAACCTTTCGAGTACCGCTTGCTCGATGACTATTTTGAGAAACAATTAGAGAACGAAACCAAGCTAAAAAACCTGCTTACGCTCTTTTCCTGCGTTACTGTTGCGATTACGCTAATGGGGCTTTTCGGGCTGCTGAACATCAACCTTGCCGAAAAGGAAAAAGAAACCGGCATAAGGAAAATACTGGGTGCCGGTATGCAGCACCTGTTACTGCTCACCTGGCGGGATCTGGGGGCGCTCGCTCTGGTTGCGTGCATGTTTGCCTGCCTGATTGGTTACCTCACTGTTCAGCCCTGGCTGAATGGCTTTGCACACCAGGCTACCGTTGGCGCTGCTAATATACTTGTAGCCTTTGGCGTGCTGGCGGGCAGCATGCTAATCGCTGTGTGTTACCATCTTATAAAACTTAGCGCTGTCAAGCCGGTTAAAATTCTAAAACAGGAATAATGAACAAACTTGTTTTCATTGGATTTTTATGTGTTTCGGTTACCGGATATACCCAGCAAATCATCCGCGGAAAAGTGGTGGACGCTGAAACCGGGGCTGCGCTGTCGTATGCGCATTTAAGCATTGGCAATACAGGTATCGGTTCAGCCACCAGCGAGGACGGGTATTTTCAAATGAATCTTCCCAAGCTGCAAAATGAATATATAAAAGTATCTTACCTGGGCTATGCCAATCGGTTTTTTTCTCTTGACAGCCTGTTAAAAACAGGGACACAGGAATTTTCCTTTTCTCTTCAACCTCAGCCGCTGGTATTGGATGATATTCAGGTGCATGAAAGAAAAATCACACCGGGAGAAATGGTAAAGCAGGCTATACAGGCAGTGCCAAAAAATTACTACCAGCAACCTTTTAATATGGAGTTCTATTCGCACATCTCTGTTCGTGATTCCGTGAAGGAAGTGTATTTGCTCGAAACCGTTGCAGAAACTTACCGCAAGGGTTATGTTGCCGGCCAGTTCAATGCCACCCGTATCACACAAAAACGCGAAACGGGCAAAGACCCGTTGCCGAAGCTAACCAGTCAAAAATCCGGTAATACATTTTCACAGTATTATCCCGGTTTCGATATATTTTTTGCAGATATGCCCGGCACAGGGAAAGGCTACTCGGTGTTTAACGTTTCTCTCCACAAAAGGATGGCTTTCGCTTACGTTGGCGTATCCGTATTTGACCAGGACACGGTTTGCATAATTGAATACTCAACGCGAAAAAAGAACCTGAATGAAAAGGAAGACCTGGAAGGGAAATACAGTGGGGTAATTTACATTGCTGCTAATAACCTTGCGGTTATCCGGCATACCATCAGGCTGAATAATACCCAAACGGAAATAATCTACAAACGAACAGAAAACGGATACTTCCCTTACCTGATTAAAAGCATCCGGCCGAAAAAAGCAGAGAATAAGGTTTTTATTGTAACACACGAGGCTATTCAAACCAGGTTGATCACCGATCCGGTTACCGCATTTGAAATAATGCCCGATGAATTAGATACGATACCTTATAACCAGGATTTTTGGCAACAGTATAGAAAAGAGCACAAGAAGTAGCTTAGTCTTTCTTAAAATCAATCGAAGTGGAGTTTACGCAATAGCGCTGGCCGGTTAAGGTAGGGCCGTCATCAAACAAATGACCGAGGTGCGCTCCGCATTTGGTGCAAACTATTTCCGTGCGCACCATACCGTGCGAAGTATCCACCACCTTTTTGATTTTTCCGCCTTCAATCTCTTTATCAAAGCTGGGCCAGCCGCAGTCCGAATCGAACTTCATATCGGATGTAAACAAATCGGTATGGCAGCCGGCACACTGGTAAACTCCTTTTTCTTTATGCAGGTAATACTTGCCGGTAAACGGCCGGTCGGTTCCTTTCTGGCGGAGAATGTAAAACTGTTCGGGAGTCAGGATTTTTTTCCACTCCGCTTCCGTGCGAACGATTCGTTTAATTGTATCGGCTGCAGCCGTTTCTTCTGGCGATTGGGTTTGAGCCGTGCAGGCTTGTAAGCTTAAAAGAGCAACTGAAAGTGTTGTTAGTAATGGTTTCATGGTTTTTATAATTGACCTCACCCCCTGCCCCCTCTCCACAGGAGAGGGGGGTGTTCAGGTTAATGATTACGTTTCATTTTCTATTTACGAAAACAATCCAAATGTGGATTTAGTTTTTAAAATTTGTTGATATTAATGTTAAGGCAACCGACTTTATTTATGGACTTTGAAATCAAATCCTTTATCCTACCTGTTAAAACCGAAACTATATCGGCTGAACTCTACCAACCCACAACTACTAAAGCTGTTTATGTATTTGCACACGGAGCCGGAACCGACATGCACCATAAATTTATGAAAGACCTGGCTGCTGAACTGGCTTCGTTACAGGTTGCAACATTACGCTATAATTTTCTGTATTCCGAACAAAAGAAAAGGCGCCCTGATTTTCCGGCCGTTGCCCATCTGGCTGTAGCCGCAGCCATTGCAAAAGCGCATGAACTGTTCTCCACGCTTCCGCTGATAGCAGGCGGGAAATCGTTTGGCGGTCGCATGACTTCGCAATATATAGCAGCTAACCCGTTACCCTTCGTAAGCGGTTTGGCCTTTGTCGGTTTTCCGTTACATCCTGCCGGTAAACCGGCAACCGAAAGAGCAACACATTTGTCCGGAATAAAAATTCCCATGCTGTTTCTGCAAGGCACCAAAGATGCGCTGGCCACATGGGAGTTGATTACAGAAGTTTGCTCAACATTATCAACGGCCACGCTTGTTCCCTTTGAAGGAGCCGATCACGGCTTTAAAGCTGGAAAGAAGAATCTGGTTCCGGAGATAGCCGAAGAAATCAATAACTGGATTTCCGGGCTTCACCGCTCATAGCGGCCTGTCTTTTCGTAGTGCAATTACGATACTTGCTGGTTAAAGTTTAATGGATAATTCCAAATGTCCATCAAGCCCGAGTTCAATTATCTTTTGAAGTGTTGAGATACGAGCCTCTTTGATGTTGTTCTCAATCTTTGAGATATACGATTTCGTTGTTCCTGCTTTTTCTGCAAGTTCTTCCTGGGTCAATCCTTTTTCAAGCCGGGCCTCATAAAGAAGGGCTCCGATTTTGAAATTCTCATAACCCGCTTCAAGCTTATCCCGTTTAGCTGTTCCTCTTTTTCCATAATGCTTGTCCTTGAATTGGTCAAGCGTTATGGTGTTACTTTTTTTCGTTTTCATATTCCTCCTTTATTTTAAGTGCTCTTTCAATTTCTTTTTTAGGTGTCTTTTGTGTTTTCTTTTGAAATCCATTGGCTAAAACAACCAATTTTCCCTGGTCGAAAAAGCAGAATATCCGAAAGATATCACCCCCTTGTTGAACGCGGATTTCAAATAGCCCGTCCGTGTTCTCGATATGCTTTAGATAAGTTTCCGGAATTCTTTGAAGCTCTTCCAATCAAATCAAAAGTCCAGATAATCTTGTCCTTTACCTTTTGCTTTTGTTCTCTGAAAAAGAGATCAAAGTAGGTCTTATAGAAAATAATTGTCCGCTGTTTCTTCTTTTTATCCACAGGCAAATGTAAGAAAAGTTGCCCGAAAGTGAAACTTGTAAATCTGTCTGAATCTCCGGGCTTCACCGCTCATAGCGGCCGGTCTTCTCCGTAAGCACAATACGATAGACAATTGAATTACCGGACTGTGTGGAAGTACGACCGGATGAAGTCGGGCCCATGCGCGAAGGGTGGCTGGTTTCACCCGGGAACATGGGTAACAGCTTTGCAGAAATTTTTTCCAATGCATCAGCAGCTTCCACACCCTGCAATTCTTCAAACCGACCCCAGGCCATTATGCTCTGCCAGTCGGCTATGGTTTGGATTTCATCCACTTCAAAGCAGCATTGTGGATTCTTGCGCAGCAAGTCGATCTTCAAGCCTTCAGTGGTGTGGCCATAGATCGCTCCACCGGCATATACATACGTTACGGGAACAATATACACTTTGCCGTCAGCCTGCACACCCAAACGCCCCACCACATTGTTGGCTAATACTGACTCTATTTCGGATGTGCTCAGTTCACCCAGCATAGTCTAATTGTTTAGTATCCCCAGCTCTTCATTACCTCATAATCTTCCTTCATACACTCCAGCGGAGTTTTGCCCTGGTAGGCTTCCTGCTCTATAATAAAATGAATGGTGCCGCCACTATCACGACCCAGGTCAACCACCTCTCTCAGGTTTACGACACCCTTGCCCAGGATGGTGCTTTCGTATTTACCATGCTCCCCTGCTTCCGGTAATTCAATCTCATCTTTCACGTGCATAGACTGGAACCGGCCCGGGTATTTGGTTACAATATCAATGGCTTTTGCGCCCCCATTATAAAGATTGCCGGTATCTAACTGCTGCATCACCAGGTTCGCATCGGTTTCCATTAAAATAATATCATATAACGTACGGTCGCTATGCTTTTCGCTGAACTCGAAGTCGTGGTTATGGTACCCGAACATCATACCTGATTTTTTACACAGCTCCCCGCTCCTGTTAAAGATTTCGAGCTGCTTCATCAGGGCATCGTATGATTGCCGAACGGATTGATCCATCCACGGACTGATCACAAACTCCTGCCCCATGTAAGCGGCATCTTCAATGGTATATTTCCACTCATCGGTAAAATCGTTATCGGTTTCGTTCCAATGGCGGGGCGCCAGCACAGTATGCCCGCTTGGCATGGTCATGCCGAGGTCGGTCAGTATCGTTTTAAACTCCTGCGGAGTATAACCATAGAATTTACGATCCCAATAGCCAGCATGCTCTACATGCTGGTAGCCGATCTTGGCCAGCTCTTTTAGTGTACCCAGCGGATCGGTGCCCATTTCATCGCGTACACAATAAAGCTGAAGACCTAATAAATGTTTTGTAGCTGTGGCGTTTTCTTTTGTGCCTGTGGTACAGGCAGCCAGAAACGATGTGCCGGCTAATGCAAATGCGCTCTTCCTGATAAATTCTCTGCGTGAAGTGGTCATAGGTGGTAAGTTTTTTTGAAGTAAGATAAGATAATACCGCTATTAATCAACAGCATTTTTTTACCAACGGATTCATACCCGGGCCAGGTATGCGTTTAGCTTATCTGCGAAGGGGAGCATCTGCTTGTACTCCAGCAATGCAGGCGGCACCTCGCGGACAAATGCAGCCAGCGCCCGGCCCCGGGCTTTATCCTGCACTTCGTGCTGTAACCGGTTTTGATAAGTATGTATGGTAAAAAGGATGTGGTTGGATAACGGTAATCTTGATAATGTCTGATGCTCTACCCGCACAAAAATTTTCTCACCCGCTTCTTCCGGTTTGAGCGTATCTGAAACCTCGTGCAATAGCTTTTTGTAAGCTGCTGATTGCCGGGTGGAAAGATCGAGCCAGTCGCAAACCCGAAAGCCCCAGTTATTACGGGTAACCGACTTGTGTGCCGGAATGCGCTCTAACAATTTGTTTGCCGATTGAATCATATTATCGGTTATGCGCGGCAAAGGGTCGTGCACTTTAATAAAGTGCTGGTTCATTTTCTCGCCCAGGCTCCAGCCACTAGGGAAGCATAACTGCCCGGCCGTTACGTACAAATCTTTATTCAACAAAATCAAATCTTCCTGCACCTGCCGCCCTGCCCAATCCAACGGCTGATGTGGTAAAGTAGAATCATCTCCCAATACAAAAGTTTGAGATTCATTCAACAGGCTGTTTTTCCAATGCCACTTATCTTTTTGCTTTTCCAACTGAAAATGTTGCGGATAATTTTTAGCAAGACCTGTAAGAATAAGCTCAAGCGCCTCCCATTGTGCGGCTTTCGTTTCTTCATTCGCAAGAAAATACCAATCGTGGTGCTCATACAGCATCTTCCGCTTCAACGTTACTTCACGCACATAATGCTCATCGCATTCAGCCACGCGCAGCTCATCCGCCAGCAGGCTGGTGCCCATCTTTAAGTCAAAGCCTTTTGCGAATGGAAAATATGGGAGCATGTGTTTTTAAGTTGACAAATTTACAATTGACAAGCTGTGGAACGAATTGCCAATTGCCTTTTGTCAACTGTCAATTCATTTATAGTCAAGTGTTAAACAAGAAGTTTCTGATACGCCTCTTCATAATGCGTAATCAGGTTATCCCAATCAAAAGCAGATGAATAGTTCTCCACATTATTGCGCTGCATAATCCTGCTTCTGCGATCCTGCTGTAAAAACTTATGCAGGAATACCGCCAACTGCCGCGCGCTCCAATCGAATGTACGCTTGCCCCGCTCTACTACAAACATGCCGCCTTTTTCATGATCGGGCATGTTCTGCAACAGGTAATCACCAAAGCCGCTCAAGTCGCTGGTAACAGCAGGCACGCCACTGGCCATACATTCCAACGGGGTATAACCCCACGGCTCATAATAGCTGGGGAAAATCCCCAAATGGCATCCCCGCACAAACTGGCTGTAATCCATACCAAACAACGGGTTGGTTGAATTAATAAAATCCGGGTGATAGACCACTTTCACTTTATCTTCTTTCCGGTTAAGCAGATTCCTTCTTACGAGAAATTGAAGAATCTCATCGTCATCTTCATTTACTAATTTGTGTGTTACCGGCAACGGCATCCGGGTACTCTTCCACGATTGTATAGTTCTGCGATAACGCAGCTTCCAGTATTCATCTACAAAATCATTCAACTGTGGCAGGCGATGATCCTGCCTTACCGTGCTTTCAAAAAACAAACGCTTCCCTACCTGCCTCTGAATAGCATCGCAGGTTTGCCTGATCTCCTCCATTACCGCGCGCGATTGCAACACTTCGGGCTTAATGCTGTAGAAATCGCGCCTGGTTACAAAGAACATCACCACCGTTAAATCCGATTTCTCTTCTTTCAACTGATGATTCAAATGAACCAATGCTTCCAGTGTAAGATCAAAGCCTTTGTTCTTGTACTCGTACCGGCCTGATGTAAAAAAGTATAACGTCTTGTTCAGGTCGAATGAATAGGAACTGAAAAAATGTCCCATCACAAACTGGTGGATCTGCTCCTTGTACTGCGAATGCAGGTTCTGAAACTCGTGCAAGGCTTCAAACCGGTGGATGTTCAACCCGTTGGGCAAAATAAAATCCGGTTTCCTGCGCAGCAGGTGCTTGCACTCGCGTGCGGTTACATCGCTTACGGTAGTCATTACATCGCACTTTTGCGCACAGCCGTATTCAATAGCAGCCTCCGTTTCAACACCAAACTTCCTGGCTTCATCTTCCCACCTGAAAAACGGAAGGTGCGCATAAAACAAAGGTGAGTTGATAGCGAGGTGGCGACCCAACTGTGTGGCATGTGTAGTAAAAATGGTGCGCACCGGAAGCTCTTCACGCTTGATATCCAAAATAGGCAAGCCCGCCATCCATTCATGAAAGTGTGCGAGCAGCTTGTAATCATTGCCGGCTATTTTCACCAGCTCATCTACAAACAACTTGGTGAGGTAAGCGAACCCGATTACCTGGTCAATCAGCTCATGCTTCTCGGGCGTGCTGATGGCATGGTTTTTCCACAACAGGTACTTGATTACATTCCGTACTTTTTCTTCAACCACATTCGGGTTAAGCAAAATCACGCGCGGCTTTCCGGTAATCAGCCAGTCGGCATAGATAACTTCATAACCACGCTTGCGCAGGTTGGCCGCTGCCAGGCCAAATACATCGGCTGCATCTTCCAAAGGCTCAAGCTCAGCTACTATATTCTTGTTCACGTACGGGCCAACCATGCAGTAATGCCCGCTATGGTTGCGCGTCATGGCCGGAGCTTTGGAACGAATAACCGTGTAAATACCGCCCACCTGGTTACACACTTCCCAGGCTACTTCAATTAACAAATGATCGGGAGTTGGTTTTGATCGTGAAGTCTTCTTTGTCATGTTACAAGTCAAACTGGCTGGTAGTGAACCAATTTCGATCAATTTAATGACAAAATTTCTTAAAAAAATAGTGTTTTATCTGTGGATTCAGATTTGATGCATGGCCCAGTAAATTATAAAGGTTATGACTTTCGATAAATTCACTATAAAGTCCCAGGAGGCTTTACAAAAGTCGGCCGAGATTGCTACATCCCGCCAGCAACAAGCCATTGA
This sequence comes from Cyclobacteriaceae bacterium, assembly GCA_026129485.1. Taxonomy (GTDB): domain Bacteria; phylum Bacteroidota; class Bacteroidia; order Cytophagales; family Cyclobacteriaceae; genus ELB16-189. Next base: position 266,567 of record JAHCHY010000001.1, read on the forward strand.
GCCGGGACATATATTAAAAGCTATTTTAGAAACAGATGAGAATGTTTCTGCTTATTTATTCAAGAAGCTGAACATCAACGAAGCTATCCTGCAAAGCAAGCTGGAAGAAATTGTAAACGGCTATCCGAAAGTTTCCGGGCAGCAGGCTTATTTGTCTTCCGCCAGCAACAGCGTGCTGCAACAAGCTGAAAAAGAGCTTCGCGAATTCAAAGACGAATACATTGCTGTAGAACATCTTTTGTTAGGCTTGCTTCATTCAAAAGATAAGGTTGCTTCTTTAATGAAAGATGTAGGCTTTGAAAGAGCCTCCTTGATCAAAGCCATTAAAGAATTACGCGGTGGCTCTACCGTAACCGATCAGAATGCCGAAGCGAAGTATAAATCATTAGAACGCTATTCCAAAAACCTGAACGCGCTGGCTAAAGCCGGTAAGATTGATCCCGTGATCGGTCGCGATGAAGAGATCAGGCGCGTGTTGCAGATCCTTTCGCGCAGAACAAAAAACAACCCGATACTTTTAGGTGAACCCGGTGTAGGTAAAACGGCCATTGTAGAAGGTATGGCCCAACGCATTGTAAATGGCGATGTTCCTGAAAACCTGAAAAGCAAAACGCTGGTTTCGTTAGATATGGGTTTGCTTGTGGCAGGCGCCAAATACAAAGGCGAGTTTGAAGAACGTTTGAAAGCCGTTATCAAAGAAGTAACGGATTCAAACGGTGAGATCATTCTGTTCATTGATGAGATACATACGCTGATCGGGGCCGGTGGTGGCGAAGGCGCGATGGATGCAGCCAACCTGTTGAAGCCTGCATTGGCCCGTGGCGAGCTTCATGCTATTGGCGCTACAACATTAAAAGAGTACCAGAAGTACATCGAAAAAGATAAAGCGCTGGAGCGCAGGTTCCAGTCCGTAATGGTAGATGAGCCTTCGGTAGAAGATTCTATTTCTATCCTTCGCGGGATAAAAGATAAATACGAGCTGCACCACGGTGTGCGAATTAAAGATGATGCGGTAATTGCTTCGGTAGAGCTATCAAGCCGGTATATCTCGGAACGTTTTCTTCCCGATAAGGCCATTGACCTGATGGATGAAGCGGCTGCCAAGCTGCGTTTGGAAATGGATTCGTTGCCAGAAGAGCTGGATGAATTGAATCGCAAGATCATGCAATTAGAAATTGAGCGCGAAGCCATCCGCAGGGAAAAAGATAAAGACAAGGAAGCTACGCTTACCAAAGAGATTGCCGAGCTGAGCGAGCAACGCAACACACTTAAAGCGCAGTGGGAAAATGAAAAAGGTATTGTCAATAATCTTCGGCAGGAAAAAGAAAACCTCGAAAGATTAAAACAGGAAGCCGAGCAGGCTGAGAAAGCCGGTGATTACGGACGTGTGGCAGAAATCCGCTATGGTAAAATAACAGAAGCTGAAAAACGTCTTAAAGAAATGCAGGCGCAAATGAAAGCTATGCAGGGTGAGCATTCGTTATTGAAAGAAGAAGTGGACAGTGAAGATATTGCCGAAGTGGTAGCACGCTGGACGGGCATACCCGTTTCTAAAATGCTGCAAAGCGAACGCGAAAAGCTGCTTCATTTAGAAGAAGAGTTGAGCAAGCGTGTGGCCGGGCAGGAAGAAGCCATTCGTGCGTTGAGCGATGCCGTGCGCAGAAGCCGTGCGGGTTTACAGGATCCGAAACGTCCTATCGGTTCGTTCATTTTTATGGGTACAACCGGTGTGGGCAAAACCGAGCTTTCAAAAGCGCTGGCCGATTACCTGTTTAACGATGAGAACGCGATGGTGCGCATTGATATGAGCGAGTACCAGGAGCGCCACAGCGTAAGCCGGTTGATCGGTGCGCCTCCGGGTTACGTGGGTTACGATGAAGGCGGTCAGCTAACGGAAGCCGTGCGCAGAAAACCGTATTCCGTAATCCTGTTAGATGAAATTGAAAAAGCTCACCCGGATGTGTTTAACATTTTATTACAAGTGTTGGATGATGGTCGTTTAACCGATAACAAGGGACGTGTGGCCAATTTTAAAAATACGATCGTGATCATGACCACCAACATCGGTTCGCATATCATCCAGGAGAACTTTGAAAAGATCACGGATGAGAATTACTTCGATATAGTTGAAAACACTAAAGAAGAAGTAATTACGCTGTTAAAAAAATCAGTGCGACCGGAGTTTGTGAACCGGATTGATGAGATCATCATGTTCCGTCCGTTAAGCAAGGCAGATATTAGAAAAATTGTAGAAATACAATTTAAGCTGGTGCAGAAACGTTTAATGGATAACGGAGTGAAACTGGATATTTCAGATGCTGCAATGGAACGTTTGGCGAAGCTGGGGTACGATCCGCAGTTTGGCGCAAGGCCGTTAAAACGGGTGATGCAACGTGAAATACTGAATGAGCTGTCAAAGCAAATTTTAGCCGGGAAAGTGAACAAAGACAGCATGATCTTTGTTGAATTGAAAAACGGGGTTGAATTTGAGTTCATCAACCTCGATGATGTGGAAATTGTGAATTAAGAATTTTTTAACAAATAAAGACTGTGTGGTCCCGGGTGCTCCGGGAAGTGTTGTGGGGTTTGGTTTTTGGGGTTAGGGCGGGCTGAGGGGCCCGCCCTTTTTTTAGTGCATTCAACCACAGCTTCACTCGAAATCAGGCGTCTGACGGCTTGATTGCCGGAATAAAATAGCCGTCTGACGCCTGTGCTGACTGTAGCATTACATTTATTCTTACATTTATTCTGCTTTACAAGCTGAAAGAACTTTTGTTGCCTGGTTTACATCCACCCACTCCCCTTCATTACCCCAACTGTTGTAAATGTAAGTTGTAATCTCTGCTATCTCCAGATCGGTTAAAGCTGTAATACCTTTCATCTCATGGTTATAGCTAACTCCATTTACCACCACTTCTCCTTTTATGCCATACTTCATCAGGCATATAACGGCATCGCGGTTTTTATCCATGTAATCGGATTTGGCTAATGGCGGAAACAATTTCCCCAAACCGGTTCCATCCTGCTGATGACAGTTGGCGCAATGTTGCCGGTACAGCACTTCGCCCTCGGCATAGTATTGCTGAAATTTTACATCGCGTTGTGAACCCGGCACACAGGCCAACGCCAGGACAAAAGCCGATACAAGCACCAGGAAACTACAGCGCATCTTCCCTGCGAAGCTTTTTAATGTCTGCTATCAGGCGGTTTACATCCTCTTCTTTTGTACCGTCATACTTACCTCTTATACGCTGCTTTCTATCGATCAGCAAAAACGCCCCGCTGTGGATAAAGCCATCGGGTTCGCTTTTGTCTTCCATAGCCGTAGCAAAGTAGCTGGTTTGCGCAATCTTGTAAATGGAATCTTTTACACCGGTAACAAAATGCCAGCGATCGCTGGTTACACCCAATCGTTCGGCAAAGTCATGCAACAAAGCCACGGTATCGTATTCCGGGTCGATAGTATGCGATAAAATTTTCACATCGGGCATTTCGGCTGTAGCCTGGTACACCCGTAACATTTGTGTTTTCATGATCGGGCAGATGGTACGGCAGGAAGTAAAAAAGAAATCGGCCACGTAAACCTGGTCTTTAAACGTAGCATTGGTAATTAATGCACTATCCTGATCGACAAACTGAAAGGGCGCAATGGTATGATAAACCGTATCGGTGCCCACTACTTCGCGCTCACCAAAAACGGGTAACGGCTTTTCCTTTCCGCAGGAAGCCAAAAATATAGTTATGGCCAGCAGTAATACCAACTTACCTTTCGATAAGGTGAACTGTACGTTTTTAACCCAAAGTAATTTCATCGCCCTCGTGTATCTGGTTATTATGGTTCAAAGCTATTACGTTTTGTCCAAATAAAATCTTATTTCCCTCTCTTCTGTATTTCGATAACGTGAGCAACGGCTCCCGTCCTTTTTGCCCGGTTTGCGGATTAACCGTAGTTAACACACAACGGGCACATGGTTTTACGCCCATAAATCGGCTGCTGCCTATGCTGAAATTTTTCCAATCATCTTCTTCATAAGGCTGCCCGCCTGTAAAAACAAAATTGGGCCTGAACCGTCTCATTTCAACAGGCTCATCCATCCTGCTGTTCAAATCATTAAGCGAGCTTTGCCCGATAATCAAAATCGGGTAACCATCGGCAAAACCTACCTGCTCATTATTAGTAGCATACCGCGGATCAACGTTTCGTATATTGGCTTCCGGAAAAAACACCAGCCTGCATTTCAGGTTTAACTGATCTGAAAACCACTGACTGTAATTTTCATCAGGTTCAACAACTTCTACTTCATCATCCCATATCACTACTTTTTGAATTTCGTTCACCTCGGGAGCAACAAGCGGTATAGTTAACTGCTTACCATTTGATCTTGCAGAAATAATAATCTGTTGATCCTGAATAGCCAGATCGAATAAGGCCATGTGCGGATGTTCGCGTTGCGTAATAAACTTCCCGTTCTCATCCACCAGCATCCAGCGCCTGTCGTATTCCAGCCCTTTGGGTTTTACCAATGCGTGCTTTACCCGAATACCCGAAAATGACTTTACCGGGTAAATCCAGATTTCGCTAAGAGTCAGGCCGGACATGCAACTGTAAATTTTTCGCTAACTTAATCATTCTGCCGGCAACATTATCTTAATAACACTCAGGCTTTCTGATTTCGCTTAATAATGCTACTTCAAAAGAGGGTTCTTAAACGGCTTTCTTATTTTTGACCCTTATTTCACATTATGCTCGATCTCATCAAATCCCTTATCGACTTTATTCTGCACATCGACCATCACCTCGCAGAAATTGTAAGCGATTATAAAACCTGGACGTACCTGATCCTGTTCCTGATCATATTTGCAGAAACCGGTTTGGTGGTAACACCCTTTCTACCGGGCGACTCCTTATTGTTTGCAGCAGGCGCTATTGTAGCCAAACCCGAAACCGGGCTTGATATAATATTATTGTGTGTGCTGTTAATTGCGGCCGCTATCCTGGGCGACCTGGTAAACTACCATGTGGGTAAGTACATCGGGCCGCAGGCATTCAGCGGACGTTTCAAATTGCTGAAAAAAGAATACTTAGTTAAAACACAGGGGTTTTACGTCAAGCATGGAGGCAAAACCATTATCTACGCACGCTTCATCCCCATTATCCGCACGTTTGCCCCGTTTGTTGCCGGTATTGGTACTATGCGCTATAGCCGCTTTGCCTTGTATAATATAACCGGTGCGGTTGCATGGGTTACGTCTTTCCTGTTGCTTGGCTATTTCTTTGGCGGCTTGCCCGTAATTAAAAACAATTTCACGTATGTGATCTTTGGTATTATTTTCATTTCCATTCTTCCACCGATTATCGAAGTGATACGCGGAAAGAAAAAAGCAACCACGGCAAAATAAAAGGCGCTTTACTTATGCGTACAGCTTCTCGTAATATTCCTGTGCCATCCGGCCCGAATCAAAGAAAGGCAGCACATCTTTCATACCAGCCTTCACAATTGTAGTCCACGCTGCGGGGCTCTCGTAGTACAACGGTATGATTTCATGCTCCAGCAGGTCAAGCAGGTTCTGACCTTCTTCTTTATCCCGTTGCTCGGGCGTAAGCGAATCAGCAGCAGTGGGTATGATAAAGCTGTTCTGACCGTGCTTTGCAAACTCCGGAATCCAGCCATCCGGAATAGAAATATTTACCGACCCGTTCATGGCGGCTGTCATTCCCGAAGTACCCGATGCCTCATGATACAAACGCGGGTTATTCAACCAGGCATCCGATCCTTTTTTAAGATGCCCCGAAAGCCACAATTCGTAACCCGTTAGAACCGTGCAGTTAGGGAGGTCTTTTGTTTTCCAGTAAATCTCATTAAAAATGTTAATGGCCGTAAAGTCTTCCGGGTACGGTTTACCCGCCCATATAATTTGCACCGGGTACTTTTCATTATTCACAATTTTTAAGAACCGGGCATAATCGCCCAGCAGCAAATTGGCGCGTTTATAAGCAGCAAAACGCCTGGCCCATACCATAGTAAATACATCGGGGTTAAACAGCTTACCGGTTTGATTGGCCACTACGCGAAAGAGCTTTTGCTTCAGCTCGCGCTTATGGTCGGTTATCTTTTTATCATTACCGGTTTCCAGTGCTGTTTCAAAAGCAGGCTCCATCCAGTAGGTTTTATTTTGCGCATTAGTAATGGCGCTTATCTCGCAAATATCCTCATAGCCATTCCACATCTTGCGCGATACTTCACCATGCATCTGCGAAACCCCGTTAGCTTTTTTCGCCATACGCAAAGCGGTAAGCGTATAGTTAAGCACACCGTTTTCAGGCTTCACCAACTCATTCACCTGCGCTACCGGAGTGCCATTAAAAAAACTCATGCTTTCCAGCAGGGGCATGCTGTGCTCTTCATTCCCTGCTTTCTCCGGTGTATGCGTGGTAAACACCACACGCTTTTTCACTTCATCTAAGCTTTTGTATTTATCCTGCAAATAAAAGCAGAGCGGTAACGCATGGCCTTCGTTCATGTGGTAGATTTCTGTTTCGCGCTCAATTATATCCAGCAGCTTTGCTCCACCAATACCCAACAGGATAGATTGCGCAATGCGCGTGGTTTCGTTCGGATCATATAACCGATGACTGATGGTTTGTGCCAGGTAATCGTTCTCCGGAATATCCGTACTCAATAAAAAGATGGGCGCTGTTTGAAATACTTCGGGCTTTAACAGGTATGCCTTTACATGCACCTTGGCTCCATGTATGGTAATCGGAAACACAATGCCGGTATCGGTAAGAAAAGAATAATCCTTATCGCGAAAGCTTACGCGAAGGGTTTGATCCTGGTTGCGTTCCTGGTCGTAGTAGCCTTTCTTCCAGAGAATACCAATGCCAACCAGGTTCTGCCTTAGCTCGTATGCGCTGCGCATGTGCGAGCCGGCCAGGAAGCCCAATCCGCCACTGTAAATTTTCAATGGCTGATCGATGGCAAACTCCATCGAAAAATAAGCCGCAGGCTTAGCATACTTCTTGTCAATTTTGTACGAAAACAAATCGGATACCTTAATCATGCTTACTAATTCTTAATGGGTTGCGAAAGTAACAAATGAAGAGCAATTGCGGCTACGAAAGTTTTCGGGGCTTTCGTATTTACCTGTTGCAATCGTTTGTAATTAAGATTTTGATTTTAGTACTACTTCGTCATCAAAACCAAATCCCGGTGCCTAATCCGAAAAAATTAAGTACCTTTCTTAATCACGACACCTTATGGCCTCAAAAAAAATTATATCCGGGATCGTCTTATTCGCTGTTGTAGGGGCTTTGGCTCTTGTAGGGCTTGTGGTGTACGATGTGCTTTTTTCAAAACCCAAGCTGATGAAGGGCATAATTGTAGAGAAAACATTTGTGCCCGCTAAAAACGCAGCCGGGCCTCATGCGTTACCGCATGCCAAATACCGGTCTTACGATTATGCCATACAGGCCGAACAACACGAGCAATGGATTGCTTTCGTTAAAACAGGCGATGGCAAGGTGTTGAAGGTAAATTGCCACTCGAATCATTACGAGGTTAAGCAGGTTGGCGATACCTTGCATTTTAAAGAATATACCGGTGAATTATTAGGTATCGATTATTTTTCGCACAACGAAGAAGACGAAGAACAGGAGGGTGAGTAACATGAAAGACTTCAAAGCCATTGTAGCCGCATACAAAAATGTTGACTTCAGCCAGCGCAAGGCTGCATTAGCAACAGTAGTTAAAGTGCGCGGCTCATCCTATCGCAGCCCCGGTGCGCGTATGCTTATAACCGATGATGGCAGATGGGTAGGCTCCATCAGTGGCGGATGCCTCGAAGGCGATGCGTTGCGAAAAGCCCGCCAGGTAATGACGGACAAAAAACCGGTAACTGTTACTTATGATACCCGCGAAGAAAGCAATCAGAACCTGGGCATCGGGTTAGGGTGCAACGGTGTGATTGATGTGCTGATAGAACCGCTTGATGTTAACGATACACGGACCATTAAGCTGTTTACCGCTTTCGCGGATATGCAAACACCGCTGGCGCTTGCCACTGTCTTTAACGGAATTGGTGTTGGGGAAAAGCTCCTGCTTTCGGAAACCGGTTTAGTCAGCAGCGATTTTCAAAGTGCAGAGCTAACTGCATTAGTGGAAGCCGAGCTGAAAAAGATCTTTACCTCAAAAAAATCGGAAGCCAGAAAATACATAGTCCATGGTATAGAACACGAAGTGTTTGTTGAATTGATTCAACCGTGCATTTCCGTTATTCTTTTCGGAGGCGGTTTCGATGCCCGGCCGGTAAGTGAGCTGGCCAAATCACTGGGTTGGAATGTAAGCGTTACCGATGAATGTGTGGCCCACATTGCACCGGTGTTCTTTCCAGCTGCCGATAAGCTTTCATTGTGCCAACGTGAGTTTATCGATCGCGATTTTAACATTACACCGTACACAGCCTGTGTGCTGATGTCACATAACTACGAATATGACCGCGATGTTTTAAAAAAATTATTGAATACCTCCACACCTTATATCGGCATACTGGGTCCGCGCAAGCGGTTTGATAAAATGCTGGCTGAGTTCCGAAAAGAAGGTATTGAGCTCTCAGACCATGACTTTGCCCGTGTTCACGCACCCATCGGGCTGGATGTGGGAGCCGAAGCACCTGATGAAATTGCCCTTTCCATCATCTCTGAGATTCAGGCAAAGTTTACCAACCGGGGCGGAGGTTTTTTAAAAGATCATCCGGGCCCGATTCACCAGCGTGAAGCCGGCAGCGACCAGGTATTCAAGCAGGTTTACCGGTAACTACAACTATAACGACAACCAAAACTTGTAAAATTCCTTGACGACTGACAAGACAAAATGAAACTTGAAAACAATTGGCGACATAAAACTCTTGAAAATTTAGAAAAAACAACTATTAGCAAATCAACTTATGACAGTCATTTAGTAAGACGTTGCACCGAACTTTACAAAATTCCTTTAGATCAATTTACGACAGAAGATTTAAGAATAATGATAGGACAACAAATCGGCTTAAAATTTTTGATGCCATTAGCTATTGAGACATTAAGCCAAGATTTGTTTGCCGAAGGAAATCTTTATGAAGGTGACTTGCTTAAAAGTGTGTTGTCAGTAGACACCGTTTTTTGGGACAACAACAAAGAATGTTGGCAAAATTTAAACGAACTAATCAAAGACAGACGACAAGACATTAAAAAAGCTAAATTTGACACCATTAACTTTGACAATTTCAAAAAACAAAAATAGCAGCAGCTAACAAGGGGTTTGGCGTCAGGCGGGCTGACGTTCAAGCATGAAAGTTCCTGCGGACTTTCCTGCCCCGAACGCCAAGCCCAGAACCGGTAACTGTATGATCGGAATAATTCTACTGGCGGCCGGCAACAGCTCACGCCTTGGCCAATCCAAGCAGCTCGTAAATGTAGGTGGCGTTCCGTTGCTGCGAAAAACTACACTAACTGCCCTGGGTACAAACCTGCCGGTGGTCGTAGTGTTAGGCTCAAATGCTACTGCCCATCAGCAAGTCCTTCAGGGTATACCTGCACGCATTGTGCAAAACACAAATTGGAACAAGGGCATGGGCAGCTCGCTTAAAGCAGGTCTTGCGTATTTGGTCAATCACTATACTGAAATAACAGGCGCATTAATATTAGTGTGCGATCAACCTTACCTAACCACAGGGCACTTGCAGAAGATCATTTCCGAATTTACGGAAAGTCAATCCCCCATAGTAGCCTCCACGTATAACAATATTACAGGAGTGCCTGCGCTTTTCAGCAAAGCGCTGTTTCCGGAGTTGTTTAAGCTGGCGGATGATGAGGGCGCCCGCAAAGTCATCCAACAGCTTGTTCAACAAACTAAAACGGTTGACTTTGAAAACGGTGAAATTGACCTTGATACACCGGGCGACCTGCTTCACTTACCGGGTAATTAATTTGCCCGAAGCATCTATTAACCAACTGTTGAAAAATAGTTACAAAAACAAACCGGCCCATTACCTTTGCCAAAATGAAACCCCTCTTTCTCGTTTGCCTGTTTGCTGTGGCTGTAACAAGTCGGGCCGATTCATTCCAGACCTATGAAGAGAACGGAAAGGTTGGAATCAAAAACCAGGAAGGCAAAATTGTATTGCCCGCATCGTTTGAAGCCCTGGGCTGGTCGGACGGAAGCTTTTCGGTGATCGGCAACGTAACCGGCTACCGCCAGAACAACCAGTGGGGCATGCTCAACCTGAAAAAAGAATTCATTACCAAACCGGAATATGAAAGCTTAGTGTATGCCGGTGGCGATTATGTGATCGTAAAGAAAAAAGTTAACCCGGCCCAGCGTAAAACAGGTTGCCTGAACCTGCGTGGCGAAGTTCAGATTCCGTTTGTGTATGATGACATCCGGTTGCAGGGCCTCCGTGCCATCGTGATCAATCTTCATAACGGACGCTACCACTACGGGTTGACCGACCTGCACAACAAGCTGGTTATACCGGCAACCTATTCGCGCATTGTGCCCTTAGGCACTTTGCGGTATGCGGTACAAAACGAAACGGGCAAGATGGCGCTCTATTCAGAAGATGGCCGGGCCATTACGCCTTTTAACATTGACAGCATTTCTGTCTTTCAAAACGACAAAGCTTTCTTTTTTATCCATGGCGATAAGGGATTACTTGACCGGGATGGAAATGTACTGGCAGAGGCCCGCTACCAGGACATTAAAGTGGAAGACGAAATCATTTCCGTATTGCCCCATCATCAATGGGTGGCTTTAGACGGGGGCAACAAAATTCAACAACGTTTTCCGGCTGAAGCTGTATTCCTCTCTCCTCACGGAAAAATGATCTATCGTTATTCCGGTTATTTCGGGTTAATGGATGAAAGCTGGAACATTATACTTCCTGCACAGTACCAGAACCTGGCGCCTCTTCAGGGTGAAATGTATTTCGCCCGCAGGGAAGGTAAAACCGGGATCATCACCAGCGCCAACCAACCGGTTATTCCTTTCCGGTATGATTCTATTGCAGCCGATTATCCCTACCTGCGCACACTCCTGCGCGGACGGTGGGAGCTTACCGACCTGGAGCGTTCGTTTACATCGTATAAAACTTATTCGCGCATCGATGCCCCGCAAAACGGGTTGTTCCCGATTAAAAGCAACCAGCACTGGGGTGCGCTCAACACACAGGGTAACGAATCAGTTCATTGCGTATTCGATTCGTTGATGGAGATTTCCCAAAACCACATCGTGGTAAAATTCAAAGGGCAGTATGGAATCATCTCACCCAACGAAGAATGGCTTGTGGCGCCACAGGCCTTCCCGCTTAAGCTGGTAAACGATTCGTGCTATTTGCAAATACAGCCGGGCAATAAGTTTCTGAAAGACTTTAAAGGGTCGGTTATTTACTTTACGGATAATCGTGTGGAGTTTGCGCTGCACTACTGGACAGAATACCTGCCGGACGGCACCATTAAGATCTTAGACTATCGCGGCAGAATAACCCAACGCAAGGAGCCTCCGCAAGTGGATAAAGTGGAAGAGGTTTTTGAAGAGCATGAAGGCTTGCGCGGAATCAGGCGCGATGGCAAATACGGGTTTATTGATGCCCGCGGCCGGCTGCGTATTGCCAACCGCTACGATGGTATCGGAAACTTTAACGAAGGACTGGCCGCTATTAAATTGATTGGCCGCTGGGGCTTTATCAATGCACAGGATCAGATCATGATTAACCCGAACTACAACACGGTAGGGCAATTCCGTAACGGCCTGTGCATTGTTACCCGGAATGGAAAAACCGGTGTGATTGACCGCCAGGGAAAATTTATGCTTACGCTGGAGTATGACTCCATTCAGCAGGAACCGGGAAAATTCCGGTTATTTAAAAACGGGTTAACCGGTTTGGCCGATGCGAACGGAAGAATTATGATCGATCCCCGCTTTCATCAGCTTGAAGTGTTAGCAAACGGAATGGTTAAAGTAACGCATGCAGAAAAATCGGGTGTAATCTCTGCCGAAGGAATGAGTGTAATCCCGATTATTTACGATGCCCTGTATTATTACCCGGCTAAAGACCAGTACGTGTCGCTTCAAAAAGCAGCGTGGAAAGCGCTGAAATAGCTTCGCTCAAATTCCGGCTTACAATTTTTCCGCTCGTTAACCGACCATAAGAACAAACACGGGAACCAAAAGCCCCCGGTTTTAATTTATTATTACGATATTTGAATGATCTTGCAGATGCGTGGTTAATCACTATATCAAGATTCTAAAAAGCTAATCATGAGGTTTTTAATTATTCTGGGACTTATCGGCTATGTGCTTTACAAAGTAGGCGGTCTGTTCTTTCGTGCGGGCGCTGCTTCGCAACAGGGCCGTTACCAGGCTTCGCGAAGATCACCTGGCGGAAATGTGAACGTAGATGCGGCTCCTAAAAAATCAACCAACAAAGGCGCCATTAAGGGTGGCGAATACGTGGATTACGAAGAAGTGAAGTGATCGCGCTTCTGCGATGAAATTCTCCCGTTGTGAAAATCCAGTTTACAAAATATCAGGCTACCGGTAATGATTTTGTTTTGATTGACAATCGAAGCACGCAATACTCCTTTACCCAAGAGCAGGTTATAAAAATATGCGATCGCAGGTTTGGGGTTGGTGCCGATGGGCTGATGCTGATCGAAGAGCACCCTACCCTCGATTTCAACCTGGTTTATTATAACAGCGATGGTTCGCAAAGCTTATGCGGCAATGGCAGTCGCGCAGCAGTAGCTATGGCTGCCACACTTGGGTTGCTGAAAGATAAAACCACCTTTCAGGCGTACGATGGCGCACACGAAGCCGAGCTGCTACCCACCGGAATAGTACGGTTGAAGATGAATCCGGTTTCTGAAGTAAAGCAAAACGGCCCCGACTATTTTATGAATACAGGTTCGCCTCATCACTTGCAGTTTGTGCCTGATGCAGAAAAGATAAACGTAGTAGACTCCGGAAGAAAAATCCGCTACAGCGAAGAATACCGACCCGGGGGCACCAATGTAAACTTCATCCAGTTGTTGGATAACAATACCATTTTTGTACGTACATACGAGCGTGGTGTGGAAGATGAAACCTTTTCATGCGGAACAGGTGTAACGGCTGCTGCCCTGGCAGCCTCTTTTCAGGGTTATACATCGCCCGTGCATATAAAAGTAAAAGGTGGCGAGCTGGATGTAGCGTTTAAAACCGGACAGGCAGGCCTGCCTACCGGACAGGCAGGCACATTTCACGACATTTACCTGGTCGGCCCTGCCAAAATGGTATTTGAGGGCGCTCTGGAACTATAATTGCACCCCGAAATCCATTAAATTTACGGCCCGTTTGGCTGGTTGTTTTGCGTTTGTGCTGAAGTTATTCACCTGAACTCTAAAACCTGCCCAATGACAAACTACTACACATGTTAAAGCTGCTTGCAAAAATTTTTGGCGACAAATCCCAGAAGGACATTAAACGCATGATGCCCCTGGTAGAGGAAACCAGACAAGAAGGAGAACACCTGATTTCAATATCAAACGATGAGCTGCGCGCTAAAACCCTCGAAGTTCAGCATACGATCAACGAAAGGTTAAAGCCCATTGACGACCAGATCGCTGTATTGCATGCACGGGTGGCCGATCATCCCGAAATGGATCTGAACGAAAAAGACACTGTATTTAAGGAAATAGACAAGCTTGAGGTTGACCGGAATAAAGACCTGGAAAAGGTATTGATGGAGGTGCTGCCCAGGGCATTCGCCATCGTACGGGAAACAGCCCGAAGGTTCAAAGAAAACGAATACCTCGAAGTTACCGCCACTGATTTTGACAGAGCGCTGGCCGCCAAACATGCTAATGTTAAAATCGTAGCCGATAAAGCGCACTGGCATCGTCAATGGCTGGCAGCAGGCAACCTGATTACGTGGGACATGGTGCATTACGATGTCCAGGTAATTGGCGGTATTGCCCTGCACGAAGGCAAAATTTCAGAAATGGCAACCGGTGAAGGTAAAACGCTGGTGGCTACTTTCCCCGCTTTTTTGAACGCCCTTGCAAAACGAGGCGTACACATCGTTACCGTTAACGATTACCTCGCCAAACGCGATAGCGAATGGATGGGGCCTTTGTTCCAGTTCCACGGCTTATCGATAGATTGTATTGACAAGCATGAGCCCAACTCTACCGAACGCAGGAACGCATACCGGGCAGATATTACATACGGAACCAACAACGAATTTGGTTTTGACTACCTGCGCGATAACATGGCGCGCGAACCGGAAGAATTGGTACAGCGTGGCCACCATTACGCTATGGTGGATGAGGTGGACAGCGTGCTGATTGATGAAGCCCGTACGCCATTGATTATTTCCGGCCCTGTACCGCGTGGCGATGAGCACGAATTTTATCAGTTGAAGCCGCGCATTGCCAAGCTGGTTGAAGCGCAGAAAAAATTAGTTAACCAATACCTGAACGATGCCAAGAAATTACTGGCCGATGGCCAGGAAAAAGATGGCGGCACTGCACTGTTCCGCGCACATCGCGCCATGCCCAAGTACAAGCCGCTGATCAAGGTGCTCAGCGAGGTGGGTATGAAAAATGTGCTGCAGAAAACGGAGAACTACTACTTAGCCGACAATAAAAAATTAATGCCGGAAGCAGATGAGCCGCTGTACTTCGTAATCGAAGAAAAAGACAACAGCGTAAACCTTACCGATAAAGGAACCGATCTGATTACGGGCGAAGGCGAAGACCCCAAATTTTTCATCCTTCCGGAGATTGGCGTGGAGCTTAACAAAATCGAGAAAGATTCCTCACTTGCGTCAGACGAAAGACTAAAGCAAAAAGAAGACCTGATCCGGGAGTATTCTACCAAATCGCAACGTATACACAGCGTGAACCAGCTACTCAAAGCCTATACGCTGTTCGAGAAAGATACGGAATACATTATTGTAGACGGGAAAGTAAAAATCGTGGATGAGCAAACCGGCCGAGTATTAGATGGCCGCAGGTATTCCGATGGCTTGCACCAGGCTATTGAAGCCAAAGAAAACGTAAAGGTGGAAGATGCCACGCAGACTTATGCCACCATTACTTTGCAGAACTACTTCCGCATGTATCACAAGCTTGCCGGCATGACGGGTACTGCCGTAACCGAAGCAGGCGAGTTCTGGGATATTTACAAGTTAGACGTGGTAACGATTCCAACCAACAGGCAGATGACGCGCATCGACAAAGACGACCTGGTGTATAAAACCATGCGCGAAAAATTCAATGCGGTAGTAGAAGAAATTGTAAGGCTTACGCAGGAAGGAAGGCCCGTGCTGGTGGGTACCACTTCCGTGGAAATTTCCGAGCTGGTAAGCCGCATGTTGCAGATCCGTAAAATCAAGCACCAGGTGCTGAACGCCAAGCAACATCAGCGCGAAGCCGAGATTGTGGCCGAAGCCGGTAAGCCGGGCACCGTAACCATCGCCACCAACATGGCCGGTCGTGGTACCGATATTAAGCTTACACCTGAATCGAAAGCTGCCGGTGGCCTGGCCATTATCGGTACCGAGCGCCACGAATCCAGAAGGGTTGACAGGCAGTTGCGTGGTCGTTCCGGCCGCCAGGGGGATCCGGGGTCTTCCCAGTTCTACGTTTCGCTGGAAGATAACCTGATGCGTTTGTTTATGCCCGAGCGCATTGCCCGTATTATGGACCGGCTTGGCCTGAAAGAAGGTGAAGTAATTTCACACTCCATGGTTACAAGCTCCATTGAACGCGCCCAGAAGAAGGTGGAAGAAAATAACTTCGGCATTCGTAAGCGTTTGCTGGAGTACGACAACGTAATGAACTCGCAGCGCGAGGTAATCTACAAGCGCAGAAGAAACGCCCTGCATGGCGAGCGTCTGCAGTTTGATATTCTTACCATGTTATACGATACCTGCGATGATATGGTAGCCAGCGGCAAGGCGGGCGAAGATGTTGAAAATTTCAAGCTCAACATTCTGAGCGTGCTCGGCTTTGACTTTGAAATTTCCGCTGACGAGTTTACCAAGCTGGATCAGGCAGCCATAACCGACAAGCTTTACGACCGGGCGCTGCAGCATTACGAGCATAAAAACAAAGCAGTAGCCGCTAAGTCCTATCCTATCGTGCAGGATGTTTATAAAACACGCGGTGCCACCTTCAAAGACATCCTCGTTCCGTTTACCGATGGCCTCAAGCAGATTGGCGTTTCGGCTGACCTTAAGAAGTGTGTAGAAACGCAGAATGGCGAGCTGATCCGGTCAATGGAAAAGATGATCACACTGGCCATCATCGATCAGAACTGGAAAGAGCATTTGCGCGATATGGACGACCTGAAGCAATCCGTACAAAACGCAGTGTACGAACAGAAAGACCCGTTGCTTATTTACAAGTTTGAAGGCTTCGAAGCATTTAAACGGTTTATTGCCAAAGTGAATGAAGAAACCATTTCTTTCCTGATGAAGGCCGATATACCGGTGCGCGAAGCCGACCAGGTGCAGGAAGCCCGCCAGATGCGCAAACAACGCCTGAGCGAGAAAAAAGAAGAGTCGCGTTCGTTATTGCAGGGCGGAGGCTCTCAGCCCGCAGCCGCGCCACGTCAGCAAACAGAAGAAAAGGTTATGCCTGTTAAATCTGAAAAGGTTGCCGGCCGGAATGATAAAGTAACAGTACAATACCAGGATGGGTCTGTGGTAAAAGACGTGAAGTACAAAAAAGTAGAAGACGATGTTAAAGCCGGGAAATGTATTGTGATTGAAGGGTAACGTGCTTTACCGACAATACCGTACATTTACCTTATTAATCAAATATAAAAAGCAGGTGCAAGCGCTTGCTTTTGTATCTTCAAAGCATGGATAAGATGTTGAGAAACATTTTTTTGATCTCCTGTTACCTGCTGGCGGGTTGTGCTGCGCAAAAAACAGCTACCGACAAACCCTACTACGAGGATCTTTCGGCCCATCGCCCAAAAGTGGCTCCGGTTGATACACCTGTAAAAGATACATCCACACAAACCCGGGTTGTGCCACCGATAAAGCCCACCCATCATGTAAATCAGAAAGTTGATGCTGTATTGGATAGCATCGACCGGTTTAACCAGATACGTAAATTTGTGGATGGTTATACCATTCAGATCTATTCAGGTCAAAACCGCGAAGTTGCTATGGAGGCTAAAAAGAAAATGACCACCGAGCTTCCGGCATATACGGCCAACCTGGAGTATCAGCAACCTAAGTTCCGGGTAACGGTAGGACGTTACTTTACAAAAATAGAAGCGCACCAGGATCTGGTTAAGCTTCGCAAAAGCTTTTCAGCCGCCATTCTCGTTCCGGAAAAAATCCAGGTGCGCTAAGGTTCGCCTGTTATAACTTCATTTCAGTTTAAAAATCCAAAGTGCGCATGTATCTTACATGCTTTTAAAAACCTATGCGCACAAAAGGTAAATGGGAAAAGCGCTGGCATTCTTTACGGGAAGAATGGGTGGTTTATTCGGCCCATCGTAACAGCCGGCCGTGGCAAGGCGCTGCCCGCGCAGCTCAAAAGGAAGAAGCTCCCGAATATGATGCTTCCTGTTACCTCTGCCCGGGCAACAAACGTATTCATGGCAACAGCAACCCCCACTATAAAGATGTTTTCATTTTTGAAAACGACCATCCTGTGGTGGGCATGGATGCCCCGGAAGTATTTTCAACCGATCCGCTTTACCGGAAAGAAAGCGCACAGGGAGTGGCCAAAGTAGTTTGCTATGACCCACGCCATAACATTACGCTTTCGCAGATGAAATTGCCGGAGGTGGTTAAGGTGTTCTCCGCTTTTCAGCAGGAGATGATCGCATTTCAAAAAAATCCCGCCATTCATTCCGTACTTATTTTTGAAAACAAAGGCGAAGTGGTGGGCGTGAGCAATCCGCACCCGCACTGCCAGGTTTATGCCGTTGATTTTCCGCTTAAGCTTGTCAGCCAGCAAATACGGGTGGCCGAAGAATACAAGCATGCAAGTGGAAGGAATATTTTTGAAGCTATCGTGGCTCGTGAGCGGAAAGATTGTGTACGCATCATTGCCGAAAATGATTTTGCCATCGCCTTCATTCCCTACTTCGCACGCTATGCGTATGAAGTTATGATCTTTCCGAAAGGCAATCACCAAACGCTCATCACGCTAAGTCCTCAGGAGCTAACCGGGTTTACACAGGTATTTCATCAAACCGTGCGCAAGCTTGATATGAATTTTCAAATGGATTTTCCTTACGTGATGTCGATGATGCAGGCGCCCGTAAATGGCGGATCGTACCCGGAATTCAGAATGCATGGCTGGCTGCAGCCGCCTTATCGTCAGCCCGGTTTAATCAAATACTTAGCCGGGCCGGAGATTGGTGCCGGTAACTTTATGGCCGATACCATGCCGGAAGACAAGGCGGCCGAACTTCAGAAAATAAATGTAGCTGATTATTCATGGGAGCGTTAGTGCGAACAGAAGCCCGTGCTCCCGGCCGGCTGGATATAATGGGTGGCATTGCCGATTATTCCGGCTCGCTTGTTTTGCAAATGCCCATCGCACAGCAAACCCATGTGCAGGTTGAGCTTCGTTCCGATTATCGGTTGACCATTACCAGCACAACCGGGCCGGGCAAAGAATGGACATTTGATGCCGACTATCGCGACCTGCTGCTAAACCAGCATGCCGATTACAGGCATGCGCAGAAATGGTTTAAGCACCACGATCTTTCCTGGGCCGCATATATTGCCGGGTGTGCATTGGTATTGCAACAAGAAAAAAGAATTGATTTTAAAGGAGCTACTATGAAGGTTAACTCCCATGTACCGCTCGGTAAAGGAGTATCTTCCTCCGCTTCGGTTGAGGTGGCTACCATGCGGGCATTAGTTCAGGCGTTTAATCTTTCTCTATCTGCAACCGAATTGCCCGTCCTGGCGCAAGCGGTTGAAAACTTTGTCGTGGGCGCTCCCTGCGGGCTGATGGATCAACTGACCTGCCACCTGGGCGAGCCCGGTTATCTTTTACCCATTGTTTGCCAGCCCGATTGGGTTGAACCGCTCATACCCATTCCGAAAGGAATACATTTTGTTGGCATTGACAGTGGCGTAAAGCATGCGGTAAGCGGGCATCAGTATGGTTATGTACGAAGCGCTGCCTTTATGGGATACGCTATCCTTGCATCACACCTTGGCGCAAGCAACCGGGAGCTAAAGCATGCTTCTGAAACCGGTCAGCGTAATCACTTACCCTTTCGGGGATACCTCTGCAACATCCATGTGCCTGAATTTGAATCTTCCTTTCAGAACATTTTACCGGCCAGGCTTTCCGGTAAGGAGTTTCGCAAAAAATTTCAATCCATTGACCCGGTAACACAAATTGATCCGGATGTGATTTATGATGTGCTTACCTGCACCCAGCACCCGGTTTACGAAAATGCACGTGTGCATGCATTCAAAAAGCTTTTGGAAGCATACCCCTCGCAAAGCCATGCACAACAAAAGCAAACCCTGAAAGAAATGGGAGGCCTGATGTATGCCTCGCACGAAAGTTATTCGAAGTGCGGGCTGGGGTCTTCGCGTACGGATGAAATTGTAACGGCTTCCCAACACCTGCCGGGTGTGTACGGGGCTAAAATTACGGGCGGTGGCCAGGGCGGTACAGTTTGCTTGCTGGCAGATGATGCCGGCAAACAAGCTGCAAAAGCTTTACATCAATCGCTGAGCGAAAAATATAATATGCCACTCGCCTGGCTTTAGGGTGCCGGTACGAGCAGCGAATTAATCCACCCTGCAATTTTTAACGCTTCACCTTTGGGCACCTGCGCAATAGCTGCTATAAAAGCGAGGCTAATATTCGTTTATCACATAGCAATTCCAAGAAGCCAGTACCTGTATATGGTGCTGTTACATCTTATTTTTCAACCACACAGAACAAAGTTTTTTTGATATACCCTTTGATTCTATATTTTATTTTCAGAACCAGGTAAAAGTATTGGATAAAAGGAAAAAGCTAAACAATTCCGTTTCTAATTGCAAAAGAAACTAACTCGGCTACGTTTCGGGTCTTGCTTTTTCGTAAGAGTTCCTTGCGATGGTTCTCAACCGATCCATGGGTTAAATTCAAAGCTTTTGCTATTTCTTTTGCGGTTTCTCCCTTGCAAGTTAAGCGAAGCACATCAAACTCGCGCGGAGTAAAGCGGGTACGTGATGATTCATTAAGACTTTTAATATAAACGTTTATCATTCGTTTCACTTCCTCGCTGTAATAATTTCTTCCATTCATTACTTCCGTAATGGCTGTTTCAACGGCATTGTTATATGATATTTCTTTTAAAAGTATACCATGGGCGCCAACACGAAGCATATCCAGGATAGTTGCGTCCTCGGCATAATTGGTCATACTAATTACTTTAATTTTCGGGTGATTTTGCAAAATAAAACCGGCTGCTTCAAGGCCATCCATTACAGGCATACGCACATCCAAAAGCGCTACATCAATATGATGCTTGCGAATCAGGTCAATCGCTTCGGCACCATTATGTGCAATATAAACATGCTGTACAAACGAAATTTGCCTGAGCAGGGCCTGGAAAGACTGGCAGAATAACTTGTGATCATCTGCAAGCAATATGTTAATTCCATTGTTCATCAACCCAAAATTTACATGCAAGATACTACGAAAATGGAGGGGTAAACAACCCCATTTATGGAGGGGTACTTGTAAAATGGAATAATTTGTAAGTTCTTCAAAATGCCTTATGAAAAAGTCATAGAAATAGAAACCCGGTGTTATGGAGAAAGTTGCTGCTAAGTTTTTGAGCCATTTGAAAATACCGGTTTCCAAACGCTATGTACAACAACTTGTTACGGCACACCCGGATTTTCCGTCCCTGCTTAGTGTTTCGGATGTTTTTAGCAGGCTTGGGGTAACCCACCGCGTAACGCGGATACAAAAAGATCAACTTTCTGAATTAGAATACCCCTACTTGCTACCCTTAGATAAGGGCCGGGGCGATATTCTTCTGATCGATAGTCATGAAAGTTTGCGGAAAAACAATGATCGATTAGAGCAATGGGGTGGTATAGTATTATTGGCAGATTCTTCAAAAACCACCTCCGATAACGACAACAATATTCTTTACACCCTGGAAAGAAATGCAAAGGCCTGCACACTTACAGCAGGCATAGCATTTATCCTGCTTTTG
The DNA here is from genome assembly GCA_026129485.1 of Cyclobacteriaceae bacterium. GTDB lineage: Bacteria > Bacteroidota > Bacteroidia > Cytophagales > Cyclobacteriaceae > ELB16-189. The sequence continues at coordinate 287,797 of JAHCHY010000001.1, forward strand.
GGGTTATCACAGCTTAGCCCGTTTGCATGGATCAATGTCGTTTTATTAGCGCTTACCATTTGTGGCTTAATTACAGGGTATTTTTTATTTGCTAAAGAATTGGGAATAGCTTACTCAGCAGTTGAGGCTTTTTGCAATACCGGCAAAAACACGAATTGCGATGCTGTGTTGAAATCGGAGGTATCTTTATTGGGAATTAAATTTTCGGATGCTGCCCTTACTTACTTTTTATTCCAGGTATTCCTTCTCGGCTTAGCTCCAGCCCTTTCGCTGGAAATACCTGTTGTTTTCGTGCTGGCTATATTAAGTTTACTTACACTGCCCATCATTCTTTTTTCTCTTTATTACCAATACGTTATTGCCAAAACGTGGTGCCGCCTGTGCTTAGTGGTAGTTGCAATATTACTGGGACAGGCTGGCATTTTAGGTTACGCTTTCTTTGCCGGTCTCATAACAAAGCAAGGAGTTAGCTTGGTATTTGTAGCTGCTGTGTTCATAATGGGCTTACTGCTCCTTGCAATAGTATTGCTCGTAAAATATACCCTCGAGCGCCATGAAAAGCTAAACCAACAGAGGAGCACGGGCAACAGGATTAAGCATAATGCAAGTGTCTTCTTATCGTTTCTTCAAAAACAAAAACAAATTGATGATACCCCTTTTGAAAATGACATGATAATGGGAAATCCTAATGCCCCTATAAAAATTACTATGGTTAGTAACCTGTATTGTAATCCCTGTAAGTTAAAACATCAGGTTGCCGCACAATTAGTTGCTACATATCCCGAAAGCATTCGGTTAACTATGCGGTTTGTAAAAAGCGCTAACTATAAGGTAAGAGGGCTTGATTCTTTGGATTATTTGGCGGGCGCCTGGCTTACCCATGCACGGGGAAAGGCCAATGAGCAGGAAGTAACAGCAAGGATGCTGCATAGTTGGTTCGACCTGTGGGATTTGGAAAAATTTGGAAAAAAGTGGTTTGTCTCAGAGGTGGTTAGGGCAGAATGTAAAAGGCTGGCGGAGGTTCATAACAACTGGGCGAATGCAGCGGAAATCCGCCAGACACCGGCAATCTTTTTAAATGGCTATGAAATGCCAAAAGAGTATAGCATTGAGGACTTCCTGGTGATGGTGCCGGCACTTGACGAAAAAATGAAAAGTATGATGAACATTGAAATGCAGCCTGCATAAAATATTGTTGGTTGTCAAATAGGGGCTTTAAAGGACTTGTGCCCTATCCCGGCACATCGGATGAAACAGGTTGTACCTTATCAATCAAACTTTTAACTTCAAAAAAATGAAAACAGAAAAAATTAGTTTTAAGAACATCAAGGATGTTCTTAGCAGAGATGAGATGAAGAGTATTATGGCGGGTTCTGGGGGTTGTAGTGTTTCAACCTGCTTCAGTTGTGTACAAACAGCTGCATATATTACTTGCAATTATAGTAACAATTATAGTCAGTGCGTACAAAACATCTCCAGTCAATGCTTTAGTAACTTCTCCATTTCCTCAACCGGCTGCTATTGTTGAGTTTTAAATGGATATTTTATCAATGAGATTATACAAAGCACATCTAATACTTATTTCCATTCTCTTGATAAGCAGAACCATGGCTTATGCACAAACGGCTGAGGATATCCTCAGCCGTTATTTTGCGGCTGCATCGAATGACGATATTGAAAAATGGAGTCAGATAAAGACACTTTATGCCACTGCTGAAAGTTACTACAGCACGAAAGGTTTTGAGTTTCAGGATAGCACCTTTAACCCTGCTGACTTAGGCTACAAAAAACTATATAAACGCTGGCCGAACGAGCAGAAGGAAGTGTTGTTTAGCGATTCACTTTTTAAAAACCAAACCAGCACATTTTTCTTTTTTAAAGACCGAAGGGTGATAATGCTTGATTTTATGGACCCTTTCGAAGTAGGTCCGGATGAAAAATCTACTTTCGATTTTTATCCATTAAGAATTCAAAATTATGTTCGTCATAGTAAAAGGATCCACTATAATGGAATCAAATCCATCCCGGACAAATCAGTGCCTTGTCATGAAATTGAAATTACTACAAATAATGGTGATCATTTTTTGCTCTTTAATACAGAGACTCATTTGCTGGATGCCATTTACTTCCCCGAGTCAGATGTTTATTGGATCATATCAGACTATAAAATTTTTGAAGGATACTTAATACCCACACACATAGCAAGCATGAAGAATGGTGTAATATTTTCATGGACAAAGTATTTAATGTTTGCATTTAATGTAGAGTTTGAAAAAAATACATTTAAACCGAACCGGTGATCAAAATAATATTGCTTGGCCAAAACAGGGGGTTAAAAGGACTTGTGCCCTATCCCGATACATCGGATGTGAAACAGGTTGATATTTAAACATAATCATTTAAAAATGAAAACAGCAAAAATGAGTTTCAGGAACATCAAGGATGCGCTAAGCCGGGAAGAGATGAAAAGCATAATGGCGGGAAGTGGCTTAGATGCATGCGGGGGTTGCCAAAGTCCTGTAAATGGGCAATGGGCCTACTGTATAAAGGGGGGCAATCTGACAACGTGTACCTGCATGCCAGCCCCGGGCTTCCCTTGCCAAACATAAAGCAATCATTCACCTGTGAGAGTAGTAATTCATTAAAGTATTTGTTTTTGGCCAAAACAAGTGGGTTTTGTAAAGACCTGTACCCAACCCTGATTATTTTAGTTAGGGTAAAACAGTCCTAATTTCTAAATTTAACTAATCAAAAAAATGAAAACAGAAAAAATGAGCTTCAGGAACATTAAGGATGTACTGAGCAGAGATGAGATGAAAAGTATCATGGCGGGTTCTGGAGGAGGCGGCACTTGCGGTGTAAGAATTGGAAACCAATCATGGTGTGGAATGACTATGTGGGAGGCTCAAACCATTGCTGCCCAAAATGGTGGCTGGTGGTGTTGTGATAGTTGTGCAAGTAACGGTGGCAATGCTTCGTATTGCTAAAAAATGTACATGGCTGCCAAAATACATTCAATATTCTGGCAGCCACTTTACACCTTAAGAGCTTTAAAATGAAATTCAGCATATTGTTTGTTGTTATTCTTAATGTTACCTGTAGCAGCAAACCACTTGAGAAGCCCATTAGCGAGAAGAACGCCATTGTCCTGGTGTTTGAAAATATGCCGGAGAATAGCAGATATACGTTTGCAACAGGCATATCGATGAACAACGGAGGATTTGAAGTTCAGTATATAGATGATACATATAATACCCAATTTTTTACTGCTTCAAAGCACTCTTACGATACGCTTGTAATACCTACTTCTCGAAAGATTCTTGAAATTCGGCATGCATATCGGGGGGCGGATATGCTAAGTTTTTATTTTCAGCAAGGAGATACCGTGCTCTTTCAGTATGATAGACTCAAGCCAATCGCTTCGGTTAAGAATAGAGTTATCCGAAAATTCGATACCTGTTTCGAATTAATGTTCAGAGAAACCCTTAACGATGAATTTCCAGCAATGGTAAAATATCAGGCCCCCTTTGCCTTTTATAAGGTTAAAAAGGATAATTATAAAGAATACTTAAATTCATTGCGGGAAAAAACCTTTGTTGAATTGAAAAATCAACGAATGTTGTTGGACTCTCTTGGTGATAGCGGAACAGAAATATCACCATCTGTCAGGGGGTTATATGCACTTCAAAATTACTTCGATTCATTGCGCTTCTCCTTCGTAGCAAGCGATAAAGCAGAATTTCAACATAGCCGTATATTCCGTGATAGCTTGTTGTTTTATGGTTTCTTTCATGATTTTTTGAATGACCTGATTCGCCATCGCTATGCCAAGGCGGAGGTTGAAACTACAAAGGAGGAGTTATCACCTGACTATAATATTGCTTTTGATAAAGTTAAGTCTGACACAATTTTTACAAAGCAAACAAAAGATATCCTGTTAAGAAAAATCATTGAGGAGATCATGCAAACTTCAGATATACAGAGCATCAAAAAATATACGACCGAATTCATTAAGATCACAAATGATTCATCAACAATCGCTTATCTGAATGAAAAAAATCGAATAAATTATAACGAGGAAAGCCAGTTGAATCTTATTGGCTTTGATAACCAGCCCATAACACTTGACAGCCTGCTTCAAGCTCATCGAGGGAAGTTGATTTATATGGACTTCTGGGCAAGTTGGTGCCGGCCCTGCATTGCCCAGTTCTCTGCCTCTGAAAAACTCAAAATGAGATATAAGGGAAAAGACATTATTTTCCTGTACTTATCTATTGACAGTGATCCTGTAAAATGGAAGAATGCAAGCAAGAAGTATAAGTTAGAAAACAGTTACTTAGTTGAAAACAGATTCTCCCCGGTATTAACGAATGATTTAAAGGTTATATCTATACCCAGGTACTTTCTTTTTGGGAAATATGGTGAAATTGTTCATTCCAATGCTCCAAGACCGGATGATCAGGCCTTATTTCATTTAATAGAAGGCAATCTTTGACTATACCATAAATTAATTCAAATGTATTCACACTCCTAACTCCGCACTTTAAACGTCTACTGTTTCTAATTTAAATATGATGAAATCAATTCAGTTTTTTGTACTTGTTATGTTTTTGGGCTGTTCAGGCACAAACGATAAAAATCAACAGACAATAATAAGTATTGATGCAGGAGCTGGCGTGCTTGATAGCCTCAACTTGAATAGGTTTTCATTAGGAACGCTGAAGTTGGCCTCTATCAGGTTAGACTCGCTGGGAAGGGGCAAGGCTGACCTTAGCTTAACAGAGCCAACCATGTGTTACTTTACTTTATTGAATGAGGGCTATGAGTTTTATTTATCCCCGGGAGATAAAATAAGAATTAACATTGGCAAAGAAAATTCAGGCTCAAACCATTCAGTAGTCTATTCAGGCTCGGGGTCAGGGTTTAATAATTTTTTAGCTGTTAGAAGAAAAGAAATAAACAAAGTGTCCAGGTCAAGGATTAATCCTAAATTAACTACTGAGAAGTACCTGTTCAAGATAGACTCGTTTAAAAATGTTTTAGCGAGAGGTGCAGATAATTTTTCGGACACTGCGAATGTTTCGGATGAAGTTCTGGGTCTTGTAAAAAGAATGAATCAGGTTGATATAGCTGCTTTCAAGCTGGAGCATGTATTAATGTTGGAAAGCTATTCGCTTTACGAACAAACTTTAGCGAGAGATGCAGGGCAGGCAATAGTCCCTTTCATTCCGCCACAGGGCTTTGAAAAAGTCGGGGATGAAATTCCATTGGATTCCGAGGTGCTCAAAATAGGATACGCACAATACCGGCATTTACTATTTCTTGGCTTAACTCACGGAATATATAATCCAGCCTATGATGTTATGACGTGGGAAACCGAAAAAACTTTCTTTCCGGCAAAATCAGAGAAGCTGATAGAAGCAAGACCCTACCCCGCAGATATAAAGGAGTATCTAATGGCTGCAAATGTCAACTATTGGATGGGTATTTACGGGCTGTCGAATCCTTCTGTTGACTCAATTTATTTTTCGTTTATTGAAAAGTTCAGCACTTCAGTTTATTATCCTGAGCTTAAGGCTGTATTTAATAAATGGGAAACTATAGCTCCCGGGAAGCAGGCACCTACGATAACAGGATTGACCACAGAAGAGAAGCTAATTAAGTTAAGTGAGTTAAAAGGTAGAGTAATTTATATTGATGTGTGGGCAACCTGGTGTGCCCCATGCCGGGAAGAATTTCCACACATGAAGAATTTGCAAAAAGAGTTTGCTAACAATGAAAAAGTTGTTTTTCTAAACGTTTCTGTTGATAGTAATATTGAAGCATGGAAAAAAATGGTTGCTTCCGGTAAAACACCGGCCGGATTGCACATAGTCAATGATGGGTCAATTTATGGCGATTACCTGATTAGCGGCATCCCCCATTATATTCTTATAGACCAGCAAGGGAAAATAGTAAATGCAGATGCTGCCAGGCCGTCTTCAGGTAAAGCAGGAGAAGATATAAAGAACCTCATTCAATAAATAACTGTTCGCCTTTTCCTTGAAGGAAGCAAAAGAAATAGTATTTATAATCTGCTACATGGGTAAATTACCCTGGTACTTCGATTACTTTGTTCATTCCTGTAAATTCAATCCCAGCATAGCATTTACTGTATTTACAGATGATAAGACCTATGCTGACAAAGTTCCATCAAACATCAGGTTCATTTACAAAACCTTATCAGAAGTAAATGAGCTTGCTTCTCAAAAGCTGGGGTTTACAACAAAAATTTTAACCGGTTATAAACTCTGCGATTTTAAACCTGCCTATGGCCTGATATTTTCAGAGTACATCAAAGAGTTCGATTATTGGGGCCACATGGATATTGATATTGTACTTGGAAACATTCGTGAGTTCATTACGGCTGACCTGCTCAGTAAGTATGAGCTTATCAGTGTTAGGCACGACTATTTAACCGGGCATTTTTTGCTATTTAAAAACAATGATAAGATGAATAATTTGTTCACGCTTAGTAAAGATTATAAGGTTGTACTTACCAGTGAAAAACACTATTGTTTTGACGAAACCAATTTTCTGTTTCAACCATTTACCGATGGATTATCCTATAAAGAAATACCCTCTGAGATAGAAAGCATGACTCACTTAGTTAAAAGATTAGAAGAGGAAAAATATTTAAAGGTTTATTTTGATTTTTTAATCATTGAAGGAACTCCGGGGAAGCTGCGATGGGATAAAGGCAAAATGATCTATCGAAACAAATACGAAGTCTTGCTTTATCATTTAATCAGGTTAAAAACTATTTATAGCCCTAAGCAAAAAGCATTAAATATCCCTGATTCTTTTTCGATCAGTCCAACCAGAATTTATCATCATTAAAATTTTTCTTTTGGCTTCCAAAAAATTTACCACCTACCGGCAATTAGACGCCATGGACTGCGGCCCCGCCTGCCTGAAAATGGTATTTAAACATTATGGCAAGCAGCTAAATTTGGAAGGTATAAAACGGGCTGCACAAATCGGCAGCACCGGGGTATCGTTGCTGGGCATGGCGGAGGCAGCAGAGAAATATGGCTTCCGCACCGTAAGCGCACGGGTTTCGTTCGAGCAATTATTGGAAGACGCCCCCCTGCCCTGCATACTCCATTGGAACCAATATCATTTTGTGGTGCTTACCCCGGCTGCCAATACCAAAAAACTGACCATTGCCGATCCGGCCAAAGGCCTGATCACCCTAAGCAAAGCCGATTTTTTGCAAAACTGGATTTCGGTTACCAAAGCGGGTGAGCCTAAAGGCATCGTGCTGCTGCTCACACCAAGGGCAAATTTCTATCAGCAAGAGGATGACCGTAATGAGGCAATTGGCTGGGGACTACTGGCCCGTTATGCTACGCAGTACAGAAAGCAAATTTTCCAGCTTTTCATGGGGTTGTTATTGGGCAGCCTTTTACAGCTTGTTTTTCCTTACCTCACGCAAAGTATTGTTGATACGGGCATCAATACCCAAAACCTGCATTTTATCCAGATTATCCTCATCGCCCAGTTTGCCTTGTTCTTCGGACAAACCGCGGTAGAATTTATCCGCAGTCGTATTCTGCTGTTTGTAAGCACCCACATCAATCTTTCCATACTTTCTGATTTCTGGATTAAGCTTATGCGGCTGCCGTTAAGCTTTTTTGATACCAAGCAAACCGGGGATATTATTCAACGAATCGGGGATCATCACCGGATTGAAAGCTTTATCACCGGCACAGCGCTTCAAATCTTATTTTCAGTATTCAACCTGCTTATTTTCTCGGTAGTGCTGTTAACCTACAACACTACCGTGTTTACTATATTTTTTGCAGGAAGTATCATTTACCTGGTTTGGATCAGGATATTTCTAAGCTACCGAAGAACGCTTGATTACAAACGGTTTGGTATAGCCTCTAAAGAAAGCTCCGCTACCATGCAATTGGTTTTTGGTATGCACGAAATAAAACTCAACAATGCTGAACGCTTAAAGCGCTGGGAATGGGAAAGCCTGCAAGCAGGGCTCTTCAAGCTGAATTTTAAGTCGCTTTCATTAAATCAATATCAGCAGGCCGGTGCCTTTTTTATCAACCAGGGAAAAAATATTCTGATCACGTATTTGGTAGCAAAATCTGTTTTGGATGGGCAATTAACATTAGGCGCTATGTTAGCCATTCAATACATCATCGGCCAATTAAACAGTCCGGTTGAGCAACTTATTGCCTTCAGCCAGCAGGCGCAAGATGCTAAAATCTCGTTGGAACGGTTAAATGAAATACACCAGTTAGAAGATGAAGAAAGTACCGACCAGCCTTTCGTGAATATAATCTCCGAAAACCAGGAGATTCAATTAAAGGGTGTTTCGTTCACTTATGCAGGCGCAGGTAACACACCCGTAATTTCAAATCTTAATATGGTTTTTCCTGGCGGTAAAGTAACTGCCCTTGTCGGCATGAGTGGCAGCGGGAAAACAACTATCCTTAAGCTGATTCAACGGTTCTATGAAAACTACAAAGGCGAAATAAAGATTGGCGAACGTAACCTGAAATATTTGAGCCCGCAGTTTTGGCGATCTATATCCGGCAGTGTAATGCAGGAGGGCTACATTTTTAGTGATAGTATTGAAAGAAACATTGCCGTAGGCGACCAGGTAGCCGATTACCAAAAACTAATACATGCTTGTAAAGTGGCCAATATTCTAAGCTTTATTGAGTCTTTGCCGTTGGGATTTAATACGAAAATTGGTGCCGAAGGCAACGGCATAAGCTCCGGGCAAAAGCAGCGTATTTTGATCGCAAGGGCTGTTTATAAGAATCCAAAGTTCCTCTTGTTTGATGAAGCCACCAATGCACTGGATGCCAATAACGAAACTGCCATAATGGAAAACCTGCAGGAGTTTTTTAAGGGAAGGACTGTAATCATTGTAGCACACCGGTTAAGCACGGTAAAAAACGCAGATAAAATTGTTGTTCTGGAAAGCGGAACTGTATTGGAAGAAGGAAATCACAAAGACCTTGTTGAAAGGAGAGGAAAGTATTATGAGTTAGTTAAAAATCAACTTGAACTGGGGGATTGACCCATGCCGGAAATTATTCAAAATAAAGAAGCTGAAATTGGTTTTGAAAACCTGGATGAAGTGTCGCTTCAGCGATCGGAATTGTTACAGGATATTGTATCAAACAAGCCTGGTCTTTTGATTCGTTGGGGAAATTTTTTCTTTCTCACCATTTTTTGCCTGGTAATAATAACCTGCTGGTTTATTAAATACCCGGATGTAATTCCGGCTTCAGCAAAACTAACTTCTATCAATGCTCCCAAGCCCATTGTAAGCTTAACGGGTGGTAAGCTGGTTAAATTGAGTGTAGTCGAATTACAATTTGTAAATAAAGGTGAAATTGTAGGCTACCTGGAATCAACTGCAAACCATGAGGCAGTGCTTAAGCTTTCAAACGTGCTGGACACAATGCAGATATTGTTATCAAATGAACAATCGGATCAAATAAAAAGTTATTTTATAAATACAGCCGGTCAACTGGGAGAATTACAAACCTCTTATCAGCTTTTTTTACAAGCCTTTCTCTCATTTAATAATTACCTGGCTGACGGATTCTATCAAAAGAAAAAGGAAATGTTAGCTCAGGATAAAATCAACCTCGAAAAGCTCAATCAATACTTAGTCGATCAGCAAAAGCTACAGGAACAAGACCTTTCTTTGGCTCAAAAGACCTTTGATGCCAATCAATCCCTGAAAAAAGAAAATGTAATCTCGGACTTTGACTATCGTTTAGAGGAAAGTAAGCTTATCAATAAGAAATTAAGTCTGCCGCAAATCAGATCGGCATTGGTAAACAATGAAAATCAACAAATTGAAAAGCAAAAAGAAATGATGGAATTGGAAAATATCATTAGCCAGCAAAAACTATTATTTCAGCAGGCCCTCAATACTTTTAAAAGCGAGGTGGATGAATGGAAACTACGTTATGTGCTCACTTCACCCATGGATGGGAAAGTAGCGTTTGCATCATTTATTCAGGAGAACCAACAGCTTCAGCCCAATCAAACGATTTGTTATGTCAACCCTGAAAACAGCCAGTACTTTGCGGAGATTGTAATACCACAAGCGAATTTTGGCAAAGTCATGGTAGGGCAGCAAGTGCTCTTAAAGTTTGAGTCTTATCCTTTCCAGGAATTTGGATCGGTGATCGGAAAAATTGATTTCATTAGCCATATTCCGGGAGAGAAAGGTTATTTAGCCAAAGTTTCGTTAATCAATGGCTTGACTACAAATTATAAAAAGGACGTTCAGTACCGTGATGGCCTTTCTGCTACTGCCGAAATTATCACCAAGGATATGCGGTTGTTGGAGCGGTTCTATTATACCTTTCTAAAGCAGGTTCAGAAGTAACTCCGATTATCAATTTCTTATGCCAAATTCCGATTTTTTATCCGTCAAAACCTCGGTAACTTTGGCGTTATGCACCTAATCGATAAAGTTAAATCGCTCTCAGAAAACATTCACCCCGAAGTAATCCAGTGGCGCAGGCATCTGCACGCCAACCCGGAGCTTTCGTACGAAGAATTTAATACCGCTGCTTTTGTAGCGGCACAATTGAAATCGTTCGGTCTTGCGCCCACTCCTATGGCCGGCACGGGCCTGATCGCGCTTATCGAAGGCAAGCCCGGGAAAAAAACAGTGGCCTTACGGGCCGATATGGATGCATTGCCGATCGAAGAAAAAAACAATGTGCCTTATAAATCTACAAAGCCCGGCATTATGCATGCCTGCGGGCATGATGTGCATACTTCATCCTTACTGGGAACCGCTAAAATTCTTTCGCAGCTCAGAAATGAATTTGAAGGCACTGTAAAGCTGATCTTTCAACCCGGGGAAGAAAAAAACCCGGGCGGTGCTTCTTATATGATCCGCGATGGCGTACTGGAAAATCCCGCACCGGCATCTATTATCGGGCAACACGTTATGCCGTTGGTCCCGGTTGGTAAAGTAGGCTTTCGCGAAGGCATGTATATGGCCAGCAGCGATGAAATCTACCTGAAAGTAATTGGCAAGGGCGGCCATGGCGCTGCACCCGAGCTGACCATCGACCCGGTGTTGATTGCTTCGCACATTATTATTGCATTGCAGCAGGTAATCAGCCGCAATGCCAGCCCGAAGCAGCCTACGGTTTTAACGTTCGGCCGCATTATGGGCGAAGGCGCTACCAATATTATTCCCAACGAAGTGAACATAGCCGGCACGTTTCGTGCGCTAAACGAACCATGGCGCAAGGAGGGGCTTGAAAAAATAGAGCAGATGGCCAAAGGCATTGCAACCAGCATGGGGGGCAAATGCGAAGTAACCATTTCGCATGGCTATCCTTATCTTGAGAACAACCCTGCGCTTACGCGGAGAATCAGGAAAGCTGCCGAAGATTATGTGGGAAAAGAAAATGTAGTAGACATTGACCTTACACTTGGCTCGGAAGATTTCTCCTACTATTCGCACGTAGTACCGGCATCATTCTATCGCCTGGGCACACGTAACGAAGCAAGAGGGCTAACATCCTATGTGCATACTCCCACTTTCGATATTGATGAAGATGCCCTGAAGATCGGCCCCGGCCTGATGGCGTGGATGGCCATTACCGAACTGGCTGAATTAAGTAATTGTTAAGTGTCTTACTTGTTCGCACCCGTAAGTATATTTACAGGCTATGAGTGAGCAAGCGCCCGTTGTGCCAACGCCAAACCGGTGGCGGCCGGTTATCCGGAACACAGCTTACATTTTGGGTGCGCTGCTTATTTTCCTGTTCGCGCTTAACCTGATGATTTCTTCTCTTCAGCACCTCGGTAAAGATGCTGAAAACCTGATTTTACAAACTACATCCAATCCTTTTACAGCATTGTTTATCGGGTTGCTGCTTACTGCGCTGATTCAAAGCAGCTCTGCTACTACCACGATGGCCGTAGCGCTGGTGGCATCGGGCGCTATGCCGTTAAACAGCGCTATACCTTTTATTATGGGAGCCAATATAGGCACCACCATCACCAGCACCATTGTGTCATTAGGGTTTATCCCCCGGAAGAAAGAATTCAGGCGGGCCGTTGCCATTGGCACTTACCACGACTTTTTCAACATCTTAACTGTTATCCTGCTGTTTCCATTAGAATACTATTTTGGTTTTCTATCCGCCATTGCCGGTTACGTGGGCACCACCTTGTTTCACGAGCCCATCAGCCATTCATCGGAAAGCTTTTCGCTGCTGGGCTGGGGTGGCGATTCCATTATAAAATTCATTATTACCACCATTAACAATGGCTTTATACTGGTGGTGCTTTCTGTTGCACTCCTTTTCTCATCCATTATTTTTTTCAGAAAAGTAATTTCCAAAACATTGGGATTCGGGCAACAGGAAAAATTTCAACATTTCTTTTTCAAGAATTCGTTCAAGTCATTTGGCTGGGGGTTGTTAACTACGGCCATTATCCGATCCAGCACTATTACCACTTCGCTGGTGGTTCCGTTGGTTGCCAAAAAGGTTGTAAAGATAAAATCGGCACAGCCTTTTATATTAGGTGCTAATATCGGCACAACCATAAGCGCTTTTATTGCCGCATTGTTCAACTCCAATGCGGCCATCAGTCTGGCTATTGCGCATTTTCTTTTTAATGCAATTGGCGTAATTGTTTTTTACCTGGTTCCGATCGTAAATGAGCTGCCCGGTAAGCTGGCCGATGGGCTTGGGCGGTTAACCCTAAAATACCGGCTTGCCGGATTTTTATACCTGCTGCTCACCTTCTTTGTGGTTCCGTTCTCGCTGATCTATTTTAATAAGGATGCCGTGCGCGTAAATGAGCTTACTTACAGGCATGAGAATTTTGTTACCCGTCAAAGCACCAGCTACAACATTATTTCCAAAACCTATCCACACCACGCGCTCAGTAATTTGCTGGTGTACGACCGCACACCACAGCGCAATCAGCAACCCAGCAAAATTCTTACGGTTTACAGAAGGAATAATCTCCTGATCATTAACAACGATCTTTTTGAGCTTAACCGCGCTGGCTTCTGCCGCGATGCGGAAGATGAGCATGGCAAATACAGGATCTGCATACTGGAAGTATTACCCTCCCTGGCACTTTCGGCTGAGCTGAAGGCCGACTCTGTATTTGTGTTTGAAAAGCAGTGGTACCAACCGGAACGGGCAGACTCTGCCCGTGTGCGGCTTTACGTAAGCGCTAACCTGAATCTCCAGGTTAAAAAAGAAAAGCTTGCACCGGATGGCCGCTTACTGGAGCAGGAATTACTCACCGGCCTGCAATCCAAATAATAACCATATTCAGTATATTGCCATCCATTATGGAAGGCATTAAAGAAGCAATATTCAAATTTCTGCGGTTAGATAACCTGGTGGACAATCTTTCGGGTTACTTAGAAACCCGCCTCGAGCTTTTTAAGATTGAAGTGCGGGAAGATGTTGCGCGCGTGCTGGCCCAGGGGCTTACCGTAACGGCTATTGTGCTGCTCTCCGTTTTGTTCCTGCTGTTTTTCAGTGTTGGCCTGGCGCATTTCTTAAACGAATTTTTGAATAAACCTTATGCCGGGTATTGGATAGTAGCCGGTATTTACGGATTGCCCTGTGTGATTTTTATTATCTTCCGGAAGGAAGTAAGTGAGAAATTTGAGCGGTACATGACCCGCCTGATGAAACGTAAAGAAAAATAAGTATGGAGCTGCTCGAAACACAGGATCCGGAAAAGAAAAAGCTGATTGAAGCATCACAACGGCATAAGCAGGAGCTTCAGCGGGAAGTGAAGTCCATATCGGAGAATACTGAAAAGGCCATGAAAAATGCGCTGATCATTGGCGGTGCATTGGCGGTTACGTATTTACTGGTTTCGCAGCTTGGTTCTTCCAAAAAGAAAAAAAGTAAGAAAGCCAGGGTTGCCGCGCACGTGGAGGCTGAAACTGATGCAGAACCTGCTACGGCTTACTCCCCCCCCCCATTCATTTCGCAGGTAGGCGAACGCCTGGTTAGCCAGGCCACGCTGATCCTCTTAGACATCGCCAAAGACAAGCTATCCGAATACCTGAGTAACCGCAATCAAAAGCATGAAGATTCTTGAAACATTACAGGAACGCCACCGGGTTGGTAAAAAATCAATAGCGGTACTGGTCGATCCGGATAAGATTGATGATGCCACCCGCTTAAACACCCTGATCCGGTTAGCTACTGAAAACTGTATTGACTTTTTCTTTGTAGGCGGCAGCTTAGTAACCACCACCAACCTGGCTGAAGTTATCAAGCAGATTAAAGACAATGTGTCCATCCCGGTTGTGTTGTTCCCGGGAAGCTCGTTACAGGTAGACCCTTCTGCCGATGCGATTTTGTTTTTGTCATTGATATCCGGTCGCAACCCGGATTTACTCATCGGCCAGCATGTAGTGGCAGCGCCTATCCTGAAAAACAACCGGTTGGAGATCATGCCTACAGGTTATATACTCATCAATTCGGGTAAAACAACTTCGGTGGCCTACATCAGCAACACCACTCCCATACCCGAAGACAAATATTCGCTTGCCGCCTGCACCGCTATGGCTGGCGAAATGCTGGGCCTCAGACTCATTTACCTGGATGCGGGCAGCGGTGCCGAGCGCGAGATAAACGCCAAGATGATCAGCACTGTACGAAAGTCAGTGGGTGTACCTTTAATTGTGGGCGGTGGCATTAACACCAGCCAGAAAGCATTTAATGCATTAGAGGCCGGGGCCGACCTGATTGTGATTGGCAATGCGCTTGAAAAAGACCCCAACCTGCTTACCGAGATAAGCGAACGCGTATACGACTGGAACCAGGGAATAGAGGCAAGGAAGTAGAACACCTCACTTATAAAAATTTTTAGTTCTTAAAACCAGGTGAGGTAGAACTCATCTTCTTACTTCAAATCCAACAAAGTTCTGCAAAGGGGCCGGTGTAGCTTCTACTTTCAGCACCTGTGCGCGATCCGGCCCTGCATGACACCACGCCACAAACTGTGCTAATGCTTCCGGCTCAGCTTCTGCTTCAATATAGACCGAGCCATCCGGTTGATTGCGCACAAAACCTTTTACACCCAACGCTTCGGCTTTTTGCCGGGCAGATGCACGGTAATACACCCCTTGTACTTTTCCGGTGATTCTTATGTTGAGGTGTTCAATCCCCATACCGGGTTTGGATTAATGGACTATCATCCAAATATGAGTGGTTTACTTCGATTTCGAAAATCGGGGTTTAAAATCCGGATTTATTCGAATTGTGTCCTTTTACTATGTCTTGGCCTGTATTGTTTCTGAAATCCTAATCAGGTATCCATTAATGTCTTTGATGGTAAATTCCCTTATACCCCATGGTTCATCAGTTGATTCAGTAAGCACATCAATTTCCTTTTCTTTGTATTCATTGTAAATTTCATCCACACAATCTACGAACCAAACTAATTCCAATCTGTATTTGTCATTATTAATCAAAAGTAGATGGTCAGGGTTTTCTCCGAACAGAAGTCTCATTTCATCTCTTTGGATCCCGCCATCTTTGCCCATTACCCACTCCTTGTCGAAACCGAGCTTGTCTTTGTAGTAGTTCAACGTCTGCTGAAGGCTTTCCACTGGAATAAAAGGAGTTACCTTATAAAATGTTTTCTGTTTCATGAGAGTTTTATTTTTTTAATATCTATCCATATGACTAAACACGCTACCAAAGTTACGATGGCTACATGGAGTAAACGACTAATTTCATCGTGTGCCAGATGTGTGTAGGCTGCCCCTAACATAATGCCAATCAAACCTATTGCTGCCCATTTTCTTAATTTAGGAATAAGAATGCCGATTGCGCCCAGCATTTCCAATACTCCAATCAGATGCATAAATCCATCTGAGTAGCCCCAGTAATGCCATCTTTCGAGAGAAGACACTTTAAGTTTTCCTATTCCAGCTCCCAGGAACTGGAGTGCAAGTAAGGATGCACAAATCCAGATTGCGATTCTTTTTACTTTGCTATTCATTGCATTTTGGTTTTAGTCCTTTGCAAGAATAGCCGGCTTTACGGACAATAGATTTATATTCTTTGTAGTCCGTGCAGGTTTTTTTGTAAAGCGTTTTTCAATCCGGTTTTAAGCTTACTACTTTGTCCTTGAAGGTTCTGCTTAACCGGAGTTCGGCACCCATTTTAGTAATGAGCTTATATTCACCATTTGGCAGGGACTGCATACTTTCAAGAGCTCCTTTTCTAATGATTGCTGAGCGATGGATTCTATAAAATTCCTGTGGGTTCAGTTTTTCTTCAAACCCTTTTAAATTCCCCACAACCACAAATCTTCCTTTCTGGGTACAAATTTCTACATAAGCGCCTGAAGCTCTAAGATGGTCGATTGTCGAGAACTCAATAAATTGTGTTTTTCCGTTAATCCTTAGGCCAATATGAGTATGGTCAGATGGCTGCTGGCCCTTTGATGAGGCATTGTCAACAAGTTCAGCGTTAATTTTCTCCAATCTATCAATTGTGTCGTTAAGCAAATGGATTCTTGACATTGATGACCAGACTAAAAAACCTATGTATGTCATAAGAAACATGCAAAAATCCTGAATGATATTTTTACCAAGATTATGGGTGAATTGTCTCCAAAACGTGATAAAGTCCAGCTCAGCATTTAGATATACTATCCTGTAAAGGCCATCCCATGCAGAAGCTAAAATGACAACGGACAGACTAAACAGTATAAAGTTGAAATAAGTATTTATTACACGTCCATACAAAAAAGGTAAAGTCAATGAAATTATTATCCAGAGCAACCACCTTGGTAATACCAAAAGAAAAAAGGAAAACCAATTGAAGTGTTGAATTGGCCCTACTTCATAAGGTGCTACAATTCGCAGGAATGTTGTATTGATCAGTGCAATACAAAACCAGAATAAGGTAACGTACAACCACCAGTTTTTTGGTAGCGAATCCCTAAACATTTTTATGCCGGGTAGCTTCAGGAGCATTTACAAATATAAGTGTTGATGTTATACCATTTATTCATGTGGCGTCTGGGGATTTAGCTCTTGCCATAGCTTTGATATCGAGTGGGTTTGGTGGCTATGGCGTAACGCTTGCGCCTGTATTATGAATTTATCCGGGTTCGGTTATTATTCATTTCGCAAGCTCTTAACCGGATTTAGATTGGCAGATTGTAAAGTCTTTATGCCCACAGTTAAAGCTGTAAGCACCACAAGGATCAGAACCGGAAATAAAAATAGTGAAATGTCGAGTGGCATTTGATAAGCATATACGTGGAGCCATTCTTTAATCAACAGGTAAACCACCGGGACTCCGATTATACACCCAACGATAACTAACCGCGCATAGTCTTTTGACAGAAGGGATACTATGCTAAATGCTGAGGCTCCAAATACTTTCCTTATTCCGATTTCCCTGATTCTCCGGTTAACGGTGTATAGCGATAATCCGAACAATCCCAAAAATGAAACGATAACGGCCAGGAAGGTCAGTATGCCTACAATCATCCCGACCTGCTTATCGGAGGAGTATTGCTGATCAAATCTCTCGTCTAAAAAATAATAGCTGAACACATTGCCGGGGTAAGCCTCTTTCCATCTTTTTTCAATGCCGGAGATTGTTGTTGGAATATCCTGGCTGGCAATTTTAATGGCATAGGACGGGCCCCGGGGAGCGTAGTCCTGCCTGTATAAAATTGGCTGAAGCCGGTGTTGAAGTGATCTGAAGTGATAGTTCCTGATCACTCCGATGATTTCAAATCGCCTGCTACCGATGAAAATGACTTTCCCCAGTGCATCATTGATATTGGCAAACCCGAACATTTTGGAAGCCTCTTCATTAATCAATAGTGTGCTCCTGTCGCTTTCAAGCTCATAATTAAAACCTCGTCCTGTCAGCACGGTAAGATTAAAGACATCCAAAAATTCATTACCGATGCTTATAATGCGGCTGCTGTAACGGTAAGGCGCGTTTTCTTCATTCAACGTAATATCGGCCCGGTGCCAGTCAATTTCAGACCCGGGAAAGCTTGATGCGTGCGTAACCCCGTTCACGGAAGACATGCGAAGGATTTCATTCCTGAATAGCTCAAACTTGTTAACCGTTGTCGCGTCAGTCAATACAGGCGAATCGATTACCAGGGTTTGTTCCAATGAAATTCCAAGATTTTGATTCCGGATGAAGTTGATTTGCTTTTCAATTGCAAAAATGGCGGTGATCAATACCAATGAAATAGTGAGTTGAGTAACCACTAACACTTTTCTCAGTGTAGAGCGATCTGTAAACTCATTCACTTTTCCTTTTATGGATTGAAGGGGCTTGAATGAAGAAAGAAATAAGGACGGGTATAGTCCTGAAATCAGTACTCCGGCCAGGAGCACGGCCAGCAAAAACAGGTAAGCTGCGGGTATTTGCAGAATCGATATAGACGATTCGAGTTGGAAATAGGATGCCGCCAGTGGCCAGATAATGGCAAAGAGCAGGATGGCGCACAAAAGTGAAATTACGTTAAAGACAAATGATTCGGTAAGGAAGCGTACAATTAATTGCCTCCTGCTGGCCCCGATTAGTTTGCGAACGCCCACCTCTTTCATGCTTTCCAAAAATTTTGCAGTCGAAAGGCTTATGTAGTTAAACCATGCAAGCAGCAGCACAATCAGGCCTAGCCCGATAAAGAAATTTACCATAGTTGCCCGGCCACTTCCATCGAGTGCGTGTAAACGAATGTCGCGTATCGGCTCCAACAGGTATTTATCGCCTGTGTTGTCCCGGTGATGTTGTTTAACTATCGCGGCAAGTCCTTCTTTGAGATTTTCAGGTGTAGCATGATTATCTAACCGGATGTACGTAGTAACGTTGCTCCACGCCCAGTTCTCATTCCACGCCTGTTCATTTCGCGGTGGTAAAATGATATCAAAATGTTCATTCGTGTTTGCAGGGATATCTTCAAAAACGCCTTCAACCATGAACCGCACCATTTCAATATCAGCGCCCGGGAAGCCTATCTCAAGTAACTTACCGACCGCATCCGTATTTCCAAAATATTTAGTAGCAATTGATTCGGATATACCGATGGATTGAGCAGTCCTGAGAATTTTACTGACATCGCCACTCCGAAGATTGACTGCGAGAATATCAATAACAGGGGGGTCTGCAAATACAATACGACCTTCAAGGTTTCTGATTTCTGCATCCGGATTATACACCACCGCGCTTTCTTTAGAGCTGAGCCGACCAATTGCCTCGATACCGGGAAGTGATTGTTTCATGGCATAAGCCAATCCTGAAACTGTTCCTTTTGAGATTCCCTCGAAAATGCCATTGCTGGTATTATACAGGTTCAGCCGATACGTTCGGTCTGCATTTTTATTGAATCGCTCAAAGCTATATTCGAACCAGGCAAATTGAACGATGAACAAACAAACTGTAAGGCTGGTTATTAAGCCAATGAAGTTTATGAATGAGAATGATTTATTCCGAGCCAGTTGACGCAGAATAATCTTAATATCATTAGTGATCATAAGCGCAGGATTGTCGGTGAGTCTGTATTGTTCAACGAAGTTTTGTCATTCTGATTGTGTTATTGATGCAGTGTGCAGAATTGGTTTTTTCCACCACAGCGTCAATTGCTTATTTATCCTCCATATATTCAAACATAATCTTTTCGTCATCCGTCAAGATTGTTCGCGTACAACCTTGTCCAAAAGCAATCCACTCAACTCCATAATAACCTGCCCCGTCTGAGAACCCTCCTATTATTTTATATTTGTGTCCTTCGATCTTAAGTTTGAATACTCTGTCGTTAAAGTAATCTTGATGCCAGGGATTATACATGCCATCTACCTGTAAATCGTAGATTTGTGTTCCGATCGTTAAAGTTCCCTTTTTTAAATACGTCCTTGGCATTTCTCCATCCGTTCCAAAGACAAGTTTATTGTCAATTGATATAACGAGTTTGTCAGATCTTTCAATCTTTTTTCCTTTCGGGTCAAAAACGTCTTTTACAAAAGTCAAAATTACATCGTCTGCCAGTTTTACTCTTACTTCCTTTTCTTGCCCGTAAGATTGTACTGATAGCGTTAATAGCGTTATTGTAAATAGTCGTCTCATTTGTATGAATAATTGGTTGCCCGTTTATCTAACCCACTCATATTCTATATCAACATCCGAAACTCATTTCCCGCTACCCCACCACCTCGTCAAACGCCTTCACAAAAGCTTTCATCTCATCTAATGTACCAATGCTAACGCGGCACCATTCTTTTCCCTGGTAATCCCACACGCGGATTTGAAAACCGCGTTTCATTGTTTCGGCTAAAATGGTTCTGCCGTCTTTTGGTGCGGGAAACAATACACAATTCGTGCGCGACTTGCCGTGGAACCACCCCTTCTTATCCAAATATTGCTGGAAGAAATTCAACGCCTCGTTGTTTTTAGTGCGGGTAAGCGTGGCAAACGCTTTATCGTTAAGCGAAGCTTTGGCTGCAGCCAGTCCCGCCTGGTTAATTGCAGGGCCCATCTGGTATTGCGAGATTTTCCTGATCAGCTCCGGCTGCCCGATGGCATAACCCAATCGCAAACCCGCCAGGCCATATACTTTCGAAAACGTGCGCGACACCATTACATTCTGCCCTTTGCGCACCAGCTCAATGGCCGAACGTTGCTCGTCCGGTTCCAGGAACTCGAGGTAAGCTTCATCGGAAAACACCAGGGTTTTCTTGCTCATCTCTGCACAGAAGTCGAGGTACTTTTGGCCTTCTATGATAGTACCGGTTGGATTGTTGGGATTACACAGGAACATCAGTCGCGTATCGGGCTTTACGGCTGTGGCCAAAGCATCGAGGTCATGTTTGTGATAATCATCCACATCCACACGATCCCACCTTGCATGTAACTTCTCGGCATAGTCCATCAGCGACCGAAACGTAGGGAATGCAGAAAGCACCGCGCCACCTTCCAGCGCAAGCGCCATCCCGGTAAGGCATAACGTTTCGCTCGAACCGTTTACCACCAGGATATGATCGGGAGAAACACCCTCCTTCTCGGCTAATACTTTCTTAAACTCCTGCACGGGCTCAAAAGCATAGCGGTTAAACTCGTTCATGGCATCCGCAATAGCTTTGCGTGCCAATGCAGACGGCCCATACGGGTTTTCATTTGAACCGAGGCGAACTGTCTTTCCATTTAACAATGGTGTAAAACTTTCTTCTGCAACGCTTACCGGTGCCGCCAGCAACTGGCTTACCAGCGAGGAAGAAACCGTAAGCCCGCCTGTAAGCGCCAGCGTGGACTTAAACCAATCTCTGCGATTAATGTTTTTGCTCATAAGTAAAAAATTTAGTCTTCAATTTCTTCGTAGCCGGTTTTCAGCAGCAGGTAAGCAACAAAACCCGAAACTAAAGTAAAGAGCAGCATTGCAACCGGCACTCCCCAGTCAAACCCGGTCTTGCCCATCGCTACTTTTACGATCCACACAATAAGCGCAATAAAAGAAGCTACGGCACCCATTGCAGCGCCCATGCCGTAGTAAATCGCAAAGCCGCCATTTATTTTTCGTTCTGTTCTGTTGCTCATATTACCACTTCGGTTTTTGATAAAACGTTACATAAGATTCGCCATCCAATACGATCATGGGATCACGTGTTTTGGGATGATTAACTTTCTGCAGTTGATATGAACCCTGCCCGCGTGTTTGTGAATTGTAATAAATACGATCGCCCTCCACCCACCATGTCCCCTGATCGCTGCCCTGCGATGATGTGCCTGCATAAAACGAGTTGGTGTTGGTATCCATCGAACGCTCAGATGTATATTGATACGTTCCGTTTGCATTTAATACAAAGCACTCGCTGGAGCTTGAGCCGCCACTGTTGGTAGATGTTACTTTTATCCAGCACCATTTGCCCACCAGTTCCGGTGCCACACGTCCGCCACCGGGCTGCGACTGGCTTTGGGTTTGATTTGCGGTATTCCCTCCTCCTTTCGTATATGTAAACTGCTGTCCGTTGGCACTTAAGGTAAGTTGGTCGCCTTTAATGCTGTACGCCAGCATAGCACTGCCCTGCGGTGTTGACAGAATAATATGCCCCTGCGATACCTGGTACTGCAATGTGTTGCCGAGATAAATACACTGGCCGTTGCTTTTAAATTCAACTGATTCACCATTACCGCTCCACACCCCTATTACATCCGCTCCGTTTTGCGCTCCGCCACTGGTTTGAGGTTGTGGTGTAGTCTGAGCTGCCTGTTGGGTGTTTGGTGTTCCGCTTCGCGTAAAGGCAATGCTGCCGTCCAGGTCGCCACCGGAAAGCGTAAGGCTGTTGCCTTGCAGCGCATACGTGTACACGGTAGTCTGGCCGCTTTGTGTAATAATGGAAAGCTTATTGGCCTGGCTGGTGTATTTGATCATCTCGCCATCAACCTCTCCGCTGCCATCGGCATGGAGCGCGAGCGTCATCTGGTAACCAAACTGGCTGTTTTGCCAGGTGCCGGTAAGCTGATTGCCTTGCTGCACTTTGGCCCCGATCTGTGCATACGCAAGAGAAGGGACGAGGAAAAGGACAAAAACGATAGTTTTCATGGGGTGTGATAAATAGTTAACCAATTTAAGCAAAAGCTAACAAAAACTATTTTCAGGCTGGTCTGTTTACCCGGTTCCTACATGATTATGGAGGTGCTCGTTCGGGAGATTTTCCGTCTGCAAAGGCCCAGATAATATCCATCTTGCACATTAAAAAAGCAGTGTTTGCTTTTTGCGCCACACCGGGATGGAGCGTGTCTAAAATATCAGAGCATTTTTTCGATCAGTCGCATTACCTGCGAAAGGTATTCCTCGTCTGTTGCATCAAAATCATTCAGCTTGTCGCTGTCTGCATCCAGCACCAATGCTACTTCATTATTTTTAAATGCAGGCAGCACAATTTCAGATTTTGAAGCCGAGCTGCAGGCAATATGCCCCGGAAAGGCATCCACATCCGGCACGATAATAACCCGCTTCTCCTTCCAACTTGTACCGCAAACTCCTTTTCCAAAGCCAATGCGTGTGCAGGCTATCGGCCCCTGAAACGGGCCAAGCACCAATTCCTGCCTGCCGGCAGCGTTATTTTTAACGATGTAAAATCCTATCCAAAAAAAGCTGAGTGTTTCCTTGAGCGCTGCCGCGATGTTGGCGAGGTTAGCCATTAGGTCAGGTTCGCCTGATGTAAGCGATTCCAATTGCGGAACAAGCGTTTGATAGCGGGAAGCTTTATCGGTTGCGGAAGAAATAACCAGGTTTTCGGCCATAAACATTTTATATGGCTCCAAAAGTAAACTACTCAGCCCTGGTAAAAAAGCAGAATAATAATGATGGCTATTACCACTCCGATTATTTGTATAAGCCCCTTGCGCATATCGGCAGGGAAGCACGTGCGGAATTTTTGCCAAACCAAAAGCTGGCTTAATTACCTTAACTTTACGGCAAATATGACACGGCATCTCAAGCTTATTATAGCCCTGATTATTACCGGCACTATAGCCGCTTTTGTATTGCTGGTGGTTATTCCTGAGCGATTAGCTAAAAACAGTTATGAGGCAGCCAAAACGCTGGGTGAAGATTTTCGCAAGGCTTTTCAGTTTACGCCCGAAGTGCGCGTTGAAAATACGGTAGTGCTCAACCAGCAAACCGGTGTGCTGGAGCTGGCCGTGCTTTCGCAAAACTTTCAGCATAACTATGGCTACACCAACACCTGGATAGGCAGCACCAAAAAGATCAACATCAGCGGAAGCTTTATTGCCAAGGTGGGGTTCGATCTGAACGAAAAGTTTTCGATTACCCTTCAGGATAAAACCGCTGTTGTTTCTTTGCCTGAACCTCAATTACTCTCCATCGAATCGCAAGGCGATATTGCTTACCGCGATGAAAACGGCTTATGGAATTGGGTAAGCATGGAAGACCGCACCGCAGCCACCAATGCTTTTATTGCCGATGCCAAAGCTTATGCACAACAGGCTGACTTCATCAAAGATTCAAGAGTCAGGGCAGAAGAGCAGATCAGGAAAGCGCTGGCCCCGCATGCGGATGAAGTGGTGTTTGAGTACCGGGTTGTTATTCCAAAGCTTCAATAATTTTCAGTTTATGAAAAAAGTAGAAGCAAGCATTGACATAAATACCAGTCCCGAAAAAATTATTCAGGCTTTTACCGACAGCGATATGCTTCGGGGCTGGTGGAGTGTTGAACGTACCTTGATTGAAAAACGAACGGGCGGGCTGTATGTTCTCGCCTGGAATATTACCGATAAGGGATTCGGTTATGTTTCATCGGGGGTAATAAGCAGGTATGAGCCGGGCAGTATGCTTGAAATAGACCATTTCGTTTACCTCAACCCGGAACGGTCTATGCTGGGCGGTATGAAATTAACCGTAACCGCTACTGAGAAAGACGGGGGATCGGCATTATACCTTTGTCAAAGCGGTTATCAGAACGGAACGGATTGGGACTGGTATTACGAAGCGGTTAAGCAAGCCTGGCCTGCTGTTGTAAAAAACCTGAAGGAGTATCTTGAAAGGCAGCACTAACAGCAAACCCGGCAATCCAAACTGCTAAAAATTAAACTACAGGCGTCCGGGTGAATTAATTTTTTTCGGACATAGGCCAACTTTACTTCCTTTTAAATGTCGCCTGTGTGTAAATGAAAAAATCTTTGCCCGGTTCAGCCAGCTCAAAGGTTTCAACGAATTCATTGTTGTTAATTATTCTGTAAGTTTCCCGTGCCTTCCAGCCTGCCGGAATATTTTCAATCTGCTCGGTGATAAACACGATTATCTTGTTATCTGGCGAAATACTGTCCGACACATACGTGTTCACAAAGCCTTCTACATGAAATTGTCGCAAAACAAATCGCTTTTTATTTCGGTCATAGCTTATGTAACCTATGTCTTCGTGAATTTCACCTTTCGGCTTTTTGTCTGTCGGTGGATAGGTTGTTTTATTCTTTATTTCGATAAACTTGTTTCCCAATATAAATTGATAGGTTCTCTCATATTCACCTTTGCCCGGTGCGCCTTCTCCTTTACCAGTCCATTCACCCACAAAGAATTTAATAGGATTCCAAACGGTGTCTTGTTGGATTGCCTGCGCATGAGCAAATGCAGGAAACATAATAAGTAAAAGAAGTAACTTTTTCATTGTTTTAAAAATGTTGCTTGTTGTATTCTGCTCCACGCTTTAAGTGGAATGTCAGTACTATGTTTTATGCAGTTTCATTTCTTCGCTAACCACCTGATAAGGTTCAATACAAATTGCTTATTGTCTTGATTGGGAAGATTCATTCCAAATTTATTTCCATTTCTGTCAAACTGTGCAGTTAAAAACGCTGATTCTGCCAATACAACAATCTTGCCCTTGCCGTATTGTTTGCAAATTCCCTGTGCATAGCCATTTGCAGAATAGAAATCGGCATAAGACACATTTGTTATAATATCTCCGCCTTTCTCTGTAACCTCAACTTTTACGTTATAATTTTGAGCATCTGGTGTAAAAATTAAGAGTGGTGTCCATGTAGAATCTCCTTTTACAGAACTTCCCGTAAATGTATTGAGACGTTCAACGTTGTCTAAAATCGGGTGTGTTGCGTTCAAGCTACCATTTGCTTTTGTAAAAAGCAGGGCATCCGCAACTCCCTCTTTATTGGTTAATAATGTATCTTCAGTATAACCATTATGCACCTGCACACCAATCCTGTCAAAAACAGGCTTCATTGCAAGTCCGAAAGGGAAATGCTCGGTTACCAGTAATAAAGAACCGCCATTTGTTACCCATTGCTCTAATTGTTCAATTTCACTTTGTGAAAAAGGCGGTTTGTCGCCAGGGTCTTTCTTACCCATAGCTGTTGCTATAATAAAAATGTCAGTACCGGATAAAAGAGCTTGGTCAATAGGCTTACCTGTTGAATTTACAATACAGCCATCGTTGCTGATTAGAGTTGCAAATGGCTTATAAGTAGTTTCAATTTTATGGTGATTTTTGTGGGCTTTATCAAACAAAACTTTTGGTTTCTGTTCTTTCAATTCCGGGCTTGCTACCGACACATCAAAATCGTTGTCCGCTTTTGAACCTTTACTATTACAAGCAAAAAGTGTCAAACTGAATGCTACCGCTATAATTAAAATGTTCCTTGTCATAGATATGCTTGTTTTGAAGTTACTAAAAGTCGAAAATAATTTTTCTTAATGCTCACTACTGACGGCAAGCGGGTCTACGGCATTCACGGCCTGTTTCAATTGTTGCTCCGTCAATTTATCAAGCTGAGGTAACAGGGGTTTTGTTTCATCGTAAGATTGTATCTTATTTTTGTTGGCTTCCATCCATTTTAAAATATCACGCATGATTCTGTAATTCGCCTGACCGTGCGGGGTACCGTCATTCATGTTGCGGGAGTAAACAGCGTTCAGCGCAAGAAAGGGATTGGGCGCAAAATAAATCTCGGAAAGCTTGGCCCGGTACTCCAGTTCTTCGGCTTTCATCTTAGGGTTATCTTTTAAGTCGATGGTGTGTCTTCCCTCATGAGCGAAAATGCTTGATTCAATGAGTTGTGATTCATAAGCCTGAATAAAGGCGAGTCGGAGATCATGTACACCTGATTTTTTTAACTTTAATGAATCGAGTATTTTGTTTCGTGCTTTTGCAACAATCCGGTTGGCAAGCCCCGGCAGGTATGATAATGAATTAATGTGCGCGAGTGAATCGTCAAGCCGATTCAATTCTTTTTGTTTCTCTGCCTTTCGGAAAATTTCTGCTTCATCTGTTGCATCAATCCACGCCCGAACCGGGCCGTTACTATACGCGCTCCTGATTTGTAAGATCGCGTTTGGGCCAGCGGCCCATCCCCCGATTTCTGCCCGCCCGTCCCAAAACCAGGAGGAATACCCGTTCGAAAGCATGTGGTCTAAAACAAGAAACCTGAGTTCTCCTGATTTTCCATACTGATGGATTGACCGGGCTTCATCAATAACCAGGTGTCCGTAACTTAATCCGAAATATCCGTTAGCCTCGCTTAATCTGTATTGCGCACGAAACCGTTTTGAAATTTCCTGTTCAAAGACCGATAGTGAAAATGCCGGTGGTGATTTTTCCCAGGTCAGATTATTTAATAAAGTTTCAGCTTCCTTTATTAATGCAGATTTGTACTTCTTTTCTTTTTGTTTTTTAACAACAGTTAACCTGTAAAAATCAGTTGTCAGCTTATTTACCGCATCAAGAAAATCAAGATAGGCACGCAGGTCTTTGATGTACGAATCAACTATAAGAGCTGGATGAGCTGATTGTGCTACCTTGTTTGCGTATTCAAAAAAACCAGACCCTGCCAATCCTTTGATGACGGAGAGCGGCTTGTTTTCATCAGGCTTACCCGAATTCCAGCTTTGCAATCCCTCAAGCAATAATTGCCCAGATTCTCTGAGCATCGTATAAGCAGTCGTATCACTTATTCTGTAATAGGAGCGCCACGCACTCAGCGCTTTCGGCCCGTTGCCATTCAGCAAATAATAACCCAGTGCTATTCCCGATAGCCCGATATCACCGGGTGATCTGTCGATTAACGTATCGATCATGGTATATGCCTCGGAAAAATCTTTTGAGCTTTCAGTAAGCTCTCCCGACTTGTCAAGATATTTTCTCAATACGGATTTGAGATAGACCACCTGGGAATGGTAGGCGGCACTTGCGGAAGAAGGGTTAGCCATTGACTGCCTGGCTTTTTCAATGCTTTCATCGTATTTCTTCTGGTCGGTCAGCATTCTTGCCCAAACCGCGTACACCCTGTCTGATGAGGCCGGATATTCTTGAATAAGGGAAGTTAACCGGCTTGTTGCTTTCTGGTCGTTCATATACAAGAGCCAATCCATCCGCGACAACCGCAGGTGAGCATCAATTGCATCCTGCTCATTTTGGGATGCTGCCACTTTTTCAAAAGCAGCATAAGCCTCGGTAGCTTTAAGCTGGTAGTATAATTCTTCCGCCCGCGACAGGGATTGGGCATCCGTAAAAAAAGGCAAGCCCAGAAGTGCAACAATTACCAACCTCACCATAATCTTTTTAACAAAACTATGGCCGTCAATAACCAGGTGCTTGTACTAAATAAACTTCTTTACTGTCTTTTGAAAATCGGATGGAGGGCGTCCAAACACGCGCTTAAAGTTTTTGGTAAAATGACTTTGGTCGTAAAACCCGCATTGAAACGCAGTTTCGGAAACAGACTGATGGCTGTTCATTAAGCAACGGACTGCATGATTCAGCCGCACCCTTACATGATACTCTCCGATAGTCATACCATATTTGTTTTTAAAAGCACGTATCATATAAATCGGGCTGACATTGACCAACTCCGATAATTCTTTAAGAGAAGTTTTGTCATCCCAATGTGAATTCAGATACTCTTCGAGTTTGGTGAGCCACCCGGTTACATGCGCACTTTTTTTCGGTTGGTGATTTAGCCGATGCTCCTCTGCAATCATTTCCATCAAAACCGATTCCATTTCAAGTGGCGTGCTGTCGTCTAAAAATCCCTGGTATAATTTCCATAAATGTATTTTCGGAGGCCCGGAATTGTTTAGGCTATACCGGGTCTTTTTTAGTTCATTGTGAAAATTGAAGGTATTGTATTCCGGAAATTCTATATTGAAACAGTATGTCAGATTCTTCCCAAAAACATTGTGATGAAGATAATCGGATGGCCGGCTGACAAGAACGCCATCGCTCACCGGAGTTGATTCGAACTCATTTCTCTCATAATATCCTCCGGCAAGCACCATAGAATAATAAGGAGAAGTGTGATAATGAAAATCAATTACCTGGTGGGGCTCATATTTTGTCAATGATAATTCAAAACAATTATGAGAAACTCTTTTCAACGGTGTTCCGAAGCATCGGTCTGTTCGATTCATAAACAACAGGCGAAAAGTAATTTTACTTCGATGTGTGTTTCTTTAGACTAAGAACGTTGATTTACTGTCTTTGTTACACTTTCTCTTTCTACAAGCTACAGCCGTCCGGGATAAATGGTTGAGCCTGTATTGATGATCAATATCTTCTCATCCTTCGGCATTTCATCGCGCATTTGCAGCAACAACGCAAGACCGGCTATACCTGATGGCTCGCAACGGATGGAGTGTTTTCTGGCAATCTCCAACGCTTCCTCTACAAAATTCTCGTCCACATCCAGAATACCGGAAAGATTGCCGATACGCTCATTCTGAATCAGGGAGTTGATGTAAAACTGATAATCGTCTAAGGAAGGCAGGTAATACGAAAACAATTTATCTAAACGCGAGTTGGCATCGCGCGTGGTGGCTCCCATAAAATTGCATTCGGTTATCTTTTTTATATCCCCCAAAAAGCGCGGGTCGTGCTTGTAAATGCTGTTGTTGAATTCGCGCTCGGCAATAATTAAAATGTTCACAAACAAATCGCCTGTGCCAAATGGCACAAAGCAATACGATGGGTTTTCATTCAGCACTTCGTACGAAAGCCAGTCGTAATAATTATCGTTAAACCGATCCAGGATCTCGCGATAGGTAATATCAATACCTTCTTTATTGTGTGTGAGCTCTTTTATCTCCTTTCCGGTAAGGGAGCGAGCGCTTAAATCGGTTTCGTACACCTCGCAGCCCATCTGGCGCAACGATTCTTTAATATCCGCGCTGATCCGGCTATCCATTAATACCTTCAGCCTGGTGCTTACTTTATACAAATTAAAGAAGTGCTGAATCGCAGCAGCCGCGCTGCCCGAGGAAATAATGGATACTTCTTTAATATTATACCGTTTGGATTTGATCAGCACCTCCCACGCCATACGCGCTTTATGCGTGCCGGTCGGATTGGTGCTTTCATCTTTCAGCCACACATTGGTAAAACCGGGCACATCAATCCTGAATGTATTGGATGCCGGGAAGCGCGGCTCGTAAAACGGACGTGGCGGAAATTCAGGTTTGGACGGATCGTTGAGCGAAGGCACATACAAGCCATCAATCATGTCATCGCTGGTACGCGCCTGTTCATCGTCAATCTGCTCTTTGATCAGATCGAGCTCTTTCTTGGAAAGCTTTTCAAAAAGCACATTAGCGATCTTGGCTGCAAATGAATCTACATTATCGGGATCAATCGTTTTGGCTGGCTCTTGTCCTGGCGCATCATCATCTGCACCATCCAAAAGGGGTTTGAATTTATCAGCAAAGCGATCGTTGATAAGCGTATCCCAGTCTTGCTGATTCTGAGTAGCAAACAAGGCCAGCAAATTGCGTAACGATTGTGTGGCCCCGGGCGGGCTCTTTAAGTTAAAAGCCCTGCGCAACAAATCTTCCGATGGCCCCTGCGGATAGGCCAGCGATAACTGCGGATCAAGCGAAGATGTATTCTTTACAAAATCCTTAACCGCTTTTTGTAACCCGTGAATAAAACTCCAGCGCCCGGTACCTACCGATTCATGAAAACCCGTACGTGCAAGCTGCTCGCGGATCAGATCGAGAATTTCTTTTGGAATACGCTTGGCCGATGCTTTCTTCATACGAGAGAAAAGGTCGCAGTATCTGCGCACAATAACAACCCATTGGCATAATTACCATTTGCCATTAGTATAAAATTTATTCAACCGGTGTAGATGGGTTTTCGTTTACACTTCCCGTAGCATCCGGGGTCAAAACCTGCTCAGGCCCCGAAGTTATTTCAGCAGAATTCAACTCCTCTTTAAAGAATCGCTTCTGCGAAAAAAGAATGATCACCACACCTATAAATATGGAGGAGTCTGCAATGTTGAACACCGGGCTAAAGAACTCGAAGTAATCACCCCCTGCAAACGGTATCCATTCCGGCCATTGAAAATGGAACAGCGGAAAGTAAAGCATATCAATAACCTGGCCGTGAAACCACGGAGTGGGCACACCGAGTGGCGCATTGTTCAGGAACACGCCATAAAAAGTGCTGTCAATCACATTTCCGATAGCCCCGCCCAGGATAAGTGCGAGGCAAACTAAGAAACCTCTGTGTGCACTTTTCTGCACCATCCTGATCATGTAGTAGCTGATCCCAAACATGGCGCAGATTCTGAAAATGGTCAGCGCCAGCTTTCCAAACTCGCTCTCCCACCGGATGCCAAACGCCATGCCCGGGTTGAGCAGGTAATGTAAACGAAACCACGTGCCCAGCACATTTATTTCCTGGTGGATATACATATTGTGGTACACCAACAACTTACTGGTTTGATCGATGGCTATTACCACCAGTGCAATTAAAAAATACTTTGCGTACTTCATTTCGGATGTATATCGTCAGTTTACCGTAATTTTCAATTTAATCGTGTACTCGTCCATTTCTACTTCCGTGGACCCGGAAAGCGTTTCTTTTAATTCCATCGAAAGCGCCTGCGTTTCAGTCTGGATGTATGCTTTGTGCTCAGCTAAAGCCGATGTAACCAATTCTCCGTTCTTCTCAACTTCAATCGAAATTTTATCCAGCACTTCAAGGCCCATATCCTTGCGCAGGTTCTGCACCCGGTTTACAAAATCACGGGCAATACCTTCGCGCTTCAATTCATCAGTTAACGTAATATCCAGTGCCACGGTTAACCCGTTTTCCGATGCCACCGACCAGCCGGGAATATCTTCGGAAGTAATCAGCACATCTTCCAGCACCAGGTCGAACCCGTCTTTGCTCAGCTTACCCTGCTTTTCAATAGCCTGAATATCGGCCTGCTTAAATGTATTGATCACAGCCGATACTTCTTTCATTTTCGGGCCATACTGTTTACCCAGCCTGGCGAAATTCGGTTTTACTTTTTTCACCAGCAAACCGGAAGCATCGTCTATGTACTGAATTTCCTTCACGTTAACTTCAGCCTTGATAATAGCCTCCACGCTCTTCACACGCTGCGCAAACTTTTCATCCAGTACCGGCAACAATACTTTCTGTAGTGGTGTACGCACTTTCACTTTGCTGTTTTTACGCAGCGAGTGCACGAGCGAACAAATGCGCTGCGCATAGTCCATCGACTTTTCCAACTCTTCGTCTTTGCGGCCGGGCTCTGCCTTAACCAGTAACGTATGATGGATCGATTCGTATTGCAGGGGCGTATTGAACTGTTTTGCTTTCTGACGGATATTGTCCGTCAGGTTTTTATACAGCCACTCGCTGAAGAACGGTGCAATGGGCGCCATCAATTGTGCCGTTACCATTAAGCATTCATACAATGTTTCGTAAGCGGCTCGTTTATCCTGAGAAAGCTCAACGGGCCTGCCATCCGAAGCGTTTGCGGAGGATGGTTGCCAGAAGCGTTTGCGGTTAAGGCGTACATACCAGTTCGACAAATGATCGTTTACAAACTCCTGGATGCCACGTGCCGCTTTAGTAGGTTCGTAATCATTATAAGCAGCCGTTACTTCTTCTATCAGCGATTGCTCTTTGGTGATGATCCATTTATCTAACGGAGCCAACTGGTCAAACGGCACATTATCCATTTCGTCTTTTACAAAGCCATCAATGTTGGCATACAATACAAAGAACGAATAGGTATTGATGAGCGTACCAAAGAACCTGCGCTGGGTTTCCTCTACACCGGCAAAGTCGAACTTGAGGTTATCCCAGGGTGGTGCGTTCTCCATCATGTACCAGCGCAGCACATCGGCACCGTATTTGGAAAGGCTCTCGAACGGATTTACCACGTTGCCTTTGCTCTTGCTCATCTTGTTGCCGTTCTTATCAAGCACAAGCCCGTTGGAGATAACGTTTTTAAACGCTACACCACCATTGTTCACTTTTTTGTTTACGGTTTTGATTTCCTCGCTGCTTTCGCTCAGCATTGTGGCAATCGCGTGAAGCGTAAAAAACCAGCCCCGCGTTTGGTCAACGCCTTCGGCAATAAAATCGGCCGGGTAGCTTTTCTCAAAAATGTCTTTGTTCTCAAACGGGAAATGCCACTGGGCATACGGCATGGCTCCGCTATCAAACCACACGTCAATCAGGTCGGGCTCGCGATACATGGGTTCGCCTGTGCTGCTGGCCAGTGTAATTTCATCTACATACGGACGGTGCAAATCGAATTCAGAATTCAAAATTTCAAATTTCGAATTTTGAATACCTGCCCTCTTAGCTTTCTCAACTTCTCCGGTCAACTGCTCAATCGAACCAATACAAATTTCTTCTCTGCCGTCTTTCGTTCTCCAGATAGGAAGCGGTGTTCCCCAATAACGCGAGCGTGATAAGTTCCAGTCCACGAGATTTTCGAGCCAGTTACCGAAACGGCCGGTGCCGGTGCTTTCGGGCTTCCAGTTGATGGTTTTGTTCAGCTCCACCATTTTATCTTTCAATGCCGTGGTACGGATAAACCAGCTATCGAGCGGGTAATACAATACGGGCTTATCGGTGCGCCAGCAGTGGGGGTAAGTGTGCTCGTACTTCTCTACTTTAAAAGCCTTGTTCTCTTCCTTTAATATAATGGAGATAACAACGTCCGTACTTTTATAATCCGGGTTGCCCTCATCTTCGTTGGTATAATTCTTTACATAGAAATCATCGGCACCGAGCGGTTTGTGCGTTTTGATGTTATACTTGGCAATACCTTCTTTCAACTTTTCGCCAATAGGCGTAATGAATTTCCCTTTACGGTCCACCGTAGGTACTTCACTGCCGGTTTCATCTTTCACGGTAAGTGCCGGCACACCGTTTTGTTTGGCTACGCGAAAGTCATCGGCACCAAACGTAGGCGAAGTGTGCACCACACCGGTGCCATCTTCGGTGGTTACAAAATCTCCGGCTATTACCTGGAAGGCTTTGTCGGCATCGTAAAAGGGTTGCAGGTAAGGCATGAGTTGCTCGTAGCGAACACCTAATAATCTGGCACCGGCAAACTCCTGTACGATTTGATACGGAATATTTTTATCTCCGGGCTTATAACCTTCCAGCTTCAGGTCTTTGTTTTTTTCGGAGAAATATTTTCCGACAAGATCTTTGGCCAACACTACACTTACAGGTTTGTACGTGTATGAGTTAAATGTATTAACCTGCACATACGTGATCTTCTCGCCTACCGCCAGCGCAGTGTTGGATGGAAGTGTCCACGGTGTGGTTGTCCATGCCAGAATAAAAACCTCACGATCTGTTTCTTTAAAAAGAAACTCCGACTTCGCATTGCGCTTCACTTTAAATTGCGCCACAACAGACGTGTCTTTCACGTCCTTGTAGGTCCCGGGCAGGT
Source organism: Cyclobacteriaceae bacterium (assembly GCA_026129485.1). GTDB lineage: Bacteria > Bacteroidota > Bacteroidia > Cytophagales > Cyclobacteriaceae > ELB16-189. Next base: position 322,065 of record JAHCHY010000001.1, read on the forward strand.
TCAACTCGTGCGAGCTTAAACCCGTGCCCGCTGCCGGTGAGTACGGCTGAATAGTATAACCTTTATACAACAATTGCTTATCGTATAGTTGCTTTAATATCCACCACAGCGATTCGATATATTCTTTTTCGTAGGTGATGTACGGTTTCTCGAGGTCAACCCAATAGCCCATCTTCATGGTAAGGTCATCCCACTGATCTTTGTACTTCATCACCGTTTCGCGGCATTTCTGATTGTATTCTGCAATCGAGATTTTTTTTCCAATATCATCCTTGGTGATGCCCAGCTCTTTCTCCACCTGCAATTCAACCGGAAGGCCGTGGGTATCCCACCCGCCCTTGCGTTTTACCTGGTAGCCCTGCAGCGTTTTGAACCGGCAAAAAATATCCTTTACGGTGCGTGCCATTACGTGGTGGATACCCGGTGTTCCGTTGGCCGATGGAGGGCCTTCATAGAATGTAAATGTGTCAGCGCCTTCGCGTACACTTACCGACTTCTCAAAAATTTTCTCTTTTTTCCAGAATTCGAGTATTTCGGTGGCCACCCGGGCCAGGTTCAGGTCTTTTGTTTCTCTGTATTTACTCACGGTTACCCAAAATAAGGCCGCAATTTAGGACATTTTAGGCATTGGGCATCAGGGAAAACTATCGGGAATCGGGCATTAGGCATTGGGATTCAGGTGTATTAATTTTAAGGTATGAAAGTAGAGGAGCCGGATTTGAGCCTGACTTATACCTACGCGGATTACCTGAAATGGGACTTCCCCGAAATGGTGGAGCTGATCCGTGGCAAGGTGTTTAAAATGTCGCCAGCACCTTCATCAAGGCATCAGCAAATTTCATCCATGCTGGTTATATCCATCGGAAGTTTCCTAAAAGGTAAGAAATGCAAAGTGTTTGCTGCTCCTTTCGATGTACGCCTTCCCCGCAAGGGAAAAGCAGACAAGGAAATTGTAACAGTTGTTCAACCTGATATTTGTGTGATCTGCGACCCGGCTAAAATAGACGAACGCGGCTGTTTGGGTGCGCCCGATTGGGTAATAGAAATATTATCCAAGCATACATCAGCCAAAGATCTGAACGAAAAATTTGACGTGTACGAAGAAGCCGGTGTAAAAGAGTATTGGGTAGTGCATCCTACCGAGCAAACTGTTCTGGCTTACACGTTGAACGATAAGGGAAAATATGAAGGAATTTTGAAACCTTATGTGCGTACCGATAAGATCAGGTCTAAAACATTGCCTCAATTAACGATTGACCTGACCGAGGTGTTTGAGCAGCCGGAGTATTAAACCTGATGATGCAAAGTCTGTTGATTAAAGGCAAAGCTTTCGTTGATCTTAGCCCTGTTCACAAAAATGTTCAACTAAAAAATAATTAGTATGCCGACTTCATTCACCCCGGTGCAATATGTTTATAAAGAAATTATTGAGGAGCAGATCGCAAAAGCAAGCGAAGGGAAAATTTTCTTCTTTAATGACATGGATCAGGTGGATTCGCTTGAAGGTAGTATTGTAAAAATGGAGGAAATACCACAGCAGGGGGTTTTTATTTTTCTGCGATCCGGAAGCCTGATCAGGGATTGATCGCATTATTACATTGTTCGGAAAACCAGGGGCTGCTTATGATGAGTATGATGCTTATGCGAATCAATGCCTGTCGTGCACGGGGGGTTACGATCTTTAATTAAGAGTAAGAGTTGAGGGTAAACTGGAGAGGGTTGTCCGTTTCACTCAGCCGAGCCGTGGCGGTCGTGAATTTTAATCCTGCTCAGGTCAATGGCTTCATCGTCCTGTTCACCATAGAAAGAACTGTCAAAACCATCAATCGGTAAACGCTCCTTGCTCTTCTTCGGCTTATCAAAAGTCATAATCAAAGCCGGAAGCAAAATCAGGTTGGTGAACATGGAAATGATAAGCGTGGTGGAAGTAAGCAACCCCAATGCCACAGTACCCCCGAAATCGCTAAACGCGAAAATGATAAACCCGGCAAACAATACTATCGAAGTATAAATAATACTCTTGCCCGTTTCGAGGATACTCTCGCTTACGGAACGCGGCACAAAAAATCCGCTCGATAAAAGCTCCTGCCTGTATTTGGCCAGGAAGCGAATAGAGTTATCTACCGAAATACCAAACGTGATGCTGAAGATTAACGCAGTGCTCGCTTTAAGCGGAATATGAAAATAACCCATCAGCCCGGCCGTAATCATTAACGCAATCAGGTTGGGGATAAGCGAAATAATAATCATGCGGGCGTTGGCAAACAGGATGGCCATAGACAACGTAATGAGAATACCTGCCAGGATCAGGCTCTCGGTCAGGTTTTCAATCAGGAATTTATTTCCCTTAATAAATATTTTAGACGAACCCGTAACGGTTACCGTTACCGTATCGCTTTCTGATCTTAAAATTTTCTTTAGCTCGGCCACGAGCGTATCGGCCTTGGGCTGAATGACCTGATGCACCAGCGAATCCATTTTAACGGAACCGATGTCGGCCATCTGCATGGAGATGCGCATTTTGGTATAGGTGGTATCCACAAACGATTTGAACAAGCCGCTGTTGTCGTTCTGACCCTTTAAATATTCCAGCACAAACTTGGCTTCGATATCCGATGCCGGTAAGCCGTACCTATCCGGGTTATTATTAAAATAGGCTTGCCGCGATGCTTTAATCAGGCTAAGCACCGAAAGCGGACGGGAAGTAACATCGATGGAATCAAGCGAGCTTTCAAACCTATCAATCTCTTTGGCAATGCGCAGGTTTTGCAACGGACGCCTGCGTTTGGTTTGCAGGTCAACCTCAATTTCCAGGGGCATAATACCACTGAAATTTTCTTCCACAAATTTCAGGTCGCGTTTAATGTCGCTGTCTTCCGGAATATCATCCACCATATACGAAACGGAATACAACCGCGACATCCCGTAAACAGCCAAAGCGGTAATAATCAAAGTAGCTGTATAAATAATCACACGATGCCGGTGCACCATCAAATCAATGAGCCTGACAAAACCGCCCAATATTCTGAAATCAAGGTGCCTGAGATGCTTGGGCGTTGGCTCCGGCATCCACGAAAGTATGCCCGGTATCATAATCAGGCTTACAACAAATAAGGCAATGATGTTGATGCCGGCCACAATACCAAACTCGCGCAGGATGATTATATCTGTTGAAAGCAATGTAAGAAAACCGATAGCTACCGTAAGGTTGGTAAGAAACGTGGCCAGCCCCATCTTCATGACCACAGCCTGTATGGCTTCCATTTTGTTTTTGCGGTTTACATACTCCACATGATACTTGTTGAGCAGGTAAATGGCATTGGTTATACCAATGGTTACAATAACAGGCGGAATAAGCCCGCTAAGCAGGCTGATCTTAAACCCGAACAGGGCAATGGTACCGATAGTCCACACTACCACAATGCCAATCATAATCATGGAGAAAATAACTGCGCGTATAGAGCGGAAGAATAAAAGCATGATTACGCCTGTTACGATTGCCGACAAATACAAAAAGAACGAAAGCTCTTTGCGTACCTGCTCAGCCATTACCGACCGCACAAAGGGCAGGCCCGCATAATGAATATCTATATTGGTTTCTTTACTAAACTCCTGGCCTAACTTTATCAGGCTGTTGGTAACATCTATGCGTTTGGCGGAGTTGGCATACTCTTTCTTTAGCGGGGCCAGCACCATAGTGGCACCGTTGGCGGTATTCACCAACTGGCCCATGTAAAATTTCTGATCGAAGGCAATCGCCAGCAGGCTATCTAATTGTCGTTGCGATGTAAGCGTATCGGGGAACAACGGCACGAGGTTAAACTTCTTCTCCACCGTATCTTTCTCAATGATCCGCAGCAGCGGTAAAGAGAGCACCTCGTTTATACCATCAATGCTACGCAGGCTGTTGCTTAAATCTTTCAGCTTCTGAAAGTTCTCGACCTTATACATGGCGCTGTCTTTAATGCCCAGCGCCATCATGTTGCCATCTTCGCCAAACTGCTGCTTGAAGCGATTGAAGAATACCATGTCAGGGTCTTCCAACGGTACGGTACGCGCAAAGTCGTAGCTCATTTGCACCTGCGAAGCATAGTAACCCATTATCAATGTAATTGCGCCAATCAGCGCAATCAATGCTATTCTATACCGGATAATAAACAGGGCTATCTTAGACCACATGGACGAGTACCTGAACTGTTTTGAAAGCTTGGTTTTAGGATGCCAAAACTAAGGAATTTTGGTTAAGAATTGCCTTTTTGATAGCTGCATTCTTACTTACTGATGTTACGCAAAACACAACTTTCTAATGTCAGCCTGAGCCTGTCGAAGGCAATTTCTGTATGGAAAATCGGTTTCGACAGGCCTGTCTGCCGACAGGCAGGCTCACCTGACACCTTGTTATTAGCTTTGCGTAACATCAGTTACTTATCGAAGCGGTTTTATCATCAGTGTGAAACCACCTTTAAGCCGATTATGGAAACAACCAGTGTGCTGATAAAAAATATACGCCAGAAATCGGCTGGCTCCCTGAAAATAAAAATACCCACCAGCACGGTGCCTACAGCGCCAATGCCCGTCCATACTGCATAAGCGGTACCAATGGGTAACGTTTGTGCTGCTTTGTAAAGCAACACCATGCTAATAGTAAGACAAACCAAAAAGCCACCGAGCCAGTACAGCGAGGCTGCACCTGTTGTTTCTTTTGCCTTACCGAGGCAGGAAGCAAAGCCTGTTTCAAACAAGCCTGCAATGATGAGAATAAGCCAGTTCATATTTTTTGATTTAAATTACACAGCAAAGCCTTTGATCTTTTTGTATAAGCTTATCGCATACCTGTCCGTTAGCCCGGACACAAAATCTACCACATACCGCGCCATTGTATAATGATCTGTCGTTTGCCTGATGTTTAAACGAATGTCCTCCGGCAACAGCAGGGCAAGGTTATTATGCTTACGCGATTTTTTATTTTCAATAATATGTATGCCCGTGGTTAAAAATTCTTCTAACAAGCCTGGCAGCACCTCGTGGCCGGCTGCTTCAATTTCCACCACCTGTCGCGCCCTGTAAATGTTTTCGACCGAAAGCGTGATAATCGCTTTGAGGGCATCCCGGGATGGACACAAATCGGCCAGGGCGTGGTTAAACTTACCGGCTAATATTTCCTGCTCGCTATCTAAAAATAAAGTAGAGCACTCATCCATCAGGTCGCCAATGGCAAGCGCACGCAGAAACCCGATCTTCTCCTGCCTGCCGGATAGCTGATCGAGCTTGCCCAGCTTGGATTTATTTTTTGTAATAATATTTTCAAACAATGTTTTGGCTTCTTCGTAACCAACAAGCCCGAGGCTGCACGCATCTTCCAAATCGATAATGCTGTAACATATATCATCGGCTGCTTCAACAAGATAGGTTAACGGATGGCGTTCGTAAACATGGGTTGTAACTTTCGATAGCTCAAGCGCTGCGGCTACTTCATTGAAGATCGCTTTCTCCGACTGAAAAAATCCAAACTTTTTCTGGCTGCGTTTTTTCTTATCGCGTTCCGGAAAAAAAGCGGGGCAGGGATACTTGGTAAACGCACCCAGCGTGGCAAATGTGAGCTTTAAGCCGTATTGGTTTTTATTAAGTATGCGAAAGCCCTGTGCGTTGCCTTCAAACGTAGTGAGGTCGGCCCATGCTGCTTCGCTAACTTTTTCTTTTAATGATAAGCCAACCGGGTGGTGCTTAAAGAAATCGGAAATGGCATCTTCACCGGCATGACCGAAAGGCGGGTTGCCCAGGTCGTGCGCCAATGAAGCTGCCGATACAATCGCACCGAAATCAAACAGGGAAAACTCTTTGCTCAAACCCGGATGTCTTTGCAGAATAATTTCACCTACACGTTTACCCAGCGAACGCCCTACGCTGCTCACTTCGAGGCTGTGCGTTAAGCGGGTATGCACAAAGTCGTGCTCGGGCAACGGGTGCACCTGTGTTTTGTCTTGCAGCTTGCGAAACGGGTGCGAAAAAATAATGCGATCGTAATCCTGCTCAAACACGCTGCGCGAAGGCTCTGTTGAGGTTTGTTGCTTTTGACCGCTGCGTTGCGCAGATAGTAGGTGTTTCCAGTTCATGGCGTGGCAAAAATAGAAAACTATTTTGCGTTAAGCAGGGGTCTGGACAGAGTTTTGGGATTAAGTGGACTACGGGAGAGTACTGGAGCTGAGCCGCTTCATCTCAACGCTCTTCTCCAGGAAGCTCCATACTTTTTATCCAAATACTCTTCCGCCACTTTATTGTACGTTAGATACTTTTCCTGTTCTATAAATGATTTTCGATCAGATATCAATAGACAACCTACTGTTTCAATTTCAAAATTGAACTTTCTCTTTAGTCTTTTATTTCTTCTATAAAAACTTCTTTTATGAATCGCCAGCCAGGGTAATAGATGATAAATTCTTAGATTATTATGGTCAATGTCCAGCTTGGCCTTGTTAATAGAAGCCGTAAGGGTATCCTGTGGCACCGGTCTAAAATCATCATCCAAGCATAGGATTACATCGGTCACATTCCTATCAACCTTTATAACTACCTCACTTCTATTAACCAAGGAAGCCGATATTTTATAATTACTTGCTTTTAAGTTGATGAAAATAAATTCGCCTGATTCGCTCGCATAAATTACTTCGTGTCCTACTCCATAGTGTGGTTCAATATCATCAATTTCTACAGGAAAATCTTTAAAGTTGTCGGACCAGGGTTTATCATAGCAATATTTTAATTGTCCTTTGATTGTAAATGTACCTTGCCCAATACAAAGAATGCTTATGAGCGTCAGTCCGTATGTGAAAATCAGTCTTTTCATAAAATGGCCGGCTACATCTGTGTACACAATATCGCACATATTTTGAATATGGCATTTTTTAGGCCCTAAACAATATCGTTTACAACTCACTTTTGTTACTCCTTCAGCACCAAGTCAATACACATTACGGCTGCCATAATCAGCATACGCAACGGATGATCAGCCGGTACATCGTTGCTGATCTGGAGGATATAATTATCTGCTGATGTAAACAACTCCTTGCCCAGCCCGCTCCATTTTTTGGTTACCAATGCAAATTCTTTTCCATCGGGCGCTACAAATTTAAACTCCCAGCTTGTCCATTTGCCTTTCAACATACACAACGGACGCTCGCTGGCATCCAGCACTTCAAACTTTCCGCCAATGCTGAAAAACTTTTGCTTGAATTTTCCGATCAGCGTTCCGCGCTCGTCCAGCACTTCCACCGTTGACAAAAAGAACGACACTCCGCGCTTTACAACCAATACCGTTTTACCCTCCGGTGTTTTTATATCGATCTCAAAAGGCGTTGTTCTCTTGTAATCGGTAAACCGGAACATCTTGGTGAAGAAGCCGAGCCGCTCTTCCCGCGCCTGCAATATTATTTGTTTGGTATCCGGGTCGAAAATATCAAAGCTGTTGGCAGCCTTAAATACCTTAACGTGCTCCTTAACGAAATAGAGGTTTTTGTTTAGTGCCGGGTGCATAAAATGTTATGGGGTTTTGCATAAAAAGTTTCACTAAAATAGCATAAAGCTGCGGCTGTGCTTCCAAGAAGGGTTTGGGACGCTCAAAAAAATTTTCCACCGCCACGGCAAAAAACTCTTCCATGTTATCAAAGGCGTACCTCCTGAAAAAATGGTTCTCGTCTGCCCGCAGGTTAGTCATTTCACGCCCGGCATACCGTTCAAAGGCTTTCACCTGCCCGTTATCCAGCACATCGTAGCTCATGGCTTTGTGTTCTAACCACAGCGCATGGGCAAACTCATGCAGCAGCAGGTTGATACCATCGTCAGGATGCTGTAATCCTTCGGCAATGCCGCGCCAGCTAAACACAATGGTTTTAAGCGCGGGATTTACTTCGCCCTTGTGCCTGCGGCTGGTAATGCGCGAGTTGTAATAATCAGGATATACAATAATACGCTTGAAATAAGACAGCCCTTTTGCTTTGGTGGGTAAAAACAAAAGCAACTGCGCAGCCGCACATGAAATAATGGCTTTCATGGCACGGGTTAATTTTAACCGGTCGCGCGGTATAAACTCAAAGTATTCGTAATGATCGCGGGCCAGTTTCAGAAATTTAATTTTAAGCGACCACGGCAACGAAGTATAATAGGCGTATTTATGATTGAGAAAGCGATGAAAGATAGGCCCGTGATAAAAACGAAAGCGCAGCTCCTGGTAGGCCAGGTACACCAGTCGCGCCAGCGCTGCAAACAAGGCAGCCTTCATGTCATACTTTCTTTAGCAGTGCGGCCATGGAAACAGATTCAGAAATTATCGCTTTTACTTCATCAATCGCCACACGCTCCTGCTTCATGGTATCGCGGTCGCGAATGGTTACCGTGTTGTCCTGTAAGGTTTGATGGTCAACCGTAATACAATATGGTGTGCCGATGGCATCCTGCCTGCGGTAACGTTTACCAATGGCATCCTTTTCTTCGTAAAAGCAACGGAAATCGAATTTGAGCACGTTCATAATTTCATGCGCCTTTTCAGGCAAACCATCTTTCTTCATTAACGGAAGTATGGCTACCTTATTAGGCGCCAATGCAGCAGGTATTTTTAACACCACACGCTCGCTGCCATCTTCTAATTTTTCTTCTTTGTAAGAAGAAGCCAGTACGGATAAAAACATACGGTCTAACCCAACGGAAGTTTCTACTACATACGGAATGTAGTTCTGGTTATCTTCCGAATCGAAGTATTGCAGCTTTTTGCCGGAATACTTTTCGTGGCTTTTCAAATCAAAATCCGTGCGACTGTGAATGCCTTCCAGCTCGCGAAAGCCCATCGGGAAGTTAAACTGGATGTCGCACGCAGCATTGGCATAGTGCGCCAGGTTCAGGTGATCGTGATAGCGGTAATTGTCATTCCCTAATCCAAGCGCCTGGTGCCACTTCAATCTTTTCGCTTTCCAGAACTCGTACCATTTCATTTCTTCGCCCGGCTTCACAAAAAACTGCATTTCCATCTGTTCAAACTCGCGCATGCGGAAGATGAACTGGCGCGCTACAATTTCATTGCGGAACGCTTTACCGATCTGCGCAATCCCGAAAGGAATTTTCATGCGACCGGTTTTCTGCACATTCAAAAAGTTTACAAAAATACCCTGGGCAGTTTCAGGGCGCAGGTAAATTTTGTTGGCATCATCGGCAACCGAACCCATTTCGGTAGAGAACATGAGGTTGAACTGGCGCACATCAGTCCAGTTTTTGGTACCTGAAATCGGGTCTGCTATTTCCAGGTCATCCACTAATTGCTTCATGGCCGCCATATCGTTGTTGGCCATCGCATCTTTTAACCGGGTGTTGATCTCATCTATCTTTTTCTGATACTCCGCCACGCGCGCGTTGGTGCCCACAAACATGGCCCGGTCGAAATTTTCGAAACGCTTCGCAGCCTTCTCTACTTCTTTCTCTATTTTTTCTTCCAGCTTTTCAATCACGCCTTCAATAAGCTGGTCGGCCCGGTAGCGCTTTTTGGAATCTTTATTGTCGATCATCGGATCGTTAAACGCATCCACGTGGCCGCTTGCTTTCCACGTGGTGGGGTGCATAAAAATGGCTGCATCTATACCCACAATGTTATCGTGCAGCAGGGTCATAAACTTCCACCAGTATTCCTTGATGTTGTTCTTTAGCTCGGCCCCGTTCTGGCCATAATCGTAAACCGCGCTCAGGCCGTCATAAATTTCACTGCTGGGAAAAATAAACCCATACTCTTTGGCATGGGAGATCACATTTTTAAAAAGATTGTCTTCAGTGTTTGCCATAAGCCGCAAAGATAGAAATAGAAAGGCGCTGCGGGCCTGTTGATTATAAAGATTTTTGGTCGGATCCGGTGGGCAACCACAGGGTAAAGGTTGAGCCTGCCCCGGGGGTTGACTCCAGCTTAATGGTGCCGTTTAACCGAGCAAGGGTTTCGCGCACGATATAAAGACCAAGACCTGAGCCACTGGATTGTTCTGAAGCCCGGTAAAACATTTCAAAAATCTTCTGATGATGCTCTTCCGCAATCCCGAGGCCATTATCTGAAATTTCAATGCGTGTAAAATCGCCTTCGGCCACCACGCGCACCGCTACCTCCTGGTTTTGCTTTTCAGGATCACTGTACTTAAATGCATTGCCGATCAGGTTATGCAGCACAACACTCAGCCGCGATTTATCGGTAATTAGCTGATGGCCGGGGGGAATATCCAACCGCACGTAAATCTGTTCCATGCCTTCGGCAAACTTCAGGTCGTTGATCGTTTCCTGGATAACACGCAGCAAAACCACCGGTTCTTTTTTGATGGCTTGCCGGGCATTGCGCGAAAAATCGATGATCTCTTTGATAAACGCATCCATGTTATGAACGCGATCTTTCATCAGCAAATAACATTGCTCCAGCTCTTCCGGGTTGGTTGTGTGCCGGGTTACTTCTATCAGCCCCAGCAACGAACGCAACGGGGCGCGTAAATCGTGCGAAGCGCTATAGACAAACCGGTCTAATTCGGCATTCGTTTTTGCCAGCAGCTCATTTTTAGCCAGTATTTCCTTTTCTGTTTTATCGTTGATCGTGATCATGAAATACAACTGGGCAATTGCCGAAAGCATGGCAATCATAAAGTTGATGGCAAAATTCAGGTTGATGTAAGCCTCTGAATACGTATGCACCGGCTTGAGCGAAAAGCCACCCCAGTACGAAACGAAAAAAAGCGCCACCGATAAGCACACAAAAGCAAACGCCCAGTATTTATCCCGATGCCCGAAAATAGTAATGGCCGATATGGCCGTAACCACGAAATAGATGTATACTCCGCTGCGGTACTGATCGTTGGAAGCAAACAAAAACACCAGCAGGTTAATCAGCAAGACGAATAAAATGCCCGAAAGCTTGTGCTTACCCAACCGGTTGAGGTAAAGCGAAAGCAGCCCGATAAGAATAGCCGCTATATAATAAGCCTGGTTGCCGTCTATACCATTCACCCAGTCTACAACCAGGTAGGTCAGGCCTACCAGAATGGCTACTATAACCAGGTTACCTCTCAGAACTGCATTTTTATAATCATACCACGATTCGATGTAGTTCTCTCTTCCTATAACCAGGTTTCTGAAACGCTTTCCAAACATGAGATGGCGGGGAAATTCCACCTCAATGTATTTTTAAATTGCCAGATAAAACATAGCTCAAGTCATAATTTTAAAAAGAAGCTGCCGGTCTTTTGCCCGGTGCCGTTTGTTTTACTGTTAACCTACCTGTTACAGGTACCCTGCTTTACTGCATCACCCGTTTGCCAGCCATCATTTTATTTTTATTTTTGCAAAACCTTCTGTCCCAGCGTGATCCGTAAATTTTTTCCGCTAGACAAAAACTACCTGCTTGAAGAAGCCCAGGTACACGCGCGGCAGCCCCTGCTTGTGCAACTTGTCGAAAAAGTAAAAACCACTTATCTGCAAAAGCATAATCCATTGGGATTGGATGATAATTTCACTTTGCGTATCAAAGACTTTCAATCCAAAAGCCTGAAGCCGCTCGAAAGCTTTTACCAGAACCTGGCCGCAGTATACCGGTACAAGCATGGCGAAAACCAGCTTGAGTTTGTATGGGACGGCCGCGAACACATTGAAAAATACCAAACCGAATGGCAGGCTACCTTCGAAGAATGGATAAGCTGCTTTTGCAAACATGAATTATTTCTGCAGGCTGTTCTGGATTTAACGGTATTTCTTCCCGACAACCGGCACGCTGCCCTTGCCGAAAACAAAATGAACCATTTCATTCTCACTCATTTTGAAATGCGCCTGCACAAAAACAAAGGTCTTGTTGCCATAAAGGCGGCCTGAGATTTTCCCCGCATCAAAGTTACTTTGTGGATTCAAAACGATAAACAGGTTTGATTCCTGTTTGATAATCGCTAATTTATCCGGCCTTTAATCTAACAAACCTATGAAGCGACCTGCATTTTACCTGTACTCGGCCATTGCAGTTGCCGTTGTGCTGGCATTAAGTTATTTCTGGATCAATGCATTGTACCTGTTTATCCTCATCGGCCCGGTTATCCTGCTGGGCGTACAGGATATTCTTCAGCCCCGGCAATCCATCCGCATAAACTTCCCGGTGCTGGGCCGCCTGCGTTATGTGTTTGAAGACCTCCGGCCCAAGATTCAGCAATACTTTGTAGAAAGCGACACCGATGGCGCACCCATTAACCGCAACGAGCGCTCCGTTATTTACCAGCGCGCCAAAAAACAAACCGATACCATTCCATTCGGTACACAACTGAATGTGTATGCCGAAGGCTACGAGTGGATGACACACTCTATCGTGCCGAAAGATTTTCATAAGCTGGATCACAACCCGCGCGTGCGCATTGGCGGAAAAGAATGCACACAACCTTACGATATGAGCGTGCTGAATGTAAGCGCCATGAGCTTTGGCTCGCTCAGCAAAAATGCCGTGCTATCGCTGAATGGCGGGGCCAAAACGGGCGGCTTTGCGCACAACACAGGCGAAGGCGGCATAAGCCCTTACCACCTGCAACCCGGGGGCGACTTGGTGTGGCAGATTGGCACCGGGTACTTTGGCGCACGCGATGATGATGGCAACTTCCACGATGACACATTTAAAAAGAATGCCTCGCTGCCTAATGTAAAGATGATCGAAATCAAATTATCGCAAGGCGCCAAGCCCGGCCACGGGGGTATTTTACCGGGTAAAAAAAACACACCCGAGATTGCAGCCATCCGCCACGTAAAGGCCGGCACTACTGTATTTTCTCCTCCTTACCACAGCGCATTCGGCACACCGCTGGAGCTGATCCGGTTTGTTAAACGGTTGCGCACACTCTCGGGCGGCAAGCCTGTAGGCTTTAAGCTTTGCATTGGCCGCAAGGGCGAGTTCCTTTCCATCTGCAAAGCCATGGTTCAGCTCAATACGTACCCCGACTTTATTACCATTGATGGTGGCGAAGGCGGCACCGGTGCAGCGCCACCCGAATTCTCCAACTCGGTAGGTATGCCGCTGTTAGATGCGCTCGCTTTCGCGGATAACGCTTTGCGCGGATTTGGCATCCGTAGTGAAATGAAGCTGGTTGCCTCGGGCCGGATTTTAACCGGCTTTCACATTCTGCGCGCAATAGCGTTGGGTGCCGATACGTGCAACAGCGCACGCGCCATGATGATGGCCTTAGGTTGCATACAGGCGCTGGAATGCCACAAGAACACCTGCCCTACGGGGGTGGCCACGCAAGATCCTTACTATATGAAAGGCTTAGTGGTGGAAGATAAAACCACACGGGTAGCCAACTACCATAAGCATACCGTGGAAAGCTTTGTAGAGCTGATGGGCGCAGCCGGGCTGGATCATCCCGACCAGATTAACCGCACCCACGTGTACAGGCGCGTGTTTATGAATCTCGTAAAAACCTACGAAGAAATTTACCCCACCATACCCGATGGCTGCCTGCTGAACGATGGTGATATCCCGTTTGATTATGACGATTACATGAAACGCGCTTCCGCTGAAAGCTTTGAAGTGGCCGTGTGATAGTATGATGAGGAGATATTGGGTGGCTTAAAGTGTAATGTTGGCAGCCATTACTTCGCACGACAATGAAATATATTCTGACAATACTTTTAGTTAAAGCTCTGTTGACAGATAATCCGGAATTGGTGGGGATTTACGAATATAAATCCGCTGAGAAGGATGAAAACCATTATATTGTTTTCGACATAATTGACGGACAGCTTAAAGGGGTTTACTTTGGAACCGAGGATGGCAAAGGGCATGGGATTTTCTTTTATGCGACCGACATGACCAACCTGGCAATAGACACGGAGGGAAAGATTGAATTTGAAATTGGTGATCGCGAACTATTTGAAACGACTCAGTTCAAAATTGTAAAGATTAGAAGCCAACGAGACGAGCCTGTCGGGCATTCACGTGGACTCCTGAAGTACAAAGGACAAATTAACAAAGATAAAATTCAATTGACATGCACCTCGGAGTTTTACGACTGTTGGGCAGATGAATTGATATTTGAAAGGGTAAAGTAACGACCGTCTTTCAAGCAGAATCTTGCTTCGGACTCCGCGACTGATTGTTCAACATGGTTAGCATGTTTTGCCTGAATTTAAAAAAGCTTAGAAATCATTCATTAAAAAAAGAGAAGCGGGTTGAACCCGCTTCTCTTTTCAGATTTTAACACTGCGATTACTTCAGGTCAAAACGATCCAGGTTCATCACCTTCGTCCATGCAGCCACAAAATCCTTCACAAATTTTTCCTGCGCATCTGCGCTGCCATACACTTCGGCCAATGCGCGCAATTCAGAGTTCGATCCGAACACCAAATCCACACGGGTTGCGGTCCATTTTACTTCCCCGGTTTTGCGGTCGCTGCCTTCAAACAAATCCTGTGCATCGGATGTAGCCTTCCAGGTCGTGTTCATGTCCAGCAGGTTTACAAAGAAATCGTTGGTAAGGGCTTCTGCACGCCCGGTAAACACACCATGCATCGAACCATCAAAGTTGGTATTGAGCACCCGTAAACCACCAACCAATACGGTTAATTCAGGTGCTGTAAGGGTCAACAACTGGGCTTTGTCCACCAGCAATTCTTCTGCTGAAATGGAATATTTTTTCTTCTGGTAATTGCGGAAGCCATCTGCAACCGGCTCCAGCACGGCAAACGATTCAATATCGGTTTGTTCCTGTGTAGCATCGCCACGACCTGGCGCAAACGGAACGGTTATATCAAGTCCTGCATTTTTTGCGGCCTTTTCAATACCCACATTTCCGGCCAATATAATCAGGTCGGCCAGCGAAACATTTTTAAATTCTTTCTGAATACCTTCCAGCGTTTTCAACACTTCAGCCAATTGGGCCGGGTTGTTTACTTCCCAATCTTTTTGTGGAGCCAGGCGAATGCGTGCACCATTGGCGCCACCGCGCTTATCCGATCCGCGGAAAGTGGAAGCCGAAGCCCATGCGGTAGATACCAACTGCGAAATGGTTAACCCGGATGCTGCAATTTTTTCCTTAAGTGCAGCAATGTCCTTGCCTGTTAACGTATGCGTAGCAGCCGGAACAGGATCCTGCCAGATCAATTCTTCCTGCGGCACTTCCGGGCCGAGGTAACGGCTAACCGGCCCCATGTCGCGGTGTGTTAATTTAAACCACGCACGCGCAAATGCATCTGCAAATGCATCCGGGTCTTCATAAAAGCGTCTTGAGATTTTTTCATACTCCGGATCGACACGCAATGCGATGTCGGTAGTTAGCATTTTAGGCGCATGGCGTTTTGTTTTATCGTGCGCATCGGGTACGGAGTTGGCACCGGCACCGTTCTTCGGTTGCCATTGATGCGCACCGGCCGGGCTCTTGGTTAATTCCCAATCGTAACCAAACAGGTTCCAGAAAAAGTTGTTGCTCCATTTGGTGGGTGTGCTTGTCCAGATAACTTCCAGTCCGCTGGTAATGGTATCGCCACCTTTGCCCGAACCATAGCTGCTTCTCCATCCCAAACCCTGCTCTTCAATAGCAGCCGCTTCCGGATCAGCGCCTACATGTGTAGCCGGTGCGGCACCGTGTGTTTTACCAAACGTGTGGCCACCGGCAATAAGCGCAACCGTTTCTTCATCATTCATAGCCATGCGCTTAAACGTTTCGCGGATGTCGTGCGCGGCTGCAAGCGGGTCAGGATTTCCGTCCGGACCTTCCGGGTTTACGTAGATCAAACCCATCTGCACAGCGGCAAGCGGGTTTTCAAGATCACGGTCGCCCGAGTAACGGCTGTTGGGATTTTTGCTTAACGCGAGCCACTCCGTTTCCGATCCCCAGTATACATCCTCCTGCGGTTCCCACACATCTTCGCGGCCACCGGCAAAACCGAAAGTTTTGAAGCCCATCGTTTCAAGCGCTACGTTACCGGTCAGAATCATTAAATCAGCCCACGAAATTTTATTGCCGTACTTTTGTTTGATCGGCCACAGTAACCTGCGTGCCTTGTCGAGGTTCACGTTATCGGGCCAGCTGTTAAGCGGTGCGAAACGTTGTTGCCCGGCACCGGCACCTCCGCGGCCATCACCGGTTCGGTACGTGCCGGCACTGTGCCAGGCCATGCGAATGAACAACGGGCCGTAGTGTCCGAAGTCAGCGGGCCACCAGTCCTTTGAATCCGTCATTAATGCAGCGAGGTCTTTTTTCAATGCGGTCAGGTCAAGTTTCTTGAATTCTTGGGTATAATTGAATTTTTCACCCATCGGGTTAGAAAGGGATGAATGCTGACGCAGTACGTTTAGCTTTAGCTGGTTAGGCCACCAGTCGCGATTGCGGGTGCCGCTGCCTGCAGTTTGTTTGGATGCTCCGGTAAAAGGGCATTTACCTTCACCATTGGTCGAATTGTGTGCCATGTGATTGTGATTTATAAAAGGTTTAAAATTTTCCGGTTTATTGATTGAGTAATACTAAAACCGGTTTGCCGCAGCCACAATGATGGTTGTCATGTTTCTTTGGCAACCCGGATAGTTTGCAAGGTTACGAGGATAGGCCACATAAATCAAATTGATTATTTTTATGATCTTATAGTTTTTATCTATGACTTTGATCCAATTGGAATACCTTGTGGCGCTGGATACCTACCGCCATTTTGTGCTGGCTTCCGAAAAGTGTTTCGTTACGCAGCCCACTCTTAGCATGCAGGTTCAGAAGCTGGAGGATGAGCTGGGCGTAAAAATTTTTGATCGCACCAAGCAGCCGGTTATTCCTACCGAGATGGGCGCCCGGATTATTGCCCAGGCCCGTGTGGTGCTGCGCGAAGCAGCGGTGATTCCGCAAATAATTGCCGAGCAGAAAGACACCATGACGGGCGAGATTCGCATTGGAATCATACCCACGCTTGCGCCTTATCTCCTGCCCTCGTTGTTTAAAAATATCCGCGAAAAATATCCACAGGTAAACCTGGTGGTGCGGGAAATTATAACAGAAGAAGTGGTGCAGGAATTGAAAAACAACCGGTTGGATTGTGGTATTGTGGTAACTCCGCTAAAAGATTCTTCCATAAATGAAGATGTTCTCTTTTATGAAGAGCTGTTTGTGTATGTGTCTAAAAAGAATGCACTGGCAGATAAAAAATATGTGTTGCCAGCCGAGATCGATCCCAACCAGCTATGGCTGCTGGAGGAAGGCCATTGTTTTCGTTCGCAAATCTTAAATCTCTGTGAATTGCGCAAGTATTCCGATCTTCATTTTAAGTATGAAACGGGCAGCATCGAAACGCTGAAGCGCATGGTTGACAAGAGCGATGGGATTACCATTTTACCCGAACTGGCGGTTATGGAATTTAACCCGGCCCAGATGAAATTAGTTAAACGGCTAAAAGAACCCAGCCCCGCCCGGGAAGTAAGCCTAGTAACCCATCGTAACCATCTGAAAACAAAGCTGATCAAAACATTGAAAGAAGAAATTCTGATGCTGGTGCCAAAGCAAATGCAAAAGCTGAGTAAGAAGAAAGTGGTGGAGATTAATTAGGGCTTATGTAATGCCATGAGGACACTAAGTTTTTTCTTTTATAATTGCTTCATGCTTTCTTTCCATGCCATGCAGTCGCAAAAAAGCAAACTATCAGGAGCACACTATACTCCATACCATTTCTGCCTGCACCCACCACAAACCAACCGGCAGCGCCATGCACCAGCACAATACCCATGATAAGCTGAAGGATAAACAAAGAGCAAATTGGTATGATCCACTTGCCGGCTATCAGCAGAACAGATGCTGTAATTTCAAAGCCGGTGATCACCCAGGCCGTGTAAGGCGGGAAACCTAACCCGGAAAGGAAGCCGTCAAAAGGTGTAACGCCATCGTTCACAATTCGTGCTATACCGTGAATGAGCATATTACCGGCTGCGGCAAACCGGATAATGGTTAGCGCGATCTTTTCTTTATTCATACGGTGTGTGGATTTGAATAGGCAAACTTCTATTTTTAAAAATTAAGCAAGATGAGCACACCCGCTAAGATAAGAAGTGTTGTGTTATGGTCGGTAATCTCCGCTGCCTTTATCGGGCCGGGTACCATTACTACCGCAGTTTCGGCCGGGGTTTCCTTCCAACTGGGTTTGTTGTGGGCGGTTGTATTTGCAACGCTTGCGTGTATTGTATTGCAGGAAGCTTCAGCCCGTATAATTATCAGCAGCGGGTTAACCTTTGGCGAGTGCATACAGCATCACTTTGGTGCCGGTTGGGTGAAATGGCTGGTAGCCGTTCCGGTGTTATTGGGTTGTGCAGCTTACGAAGCCGGTAATATCCTGGGAGCTGCTTCAGGATTGTCTTTGCTTACATCCGGTAATACAAAATGGCTTACCACAATGGTAACTGTTGCGGCTGCTGTTATTTTGTGGCGAGGCGGTAATAAGCTCATTTCAAATACCATGATGTTCCTGGTGGTGATCATGGCCATCGCATTTGCCATGCTGGCATTCAAGGCAAAATTTACACTGATCGCATTAGTGAAAGCATCGGTAATACCGCAACTACCGGCAGGAAGCGAGTGGATCGCCTTAGCGTTGGTGGGCACTACCATTGTTCCATACAATATTTTTATAGGATCAGCCATCAGCAAAGGCAATACCATCCCGCTTATGCGGATCGGGCTAACGGTATCCGTTATGATCGGTGGGATTATTACAGCTTGTATTTTACTGGCCGGAACCGTGGCCGGGGCTTTCACTTCCTTTCCGGCACTTGCAGAAGTACTGGAAAATAATATCGGCTCGTGGGCGGCCCTTGCATTGGGCGTAGGATTATTTGCCGCAGGCTTTTCTTCTGCCATTACATCGCCCTATGCAGCCTCGTTAATTGCCTCTACAGTATTGGGTTCGGAAAATAAAAAGCATGTGCGACTGGTTTGGGCTGTGGTGCTGCTTACCGGTTTTGGCTTTGGCATAAGTGGTGTAAAACCCATACCGGTAATATTAGCCGTGCAGGCGCTGAATGGCTTTGTGTTGCCGTTGCTCGCTTACTTTTTAACCCGGATGGCGAATGATAATCGCCTGGTAAAAGCAGAGCACCAACATGCGGCATGGTACAATAGCATATTACTCCTGATTTTTGGTATTACTGCTTTGATCGGAATAAACAATGTGGATAAGGCTGTGAGCGATGCCTTTAAGCTAACTGCGCATTTTGAAGTGGTGGTAACCATCACAGCCGTTTTGCTGGCGCTGGTTACCGTGCAGCTTGTACGATCAAAAAAAAGACCGGGTTAAAACAGGAATCAGATCAGCCTGGCTAATGTGCTGATGTAGCGTTCAGGCACCTCGCCTTTGGTGGCCGCCTGGTAATCGTTGTAGCTGCATGGGATGATGCTGTTACGCGCGTAACGTGCACTGGGTTGATGGTAGGCAACCTCCATCCACCATTTTTCGGTAACCTTGCTTTTATAGAACGTGATGGTTTCCGGCTCGGCAGCCATTGACACTACGTACTTTAAAAAATCGTTGCTCCTGAAATTGGTATCGTGCTTGCGATGATAAAATCCCTCAATAAAATACCAGATCATGGTAGCTATTACCGATGCCGTTTTTTTAGTAGCATCGTCAAAGTCGGGGTTGTATTCATAAAAGCCGGCCGAGCTTAGCTTTTCGTTCATGCCGGCATACCAGCAAAGCTGGCAGGCTTCTTCACCTGTTAGCCCGAAAGGCTGGGCATTGGCATTGCCGGGCGCATCCGAAGAGCGTATAGCGGTTATGTCAAAGCTCATTAAGTCTGCATTGCGGATGGCAGGTTCCATCTCGGCCAGGTTGGTGCGCATTTGCCCGATGCGGAACGCTTCGAAATACAGCTTCTCCAGGATGGCAGCAGAAGCAGGATCGATCAAATAAAGCTGGTGAGCAAGGTGCGTATAGCTCAACAGGTAATTCGGTTCATGCAATAAAATTTTATGAATGTGCTGACTGGCTTTGTCTGCTTCGCGGTTATCATCCAGGTCAAGAAAGGCATCAATGTTTAGTAAACTGATGAGCTTTTCCATCTCTTCATAACCACGATACTGGCCATAGTCCAGATCGTGCGTGCCGCCTAAGATCAGCGGCAACACATTATTCTCCAACAGGATACGACACACTTCGCTGATGCGTACATAGGTTTCATCCAGATCAATGCCGGCATTCAGGTTACCAAGATCAACAATGCGATAGGTGCCAGTTCCTTTTTTAAGGTTGTAAAGCTTTTTGCGGATTTCATCGGGACCTTTGGCGCAACCCGTGTTGGTAGTGGTTCCGCGTTCTTCCTTCACTCCGAAAACAGCGATGTTCGCACCTTTGTAGTCGGGCATCTTATCGCCAAACGCCCGGATGCTTTTAAAAAGTGAATTGGGGGCGTAGCTCTTTTGATAAATAGATTCGTCAATCGGAGAGAAGAGTATGGTAAGATCCATGCAAACGAACTTTAAACAAAACTAAGCAATCAAAAACATATCACCTATAAAAAGAAAAAGGAGAGCCAATGCTCTCCTTTCATATTATGATTGTCTGAATCTAACCACCAAAATCGTCAAAGCGGATATTTTCTTTCGGAATACCCATGTTATCCAGCATTTTCAATACGGCTGCGTTCATCATGGGCGGGCCGCACAGGTAAAACTCTACATCTTCCGGGGCCTGGTGCTTGGACAGGTAGTTATCGTACAGGCACTGGTGAATGAACCCGATATAACCATCAGCATCTTTGTCATCCAGGTTTTTCTTCACTTTCCAGTTGTCTTCCGGCAGCGGTTCAGATAACCCGATGTTGAACTGGAAGTTCGGGAACTCCTGCTCAATTTTTCGAAAGTGCTCTACATAAAACAATTCTTTCTTGGAGCGGCCGCCATACCAATAGGAAACTTTACGATTGGTTCTTTCCGTATGAAACAGGTGGAAAATCTGCGCACGCAACGGAGCCATACCGGCACCGCCACCTATATAAATCATTTCGCGTTGCGTCTTGTTGATGTGGAATTCACCGTAAGGGCCGGAGATGGTTACTTTATCGCCCGGCTTGCGCGAGAATACATAAGAAGAGCAAATACCCGGGTTTACGTCCATCCACTTGTTGTTGGCGCGATCCCACGGTGGAGTAGCCACGCGGATGTTCAGCATCACAATGTTACCTTCAGCAGGATGGTTGGCCATCGAGTAAGCGCGGAAGATGGGTTCATCATTTTTCATCTTCAGATCCCACAGCTTGAACTTATCCCAGTCGCCCTGGAATACATCGGGCTTATGTCCTAAATCCGGATGTGGTGCTATATCAATTGTTTTATAATCTACCGTAAGCACAGGCACATCGATCTGGATATAACCACCGGCCTCAAACTTCAGGGTTTCGCCCGGGGGCAGCTTTACCACAAACTCTTTAATGAAAGTAGAAACGTTGTAGTTGCTCACTACTTCGCATTCCCATTTTTTAATACCGAAGATTTCTTCCGGTATGCGGATGTCCAGGTCTTGCTTCACCTTTACCTGACAACCGAGGCGCACATGTTCTTTTTGCTCCTTGCGGGAAAGATGACCTACTTCGGTAGGCAGCACATCGCCACCGCCCGACTCTACCACGCACTTGCACATGGCACAGGTGCCACCGCCACCACAGGCGGAAGGAAGGAATATTTTTTCGTTGGCCAGCGTGCTGAGCAACGAGCTGCCGGCTGAAACCGTAATGGTTTTTTCACCATTGATAACAATTTTTACCGGCCCGGATTGAACCAGCTTTTTCTGGGCGAAAATCAGCAGCCCCACCAGTAGCAGAATAACTACGGTAAAGGCTACAATAGAAGTGAATATTAACATGGAACAGATCGATTTACCTTGGGGTACAAATATAGGCACGGAAGCGAAAATTGCCCATGCTTTGGCAATCGAATTATTACCGTTTGCGGATACAAACGAGGCTGCCTCAAAAGTCAGTTCATTTGTCAGCCTGAGCTTGTCCAAGGCTTTTTAAGCATAGAAACCGGTTTCGACAAGCTCAACCTGACAGTAGAATACACTTTTGAGACAGCCTCTTGTTGTTATGAAATTATGCAGAGAGCCGCTCCACCTCAGCGGTTTGAGGAGCAGCCGCCAGGTTAAGCTGAGGCGCCAGGATAACACTTACCCCGTCCTGCTCAGCCCATTCTTTCAGCTTTTCGAGGTGTACGCTGCCTTGCAGATTTTGAAAGCCATTGCCCTGGTAGCCACCCTTGAAGGTTTCAAAATCGCGGGTAGTAATGTGCGACCCTTCCGGGAAGCTGACTACAGCATCTACCAGAATTTCGTTCGAGAAGGGAAAGGCATCGCCCTGGGCTATCTTTTTGTATTCGTAACGATAATCGAATGTAAGAGCAGAGATGTCTGACAGTACTGCCGAACCGGTAGGGTAGCTGCCGGCACCTTTACCAATAAATACCTGCTTTTCCGCGAAAGCGCCTTCCACCAAAACGGCATTGTATTCGTTGCGTACCGAGGCCAGCATGTGATCGGTGGGAACATATTGCGGAGCGACAAATCCAAAAATGTTGTCCTTGATTTTATAGGCACGCGCTACCAGCTTAATGGTAAGGTTGTTTTCGCGTGCATATTTCAGATCGGTAGCCGATATTTTATGAATACCGATGTTGATGATGTTTTCGGGTCGCACAAACACACCAAACGTATGGGTAATAGCAATGGCCAGCTTGAATTTCGGATCAAACCCTTTTACATCTAATGAAGGATCGGTTTCGGCAAAGCCAAGCTCCTGTGCCTGCTTCAGCGCTTCTGCATAGTTTTTCCTTTCATCAAAAACTTTGGTGAGGATGTAATTGGTAGAGCCGTTGAAGATACCTTCAATGCTGGTGATCAAATCATTGTCGTAATACTCTTCGAGGTTGCGTAAGATCGGTATACTACCACATACCGCGCCTTCATACAGAATAGAACGATCGTAGGTTTGCTGGAGCTGGTAAATCTCTTCGAGGTGTTCGGCTAACATTTTTTTATTGGCCGTAACCACGTGCTTACCATTTTCAATGGCTTTTTTAACAATCTTAAATGCTGCTTCGGCATCGTCAATCAGCTCCACCACCACATCTATTTCCGGGTCGTTCAGAATATCACCGGCTTCGTAGGTAAAGTAAGCGGCATCAATGATGCGCGGCTTGCTCCTGTTCTTTACACAAAACTTTTTTACTTCCGCTTTTACGCCATGCGTTTCGTTCAGCACGTGGTAAAGCCCCTGTCCTACACAACCAAACCCGAATACACCCAACTTCAAATTTTTCTTCATCTGTCTTATATGTTTGTCTTCTGTAATTTTTACGAACCACTATACCAGCGATTCTTTTCTTACTTCTGCCTTTAAAAAATTCCGCACACTCTTTTTAAACTGGTCGAACTCCACCAGGAAACCATCATGGCCGTGCAATGACGTAAGCACCGCCAGGCTGGCGCCAGGAATATGTTCGGCCAGGAACTCCTGTTCGCGCAATGGGAACAACAAATCCGTATCAATTCCGATTACCAGTGTTTTTGCTTTGATTTCTTTTAAAGCAGCCTCCACACCGGAACGATTACGCCCCACATGGTGGCTATCCATTGCTTTGGTAAGTACCCAATACGAAAACGCATTGAACCGGTTGGCCAGCTTCTGGCCCTGGTAGCGTTGATAGGAAGCCGCCCGGTAATCGTCTGTTTTGTTAGCTGTTTTTTCGGCCTGTGTTTGCTGAAACGTTTCGTATGTACGAAATGAAATCATACCAATAGCGCGTGCGGCTTTCATGCCTTCTGCACCAGCCCGCGCATCATCTTGCTTCCATGTAGCATCGGCAGCAATGGCCATGCGTTGCGCTTCGTTAAGCGCAATGCCCCACGGTGAGTGCAGGGCATTGGTGGCAATAGGAATAATCCGTTCAAACACGTTGGGTTGCAGAATAGCCCACTCCAACACCTGCTGGCCGCCTAACGATCCGCCCAGCAACGTGTGAATTTTATCAATACCCAGATGCTGGCGCAGCAAGTCAAAGCTTCTTACCACATCGCGATTGGTAATTTCCGGGAAGGTATGATAGTATGGCTTGCCGGTTTTGGGATTAAGCGATAACGGCCCGGTAGAACCATAACATCCGCCCAGCGTGTTGGCACAGATAATAAAATAATCGCGCGGATCGAAGGGAGTATCTTCAGAAAGGAATCCATTCCACCAATCGGTAAAATCAGCGCTGCCGGTAAGCGCATGGCAAATCCACACCACGTTGTTACGATCTTTGTTAAGATGCCCCAACGTAGTGTACTTAAGCTGGAAACCAGGGAGAATCCCCCCGGTCTCCAACTGGAACTCACTGGCAAAGTGATATATCTGATCGGTTTTCAGCACGAAAATTTTTATTAAGCGACCAACTCCCGTTTAAATACTTTTTCAAAAGCTTGCTCAAAGTCGGCTTTAATGTCATCGATGTGTTCAATACCCACAGACACACGCAACAAATTTGGCAACACACCCGCGGTAATCTGCTCCTCGGTGGAAAGCTGCTGATGTGTAGTGGCTGCCGGCTGAATGATCAACGTTTTGGCATCGCCTAAATTTGCGAGGTGGCTTACCAGCTTCAGGCTGTCTACCAGCCGGGTTGCGTTTTCTTTTGTTCCCTTTAAGGTGAATGAAAGCACTGAACCGAAACCATTGCGCAGGTATTTTTTTGCCAGCTTATGATAGGTGCTGGAAGCAAGGCCCGGGTAGTTTACGCTTTCTACCTGCGGATGCTGCTCCAGCCATTTTGCAAACGCCAGGGCATTATCAACCGAACGCTGTACGCGCAGCGATAGTGTTTCAAGTCCTTGCAGGAACAGGAATGAATTGAAAGGACTCAATGCCGGCCCGAAATCGCGCAAGCCTTCTACGCGGGCACGAATCGCAAAAGCAATGTTGGGTAGCCCAAGCGGATTGTTATAGCCAAACACTTCGCCAAACTTCAGTCCGTGGTAGCCTTCAGATGGCTCGCTGAACTGCGGGTACTTACCGTTGTTCCAGTTATAGTTACCGCCATCTACAATTACACCGCCAATGGAGGTTCCGTGGCCGCCAATCCACTTGGTTGCAGAAGCCACTACTATGTGTGCGCCATGCTCCAGCGGACGGAACAAATAACCACCGGCACCGAATGTGTTATCTACAATTAAAGGCAGATCGTGCTTTTTAGCTAAAGCAGCAAGGGCTTCAAAATCAGGAATGTTAAAGCCCGGGTTACCGATGGTTTCTAAATAAAGGGCTTTGGTATTTTTATCGATCAGCTTTTCAAAGGCTTCAACGGTATCGCCTTCGGCAAAACGCACATCAATGCCTAAACGCTTAAATGCAATTTTGAATTGATTGTACGTGCCTCCATATAAAAATGAAGTTGACACAAAATTGTCGCCAGCCTGCAGAATGTTATTGAGCGCGATAAACTGCGCAGCCTGGCCGGAGCCAACAGCTAATGCGGCTACACCGCCTTCCAATGCGGCAATGCGTTTTTCAAACACATCAGTAGTGGGGTTCATAATACGGGTATAAATATTGCCGAACTCTTTTAGCGCAAAGAGGTTGGCGCCATGTTCTGAATTTTTGAACACGTATGAAGTGGTTTGATACAACGGCACAGCGCGTGCCCCGGTTGTAGGATCAGCTTCCTGGCCTGCGTGTAATTGAAGGGTTTCGAAACGAAAGGTTGACATATGATTAATGCTCTAAATGTTTTTGAATTTCTTATTGAAAAATTTAATGGAGGTGAGGGTACATAACCGTAACCGTGCCTGTCACCTGGCACAATCATAAGTTAGTGGGTTGCCGGAGCGCTACGCTTACAAGGGCAACAACCCCTAACAGCAACACATACAACACTGCATGGCAGGGCTGCACATTTGCTGAATGCAATAAGAAAGTTGATTAACCTGTTGGTTGAGGAACTGCTTCAGGTCTGAAAAACCTGATCGCACATGGCGGGTGGAAAGTTGTGTTTTCATTTTACTTTACCGGTTTATAGTTCTCCTCGGCACCTTGCCGGGAGCAGGATTTAGCACCTTTTTCCCGGCTTTCCGGGGCGGTTGCTAGCGCTTCAATGAGCCTGTGCTCTCCACGCTTCTTTATAAATCGGTTTCAGCTAATGCCTCACCGACTATGATGACACAAACGTATATCGCTTTGGTAGAGTTTCCAAACGCAGATTGAAAAAAATGTTAAAAAGGCTTTACTGACGGGTGTTAGTCAGTTAATGTGTGCTTTCAATTTCGATGTTAACCAATCCTGATTCGTACTTCGTAAATTAAAAATCATCAAGTAAGCATTCCTCCGTCCACCTGGATTACCTGCCCCGTGATGTAAGACGACATATCGGAACCGAGAAACACGCAGGCATCGGCCACATCATTAGGATTGCCACCGCGTTTTAGCGGAATGGCATCACGCCAGCTTTGCACGGTTTTGGGATCAAGCACGGCTGTCATTTCGGTTTCAATAAAGCCGGGGGCCACTGCATTGGAACGGATGCCGCGTGAACCTAACTCCAGAGCAACCGATTTGGTAAAGCCGATAATGCCGGCTTTGGATGCCGCGTAGTTGGCCTGGCCGGCATTACCTTTTAAGCCAACTACCGAAGTCATATTAATGATAGAGCCGCTCTTTTGCTTCATCATGGTTTTGGTAGCGGCCTTAACCGTATTGAAGCATGATCTCAGGTTTACGTTAATGACTTTATCCCATTGTTCTACTGTCATGCGCAGCAGCAAGGTATCTTGTGTGATGCCCGCATTATTTACCAGAATATCCAGCGAGCCAAACTCGGCTACCACATCGTTGATCAGCTTTTCGGCTTGCGCAAAATCCGATGCATCGGAACGATAGCCTTTTGCTTTTACACCTTTGGCAGCCAGCTCGGCTTCCAAAGCCTGGCCTTGCTCCACGCTGGATAAGTATGTGAAAGCCACGTTGGCGCCTTGCTCGGCATACTTTAATACAATAGACCTTCCGATTCCCTTAGATGCCCCGGTTACGAGCGCTGTTTTTCCTTTAAGTAATGTCATGTTTAATTGTTTACAAGAACTCTCAAAATTGTCAATTAATCGCAGAATTTAAAAACGAACACCTGCCAATCAGCCTTTTGAAAGACCGCCCGGCAATGTATCTTTGACCGCATTTTAAGACTTTTAAAATCCTGCATGTATGGCAAAATATGATGTTATCGTAATTGGTTCAGGTCCGGGTGGGTATGTGGCGGCAATCCGCGCTTCGCAATTAGGCATGAAGGTAGGCGTGGTAGAGAAGGCCGAATTAGGTGGTATTTGTTTGAACTGGGGTTGTATTCCTACCAAGGCGTTATTAAAGAGCGCACAGGTTTTTGAATACCTGAGCCATGCAAAAGATTACGGTATTGAAGTAAAAGATGCCAAAGCTGATTTTGGCGCTATTGTAAAACGCAGTCGCGATGTAGCCAACGGCATGAGCAAGGGCATCCAGTTCCTGTTCAAGAAAAACAAGATTGAGCAGATTGCCGGAACCGGTAAGCTGAAAAAAGGCGGTAAGGTAGAAGTAACATCAGCCGATGGAAAAAAAGAAGACCATGAAGCCAAACATATCATACTCGCGACCGGTGCGCGCTCGCGTGAGCTGCCTGCATTAAAAATTGATGGTAAAAAAATTATCGGCTATCGCGAAGCAATGTCGCTGCCCACACAGCCCAAGAAAATGGTTGTGGTAGGTTCGGGTGCGATTGGTGTTGAGTTTGCCTATTTCTACAGCACGATCGGCACCGAAGTAATCATTGTGGAGTTTATGCCGCGCATTGTGCCGGTTGAAGATGAAGAAGTTTCAAAGCAATTAGAGAAATCGTTCAAGAAAGCAGGCATTACCATTTATACCAGCGCAGAGGTAACAAAGGTAGATACAACAGGCAAAGGTTGTGTGGCTACAGTAAAAACCAAAGATGGTGAAATTAAACTCGAAGCAGATATTGTGCTTTCCGCAGTAGGTGTTGCTACCAATATTGAAGGCATTGGCCTGGAAGAAGTGGGTGTGAAAACCGACAAAGGAAAAGTTATTGTAGATGACTTCTATAAAACTAACGTGGCGGGTGTATATGCTATTGGCGATATTGTAAAAGGCCCTGCATTGGCCCACGTTGCTTCTGCCGAAGGCATTACCTGTGTAGAAGCTATTGCCGGATTAAAACCGCATCCGATCAACTACAATAACATTCCCGGCTGTACATATTGCAGTCCGGAAATTGCATCTGTGGGTTATACCGAAGAGGCCGCCAAAAAAGCAGGCTATGAAATTAAGGTCGGCAAGTTTCCGTTCTCGGCATCGGGCAAGGCAAAAGCTGCCGGTGCACCGGATGGCTTTGTAAAAGTTATCTTCGATGCCAAATATGGTGAGTGGTTAGGCGCGCACTTTATTGGCGCCAACGTTACCGAAATGATTGCCGAAGTGGTAGCTGCCCGCAACCTCGAAACCACAGGCCACGAGATAATCAAATCGATACATCCGCACCCTACCATGAGCGAGGCTATTATGGAAGCCGCGGCTGCCGCGTATGGCGAAGTGATCCATTTGTAATTCCCGATAACTCGAAACGATCGGGTATATGGTATATTGAATTAAAGGGGCTGGTGGTGAACCGGCCCTTTTGCATTTGACTGGTTCAATCCGGTTACCATTGAGGCCCGTGGCGGATCACCAGTTCCCATCGCTGCATACATACCGGTTGCGGGCAAAATTAAAGGCTGACGTTTACCTTTTTTATTGCCTGTTCACCGACCGGCAGCGCGGGGTTGCAAACTTCAAGTTTATTTTAGTATATTTAAGTTATTGTATTAAAAATCAGATCATTATGAAATCAAAAATTACCCCTGCCAAGGTATATTACAACAACCCCCGGGTTTTGGCTGCGCTGGTTGTGGTTTGCTTTGCAGTCTATTTTATAGCGAGATTTATCGTTGAATCATAGTTTTGACTACCCAGCGAAAAAAGAAAAGCATTATGCCCGTTAAGGGCTATTACGAACGCGCCCGCATGTTCGGTTATCTTGTGTTGCTTGTGGGAGTGGCCTTGCTGGCCTATTATATCTATCAATACTTTACTTCCTGAAATAACTTACCGGTAGCAGCGTTTTAACACTGCTATGCAAAAAATCTTAATCTGGACTTTCCTAAGTCTGTTGGCTGTTATTGCGCCCCGGTTATCGCTGGCCCAAACCACGCTTGGCGATAAAGCTCCTGAAGATATTCAGGTACACTCCAAAAAGCTGAAGCCCACCCATCAGCAAACCAAAAGGCAAAAAATTCTGCTGAAGAGGGCAAAAGTGAAGCACACTGCGCAGTACGAGTTTTATGCGCGGGTTGAAAAGGCAGCAAAAGAAAAACAAAAGCTTCTGAAAAAGCTGGCGGCTCCGCAATACTCTAACCCGTTGTACTTCGGTCATAAAAAAATGCCAAAGAAAAACCCGCCTTATAAAATGCAATACTGTAAAGAGTGTGGCATCAGGCACTAAGGGGTATAAAATCTGATGAAGAAAAACTAATTTCGTTGCCTGATCTGCAACGAAAACATTTTGGATTTAGCCTCCTACATTGAGCAAACCAATTTAAGTCCGACCTTAACGATAAGCGCGGTTGATGAATTGGTAAACGATGCCCGCGAGTTTGGATTCCTGGGTATATGTGTTCCTCCCTTCTGGGTAAAGCGTGCCAAACGGGAAATCGGAAGCGCCCCGGTCAAACTTGTAACCGTTGCCGGTTTCCCGTTTGGCTATAGCATGACCGAAACCAAGCTGGATGAAATTAAAAGAGCCATTGACAATGGTGCGGATGAAATTGATGTAGTCTGGAACATCAGCTCTTTTAAAACCGGTTTGCCGTGGACAAAAATTGAAATAGCAAAATGCAGCAAGCTGGCTCACGATCATCAGAAGCTGCTGAAAGTTATAATTGAAACCGCGTACCTGTCGGATGAAGAAATAACCGAA
The DNA here is from genome assembly GCA_026129485.1 of Cyclobacteriaceae bacterium. Taxonomy (GTDB): domain Bacteria; phylum Bacteroidota; class Bacteroidia; order Cytophagales; family Cyclobacteriaceae; genus ELB16-189. The sequence continues at coordinate 352,079 of JAHCHY010000001.1, forward strand.
GCCGGTAAGCTGTGTGCCGATGCCGGTGCGGATTTTGTAAAAACTTCCACCGGCTTTGCTCCGGCCGGGGCAAATGCGGAGCACGTCCGGTTAATGCGGAGTGCCGTGCCGGCCACCGTGGGCATCAAAGCGAGTGGCGGAATAAAGACCTATCAGCAGGCTGTAGAACTGATCGAAGCCGGGGCCGATCGCCTGGGAACATCATCAGGCAAAACATTGATCATCTCGAAACCTAACCTTACATGAGCATTTTAAACAACCTTTTTCCCGAAGAACAAAGTATACCTGCGGCAGTAAAACTACCTGCCTATATGGAACAGCGCGAATATCTGCTGAACGGAGAACTCATTACCTGGCAAGGCGACATGAGCCCGGTGCTAAGTCCTGTTTGTTTAAAGCAACCGGATGGCACATTGAAGCAACAGGTAATCGGAAGCACTCCCTTGCTCACTTCAAAAGAAGCGCTGGAAGCGCTGGATGCTGCCACAAAAGCGTACGATCAGGGGCACGGTGTATGGCCTACCCTTTCGGTTGCCGAACGCATTGAGCATGTGGAAAAATTCCTGGTAAAAATGCGTGAGCAGCGTCAGGCAGTAGTAAACCTGTTGATGTGGGAGATCGGCAAATCACAGAAAGATTCCGAAAAAGAATTTGACCGCACCTGCGATTATATTATTGATACTATTAACTCGTTGAAAGAGCTCGATCGCAAATCATCGGGCTTTGTGTACGAGCAGGGCATTATGGCGCAGATCAGACGCGTGCCGTTAGGCGTAGCTTTATGTATGGGGCCGTATAATTATCCGCTCAACGAAACGTTCAGCACACTTTTCCCTGCTTTGATCATGGGCAATACCGTGGTGTTTAAACCGGCCAAGTATGGTGTGCTGTTAATCCGCCCGTTGCTCGAAGCCTTCCGAACCAGTTTTCCTCCCGGGGTGATTAATGTGATCTATGGTCGTGGCCGCGAAACGGTAGGTTCGTTAATGGAAACCGGTAAGGTAGATGTGTTTGCCTTTATCGGAACCAATAAAGGTGCGAATGAATTGAAGAAGCTTCATCCCAAGCCGCATCGCTTAAAGGCGATCTTGGGTCTGGATGCCAAAAACCCGGCAATTGTTTTACCCGATGCCGACCTGAACAATGCAGTTAGTGAATGTTTATTGGGATCATTATCATTCAACGGCCAGCGTTGTACCGCGCTTAAAATCCTGTTTGTTCACAAAAGCATTGTAGATGAGTTTCTGAAAAAGCTCGCTGCAGAAATCAGCAAGCTGAAACCCGGCATGCCGTGGGATACCGGTGTGGGCCTTACGCCACTACCCGAACCCGGTAAAACCGATTACCTGGCTAAGTTAGTGGAAGATGCCAAACAACAGGGCGCTTCGGTTGTTAATCCAAATGGCGGTAATGTATCGCAAACATTTTTTTACCCGGCATTGCTTTACCCGGTTAACGATAAGATGCGGGTGTATTATGAAGAGCAGTTTGGCCCCGTAGTGCCGGTAGTTCCGTTTGAGAAGGAAGAGGACGCGATTGCATACGTGCTTAACTCCAACTTCGGACAGCAGGTAAGCATTTTCGGAAACGACTCGAAACAGGTAGCGCGTTTAATCGATGCGTTCTCCAGCCAGGTGGGCCGCATTAACCTGAATGTGCAATGCCAGCGCGGGCCCGATACATTTCCGTTTAACGGAAGAAAAGATTCTGCCGAAGGAACCTTATCGGTTTCAGATGCCTTGCGTGTGTTTTCCATTCGCACATTGGTGGCTACCAAGGCAAGCGATGGCAACAAAAAAATCATTGGCAAGATTATACAAAACAGGGAGTCGGTGTTTTTGAGTACGGATTATATTTTTTAGGAGAATGCCAGATACAAGTATCTGAAAGTTTCTTATATTTAGTTACTAAAAGTATTTTATGACAATTGACGAACAGCTTAAGTATTGCAGAATCTGCGACAACAGAAAGATGAATCCCGCTTTCGGGCTGGTCTGTGGACTTACAAACGAGAAACCGGCTTTTGAAATTAATTGCCCGGACTTCAAAATCGACCAGGGAGAGGCTGACAGATTAATTCAGCTTGAGCATGACGTTAAGGAGGAAGAAGAATCAACGGGAATGTTTGCTCCTGAGAAAAAGGCTATTAAGATGGGCGTTTGGGGAGGCATCATAATGATTGCAGTCGCTTTAATTTGGTTTATAGCAGGTTGGATAAACGGATACATTTACTTTTACCCACCGATCCTTTTGGGAATCGGAGTTTACGCAATAATTAAAGGGCTTAAAAAGTAGTAAATCTTAAACCAAGATGAAACGTTGGTATTTATTTGGTTTCATTTCGGCAGTTTTGATGAGTTGTACAAGCTCAGAAACAAGGATAGTTACTAACAAAAAAGGTAAGTACACCATAAACATGCCTCCAGAATGGGATTATAGTTTGGAGGATTTAAGTACCAGATTGTATCGGACCAGGTACTACGGAACAAATTACGTTACAGGAACTCTTTTTGTGTCTATGACTGATTCCGACTACGAAAGTTTAGAGGAGTCGGTAATAAATTATGTAGGACAGCTAAAGCATGGGTTCACTGACTACAAAAAGATAGGTGATGGGCTTACTCAAATAAATGGAGTTACGACAAGCTGGCATAGAATGAAGGATACCGATAAGGGTACGAGGTTTGTGACACTTCAATATCTAATGCAACCTAAAGGGAGGAAATTGTTTGTAATAAACTGTTCCGCTACTGAGGGCACTTTTGATGACTTCGAAGATGACTTCAATAAAATTGCGTTTAGCTTTAAGATTTTGGACTAAAGACTGCTCCCAACAGTACAATGTTTTTGAGCGGGGTTAGCGCTATGTGTCCTATGTTTCTATGTGGTTAAAATTTTTAATCCAAAAAAGGTTACCCCAAAGCTTGCTCGCACAAACCCGGGATAACCTTAACCCATCACGCTTAGAAAGTTAAATCCTTTGCTTTGGCCTTTTCGCGCACGGCTTTGATCATAGCGGCATCCAGCATATTATCTTTTGCATGGGCCGGTGTATGAGTAGCCACATACTCCTGGCGTTTTTTACTCAGCGTCTGAATTTCCTGCTGAATTTTTACACGCTCATCGGCTTTCTGCTTTACATACGCCTGGCGCTGGGTTACCGTCATTCCTTTCATTTCCTTTGGCAGATCTTCATCTTTTGCTTCCACGATCACCTTCTCGCTTTCCTTCGAGGCATCCACCAGGTCCCAGCTTGAATTTTTGTAGGCATGTGAGCTTTTTGAAACAGCTCTTTCTACTGCATTCGCCTGCCCATAGCTGCCGGCATTGCTGTCTTGCGCAGCCTGCAATTCTTTTTTGGATGCACCCGTTTTTCCATAATACACATACGTTTCATTCAACTTTACATTAAGCGCACTGATACGATCATCGTAAGGCGAAGGCACATAGACCGTTTTACGGTTTTGCTCAATGCTCATGTATGAACCGCTTGTAATGTCCGCTCCATCTTTCCAGCTTGTGCGGATTCCTTCTTCAAACGGGCCGCAGAAAATAGTATTCACCACCACACCCTTTTCGCGGGCTAATGCGCTGGCTGTACGGTACGATACAGAACCTTGTGTAAAGGGTTCGTTACCGGCAATAAAAATCATTTTCAGGTCATTGGCCGAAGTGCTCCATTCTAATTGCTTAAGCGAAGCATGGATTACCTGTCCGCAATATTCATTACCTCCATTGGTCGAGAGCGCAAATAACTTTTCGGAAATCACATCCAAATCATCCGTCAACCCGCTTACCAGGCGGATGTAACCTTCTGATGCAGGCAGGCCATCGTTGCCATATTCATAAAGCGCTATTTTAATATGGGGTTTCTTTCCATCGGCACATTTGGCAGCGGCCAGCTCGTTTACAATTTTCCACAATTGCGATTTGGCCTGGTCAATCAACCCATCCATACTGTTGCTGGTATCGAGCAACAAAGCCAGTTGAATGCTTTGATCTTTAGCCACCGGTGCCGGTGCAAATGCGCTGAGGTTAAAAACCAGGATCAGCGATAAAAGGGCAAATACACGGTTCTTAACCTTACCTGCCCGGGTAATTGAAGTGTTCATGGCGTTTTTGTTTTTGGTAAAGTTTACGCGCAAAAACGGGCGAAGGTACCTGAACTTAGTGAAGCAACCGTTTCACCGGGTGAACCATCCCGGTGAGCGGGTAAACCCATCAAAATCGATAATCCTGCCCTGAAATGACCAAAAATTATTGTAGTAACTTTCCGATCCAAACACAGCTTTCTCCCGTTGAGTTAACCGGAGAGATGAAATAGTGAAATGAAAAAGCTCCTGATCTTTTTGCTTACCGCACTGCTAACAGGCACAGGGGTTTGCTTTGCGCAGAAGAAAAAAGCGGAATCGTACCAGGACTATAAAGGCCGGTCTTCACAAAACAGCATTACACAACTCTTGCGCGATGCCGAGTCGGCAAAGCGAAACAATCCTGCGCAGGCATTAAACTTTGTACAGGAAGCATTAGGTATGAGCCTGGCGCAGGGCGATGCCTTGAATGAGGCGCGGTGTTATCTGCTGATTGGCGAGATCAATGAACAGATAAATGAGTGGAGCCTGGCATTGGAAAATTACAACAAAGCCTACCAGCGGCTGGCTGTGCGCTACGCCTCTTCACCTGAGTATGCCCGCACCCTGCGCGGACTTGGAAACACTTATCTAAAAATGGCTAACTATGACCAGGCGCTGAGCTATTTCAGGCAAACATTGGAACTTCGCCTCAGCAATTCAGAAAAGGCAGAAAGACAGCTTGATATTTCGGAAGTATATTATCAGAAGGGCGATTACCCGCAGGCGCTTGCGGCTGTCGAAGAAATAAAGGTAAATCAGAAAGTAGCGGATGATGTGCTGCTGGGTAAAATCCAGAATCAGAAAGCGAAAATTTATGCCCGTACCAATGAGCTCGATAAAGCCAATACACTTTATCAATCTTCACAGCTTAACATGCGCGCGGCCGGTAATGCCGCACCGGCAAAAGAAGAAGAGGCATTAAAATCGACCAAGGAAGAAATATCGGAAGCGTTGCGCGGACAAAAACGCTACGATGAAGACATTACCCTGCGCAACCAGTCTATTGATTACAATCTTGAATCGAAAAACCTGGGCGAGGCTTCAAAAGATAAAATTCAGCTCAGCAAATCGCTTGCAGCAAAAGGCGAAACAAACGAGGCCATTCAACAACTGAAAGAAGCCGCCACGCTGGCCGATTCTGTCAGTAGCCCCAAAGAGCAGGCAGCGGCATACCTGAACATGGCCACGCTTTACGAAAAGAACGGCCGCCCCTCCGATGCGCTGAAGGCTTACCAGAAATACAGCGAAGCCGTTACCCAAACCGAGCAGCAGTCTGAAATCAACCAGCAGCAGAAAGCCGAGCTGATCCGCAAGCAAAAAGAAATTGAAACGCTTACCAATGAAGTAGTGCTGGGGCAACGGGAAGAGCAAACGTTGCTGCAACGGCAGCAGCTTATTATCTACGGCTTGCTGGCGATTATTGCCATCATCCTCATCACCTCCTACTTCATTTACAAAAATGCGCAGGCCAGCAAGCGTGCCAACCAGTTGCTGGCGCTTAAATCGCTGCGCGGGCAAATGAATCCGCATTTTATTTTTAATGCGCTCAATTCCGTTAACCAGTTCATTTCACAAAACGATGAACGCTCGGCCAATAAATACTTGTCGGGGTTTTCAAAGCTGATGCGCCTGGTGCTGGAAAATTCACAGGAAGATTTTATCTCCCTGCAAAAGGAAGAGGAGATCATTTCACTTTATGTAAAGCTGGAACATTACCGCTTTCGCGATAAGTTTGATTATCACATTTCCATTGATGAAAGCCTGAACAAAGAGGCGATCCAGTTGCCTCCCATGCTCATTCAGCCGTATATCGAAAACGCAGTGTGGCACGGATTGCGGTACAAGGAAGATAAGGGCAAGCTTGATTTGAGCTTTGAAAGGCACAACGGAAGTATGCTGATATCCATTACCGATGATGGCATCGGGCGTAAAAGATCGGCACAGCTTAAAACCGATAATCAGAAGAAGCACAATTCAACCGGCCTGAAAAATATCCAGGAACGCCTGCATATTTTGAATACGGTATATCAAACAAATTACACCGTAAGCATAGAAGATTTGCCGGCCGGTAACGGTACGCGCGTAACCATTTCCATCCCTGTTCCTCAAACTACATCTGCATGAAATCGCCATTAACCAAGTACACCCGACACCATGATAATAGCGTATTGGCGATTCCCTGCCTACCGGACAGGCAGGCATATGACCACATTAAAACAATTATTAACATATGAAGGCTATAATTGTTGATGATGAAAAAGACAGCCGCGAAATCCTGGCAAACTATATCAAGAAGTATTGCCCCGATGTTGTGGTATGCGGCTTTGGCGAATCGGTAGCCACCGGGCTGGAAGAAATAAAAAAGCATAACCCCGATGTGGTGTTTCTGGATATTGAAATGCCTTACGGAAACGGGTTTGATCTGCTGGATAAGGTTGATGAAGTAACCTTTGAAACGGTTTTTGTAACCGCGTTTGATAATTATGCCATACAGGCGCTTAATCAAAGCGCTGCCTATTATTTACTAAAGCCTATTGATATTGATGAGCTGGTGAAAGCGGTGGAGAAAATCCGGGTGGAGCGCACCGAAAAAAATTATATGCAACACGCCCGGCTGCTGCTCGAGAACAAAAAGAACATCGCCCATCAGAAAATTATGCTACCCACGCTGGAGGGCTTTGAGATCGTGAACATCAACGCTATTCTATATTGCGAGGGTGCTGATAACTTTACGCGGTTCCATTTCGAAAACGGGCAGCCGCTTTTGATTTGCCGCACCTTGAAATATTTCGAGGATATTTTAAAGGAGCACCGGTTTGTACGTATTCACCGTTCACACCTCATCAACCCCGATTTTGTGGTACGATATTCGAAGGGAAAAGGCGGATACGTAACCATGAAGAACAGCCAGGAGCTGGAAATTTCACCTAATAAAAAACAGGAGTTTTTGAACCTGTTTGAATCCTAAATGAGACCCGTATGAAAATATTCAGCCTTCTGACAGCCGTGATCCTATTGATTGCCGGCTGCAGGCCATCTGATAAAATAAGCCAGGTAGTTGGTGTCGGCAAAGCCCCTACGCTGGAAAACACCCGATGGACTTTAACCGAGCTCAACACACAACCTGTATCGATTGAAACCAAGCCCTACCTGGTGTTTGCTGCCAAAAGCATGGTATTGAATGGCTTTGGAGGCTGCAATCAATTAGCCGGTTCGTACGAATCTTCCGGCCATAAGATCAAATTCAACAACATTGCAGCAACCCGCATGTTCTGCCAGGAAACCATGCAGGTGGAAGCTGCTTTTCTTCAAGGATTGCAAAGCATAAGCCACTACAGGATTGAAGGACATGAACTGATACTGTTGCAGGACAATACGGTGGTGGCGCGCCTCCGCGCAGTAAATTAAGAGCCATTCAGCGCCCCGTTCATCAAAAATATAGTTGCCTTACTTCAGGTAGTTTTTTAAACTGCGTGTTAAACAACCTGTTAAACTATAACCAAACTATTATGAAGACAAAGTTTTTTGTAATTCCGTTTTTTTGTTTCCTGGGCACATTGGCTTATGCCCAGGATACAACTGTTACCGATGAAGAGCTGACCCGTTATGCTACGGCTATGGATTCGATCAACGAAATGTCGGCTGAGGTAAAAGAAATGATTACCGAGCTGGTAAAGAACAACAAAGTTGTATCGGCTGCTCGCTACAATGAGATTTCAAAGATCATTGCAGACGAAGCAAAGCTTGCCGATGCCAAGGCTACTCCGGAGGAAATAGCATTTGTGAAAGAGCTGACTGTAAAACGTGACTCTGCTACGCTTAAAATCAACCAGGCCGTGCAAAGTCTGGCTAAAGATTATGTTGGCGCTGCTACGTTTAACAAGGTAAGAAAGGCATTAAGTACCGATGCTGAATTAAAAAGCAAGTACGATGCCCTGATGAGCGAGTTGGCCAAGGATAACCCCGGGATACAATAGGATAGAATGGCATAAACAAAACGGCTCACAAAAATTTGTGAGCCGTTTTTATTTTATATTCCAAAAGCTTCTATATGTTACGAAGAAAACTATAACACGTTATTCAGCTGTTCTTTAATTTTTTCAAGCTCTTCTTTCATCAGCACCACGTGCTTTTGCATTTCGGCATCGTTGGCTTTACTGCCAATGGTGTTTATCTCTCTTCCTATTTCCTGCGCAATAAATCCTAATTTTTTCCCGGACGATTGCTTTTCGTTCATCACTTTCAAAAAATAATCGAGGTGTGTTTTCAGGCGAACACGTTCTTCGTGAATGTCCAGCTTCTCGATATAGAAAATAATTTCCTGCTCCAGGCGGTTGGCATCAAAACCTTCGTTGCCAAAAAACTCGGTAATATTTCCTTTAATGCGGGCTCTTATTTTTTCAACCCGTGTCGGGTCGACTGCCTCCACTTCCAGCAATCCCTTTCGAATGGTTTCGATGTAGCCGGCCAGCTTACCTTCAAGCGCTTTTCCTTCTTCTTTACGGAATTTATCGCACCGGCTTATGGCATCATCCAGAACAGCTAATACACGTTCCCATTCTGCCGGGTCAAGCTCTTCCCGGCCATTGCTCTGCACCACATCGGGCGAGTTAAGCGCCATCTGGAACAAACCTTCATGCGGGGCTTTTACCCGGTCGGCCAACTTTTTCAGTTCGTTATAATAAGCTTCAAACAATGCATCGTTATACTGTTGCTTAATCTCCTGCTTTATCCCGGGCTGGTGCTCAATGTTGAGTGTAACCTTTCCGCGTTCCAGCTTTTCAGCAACGAGGTTACGCAGCTCCAGCTCTTTTTCAGAATATTTTTTAGGCAGCCGCAAGCTTAAATCCAGAAATTTTGAATTGAGGCTTTTCACTTCAATAAAAAGCACGCCTTCGCCAGAGTTGGAAGTAGCCTGACCAAAACCGGTCATCGATTTAATCATACTATAACAGGTTCAAATACGCTGCAAGGTATTATTTTTTATGCAGTTGCCGGGATCAGAAATCGAAGCCGAGGGTAACAGACAGGCGCGGGTCTTTTACCTGGTAGTTCTCCACCGGCCAGGCAAGATCAAATTTCATGTAATAGCCCAGCATCATGGTGCGGAAGCCTAAGCCATAGCTATACAGCCACGGATTAAGGTATTCGTTAATCTCAATCACAAACGGACTACCTGAGCCCGGCTCATCCGGCACTACGCGCTTTCTAACGCTGTTGCGCGAATTAACAGGTATGGGCCCTGTCCAACCTGTGCCAATATCATAAAAGGCTGTAAACTGCAGGTTGCGGAAAAAGTTTGACGTGATCGGGCCGCTGCTGAGCGCACGGATCAAAGGCACACGTAATTCAACATTACCAACCGTTACGCTGTTCCCATAAAGTGTTGCATAATCAAAACCGCGCAGGCTGGTGGCAAATTCCGAGAAAAGAATGTTTTCATTAAACGTACGTTCTGTGCTTCTGAGCGGATTCTGAAGACCTGTATAATTGATCCGGTTGAATGCCCAGTTATCCATTCCGCCCAGCAGGTATTTCTTGGGCGAGTTACCAAAGAATGTCCCGGCAAACCCACGCACCGCTAACACAATCTCGCGATAGATTTTCTGATAGTGGCGCACATCCAAAGACGCCTGCGAAAAGCTTTTGGATGAATTCCCTATTGCTTCGTAATGCACCAGGCTGAACTTACCGCGTGTACCTTCTATAATGTTCATACCCGTGGCAAGCGAATTATCATATACCACTTCGGCACGGGCGCCTGCATAAACCTGGCGCTGCGATGGCTGGAATGAAGGCACTGTATCCTGTGGAATAATGTATCCCCTGTCTATAAACTGGGTAAAGCCCACAAACGGCTTAAGTGAAACACGGGTACGCACCGAGAGCGGCACGGATGCGCCCACTTCTATTTTCTGGAAAGAATATTTTTGCTCTTCCACATCGGTAACGCGCGGGGTGTTGGTTTCCCAAAAAATTACCTTACGGTCGAAGCGTACACTATAATCAACCCGGTAAGGCAGGAACTGAAACTCGCCCCATACATCGCCACTTTTAAAATCAAACGCGGTTTGCAGCCCGCCCAGGATGCGGTAGTTCTCCAGCATATCATTCATCTGCGCCTCCAGCTTTACACTAAACCCGCGCAACGGATCAATTACAAAATTGGTAGCAAAGTTTTCGTAGCTGAACTTCGGCATATACGGGAACGGTCCCGTTACCCGGCTGGCATCGCGCGCTTTCATATAGCGGGTCAGAAATGTTTCGCTGGGCTGCTTGGTTTTCAACACATCATCTTCAAACACATAGTCATTCGTGTTCAAAGGTTTTTCTGTTTTGGGCTTCAGCGTGTCTGCTTTTACAGGTTCATCAAACGTGTAGTCATCAGTATTGATCACACCTTTGTCTGTTTTCAACGAGTCCGGTTTTGCTTCGGGTTTAGGCGGTTCATTCCGGGTAGTATCTGTTTTTTCTTTAAGCCGGGCATTGATCAGGTCTTTGATCGACATATTCTTCGGCTGCTCCTGCTTGCGTCTTTCCGTCAGGGTTTTGGCCTGCTGCACTTCGCGCCTGCGCGATGCAGGAGTAAAAACCTGTTTTTCGATATTGAAGTTGCTCACCTTAAAAATATCCTCGCCCATTTCCTGTGTAGCTACCATCACGAAAGTGCGGTTAACGAAATTCAGATCGTAATCGCTTATGCTGGAGTTGTAGTTGGATATTTGCGCATAAATGCCTGTTTGACGATTGTACCGGAACAGGTTTACAATGCCGCGCTGATCGCTCAGGTAGAAAAAGTTGTTTTCATCCAGCGCCTTGGGCTTAAAGTCTTTGCTTAATGTATTGGTAACACGGGTTACGGTAGTCGTGGTAGTATCTAAGCTAAAGAGAAAGAGATTATAATTAGTTGTTGATTTATCATACCCGCGCACATTGCTGGCAATCGAATCGGTTGTGCGATTGGAGCTGAACACTACGGTATTACTGTTGGGAATGAACGATGGATCAAGGTCATCAAAAATATCATTGGTAAGCCTGCGGGTACGATCTCTCCTGCTGCTGATCAGGAATAAATCATTCTGGCCATTCAGGTCTGCGCTTAACACGGCCAGCCTGCCATTTCCTGAAAAATCAAAGCTGCGCACATTGCTGAACCGATCCAACTCGCGGGGAAGCTTGCTTTTGGTTAGCAGATCGTACAGCCAGAAAACATATTGCCCGTTCTTAACACCAATTACACCCAGTGTATTGGCATCTGACCAGCTCAGCAACGGAATGTTATGATCAACGGTTTGCTTGATCACTTTATTTCCACCGTTTAGGATAACGGTTTCCTGGCCGTTTTCCAGCGAACGGACTCTTACGGTAAACTTACCGCGATCATTTTCTGCGTACGCAATTTTCTTTCCGTCAGGGCTGATTTTTACCGTGGTGTACACAACAGACTTGCGATGCTTGTAGCTGAACCGTGAAGAGTCTTCAGGCGATACATAGCTCTGCGCCACACGTTTCTCCATGTCGCCATAATAATTTTTCCATTCCGTCATCAATTGCTTGAATGGAATACCTAATGTAATCAGCACGCTGCGCTCTTCATTGCGGATAATGCGGGTGTAGTTGAGAATATTGTTGATCGAGCTTTTGCCGTATTTTTCTACAATAAAATTCCAGATGGACTGCCCCACCAATGCGGCATCGGGACCTGTCATGCGCAAGGCTTTGTTTGCTTTCTTTTCCGCCATGATCTGGCGCACAAAATCATCCATTTCGTCATTCCAGCCTTTGGCCACATACAACGAGGCGCCATCCACAAACCAATCGGGCAGGTTCAGCAGCACGGCATTCTGAAACATGTCTTTCAGGCTTCCGCCAAACATCATCTCGTTCAGCATCAGGTCCGAAAACTTGTAGATCAGCTCTTCTTTAAATTCTTCAACCGTACCCGGATGCGCCACTTCTACGTAGGGCTTTACAAAATCAGTTTCTCCACCGGAATTAAACTGCTGCTTGTTCAGGCCCATGTTGCTCTGCTGCAGATCGGCTACCGAACTGTATAAAAAAACCTTGGTTTTCTGGTAAGGATAAAACCCGATCAGGTCTGTAATCCGGTCGAATTCTTTTTCGAGGTAATCGAGGGCTTCCTGCGCTACACGCCTACGGTCGTCATAATAGTACACATCAAAGTTTTCGGAGCTGAGGTAATTCCACCGGAATTGCTTGTACTGAACCCTGTTCTTTCCAAACTGCTCATAGGCGCGCTGCGCATGCACCTCGCTAAATCCAAATCCAGCAATCAAAATCAGAATAACAACCCGGAACACTCGCATACAATCCCTTCTCTAAGATTTCGAATATAACGCTTTAAACCTGTTAATATTTACAACGGGCATAATTTCGGCAACGCCAGCCAGCCAATCGGCCAGGTGCGCTGCAAAATAAGGGGCCAGGCTTACACCCTTGGTGCCCAAACCGTTAAAAATAACAACATTTTTCGAATTAGGGTGGCGCCCCAGCATGGGCCTGCGGTCGGGCGAAGTGGGCCGCATACCCCAATCCTGGGCCACCGTTTGGAAAGGCAGCCTTAACAATTCGGCCGTACGCGCTTCCAGTTCGGCCCGGGCCTTTTCGGTTATAGTTTCCGAAAGCCGATGCGCTTCGTATGTTGCCCCCACTTTACAATAATTACCGGCTGACGGTACGATATAAACACCACGGTTATAAATTAGTTTAGGGGCTTCATCAAGCTGAACAGTTAACGTTTCACCCTTAAGAGGCTTTACCGGCAGGGCTTGCCATAAACGGGTTTGAGATGTTACCCCTGTGCAGAAAATAACAGCCGATGCCTGCCATTGCTTGTAGGTTACGCCCGTGTTATCGTACTGCAACTGCGATTCATCAAACCACTCTTCTGCAAATGCGTTTTGCTGCACCAGCCAGACGCGCACGCTGCTTAAAAATACCGGCACATCTACATAACCGCATTGTCGGATAACCAGACCGCCAAAAGCATCGTAAGCCTGATCGCCATAGGCGCTGCGGGTATGAATGCGTTCAATAAATTTTTCATTTTCAGGTTGGGCGCTGTACCCCATCCATTCGTTTTGTTCCTGCACCGACAGGAACGGCCGATACAAAGGCATAGGATGAAAAAACTTCTGGTTAAGCGCTCGCTCAGCTTCCGGGTAAAAATCAAAGACAGATTGAAAGAGTGTTTCTGCCAGCCAGGTGCGGGTCATTAATTTACCGGTAATGGGGTTGAATAACCCCGCAGCGATCATAGAGCTCCGGTTTTTTTGAGGTACATCCAGAACCAAAATCTTTTTACCGCGCTGCACCAGCTGCCACGCCAGGCACGAGCCTGCCAACCCTTGTCCAATAATCAGGTAATCGAACATGCAGAATTTTAATGGTTTAAAAATACGTGCATCGCCCGTTGTTTCCATCAAATTTTAGCAAAAGCCTTACTTTTACAGGATGATGAAGATTCAGACTTTCACCTTCAATCCATTCCAGGAGAATACTTTTGTAGCTTATGATGAAAGTGGTGAAGCCGTAGTGATTGACCCCGGTTGTTATGATGCAGATGAGAAGGCTGAGCTTGTTCAGTTTATTGAGAACAACCGGCTTACGGTTAAGCTTTTGCTGAATACGCATTGCCACATCGACCACGTTTTGGGCAATGATTTTATCAAATCAAAATACAACGTACCGTTCCTGATCCATGAGAAAGAATTGCCGGTGTTAATGGCTGTTAAAAGCTATTCTTCCAACTATGGCTTTGCTTTATACCGGGAGGCGCTGCCCGATCGGTTCTTAAAGGAGGGTGATATGGTTTCGTTCGGGAATACCCATCTGCAGGTATTGTTTTTACCCGGTCATGCCCCGGGGCACATCGGGTTTTATCATAAGCCCACCCATGCTTTGCTGAGCGGTGATGTGATTTTTGAAAGCAGCATTGGCCGTACTGATCTGCCCGGTGGCGATTATAATACACTGATTCAAAGCATCCGGCAAAAAGTTTTTGCCCTGCCGGATGAAACGATTGTTTATCCCGGCCACGGAAACACGACAACCGTGGGCGAAGAAAAAGTTTCCAATCCTTTTTGCGCTTTATCGATTACCGAATGAGCTTGCTGCGTCATATTCCCAATGCGCTTACCTGTGCAAACCTCGTGTGCGGATGCTTCGGTATCATCAGTCTATTCACCAATACGGTTGAACCTGCTTATTTTATCTGGGCTGCCTGTGTGTTCGATTTTTTTGATGGCTTTGCTGCACGGTTGCTCAAAGTATCTTCGCCAATTGGTAAAGAGCTGGATTCGCTTGCCGATGTAGTAAGCTTTGGCGTATTGCCCGCACTTGCCATGTACACGTGGATCGGAGTCGAATCTGTTCACACCTACCTGCCATACGTGGCCATTCTGATTGCCGTGTTTTCTGCTTGGCGATTAGCCAAATTCAACATCGATGAAAATCAAAGCGATTCTTTTATCGGAGTACCTACTCCGGCCAATGCGCTGTTTATATCAGCATTGCCGTTTTTACCGGAAGCGCTTCGTATTGCCGTATTTTCACCCTATGTGCTGGCCGCTATTGCTATTGTGTTCTCGCTTCTGCTTGTTGCTCCGCTACCCCTGTTCGCATTAAAATTCAAAAGCTTTAGCTGGCAGGGTAATCAGCCCCGGTTTACTTTTCTGGCTGTTTCGGTATTGTTATTGGCTGCCTTCCATGCCGGGGCAATACCATTTATTATACTGTTCTATATTGGCATCTCGTTAGGTTCGCGATTGGCAGGAGTAGAAACAAAATAACGATGTCCGCAAGCAGATTTGCGCTTTGTTTAATCTTTTTTGGCTTGAGTGCTGTTTCAGTAGCGCAAGACAATTCTGTATTGCGAAACGGAAACTGGTTTAAATTTTCGGTTACAGCCGATGGCGTGGTCAGCATCAGCTACAATCTTTTGCAGCAGGCGGGTGTTAACCCCGATCAGGTTGATCCGCGTAATATCCGCATCTATACCGGGCACAACGGCATGTTACCCCAGGCCAACAGCAAGCCGCGCAAAATTGATTTAACCGAAATTGCCATCCAGGTTGTGGGCGAGCAGGACGGGCGTTTTAATACAGGCGATGTAATCCTGTTTTATGCACAAGGGCCGGATCAATACCGTTACAATTTGCAAAAGCAGGTTTTTGAGTATGAGAACAACCTGTTTACCGATAAGAACTTTTATTTTTTAACTATTGGAACAGAGCCGGGCAAACGGATTGCTTCACGCGAAAGCGTTGCCGGTACATATCCCGTACACACTACCTATCAGCATCCCGGGTTTTACGAAACAGAAAAGTATAACCTGCTGAAATCAGGACGCCAGTGGTTTGGCGAACAGTTTGACGCCAGCTTATCCGCCACTATCCGCTTTGAAATAAGCGACATCGTGGAGAATTCTGAAATAAAATTAGTGTCGCACGTTATGGCGCAATCTGTTACACCTTCGTCTTTTTCAGTTTCCTACAACAACAACCCCATACTCGCTCAGCCCATTGATGCGATTCCCAACACCCGGTATGGCGTAAAGGGTATTATAAAAGCAGATACTGTTGTGCTCAATTCAAATACCGTTGGCGCCAGTAACACCTTAAACCAGGATATCCGCTACCAGTTCACCAAAGGCTCGCCAGGTTTATCGGTAGGTTATCTCGATTTTTTCACGCTCACGTTCACACGTAAGCTGATCATGCATAGCAATCAGCTTTTGTTTCGCACCGCACAAAGTGTTGAAGCACCGGTTTCTGCTTATGAAGTTTCAGGCACCACACCCAATACGTTGGTTTGGGATGTTACCGACCCGGAGCTTGTTGTGCAACAACAGGTTACCCATACCGCAGGTAAAACCGGTTTTGCTGCACCTTCCGATTTATTGAGAACATTTGTAGTGATGAACCCGGCACAGCTTAATGCACCTGCATTTGAAGGCGTTGTGCCAAACCAAAACCTGCGTGGCGCCACGGCCCCTCAGCTTTTAATTATCACGCACCAGGATTTTACATCAGAAGCGCAGCGGCTGGCCGCACATCGTCAGCAGCAAGGCATTTCAGCTTCAGTTGTTACCGTTGATCGCATCTATAATGAATACGCTGGTGGTAAACAGGACTTTACTGCCATCCGTGATTTTATTCGCAGCTATTACCGGCAGCCCGGTTCCGCACTTAAAAATGTACTGATCTTTGGCCGCGGTTCTTATGATTACAAAAACAGGGTTTTCAATAACTCAAACTTTGTTCCGGTCTACGAATCCAGAAATTCACTAAGCCCGCTGGAAACATACTCGTCTGACGATTACTATGCATTTATGGATGAAACGGAAGGCGATTGGTTTGAATCACCTGCGCAAAACCATACACTTGACCTGGGCATCGGGCGTCTGCCGGTTAAAACACCTGAAGAAGCTAAAGTAGTGGTAGATAAGCTTATTGAATACGATACCGATGCTGCGGGCGCGTGGCAGAATGCAATTCTCTTTGTAGCCGATGACGGGGACTTCAACATTCATCATTCGCAGGCCGACCAGCTCGCCAGCTATGTGGAGCAAAATTATCCGGCCATGTCCACCAAAAGATTTTTTGTGGATTCGTATGAGCAGGTTACCCGCCCCAGCGGACAAACCAGCCCCGAGGCGGCAAAAGCATTAGACCTTGCCATTCATAAAGGTGCGCTGATTGTAAATTTTACCGGCCACGGTTCCGAACAGGTGTGGATGGACGAACGCATTCTGGATGATGTGATGATTAAGAACTGGAAAAACAAACCCATGTACCCGTTATTCATTACGGCTACCTGCGAATTTGGCCGGCATGATGATCCGTTACAGATTACCAGTGGCGAATTAACTTTGTTGCAACAAAAAGGCGGCAGCATTGGATTGGTTACATCCGCACGGCCGGTTAATTCCAGCACAAACTTTACATTGAACCGTGCCTTTTACGAAGCGCTGCTTACCAAAACCAACAATCAATATGAAGATCTTGGCTCTACATTCCGTATCACAAAAAACAACAGTACCAGCGGTGTCGCCAATCGTAATTTTTCTTTGCTTGCCGATCCCAGCATGAAGCTCGCCTTACCACAGAATGAAGTCGTGTTTGATGAGATTACCACTGCGGCCGGATCATCAACACTTACCGGGCTTTCAGAAATCAACATAAAAGGTCATATCGAAAATGCAGGCGAAACCGTTACCGGTTTTGATGGTAAACTAACACTTACCTTATTGGATGAACCGGTATCGCAAACCACAAAAGGCGATGATAACTCACCTTTCAGCTATTCAGAGCGATCGAACATATTGTTTCGGGGCCAGGCATCGGTAACACAGGGAGAATTTGAAACGGCCTTTGTCCTGACTAAAAATGTTCCGGCAAATAATTCAACAGGATTATTTACCGGATTTGCCTACAACAAATCTGCACTGGCAAGCGGTTATACTACACAAGCTGTTGCCGGTATTGATAACACGGCTGCTGCAGACACAACCCCACCACACATCCGGTTATTTATGGGCGACACCACGTTCGTTTCCGGGGGTATCGTGGGGCCATCAACCAGAATTGTGGCCATCCTTTCAGATAATAGCGGGATCAATATCACCAATTCCCCGGCAGGAAAAGAAATTCATTTTTCGCTGGATGGCGGAGAACCCCAAAACATCAACGATTATTATATTGCCGATACGGATTCTTACAAAAGCGGAATGTTGATTTATCCTTTAAATGATTTGGAAAAAGGGAATCACACCTTAACCTTAACCGCTTCCGACACATATAATAATACCACATCTGTTTCGGTTCCTTTTGTGGTTACCGATGGCAGCCAGATCCAGATTGAACAATTCGTGAACTACCCTAACCCGTTTGATATAAGTACAACCCTTGAATTTACCCATACCCGCCCGGGCGAAGACCTGGAGGTATGGCTTAGTATTATAGACCTGGCCGGTAACAAGGTTCTGGAGCAGCATTTTGAGGTTCCGGAAAGCCAATACCGGGTTACCCTTACGCAATGGAACGGGCATTCCGGTTCGGGAACAAAATTAGGCAGGGGAATATATTTGGGTAAACTCTCCGTTCGTTCATTATTGGATGGCTCGAAAAATGAGCAATTTACCAAGCTAATTGTGCTTAATTAACTACCTTTACCGCTTAGAACTTGAGTATGAATAAGTTAAGTCTGCTGGCCTTTTTTCTCTGCGCAACCTCATTGGGTTTTGCCCAACCGCAACAAGGTACCCTGATTGGGCAGGACAGCACCAACAAAGTAATCACCACGGCCGTTCCGTTCCTTACCATTACACCCGATGCACGGGCTGCCGGTATGGGCGATGTGGGCGTAGCTACATCAGCCGATGTAAACTCGGCTTACTGGAATGCCGGTAAGCTTGCGTTTATAGATAATGGATTGGGCTATGGAATTTCAGGCTCTTACACGCCCTGGCTGGGTAAAATCATTAACGACATGTATGTATTTTACCTGTCCGGTTTTTATAAGCTGGGGCGCGAACAAACCGTAGCTGCTTCCATGAAATATTTCGACCTGGGTGAAATACAGTTCCGGGGTGTAAGCAATGAAGACCTCGGACGATTTAACCCGCGCGAATTTGCTTTTGATGTTACCTACTCACGTTTACTTACAGAAGAGCTCGCCATTGGTGGCGCTTTGCGTTATATCCATTCCAATCTAACGGGTGCACTGTCAACCGGAAATATTGATGCGCGCCCCGGTAATTCAGTAGCGGTTGACCTGGGTATCTATTATACAAAGCCGATGGCTTCAGAAAACTCAACACTTTCGTTGGGAGCTGCTATCACCAACCTGGGTGCCAAAATTTCGTACTCCGATGCTAACAACCGCGATTTTATTCCAACCAACCTGCGCATAGGTGGCGCTTACACAATGGAGCTGGATCCGCGTAACAAGCTCACGCTCGCGCTCGACTTTAACAAGCTGTTGGTTCCCAGCCCACCCAGGAATAACTCCACCCCGTTGCTAAGCGGAATCTTCGGATCATTCACCGATGCTACCGGAGGTTTCAGGGAAGAAATAAGAGAATTTACTACCTCAACCGGGGTTGAATACTGGTACAACAACACAGTTGCCGGCAGATTGGGATACTTTCATGAAGCCTTTGACAAGGGAAACAGAAAATACCTGACAGCCGGTGTAGGATTTCGGCATCAGCGGTTTGGTTTTGATGTCGCCTATCTTGTGCCTACCAATAAAAGAGAGAATGCCCTTGCCGAAACGCTTCGGATCACGATTATGCTCAACTTCGAAAGCAAGGCCCGCGAAAACGATTCTGTTACAGATTAAGCTTGATGCCCGATCGAAAGTCAGCTCCCCCGTTTACATCGTTAACCAATTTTCAACTTCCAACACCCGAAGTTGCTGCACTCTCAAACGGGTGTAATCTTGTTAGCCTGGATATTGTTCGGCAGGATGTAATCAAGATTGAATTACTTTTTAAATCCGGCAAGTGGTTCGAAACATTGCCCGGCACGGCACATTTTACCGCGCAGTTGTTAGATAAGGGTACGCCCGATAAAACTGCCTACCAGATTGCCACGTGGTTCGATTTGCATGGAGCTTCGGTAGAGATTAATGCCGGCCTCGATTTCACATCAGTTTCTTTGTATTCATTGGCTTCCAATGTGCAGCTAAGCCTTCCGCTGTTTTTTCAATTGATAACGGTATCCACATTTCCGGATGACGAATTATTAAAAGCCAAAGACATTTTCATACAGAATCTAAGACTCAACTTCGAAAAGAACAGTTTTGTTGCCAGTCGTATAATTCGCAGAAACATATTTGGTGAACTCCATCCTTACGGAGCCACACTGGAAGAGCAGCATTTGAATCAACTTCACTCCGATGCCCTTGCGGAATATTTCAAAACCCGTTTTACCCCGCTCGAGGTATACGTTACCGGTACGTTGAACACTGTAGCTAAAAACATGTTGGTGGAGTTGCTGCAACGACTTAAATTCAACTCTGCTTCAGATCCTAAAGATTTTTTGGTCAGCAAATCAGGTAACGTTCAGCACCTTGAAAAGCCTGAGAGCATTCAGACCTCGTTACGCCTGGGCAAACGTTCAATCAGTCGCGCCCATCCTGATTATCCTTCAGTCATTTTACTAAATCACATCTTAGGTGGTTATTTCGGCTCCCGCCTGATGAAGAACCTCAGGGAAGAGAAAGGTCTTACTTATGGTATTCATTCATCTGTTTCAGGCTTCGCTCATGACGCGGTGTTCATGATCGGAACAGATGTGAATAAGCAAGATCGTGAGTTGGCAATTAATGAAATCAAAAGAGAGATCAGCAGGCTTGGCACAGACTTGGTTCCAAACGAAGAGCTAATGCTGGCCCGGAATCATTTACTTGGAGGACTACAATTAGACGCTGCCAACCCATTCGCCATAATGGATAAAATCAAATTACTACGAACCTATAACCTGACCCCGGATTACTACAATTCCCTGTTCTCCGGAATTATGATGACCAGTCCGCATGACTTAAAAAACCTGGCGGCTGAGCATCTTTACCCGGAAAGCATGTCTATCGTTTCTGTTGGGTAAGTTGATACC
>JAHCHY010000010.1 GCA_026129485.1 Cyclobacteriaceae bacterium
CGGGCATTTTTGTGCTATATGTTGTGTTGCTGGTACGTGAGCTTGCCTTTGTCGTCCTGGTGAACAATACACGACTCGAAAATATAGCCCAGGTACTCGTGCTGGTACAGCGAGTAAATGATCTGAAATGGCTGTGCGGCAGATACTTTCATGGGCCCGTTTGCGAATGAACTGCCCGTGCTTAAAGTAGTTCTGAGTGAGCCGAACGGCCATTTTGAACCACAAACACACTAAGCAGAATTGCAAATTATGAATTTTGAGGGGATTTTTTAGTTGAATTTCCCTCAAAAACATGCCTGTTAATTACATGCTTTAAAGCCTTTCTATGGCATAAGAACGTGCTGCCAGGCGGGCCGGGTAGAAGGAAACCAGTATAGTGATCATAACAATAACCAATGCTGTAAGAACGAAATCGAGGAGCCTCATTTTAACCGGGTAGCTGGAAATAATGGCATTTTCCATTCCCATGCCCACAAGCCCGAATGAATCCTGCAGCCAGCAGATTACGCCACCCAAAACGAGACCGGCAAAGGCCCCTGTAAAGGCTATCAGCGCTCCCTCGCTCAGAAAGATATTGCGGATAAGATGGGCGCTGCTGCCCATGGCATACAGCACCGAAATGTCTTTCTTCTTATCCAACACCAGCATCATCAGTGAAAAGAAAATATTGATCGATGCTACCAGTATCAATAGTGTTAAGGCGATGAACGTAAAAAGCTTTTCGATTTTAAGCAGCCGGTATAGATCGGCATGTTGTTCCTGGTTGGTAAGCACGGAATATTCCGGGCCCATCACTTCGGCTACCCCGGCCCGGGTTTCTTTAAGCGGGAGCCTGCCCGTAGTTTTTATTTCAATGCTGGTGCGCTTGTTGTCATAATTCAACAGGTCTTGTGCAAAATGCAGGGGTACGAAAATATAGTTGTCGTCATAATTTTTCTCGATAGAGAATACACCCCCCGGCTGTATAACCCGGCTTGCATAAAGCTGGGAAGGATCAAGCCCCGAGGATTTAAGGTTCTTAATATAAAAAACCTGTAAGGGATAAATGCTCTCGGCCACGCTTAACGATAACGCGTATTGCACCCCGCGCCCTACCACCGCATAGTCAATACCATTCTTGCTCAGTACCAGCTTACCATCCACCATGCTGTTGTCGAGGCGGTGTTGCATTAAAAAGCTTTCGCTAACTCCTTTCAGGGTAACCACAATATCCGCATCGCGGTAACGCACGTAGGCATAATCTTCAATTACTTCGGTAATGATATCTACTCCGGGCACGGTTTCCAGGCGTTGGATCAGGGTTTCGGTTACCTCGAACGATTTGCCTTTCTTCAGCTCAATTTTAAGCTCGGGATCAATAGAAGTGTACAGGCTTTGAAGCAGGTCTTCCATCCCGTTGAAAACCGATAACACAATAACGAGGGCAGCCGTTGAAAAGGCTATGCCTGTTATGGAAAGGATTGAAATAATGTTGATGAAGTTTTTCTTCCTGCCGGAGAAGAAGTACCGCCTTGCAATAAATAACGGAAGATTCAAACGCTGCGGGATTATTCTTTGTTTTCCTTGGGAATATTCAGGCTCTTGATCAGGTCTTCGATACGTTGCGCATTCTCCTCCACTTCGTCCATAAAGAAAACCAGCGATGGCACAATGCGGGCCTGGTTGCGAATGCGATCGCCCAACGCTTTACGGATCTCGCTCTTGTGCAATTCTATATTATTCAAAACAGCCTTCTTGTCTTTGGTTAATGTCATGCCCAGGTAAACCTTTGCTACACTTAAATCCGGGCTGATGCGTACCTCGGCTACCGTAATAAAGGCATTACCCAAAATGCCGCGTTTGTCCTTCAGAAAAATATCACTCAGTTCTTTCTGAATCAGCTTGTTGTATTTCTGCTGTCTTACCGTTCCGCTCATATCGGCAAAGATAACAGTTAGCCGTATAGGAAGGGCGCGCAGTAAAGTCAACTTTTTGTTTATTTGTGCCAGTTTAATTTCTGCTTTGTGTTGCTTCGCTTTTTCCGCATAAACGATCCCTACAGGCTGCTTGCTGTTTTCATTCTGATGGTATTGATCGCGCTGGGTTTTTTTACCGATCCGGCAGGCACCACGCTTGACGAGCTTAAGGCTATGGTATTAGGCGAAGCGCTTAACAGCGGGAAAAGCCTGTACACGCAGGTGCATACCACGGAAGCTCCGCTGGCTGCCTGGCTTTACGGCTGGGAGGAATGGTTGTTCGGCCGGTCTCTTACAGCCCGGCATGTGCTGGCTTTTCTCCTGATTTTCTTCCAGGGGGCTTACTTCGCCATTCTGCTGATAAGCAACAAAGCCCAGGGCGAAAGCACTTACCTGCCGGCTTTTCTTTTCGGGGTTATTTGTTTTTTCTCCTTCGACATGCTGGTGCTCTCACCTGAACTGATTGCTTCCACAATTCTTTTGCTCGCCCTGAATAATCTTTTCAAGGAAGTGGAGTTTCGTGCGCAACGCGATGATACACTTCTTACCCTTGGATTATACCTGGGAATGGCCACCTTGCTTGTGTTTACGTACGCGGTGTTTCTGCCGGGCACTATTATTATTCTTGCCGTTTTTACGCGGCTATCTGTTCGCAAAACACTACTCCTCATTTTTGGATTCTGCCTGCCTCACCTGTTGCTGGCAACGGCTTATTACTTTAACGATAATTTTGAATTTCTGTGGAGCAGCTATTACACGCAGGTTACGTGGTTTGCAGAAAACAGGCTGTCGCTTAACGCCATGTTTTATCTTTCCGTTATTCCGATCGGTTACTTCCTGCTTTCGCTGGTGATGCTGAATCGCGAAGCGCGTTTAACCAAATATCAATCACAGCTTTTACAAATTATGTTTTTGTGGCTGCTGATCGCTGCTGCTGAAATTGCATTGGCCGGGAACATGGCTCCGCACCGGGTTATTACATTCGCGCCATCATTTGCCTATTTCATCAGTCATTTCCTGTTGCTGATCAGGAGAAAATGGCTTGGTGAGCTTTTATTATGGGTATTTGCCGGTGGCATTGTGCTGATTGCTTACCTGGCCCGCTATAATAAAACAGATCGCATTGATTACAGTAAGCTTTTCTACAGCAAGGTTAACTCGGCACCGGTTAATAAACGCATCCTGGTTTTGGATGAACAATGGGGATACTTTGAAAACAACAAGCCGGCCACAGGCTTTTATGACTGGCGGATTTCCGGGTGTTACTTTTCAGGAACAGATTATTTTCAGTATGTGGTATTGCTTGATAAAGCCTTTAAGGCCGATATGCCGGAAGTGATCTTTGATCCGCACCAGGTGCTGCCGGCTGTTTTTAAACGAATACCTTCGCTGGAAAAGAATTACTCAAAACAAGGTGCTGCCTATTACCTGAAAACCATTCGGAATTAACACGTACCTTTAACCTATGCGATCAGGATTTGTTTTGATCTGTTGTTTCTGGGCTATGTTGCTGCTCTCCTGCAAGGAAGTTTCATTTCCGCAGGCACAGCCGGCCGGTGTAGCCGGCCTAAAGGAAATACCGGAATCCTTGCGCGGAACTTACCTTACGCGCGATAAATCGACCGGGGAAACAGGAGATACTATTATTATTGAAAGCTGGGGCTATCACTTGGAAGACACAGACGGTAAAGACTGGCTTGGCTCAGGACATATCAGCGATACGCTGGTCGTAAAGCAATATCAGAACTACTATTTTGTAAACTTCAAAGAAGGCGACCAGTGGGTGCTTCGGCTCGTAAGAGTAAAATCACCAAACGTACTGGAGCTCATGTCCATCAACCTTGAAGACGAGAAAGTCCGCAAAGAAATTTTGCAAAAGCTCGGTGGTAAGTTTGCCGTGAAGGAGACCAGGCATAATGACAATATTTTTTACCAGATCAACCCCACACCTGCACAGCTTATGACGCTGGTAAAAGAAGGATACTTTACCGGTATAGAGCTAAGAAGAAGATAGCCAGGTAAAATTCCCTGCTGCGGTTAATTTTTTTCAATATCTTGGAATTTCATTAAACCTTGTTGATGCGCTGTGCTGGATTGTCCTGCTCCCGGTTTTGCTGCTTGTTCAATGTAACAAACCCGAATACCGATTGCCAGCTTCAGCATCTGCCGCGTACTTCATGCCGGTGGCTGTTTCTTCTGTTGAAAAAAATTCGTTATTCTGATTATCCATACTAACCTAACCTATGAAAACCCTTTACCTGATTTGTGCGCTTTGTATTTCCATGAATGTGCTTGCGCAAAAGAAACAAGCTGCGTCCGTTATAACGGCCAGTAAAAAAACCATTGTTGATCATGTTACCGCGCAATCTGCCAACCTCATCAGCATCAGCGATAAAATATGGGCGGCAGAAGAAACGGCTTTTAATGAACATGCTTCTGCCAGGCTGCTTGCCGACTATGCAGAGGCCAATGGCTTTAAAGTTGAACGAGGTGTAGCTGAAATGCCAACTGCATTTGTGGCCACCTACGGCAGTGGCAGCCCGGTAATCGGGATATTAGGTGAGTTTGATGCATTGCCCGGGCTTTCACAAAAAGCCGTGCCCACCAAAGATCCTTTGCATCCGGGCGAGCCCGGTCATGGCTGCGGTCATAATCTTTTCGGAACGGCAAGCCTGGGAGCGGCTGTCGCCATCAAGCAAATGATTGAGCAGGGCAAACTGAAAGGCACCATTAAATTTTTCGGCACCCCCGCTGAAGAAAAGTTCTTTGGTAAGCTCTGGATGATCAGGGCCGGGTTGTTTAACGGTGTGGATGTAGTAATGGACTGGCACCCCGGTGCTGAAACAAAGGCAGCCGTGCAGACCGGTTTAGCGCTGGTTGATTTTATTGTGGAGTTTAACGGCCAGGCTGCACACGCTTCGGCAGACCCGTGGAACGGAAGAAGCGCCAGCGATGCACTTGAATTATACACTACCGGGATTAATTATTTACGTGAGCACGTTAAGCCCAGCGTGCGCATTCATTACCACATTCAGGATGGCGGGCAGGTAGTAAACGTGGTGCCGGATTACTCGCGCTTATGGGTGCGCGTGCGCGATGTGAAGCGGGAAGGCATGGTAGAAGTTTACGAACGTGTTAAGAAAATGGCCGAAGGTGCCGCCATTATGGCGAATGTGGATTACAAGATCTCGCTTGTATCGGGCATTTATGAAGTGCTGGTGAATCGTACCGGTGCTGATTATGTTACTAAAAATCTTGGCTTGCTTGGCCCGATGAGCTATACCGATGAAGAAGTTACATTCGCTAAAAAAATCCAGGAAAGCACCGGCAAGCCGCAGGTAGGATTACACACCAAAGTAGAACCATTAGAAGAAACCAACCCCAATGCAGGTGGCGGCTCAACCGATGTGGGCGATGTAAGCTGGGTAGTGCCTACCATCCGGCTAAGCGTGGCCACTGCGCCTATCGGTACTCCGTGGCATTCATGGGCGGTAGTAGCCTGTGGCGGTATGTCCATCGGGCATAAAGGCATGTTGCATGCGTCTAAGACTTTGGCTATGACGATGGTCGATTTATATGAAGACACCAAAAAATTAGAAGCCGTTAAAGCTGAGTTTGTAAAAGGCAAAGGCGACCATGTGTATAAAGGATTGATCCCGGATGGGCCTCCGCCTGTTGGGCAGAAATGATCTTTTTTGATCCCCTGTGCTCTCTAAGGTTTGATTTGTAACCATAGAGAACACAGGGTGTTTAAGAAATTTTAATCGGCATTTCCCTGTATCGCTTACCCGTTGCAGCAAAGATCGCGTTGGCCAATGCCGGGGCAACCGGGGGTACGGGTGGTTCGCCCACACCGGTTGGCTTTTCATCACTTTCCACCAAATGTACTTGTAACACTTTAGGGGTATCCAGCATCCGGGCTACACCATACTTATCAAAATTGGTTTGCATGCTGGCGCCATCTTTAAACGAGATGCTTCCCTTTAATGCTCCGCTCAGCGAAAACACAAAGCCTCCTTCAAACTGGTTGATTACCGAATTACGATTTACAACCTGCCCGCAATCCACCGCATAATGCGCTTCTTCAACTGTTAATTTACCGGCATCATCAACCGACACATGCACCACACAGGCTACATACGTAAGGAAACTTTTGTGCGCACAAATGCCCATACCATGACCTTGCGGCAGCGATTTTCCCCAACCGGATTTTTCTGCAGCCAGCTTGATCACGTTGCGCATGCGCGCGGTGTTCCATGGAAAACTATCCAATGGTTCGCCATAGTTTTCAAATCCCTGCATGTATGCATTAAACGGAATAAGGCGATCCGGCCCCAACAGTTCCAATAAGTTTTTTACGGGATCAACACCGCGGTATGCGGCAATCTCATCCAGCATACTGCCTACCGCAAAAGCATGCTGAATGTTGCTTACCGAGCGCAACCAGCCAATACGCGTGTGGGCCGGAGCTTCAATGGCTTCAATAGAAACATTAGGGATGTGGTATGGAAAATCTACTGCACCTAAACCGAGCTCTCCCGTACTTGGAAAAATTTCTTTTTCATTGGTTGTTCCGCCAATAGGCGGGAAAGCGCTTCGGTGATTCCAGGCGGTTACCTTGCTTTCATTATCAAAAGCTGCACGAATTTGTTGCACACTGCATGCATGGTAAAAATCGTGTGCCAGGTCATCTTCGCGTGTCCAGGTAACTTTAACAGGCGTGCCCGGCATTTCCTTCGCAATCAGGGCGGCCTCTACCGCAAAGTCGGGTTTTGATTTACGACCAAATGCTCCGCCCAGTAAAGTAACATGTATGGTTACGTTGGCCGTATCCAACCCTAAATTAGAAGCAACACTATCGCGTATCCATTGTGGTGATTGTACCGGGGCCCACATTTCCAGGTTGCCATCTTTAAAAAGCGCTGTTGCATTGGGCGGCTCCATGGGCGCGTGCGACAAATGTTGTGTAATGTATGTGGACTCCAACACATGCGCAGCGGTTTTGATCGCATCGTCAGCCGATCCATTTGCCCTGCGTACGTCTCCTTTCTTCTTCACCTTTGATGCAAG
This sequence comes from Cyclobacteriaceae bacterium, assembly GCA_026129485.1. Classification (GTDB taxonomy): domain Bacteria; phylum Bacteroidota; class Bacteroidia; order Cytophagales; family Cyclobacteriaceae; genus ELB16-189. The sequence continues at coordinate 7,026 of JAHCHY010000010.1, forward strand.
CGCCTGGATGTATTCATCTGAATTGTAATCGAGGTTAACACCATAATCCCACTCAACCTCAAGCGCCTTGCGTGCCGTAATGGCTGCCCAGGTAGAATCGGCCACAACCACAACCCCGCCTTGTGGCGCATCAAAGCCTGCCGGAAAACCCGAAGCTTTTAATTCAAAGATCTTGACCACGCCCGGTACCTTCAATGCTGCTTCATCGGAGTAACTGGTTGGCTTACCGCCTGCAACCGGACATCGGAGTATTACTGCGTATTTCATCCCCGGTTTTACTACATCAATACCATAAACAGCTTTCCCTTTTATGATGTCGGGCGTATCGTACAGGTTTATTTTTTTGCCGATGTATTTCCAGTCGGCTTTATTCTTTAAAACGATTTTATCCTCTGCGGGAAGCTCCAGCTTCGAAGCGATCTCGGTTAATTCACCGAAGCCGATCCTTTTCCCTTTCCTGCTTATCACTTCATGGTTTTGCGCTTTGCACTCGCTTACATCAATGCCCCACTTCTGTGCAGCGGCCTGTTCCAGCATCATGCGGGCAGAAGCCCCTGCTTTGCGCATCGGCTCAAAAAACATGCGTATTGAAAACGAGCCATCGGTATTCTGATTCCCGTATTTTTGTTCATCGCCAACAGCCTGCTCTAAGGTTACACGCTTCCAGTCTGCTTCTAATTCATCGGCCAGCACCATAGGCAACCCCGTACGAATACCCGTGCCCATCTCCTGCCGGTGCGCCACAATAATGACCGAACCATCGCTGTTAATGGTAAGATACACATTAGGTGAAAACGGAAGATTAGGTTTGTCCGGAGAGCAGGCCCATTGTAACCCCAGCACCAGGCCCGATGCCGTAATACCGGTCGCTTTCAAAAAGGTACGCCTGTCAATTTTCCGCATCCCGGTTCCAGGGGCAATTGTTTCCATTTGGATATTTTTGAATAAGGTAGCTAAACTTATTAAAACATTATAACCTCAGGTTGCCACGTTAATGGATCGCCTGTAATTCCCGCCCGGTAATTGATTACCTCCAGCCGCACAGGCTGTACTTTTATCAGTACGCAATCTGCGTTCCGGTTCGGGTAAAACTGATCCCATTCCGGTTTCCAGTGTTCGTTTATGGCGATAGTATCGCGCACTAATTCTGCCTTACCATAAAGTGAAACATACCCGTTATCCATATGATCGACATAGTGAAGCACTACATAGTTGTTACTTTTTATATGCTCCAGCTTTCGGCTGCGTGCGTTTGTCGCTAACCACACCACAAAATCAGCATCCGGATCAAGCGGATCCATTACGCGTGCAAATGGCTGGGCATTTTCATTTACGGTTATCAACGAGCATGTCCCGGCAAGCATTATTTCGCGGGCGGCATCCATAACCGCTATGCCATTATGAATATGCGGCTCCGGCTTTGGGTTGCAGGCCCACCCAATCAAAACCACAAATACACAAGCTATCCGCTTCATACGATAAAGTTAAATGATAAGAAGCAATGAAAACTGCGAAGGCCGGTGGCCGCGAATATTTTTTCAACTATTCCGCAAACCACCGACCTTCGTGATGCTGTGTTGTACCTGAATCCTGGCTACTGCGCCAGTTGAACAATTTTTGCTAATGGTATTGTATTGGCCGCTGATGTAATCTCCGCTTCATTCGAGTCTTTCAATCTTACCGTTACCAGCGTGTTGTTCATCGGGATCTGCAAATCGTAATCGGTTTTGCCTGTTTCGCTATCCGCTGCTTTATTAAGAATGGATTTATAGCCCTGCACACGAATTATCTTTTGATTTTCATCGCGCACCATACCCCCAATAACCGGCATACTTAAAATGGCATTAAGCGATGTAATAAGGGGTGAGTTGTTAATGATTTCGATTGCGCCTCGTTTGGCTTCGGTGCCGAAATTGCGGTTTACATACAAACCTATATAGGTGCCTGATCCTGTTACATCATCTTCCTTTTCGTTATAATTAAGGTTGCCAAGCTTGACGGGTAATAATTTCAAAATCTCCTTACCGATGGCCATGTCTAAGTCGCGCAGCATTTGCTCCATGGCAAAACGCGAATCGTGAAGGTTGCCCGAAGCATAAGAAGAACGGGCCGTTGAAACATTTTTATCAAATTCCTGTGCGATAGCTGCCGGGCCGAGTAACATAAGCGCAATTGCAAGTCGGCAAAATTTCATTTTCGTTAATGTTTTATTGTTCCCCTAATTCTTTCTTAATGCCATCTATGTCAAAAGTTTCTGCAGCTTTCATCATGTCTGGTTCAGATGCAAAGCTTACACCTTCAAACACAATAAGCGAAGACTGGCCGAGCGGTACACTTAATTTATAGCCGCTGCTTTCACTGTATTCTATTATCGCGCGGTATCCCTTTACCTTGGTTTGCTTCCAGTTTTGCTGGCCATTGGTTTGTTGTGCATATCCGCCCGAAGCGAGGTAGGCATTTACAGCGGCCATCCATACCGAGTTGTTGGCTATGGTAATTCTAAACTCTTTGTCTTTCGTGGAATACTCGCGATGAATCGTTAACCCGGCCCAGCCCCAGCCGGTGCTGGTTACCCGGTCGGCCTCTTTTTCCTTGTTTAAACCGGCAACGGTTTCCGGCAGCGCTTTCAATATCCTGTTGCCAATTTCAAGCTCAACACCCAGCATAGCCTGCTGCACGGCATAGCGCGCTTCGCCATAGCTGCTCTTTTTATAAGCAGCTTCCGCCTCCGCTAGGTTTTGATTTACATCCGGTGGTGTTGAAATTAATCCGCCTCCATTATTGGCCGGATTATTTCCACCCTTGTTTCCACCAGAGCTATTTGTGCCATTGTTTCCCTGGCCACTCTGCCCTGTCTGATTCTTGTTCTTTCCGCTGAAAAGCTTATCAATTTCCTGACCTGCCTTTTGCTCAACTTTGTTTTCAGTGCGTTGCTTTAGCCTGTTCAGCACCTGGGCGTGTGTTGCTGTTCCTAAAAGGAGCATAAGCCCTGCGGTTAGATAACTGGTTTTCATTGGGTGTTTATCTTACGGGTTAATAAATTCAGAACTATTGCAGATGAGCTAATAAAGGTAGAAAAAAAATCGGCAAGACCGGCTTTTACAAAAACCAAACCAATTGATTCAGTCTTGCAAGAATTCTGAGGCGTCTGACACTTTTAAGTGTCCTGACGCCTGTTATCAACAACTGATTTTATCTACCCTGCGGTCGTGCCGTCCTCCTTCAAATGGCGTGGTAAGAAAGATGTTCACAATCTTTGAAGCATCTGCTGCCGGTATAAACCGGGCCGGAATACATACGATGTTGGCATTGTTGTGCTGCCGTGCCAGGGCTGCCAGTTCGGGCAACCAGCAAATGGCCGCACGAATGCCCTGATGCTTATTGGCCGTAATAGCCACCCCGTTGGCGCTTCCGCAGATGAGAATGCCGAGTTCATTTTGTTTGGACTCAACACTTAAGGCGACAGGATGCGCAAAATCAGGATAGTCCACCGAGCCTGGTGAGTGTGTTCCAAAATCAGAAATGCTATGCCCCTGCGCTTTAAGCTCCGCTACGAGTTTTTCTTTGTACTCAAATCCGGCATGATCGGCACCAATGGCAATTTTCATTTCTGTTACAATTAGGTTGCTGAGCTTTGAAGTTCGGCTAATTCGCGTTTTTCTTTTCTGCGCAATTCCATAGCCGAAATGAAAATACTGATTTCGTATAAAACGTACAACGGCACAGCAATCAGCGACTGGCTAAGCGGATCGGGGCTGGGTGTTATAATCGCTCCGACTATCAGGATAATGACCACCGCATGCTTACGATAGTGCCGCAGGAATTTAGGTGTTACAATTCCAATCTTGGTAAGAAAGAAAATGACTACCGGTAGCTGAAACAACAACCCGCTACCCAACACCAGGGCGGTTACCGTGGCTACGTACGAAGTAATATCAAACTCATTTGCAATCCTGTCGCTGATGGAATAGTTGGCCAGGAAGGCAATTGTCATCGGGCTAAGAATAAAATAGCCGAATGCAATGCCCAGTAAGAAAAGGAAAGAAACCGAGAATACAGCCCCACGCGATCCTTTCTTCTCGCGGGTATAAAGCCCGGGGCTCACAAAGCTCCAAAGTTCCCACACCACGTAGGGAAACGCCACGCACAAACCGATCACAAACGAGGAGGTAAGCTGCATGGTAAACTGCCCCATTAAAAAGCGGCTTTGCAGCTTCATGGGTATTTTGGTTACACACAAACCATCTACCCCGGTAGCTTCACCTAACCGGCACAGCCACCGGAATGTAATGAAGTTGGGGTCGCTGGGCGCAAAAATAATTTCATCGAAAATGTATCCTGTAAAGATGAACGCGAGGATCATCATGATAAAAATCGCAGCTACTGAGCGCACTACATGCCAGCGCAATTCTTCGAGGTGGTCGAGAAACGACATTTCTTTTTCTTCTGCCATCACAAGTCTTTACTATCCAAAAAAATTATTCGATGGTGAAAATCAGGCATACAGCGGAAACTTCTTCATAAACGTATTCACTTTACGTTTTACCGCTTTCAGGTGTTTTTCATCGCCCGGTTTTTGCAGGGCTTCGTCAATCAAATCAACCACTTTAACTACATCTTTCTCTTTTAATCCGCGCGTGGTTACAGCCGGTGTACCAATGCGCATACCCGATGTAACCATTGGCGATTGCGTATCGAACGGCACCATGTTTTTGTTGATGGTGATGTCGGCTTTAATCAACGCTTCTTCTGCAATCTTGCCTGTCAGGCCTGCCTGTCCGGCAGGCAGGTTTTTCGAACGCAGATCAATCAGCATTAAATGGTTGTCGGTACCGCCTGAAATGATCTTGTATCCTTTCTGCACAAATGCATCGGCCATTGCCCTGGCATTTTTGGCAACCTGTACGATGTAGGTTAAATATTCATCGCTCAATGCTTCGCCAAACGCAACGGCCTTGGCAGCGATAACATGTTCTAACGGGCCGCCCTGCGTGCCGGGAAACACACCTGAATCCAGCACGGAAGACATTTTGCGCAATTCTCCTTTCGGGGTTTTAAGTCCAAACGGGTTATCAAAATTCTTGCCCAGCAGGATCAATCCGCCACGCGGGCCGCGAAGTGTTTTGTGTGTGGTGGTGGTTACAATGTGGCAATGTTCCATCGGGTCGTTTAACATGCCGCGCGCAATCAATCCTGCCGGGTGCGAAATATCGGCCAGCAGTAAAGCGCCAACCGCATCAGCAGCGGCACGAAGCTTTACATAATCCCAATCGCGGCTATAGGCGGAAGCCCCGCAGATGATCATTTTGGGTTTTTCGCGCAAAGCCGTTTCCATTACTTTATCGAAATCGATAAGGCCGGTTTCCTGTTCTACACCATAGAAGGCGGGCACATAAAGCTTACCCGAAAAATTTACAGGCGAACCATGTGTAAGGTGCCCGCCATGCGAAAGGTCGAAGCCGAGGATTTTATCGCCCGGCTTAAGGCAGGCCAGCATAACCGCGGCATTGGCCTGCGCCCCTGAGTGCGGCTGCACATTGGCCCATGCAGCACCAAAAAGTTCTTTAACCCGGTCAATGGCTAATTGTTCAACCTCATCTACTACCTCGCAACCTCCGTAATAACGCTTGCCGGGCAAGCCTTCTGCATATTTATTGGTTAGCACCGATCCCTGGGCCTTCATTACCTGGGGCGATACAAAGTTCTCGGATGCAATCAGCTCTATACCATGTTCCTGTCTTTGTTTCTCTTTTTCAATCAGGTCAAAAACAACTTTATCGCGCTTCATAATGGGTTAAAATGTTGAGGCGTCAAAAATAAGGATATTATAGGCACCCCTGCACGGGTAGGATTTAAAAAAGGGAGATTGAGGTGATAAAAAACAAAGTTTTCAGAGATGCCCTCAATTCTTTATTGATTGGAAGACCAGCAGCAAGACTTCAGGCGGGAGCCTCTGCCCGGCTCTTGCCACTGCCCACGGAGAAATTGCCCGCGTGTATGCTGGAGTGGAAGCACATTTGTTTGTCAATTAGGCACTGATAATTTCTAACTCAGCTTTTGAGTTTTCGACCTCTTTCAAATTTCGAAGAATAACTTTTGAGGTTTCTTCGCTGAAAAATTTTGCTCCGCAATTTTCGCAAACCATCGCAGGGAGATTTTTGAGGATAATCAACTTCCCGTTTTTGTTAAACAATTCTTCGGTAATGCCTTCGGTGCAAGTGCCGATGTTGCAAATACTACATGTCATGATTTTCTTGTTTTTCTGGTTTTGAAATCAGCCTCCCATAATTCAGGGTTAGGCTTATATGCCGTTATAATATGTATGGTTTCACCATGATGGGAACAAACTACATGAACAGGCGATGCGCCTGCCATGCCAAACATCAGTTGCGAAAGTCCTTTTTTATCATCCGGGTATACTTTTATCACTTCACCATTTAATGCCACCTGTTTTACATCTTCCAGACCAATGCTATCATTATCCATTTCAATAAGCGCATGTTTGGTAAAATAGAATTGTAGCGGCATGGTTTACTGTAAATATAGCTTTTTCCGGCTGCACTAATCCGTGCTCATTCTTAATTAATTTCCACTAAACCTCAGAACAACTCCTTCAGGCGAATTAGCTTTTGTTGGTCGGCTTCATCAAGCACCAGCACATTAGTGTGCTTTTTCAAATCCAGCGAATGGCCCACTTCTGTGCTCCATGTCTTGGCCGCCCGTACACGCCCGGGATCGCTCACCCCGGTAATCTCCTGCAGTGCACGGGCAAGCAATAATTCGCGTTCATCGCCCAGCGGGTAAATGATGAGCTGGTTATCGGCCAAAGCAATTTGCGGTGCAAAGCCATTAGAATATTCAGACTCTTTGTTGCTGTTAAACGACTTTACCACGATGGGCTGCATGCCCCATGTATTGCGGCTATCATCCTTATCAAAGAGTGAAATAGAGCCTACATTCTTTCCAACCGTGGTGCTGCCAATCAGGAAAACATCCATATACGGCTTTAGTCCATTAATCAACAGCTCACTGGCCGATGCCGTGCGTGTGCCCGTAAGAATATACACGCGATTGTTTGTCAACTGGCTTCCAATGTTCTGCGATTTGGTTATAAACTCTACATCCAGGAATCCAGCACCCAGGTCGGGATCGTTTTTGATGGCTGTTTCCACAAGCGAGTTATACTGCCGTATGGCAAAAACTTTGGTATTGTCAACCCCCTTACCGATTAAGCTGGCCAGGTTAATGGTAGCGGCTTCCGCACCGCCACTGTTAAATCTCAAATCAATAACCAGGTCGGTTATACCGGCAGATTGAAAAGACGCAAAGATGGCATCCATCTCTGTATTATAGGTTGTGCTGCCTTGCGTAGGGCCTGTAGAAAAGAGGTTGTACACATAGTACCCGATCTTACGATCGTTGTGCGTAAACACTTTGCTTAAAAAATTAGGGTTCTCGGCATAAACAGTTGTAGTAAGCGATTTGGTTTGAGCGGTAAGGAAAGTTTCATTGGCAAGGTCAAGCTCGCGGTAGGTAATGGTGTGATTATCGCCTGTGGCGGTTAGCAGGGCCCGGTAATTTTCGGTAGTAAGCTGCTGCGTATTGATGTGCGTTATTACATCTCCCCGTTTAAGACCCGCGCCTTCGGCAGGCGATGCCGGCTTGATGTACACAACCTGCGCAATTACAATATTGTTATCCAGGCTTTCGCGATGAAGCGCTAATTCATAACCGGCCTCTTCGTTTACGCCTTGCAGCGAGTTAAGCAGCTCCTGGTAATTCTCCTGTATCCACGAAAAGCGATCGTCTGCGGTCAGTAAACTTTTGAAAAAATCATCGGGCGCTAATGTCTTATCCGGGTTGGACGGCAGGCTGGTATTCCAGTAATACCAAAAATCCATATTGGTTTCAATCCAGTTGTTTACATGTTGATTGGGGTGCTCTTCGTCTTCATTACAGGCTGGCAACGCCACCAGCACAATCACCCATACAAGCGACAATAAAAACCCTGCTGATCTTTTGTAGTAATTCATTCTTCTCAGATTTCAATGCAAATGTAAATACGGATTCGGTATTCCGGGTAACTTTAAAGGTTTGAATATTGCATCTATGCGTCTGCCTGCATTGCTCATTCTTCTGTTGAGCTCCGGTTTGCTTTTTGGCCAAAAAAAGAACGCTGCCTTTCAACTGCCCAATTAAAAAAGCTTCTTCAGTCAGGTTGGGTTAAAACGCTTAACTTTATAGAACAAATTTAGATCATGCACCTGTACAAAACTGCCGAAGGCCCGTTGTTGATAGATGAAGGCAAAGCCTGCCTGGTACGCCAGCCATGGGACGCGCTGATTAACCGTGCCGGATTGCATTTATACTTAAAAGAGATTTCGAAAAGCGCACAGGCTGTATCGGCCGAACAGGCCCAGCAGCTTACGGCACATGCGGTTGCCCCGATAGGTACACAAGAAGTATGGGCAGCAGGGGTAACGTATTTGCGCAGTCGCGATGCCCGCATGGAAGAATCAAAAGAATCGGGCGCTGCTGATGTATATCAAAAAGTTTATGAAGCCAGCCGACCGGAATTATTTTTTAAGGCGCTGCCCACACGTGTGGTCGGGCCGGGACAGCCGGTGCTTATACGAAGTGATTCCGGTTGGAACGTACCTGAGCCGGAGCTGACTTTATTCATTAACGCAGAAGGTGATATACAGGCCTACACGGTGGGTAACGATATGAGCTCGCGCAGCATTGAAGGGGAGAACCCCCTGTATTTACCGCAGGCCAAAATGTATGAAGGCAGTTGTGCGCTTGGGCCATGCCTGTACATTCCGGCTAAACCTGTTCCTGCGGAAACGGAAATCGCGATAAGTATAATCCGCAACCGGCAGGAAGTATTTGGCGGCACCATCCGGCTAAACCGGATGAAGCGTTCCTTTACAGAGCTTGCCGGCTGGCTTTACAAGGCCTGTAGGTTTCCACAGGGTAGTTTTTTAATGACGGGTACCGGCATTGTTCCGCCCAACGATTTTACACTTCAGAAAAATGATGAGGTGGTTATTTCTATTGATGAAATCGGAACACTGAGTAATGGAGTAGATATTATCTGAAGGCTTACCAGCTACCACTGCTGCCCCCGCCTCCGAAGCTTCCGCCTCCACCCGAAAAGCTGCTGCCCCCGCTGCTCCATCCGCCTGAGCTTCCGGAACTCCATCCGCCACTGCTCCAACCTCCACCTGAGCCACCCGAACCACCACCTTCTTCAAATTTTTTAGCAATCTTTTTACCCCACGAAGTTTGATTTACTAACCACTTAATAATGGGGAAGCCAACCAGGTACGACACGCCCGGTACATACCATAAATGGCCCGGGAAAACGAAAGCGGGAAAAATGGAAAAGAAAGGGGTGAGAAATAAATACATAAACCAACCCCAGCCACCTTTTATAAATAATCCAAAAAATGCAAAGATGCCGAGGAAGGCATAAATGCCAAGCCCGATAAGAATGCGTGCCGTGGTAGAAAGCTCTGCGATCTCGTTCGTATCGGTTGCGGTATACTCGCCACCTATTGCTTTGGTTATTGCCTCGATGGCTGCCATTACTCCTCCGTCAAAATCGGCCCTGCGAAAAGCGGGCGCCATTTCGTTGCGGATAATTCTGCTGCAAAGCGCATCGGTTAGCACTCCTTCCAAACCATGACCTACTTCAATCCGCATTTTATGATCGTCAACGGCAATGAGTAGCAACACCCCGTTGTCCTTATCTTCCCGGCCCAGCTTCCATTTTTCCGCTACGCGGATAGAATATTCTTCTATGGGTTCTCCATCCAGCGATGAGATGGTAAGGATAGCGACCTGATTTGAAGTAGAATCTTCATAGGCTTTTAACTGCGCTTCCAATGCTTCAATGGTTTCGGGCTTCAGCACATGCGCATCGTCATGCACACGTGTTCCCCACAATTCGGGCACTGGCTTTTGTGCCCATGTTAACCCTGAAACAAGCAGGAACAATATGAAAGTTAATCGCATCATGCAATCATTCTTTATTCAGCATTACCACGAGTTGCTTGAACCTCCTCCACCGGAAAATCCGCCTCCTCCAAAGCTACCTCCACCGCCCCACGAACCACCGGAAGAGCCGCGGCCGCCCAGCAGATTACCCAACATAGCGGCTGTCCAGTAACCACCCATACCGCCTCCTCTGCGGTTTCTTCCCGACATAAGAATCACGAGCAGCACGATAAAAATCAACGTGCTCCACGAAGATTTTTTTCCGCGCTTTTTTGTTACGGGGTTATCATTCTTGTATTCGCCCGCTACGGCTTTGATAATAGCTTCTACACCAGCCTGTATGCCGGCTTCGTAATTGCCCTGCCTGAAATAAGGCGCAACCTCATTGCGGTTTATGCGGCTGCTTAACGCATCGGTAAGTACGCCCTCCAGCCCATAGCCTACTTCAATGCGCATCTGGCGATCCTGCATGGCTACTAGGAACAGCACACCGTTATCCTTTCCTTTTTGCCCGAGCTTCCATGCTTCAAACACGCGCACAGCATAGCCATTAATATCCTCACCATCCAGCGAGGATACAATCAATACGGCAACCTGGTTGGATGTTGAGTCGCGATGAGCTTGTAACATGGCTTCCAGCCGTGCTTTTGTGGCAGGCGAAAGCACATTGGCTTCATCATGTACCCAAACGGTATTGTGTGGCGGCACAGCCCGTTGCGCCTGTACGGTTATACCGGCCAAAATCAGGATCACAAAAAATGAAAATCGTAACAACGTAAAGCTCCCTCTCATGCAAACTCTTATTCCAGGCGTAAATCGTCTTTCAGCTCATTCACATCATCCGGAGTGATCACAAATCCTTTTTCCAACAACAGGTCGCCACAGCGTGTAATGGCAGACACAATGCCATTGGTAATATGGCCTTGCTTTACGTTTTCAATTATTACCTTCACCATTGTATCCCACTCTTTCTGTTCCACCACTTTGCTGATACCCTTATCGGCCATTACAATTACCTCGTGCTCAAAAAATGAAATGAAGATCATGATGCCGGTACGCTGGCGGGTATTAAACACTTCTTCTTCGAGGAATGCGCTTTGCGCTCTTTTAAAGGTTGCCTGATCCATGTACGACTGGCTGAGCATCATGCGTTTTGCCGGTGTTATATAATTTGCTGCCAATCCCCCCACCAAACCGCCCAATACCACAAGCGTAAAAATCAAAACCGGGTCGTACACGGCCAATGCCGGTACGTAACGATCAAAAATTACAATCAGGGCAAACACCAAGGCTGAACAGGCCAAAGCTGCCCGGTAATTGGCGATGGTATAATGGCTGCTTTTTTCTACAAACACAGGAACAATCTCGCCTGAGATTTTACGCTCGGCTTCTTTCACAGCATTTTTGATGCGTTCCAGGTCCTGCTGACTAAATCTATCTTGAATTGACATAGCAACGGTGTTGAGGGAAACAAAGATAGCGGAAAAGATATTGCCTTGCAGCCGTGTTTGTAAAAAGAGAAACAGGCACGCTCTTTTTTACTGAGACATTAAAAATTGTCTTATTTTGGAAGCCATGATCACCACCCTGCTCTCGCACGCCTGGAAAAAATTTGTTCGCTCTGTAGCGTTTGAAAAAGAATTAGCCACCAATATTTTCCTGGGCTTTATCGCTGTAATAGTTTTCGGCTATGCTATTGCATTCGGGTTTTTCCTGGAAAAAATTGTTACCAACGGGCTTAACCAACCCGACAGCGTGCAGTTTGTAAGCAGCCTGTTGCTTTACTATTTCGGGTTTGAGTTTATGCTGCGCTACTTCATGCAAAGCACACCGGCATTAGATGTTCAACCTTACCTGCACCTGCCGGTTAGTCGCAGGTACTTAGTGCATTACATGCTTATAAAATCTGTATTGCACCTGCTCAATTTTTTATCGCTGGTGTTATTCGCCCCGTTTGCATTTACTGCCGTAGCCGCACAACCCGGTTCTTCAGCCTGGGCCTGGCTGCTTTCCATTTACCTCCTCAGCTTATCGCTCCACTACATCGTGCTGATCTTCAAAAAAGGATTGGACGATACCGTAACGGGGTTTCTTGCGCTTACCGGAGCAATAGGTTTGCTGGCGCTTGCCGATTATTACAACTGGTTCCGGTTATCGGCTGCATCTGCGGCCTTGTTTGAATTTATTCTTCACAACCCGGTTTCGGTCCTGGGGCTGGTGGCATTGGTACTATTGGTTTACTTTTTCAACCTCACGTATTTTCTGCGAAGCATGTACCCCGAAGAGCTGGCGCCTCGCAGAAACTCCAACGAAAGCGCTGCCCAAAACTGGGCCTTTCTGCAAAGCTTTGGTATGCTGGGCGAATGGGCTAACCTCGAGCTAAAGCTGATCTTGCGTAACAAGCGCCCGCGAAGCGCATTAATGTTAAGCGCTTTCTTTTTATTGTACGGGCTTATTTTTTACACCAATAAAATTTACACGCAGGATTTGCCCGGGTTTCTTTTGTTTGTGGGGATTTTTATCACCGGCATTTTTATGATCAACTATGGCCAGTTTTTGTTTAGCTGGCAAAGCAACCATTTCGATTTTACATTAACCCGCCCGGTATCCCTTGCCCAGGTAGTAGAGTCGAAGTACTGGTTGTTAAGCACTATTACGGTAATCTGCTTTGTGCTTAGCATTCCGTATGTGTATTTCGGTTGGAATATTCTGCTCATTCACCTGGCTGCCACGCTTTTCAACATTGGGATTAATGTTTTCATCATCATGAACTTCGCTATGTGGAACCCGAAGAAAATGAACCTGGCCAAAGGCAGCATGATGAACTATGAAGGAGTTGGCGCAGCGCAATGGGTTATGGGTATTCCTATTCTCCTTTCGCCCTATGTATTTTATTTGCCCTTTAGTATAGCCGGGTACTCCACCTGGGGTGTGATTGCCGTAGGAGTTGCCGGCCTTCTTGGGTTGGCTTTCCGCTCCCGCTTATTAACATTTACCACAAACCGGTTGCAGGCCCGCAGGTATGCCATTGCTGCCGGCTTCCGAAAAGATTAAATATGATGATTGCTGTTTCTTCATTAACCAAAACGTACGGCAGCGAGCCCGTGGTGAACATTCCCAGCCTGAGCATCCGCAAAGGCGAAAGCTTTGGCCTTGTGGGAAACAACGGGGCCGGTAAAACCACTTTGTTCCGGATGATTCTTGATCTGATCCGGCCCACGCAGGGCACCGTTACAATTGATGGCAGGAATGTTCAGGGCAACGATGACTGGAAGCACTATGTAGGTTCGTATCTCGATGAAAATTTCCTGATCCCTTATCTCACGCCTGATGAGTACTTCAAATTTGTAGGCAAGCTGCATCAATACAGCGATGCTGATCTTGGCCAGTTTCTTCAGAAGTTTGAAGAGCTGTTCAATGATGAGATAACCGGGAAGAAAAAGCACATTGGCGATCTGTCGAAAGGAAATTTAAAGAAGGTAGGCATTGCGGCAGCATTTATTGGCAATCCGCAGGTAGTAATCCTGGATGAGCCCTTCGAGAATCTTGACCCCACATCGCAAATCCGCCTGAAGCGACTCCTGCAGCAGGAACGCGAAGCACGTTCGGTTACTTACCTGGTATCCAGCCATGATCTGAACCACGTAACGGAAATATGCGGCCGCATTGTGGTGCTGGAAAAAGGGCAGGTGGTAAAAGACATAGAGGGCGAAGATTTGCTGGCGCAATTAGAAGAATATTTTAAGGCTTAAGATGAAAACTATATTTGCTGTTCTGTTCTTACTATCATCTTTCGTTCAGGCACAGGATTCATTGCGTGTAAGCATCGGCAGAGTGGGCTCTCCGAATGACACGCTTACTAAAACACAGCCCGGATTTGTGTTGGCCGGTGGCGGTAAGGATGTAGATGCAGCGATGAAGTGGTTGCTTGAGCGTAGTGGAGGTGGCGATGTGGTGATCATTCGGGCGTCTGGTTCTACCGGCTATAACGATTATCTTTTTGAGCTGGGTAAAGTAAATTCTGTTGAAACTTTGCTGATCGATTCGCGCGAAAAAGCAGCACGACCTGAAACCGCTGAAAAAATCAGGAATGCCGAAGCTTTGTTTATTGCCGGTGGCGATCAATGGAATTATGTAAAGTACTGGAAGGATACTGAAGTATCGAAAGCTATTTCGTACCTGATTGAGGAGAAGAAAGCGCCCGTTGGCGGAACCAGTGCCGGGTGTGCCGTGCTTAGCGAATTCATCTTTGATGCACAGTTTGATACGGTACTCTCACCGGATGCACTGGCTAACCCGTACACTCAGGCGGTAAGTATTTCCAAAAGCTTTATTTCAATTCCTGTTCTGAAAAATACGATTGCCGATCAGCACTATTCACAACGCAAAAGACAGGGACGACACGTTACCTTTATGGCCCGCATAATGCAGGATTTTAAAATTGATAATCCGAAAGGAATTGCTGCTGACGAACGGACCGCAGTTTGTATTGATGCTGAAGGGGATGCGTTTGTGTTCGGATCGGGAAAAGCTTTTTTTCTGACGGCAAATAAAAAACCGGAGCAATGCTCACCCGACAAGCCACTTACGTGGAATCAGAAAGGTATGGCTGTAGCCGTTTGGAGTTACCAGGCGACTGAACAGGGTACGCGTGCATTCAATCTCAACCGGTGGCCAACCCAACCGCAGGAATACTGGAGCGCACGGGAAGGAAATTTAGTTCAGGCGGAAAATCACTGAACAGGCTTCCACCATTCCATTTTTGGTAATTCCTTACCCAGTATAACCGGCTCGCCAATGCGCGGTGTGGTGGTGATTACATTCAGCTCTTTTGCCTTAACTGTAGCGCGGTCGATCGGATCTTTCCAGGCATGATTGGCTAACACAAACTTTCCCCAATGCACGGGCATCAGCACTTCTGCTTTCAGATCAACGCTGGCCTGCACGGTTTGTTCCGGCATCATGTGAATGCTGGGCCACTGCCGGTCGTACTGTCCGCACTCTAACAAAGCGAGATCGAACGGCCCGAATTTTTCACCAATTGTTTTGAAGGCTGGGTCATAGCCGGAATCGCCACCAATAAATAAATTGTGCGCACCTGCCTTCAATACATAAGAAGTCCACAATGTTTTGTTGCGCGTAAACCCGCGACCGGAAAAATGGCGCGCGGGTGTGGCCGTGATTTGGACATCGGCAAAAGCCGTAAGCGAATCCCACCAGTCGAGCTCAGTTATATTGTCTTCCGGCACACCCCAATATTCCAGGTGCTCACCCACACCGAGGGGAACTACAAATTTTGCCGCTTTTGATTTTAACGCTGCAATGCTGTTATAATCGAGATGATCGTAGTGGTCGTGCGTAATCAGGATCAAATCAAGTTGGGGAAAATCATCCGGCCCATATACCCGTGCGCCATTAAATGATTTGGAACCGAGGTACTGAACAGGTGATGGCCTGTCGCTGAATACCGGATCGATAAGAATGCGCTTGCCCGAAATCAGCAGCAGGTAGCTCGAATGACCAAACCAGATCAAAGCCGGGTTTTCCGATTGAAACGTATGGAGGTCTGTTTTTATAACGGGTACGGCTGCCAGCGGATATTGATCGGGTTTGGTTTTCAAAAACTCGCGCAGCATGGAGAAGTAAGAGGTGCCTTCAGCCAGCATGTGCGTTTCGGTAAGGTTCTGAAAGCTTCCGTTGCGATAGTTGGGCGATTGTTCAATGCGTTGCTGGCGTTCGCCACGCGGCAGCTTGCCAAAAGATTTTTGTTGCATAAAGAGAATGATGGATACGCTTAATAGAATAACCAAAATAGCTATTCCCTTCAGGATTTTTCTTAGCATACGGGTAAGGACGAGATAAATGAAGGTTTAGTCTACAATCGAATGGAAAAATTAAATCTCTTTTCCCCGCCATTTGCCCGACTTCATATAAAAGAATGCCATCGAAAACATGCTGAGCCAGTACACCCATTCACTACCCCAGCCCCAGGCTACGGAAAGATTCAGGTATTCGAGCACTATGTAGACATACACTACATAAATTGTAATCGTGATCAGCTCAATCATCAGGTTTACGCGCGAGTTGCCTGTGCCCGTTACCGCATTCAGCCAGATGGTACCGAACGACATCATGAGCAGGGCAACCGAAACAATGCGCACAATGGGTACTGCCTCCGCAATAAATTCATCGCCCTGGCTATAGAACGACAAAAACCATTCAGGAATAAGATTCAGAACAATGAAAATAAAAAAGCTGATGCCCAAACTCATTCTCACAATCTTGCGGATAAGCGGCATCACTTCTTCCGTTCTGCCCTGCCCGATGATGTTACTCACCATAGTATTGGTAGTGGCTGCAAACGCCCAGCAGAAAATGCCAAACAGCCCGAAGATGTTGCGCATGGTGTTGCTGATAGCGAGCGCACGCGGCCCGTGGTGCTCTACCAGGATATAAAAGTATTCCCAGCTCATAATGCTGATGGCGAACTGGGCAATGAGCGGGGCCGAGATTGTTAAGATTAACCTGGTGATCGAAAAATCAATTTTGGTTTGCTCATACAAGGCAAATGATCTATGAATACCCTTGATGTGAATCACAGCATAAATTACAAGCAACCCCGATGCTTCTGCAATGATGGAAGCATAGGCAGCGCCATTAAACCCTATTGCCGGAAAACCGAAATGACCGAAGATCATCGCGTAGTCTAACACGATGTTCACAAGCGCTTCCGCCAGCGTTCCCCAGATCAGAAAACGGGTTTGGTTGGTGCCCACCAGCAAGGCATTACGCATGACATATAAATAGAGAAAAGGCAAACCCCAGATGCGGATCAGCAAAAAATGGATTACTTGGTCGGCAATGGCGGCATCATGAATAAACGCGCGCATGACTACGGGCGCGAACAGGTAGGTTATACCAATGCCCATCGCAGCAATGGTTAACGCAACCCACACCCCGTTATAAAACAGCCTGCCTATTTCCTTGGGTAAATTTTGTCCGGCCCTGCGGGCAATAAGCGCCTGCAAGCCGTTGTTCAGGCCATTACCGATTACCGCAAAAATGAGGTAATACACCCCGGTAATACCAGCACTGGCTAATTCTTGCTCGCCCAGCATGCCCAGGAAAACATTGTTGGTAATAAAATTGATCTGCGGCACCAGCATAGCCAGGGAAATGGGCAATGCCATGAATAAAATTTGTTTGTAGCCGGTATTTAAGCGCAGTTCCATAAAACGGGTGCGAAGGTAATAATCTTCTGTGTGCCCTATGTACCTATGTGGTTGGTAAAATTTTAAACACATAGAAACATAAGACACATGGGCTTAAATTTTACCGTCTGTCAACATGGTTGATAACCGTTTCAAAATCTTTTTTAGCTTTCCCAAAACCTTACCTTATGCGCTTCCTTACCTTACTCCTTTTGTTCAGTTGTACGCTTGCCTTCGGCCAAGCTGAAATGCCCAGCGAGGTTTACCCGTTAATTGTGCAATACGAGGCCGACCGCGGCAGCCTGCAACGCTTCTACTTTGTGCAAGGCTCGCCCGAACGCAGGGAGCGGTTCACACAGTTTCATAAAGATTACTTAGCGCGCCTGCAGCAATTGCCATTCGAAAGTTTTTCCATTGGTGGTAAGGTGGACTACATTATGATGAAGCGTATTTTTGAAAATGAGCTTACCCTGCTGGCACAGGAAGAAAAAGAAGTGCAACAGGTAAGCAAGCTTACGGCTTATGCAAACCCGGTTTACGAAATCGAGAAAAAGCGCAGACGCGGCTTACATCTGGAAAGTGAAGAGGTTGCACAACAATTAAACAGCATCAAAAAAAATATTCAGGCAGCACAACAAAAGCTTGCGCAGGAACCTAACCTTACGGTTGCATTGGCCAACCGCGCAGCCGAGATTATTGGCGGTCAGCAGGCTGCCCTTAAAAGTGTGTTTGAATTTTACGATGGGTACGATCCGCAGTTTACCTGGTGGGTAAAAAGACCGTACCAGCAATTGGACAGTACACTTACTAAATATGCCGGAGCGCTCAAAAACAAAATCGACCCGGCCACGCGCCCGAAAGACGATGGCAGCGGCATTATCGGTAATCCTATCGGTCGCGATGAGCTGTTGCGCCTGCTTCAGCTCGACATGATTCCCTACTCGCCCGAAGAGCTGGTAAACATTGCCAACAAGGAATTTGCATGGTGCGATGCCGAGCTGTTAAAAGCTTCGCGCGAAATGGGCTTTGGCGATAACTGGAAAGCCGCGCAGGAAAAAGTAAAGCAGGCTTACGTGCCGGAAGGTCATCAGCCCGAAGCCATGCTGAAGCTGTATGATGAATCGGTAACATTTCTAAAGAAGCACGACCTGATCACCATTCCGCCTATTGCAGAAGAAACATGGCGTATGCGCATGATGCCTCCGCGTCAGCAACTAATCAGTCCGTTCTTTTTAGGTGGCGAAGTGCTGCAGATCGCTTACCCGACTGATGCGATGAGCCATGAAGATAAATTGATGAGCATGCGCGGAAACAACCCGCACTTTTCGCGTGCAACTGTACACCATGAATTAATTGCGGGCCATCACCTGCAAGGCTTTATGAATAACCGCAATAAAACTTACCGGCATTACCGCACACCTTTCTGGACAGAAGGCTGGGCGTTGTATTGGGAGTTGGTTTTGTGGGACATGAATTTTCCGCGCGGCCCCGAAGATAAGATCGGTATGCTCTTCTGGCGTATGCACCGCTGTGCGCGGATTATCTTTTCGCTCAATTATCATTTAGGTAAGTGGACACCGCAGCAGTGCATCGACTTCCTGGTAGATCGTGTAGGGTTTGAACGCGCCAATGCCGAAGCGGAGGTACGCAGAAGCTTTACCGCCAACTATGGCCCGCTGTATCAGTTAGCGTACATGACGGGCGCTTTTCAGTTTTATGCCCTTAAAAAAGAGCTGGTAGATAGCGGCAAGATGACGTACAAGCAATATCACGATGCCGTGCTGCGCGAGAACTCCATGCCGGTTGAAATGGTACGCGCCATCTTAACCAACCAGCCGCTTACGCGCGATTTTAAAACCACCTGGAAGTTTTATAAGTAAAGCCTATGGCATCAGCTACGCAGGGCGGACTGGTACGTTCGCTGGGGTTATTTTCTGTTTTTGTTCTTACGGTAAGCTCTATTATCGGAACGGGCATCTATAAAAAGATAACACCTATGGCGATGGAGCTGGGATCGCCTGCGTTGATATTGATTTGCTGGGCCGCTGCCGGAATCATAACCTTATTCGGAACGTTAAGCAATGCGGAAGTAGCCAGCATGTTGGCGGATTCCGGTGGCGAATATGTGTACTTCAGAAAGATATATAATAAGTTCTTCGCATTCCTTTTCGGATGGTCCAGTTTCACGGCCATTCGCTCGGCATCCATCGCCTCCATAGCGTATGTGTTTTCTCAATCACTCAATTTGTTGGTTCCGCTGCCCGGCTTACCGGAGCGGTGGGCAGATTTTTCGGTGCTCGGTATTTTTACCCCGTTCGAAAATTTTGGTGTAAAAATCGTTACCATTTTATTGATCGTTTCGCTTTCGTATGTCAACTACAGGGGATTAAAATTAGGCGAAAGCCTGAGCAAAACCATTACCTACTTAGTAATAGCAAGCATCTTTCTCATCATTATACTTGGTCTTACCATTGGCGGAGGCAGTTTTGAAAACATTCATACAACTGCTGCCGCGTATGTTTCTAAATCGTGGCTCGACAGCAGTTTGTGGCAATCGTTCTTCGCGGCTTTACTGGCTGCTTTCTGGGCTTACGAAGGCTGGAGCGCCATCGGCTTTCTGGGTGGCGAAATAAAAAATGCAAAACGCAATTTGCCGCTTGCATTAGTAACGGGAGTGTTGTTTGTAATGATGGTTTACCTCGCCATTAATTTTACCTATCTCTACATTCTGCCAGTAGATACGATTATCGGAAATGCCACTTCATCCAACAACATTGCTGCTGTGGGTGTGGTGGGGCATTTCCTGGGAACCACCGGCATTATGTTCATGTCGGTGCTTATTCTGTTCACTACGTTTGGTTGCACCAACACCACTTTACTGCCACCGCCCCGGTTGTATTATGCTATGGCTAAAGAGGGCATGTTCTTTAAAGGAGCCGCCTATATTCACCCGGTGTACAACACTCCTTCCAAATCCATTTTATACCAGGCCATCTGGGCCAGCATATTGGTTTTGTCGGGCAGCTTCGATCAGTTAACCGACATGTTGATCTTTGCTGCATTCATATTCTACGGGGCAACCGCACTGGGTGTGTTTATCTTACGTCTTAAAATGCCCGATGCCCCTCGGCCTTACAAAGCCTGGGGCTACCCGGTTATACCGGCTTTGTTTATTTTGTTTTGTGTGGCATTGGTAATCGTTACCCTCATCAGCAAACCGCGCGAAGCATTGATGGGCTTAACGCTGATGTTTTCCGGTGTGCCGTTTTATTTTTACTGGAACAGGAAAGCGAAAGAGTAAGCTGTTTAAAGTTTAATTTTAACTTCTGAACCAATACTTAATTAATTCCGGCACCAGCCTCTGCCGGAAATTTATTTTTTATCAGGTGGTACTCAATGCCGCTAACCATTCTCTAATTTTACAGCCTTACCTTTGTCTATGAAAAAATCAAACGCATCCAAGCTCACGTTAAGTGTTCATGCCGGTTCAGTGGGCGATCCGTTGTTCGGTGGCGTGGTTACGCCCATCTACCCATCTGCTGCGTACAACTACGAAGCCGAAGTTCGCTACCCACGCTACTACAATACGCCTAATCAAAAGGCAGTGGTTGAAAAATTAGTCGCGCTTGAGAACGGAGAGGATGGCCTGGTGTTCAGCTCCGGTATGGCGGCTATTATGACCAGCCTGTTTGCCATCGTAAAAGCAGGCGATCATGTGTTGTTTCAGAACGATTTGTACGGAGGCACACACCATGCCGCCCTACACGAACTGGAACGCTACGGTATGGAGTACACCATGGCCGATATAACCGATTTGAAATCTTTTGAAAAATATATTCGCCCCAATACAAAAGTCATTTATGTAGAAACCCCTTCAAATCCGCTGCTTAAAATCACTGACCTGAAAGGTGTGGCGAGGCTGGCAAAGGAGTATGGCATCATTACTATTATTGATAACACATTTGCAAGCCCGGTAAATCAAAACCCGGTTGACCTGGGCATTGACATCGTTACCCATAGCGGCACCAAGTACATTGGCGGCCATAGCGATATTTGCTGCGGTGCAATGGTATCTTCCAAAAAGCTTACGGAGCAAATCAGGCAAAGCGCGTTGCATTTTGGCGGAAGCTTAGATGCGCAAACCTGCTACTTGGTGGAGCGCAGCTTAAAAACCATTGTACTGCGCGTGCAAAAGCAAAATGAAAATGCGCTGGCTATTGCCCGTTACCTCGAAAAGGAATCGCGTGTTGCAAACGTGTATTATCCCGGCTTAAAAAATCACCCGGGTCATGCCATCGCCAAAAGGCAAATGCCGGGCGGCTTTGGCGGTATGCTGTCGTTTGAAGTAAAAACCAACCCGGATAAGTTTATCAAAAAGCTGGAATACATTAAACGCGCGATCAGCCTGGGGGGAGTGGAGTCCACCATCGCACAGCCGGTAAAAACATCGCACGCCAAGCTAACGGCAGCCGAACGAAAAACCGTAGGTATAAAAGATAGCCTGGTTCGTTTGTCGGTGGGAATAGAAGATACAAATGACCTGGTTGCGGATATCAGGCAAGCGCTTTAGCTTACCGCTGAATGAGCGTGTACAGGTAAACACTGTAGATAACCAGGAAAATCAGTCCTTCCCACCGGCTGATGGCGGGTCGTTTGCCAATAAGCACAGCCATAATTAATGCTGAAGTTGAAATCAGTACCATCAGGATATCCTGGTTGCTGTGGTCGCTGAACGGAATTGGGGTAAGCACCGAGGTGAACCCGATAATCCACAGGATATTGAAAATGTTGGAGCCAATGGCATTGCCTACGGCCATATCGGTATTGTTCTTGTAAGCCGCTACTGCGGATGTTACCAGTTCGGGTAGTGAGGTTCCGATGGCTACAATGGTAAGACCGATTACAGATTCGCTAACACCGAACAGTCGCGCAATTTCTGTGGCGCCATTTACCACCCAGCCTCCGCCAAAGTAGAGCCCGGTAATACCCAGCCCAATAAAGATTACAGATTTCAACAGGGGTTGGGTAATGGCTGGCTCTGTCGTTTCTTTTTTGTTTCGGGCTATAGAAAAAATGTAAATCATGAACAGGAAAAAGAAGTATAGAATAATACCCCCCTCGTACCGGCCTATGGCGCTGGGTCCTGTGTGAAAGATATTGGCATTAGCCAGAAAGCCCAACAGCAAGGCGGCTAACACAGAAAAAGGTATTTCTATAAAATAGGTGTCGCGTGGAATAGGTAAAGGGCGAATAATGGCAGCTATACCCAGGATGATCAGTACATTGGCAATGTTGCTACCCAACACGTTGCCCAATCCCAATTCTGCACGGCCGTCCAGGCTGGACATTATGGTTACAAGCAGCTCGGGCAAGGATGTTCCAAACGAAACAATGGTTAACCCGATTACCATTTCGGAAATACGAAACCTGCGACCGATAGCTGAGGCCCCCGCTACCAGCAGGTCAGCACCTTTAATCAGAAAGACAAAGCCAAGCGCAAAAAGCAAATAGACCATTCAAAACATAAGTTAGAATAAAATATTTAATTGCAACATGATAATTGTCAGAGAAGCCGTGCCCGATGATGCGCTTTATATCATCGACTTCCAGCTAAAGATGGCCTACGAAACCGAAAGCCTTTCGCTGGATTACCATACCCTAACAAAAGGCGTGCATGCAGTTTTTGAAAACCCGGCCAAAGGCAGGTATTATGTAGCTACCGAAAACGAAAAGGTAATTGGCAGCTTAATGATTACATACGAATGGAGCGACTGGCGCTGCGGACAGGTATTGTGGATTCAATCAGTGTATGTAGTGCCGGAGCACAGGGGTAAAGGTATATTTGGCTTGATGTATAAACACATTCAAAGCCTGGTTACACCCGATTCCGGCAATCGCGGAATCAGGTTATATGTAGATAAAACCAATATGCGTGCGCAACGTGTGTACGAGCGGTTGGGCATGAATGGCGACCATTACCAGATGTACGAGTGGATGCCGGAGCATTAACGGCTGCTATCAGAATATTTCTTACTAAATCGTAGAACAAATCAAATTCTTTTCCGTAAACTTGTTCTACAATTTAGTAACTAATATGATTGAAACACGACTGGGCGAATTTGAGGAAGTGATCCTGTTGCTGGTAGGCATTCTGGGTGAAGGCGCGTATGCCTACCGCATTGCTGAGGAATTTAAAGGCCAAACCGGCCGCTCCGTTTCCATCGGGGCAACACACTCTACATTAGACAGGCTGCAAACCAAAGGTTTTCTGAAATCGGAAATGGGAAATGCCACGGCCGAGCGTGGAGGTCGCAGAAAAAGAATTTTCACCATTACCGCATTGGGGAAACGTGTGCTCAGGGAATCGCGCGACTTTAAAGTGAGCTTGTGGGAACAGTACCCCGCGTTTAAGGTGAATATTGTTTAGGGATTGGGCATTAGGTATCAGGAATTGGGAGATTAGGCATTTGGAAGATGAATGATTTGAATAAGCCACCAAAGCGGGCGAATAAATTGTTGCGCATGTTTTTGCGCGAAGAGTTATATGAAGAGGTTCAGGGCGACCTGGAAGAAAAATTCTATACCGATGTAAAATCGAAATCGGTATTCAGAGCAAAGCTCAATTACTGGTTCCAGGTTTTTAATTACCTGCGGCCATTTGCATTCAGGAAGAACAGGGCAATACACCTTAACCAGTATGATATGTTTCGGAATTACTTCAGGATTGCTTCGCGCAACCTGCTAAAACAAAAACTTTATTCGGGCATTAACATCGGTGGCCTCACACTGGGGCTTACCTGCTTCATTGTAATTCTGCTTTATGTGCAGCACGAATTTTCATACGACCGGTTCTATCCCAACATAAACCGCATTTACCGGGTATATCAAAAGCAAACGGGTAACGTGTTTATGGGAACGGATTACTTCGCGGTAACGCCTGCACAGCTCGCAAAAGTAATGATGGATGAGCTTCCCGAAGTAGCGCATGCTACTTCGGTGCAACGCACGTCCGGCTTATTGAGAATAGAGGATTCCAGCTACTGGCAGGAAGGTATTGCAGCCGATGCTGAGTTTTTTAATGTCTTTAAAGTTCCTTTTAAGGAAGGCAACCCACGTACTGCATTGAAAGATGGGCGCAGTATCGTATTAACACAATCGTTGGCTCAAAACATTTTTGGTAATAAAAATCCCATCGGCCAGGAGTTCCGGTACCAGGATGGCGAAGAAGACTTTACCGTTACCGGCATCATTCCCGATCCACCGGCAAATGCATCTTTTAAATATTCGTTTATCATTCATTTGCTGTACAGTACAGGCTATACAGAAGAAATAAAGCGCACAGGCTGGAGCAATAACTCGTATTATACGTTTTTTGAATTGACTGAAGGAGCTGATGCAACAACCCTTGAAGCCAAGTTTGCAGCGCTTCTGAAGAAGTATCAGCTACCGGAAGACTATGCCGACTATTCGTTTAAAGATCAGTACTTCGCACAATCGCTAACCGATGCTTATTTCCAGGCAGGAGTTAATTTCGATATCGGGCAAAAGGGGAATCTCAAAGTTGTATATGCATACTCAGCCGTTGCGCTTATTGTCCTGCTGCTTGCCTGCGTAAACTATATGAACCTCGCTGTGGCCCGGTCTGTTAAGCGTGCCCGCGAAGTTGGTTTACGAAAAGTTGTGGGCGCAGTACGCAGGCAGCTTATTGCACAATTTTTGGGCGAGTCGGTATTGATTGCGCTTTTTTCGCTGATACTGGCTATCGGCCTTACGTACACGATCCTGCCCTACTTCGGAAGAATTGTGGAGCGGCCGGTTGAGTTTAACCTGGTTGCCAATCCGTGGATATTGCCCGCATTGCTGGCGCTGGTGCTGGTAGCAGGGTTATTGTCGGGCAGCTATCCTGCACTGGCCATGTCGCGGTTAAAACCGGTTGATGTGCTCAAAGCAAAATCAGATGTAAAAATTTCCGGCTTTAGCTTACAGCAATTCCTGATTGTATTTCAGTTTATGGCTTCTGTTGTGTTAATCATCAGCAGTGTAGTGATCTATCGCCAGCTCAATTTTATGAAGAGCAAAGAATTAGGGTACGATAAGGAAAATGTAGTTACCCTTTGGCTGAAGGATCGTTCGCTTCGCGAAAAATTTCAAGCACTTGCTACGCAGTGGCAGCAGCATCCGGGTGTTGTGGCAACCACGATAGCCTCCAGTCTGCCGGTGGAAATTTCGTCAAGCACACTAATAAAGAAAAACCCCGAAGACAAAGATAAGCTGGCTGTTTACCAATGGTCGGTGGGATCAGATTTTACAGATGTATTCGGAATAGAGCTTGTAGCCGGTCGCAGCTTTTCACGTGATCTTAAATCTGACGGTGAAGATAATTTCATCATCAATGAAACAGCCGCGCGTGCCCTGGGGTGGACTCCCGAAGAGGCTGTTGGTAAACAATTTGATTATAACAATCACCCCGGCAACATTATTGGCGTGGTAAAAGACTTTCACATGTTCTCCATGCATTTACCCATTCAACCCTTAATGATTCGCTTTTCAGAATTTCACGGTCGGTTTATCGCGCTTAAGGTAAAGCCTGGTAATATTCCGCAAACACTTGGTTTTATAGAGCAGGTGTTTAAGAAAAATTCGATTTATCCTTTTGAGTACCAGTTTATGAGCGATGAATACGATAAGCTTTATAACAGCGAGCTGAAGCTGGGTGAGATTTTCGGATTATTTACCGTTACGTCTATCGTTATTGCCTCGTTGGGATTATTTGGCCTGGCTGCGTTTATGGCCGGCCAGCGCACTAAGGAAATCGGTATCCGTAAGGTGCTTGGCGCATCGGTGCAAAATGTTGTGTTTTTATTATCAAAAGATTTTGCACGGTGGGTATTGATTGCATTTGCAATAGCTGCTCCGATCGGGTGGTATGCTATGCATGTATGGTTGCAGGACTTTGCTTACCGCATCGGTATTTCCTGGTGGATATTTGCATTGGCCGGGTTGTCTGCATTTATGGCAGCAGGCATTTCCATCGGCTATCAATCCGTAAAAGCATCGCGGGCAAACCCTGTTGATAGTTTGAGATCGGAGTAAACGATTGAAAAAACATAACCCGATACCGCCACTTCTTGCGCAACGGTTGTTGAAATTTTTTCTCAGGCAAGACCTGGCGGAAGAAGTATCAGGCGACCTCGAAGAAAAATTTTATGCCGATGTAAAATCGAAAACGGTTTTCAGGGCAAAGATCAATTACTGGATTCAAACCCTTAACTACATGCGGCCGTTCGCTCTTCGAAAAGAAAAGGTATCACTTAATCAATACGATATGTTCAGAAATTATTTGCGCGTAGGTATGCGGAACATGCTGAAGAACAAAGCCTTTTCGCTCATTAATGTTTCCGGGCTGGCCATTGGCATAGCCTGCTGCGTGTTGCTTACACTTTTTATTCAGGATGAACTTTCGTTTGAGAAGCATTTTACCGGTTACGATCGCATTTACCGGGTTACAACTACTCTCAAAGCAGCCAATGGCAATGAAAGCAGGCTGCAGCGGGCTTCGCCCGTTATAGGCCCCACCATGCTGCGCGAGTTTCCTGAACTGGAAAATGCAACGCGCTTAGTAAAAGATTTAAGCGCTCCGCACCAGGTACTTGTCTATCACGATCGCTCTTTTGCCGAAACACGAGCTTACCAGGTTGACTCTACTTTCTTTGATATATTCGCCTGTGAATTTCGGGAAGGCAATCCGCGCACAGCGTTGAAAGAACCCTGGTCGGTAGTGTTGAGTGAAGATCTTGCCTTTAAGATATTCGGAGATAAGCCCGCGTTGAATGAATTGCTGTCCATTCCTACTTACTCCGATAGCACCTTGCTGCGGGTAACCGGAGTAATGAGGCGTACACAAAATCAATCGCACCTCGATGCTGATTTTTATTTCTCCGGGTTGGAACAGGTGCTTGAGCCCATTACCACGTGGGCTACCGGCAATTTTGCTTTTACATATCTCAAGCTAAAGCCCGATGCCGATGTTAACCAGTTGCTGGATAAGTTTTCGGCATTGATGCAGAAGTATGGTGATGAGGAGAACCGGGCAATGGGTCGCCAGAAAATTTTAGGATTACAGTCTCTGCATGAAGTACACCTGCATTCTTCCCACTTAGACAGCCAGTTTGAATTGGGCACGCGCGGAAGCATTACGTATGTGTATCTCGCGGCTGCTATCGGCTTCCTGATTTTGTTGCTGGCTGCCATCAACTTCATTAATCTCACCACCGCCAAGGCATCACAACGAGCGCGCGAAATCGGTGTGCGAAAAACCGTTGGCGCACACCGCAGCAATCTCATCGCACAATTCATGGGCGAATCAATCGGCATTGCTTTAATGGCCATGCTCATTGCCTGTGTGCTGGTTTACGCAGCGCTTCCGTATTTTAATCAACTGGTGCAGAAAGATCTCTCCATCGGAAATCATAATGTTGGCTTTCTGGTTAAAAGCGTACTCATCATTACACTTGTTACTGGTTTAATTTCCGGTGCTTACCCGGCCTTGTTTATTTCTTCTTTTGATGCTGTAAAGGTTTTGAAAGACAAACATCTTCAATTAGGGTCGTCTCACCTTTTGCGAAAAGGATTGATCGCCTTTCAGTTCGCTGTTTCGGTGATTTTGGTTTCGGGCATACTCGTGGTGCAGCACCAGTTGCATTACATTCAGAACAAACCCCTTGGGTTTGATGTTGCCGATAAAGTGATGTTGCCCCTGCGCACGACTGAGGCATCGACTCAATATGCCCGTTTGCGCGAAGGGGTGAAGAACATTGCAGGTGTAAAAGCAGTTACGGCATCATCCAATTCTCCATCCACGCCCCCGGTCAGCGACTGGAGTTTTTACCCGGCCGATAAAACTGAAGCCGAAGCGGTAGCACACTACATAGTTTCGGTAGATGAGAGCTATTTTGATATTCTGTCTATACAAAAAATTGCAGGAAGAGATTTTGTTTTTCCTGCCGATGGACAATCGGCACCCAACGTGCCGCAAAAAGCTATTGTTAACCGGGCCAGCTTAAAAAAGATGGGAATAGATTTTGAGCAAGCGGTAGGCATGCAATTACGGTTTGCAAACAGCAATTCCCTGTTTGAAATCATTGGTGTAGTAGAAGACTTTCACCAGTTCTCGCTTCACAACACCATCACACCCATGATTTTCCTGGCCGCTAACGATTCCGCAGCCTTCCGGCAGATGGTAGTATCTATCGACAGGCAAAATGCGGAAGACACGTTAACCAAAATACAAACTGTATGGAAAGCGTTTGTACCCGACACACCGTTCGAAAAAGAAATGCTGAGCGACAGCGTGAGCCGTCAATACGACAGCGACCGCAACATGTCGGCATTGGTGCTCGGCTCTACCGTTTTGGCTGTGATTATTTCCTGCCTGGGGTTATATGGCCTGTCGGTTTTCCTGGCTGAGAAGCGTGTAAAAGAAATCGGCATTCGTAAGGTGATGGGAGCATCGGTAAAACAGATCTTGGTGATGCTCACCAAAGAATATTTGAAAACACTGGCCATTGCCCTGGTGATTGGTATTCCGGTGAGCTACTTCCTGATGCAGCAATGGCTGCAAAACTTTGCTTACCGCGGTACTCCCGGTATTGGGTTATTCCTGTTAGCGGCAGGTTTGTGCGTAGCTGTATCATTGTTAACTGTTTTGTATGAATCGTTGAAAGCAGCATGGACAAACCCGGTAAACAGCATTAAAGCAGAATAAGCATGAAGCAAAGGCCACCGGCAGCCGCTCAAAAACTTTTACAACGCTTTCTGCGAAGTGAGCTGGCGGAAGAAGTGCTGGGCGACCTCGAAGAAAAATTTTATGAAACAAATAAAGCCCGATCGGTCTTTCGTGCAAGGCTGAATTACTGGTACCAGGTTGTGAATTACCTGCGCCCTTTTGCTATCAAAAAATTTAAAACAAATCCACCCAACTCTGCTGACATGTTTCAATCCTATTTAAAAATCGGCTGGCGTAACCTCTTCCGAAATTCAACTTATTCCATCATTAATATCAGCGGGCTGGCGCTTGGTATGGCAGTGGCTTTACTCATCGGCCTTTGGGTATTTGATGAATTAAGCTTTAATACCTCATTTAAAAACCACAGCCGCATTGCAGCGGTATATCACCATATTGAGTTTGGCGAAGATAAGCTGACCATTGGCGATGTATCACCCCCTATGGGCCCTGAATTAAAAGCGACTATTGCTGAGCTGGATGAAGCCACGATTACGACCTGGCCGAAAGAACATATTGTGGATTACGAAAATGCACCCGCCACCATAACCGGACTTTTTGTAGAGCCTGTATTTGCCGAAATATTTTCGCTTGAAATGTACGCGGGGTCAGCAACCGCGCTCAAGGAAATTCATTCCGTGCTGCTTTCACAAAGCACAGCCGAAAAAATAATTGGATCGGATGCGATTGGAAAAACCTTTCGCCTGAATAATCGCGATAACATGCTGGTGGCCGGTGTGTATAAGGATTTTCCAGCCAACTCCGAATTTGCCAACGTGCAGATGTTGCTGCCTATGAATTATTACATAGCTATAGACGAGGGCACCGCACAACAAATGACTAACTGGGAAGATCTTAACTTTCAATGTTTTGTATTGCTGAATGAAACCGCTTCGCTTGCATCTGCGGAAGCAAAAATGAAAAGCCTGTTGTTCACAATGGGATCGAACGATATTAAAGCTATAAAGCCGGAAGGCCTGCTGTTGCCGATGTCGCGATGGCATTTATACAATGAGTATAAAAACGGTGTTCCTGTCGAAACCAAAGCAAACTTGATTTGGATGTTTGGAATGGTAGGTGTTTTCGTGCTATTGCTTGCCTGCATAAACTTTATGAACCTGAGCACTGCACGCAGCGAAAGACGCGCCCGCGAAGTTGGTGTGCGCAAAGTAATGGGTTCCGTCCGCAGCCAGTTGGTGAACCAGTTTTTAAGCGAATCGTTGCTGGTGGTAGTGGCAGCATTTGGCATTGCCCTGATGTTGGCGTGGTTCAGCTTGCCGTGGTTTAATACATTAACCGCAAAGCAGATTACATTTCCGTGGAATAATCTTTATTTCATTGCAACGTCAATCCTGTTCATAGCAATCACCAGCTTGCTGGCTGGCAGCTACCCGGCTTTTTACCTGTCGGGCTTTAATCCCGTAAAGGTTTTGAAAGGAACGTTTAAGACTGGTGAATGGATAAAGCGCCCGCGACAGGCTTTGGTTGTGTTTCAATTCAGCGTATCCGTTATCCTTGTGCTATGCACAGGCGTGGTGTTTCAGCAAATACAACATGCCAAAAACCGGCCCGTGGGTTTTTTGCGGGAAGGTGTTTTTTTTGTAGCCATTCGCACACATGACCTCTCGCTTGCCAATTACAATTCGTTGCGCACAGATGTGCTCGCTACCGGCTACATCCAAAATATGGCTAAGTCTTTTTTTCCGATCACCGGTTCTATGTCGGCCGATGCTTCCTTAACGTGGCAGGGAAAAGACCCTGCTTTCCGGCCCTTAATTGCCTTGAACAGTTGCTCGCATGATTTTCCTTCAACCAACGGATTTGAGTTTGTAGCCGGCCGCGATTTTTCACGCGCGTTCAGCACCGACTCCACAGCCGTGATTGTAAACGAAATGGCTGCAAAACTTTTTGGTGATGACGTGATCGGCAAGAAAATAAATTTTGCCAGTGGCATAGAACGTGAAATTGTAGGCGTGATTAAAGACCAGGTGCGTTGGTCGCCCTTCACCAATCAATCGCCACACATGTACTTTATAAAATATGAGGAATACGGATTCTTAACATTTCGCCTGGTGGAAGGCGCTTCGGTGCAAGCGGCATTGACAGCGGTAAAGGAGATTTTGAAAAAGTACGATCAGGCCGCCCCGTTTGAGTACAAGTTTGTGGATGAAGATTACGGCCGCCTGTTTCATAACGAAGAGCGGATTGGCAAGCTGGCTACGGTTTTTGCCACGCTTGCCATTGTCATAAGCGGAATCGGACTGTTGGGGTTGTCTGCCTTTGCAGCGAGCCAGCGCACTAAGGAAATCGGTATCCGTAAGGTGTTGGGAGCCTCCGTGTTCCAGGTGTGGAAACTGCTTTCGCAGGATTTCCTGAAATTGATTTTACTGGCGCTGCTGGCGGCATTGCCGTTGGGTTATTACCTGGCCGATAGCTGGCTCACGCAATATGAGTATCGCACGGAAATATCGTGGTGGCTGTTTGCCGTAGTGGCGATTGCAGCAGTAATACTCATGATGCTTACGGTAAGCCATCAATCACTAAAAGCGGCCAACACTAACCCGGTAAAAACGCTCAGGGCCGAATGATTTTTTAGAGGTTGACAAATTCTTCCTGCTTGTGTAATAATTCAGGCTGTACGGGTACTAATCCTGCTGAATTAACCACAAGTCATCTTAAAAATATGGCGGTGTCAGGTTGAGTTTGTCGAAACCTGAAATGGAGAACTGATTTTTGAGATGATTTCTAACTTGCTTTCTATGAAATCAAAACCTGCTGTTAAGAAATCAAAGCTCCGCGAGTGGCGCGAAGCCATCGTGTTTGCCGTAGTGGTAGCTACGTTGTTTCGCTGGTCGCTGGCCGAAGCGTTTGTGATCCCCACAGGCTCTATGGAAAATTCTTTGCTGGTGGGCGATTACCTGTGGGTAAGCAAAATTCATTATGGAACACGCACCCCGCGTACACCGTTACAAATTCCGTTAACCCATCAAAAGATCTGGGGCACCGAAATTCCTTCTTACTTAGATTGGATTGAGCTGCCTTCTTACCGTCTGCCCGGCTTGCGAAAAGTAAAGCGTGGTGAGCCGGTTGTATTTAACACCCCTAAAGATTTGCTCGACCCCACCGAAAGGCCGGTTGACTTAAAAACATATTTAGTAAAACGTTGTGTGGCCATAGGTGGCGATGTAATTGAAATCAAAAATCAGCAGGTTTATATCAATAGCGGGCCGATGGTTAATCCTGCCGGGATGAAGTTCAGGTACCAGGTAATTACCAAAGAAGAATTGCAACCGCGCGCACTTAGCCGGTTGGGTTTGGATAGCGAAGATTTCTGGTTTCTGGGTAAAACGAATGACGGAAAGGCCGTGTACAGCATGTTGCTTACACCACAACAACTAAATGATGTTAACGCTGCGTCTTATAAAATTTCTGTTGAATCCGCTTCGGATGAGAAAGGCGGCTTCCCGCTTTACCCTGCCGTGATGGACGGTGTATGGAGCCTGAACCATTACGGCCCACTTACCATTCCGCAAAAAGGCATGACTATAGCCGTGAACGATTCTACTTTGAATTTCTATGGCGAATTCATTGAAAAATATGAAGGGCATAAAGCTGTTAAAATTGCTGATGGGCAACTGGAGATTAATGGCAAGCCTGCAAACGAATACACTTTTCAGCAGGATTACTACTTTATGATGGGTGATAGCCGCGATAACTCCATCGACTCGCGCTACTGGGGCCTGGTGCCGGAAGATCACATCCTGGGCAAGCCGTTGTTTATCTGGTTCTCAGTAAACAAAGATGGTAAGTGGCTGGATAAGGTACGATGGGAGCGGTTGTTTACCAGTATTAAATGACGGCTGCGGGTTTTAAACGCAAACCTGCCTGCCGGGACGCTAAGTGCGCAAAGGAACACAGGGCCTTTGACTTATATAAAGTGTGGCAATCGCATTCTCGAAACAATCCACTCCGCTACCAGCAGGTTAGGTACCCAGCTTGCCCAGGCAATAACCGGGTAGGCATCGTAAAAATTAATTCCGGCCACCTGCGAAAGCGGCAAAAGTATGCGTAACGTAACAGCCGCAAACGTAAGCGCATAGCTGCGGATCATCCACGTTTGGTGCGCGTTGATCTGTTTTTTGCGAATGGAAAAGAATGCCCGGAGTGTGGTGTAAATCCACAACACACCTAACGAACCAAAGCCCAAACTTGCCATTGCTCCGCTGGTGGCGTGATAAGCCAGGTACAAGGCAGCGCTTCCGCTAAGCAGGCAAGCCCCCACGTAAACCTTACCGAGCAGCCGGTGTACATGCGTGTACCGGTTGCGCCATTGCGCACTAAATTGCGACCAGCCAACCAACAGGGCAAGACCGCCAAAGATAATGTGCTGGTAAAAAGCAATCTTCCATAACACGCTGGCCAACAGTTCGGGAGATTTTGTTAACAGCAATCCGACAGGAACCTGAACAACCAGGTACATAATGGGAAACAACCCGATACTGACGGCCGAGAACGCAAACACAATCCAACCTAATTTTTTCATTGTTGATTTTATGGTAAGACCGGGGCCGATAAACCGGGTTGCATCTGTCAGGTTTTTTGCTTTTTCTTTTTAGCCGATGGGAAAAGCACATTGTTGAGAATAAGCCGGTAGCCCGGTGAATGCGGATACATGGACAAATCGGTATTGCCTCTGCGCCAACCGGGTGTGCCTTCCGGGTCGTGCCCGCTGTAGTACGTCCAGTGGCCCCGGCCCAGCTCGCCATACAGATAGCGTGTGCGCCCTGCACGTTTGTTGTCGCCCAATACCCACGCACTGGGTTTTATCAGCGCTGAATTAAATGATGAGGTTTGCCCGCTGAACTCTTTAATCACATGCTCATGGTTCTGCGTAAGCAACGAAGGCACAATATCCCACTTGGCCGAAAACTCAAACAACTGAAAGTAAGAAGCTGTCGGCTGAAAAAAATCCGTGCCGTTGGCATTGATGTCAGAAAACTTCCGGCTGACTGCAGGCTCTAATGTAAAATTTTCAAACGCTAATGTTTTGGAATAATCAAGACCGGAATCATCATCACCGCTCAGATCCTTGAACGAAATACCGGAGCCTTCTGCTGCCAAAGCTATATCAAACGTTTCGGCACCGGAGCACATAGCAAATAAATAGCCGCCACCGGCAGTAAAACCCTTAATGCGTTTGGCTACGGCTAATTTCATATCCGTTACCGAAGCAAAGCCTAACCGCGCGGCAGTTTCTTCCTGTATCTTTGCCTGTATCATGGCAGACTCCCTGCGCAAAAACCTTCCGTGCTGGCCGGTAAAATCTTCATGATGCAGATGCAGCCAATCGTATTTAGCAAGTTCATCTTTCAGGATTTCTTCATCATACATAATGGTGTATGGGATCTCCGCATAATCAAGCACGAGAATAACGGCATCGGTTTCGTCATTGATCAGCTCATTTTTTGGCGAATACACAGCCACGCGCGGAGCCGTTTCCAAACGCACTACATTCATGTTTACATCGGGCTTTGCTATCTCTGATAAAATCCCGTTTGTTTTAGCGGCCGAGATCAGCTCGTATGAAATGCCCCGCACTTTGCATTCCGTTAATACTCCGTTGTGAAAGGGAATTAAAAAGCTACCGCCCCGGTAATTGAGCAGCCAGTCAACATGTTGACCTTGTGTAAGCGTGTAGTAGGCCAGCCCGTACGCTTTCAGGTGGTCGCGCTGGCTTTCATCCATCGGCACAAGGATGGAATTGGCATGGCTTGCATGGGTAATGACAACTAACGCGATGAGCCACCACTTTTTCATATTCGGAATGTCCGCTTTTTATCGGTGAATCGCAAACTGAATTTATGTTTACTATTTTTGATTCGTCATGCAGGTTAACATTTCGCTTATTCTGGAAAAAATAAAACCCGAGCTGATATTTACAGCCTCGCGCAGCAGCGGGCCCGGAGGGCAAAATGTGAACAAGGTAAATTCGCGCATTACACTTTCGTGGAAGGTGGCACAGTCTGTTCTTGCGCCTGAACTAAAAGATGTAATTCTGAAGAAATTGCATAGCCGCATTACTGCGGAAGGAGAGTTGCAGATTACCGTTCAGGAGAGCCGTTCGCAACTGCAAAACAAGGAAGCTGCTATACAGAAGCTGCACGAGTTACTTACCAAAGCCTTTACTCCGCGCAAAGCCCGAAAGCCCACCAAGCCGGGTATGGCAGCCAGGCAGGCGCGGTTAAAATCCAAGAAGCAACAATCCGAAAAGAAGAAATGGCGGCAGAAGCCGGGGTAATATGAAATGTAGTTTGTTGCTCGTTACTGGTTTCTGGTAAAAACAGTCATTCCATTAAATTACTCCGATCAAACAAGCAGCCAGTAACCAGCCGCTATTAACCAATATAGATAAGAACAAACTATATTTGCGCCCATAAATCAACCTGAACTTATGCGCCTCGGACAATTAGCCCGGAAACTCTCGGTAAGACCTTCGCAGATTGTTGACCTGCTGGCAAAAGACCAACAGTATTTTGAAGACGGCTCCAATGCCAAGCTGAATGATGACACGGTAAAGCAAATTGTAGTACACTTTGCACCCGAACGCCTGGCCGAGATCATGACGGTGCAAGCACAGGAGATTGAAGAAACGCAATCGCAACCTGAACCGGTGGTTTTGGAAGAGGCGGTTGTTGAAGAAACGGAAGTGCAGCCGGAGCAGGCTATCGAAACAGATACCGAAGCACCGGCAGAAGAAAATACAGAAACCATTCGTGCGCCTAAAGTAGAGCTGGCCGGTTTAAAAGTGCTGGGTAAAATTGAATTGCCTGCTCCGCGTAAAAAAGAAGAATCCAAAGCAGAAGGCGAAACAACAGAAGCTGAGCAAAAGCCGAAGCGTGAGCACAAAGATAACCGCAGAAAGCCGGTTGAACGTACAGAAAAATCGTGGCGTAACCCCATTGCCCAACAACGCGAAGCAGAGGCTCGCGAAAAGGAGGAGCGCAGGAAAAAAGCATTAGAAGAAGAAAAAGAACGTAAGCGTCTGCATTATCTCAATCGCGTAAAAACCGGTCAGCCTGCCAAAGCGGCCCGCATTTATGATGAGCCGGAAGAAGCTCAAACGGAAACAGAACCCGAACAAAAGCCTCGTACCTGGTTTGGTAAGCTTTTAAAATGGCTTAACACGTAATGAAGAAGCGCGAGTGTCCGTCCTGTGCGATGGAAGTGGAGGTAAACAATAAGGTTTGTCCCATTTGCGGTTATGAATTTCCGGGGTTCTCCCCGGCCATGCGCTGGATAGCCATTCTCCTTGCTGTTGCTCTTTTGCTGACCGGGTTAGTCAGCATACTGCGCTGATACCTGTCAACTATCACATTTCTTTCTGATCAAGATCATGTTTTGTTTGCCGTGCTGAATCGAAATTCATATCGAAATCACATTAACGATTTACGGTATGGCACTCGAACTAAAAAAGGCAGCCCACGCTGATCTTGCTAACAAACAGGGATTGTTTTTTAGCATCGGACTTTCCGTTTCGCTTCTTGCAACACTGGGTGTGTTTGAGTGGCGGCAATATGAAGCTCCTGTTGTTGAAATTGCAGGGTCAGGAACTACCCTGTTTGAAGAATTGCTGGAAGTGCCGGCCACTGAAATTCCGCCTCCTCCGCCCGAAGTTGTGATTCAGCAGCCCCGGTTGGTTGCAGTGCCCGATGAACAAGAGCTAAAGGATGAATTAAAGTTTAAGATCGATATTGAAGTTACCGAAGAAACCCGCGTTCAAAAGGCCGAGATTGTTGAACCACCCAAGGTAGAGGAAGAAAAAGTTGATGAGATCTTTACGATTGTGGAAGTTAATGCCCAACCCAAAGGCGGGCTTCCGGCATTCTATAAATACGTGGCAGAAAACATCCAATACCCGGTGCAAGCAAAAAGAATGGGCATACAGGGAAGAGTATTTGTAGAGTTTGTAGTAAATAAAGATGGCACCTTAACTGATGTGGTAGCGGTAAAAGGCATTGGTGCCGGCTGCGATGAAGAAGCCGTTCGGATTGTAAGAAATTCGCCTCCGTGGAACCCGGGCCGCCAACGCGGGCATCCGGTAAAGCAGCGCATGGTAGTGCCCATTACGTTTAAGCTCGCGGAGCGATAGCGTTACATTTTGCTGCAAGGGAGAACAGCCCGGATAATCACCGTTAATCCAAAGGGCGATCAAAGTCTGCCCAAGCTTCTTGCCAGATTATTGAGACAAGGGCTTGATGAAAGACCAATGTGTCTGAACAATTTTCCATTGTCCGTTTGGCTCAAGCCTATATACTTCGGTGCAGTTCCATTTAGAAACGTTGTCGCCTGCGTAAGAATGCAGGTTGAATGTCAGCACCGCCATCGTATTGGTGGCGGTAACTTTCGGGTTTAACATTTCATACCGGGAGACATGAATTTGTCCTTTTACAGGCTCATAGTATATTTTCAATGCTTCAAGCCCGTCTAACCGATGGTCGGTATAAGGGTCAAAATAGGTTACATCATCGGCAGAAAGGTTAAGATAACCGCCCGGGTCGCCCTGGTTCCACTTTTCCAGGGCTGCTTTTTCTAAAGCAATGATGGTTTCAGATATGCCTGTGTCTGTTGTTTGTGAGAAGCTCATTTTTGTAAAGAAAAGTAATATTAAAAGAATAGCCCGTTTCATCTTACGAAATTAGATTTCGTTCCTGTAAATTCAGGAACAGGAATCGCGGAACAAATGATACTTTTCAGGGATTTGCCTGTTTCCGGAAGCCCAGCGGTGTGGTGTTGGTATGTTCCCTGAATGTTCTTGCAAAATAGTTTGTGCTTTCATAATGCAGGTGGCTGGCAATCTGGTCAACGCTCATATCCGTATAGTGCAACAATCGTTTCGCCTCCAGAATGGTTTTACTCAAAATGTATTTCTTTGCGCTTACATAATAATACTCCTTAACCATGCTGTTCAGATGCCCGCTTGTGATGTGCAGCTTTTGAGCATAGTATTCAACGGTTCTGTCCTGGTTCAGATTTGCTTCAACTAAACGGGTAAACTGTTCAATGTACCTGTTCGGTGTCTTTTTGGCGGATGCAGGATAAACAGCAATAAATTTTCTGTCTAAAAAAATCAGCGTTTGGTACAGCAAAGCCCGCAGCATGTGCTTGTCATTGTTTTTGAACTGTAATATCTCCGCCCGGATGTCCTGTAGCAGGTTTACCAGTTTCTGAAACGCTTCAGGTGTTAATTCCAGAACAGGCGGGCTATTGTGCAGGTTGAAGTAAGAAAGGCGTTTTGTGAATTGTGTGTCGTTGAAGAAGGCGCATAAAAATTCATCTTCAAAGATCAGCACGTAACCTTTTGGCGTATGGGTTGTGCTCCATTTTCGTATTTGCCCCGGTGAAGAAAAGAATACATTGCCCCGTTTAATCTTTTGCCCGTGATCGTCAATGGTAAAGGTTCCGCTTCCACCGGTAATAACGGTAATGTCGTAATACGACAAGCGTTGCACGGGCGACAATTTTATGTATTTGTCTAAGTCTTCAAGCTGAATCAGGTCTATAAGTAACTCTTCGCCATATTTTGTTCTGAAAAAATCATATTGCGTAATCATCTCTTTCCTGTTAAATGTTCAAATACGGCACAAGCGTAATGCTTGCGCCTGATTGGGAAGTAAATATGCTTCTGATTGTGCTTGCGCTTTTTTGTGTCAAACCTTGTATCGAAGCAGTATCTTCTTTGCTTTCTTATTTGTTGTTTTTAGAAATATAACACCACACCAGCCGTTTTGCCCAAATAATGACTTTGCTTTTTCTCCGTCCAAAATCTCAAGTTGTTTTATATTGTCAGTCGTTAATTCTTTTACAAGATTCTCTATAGTTATCTGCTCAGTGTTATTAGTCATGCTTATATAATAACCCTCAACAATTAGGAGCGGTCTGCAAAGTCCAATTTCTATGTTTTTATTTTCTTCTGTCTTTAAAATCACTCTATCACCGATGGGTTTAACATAGACATTTGTGTCAGCCAAAATTCTTGCCCGAAGAACAATCAACTGTTTTTCTAATTCCTTTTCACTTTTTAATTTTTCAATCCAGCACAGATTTTCTTCTTCGGTCAAAATCAACTGCCCATTAACCTGTCCCAGAATCAGAAGTCCAAATAGTAGTAATATTGTTTGTAGTTTCATCTGTCCAAAGAGCATAACACATAACATTTGCATATAAGACGCACCCCTAAACCCCCTTAAAATACTCAAACGAATTTTTCAAAGTATCTATCGGGGTTGGTGTCAGGTCGCGCTCTAAGTAAAAATGCTCTGCCCCGGATTTTACGGCCTGTTCCACTATACTTTTAATATCAAATACACCTGTACCGGGGTCGGCCATTTTGGGGAACAGTGTCATCCACTGGTCGGGCGTGGTGCCATCGCCTGAGAAGCGTACCGGTTCTTTTGCATCTTTAATATGCAGCAGCTTAAACCGGCCCGGGTTGTTTTTTAAAAATTCTATCGGGCTTGCTCCCCCGGCTGTCATCCAGAAAATATCCAGCTCAAATACTACGTGTTTGGGGTCTGTATTCTTCAATAAAACTTCCATTGGTGTCTGGCCGTTCTCCGTCCAGTGTTCATACCCGTGATTGTGATACACAAACGTAAGCCCGTAGTCAGCCATCTTTTTACCGATCTGGTTAAATTCATCGGCCAATTGCTTAAAGCTATCTAATGTCCATCGCTCTTTTGCGTTGCTGATATTAAGTGCCGGTAAGGCTACATAGTGCGTACCCAGCTTGCTCAGCGCTTCCATAGCCGGTTTCAGGTTGTTACGCATGGTTACCAGATCAAGGTGTACCGATGGCGTGGTTAATCCAAAATCTTTCAGCATGGATTTTATATCGCTAACGGAATACCCATAGAAAGCATTTGCTTCTATTCCCAATTGCCCGGCAATCGGCTTCCAGCTTTCCTTGGTTTCGCTGGCGCTGAAATCATACGGCCCGAAGAATTCGATTTCGCGGTAGCCGATTTCGCTTAAGGTTTTCAGCGTGCCTTTAATATCTTTGGAAGCCATCTGCGGAATAGTGAACAGTTGTATGCCCCAGCTTTTTTTCTGTTCGGCCAGTGCGCTGGCCAGGGCTCCTGAAACGGGTAAGGCGGCCAGCGTAGTGCCGGCTAACTGTAAAAATCGTCTGCGTGGTATCATATGCGTGAAGGTTTGGATTGAAATTTACCGGAAATGGTACATAATTGCTTTTTTTGATATTGTATTTTTTTAATCCGCACCCGGATTTAACAATATTTACCGGATGAAAAAATTAGTTTTTATTATTGATGACGACCCGGTGTACCTCAATTTCATGAAGGGTCATTTCAGCCAGATGCCGCAGTTTGAAACCCATGTGTTTCAAACGGGGCCCGAAGGCATAGCCGCATTGGCCGGCACAAGACCTTACCTGGTTATCCTGGATCATTTGTTTACCAATGCGCCCGATAAAACAGGGCTTGATTACCTGAAGGAAATTCGCAAGAAGCAGCCCGGTGTACCGGTAATTTATATTACAGGATTGAACGATGCAGAACTGAAAGAGAAAACCAAAAAGCTGAAAGTAGTAGATCATATTCTAAAGAACGAAGCCTTCCTGGTACACCTGCGCACAGCAATGGATAAGCTGGACAACCCCAGGCCTAAAGGCATTCTCGGCAAGCTTTTCAATAAGTAATCCTTAGCGGTGAGAGCGCTGATCTGCCGAACCCACGGGCCGCCTCAAACACTTGCGTTAGCAGAAGTACCACAACCTGTAGCACAGCCAGACGAAGTGTTGATCGCTGTAAAAGCCTGTGGTGTGAATTTTCCCGATACGCTCATCATTCAAAACAAATATCAGTTTAAGCCCGCCTTGCCGTTTTCACCCGGTGGCGAAGCGGTTGGAACAGCCATAGCTGTAGGAGAAGCCGTGAAGCATGTTAAGGCAGGTGATCGTGTAGCAGGCTTATGCGGATGGGGCGGCTTTGCCGAATATGCAGCAGTAAAATCAACACGAGTATTTGTATTACCCGCAAATACGAACCCTGTAAGCGCTGCTGCTACGTTTTATAACTTTGCTACCGCCTACCATGCACTAAAAGACAGGGCGCAATTAAAGCCCGGTGAAAAGCTTTTGGTGCTGGGCGCTGCCGGTGGTGCAGGTCTTGCTGCTGTTGAGCTGGGGAAGCTCATGGGCGCCACCGTTATTGCAGCAGCTTCTTCCAGCGAGAAGCTGGAGCTTTGTAAGCATAAGGGAGCCGATTACGCAGTGAATTACAGCACGCATGATCTAAAAGAATCTGTAAAAGAAATTACCCATGGCGCTGGCGCGGATGTGGTGTTCGACCCGGTAGGCGGAACATTGGCAGAAGGCGCTTTGCGCAGCATAGCCTGGCGCGGCCGTTATTTAGTGGTGGGTTTTGCTTCCGGAAGCATTCCTTCATTTGCGGCTAATGTGCCGTTGCTGAAAGGCGCATCAATTACGGGTGTATCCTGGAGCGGCTTTGCAGAACGCGAGCCTGAACGGAATGTAGCAAACATGCAGCAATTAATTCAATGGCATGCCGAGGGAAAAATCAGTCAGCAGATTTTTAAAGTATATTCTTTAACCGAAGCGCCACAAGCGTTGCAAGACTTGGCGGATAGAAAAGTGATGGGAAAAGCTGTTGTTCAGATTGAGTAAGTGATTTTGATTAACCGCAGAGGCGCGAAGGCGCAAAGTGTTCCGGAAACATTTTTGAGGTAAGCTTTGCGTCTCAGCGCCTCTTCGGTTAAAAAATCAATTCACCTTAATCAGCTCCACTTCAAAAATCAAAACCGAGTTAGGCGGAATCTGCCCGCCACCCTGTTCGCCATAAGCCAGTTCAGCAGGAAGATAAAGCATCCACTTGTCGCCTTCGTGCATCAGTTGCAATGCTTCTGTCCAGCCGGTTATCACTTC
Organism: Cyclobacteriaceae bacterium; assembly: GCA_026129485.1. GTDB lineage: Bacteria > Bacteroidota > Bacteroidia > Cytophagales > Cyclobacteriaceae > ELB16-189. The sequence continues at coordinate 48,982 of JAHCHY010000010.1, forward strand.
GCTTACACCAAATGTAGCCGGCTCACCGCGTTCAACGGAGCTATCGAAAGTAAAACCATCAATCAGCTTGCCTGTATAATGAACGGTTACCTGGTCGGTGGCCGTTGGCTTTTTGCCGGTGCCCGATGAAATGATTTTGTATTGCAACCCGCTTGATGTTTCTACCACACCGGGCCTGGTTTTGTTCTCGGCTAAAAACGCAAGACCGGCAGCTTTCGCTTTTTCAATTTTGGCTTCCATAGCCTGCTGCATATACACCTGCACAAACATGGCAGCTTCCTGCGGATTGAGCTGTAATGAGCCTTGCGTAAACACATCGCGAATACCCATGTTTATCGATTCATAATCGAGCGAATCGCCACCCTGGCTTTTCAGGTTTTTTGAAACCAGTACGCCCAGCGCGTAGCTGGCTTTTTTGTGCGGATCGCCCAGGTCGGCTGGCTTATTTTTCATATCGTCAATTTGCTTTTTCAGCAATTCAACTTCGGAATTAAGCTGCTTCGTTTTGGCGATCAGCTCTTTTTTGGATTGTGCGTTTACCAGCAAGCTGCAAAACAGCAAGGGCAGAATCAGGAATTTCATCTTCATTTATATTTTTAGCGGTGCAAAGAAACGAAAACTACACAAAGAATAAATTGTTGATTAGATTTGATTAGCTAAATCAACACCACTATGGACAAACGAACCTTCCTTAAAAGCCTGGGCTTAGTTTCATTAAGCGGATTGCCATTGTGGGATGCGCTGGCCGAAGCCAATAAAAGCACCGCGCACCTTTCAGCTATTGAGGTAGCTGAACAGGAAGATTTTTGGGAAGCGATTCGTGGCGGCTACAAGCTAAAGCCCGATTACATCAACTTAGAGAACGGATACTATTGTTTCCTGCCGCAGGAAATCCTGGAGCACTACATCAGCCATGTGCGCGAGGTAAATTACCAGGGCTCGTATTACATGCGCACGGTGCAGTGGGAGAATAAACGTAAGGTTGCTGCAAAGCTGGCTGAGCTGGCAGGCTGTTCACTGGAAGAATTAATTATTACCCGCAATACAACCGAATCATTGGATATGGTTATAGGCGGTATGCACTGGAAAGCCGGTGATGAAGCCGTGATGGCTGAACAAGACTATGGCTCTATGCTGAACATGTTCAAGCTGATGGAAAAGAAGCACGGCATTGTAAACAAGATCGTTTCCGTGCCTAACCATCCAACTTCCGATGAAGAGCTTGTAAAGCTCTATGAAAGCGCCATTACACCTAAAACCCGGCTGCTGATGGTTTGCCACATGATCAACATTACCGGTCATGTTTTGCCGGTAAGAAAGATCTGTGATATGGCGCATGCAAAGGGCGTGGAGGTAATGGTGGATGGCGCCCATGCATTTGCGCATCTTAATTTTTCTATTCCCGACCTGGGCTGCGATTATTACGGGTCAAGCCTGCACAAGTGGCTGAGCGTTCCGTTGGGGGCCGGCATTTTGTACGTAAAGAAAGGCAAGGCCGCTAACGTGTGGCCTTTGCTGGCATCGGGTAACCCCGATCAAAATGATATTTACAGCTTAAACCAGACCGGTACGCACCCGGTTTACACCGACCTGGCTATTGCCAATGCCATTGATTACTATTTGAAGATCGGCCGCGACCGCAAGGAAGAACGCCTGCGCTATTTACAACGCTACTGGACGACCAAAGTACGCGGCCTGAAGCACATCGTGGTAAACACACCGGAAGACCTCAGGCGCCATGCCGGTATTGGCAACGTAGGCGTTAAGGGAATGAAGCCACAGGATTTGGCGGATGCTTTACTGAAAAAATACAGGATTTACACCGTAGCCATTGACGGGGCCGGGGTGCACGGCTGCCGCATTACCCCCAATATTTACACTACCACACAAGAGCTGGATACGTTTGTGGCCGCGCTGAAAGATTTAGACTAAATCTCCTTTTCTGGCCTGTAATAGGGGTGTTTGTTAACGGTAGTTCAACTTTAGGTTAATTACCGGCTTACCTGTTGAACCACAGCGTATTAATTTGCGTTATTTGTACTGACAACAACCACTACTTGTATGTTACAATCACCTAAGCTGGCTATCCTGCAAAGCCTGGATGCCATGGACAAGGTGCAGATGGAAGAGGTGCTCAACTACATTAAGGGCATTCTTAACCAGCCTGAAAAAACAACGGATTACCAAACCTTCAGGAAAGAAGCCATGAAGGAAATCCGGCAGGCGCTGCGCCAAGAAAAAGGTCGCAAGAAATTGCGATTGGCGGTTTAACCTTACCGCACCCGCGGTACCACAGGTGGCACATACGCACCTGAAAGAATATTCTTCCCTCTAAAAAATTGAGATTAATTTACAGTTAAGAGGATATTCCCAAAGGATCAATTATACTTCACATAATTCTCCCATTTCTCTAATACCTCAACAAAATCAGCAGGTAAATCCGAATCAAACTGCATAAACCGGTTACTAACCGGGTGCATAAAGCCCAGTGTTTTGGCATGTAGCGCCTGGCGCGGAATAATCTTAAAGCAGTTTTCTACAAACTGTTTGTATTTGGAGAATACCGTTCCCTTTACAATTTCACTTCCGCCATACATGGCATCGTTAAACAACGGGTGTCCCAAATACTTCATGTGTGCGCGTATCTGGTGCGTGCGCCCGGTTTCTAATTTGCACTCGATCAACGAAACGTAACGTAAATCTTTCAGCAGATTGTAATGTGTAATGGCATGTCTTCCAAAATCACCCTCCGGAAAAGCAACCGTTACGCGCCTGTCTTTTAAGCTTCGACCCACGTGTACGTTTATGGTGCCTTGTGGCGGATCGGGGATGCCCCACACAATGGCCTGGTAGGTGCGCTCAATGCTGTGATCGAAAAACTGTTTGGCCAGCGAGCTCATGGCTATTTCAGTCTTGGCAATAACTAATAAGCCCGAAGTATCTTTATCAATACGGTGCACCAGTCCGGGCCGGCCTTCGTTACCTTTCATTTCAGGCAGGTTTTGAAAATGAAAAGTGAGCGCATTCACTAACGTGCCGCTCCAGTTCTGGTAAGCCGGGTGTACCACCATGCCGGCAGCTTTATTTACTACCAGCAAATGCTCGTCTTCAAAAACAATATTGAGCGGAACATTTTCCGGAACAATATCCGTATCGCGCGGAGGCTCGGGTAACGAAACCGTAATCACATCGTGCGGATGGACTTTATAGTTAGGCTTGATGGCTTTGTCGTTCACCTTCACAAAGCCATCGCGTATGCCATCCTGTATTTTGGTTCGGGTTGCGTTAGGAAGCCGGTCCATCAGGAACTTGTCAATGCGAATCAGGCTTTGTTTGGCATCGGCCACAATGCGGTGGTGTTCAAACAAACCATCTTCATCGTCTTCCGGAAAATCTTCTTGCTGCGTCACGTGTTTAGATCAATCAGGCAAAAGTAATTCATTTACTGCTGAATGTAGCGGGGATTGTTGTCCGCATTAATTCGTTACGGGCTATCGGTAAAGTTTATAACTTTGTGCCCTTAATCAACAGTTAAAGCATGAAACGATTATTGATCTTGTTATTGCTGATTGGGTGTAGCGAGAAAAAACCGGGATCCTTGTTAGCGCCACAGGCATTCGACATAAAGCTAAAGGCTACCGAAAATGCTATTGTGCTGGATGTGCGTACAGTGGAAGAGGTGAATACCGGAACGTTAGAGAATGCCATTAATATTGTGTACGATAAAAATTTTGCAGATAAGCTGGACGCTTTGGAACAAAAGCCTGTTTTTGTTTACTGTGAAGCCGGGGGGCGTAGTGCCAAAGCGGCTCATATCCTTCGGGAAAAAGGATTTGAAGTTTTTGAATTGGATGGAGGAATCCGTGCATGGAAAGATGCGGGGATGCCTGTCAGGTAATTTGTTTTAGCATGAAGAATTGGTGGATGGCAGGCATGTGCCTGGTGGCATGTTCGGCAGGTCAAATTTCTGATCTTTTTTTGCCCGCACAAGAAAAAGGAATTGTAGATATAAAGCTGGAAGAAGCTTCGGGGCTGGTGGCCAGCGCTGCACATCCCGGGTACTTCTGGACACATAATGATAGCGGAAATGGAGCAGAATTGTTCCTGATTGACTCCAAAGCACAAATAGCAGCAACTATGATGTTGGGTAAGGTGCGCAACCGCGATTGGGAAGATATTACACTTGGCCCCGGCCCGGAGCCCGGCAAGACGTATGTTTATGTGGGTGATATTGGCGATAACAAAGCCCAGTACCCGTTTAAAATTATCTATCGGCTGGTAGAGCCTGCTGCTATAGAAGACAAACGCATTGACAAGTTTGACACGTTGTTCATTCAATTGCCCGATGGCCAGCGCGATTCGGAAGCTTTGATGATTGACCCTGTTTCGTCTGATATGTTCATCGTTTCCAAGCGCGAAGATTCCGTAAGGCTTTACCGGTTTCCCAACACGTGGAAGTCGGGCGATACGCTTACCGCAGAGCTGAAAATCAAATTGCCATACTTTAACACCGTGGCGGCTGATATTTCGGTTGATGGCAGTGAAGTGTTGCTGAAAAACTACGATCATGTGTATTACTGGAAACGTTCCGGCACCGAGCCGATTCCTGATTTGCTGAAACAAGCTCCGCTCGAATTACAATACAAGCCCGAAAAGCAAGGCGAAGCAATTGCGTGGAGCCGCGATGGATCGGGCTACTATACGCTGAGCGAATCCAGCACACACGAGCGTGCGCGATTGTTGTTTTATAAACGCAAATAAACAGGCGTCTGACGGGGTCTTGATGCCTGAAGGCTATGATTGTCGATTGATTAGCTCCTGCGTGAATCGAACCAGGTTTTGTTTTTGAGGGGTATCGGGTAAAGCGTCTAATTTTTCAAACCCTTTTGAAAAGTATTCCGCCACTTTCTTTTCGGTAAGTGCTGCTATCCCCAACTGATCGTAAATAGCTGTTACGGTTTTTACTTTTTTCTGCCTGTTGAATTTTTTGGCATTCAGCCAAAACTCCAGCTCACGCTTATTGTTGCCGCGCACTTTTTCTTTGGCTTTGATCAGCAGGTATGTTTTCTTATTAGCAATAATATCGCCACCCACCTGCTTGCCGAATTTTTTCCTGTCAGCATATACATCCAGCAAATCGTCTTTTAATTGAAAGCCAATGCCAATCAGCGTTCCGAACTCGCGCAAAGCAATGCGTTCTGCTTCCGGGGCTTTGGCGAGTAGGGCGCCCAGCTCCAGGCTAAAGCCTAACAGCACGGCTGTCTTAAGCCGGATCATTTCAATGTATTGCGCTTCGGTAACTTTGCTTTTGGCTTCAAACTCCATGTCCCACTGCTGACCTTCGCACACTTCGGCTGCGCATTTGTTGAATAATGAAAGCGCAACCGGAAGCGTTTCTTTATCCAGGTCAAGAAACATATCATATACTTTTACCAGCATCACATCTCCTGAGAGGATAGCGGTATTCACATTCCATTTTTCATGCACGGTGGACTTTCCCCTGCGTAACGGGGCATTGTCCATAATATCGTCATGCATTAAGGTAAAGTTGTGAAAGGCTTCTACTGCTGCAGCATATTTCAGTATTTTTCCTGCATCATTTTTATAGAGTGAATAAGCCAAAACCATTAGCAACGGCCGCATTCTCTTTCCACCTAACGACATGATATAGCGGATAGGCTCGTAAAGCGATTTAGGTTGAGAGCCGAATGCCTGCTTTTTGATTTCAGATTCGATGAGGCGGAGTAATTCCTTAATAGTCAACATTAGGATAAGCTGCGTTTAGAAAACAGGAAGTATCGCAAAATTAAAAATCTTCATGCTTTGCGTTAACATTTGTTTCAAAACTTAAGTCGATGAGCCTTCGATCGACATCTGTCTTTTTAATACGAACCTGAACCTTATCACCTAACCTGTAAATTTTCTTTCTGCGCCTGCCAATCACCCGATAGTTCTTTTCATCAAACTCATAAAAATCATCTTTCATATCGGCCATGCGCACCATGCCTTCGCATTTGGTTTCCACGATTTCCACAAACACGCCAAAATCAGTAACACCGGAAATAATACCATCATACACCTTGTTCTCGGCCAGGCTCATGAACTCAACCTGCTTGTATTTGATGGATGCCCGCTCAGCATCGGCAGCGCGTTTCTCACGCTCTGATGAATGAACACATTTCTCTTCGTATTGTTTTTTGTTAACCGTTTTTCCGCCATCGAGGTAATGTTGCAGCAACCGGTGCACCATCATATCCGGATACCTGCGAATGGGTGAAGTAAAGTGCGTATAGTGATCGAACGCCAACCCGAAATGCCCTTTGGCATCGGTAGTATATTTGGCTTTGGCCATAGCCCGCACGGCAAGCGATTGCAATACATTCTGCTCGGGCTTGCCTTCAATGGTATCCATCAGCTTATTAAGCGAGCGGGAAATAGAGCTTGATTCAAGCGATAGCTGATGACCAAACTGTTTGGCAAACCGCGCAAAGTCCTCTACTTTTTCCTGGTCGGGCAAATCGTGTGTGCGATATACAAACGTATTTTTCTCTTCGCCTTTTTTCATCTTAAAGACAAACGTAGCCACCGCACGATTAGCCAGCAGCATAAACTCTTCAATCAGCTTGTGCGCATCTTTCCGCACTTTGGGCACTACGGCCAATGGCTTTCCTTTTTCGTCCAGCCTGAATTTTACTTCGGTAGTTTCAAAATTTACGGCACCCCTTTTAAATCTTTCCTTGCGAAGGATATGATGCAATTGATTCAGTATCTTTAACTCTTCCGCAAACGGGCCTGCCCCGGTTTCAATCACCTCTTGTGCCTGCTCGTATGTAAACCGATGATTGGAATGAATAATGGTGCGACCAAACCACTCTTTATGAATTTTCCCCTTCGCATCCATTTCAAACACGGCAGCAAACGTGAGCTTATCCTCATGCGGACGTAACGAGCAAAGCTGGTTAGACAAGCGTTCCGGCAGCATGGGTACGGTTCTATCCACCAAGTAAACAGAAGTAGCACGATCAAACGCATCTTCATCTAATGCAGTACCCGATTGAACATAGTGTGTTACATCGGCAATGTGCACACCAATTTCGTAGTTACCGTTTTCCAGCCTGCGAAAGGAAATAGCATCGTCAAAATCTTTGGCATCTTCCGGGTCAATGGTGAAGGTTAGTATATCACGAAAGTCCCTTCGTTTTTTTATTTCTTCGGCTGTAATGCCCTCGCTGATTTTTTCAGACTCGCGCAATACGTTTTCGGGGAAACGAAAAGGCAACTCAAACTCAGCCATGATGGAGTGGATCTCAGCTTCGTTCTCTCCGGTTTTGCCGAGGATTTCTACTACTTTGGCCTCCGGGCTTTTATCACGATCGGCCCACTTTACTACCTCAAACAAGACTTTATCGTTTACAGTGGCGCCATTCAGGTTTTCAGGATAGATGAAAAAATCCTGGTAGATTTTTTTGAAATCGGGTACCACAAAACCAAAATTGCGTGATAGCTCGATGCGACCTACATAGCGGGTACGTCCGCGTTTTATTACTGATTTTACCCTGCCCTCAGGATTCTCGCCCGTGCGCTTGCTGGAAATCTCCACTTCCACCGTATCGCTATGCATGGCCGTGGCCAGGTCGCTGGAGCGAACATAAATGTCTTTCTTGCCTTCTTCGCCCGTAACCACGTATGCAAACCGGGGGTTTACATGATCTACTATGCCGGTAACGGTGCGTGCGCTTTTTGCGCTCTTGTAATGGCCATTGCTTAGTTGCTGTACCTTGCCGTCCTCTTCCAGCACATCCAGCAGCTTAAACAAATCATCTATCAGTGATTTTTTCTTTAGCCCCAGCTTTTTTACCAACTGTTGTGTGCTATACGCTTTGCCTTCGGCATCTTCCATAAACTGAATAAGGCTTGAATACAAACCCCCGCGTTCTTTCTTGTCGCGTTTAGCTCTCTTTTCTTTGAATTTCTTTTTACTCATAGTTTTTTACCACGGAGGGCACGGAGAAGTTCACAGAGATTTAATACCCGTTCACAACTCGTTTTATTCCGTCTTTTAATTTTAACACATTGAAATTGATTAGTAGTCCAAACCGGTTGTTGGATAGCTTGGGATAAGTTAAGACCTGGGCCAGGTGGATGTCTGTTAGCGCATTCCATCTCAGTGTTACCTCTGTGGTTAGACGTTAACAATTTGAGAAAGTTCCATAACCTGCATCCCCTTCATCCGTAAATACAACTGGGCTACGGCTACCGCATCGCCTATGCAGTAGTCGGCAATTTTTTTTAAGTCGCCCTGCCGGTGGTAAACCTCGCTTACCATCGAGCCATCCATTACGCCTTTGCTGGTGGGAATATCAAAAATAGCGGCAAGCAGATCGAGTGAGGTATAATGCTTGAAGTCGCCAAACTTCCACATTTCCATCGTATCCAGGTGGTTAACTTCCCAGGGTTTTTTACCCGCCAAGTTTAAAACAGAAGGAATGGGTAATCCGTTCACTAACGACCTGCGGCATATATACGGAAAGTCAAACTCCTTTCCGTTATGTGCGCACAGCCTTACGTTTGGTCCCATTTTTTCAAGTGTTTCGCGAAAGCCGGTGAGTACTTTTTTCTCATCGTGATCGGCAAAGTACCGGGTGCGCAACCCTAACACCCCATTTTGCTCGGTGTATTTGCCAATGGCAATTACTATTATTTTCCCGAACTCGGCATAGATGCCGGCACGATCATGAAACAGGTCTTCATCGGTTTGGCCCTCCTCGCGCTTAAAGAAGCTGGCCTTGCGTGCCCACTGTGTTTTAAGGCGTTCGTTCAGGCCGGAGTAATGATCAACAGCCCGAACGGTTTCAATATCGAGAAACAAAACATCTTTCAGGTCAGCATGCATGGCTTAGTAAATGATTACATAAAAATACGGATAAACAGGGAATGACAATCATGGTACAATAGTTGCCTTTCTCAGGCATGCGTTTTATCCGGGTATCCCTCTGCTGCTTCAGGCTGATTGCAATTCCGGCTGTGCTGATAACCATTGCTTGCGCAGCCTTTTTATGGATGTCGGGCTCTGCGTTGTTTTTGGTTTCGCTGTTCTGGACAAAGGTAATTACCAATGTGCTCCTGGCTGGGTTTGTATATGTTTTTCGCTCATCGCGATTTTGTTTCTTCCACAACCTTGGGTTTTCTCTGAAATACATTCTGCTGTCCATGATACTTATGGACTGGTTTGTGGCTTTGATCGTGCTGGGAAGTGTTGCGCTTGTATTATGAAGCTGGAGTTCGATAGCATTTCGCTGGAGTTTGGTATGCACCGTGTGCTGTCTTCTGTTCACATGGTTTGTAATACCGGGGAAATAATTGGTTTGTTAGGGAGAAATGGTTCGGGAAAGTCTTGCCTGATGCGAATCGTGTTTGGAAGTGTGCCGGCTCAAAGCAAATCGGTAAGGGTAAACGGAGAATACCTTATCGGAAATTACATGAGGCAAAAAATAATCGGATACCTGCCGCAACACGGCTTGCTTCCGGACTTCGTAACATTTGGAGAAGCACTGAACCTGTTCGGTGTAAAAGCAGACCGGATTGAGTCGGGTTTTCCGGAGCTGACTGAGCTGTTGAACCAAAAGCCATTTCAGGTATCGGGCGGGCAGCGCAGACTTTTTGAGGCTTTGCTGATTCTCTTTTCGGATCATCCGTTTTGTTTTTTGGATGAGCCTTTTTCCGGGTTAATGCCCGCGCATGCCGAGCGGTTGACTGAAATTATCAAGAAGGTAAAACCCCGGAAAGGGATAATAATTTCAGATCATCTTCACAGGCAGGTCAGGAGTATTGCAGATAAGCTATATGTGCTAGCCAATGGCAAAACATACCCGGTACAATCGGAAGAGCAACTGGTAGAACTTGGGTATCTCACAAATTTGTAAGATGTCAGGAGTGCAACACGCCTTCTTTGTTCAGCCCTTTTATAAGCGTCAGGTTGGCTTCGCAAATAGAATCAGGTACAAATACAAACCTGCGATCGTAAATCTGGTTCCCGATGTAATAGCTCACCCAATATTCATTGTTGAGATGAAAAAGCTTTTCGTCTAAGGGCTCAACCAGCACCGATTCATTGGCAGGCACTGTTTCCAGGAAATGCCGGAGTGTGGAAGTGCGTTGTGCTTCACCTTCCTTTTCTCCATAACCTTTGCTGGCCACCAATGTATTCTCAATCGGAAAAGGATTGTTGTTGATCAGGTACACTTTCCACTCGGGCTGGTTCAGGAGGTTCTTTTCGCGAACTACGGCAAGGGTAACATGCTTTACTTCAGGAATCGCGATGTCTTTCTTCATGAGGAATTCAGTTCGGCCACAGGTTAAAAAATTTCCATTTCAAAAATACGAATCAGCTTTTCTTTCAGAACGGTTTTAACCAATTCAAAGTCCTGTGGTTTGCCCAACTCTTTCTCCATAGAGGTAACGGTTTTATCGGCAATACCGCAAGGAACGATGTTGGAAAAATAATCGAGGTTTGCGTTTACGTTAAAGGCCAGTCCGTGCAGGGTTACCCACCGGCTGGTTTTTACACCGAGTGCGCAGATTTTGCGTGCGCGTTTTTTGTCATCGTAGTCAATCCACACACCGGTAAGCCCGTTAATTCTTCCGGCCTGTAATCCAAATTCATCCAATGTCCGGATCACCGATTCTTCCAGCAGGCGCATATATCTGTGGATGTCCGTAAAAAAATTTTCCAGGTCAAGAATCGGGTAAACCACAACCTGTCCCGGGCCATGGTAGGTAATATCACCCCCGCGGTTGATGTGGTAATACGTGGCATCAATGGTGTGCAGGTCTTCCTGCTTTACCAGCAGGTTGTGCTCATCTCCGCTTTTGCCGAGCGTATATACATGCGGGTGTTCACAGAACAGCAGGTAGTTATGGGTTGTTAGCTGTTCGTTGTTGGTGCGGTTGGCAGCTTTAATATCCAGTATGGATTGAAACAGGTTGGTCTGGTAATCCCAGGCCTGCTTGTAATCCATCAGGCCCAGGTCAATGAATTTGGTTTTTTTATTGAGTACAGCGTTCAAATTATATTGTATAAAATCAATCCCTCATTCCGTCCTCTACCTCTATGGAGAGTGAGTAGAGAAAAAACTTATTTCATTCTTCCCAACTCATCCTTCACGTGCTCAATAGCCTCGAGCGGTTCGGCTTCTACTCCGTTTTCTTTGGCGAGGTAAAACGAAATCCAATCGGTAAGATGAATCAGGTAATAGTATTGTTCCAGCAGCGAAGCGCCTTCGGCCACCATATCAATAATGGTGTTGGATCGCTTCTCAAAAACCGGCCGGCATATCTCCATACGTTTCTCCACGCGCTGGTGATCATGATCGGAATACAGGTAAATTACCTGTGCATGTTCCAGCACCGCTTCCGGAAACTGCCAGCCTGCAATTTCGTTGTGGTTCATTTCCGGGAAGGTGTTTACGTGTGCTAACTGCTTGGCGTTTTCGTTAATCTGGTTTTGAAAACGAATGGCCATGGCCTTCAATCGTTCATCACAATAAATAACGGGCAGCTTGCTTTTCAGTTTTTTCGCTATTAATTCAGCTTCCGCCTGAATAGCTTTTTCGCACCGGTTAAGGTGTTCAATGGCATTTTCAGTTTCTTTCATAAAAGCAGCGCCAATCAGGTTGGTGTGATAGAGCGCGTACAGCAGCGATACCATCATATAGCCCAGGTTACCGCGCGGACTTTTTGATTCTCCCTGAATCTTGATCCAGTAAAGATTATATTCCCTGGCCAGGCTCCAGCAGGCTTTGCCGCCAGAAGTAATGCTGCAGATGAATATGGGCCCGCTTGAGCATGGCTTTTTGAACGGCAGCTAAAGTTTCTTCGGTATCGCCACTGTAAGAACAGGCAATAAACAATGTATGCGGGCTTACAAACTGTGGTATATTATACCCTTTGCAAACCGTTATAGGAATAGGCACCCGGCCAAATGTGAGCGATTCCACGAGGTTGGCCCCGATACCCGAAGCGCCCATACCGGTAATAAGGATGTTGCGGATGTCGCTGCCGGGCCGCACCAGGTCAACCGATTGACCGATTTTCAACGCTTGGGCCAGTTGCAGTGTAAAGCCTTCTATCAGTTTCTTCATTCTTTCCGTAACTTAAGCTCAAAGGTACGAGAATCCTTTGAGCCATAAAATGAAAGCAGAGCAAAGGACTTTTGGCATTTTATGTAACTTCAAATTACAAACCGCATCTGCCTATGAAAAATTTCCTGACTGGATTTTTATTGATCGCTTTAAGTGCAACGGGGTCAATAGCGCAGAAACAAACCCGGGTTCGCCTGAACCACATTGCTTTATATGTGCAGGATCTAAAGACAAGCCAGCATTTCTATGAAACCATTATCGGGCTGGATACCATTCCCGAACCCTTTCACGATGGCAGGCATACCTGGTTTGAAGTTGGCCCCAAAAGCCATTTGCACCTGATTGAAGGCGCACGTTCAAAAGTGAGCCTGGACAAAAACATTCATTTGTGCTTTAGTGTGCCGTCTGTCGATCAGTTTGTGGAAACGCTAAAGAAACACAAAGTGGAATTTGAAGACTGGAGTGGAAGCAAGGGCACGATTACCAAACGGGTGGACGGAGTGAAGCAGATTTATTTCAAAGACCCGGATGGCTACTGGATTGAAATAAACGATGCGCGGGAATAGCAAGCTTTAATTGAATGAGCGATAAAATTCAAAAAGGCAAAGCGGGCGAGGAGCTGGCTGCTAATTTCCTGGTTGGTGAGGGGTATGAAATTGTGCAACGTAACTATCGCTATAAGCGGCTGGAGATTGACCTGATCGTGAGAAAAGATAACTGGCTGGTGTTTGTGGAAGTGAAAATGCGCTCGTCCGATGCGTTTGGCTTTCCCGAAGAATTTGTGGATCAGCGCAAAGCCAAAAAAGTGGTGGCGTGTGCCGTGCAATACGCTTACCAGAATAACTACCATGGTAATGTGCGGTATGATGTAATAGCGATCTCTATGAAGGATGGCGAGCCGCAAATCCGGCATTTTGAGGATGCGTTTTATTAACCCCTTTAGATCAGTGATGATTGATTCGTGAGTTGTGATTTTAGATTTTTTACATCACAAATCAATCATCACTAATCGCAAATCAGCATGCTTTACTTAGAATAAATTTCTTTCCCCTTCTCATCCCACTCTTTACGCACATAAGGTCGGGTTTCTTTTTCAAAAGGCTCTTTAGGGTAAGTAATAATGCGTTTGCGTTTTCCGCTGAGGTAGTTTTCAATCCAGTCGTTTACGCGCTCGCCCCAGTGGTATTCGCCCTGCACGGCTATTTGTCCGTTTTCGTGGAAGTAGTAATAGAAGCCTTCTTTCTCGCCATACTCAATGGGTGTAATTTCCTTTAGCTTTTTTCTTTCGACCGGGTCGTAATAGGTTACAAGCGATTCCTTCGGCCAGCCCTTGTAATATTTTTCCTTGTCTTCTACCAGGTCCTGCCGGTTGTAACGCATCCAGCGGCCGTGCCTGGTGCCCTTGTAGAAGATACCTTCTTCAACTACATCTTCGCCAACCATTTTTTTATAAGGGCCATGTGCCAGCACGCCCTTTTTTACATCGAAGGCGCCAATGCCGGTTTTACGCAATTCCTTCCGGGTGAAATCGTACCAATACACATCACGCGCAAAGCCGGAAGGCACATCGGGCTTTTTCAGCACATAGAAATATTCAACGGTTGCTTTATCGCCAAAGCCTTTACGGGTAAATTTTTTACGGGTTTTAACACCATAGTAAACCTTGCGCTTGGGTTTTTTCTTTTTGGTGGGAATGGGCTCATCGTTCTGGTCTAACTCCAGCAAGGTAAACGGACGGTCTGTTTCAAAAGTAAACTGGCCTTCTTTGGTTACGGGTGCAGGCGGCTGGGCAATCAGCACAACTGAACCCAAAGACAATATGCCCGCTAACAGGTGTTTCATAAACGAAAAACGAAGTTAAGGAAAATATATTTTGTGCTGAAAAAATAGGCAATAAGCAAAAGGCAGTAGGCAAGGCCTTAAAATTGCCTACTGCCTTACTCTTTAGATTTAACCAACAAGCTCCACACTGCGCTTGATAAAGGCGGTTAAATCGGCTCCGGTGAGCAGATTCTGCGAAAGCAACGCCAGGTCGTACACCTGCTTGGCCAGCCGGTTTTTCTGTTCTTCGGTTTCGGCCTTGAGAATTTTTTGAACCAGTGTGTGGTTGCCATTGATGGCCACATTGTAACTGTCGGGCATGGCGCCCATAAAGCCGTACATGCCACCGCCACCTCCGGTTTTTTGCATGTCTTTCATCCTGCGCATCCACTCGCTCATGGTAATGGTTACCGGCATATCTTCCGGTGCGAGCGACTCTACCGCAATGGTCATGCTGGTGTTATTGATGGCGGTTTCAAAAATTTTCTTCACGGCCTCTTCTTCATCCTTGCTCAATATGCTGGCTACCGCTTCTTCTTTGGCAATCAGCTTATCGATGGTTTCGCTGTCCACACGCTTCAGTTGGGTTTTTTCCAGCTTCTGCTCCAGGTGGTTGATGAAGTGGCTGTCCAGAATGCCATCCAGCACGAGCACATCGTAACCACGGCCCTTTGCACTTTCTATAAAGGCATGTTGCTTGGCGGCATCGGTAGTATATAGATACACTGCGCTTTTGTCTTTATCGGTCTGGCCGGGCTTTACTTTTTCTTCGTATTCTTTAAGAGTAAAGAATTTGCCATCGGTGTTTTTAAGCAGCAAAAACTCTTTCGATTTTTCGTAAAACTTCTCATCACTGATGGTGCCGTATTTTACAAACACGCTTATGTCGTCCCACTTCTTCTCAAACTCTGCGCGGTCTTTGATAAACATATCCACCAGCTTGTCGGCTACCTTTTTGGTGATATGCGCGCTGATCTTCTTCACGTTTGCATCGCTCTGTAAATAGCTGCGCGATACGTTTAACGGAATATCGGGCGAATCCAATACACCGTGCAGCAACATTAAGAAATCGGGCACCACATCTTTTACCTCATCGGTAATAAACACCTGGCGTGAGTAAAGCTGGATTTTATTGCGTTGTATTTCAAAATCGTTTTTGATTTTGGGAAAGTAAAGAACTCCCGTAAGGTTAAACGGATAGTCCACATTCAAATGAATCCAGAACAACGGGTCTTCGCTGAACGGGTATAGCTCTTTATAAAATTTCAGGTAATCTTCATCTTTCAGCTCCAGCGGAGCTTTTGTCCAGATGGGCGAGGTGTTGTTGATAATCCGGTCGCTGGTAACCGTTTTATATTTCGGCTTGTTTTCCTTATCCACGCCATCTTCAACGCTTTCTTCCTTGGTGCCGAATTTGATTTCTACCGGGAGGAACTTGCAATATTTTTCGAGTATGCCTTTTAAACGGAACTCATCCAAAAACTCTTCCGAATCGGCATTGATGTGCAGGATAACATCGGTACCGCGTGTTTCTTTGGCAGCAGGCGAAAGCTCAAACTCGGTGGAGCCATCGCACTCCCAGCGGGCAGCCTCAGTATTTTCTTTATACGATTTTGAGATTACTTCCACTTTATCCGCCACCATAAAAGCCGAGTAGAAGCCCAGCCCAAACTTACCGATGATGTCTTTCGCATCGGCTTTGTCTTTGAATTTTTCCACAAACTCGGCTGCACCTGAAAAAGCGATCTGGTTGATATACTTTTTAATTTCATCGGCTGTCATGCCCAGCCCTTTATCGCTAACGGTAATGGTCTTTTTCTTTTTGTCGAAGCTAACCTCAATCTTCAGGTCGCCCAGCTCACCGTTAAACTCGCCCAGCGAAGCTAACTTTTTCAGCTTCTGCGTGGCATCCACCGCGTTGCTCACCAGCTCGCGCAAAAATATCTCATGATCGGAATACAGGAATTTCTTGATGATGGGGAAGATGTTCTCGGTATGAATGGAAATGGTACCTTTTTCTGTCGTTGTGGTCATAATTTGTC
The DNA here is from genome assembly GCA_026129485.1 of Cyclobacteriaceae bacterium. Lineage (GTDB taxonomy): Bacteria > Bacteroidota > Bacteroidia > Cytophagales > Cyclobacteriaceae > ELB16-189. The sequence continues at coordinate 64,985 of JAHCHY010000010.1, forward strand.
AGCGTTTAATTGAAAAATAATGCAACAGCCACCAGTCAAATGGCATTCCAGTTTGGTTAAAATGACAGGTTGGCAGAAAATTTACGGAAGCCGTGAATGGACAGTTATTCACCCGCAGAACCCTTTCCTGTAAAAGAAAATTCTATGTTGAGAAAGAATAAAGGCGGATTAATCCGCCTTTATTCTTCTTCTTGAACAGTAACGCTCTTACCTCCCACCTCAATCTCCTCGCCATCTTTATTCAAAAAGTGAAACTCGGTAATGCCCAGCGAGCTGTCTTTTACCAGCGTTAACCACTTTTTGTATTTGAAGAAGAATTTCACACGCTTGGAAATAATGCCCTTGGTATAGTAGGCATACAGGAACGGGTGCAAAGCCAATACCAGGTTGCTCTCGTTCTGCTTGATAAACAAGTGGTCGAGGTGTTGCTCAATCTGGTCGGTAATTAAAATTGTAGCGGCAATGCTACCGCTTCCGTTGCAGGTGGGGCAAACTTCTTTGGTAACAATATTCATTTGCGGGCGCACGCGCTCGCGGGTAATCTGCATTAAGCCAAACTTGGAAAGCGGGAGTACGGTATGCTTGGCGCGATCCAGCTCCATGGCTTCTTTCATAGCATTATAGATCACGCGCTTGTTGTCCGCATTGCGCATGTCTATAAAGTCCACCACGATGATGCCGCCCATATCGCGTAGGCGTAATTGCCGTGCAACCTCTTTAGCCGCTTCGATGTTTACCGACATAGCCGTGGTTTCCTGGTTTTCTTCGCGGTTGGATTTGTTGCCACTGTTTACATCAATTACGTGCAAGGCTTCGGTGTGCTCAATGATCAGGTAGCCGCCCCCGCGCAGGCTTACGGTTTGCCCGAAGGCAGACTTGATCTGCTTTTCAATTCCGTAATGCTCAAAAATCTTGGCCTTGCCGGAATACAGCTTCACGATTTTTTCTTTTTCAGGAGCAATGTTGCGGATGTAGCTCTTTACTTCTTCAAAGATTTTCTTGTCGTCCACGTGCACATTATCGAACGACTCGTTGAGCACATCGCGCAATACCGATGAGGTTTTGCTCAGCTCACCGATCATCTTGTCGCGCGGATTGCCTTCCACCAGGCGGGCTGCACCTTCTTCCCAGGTCTTAACCAAGCTGCGCAGGTCTTTGTCCAGCTCAGCCACTTCCTTGCCTTCGGCTACGGTGCGGATGATCACCCCGAAGTTTTCGGGCTTGATGGACTGGATAAGGCGCTGCAGGCGCTTGCGTTCTTCGCTGCTGGAAATACGCTTGGAAACATTTACTCCTTTGCCGAAGGGTACCAACACGAGGTAGCGTCCGGCAATTGATAACTCACACGAAAGTCGCGGGCCTTTGGTAGAAATGGGTTCTTTAACTACCTGTACCGGGATGAGCTGGTTTCTGGAAAGCTGCTGGCCTATTTTGCCATGCTTGTCAATGTCTTTCTCTAAGTGAAACTTGTCCAGCCGGCCCCCGGTAATTTTTTTAGCCTTTACCAGCTTGGTGAATTTCTGAAGCGAACCGAATTGCGGGCCTAAGTCTAAGTAATGCAAAAATGCATCCTTTTCATACCCGATGTCAATAAACGCTGCGTTCAGCCCCTGCACTACCTTTTTAACGGTACCCAGGTAAATATCACCAACTACAAACTTGTTGCCTCCTTCGTCTTCGTGGAACTCAACAAGCTGTTTGTCTTTAAGAAGGGCTATGCGACATCCGTTCTGAGTAGCACTGATAATAAGTTCGTTACTCAAAACTTTAAAAATTTATCTCACCCGGCCCTCTCCATAGGAGAGGGAAAGGAAGAGTTGGTTATTTATTTCTTCTTATGTCTGTTTTTTCTCAAACGCTTCTTGCGTTTGTGGGTAGCCATTTTGTGTTTCTTTCTTTTTTTACCACTTGGCATAATGCTTTGGTTTTTTTGTCCTCCCGATTGTTTTCGGGAAAACGGGGTTAAACAATTATTTATCTAAATCTTTCAGATAAGAATCTGCGGTGGCTTGCACGGCAGGGTCCTTATCTAAGGTTTTTACAAGCTCAAACTGCTGGCGGGCTTTGTTTTTGTTACCCTTGTTCAGGTAGGCTACGCCCAGCATTAATGCGCCCTGAATATGGTTCGGATTAACAGCCTTTAGCTCTTCCAGTCTTTCGATGGCCCGATCGTATTGCCTGGATTGCACGGCAAGCATGCCCATGTTATAGAGCGCGAATTCGTTTTTCGGATCTTCGGCCAGCACCTCGCGCAACAGCCCAACGCCTTGCGGAGGATTGGATGTGAAATAAGTCATGGCAATTTTGGTTTTGGCTTCCAGGTCTTTGGGATTAGCTGCCGTTACCTTGCCAAGCCACTCGCGGGTCTTTTCCGCTAATTGTTCCTGTTTAGCCGGTTCCATCGCAAAGGTGTAAGCTTCGTAATAGCTGTTGCCGGCTTTTAAAAAACTTTCGGTTGTGTTAAAGAACGTTGCTGCCTGCCCTGCGAACCATGCTGCGCTATCAAACTGGCCTGCCTGCGTATAGAGGGTTCTCAGAGAGTCGGCAAAGATAGCATTTTTTTGATTCGATGAATTCGATTGAAATTGCATCCGAACGCTTTTGATCGTAGCCGAAAGGGTGGCCGGAATGGCAGCATGACCTGTGCCCTGCGGCTCTTCCGGGGCGGCTTCCTTCAACTGGCTTTCATTTTCCACTACCGATTTAGGCAGCAGAAAAATCAGCCATACCAGCAGGGCGGCTACTACAATTAAAATAATACGGGTCTTCAGCATGCAATCTTCAGCCAATCACCACAGATGGTGATACAACTTCAACTATTTGGTTTCAGCGAGCTGTTTCACCTTATCGCTGTTCTTGATCTTACTGATAAAAATCTTAGCCGGCTTAAAGCTGGGGATGTAGTGCTCATCAATTACGATGGCCGTATTGCGGGATATGTTACGGGCAATTTTCTTCTTTCGCTTCTTATTAATAAAGCTACCGAAACCACGCACATAAATGTTGTGGCCGCCAGCCATATTGGTTTTTACAATGTTAAAGAATGCTTCTACGGTTGCAGATACATCGGCTTTGTCAATTCCGGTTTTTTCAGCGATTTGGTTGATTACGTCAGCTTTGGTCACGGCTTAAAAATGTTTTATATGGATTATGGGTATTCTCAAAAATCAGGGCTGCAAATTTAAACGAGTTTCCGCAATCGCAAAATGAAATTATTGATTATCACCCACATGGGATCAACATTTGCGACCAGCAGTCGAAACATTCGCCACGAAACGATTGTTTTTCACACTTTCGCGATATTTTAAATTCAGAATGAGCAAGTCTGCTTTTGCAAACCGGGTGATGGACTGGTACGATCGGCACAAACGCGATCTGCCCTGGCGCCATACCCGCGACCCCTACAAAATCTGGCTTTCGGAAATTATTTTACAGCAGACCCGCGTAGCGCAGGGACTTCCGTACTACCTGGCTTTTGTGGCCCGCTATGCTACCGTAAAAGAGCTTGCTGCTGCCCCGCAAGATGAAGTGCTGCGCCTGTGGCAGGGGCTGGGCTACTATTCGCGTGCACGCAACCTGCATGCCTGCGCAAAAGAAGTGGTGAACGAATACGGAGGAAAATTTCCCGGCTCGTACCAGGAGCTTTTAAAGTTGCCGGGAGTAGGCAGCTATACGGCAGCAGCCATTGCCTCGTTTGTCTATGACGAACCCGTGGCCGTAGTAGATGGAAACGTGTTTCGGGTATTGGCGCGTGTGTTCGGAATAGAGCAGGACATTGCTTCGCCTGCAGGCAAAAAATTTTTCTTTGAAAAGGCAAATGCGCTCATCAGCGAGGACAAACCCGGAATTTTTAACCAGGCGGTAATGGAGTTTGGTGCGTTACACTGCACACCTAAAAACCCTGCGTGCAACAGTTGCCCGCTTGCGCAGATGTGTGTGGCGAATCAACAAAACCTGCAAGCGCATTTGCCCGTTAAGCTGGCGCGTACCAAAGTAAGAACGCGGTATTTATATTATTTCGTGATCAGAAAAGGCACGCAACTGTATCTGCGGAAGCGCAGCCCCGGAGATATCTGGAATGGCTTGTATGATTTTTATATGTGGGAAGAAAGTAAACCAACCACTATGCAGCAGCTTTTTAAAAAACATAATATTACTGTACGAGTAGATCGTGTAAGCGATGAGTACAAGCACATTTTGTCACACCAGAAGCTGGTCGCCAGGTTTATTGAACCGGCAGAGATAAATACGGTATTACAAAAACAGTTTAAAGCAGCCGGGCTGAAATTATATTCTAAAAAACAGATTGAGCAATTGCCCAAACCGGTTTTAATTTCCCGTTTCTTGCAGGATGCAGGTTATTTACAGTAGTTTTAAATATTGCCTACTTTTGAAATAAAATAAGTAAAGCTTCAGGTTTCAATCTTTGTGAAACCTTAGTGTCTTCGGGCCCCTGCCTGCCGCAGGCAGGTTTGTGGCAATAATGGTTTAAAACAAAACAACTAAATATATGTCAGGAGTAAACAAAGTAATTTTAGTAGGGCGTCTGGGCAAAGACCCGGATGTAAGAAATCTTGAAAACGGGGCAACGGTAGCCAACTTTACTATGGCTACATCCGAAACGTACAAGGACCGCAACACAGGTGAACGAAAAGAAATAACCGAATGGCACAACGTGGTGTTGTGGCGCGGCCTGGCCGACATTGCTGCCAAGTACCTGCACAAAGGCGACCAGGTTTATATTGAAGGCAAGCTGCGCACACGCAGTTGGGAAAAAGAAGGAGTTACCCGCTACACCACGGAAATTATTGGCGATAACATGACGTTGCTCGGTTCGCGCCAGGGAGGAGGAAGCTCCGGGGGCTCAACACCGGCCTACAATCAATCCGGTGGTGATGATGACAAACCGAATGATAACGCTACGGACGATCTTCCTTTTTAAATGAAGCGGAATTTTTTTCATTACCCCATGAATAAATTTTCATGGGGTATCTTTTTGGTAGTGATAATGCTGGTTAGCTGCTCGCGCGATTACAAACCCAAGCCTAAAGGATATAACAGGCTGGTGCTGCCTGAGGCCGAGTATCAACCTTCGCCCGATTCATTGCCGTACCAGTTTGAGTACTCCCAACAGGCCAGGCTTTTGGCCGATACTTCATGGATAAGCGAGCGCTACTGGGTTGAAATTTATTATCCGCAGTTGAAGGCCAACATTCACATTACCTACAAGCGGCTGAACAACAAGGACGATCTGCTGAAAGAATTATTGAACGATTCGTATCGCCTTACATCCAAGCAACAGATAAAAGCATACGCGATTGATGAAGTAAGTGTAAAAACGCCATCGGGCAAAACAGCCGTAATAGCGGAAATAGCAGGCGATGTGCCCAGCCAGTTCCAGTTTACGATGACCGATTCTGCACGAAATTTTTTACGGGGCGCGTTATACTTCAATACTGCGGTGCAAAACGATTCGCTGGCACCGGCTATCGAGTTTATGAAAAAAGAAACGATGCATTTTATCAATACGCTGGAGTGGAAGCAATAATCCGCTCTTTAAAGAATAGTATCTACTTTTGAGTAGTGCCAACCTTCTTCCATACATCGCTCGAATTTCTGAAAGGCGTGGGGCCGCAGCGTGCGGCTTTGCTGCAAAAAGAGCTTGGCCTTTTTACATTTGGCGATCTTATTCAGTATTACCCCTTCAGGCATGAAGACCGCACCCGGTTTTATAAAATAAAAGAAGTAGCGCAGACCATTGATGAGATCTCCACCGGCATACAGGTAAAAGGAACCATTAACGGTTTTCAAACCATTGGTACCGGCTTTAAAAAACGGTTAACAGGAACGTTTAAAGATGAAACCGGGAGCATGGAGCTGGTCTGGTTTCAACGCATTAACTGGATATTAGATAAGATCAAGCTCAATACGCCTTACATCATTTTTGGGAAGCCAAACCTGTTTGGTAATAAAATTTCCATTGCACATCCTGAAATAGAACCGATAACAACAGGTAACGAAAGCCGGGGCTACTTACACCCGGTGTATAATGTTACCGAAAAGCTGAGGGCACGGCATTTGGACAGCAAGGTTATCTCGAAGCTTATGGCGGTGCTGTTGCCCCTGGCGCAAAATCACATTCGTGAAACGCTGCCGGCCGGTTTATTGAAACAGCACAACCTTGCAGATAAAAGAATGGCTTTGCAAAACATTCATCTTCCGCAAAGCGAGGCGCTGTTAAACCAGGCGCGTTACCGGTTAAAGTTTGAAGAGCTGTTCTATATCCAGTTGCGCCTGATCAAAATGAAGCTGGTACGGCAGGATAAGTTTAAGGGAATGGTGTTCAATGATACGGCTATTCTTACACAGTTCTATAAAGAGCATTTGCCTTTCGATTTAACCGAAGCGCAGAAGCGCGTGATCCGCGAAATCTATACCGATATGAAAAGCGGTAAGCAGATGAACCGCCTGCTGCAAGGCGATGTAGGAAGCGGCAAAACAATCGTGGCATTTATATGCATGTTGCTGGCCGTGGGTGGAGGCGCACAGGCAACATTAATGGCCCCAACCGAAATACTGGCGCAGCAGCATTATGCCAACCTGAAAAAGTATGCTGATAAAATGGGAATTGGCATTGCGCTGCTTACAGGTTCGGTAAAGAAAAGTCAGCGTAAGCCCATACACTACGCATTGGAAGACGGCTCGTTAAAAATATTGGTGGGCACACATGCCTTGCTGGAAGAAGGTGTGAAGTTTAACAAGCTCGGCCTCGCTATTATTGATGAGCAGCACCGGTTTGGCGTAGCGCAACGCTCCAAGCTATGGCAGAAGAATGCCACGGTTTTTCCCCATGTGCTGGTGATGACGGCCACACCCATTCCGCGCACGCTGGCCATGACGTTGTATGGCGATCTTGAAATATCAGTAATAGATGAATTGCCCAAAGGCCGCAAGCCTATTAAAACCACGCACCGGTATGATTCGCACCGGTTACAGGTAAATGGTTTTATAAAAACACAATTAGACAAAGGCCGGCAGGCTTATATCGTATATCCGTTAATCGATGAATCGGAGAAGTTAGACCTGAAACATTTGATGGATGGCTACGAAAGCATCAGCCGTGCGTTTCCGGATGTGCCCGTCAGCATTGTGCATGGCCAGATGAAGCCCGAAGCCAAAGATTACGAGATGGCCCGCTTTGTAAAAGGCGAAACCAAAATTATGGTAGCCACTACGGTAATCGAAGTAGGCGTAGATGTGCCCAATGCATCGGTAATGATTATTGAAAGTGCCGAACGTTTCGGGTTATCGCAACTGCACCAGCTACGAGGCCGTGTGGGTCGCGGAGCAGAGCAATCGTATTGCATTTTAATGACGGGCAATAAGCTCAGCGCTGATTCGCGTGTGCGCATTGAAACGATGGTTAAAACCAACAACGGTTTTGAAATTTCCGAAACCGATTTAAAGCTGCGCGGCCCGGGCGACCTGATGGGCACACAGCAAAGCGGAGCGCTGGATTTGCTGATTGCTGACCTGGGTAAAGACGGGGAGATTCTGAAAGTGGCACGTGAAGCGGCAACCGAAATTCTGCAAGCCGATCCAACGCTGGATAAACCCGAAAATCAGGTTGTACGCCAGCAGGTAGAATCGTTGAAGCGTACGGTAGTCAACTGGAGCCGGATAAGCTAAAATACTTTTTATTTAAGGGGTAATACCTTTACTTTTAAAGGCTTTGTTCCCCATACGCCCACATCTGTGTTTTTTTGTGTTGTTGCTGGCATCGCATTTTTTGTATGCTCAAACCGGCACTTATTACCTGTCGCATTTTACTCCGCCAGACGATCGCATAGATTTTCGTAGTCATTTCATGCTGCAGGACGAGCAGGGTGAGCTTTACTTCACCAACCGGCAGGGCATTTTAGAGTTTGACGGAAAAAACTGGAACGAAGTATATATACCCGGAGCAGTAAATGCTGTTGCGACTTATGGCGCAGAAGTTTACGTAGCGGGTGTAGCCGGTGGAGGTAAGCTCAGGAAAAAATTTGAAGCCCACCGCACGTATGTCCAGCTTGTAGAAGGTAATTTTTCCGGGGTAGGCGTAACAGAAGAAGCTGTTTATTTTCTTGCTCTGGATAAGCTGGTTTCCTTTTCTGCACTAACCAACCAGCCGGCATGGACAATCCGTGCGGATAATTCATACGGAAAATTCCTGGCGCTTTATATAATCGATAACAACGTTTATTTGCGCACGGCAAACAGGGGATTGCAAAAGGTGCAGGATCAGAAGCTGGCTTCATCCGATCTTACTCCGGCCAACCTTGTGTTTGCTGCACGTGCGGGTAACAGCTACTTGCTGGGTATGGATGACAATCGCGTGTTCATTCGTCAGGATAACCAAATGCGTGAATTGCAGCTTGCCGATACGGCATTTCTGGAGAAAAACATATTGGTGGCTGGCGCCTGGGTAAATGATAACCTGGTAGCATTGGGCACGCAGCGTGGCGGAGTGATTTTTATTAACCCGGCAACCGGGGCTACCGAGCAGGTTGTGGACTATTACAGCGGCTTACCCGATAATGAAGTTTATGCTTTAATAGCCGATGGCAATCAGGGTGTATGGGTTTCGCACGAATATGGATTTACGCGCATTGCTCCGCAAGTCCCGTTCCGGTCGTTCAATTATTTTCCCGGGTTAACCGGCAATTTGCTTTGTGCACAAACGTATAAGGGAAAAGTTTTTGTAGGCACTACATTAGGGTTGTACCAGTTAACGGAAGGTACATTGGCTGAACCGGCTCAGCCTGTTGTAAGCGAACCGCCAACTGGTCGTGGCCGCAGGGTAGCGCCAAAGCTTCCGCCACCTGCTCAGAAGGAAGCCGGGCCTGCAAGTTTTGTATATAAGCGCGTTGCCGGCATAGAAGGCAAGGTTACCCAGCTAACCATCGTAAATAACAAATTGATTGCTGCCGGTGCGAACGGCTTGTTTGAAATAGAAGCGCTGACTTCCAACCCCATATTAACCGATGCCGTGCGCACGGTTTTCTATTCCCCTTCTTTAAAAGAGCTGGTGGTAGGAACGGCAGGGCGAACGATTACATTGCTGCAAAGCTATACCGGCTGGCGTGAAACGCATTTGCTGGATTCTATTCCTGAGCCGATCAGCCATGCATTTGAAGATATACTGGAGAACGTATGGCTGTGCGGTAAATCACGCATCTATAAAGTAGAAACAGTAGAGGGTGAGATAACGGACATTGAATCGATGTTGATCAACAATCCTTCGCAGGACGAAACCGTGGGCCTTGCATATGGCAATGAAGTGTATGTAGCGGCATCGGGCCAGTTCAGCATTTACGATCGCAAGACGGCATTTGTAAAGTTTGATTCATTGCCCGGGCCGCGTAAATACTTTGCCTCAGGCGGATACTTCTGGTTTAATGACGGTACGCGCTGGCGCACGGTGGACAGGCGCGTGCAGGCGTTAAAGCTGGAGTGGCTGGGCCTGTTCCCTAACTTAAGATACCTGGCGCCTGATCAATCGGCAAACAGCTTATGGGTAATAACGGCTGCCAATGAGCTGTATCGTTTTTCAGGATCGGAAGCCGGTAAGAGCACATCTTACCCCCTTTTTTTGCGCGAAATAAGAGGGCAGGACATCAGCCTCGCTGACCAGATTGAAGTAGAGCAGCATGAAGGCGCTATTGTCTTTGAATTTATTCAACCGGCTTACCTCGGTTTAAACGCAACACAGTACCGGTACCAGGTTAAAGGACTCAGCCCGCAATGGTCGTCTTGGTCATCATCCAATAACGAGGTGGCTTTCTCTTATCTTCCGCCCGGCAAATACCAGTTGCTGGTACAGTCGCGCGATCTGTTAGGCAACGATTCAAAAGTAGAACAGATACCATTCAAGGTATTGCCGCCTTACTGGAAACGCTGGTGGTTTTATGCACTTGAGTTTACCGTATTCAGCCTGCTGGTAGCCTTGTCGGTGCGGATGGGCCGGGCAAACTCACGCTACCGGTTTGTAAGCCAGATTTTATCGCTGCTTACTATAGTGATGCTGGTGCAGTTTCTCGAAACAGCCATCAGCGGGTTAATCGGTATAAAAACTTCTCCTGTTATAGAATTTATCATCCAGGTAGCTGTGGCGCTGGCCATCTTCCCGGTAGAGATTTTTGCCCGCGATGCCATGATGAAATACGTGGAAGGCAAATACCGGATCAGGAGAATCTGGGATAAAACCAAATAACCCGGCAAGGCAGCCCTTTCGGGATTTTTAACTACCTTCACCCAATCACCAATCAACCTAATTTTATGATGAGATTACTGTTCCTGTCTGTGGCTTTCCTGGCGTTTGGCTGTACTTCTGAAAAACCGAAAGAGCCGGCTTCGCTGGCAAACCAGAATCCTGCCGAAGAAGGCTTTGACCTGGCCGGGTCTGACCCTGCAGCCCTTCAGCTTGCCGATAGTGTGATGCATGCTTTGGGAGGGCGTGGAAACTGGGATAAAATCAGGTTTATTACCTGGAAATCGCAGGACGATCAGGTAACCTATTATTGGGATAAGCAGGAAAAACGCGCCCGCATTGAAGATGCAGGCGATGCTTCCATAACGTTGATTAACCTTACCACAGGCGAAGCAAAAGCCTATGTAAATGGAACAGATGCGCCAGACAAAGCCGCACAAGCCAATGCAGCATTCTCACGGGCATCTTATGAGCTGGCCTTGCCGTTCCTTACCAAAAGCAAAGATTTTTCATTGCAGTATATGGGTGAAGATACATTGGCCCGGCAGCGTTATAACTCATTGGTAATTTCGCTGAAAGATTCAACCGCAGGCAAATACAAGCTGTTTGTGGATAAGCACGAGAAGCTGGTTCGCTACTGGTCGTTTTACCCGGCAGCTTCAACTGCTGCAGCATTTGTGCTGCCGTTTGATAATTATCAAAAGCAGGGTGAAGTTCTGCTTTCGGGCAACCGCAGCAATGGCACCGGCCCTAAAGACATTAAAGTAGAAGCAGAATTGTCCGATCAACTATTTACTGCATTTTAATGTATGCTGCTTAACCTCGATACCATACCCCATTTTTATAAGAACTATGTAAAGCAGGTTGAAGAGTCTGACTTGTTACAGGCTTTACGCATTTCGGGACATCGCACGCTTGAATTGGTACACGCCATCCCCGATTCAAAGATCGATTACCGCTATGCTCCCGGCAAGTGGACGATACGCGAGGCGCTTTGCCACATGATCGATGCCGAACGCATATTTGCTTACCGCGCCTTAACCTTTGCACGAAACGATAAAACAGAGCTGCCCGGCTGGGAAGAAAATGATTATGCCCCGCAGGCCAATGCGCAGGGCAGAAGCATGCATAAGATTGCTGCCGAAATGGCGCACCTGCGATCAGCAACCATTGATATGTTTGAGGGGTTTGCGCCTGAAATGTTAAGCCGCAAGGGTATAGCCAATAAAAACGAGCTGTCTGTAGTAGCGCTCGGGTTTATAATTGCCGGCCACGAAACACATCACTGTAATATTCTGAGAGAACGATACCTGAATTAATGAAGCCTTTTTATTTTGTTGTGCTGCTGGCGGCCGTGTGGGCCTGCTCTCCGCGTAGTTTAATTTTAAAAGATGTAAAGCAGTCTGAAGCCGACCTGCAAAACCATGTGGGCTTTACGTTGTACGATCCGCAGGCTAAAAAATTCCTGATCGAGCACCAGTCCGACAGGTATTTTACCCCGGCATCCAACACCAAGATTTTTACTTTTTATGCAGCGCTGAATATCCTGGGCGATTCGGCTGTTGCCTTGCGCTATCTGCCTTTGGGCGACTCGATGATTATCTGGGGTATGGGCGACCCTTCATTTCTTTACAAGAATACATATCAATCGGGTAAAACGTATGATTTCCTGCAGTCCTTTCCGGGAAAGATATATTTCTCAGGAGCAAATTTTTATAATAACGCGCTTGGCCCGGGCTGGGCATGGAGCGATTACGGCTCGTATTACTCTGCCGAACGTTCAGCCATGCCTGTATATGGCAACTTAGTGGAGGTAATGAAAACAGGCGAAGCGTTTTCTACCATGCCGGCTTACTTTATGGAACACTTTACCATCGCTAACCAGCAGCGCAACCGGGAAGAAGTAACCCGCGGGATGGATGATAACCAGCTTACCTATTTTACAGGGAGAGAAACAAGAGGCCGTTGGACCATCCCGTTTCGCAGCACCACCGATGTGGTGGTGGATTTATTAAGCGATACGCTTAAGCGCGAAATAGCAGAAGCGCCCATCCTGCTTTCAGCAGAAGCGAAAACTTTAAAGAGTGTTCCGGTGGATAGCCTGTATAAAGTAATGATGCAGGACAGCGATAACTTTATTGCCGAGCAACTGCTATTGCAGTGTGCAGGCGTGCTGAGCGATTCCTTAAGGCAGGAAATCGCCATTAAGTATGTAACCGAAAAGCTGCTGGCCGATCTGCCCGATAAGCCCCGGTGGGTAGATGGTTCCGGGCTTTCGCGATTTAATCTTTTTACGCCCCGGTCAATCGCGGTGCTGTGGGATAAAATCTATACGCTTGTTCCGCAAGAACGCCTTTTTGGTTTGCTGGCAGTCGGTGGCCAGAGCGGCACGATCAAAAGCTGGTACAAAAACGAAACCCCGTATATTTTTGGAAAAACCGGCACGTTAAGTAATAACCATATATTAAGCGGTTATGTGCGCACGCGCAAAGGCAAAGTGCTTATCTTCAGCTTAATGAATAATAACTACCTTGTCAACGCAAATGATGTGCGCAGACGCATGGAAAAAATACTGTTTACGGTTTACGATAAGTACTAATACAGGATGAAGCGAACATTTTTTATTGCACTACTCAGTGTTGTTGCATTTTCCGTTTCGGGACAGGCGCCCGATCTGCTGGATATTAAGATCGGGCAGATGATCTTGATTGGCATGCCGAAAGCCGAGGTCGATCTGCTGGTGCTGGATGAAGTAAGGAAAGGTAAAGTAGGAGCGCTTATATTCTTTGAAAAGAATATCCCCAATAAGCCCAATGCATTTGCTGCCGTTAAGAGCATGACATGGACGTATCAGAAAGCGGCATCTATTCCCTTGTTTATCTGCATCGACCAGGAAGGAGGTAAAGTAAACCGGCTGAAAGAAAAGTATGGATTTACCAAATCGGTTACGGCCGCTTCGTTGGGTAAATCCAGGTCGTTGGACTCCGTAGCTTTTTATGCGGAAGCCACTGCGGCAACGCTGGCTGGCCTGGGCTTTAATGTAAACTTTGCTCCCGTAGTGGATCTGGCCATTACACAGAACACCGTAATCTTTAAACCCGAACGGGCCTATTCTGCCCATGAAGATACCGTAGCCATGATGGCTGCGGAAGTAGTAAAGCAACATCGCAGGTTTGGCGTGATCACTTCACTTAAACATTTTCCGGGGCATGGCAGCTCAAAAGAAGATACGCACTTTGGTGTGGCGGATGTAACCAACACGTGGAATGAGCGGGAATTAAAACCGTACAAGCAACTTATTGATAACGGGATGGCAGATGCAGTTATGTCTGCTCATATTGTAAACAAAAACCTCGATGCCAAAGGTTATCCGGGCACATTGTCAAAAGACATACTGGATGGTATTCTGCGCAAGCAGTTGGGGTTTAATGGTGTGGTGTTTTCAGATGATATGCAGATGCATGCCATTTCCAAAAATTTCGGGTTGGAAGAATCCATTAAGCTGGCCATTAATGCCGGGGTAGATGTGCTCTGTTTTTCGAACAACATTGCAGGCAGCGATGAACGCACGGTTGATAAGGTTCATGCCATTATCAAAAAGCTGGTAGCCAGTGGCGAAATCAAGCCCGAGCGGATTGATGAATCGTTTCAGCGTATCGTGCAATTAAAATCACGAATCGGGAATAAAGATGTATCGGCCTATAAAGCAGAAATAGCCAAGTTGCAAAACCAGGTTAAGCTGCAGCAGGAAACCGTTGAGGTGAAGATAAAAGAAGAGGTTAAGGATGAACCCAAAGAAGAGCCTGCATCCAAAAAGAAAAAACGCAAAAAAAGTTAATCGGTATGAAATCAAACTTGTCAATGGTAGTGTTTGCCGTGCTGGCTTTAAGCGGTGTGATATTTGGATTGTACGAGCGATCCCGTGCGGCTAACCTGGAGATTGAGAAAGCAGAATTGGTTAAGGAAGTAGAAGAGCAACGGCAACGCGCGGAAGAGTTTCAGAAGATGGCTGCCCTGGCGCAGCAGGAGGCTGAAATACAACGCACCATCTGCGAAGAGCAGTTGAAAGATTGTAAATCGAAGTAAGATGAAGATAAAACCGGCCTTGCTTGCGCTTCTTATTGGTGGATTTGGATTCATCACACTTGCGTCTGTTGTATATGCATTTGTGCAACATACCGAAGTAAATCGTCAGGCTTCAATAGCTATCGAAAATGAAATGATTGCGATTGAATGTGAACAGAAAGCAGATGAGTTGAACCAGCAATTGAACAAACAAACTGAGCAATTACGACAAGCTTTAGAGGCTGTAACACAAAAGATGCACTTGTTAGAAGAACAGGCATCAAAATCTAAAAACAAAAAATAATGGTTTACTCCATCCAACCGGCCGCAAAACCTGAGGTGCCAATTATTGTTAGTGTACCGCACTGCGGCACGGCTTTCCCGGATGAGATAAAAGATCAGTACAAGCCTAAGCTGATAGAAGCTCCCGGTGATACGGACTGGTTTGTGGATACGTTGTATGATTTTGTTCCGGCTATGGGCATCACCATGATTACCGCGCATTACAGCCGTTGGGTAATTGACCTTAACCGCGATCCGTACAGTAAGCCCCTTTATAAAGATGGGCGAATTATTACTCCGTTGTGTCCCGCTACTACTTTTCTGGGTGAGAGCATTTACAAAGATGAGCGGCAGGAGGTGGATCTGCTTGAAGTAAAACGCAGGCGCGAGTTGTACTATCAGCCTTACCACGCCAAGGTGCGTGAGCTGTTAGCGCAACGTAAGCGTAAGCATGGAAAGGTATTGCTGTGGGATTGCCATTCTATCAGGCAAACGGTACCATCCATTCGACCGGATAAGTTTCCCGATTTGATTTTAGGTGATGCAGATGGCACATCGGCTTCTCCCGGGCTGATTGAATCGGCCCTAAGTGTTCTGGATCATAGCGGCTACACCGTTTCGCACAACCATCCGTTTAAAGGAGGCTACATTACACGCAAGTATGGCAAGCCATTGAAGAACCGCCATGCCCTGCAATTGGAAATGACGAAAGTAAACTACATGGATGATGCGGAGAAGAGCTATGACAAAGCGCGTGCAGATAAAATGCGCGAATTGCTGAAACGGGTTTTTGAGAAATTGATTGAGCAGATATAGTCCCTCACCCCGCCTCGTTCCTCATGACCAGACCTAAACCCAAAGACCAAAAGATTGAAGTTTGGTCAAGAGCCAAAACCCCCGATCAGATTTTGGGTTATGCAAGAGAGATGCGGAAAAACCCCACAGAAGCTGAAGCGCTTTTATGGGCTAATCTCAGGAACAGGAAGCTGAACAATCTTAAGTTTAGGAGGCAGCAACATATACAAGGTTTTATTCTTGATTTTTATTGTGATGCTGCACGATTGGGAGTTGAAGTGGATGGAAGAATTCATTTGTCAAAAGAACAGATAAAGTATGATAACCAAAGAACTGCATACTTAGCTGAATTTGGCATCAGGATAATTCGGTTTACGAATGAAGAAGTTAAAGAGAATCTTAAAGGCGTGCTTAGCAAAATTTTAAGTGAAGCTTCGATTTCAAGTCCCTCACCCCGGCCTCGTGCCTCGGCCACCCCTCTCCCTGGGGAGAGGGGTAGGGGTGAGGGACTAAAATTCTACCGCTTCACTTCCCTGCTTCAAAAAGAAGGCTGGCTTGAATCTGCCTATGTGGGTGTTGATGCAAAGGGTGTGGTTCAATACCTAAGCTCAGCGCCACCGGGTTATGGCATAGCCGTTGAATCCGTTGCCGGCTTTGCCTTGCCGGGATTTCAGAATGCACACTCGCACGCGTTTCAGTATGCGATGGCCGGTCTTGCTGAAAATCATCCTGCGGGGGTGGCCGATGATTTCTGGACGTGGCGCGAAGCGATGTATCAATGCGCGTTGTCGCTCGACCCGGATCAGGCACAGGCAGTAGCCGCTATGCTTTATGCCGAAATGGTGCGCGTGGGTTATACCCATGTGGCGGAGTTTCATTACCTGCATCACGATAAAGAGGGCGGGCCTTATGCGCAACCGGCAGAGATGGGGCTTCGTATGGTAGAAGCGGCTAAGCAGGCCGGAATAAAAATCACGTTAATACCGGTCTTCTATCAGAAAGGTGGCTTTGGGTTAGATCCGCAGCCGCGACAACGCAGGTTTATTTCCAAAACGGTTGATGATTATTTCAAGCTGTTAGATGCATCTGCGGAAGCGATTAAAGACTATGCGGATGCAACCTTAGGCTTTAGTGTGCACTCGCTTCGTGCGGTTGAGCTGAACGACATCAAGACAACCTTTCAGCAAGGACCGAAGCAGCAGCCGTTTCATCTTCATGTAGCGGAGCAAAAGAAAGAAATTTCCGATTGCCTCGCTTATTGTGCTAAACGACCTATGCAATGGCTGCTGGATAATGTTGATGTAAACGATCGTTTTAATCTGGTTCACTCCACACACCTCGATGATGATGAGCTGACCCGGCTCGCAAAGTCAGGTGCCAGTGTGGTGTTGTGCCCTTCTACCGAAGGCAACCTGGGCGATGGCATTTTCCGGATGAAAGAATATGTAAGGCTGGGCGGGAAGTGGTGCATCGGTACCGATAGCCATATCGGGTTAAATCCATTGGAAGAATTTCGCATGATTGATTATCGCCAGCGATTGATTACCAACCAGCGTAATACATTTGAAGGCGATGCAGCAGCTTATTTAGTGAATGAAGGGATTGCATCCGGCCGCAGGGCAATGGGCGTTGCATCCCCTGATCATTTTGAGATCGGTCAGCCGCTGGATGCCGTGGTATATCACTCCGGCTCGCATCTGCTGGCCCATACATCTGCAAAAAACAGGCTGGCCACGCTTTTATATACAGGCGATACCAGCCGTATTGCCGGAACATTAGTTAATGGCAAGTGGGTAGTAAAAGATCAGCATCATCAAAACGGCCACGCCATAAAAGCCGCTTTCGCGAAAGCGATGCAGGCGATAAAAAATCGATGATAGATAATGAAGATTTAAAAATCTTCTGATCAGGGTTCGGGATTACAAATCCCGAACAGCTTAGTTTTTTTTGTTGATTGGTGTGTAGTGAAATTGCGCTGGTCGGCATTACAAATGTTGACCAATAGATGATGAAGATTTAAATATCTTCTGATCAAGGTTCGGGATTAACAAATCCCGAATAGCTTAGAAACCTGGAATTCCCTTTACCGGCTTTTAGTTTGTGATAAATCGTTAACTTAGTATAACACTAAACAGTTGTAAAAATGAAAACATTGGGCTTAATACTTTTTATGGTAGTTGGTTCATTAAACCTATTTGGGCAGCAGTACAAAACAGTAGAACTAAAACCAATTGCAAAGCAGGGCTGGCGATACTATTATGATTTTAAACGCCTGGGCGGCCCCATTGCATTGGAGGTTCCGTTAATTGCAATTAATGACGAAGAGACCTTTAGACTTTACAAAACATCAAAAACCATAAGGGCGGTTGGTCAGGCTTTGGGTTTTATACCGCTGTTCTATATTATTTCCATTCCTGAAAACGGATTCATTAACCCTTCAACTTTTTGGATATTGGTTGGGAGCTCATTGGCAGCCCAGTTAGGAATGGAAACCTTGGGTCATTTTAAACTTGGCAAGGCTATCGACCGTTACAATTTGCTTATCTTTCAACCCAGCAGTAACTCGTTGGGGTTACAAATTAAATTGCAGTTTTAGCGCGATTTAAGATTTCACTCTTTCTAAGCGGAGTCTTCGCTTCCATTAGTTAGTTAAATTTTTTCTAACCATTTGTTGAATAATCAATCGCGGAGTCCGAAGCGAGACTCCGCGCGGAAGATCGTTTGTATATAAAACGTGGCGGCACTCCAAATTAATAATTAATCAACAAATTGTGCCGGCATGTTTTATATACTTTGTTGTGTGCCGTTTCTACTCCCATATTTTCCACCAAGGCTTTTTCTCATTAGCTGTCCACTGAGTCTTAGCATTTAGTTTTAGTCCGTCCGTCACAGGTGTCCATAGTAAGAGCTTTCTTTCTTCCTCAGTTCTAAAGTCTTGATAGTCGTAATGTCCAATTTCATCTTGTTCACCAGTCAGAACGATTCGTTTGTTGGTCAGCCAGTCAATTACCCTTTGAATTACTTCGTCAATCTCAGGGTCGAAGCTATTTATTAAATCCTGTTTTTCCTCTTCCTTCAAATCGTTCCAATTGTCTTTGGAATACTTTGATGGAGGAACCTCAACCATAAGTCCATAACCAAGTCCAAGGTCCTGTAGAAAATTGTAACCCTTACAGTATAGATTGTAAAACTCCATCAGGATAAATGGCAGTCGCTCGTTTTTTTGTTTGGCCTGGTTTAATAACTCAAGCATTTTGTATGTCTCAAACTCTCCAATGTCAACCAGCCGCTTTAGAATATTGTACAGTTCATACTTGGCTCCGCTCTTTTTGTAGTCCAACGAAATTATGTCGAGATAGTCGTTAGGATCCAACATAGTCTCTAGATTTTTCGATTCATAAACCCACTTCTCAAAGTCGTCAAGTGATATGTCGCCTTTGATTGTCTTGAAAAATCTTTCCTTTATGTTAACTGGTAACTCTCTCATTTTAGAAATGGCACCCAACATCTAAATATAAGAAACTTATTTCCTATATCCCCTTATTAGGCGACTTGCCCTATCGTAGTCCGCTCCCCTAACTTCAATACCCGGTAAGGTTGTTTAACGGTGTTGGCTTCCCTCTCGAACTCCTTCACATCAGCCGTATTGAATTTAAACAGGTCGTAATGATGCGGAATTACCAACCGGGTATTTATTTCTTTTCCAAGCAAAGTGGCTTCCTTGCAGTTCAGGTTTCCGGCTACACCGCGGGAAGGATCATTGCCATTGATGGGCAGGAAGGCAACATCAACGTGGAAAGGGTTCAGGATATTCACCATATCATCATACCACAGCGTATCGCCACTGTGGTAAACCGTAAACTTTCCAAACTGTACTACAAAGCCCATAAAGCGGCAACGGCCCTGCTCATCGCGCTCAATTTCGTTGTGCGCAGCCGGTACGCCATGAAAAGTGAAATCATCAACCGCTTTTACATCTCCGTCATTCATCCCGATAGGAAAATGCAAGTCGCAATTTACACGATCAGCCACAAAGCTCCGGTTGGCCTCGGGAATGATGAATTGGATGTTGGGATTCACCCGAAACAAAGGCAGCAGTGTTTCGGCATCTAAATGATCGGTATGATTATGACTGGACGTAACGATGTCGATGCAATCCAGCAGGTGCGGCTCAATTACTAATTCGCTGATGCGCTCGTGCGGTTTACTGGTAGCTGCATACTTCTTCGTAAGCGAATCCGAAAGGTAAGGATCGAACAACAAACACTTTCTATTCCACTGAATTAAAAACCCACTTTGCCCAAGCCACCAGATATCGAACGACTCTGCACTGCCCGCACTTTTTGCCTTCCGGATTTCGGTTGCGAGCGAGGAGCCCTGGTTGTGAGGTTTGAGCATACTTTCTATTAGTTACTGGTTTCTTGTTGCTGGCAGTACGGTGTAAACTTATAAATTACTCCTTCCAAACCAGAAGCGAGCAACCAGAAGCCAGTAACATTGGCCACCGGCAACTACTTTAAACTTTCTCTCACTTTTTTTGCTCCGCGCACCATATTCACCAGCTTCTGCCTCGAAGCCCAACGCGCGGTTTGACTTAGTCCGCAGTCTGGCGCTACGGCAAGTTTTTCGGCAGGCACGTATTGCAAACATTTTTTAATGCGCTGCACCACATCGTCTTCCGTTTCGATGTAATAGTTTTTCACATCAATAATACCTACGGCCACATCCATTTTTTCGGCAAACGCAGCTAACAATTCCGCTTCGGCAAACTCGCGGTTGGCCATTTCAATGTGCACTTCATCCACCGAAAGGTGAAGAAAATCCGGCAGCATAGGCGCAAGGCTTCTGTAGCCTACCGGCCTGCCTTTAAAATTTCCAAAGCATAAATGCGTGGAGAGCCTGCACTTGCCTGCTACACCAGCAACCGTACGATTAAAAATATCCACGAATCGCTGCGTATCTTCTTTGTAGGCATAGCAGCTCATGGAAGGCTCATCAACCGTGATCTCGGTACAGCCGGCAGCAACCAGGTCTTCCAACTCTTTTTTAACAAATGGCAGCAAGGCTTCCGTAATGGCATACCGGTCTTTGTATTTTTCATTGGGTAGTAAACGACCGCTTAATGTATAGGGGCCGGGTACGCTGGTTTTCAGTACGGGGCCATTGGGGGCAAGCTTTTGTAAACGCTTAAACTCTTTTACCGCGCCTAATCCGTTGGGAGCAGTCAAGGTATCTGCGATAGAATTTTTTCCGCGCTGGTCATGCGCAGGCGGACCGAACCTGCGCAACTCGTCTGTATTTTCTTTTATGCCTTTAATGAATCCGTAAAAGGAAAGATTAAAATCCAGCCGGGTTTGTTCGCCATCGGTAATTACATCAAGCCCGGCCGTAACCTGGTCGTGAATGGCAGCGATCACCGCATCATCAATCAGCTCTTCGCGGTCGGCATTGCCAAACTCGTGCAGATGTTTAACAGAAAACTCAAGCCATCCCGGGAACGGGTAGCTGCCCACCACAGTGGTGCGAATAGGTAGAGGTTGCATAGCTTATTTTTTAGTGCCTACATGTTCATATAATTTTGCCAGCCGGTGCGCGTGCTCGTCATACGCGCTTTCAAAAAGCTGCGTGGCTTTTTCTTTGCCTGCGATATTCGCTGCAGTTAATACCTTGGGCGGATGCCCGGCCTCGGTAAGCAGTTGCGCTACTTCGGCTTTGATGCAGTTAATTAACATCGCCCCGCCCACCGTTGAGCCCGGAGCTACCGGTGTGTCTAATCCGTTAATATAAATCATCGAGTCGCCAACAGGCGCACCGGTGTCTAATATCAGGTCAGAGAAATCGCCCAACTTTTTTCCATCGCTTCGTTTGCTTTCGCTTTTGGCAGAATGCTGTTGCGTAATGATGGAAACCACTTTTACTTTTTTCTGCTGAAACAGCTCCGCTATTTCCACCGGCACAATGTTGGTTCCGCTGGAAGAGATGATGAGCGCGGAATCAGCAGGCGAAACATCAAAGTTGCGGAGTATGCGATCGGCTAATCCGGGTACGTTTTCGAGGAACATGGCTTGACGCTGACCGTTTGCACCTACTACGAGATTGTGAAACGTAAGCGAAAGTTCAACAATCGGGTTGAATCCCGGGAAGGAGCCATAGCGCGGCCACATTTCTTCCACCATAATACGGCTGTGGCCAGAGCCGAACACATGCACCATCCTGCCCTGAAGAATGGAATTTGCAAACCACTGTGCAGCTTGTTTGATGTTCGCTTCCTGTGCCGCTACTGTATCGGCAATTTTTTTACTTAGTGATATGTATTCGTTAATAACACTCATAGCTATTTGATTTTGGAAAGCGCAAACCCTGCCGCTCCCAATGCACCGGCAAGATCGGAAAAGTGTGCGAACTGAATAGATGTTTGTTTACCACCGGGCTGCCATTCAAACTCAGCGATATGCTGCTGCAAAGGCTTCATCAGAATTTCATCGGCTTTGGAAATACCACCCCCGATAATCACGACTTCAGGCGAAAGTATGTTGATGAACGAAGCAATGGCTGCTGCAAGCTTACGCACCGAAGCAAGCCACACCTGTGTAGCAAAGGCATCGCCTGCCTTGTAAGCCTCAACTAAATCCCACGTGGTTTTAAACCTGCCGTTTGATCTTGCCTCGATCGATAAGTTGCCAATAGCATCCTCAAGGCTGCCGGGCATGTTCGTAACATCTTTTTTATCATCCTGCGCGTCAACCGTAACATGGCCAAGATGCCCGGCCATTTGTCCCACGCCCTGGTACAGCTTGCCTTCTATCAAAATACCACCGCCCACCCCGGTGCCCAGCGTAAGCATAACGGCATATTTTTTATTTTTTGCCACCCCGAATTGCGCTTCGGCCATCAGCGCAGCATGCGCATCGTTCAATACATAAATGCGTTCACCGGTATAATCACTCCAGTTAAAATTTTCCAGTCCGGGTAACCGGCCCGGCATAAATTCAATGCAGGTGTTGGCTGCATTGGCAAGGCCCGGTGCAGAAAGCCCGATAATAGTAACCGGTAACCTGGCTTCCTGCTTTAGCTGCTGAATGATCTGCTTTACGGATTGCTTCCAGTGCGCATCGTTCTGTTCATCTGTGTCCTGCCGGATTTCATGCACAATGGTTCCGTCAGCCTGTACGAGTATGGCTTTGATGTGTGTGCAGCCGAGGTCGATTCCAATAGCAAGCTCCATATCAGTACTGTCCTTCGCTTAGTTCCCAGCCGCCATCAATCGTTAATACCTGCCCGGTGGTAAAGCGCGATTGATCGGACATAAAATAAACTGCTGCACCGTCTAAGTCATCGGGTTTGCCCATGCGGCCGCCATCTAACGGTTGTTTGGTTTTGATGAACGCCTGGATAACTTCATCGTTCGTAGCGCGTTGCGACATTGGAGTTTCGATCAGCGAAGGCGCCAGCACATTAACGCGGATATTATCTTTTGCATAATAAGCCGCGATTGATTTGCTGAACCCGATCGCAGCCGACTTGGCTGCGGCATAGGCGTGTGTTACAAAATACCGGGGCGAAGGCGAATGCCCGAGCACCGAACCTACATTGAGTATGGTTCCGGTGGTCTTTCTTTTGAGAAAAGCTTGCACGGCCGCCTGGTTAGAGAGCATAAGCGAAGTGAGGTTCAGCTCTAATGTTTTGTTCCAGCCTTCCAATGATAATTCATGCAGGGGGCCATCGCCAAACCTGCGGCCGCTGCCACCGGCTACATGATACAGGCCATCGAAGCCTTTGAATTTATCTATACAAACAGTAATGGCTTGCAGCGCAGTGTCCGGCCGGGTTGCATCACCGG
Organism: Cyclobacteriaceae bacterium; assembly: GCA_026129485.1. Taxonomy (GTDB): domain Bacteria; phylum Bacteroidota; class Bacteroidia; order Cytophagales; family Cyclobacteriaceae; genus ELB16-189. The sequence continues at coordinate 88,216 of JAHCHY010000010.1, forward strand.
CAAGGGCTACGGCTTGTGCGCCTAATGCTTTACCGGCTTCACTCACGCTGTCATCGTTACGCCCTACTACCACCACGTTTGCGCCTTCGCGCACAAAGGCTTTTGCGGCAGAAAGTCCAATGCCGGTAGTACCCCCGATGATGACGATGTTTTTGTTTTTAAGCATGTTGCTTTAATTCCTATGTCAGCCTGAGCTTGTCGAAGGCTATTTCAGTACAGAAAACCGGTTTCGACAAGCTCAACCTGACACCTTCATCTTTTGAGTTTTTCCTTTTCAGTTAATGAATGCTTCATTGTCGAAAGATAATGAACTTGCCATGTTTATTTTACTAATGTGGTGTCTGTCTTCAATATAGGCACCACATAATTCCCGATTTCGATTTTTGTATTTGGGAACACGTGCTGCAAAGACGTTAAATCTTTAACAGAAACAGCAGTACCGTAAATAAACAGCGACTGTAAATTTTTTAACCCGTTAAGCGATCTTAATCCGTTTGCCGAAATTTTTGTCTGGTTCAGGTTCAGGTATTGAAGCTGATGGAGTGAATTCAGATGCGATAGCCCTGCATTGGTAACTGAAGTACGTTCGAGATTGAGTCGCGTAAGCTGAACAAGCTGCGAAAGCTTGTCCAAGTGCGAATCGTTCAGCGGCAGGTCTCCGGCTTTCAGCCAGACTACTTGTTGCTTTAGCTGTACTAATAAATCCACAGCCGAATCAAGTACGGTTATATTCACCAAATTCACCGAAAGGTAATTGCTTGCATTGGCCACCGGCAATACTACAGCGCCCAAGCGTTTCAGGTCATTTATTACTTTGGGATTCGCTGCACCGGGGTTACCTTCCGGTACTTCGGCTATGTATTGTGTTTTATTACCCGATAAAATTTTCTGTATCGCGGCAAGCTGGTTGCTTTCCAAAATACTTTTTTCAAAATCCGCACCGGATGCAATCCATAGCTTTAAAATTTCAGCTTCTGCCTGTGTGAGCTGGGCTTTTTCTTTAGGCGGCATGTGGTCTTCATCTTCCAATGGCAGCAGCACACGGTGAATCAATTCACTTTCATCTGTCCTGCCCGCAATCAATACCAAGCCACCCTTGCCGCCTTTTAAAATGTATTCAGGCGCATCTAACCGGAGTTTGCCTTTTTGTTTGCCGGAACCGTGGCATGAATAGCATTTGTTTTCCAGGATGGGCTTAACGAGGTCGTTATAAAAGTGCGCCTGCTGTAAATCGATTTGTGCAAGATCAGCTTCCGCTTGGCTTGCGGAAACGAATAAAAAATTTTCGCCATGTGTAAGCGTTCCGCCCAAGTGGCCGGTTGCTATAATCAATATCAGCATCAGCACCGATAAAAATTTGTAAATGGCTTTCAGTTGCTTTTGCCCGCGTGCCCAGGCATATACTCCTGTAATCAGCGTAAGCGAAATGCCGGCAAACTGGTGCAGCTTTACTGCCTGCGATTCGTAATCGCCATTTTGTTTAAGTAAGAAACCGGTAATGCCTGAGAGTAATGCCGACAAAAAGCCAAGCCACAAAATAAACCGGATCGACCGCCTGAGTGATTTGTAAGGTTTGCGTGCTGGCAGCCATTCAAACAACACAACCAGCAGCAGGATGCCGATAGGCAAATGAACCAGCAACGGATGTAAGCGACCGATAAACTCCATTATGAATAACGCTTGCGAAGAATTTCCATCATGTACACATTAATATCCCATTGGCTGGCCAACGGCTGACGTGTATAGGGCAACGTGGGCATATAATCGGGCGGGCCGAATTCGGTCAGGAATGTCATCCGGCTTCCGGATTGTTTCTTTGCTGCTACAACGTTATCCCACCATGCAAAATGTGCGTTAACGGCAGCATCCCATTCGGGTGCACGCGGATCGTTTACCTGCGGGCCTTCCGGGTGGCCGATACGCGCATGAATATGATCGGTGCGGCTTAGAGCAAGGTTCACAGCTTCTTCCTGATCGTTCAGATAAGATTCGTGTACCGTACACCAGTGCGAAATGTCGAGGGTTAAACGCAAGCCGGGAATCTTCCTCATCAATTCATCGGTAACCGGGGCAGCGTATAACGCACGGCCGCGATGAGTTTCGTGGTAAATGGGTACTTCACCTTGCCGCGATGCTTCGATTGTATAGGCAATCAGCTTTTCTTTTTGTTCGGGTGTGAAATAATCTTTTCCCGAATGACAGTTGATATAAGCCGGTTGTGTGCTTACAGCTTCCGTAACTGATTTCCTGAATTCAGCTTCATGCTTTGTAAAATCGCTTTGCCCGCTGCCGCAGAGAAAGCCAACTTTCAGGTTGAATTTTTTCAAAGCGTTGAACAATGCAGTTCTTTCCGGGGTATTGCCGGGCCACCATACTTCACATCCATCGTAACCGGCTGCCTTTATTTTTGAACAGAACTCATCCCACGATCCGCCAAAGCCCCAGTTGGTAGCGAATACCAGCAACGAGTATCCTGCCTTTGTTTGCTGCGTAAGCGGTCGGGCAAAGCTGTTTAATGTGTTTAACATCAATCCGGTTCCTGCCATTGCCGATGTTGTAATGAATTGTCTTCGGTTTAAGGTCATCAGGCTAAGATTTCGTGAATTACTTTTCCGTGCACATCCGTTAAGCGAAATGGTCTTCCCTGAAATTCGTACGTTAATTTTTCATGATCGAAGCCAAGCTGATTGAGAATAGTAGCCTGCAAATCGAATGGCGTGGTCTTTCCGTTGATAGCCGAGTAGCCGATCTCATCGGTTTCACCATAGGTAAATCCTTTTTTAATTCCGCCACCGGCCATCCAGATGGTGAATGCTTCGGTGTGATGATCGCGGCCTTTAAAAGGATTCTGTTTACCCTCGCGGTTTTCGGCCATCGGGGTGCGGCCAAACTCACCGCCCCAAACCACCAATGTTTCGTCCAGCAAGCCGCGCTGCTTTAAATCCAACACCAGTGCCGTCATGGCTTTGTCAACCGTGCGGCATTTATTAACAAACCCGACATCAATCGCAAGATTGGAATCGGTGCCATGACTATCCCAGCCCCAATCAAAAATCTGCACAAAGCGAACGCCTTTCTCCACCAGCTTACGCGCCAGCAGAATGTTGTTGGCCAAGCTTACTTCGCCCGGTTTGGTGCCATACATATCGTGAATGTATTGTGGCTCGTCATTGATGTTCATTACTTCTGGCGCGGAGATTTGCATGCGATAGGCCATCTCGTATTGTGCAATACGCGAAAGAATTTCCGGGTCGCCTTTTTCTTCGTAATGAATTTTGTTTACCTCGTTAATGGCATCGATAGATGCTTTGCGCAGATCGCGGGTTACATGCTCAGGATCTTTGATAAACAGCACGGGGTCGCCTTCGCTGCGGCATTGCACACCCTGGTAAACCGAAGGCAAAAAACCACTGCCCCACACGCTCTTGCCTGCATCGGGATTGGTGCCGCCAGAAGTAAGCACCACAAAGCCGGGCAGGTTCTGGTTCTCGCTGCCCAATCCGTATGTTACCCACGAGCCCATGCTCGGTCTGCCCAATCGTGCGCCACCGGTGTGCATGAGCAACTGGGCGGGGCCGTGATTGAACTGATCGGTTTGCATGGCTTTGAGAAAAGTAACCTCATCTACAATGGATGAAAAGTGCGGCAGGTTTTCCGATACCCATGCCCCGCTTTGCCCGTATTGCCTGAAGCTGGCCTGCGGCCCCAACATTTTCGGCACACCCCGTATGAAGGCAAATTTTTTTCCTTCTAACAACGACTGCGGACAATCCTGCCCATCGAGCTTGTGTAATGCGGGCTTATAATCGAACAGCTCAAGCTGCGAGGGCGCACCGGCCATGTGCAGGTAGATAACCGATCGGGCTTTGGGAATAAACTGCGGAGCTTTTGGAGCTAACGGGTTGGATGAAAGCAGTGCCGCGTATTTGTCTTTCTTTTCAAACGGGTTACAGCTTCCGAACACCGAAGCTAATGCAAGCCCGCCCATGCCTGCAATACATTCACGTAAGAAATGCCGCCTCGTGGTTTCTTCGAGTTGTTTGCGATGGAGTTCGTGTATTATTTTCTTGTTCATAGACCTCACCCTAAATCCCTCTCCACAGGAGAGGGACTTTAGTACAGTGTACATTATTACTTACGGTTAACTAAATAATTTTTAAAAATCACTTCGTGTTTCTTCGTGCGATTTAAAACTCAATTCTTCGTTACCACTTCATCCAGGTTTAAGATAGCTGCAGCAACCAGGCTCAATGCTTTCAGTTGTGGTTGTTCTTCCTTCCGGTTACGAACCATCACCATATTTCCACCTTTGTATTCTTTCATTCCTTGCTGATACAGTTTTTCAAGAGCAGCTAATTTCCTTTCGTTGATTTTCTGGCCAGTAGCAGTTTCATATCCAAATGCAACCTGCTCGCGCACGGATGTCTGTGTCTGCATTTTCAACGCAAGGTGATGCGCAGCTTCCACATACACCGAATCGTTAAGCGTAACCAACGCCTGCAACGGGGTGTTGGTGCGAATACGCCTTGCGGTACACACCTCGCGCGAAGCGCCATCGAACGTAAGCATGGACGGATAAGGCGCTGTGCGTTTTAAATACGTATAGAGCGACCTGCGGTGCTGATCTTCTCCTTCGCTCTTTTTCCAGTCCTGCCCGTTCCAGGGCGACTTCCAGATTCCGGCCGGCTGATACGGCATTACGCTGGGGCCATACATCTTCGTGCTTAACAATCCGCTTACTGCTAAAGCCTGGTCGCGCAGTTGTTCCGCAGAAAGTCTTACACGCGGAGCGCGCGCATAAAATTTGTTGAGCGGGTCTTTCTCCAGCAGGTCTTCGCTTACATCCGAGCTTTGCTGATACGTGGCCGACAGCACAATTTCACGTACCAGCTTTTTTAAGCTCCAGTCATATTCATGCACCAGCTTCCACGATAAGTGGTCGAGCAATTGTGGATGGGTAGGCGGTATGCCTTGTGTGCCGAGGTCTTCCACCGTTTCGGCAAGCCCAATACCAAAGATCTGCTCCCACATGCGGTTAACAATCGTGCGGGCTGTTAGCGGATGCGCAGGGTCTGTCATCCATTGTGCCATACCCAACCGGTTTAAGGGGGCATCGTTTGCGAGTGTAACAAGTGTGTGTGGCACTCCGGGTTCTACTGCATCACCTTTCACTAACCAGTTGCCCCGCTCGAAGATATGGGTAGGCCGTTTCATTTTTTCGGGATTATCGAACATGATGGGAGTAGTAGGCGGCTCCTTGCGTACCAGTTCCCAGAATGTTTTGCTGATTTGCGGATGAGATTCATCCCAGCTATCGGTGAAATAAAACCAGTCGAAGATCATCCCGCTATCATCGGGGTTTTTCAGGTTAGGATTTGTGTAGGTGAAATATAAATCATGAGCACCGGCCACCGGTGTGAATGTAAAATCCACAATCTGCCATTGATTTTTGGTGTCTTTAACCGAAATGGTTTTGAGCACCGGCCCGTCCGGACGGTCAAGATGTATTTTCCACACGCCATCATTCACCCAACTGGAATAACGATAGATGAGCCGGTTGCTGCCGGTAAGGGTTACGTTGGGCAGCCTGCATTGTGCATGATTGCGGAAGATGAGCCACTTGGTGTCGGTAAGTTCGCTGTTAATAAACTCATCGGCCTGGATGGAGTTGATGCTGGGCTGCCAGGTTTTGGCAAAGCGATATACTTCTTTTGCTTTTTCTGTTGAGATATTCCGGTTTATCCAGTTGGTAAGCGTGGTTAGCTTTTCAGCATCTTCTTTTTCAAAGTGGCGGAGCAACGGGTACTCGGCTTCGGTATCTTCATCGCGCGTGTTATTGAAAAAGGCCATGAACCGGTAATACTCTTCGTGGCGAAAAGGATCATACGGATGACTATGGCATTGTACACAGGCGAACGTGGTTCCCATCAGGGCTTCCCACGTGGTGTTTACACGATCCAATACGGCAGCCGTACGGAACTCTTCATTGTCGGTGCCGCCTTCATCGTTGGTCATGGTGTTGCGATGAAAGGCTGTGGCGATGTATTGCTCATCGGTTGGATTTTCCAGTAAATCGCCAGCAAGCTGTTCGGTAACAAACCGGTTGTAAGGCATATCGGCATTAAAAGCATTGATTACCCAATCGCGGTAACGCCAGATGACGCGGCTGTCATCGCGCTCATAGCCTTTGGTATCGGCATAGCGGGCAAGGTCTAACCACATGCTGGCCCAGCGTTCGCCAAAATGGTTAGAGGCCAGCAGGTCATCCACTAATTTTTTATACGCTTCATTACTTTGGTCTTGCATGTAGCGGTTTGCTATCGGTTCCGGTGCCGGCATACCGATAAGGTCCAAGCTAACCCTGCGCAGCAAGGTTGCCTTATCTGCCTGTGGCGATGGTTTTAGATTTTGCACTTTAAGCTGATCGAGGATAAACGCATCTATATCGTTCTGCGTCCAGTCGTTTTTGGAGGGAACGGTTTGTTCTTTTACGGCAACATAAGCCCAATGATCGCCCCAGGCTGCGCCTTCTTCAATCCATTGTGTAAGAATATCAATTTCTTCTTTTGTGAGCGGCTCTTTCTTGTAAGGCATGCGCTCTTGCGGATCGGTTGCCGTAATGCGCTTCACCAGTTCGCTGTGCGCGGCATCACCCGGAATGATGGCATACTTGCCCGATTCGGCTTTGGCCAATGCTTCCTGCCGGAAAAGCAGGCTGAAATCGGCTTCGCGCTTTACGCCTCCATGGCACGAAATGCACTTTTTATTGAGAATAGGCTTTACCTGTGTGTTGTAGTCAATCTTTGAGTCGGGCAGGAAATACCACGCTGCGGCTATTGAAACAGCCAATATTAAAACCGGGTAAAGTATTTTTCTCATGCCGTTGTGTGTGAAGCAGAAGCCGGAAACCCAACAAAGTTTATTGAGGAAAGTTACAGGATTTGAGCTTAAAACCGGATACCGGAAGTGGAAAAGCCGCTTCCCGCCAACAGACCATTCTATAACCCTGTCATCCTAAAGCCTGAAAGGCTGACAGGATTATAAAAAGGAAAGTACAATGCAGCTAAACCCCGAAGGGGTGATACAATTTGCCCGGGAAAAGGTTTAGCCCAAAACGAAGATGCGGTGCTGGCTTGAAAATGCTTGCCGCTAACGTCTGGGTTTGTGCTGTTGCGGATTTAGGAGGCCTTGTTAAATGCGAAGCATGACAAGGACGACCTGCTGCAAACTGTCCCACGTGACCAAACGTAATTTGAAAACCAAACTACAACTTTACTCTGTGCTCCGCAATAGCACAAACCTTTTGTTGTGCACAGTGCCGCAGTCGACCGTTACGAAGCAGCACCAATGCCAAAGCTTTGGATGTGGGCTGATGTCGTGCGGCTTTGGCATTGGTGCTGCTGGGTTGAAGCATTTATTCTCAGTTCTTTTGATTGGAGTCAGAGGTTAAGGCTTTGGTCTGGTGTGTCGGTAGTGCGGCCTTTACATTGATGTGGCTTTATGTTCTCCTATCGGTCAATGACTATTCTGTGCAGTGTTACTTCATCATTATACTCAATACGCAAGACGTACTGTCCATTTTTCAAATGAGATGTGTCTATCCGTTGCTTTTTATTTTTGGATGAAGACTTTAAAACCTCTGTTCCTGTGTAGTCAACTAAGGTAATCTGATATAATTCTGTTTCGGTTACTATACCGTTAGACATATCAATGTCAAGATAGTTGTCTGTCGGGTTGGGATAAACGGAAAAGAGCCAGCTACAGTTAACATACTCTACTTCAGTGCCTACCCAACTGGTCGAACCGCATTCATTGGTCCCTCTAACCTCAAATACATAGTAGCCATCACTGGACGGATAATAACTCCAAAGATTAGGTGTGCCAGCCTGATACGTTGTAATGGGTGATGTGTAAAGTACAGTTTGCCCCGTTATGTCTAACAGACGAGCTTCAAAATTAGTACCAGACGCTCCAGATTCAATTTCAAAATAATTGCCATAGCTGCTGGAACAGAAGTACATGCCATCGTTTTCGCTATTGGTGAAATAGATGGCGCCAGGAAGAAGTCCTTGAACCAAAAAATTGTTACTCTGCACCTGAACAGAATTACCACAACCTGTTATAGTAAAAGTAACAACACCAGGCCCACCTATGGCGAGGTCGGCTGGTATCAATGTCGCACTGGTTCCGCTACCACTATTTGCCTGAAAATAGCCGGGAGAAGCCAGCCATGTTACTGTGGCACCGGCAGGTACGTTGTTCAGGGTGAACGTTTCGCCCGAGCAAACGATAACGGATGGTCCAGTGATGGTTGGTATTACTATAGTATTAGTAGCCATAGCGTTAGTGTTATTTGGGTCAAGCCAATCACTTAAACGAGTCTGAGGCGTTCCACCACCGTTCCATGAAACATCAAAACGACCAGAGTGTGTAACTGTAGGTGCACAACCAATTTGTCCGCCATGTAATTGCCCAATCACATCACCATTTTGGTCAAATAGTGGACCACCGGAAGAACCTCCTTGTAATGCTCCGTCATTTATTGTGGCTGTCCAATGAGTGTTTGCGGGTGAGGTATTTGTAATAAATGGTGGACATATTGCCCATACAATTTGATTCGCGTTACTCGCGGCATTTGTATTATAGGTTGATATTTTCATCACATCGCCCTGAGGATGTCCTAAAAATGCTCCTGATGTAGGAGCAACATTAGAACGCGACCATCCTAAATATCTTATTCCAGAAGTAGGAGCGCTCTCTACAGGATTTTGCTCCATTTCAACTAACGCAAAATCAGTATTAAACCACCCTGCACGAAAGGTGGATTCTTGAAATGTTACAAAATTAAGAGGTTCAGAACCTGTATTACAATTGGGTCGCCTATATTGAAATCGGAAAATCCACTCCTCTGCGTTGTTCTGTTCTTGGGCTGTCAATGTCCCGTTTCCAAATTCAGGATCGCCACAAGGATCAACATCATCAATGTCATTACCAAGATCAATACAATGGAATGCAGTAAGTATGTTTGGAGTAAAATTTTGGCAGGTGTTGTTGAGCAGAGAACCAGAACAAAGTCTCTCCATGTTAGCCAGAATTATCATTGCAACTCCATTTGATTGCACGTTCAAATTTGCATTGCAACTTACATCGTCCTGACAGTTTGATGAGCCTCCAAAAGCGGTGGGTTGAAATATGTCACGAAATCCATACACGACTTTTGACAAATGAAGTATATTCTTTCCTGTTTCTTTCTTTGGTTCAAACAATTCCAATATCAAAGCATCACCCCTGATGATATCTGATTTGAATTTTCCTGACTTCGTAATTACCCCTGTTGTAATGGGGCCATACAACATACTCCCATCTTGGTTATAAATAAATAACTGTGTGCCCTTAGTAAGGTTCAATTTGTTAAAGATGAGACTTATAGAAAACGCTTCTTCACATTCAATTTTAAGTTTCCAGACACGTCCACTATCGATCTCAAACCAAGTTCCTGAATTAGACAGAGTATGATTTACTATAACAGACTTTCCAAATTTAAATGGAAGTCCTACACCTAACGATTCCTCTTCCTCCGCTTCTCTAAGCGCTTTCGCTTTATCAACATGAACACGAATCGCTTTATCAGCATTTGGTACACTGAATATACCTCTATCGCCCACTACCTTACCCGCCTTGGATAAGATAGTTCGTACTTGAGCTTGCGTATATATCGAAATTAAAAACAATACTGGTAGGAGGAACCTTGTTTTCATAAATTCACTCAATTATAAAGTCAGTTTTCAGATTCCATGATTTTTGATGGCTTTCTACTTCAATCGTTATTGTGAACTCTGAAAAATACTGGCCTGTTTGTAGCACAGTGTTATCAGGGTTACTGCTCCATGCATAGGCCATTACAATTGTCTCTTCTCCTGGAGATATAGTAATCCTTGGAGGCAAGCCTACTGTTGGACAATTCAATGGGAATTGATAGGGTATCCCCACGGATACAGAAGTTATATTTGGATCTTCTGTCTGAACCTCTTTTTTAACCAGCATAAAATCCTGCTGCCGGGACAACTCACATTCATAATCATAAGACCATTCAAAAGTTTTGCTTGATTGATTTTTGATCTTTAACGCAAGAACAACATCTGTTCCTTCTTCAAAAGTATTTTTCACGATTTCGTTATCCATAGTGAGGACTTCTATATTAATTTCATCCAATGAGAAGTTATCCTCTTGGCATCCAAAAATTCCACTCAAAACTGGAATTACAAGTAAAAGGCTTATTTTTTTCATGGCTTACTTTTTTTTATAGTTAGACACTTAAATTGAGTCATTTCGTTGCAATTAAAGTTAACTCTTTTCTCTGGTCACTCCAAATTGGCTCTTTTGCTTGCTTTGGTGTCGCGCGGGAATGTGCGGCAAGCGAAAGTGCCAATGTTCGAAGCACGGAATCTGTCCCGCGGCATTGTGCACAACGTTTGAGTTTATGACGGCTGCGGTTTTCGAAGCGCGTCTTTGTCCCACGTGGGTGAACGAAATTAAAAAGTTAAACTTTATAACTACACGTCACCCGCAGCTGGCATAAACTTTTTGTTGGCAGTAGTAGGGCCCTTCTCCGCACTTCATTCGTAGCCTTGTCTTTTGTCACCCGTTAATGTTGCTCTACTCTTCATAGGTCAGTCGTGCGGTGGGGCATTTTTCATTTCAACTTTGTCCACTAACACAAAACCAAGCACACTTATTGACTGGCTTTGGATGTGGGCTGAGAGTGCGGCCAGACAATGTGTGTGCGGTTTGGTTAGTCGCTTCAAATTTTATTTAACACTAAATACCAAAATTTTAACGTCCACGGAGTCATATTTTTTAGGGTTCATAATAATCCCAGTCATTTTGAGATTTTTATAACCTCTAATTATTAGGGAACCATGCTCTTCACGGATAGGATATCTAAACTCACCAATCACAATTTCAATTGATGAGCCTTGAATTTCATTTAGACCATAAATTGAGAATTCAATTTTGTCTCCACCATTGAAATAAATTGGCTCATCATTTTGATTAACTACCAAAATTGAATCTCTTTTAGCAAGGCGAATAAATGGGTCTTCAGTTAGCCTTAATATTGCTTCTTTTTTTTTTCAGTATCCCAAGTTTTAATTGCTAGCTCAATCAAGTTTTTCGTTGTTTCTTCAGAAAAACCCCTGTTAATACTCATTTCACATATTCTGAATAGCAACAAATCCAAATCAAGACCACTACTAGAGTAGTCACTGAGCTCAACTACTTTTTGAGTTAGTCCGGCTTCAATAAGATTTGCTGGACTGGTGCTTAAAGAACTTAACTCGCCTTTCACTTTTGCATCAAGTTCTGTAGCATAATTCTTTCTAGGCTTATCGCAATAAAGTTTCCCTTGACCTGATTTAATTGCCCCACCTTCGTTATAGGTAACTGCCCCCCTTTTTTGTGTGGTTGAACAAGCATACAAGCTTATTGTGAGTATACTTAGAATCAATATTTGTTTCATAATTATTTTTCTTTGAGTTATCAAAAGATACTAAACTTAGAGTTGACTAAGTATTATATTCTTTATTTCTTCCACCGTTTTACCCTCAATGTCAATAGTCTCGTCATTACCTTCACACTTTTTGCGTAGTTTAAGTTTTATTATCCCTTTCTCTTGTTTGTAACGTCCGCTCAATTTGCAGCCCTCAGGATATTCTCGTACGTCCACGAAAATTATATTCGAGTTAGTCCCCTTTGATGCTGCTTCGTTTAGAGCATCATCTATTTTTTTACCAAGCTGTAAGGCATCTTCCAATTGGTCATCGTCAAGAAAAGTTGATCGAATATATACCGGTCTAATTTTGGCAATCGGAATCGCTTTCTTACTTACATCATCCAACTGTCCGATGTCAAAACTTTGAGTGCCTTGTGGACTGAATATTTGCGGTGTTTGTATGCCGCCAATTCCCTCCGCTAGTAAAGGCACACGGTCATGTGCATACTGAAATAATTTATTGATGTCGACAAATTGGTCTTCGCGCAAGGCTGCTCCACGGATTCCTTCGAGCAAACTATAGGTGAGTACACCTTGTCCGTATTTACTCGCTTCATAGCTTACCGCATCGGCAGTACAGCCCGTAATGATGTGCAAACCTGTTCTGTCGCGCATTCTGTCAAGGGCTCTTAGCGTACTACTCTCAATGTCTTTCTTAGCCATTAGGCTCTCCACTACTTTACCGCTTGCACAGGCATCGATCATCAATACTTGTTTTTTGGCGTGTATGTTTATAAAAAGTTTAACCAGTTCTACGCTGGAAAGGGTTGTATTTCTTCTAATCTCCGGGTCATTATATGCTGTGCTACTTGCAGTATAGGCATCTTGTGTGAGGTAATACCAATCCCCATTCTGGCCACCATGATTAATACCGTGGCCGGATAAATAAACAACAACAACATCTAACGGGTGAGCGGTGGAAGAAACCTTTTCAAATGTTTTCAGGATATTTGATTTGCTCGGGAATTTATCCGCAGTATTATTGGTGGTAAGATTATAGATATAGCTGCGGTCAGTACCAAACAGGTTCTTTGCACCAAGCGTTAAGGCTTTGCTTACGTCCTCGGCATCTTTTGCAGCATATTTTAAATCTAATTCTGTTCCGGTATAGTCTGATACACCACAGGCAATAATGTGAATGGCGGGTTTATAGGCGGTTTCGTTTCCATTGGGGCGGTAAGTAATAATAGTTCCGCGACTGACGACCCAATGCCCTGCATTCCATGCCTTTACGGCAATGAAGTTTTCACTTCCTTTTATCAGCGATTTATGGTTCCCTACAAATACCTTGAATGAAAGATCGGATGCTTCACTGTTGGCCTCTTTCGGTCTCGCATCGGCTATCACTTCTTTACCATTGATAAAAATGGCCACTTCTCCAATACCGCCACCTTTGTTGGTTAAGTCAATAGGTAAATATCCTTTCTCATCAACTTGACCCACGCGAATGTCAGGAGGTAATTCAATGGATTTCATACCTACGACATTGCGCAACTTCTCGCCCGCCATTACTTTTCTCAAAAGGCCAGGTTCGTAGTAACGTTCTTTTAGTTGGCTGAATTCGACTATGTCAACACCTTGCACAAAATATAACTGACTCATGACAGCTTCTGAAGCATCAAAAAGACCGGACTCATGCTGAATTAAAAATTGCCCATCACTTAAGATGGTAACTTTCAGCGATTCATTTCCCTTCTCATCATTTATGGATAAAGTGTTATCAGTATTGATGAGTACTTTGTACCCATTTCGCTTCACAGAGCTATCTGATCTGATTTGAATAAATTTTTCTAAATTATAATTTTTGTTTTCAAGTATCCAATGCCCTTCAAAATAACCTGATAATGCTCTATGTTTTGTATATCCTTGATCTCCGCTGGAACTGATAATTGTTGCACCCGCCATAGAACGGTCTATTAAAAGTATCGAAGCTCCATCTGAGCTGTATTTTATATTTGTATAAATTGTTTTGTGCGATGATATTTTTTTATTTCCAAAATAGATGTCAGTCGCAAAACCCTTTCCGCTTCTTTTAATTATAAGCGACCATACATTATCTGGGCTTATTGAAACAGCTATTACCGAATCGTAATTATTCCAATTGGTCAACCAAGGAAAATCAACTTTTTTGATATTTACTAAGTCTACTGCTACTCCCTCTTCATCATAACCTGAAAAGATAACCAAATTTTCATTTGGATAATTGGGGTTACCTCCTCTTCCAAGCAGTTCCTTGGGTATTCTCTTGAATGAATAATTGGCCAAGTTGTAGATGTAGTTGTCACCATTACCATAACACAAAACTTCATCTGAATTTGGGATAAAGGTGTTAAATCCACCTGGAAGTTCGACTACTTTTTCAAAAGCGTTTCTTGCAACGTCAAATACATGTATTTTACTGCTATTCTTAATTAAGCCTTCTTTCTCAACCAAAAAAAACTTGTTCCCATCTCTGCTAATTTGTACAGCCTGAAAATGAGCTTTTTCTATCGTCTTAGATTTTGTGTTAGAAGGAAAATTAGTCTTTTGTTGCCCGGAATTTATATCGATGATTTGATCATTTCCAGAAAATGAGGAAATTGATAACGTGTTATTTGTTAAAGTGAATCGAAACGGCAAAGAACTATCGTCAAAAGCTATTGTTTTAGTTGTTCTCTTGAGAGGATCAATTATTTGAACTTTCCCTCCATAATTGTAAAGAACAAATATTCCATTCACTTCATATACAAATTTCCAATAATTGAAGTCTTTAATGGTAAATATAGTCCTCCCTTTAACGATGTCATGAAATGTAAGCCCCCGGTCTCCCGATCCAGCAATAATCTTACTATCGCTACTGATAAACCGTGGAGCAAGGTTTCCTTTGTAACTAACTTTTGTTGATTCGCTTAGATTATCAAGATTAATACTTACTATGTTATGTATTTCCGGATTATTAACGAATAGATTTTTTTGATCAGTACTTACAATTGCATCACCGCCATTAAAAATTTTATTAATCGTCAAGTCCTCAATGTTGAGAATTAGTACAACTCTTTTATCAGACTCGTAAGAAGATGCCCATAATCCTTCTACAACTAAGAACTTATCTGAAACGGCATTAGCATTAATAATACTGTAAGATTCTAATTCTAGTAAATCTGAAACAAGGTTTGATTGATCAATTAGATTCCAAGAATTGACCTTTTGATTGGAAACTGCAATTACTGATCTTGAGTCAGCGGAGAAGCATAAAACTGGGTCAGATAGCGGTTTTTCATAATTAATTTCTTTAATAAGTTTTTCGGATTCAATATCCCAAATCCTGATTACGTCTCGGTGATAGGTGGCAAGAAGTTTAAAGTCTCTACTTACTGCCTTGGTCATTGTTTTGTCAAAGTCTTCAAAGGCTGTAATTTCAAGATCAATCATTACCCTTTGTCCGTAACTTAAATGCAAAACGAATTGCAATAGAAGGATTAAGTAATACTTTGTCGATTTCATTTTGCTTTTTCTTGGTTTAACAAATATAAAAAATTAAGATGGTTAGAATGAGTAATTTAACCGTGCCGGGGTTTGGCTCTTGCCAGAGCTTTGATCTCGCGGTGGGTTTGCGCGGCTATGGCATGTGCCAAAAGCACGGGGCTTTCGGAGGAGAATCTTTTTAAAAATGCGCGGGTCAGCCACATTATTTTTTTAATCAGTCTTACGTTTTTACTTTTTCAAAGTCCAAGTTGTCCCGAAGCTGTTCACTTGTCCGCGTGAGAATCTTTGTTAGTATGGTGTCACCCGTTAGATGGCCAAATTGTCCCGGGCCCTATTACTGCCAACAATTCAATATAAGAAACTTATTTCCTATATCCCCTTATTGTAGTCAATCTTTGGCCGGGCAGGAAATACCACGCTGCGGCTATTGAAACAGCCAATATTAAAACCGGGTAAAGTGTTTTTCTCATGCCATTGTGTGTGAAGCAGAAGCCGGAAAACCAACAAGTTTATTGAGAAAGTTACAGGATTTGAGCTTAAAACCGGATACCGGAAGTGGAAAAGCTACGATTGTGGAGAGTTGCCGATGTTGACTTTCTCGCGCTGGGTTACGGAATTATCGGCCCGGCCGGAAACAACCTTTCTGCAATTGGGGTGGCCGCAGGTGCATACGAATGATTGAATATTATCATCCAGCAGGTCGGCATAATCTAACGTAAGCTCTTCTTCACCTGCAATATCGCGCAAAGCAATCAGGTTAAGTCCATCATAAGCCGTGTTGGGAAAACAACTGTGGTTTTGCGGTGCCCAGTTCTGTGGCTTCTGATCCCACAGGATATAAACCTCATCGGAGATAGGATAGGCATAGTGGCGAAACTCTTCGATCTGTTCGGGTGTCCAGTTTTGTTCCACATAGCGTTTGGTAACAATACGCTGGGCCGATTCTTCGATCTTGAAAATCACTTCGCCTTTGCGGATGGCCTTTTGGGCTACAATGCCATAGCCGTTAATCGAGTTACCTTTAACCCGGTATTTTTTCTGCCGGGCTGAGTGGCGGGCCATGCCTTCGGCAATAATGTGCTTTAAAAACCCGGCTTTGCCAATGGGATCAAACTGTAAGATGTAATCGGCAGAGCCTTCGTAGCCGTTCTCATAAAATACCGAACAGGTAAAGTTGATCTCGAGGAAATAAATTTCCTGCTTTTCGTTTACGCGGAAATCTAACCGCGCATAACCCACCCCGGAAAAACCGTTAAAGATTTTTTCGGCTGCTGATTTCAGCCGGGCCTCCAGCGCGGCATCATCGCACGGTTTGTTTACATCGGTATGCAGCTCGGAAGTTTTTAACGCATAGGTTTTAAATGCATAGCCTTCCGGGAATTTGTATTCCACCGGCCTGAATGAAACCGAACCACGCCCGGGTGAAACGTTGGCTGCTACCAGCACGGTAAACTCCTGCCCGGCAATGTATTCTTCCACTAATATATCTTCATAGCCTTCTTCCAGCAGGCTTTCGATCTTATGCTGCAGATGAGGAAAATCTTTTGCCAGCGATTCATCATCCACACCGAGGCTATCACCGGCTTTGGCAGGCTTTACAAAAAGCGGAAAAGTTAAATGGCTGACCTGAGCCCGGAGGTCTTGTGTGCCGGTTACTTCCGCATATAGCGGAGTTTTTACACCGGCCGTGTAAGCCACGTACTTCATTAACGGTTTGGCCGGATCGTACAGAATGGCATTGGGCCCGGTGTAGGGAAGGTTAAGCGCATCCATCGAGTTGATTACATCAATGGAAGGAATAGTCCAATCCAGATATCCTTCGCACAGGTTTACATAAATATCATACTTCTGGCTGCGCAGTTCTTTGAGTTGCCTGTACGTAGTGAGTTTGTTCAGGAAGACGTGATCTACCTGGTCGTTCGGCAGCAAGGGGGCAAGGTTACGGGGCGGATCGTAATACTTATAGTCTACCTCGGTAGTGCTATAATCGGGCTGCAACACACAAACCTTCATGCAGGCTTCTTTAGTTTCTGGATATGATTAATGGAGGTAGTTTAAACGTATAGTTTTAACTGGGGATGGCGGTGCAGGGCATCGTCCAGCACTTCTACTATGAGGTTAGTGAAGGTTTTATTGCTTACCCGTAGGATGGCGCCAATGGAAGTATAGTTTTCGTCTTCGCTTAATCCGCATTGCGAATTAATCTCCAACACAAACAACTGGCCGGTATTTTTATCCATGCGAAAATCCAGTCGCGCATAGCCGGTTCCTTTCACAGCTTTGAACGCATCGATGCTTAATTTCTTCAGGCGCTTTACTAATTCCGGATCGGTTACCGGCTGGTACTCATAAAAGAACCCGTTATCGGGCATGGGTGTTTCCTCTTCATACGATTCCCACAACCGATCGAACGAAAGAAACTGTTCTGTTTCCGGCAGGCCTTCATGAAACACACGTTCTATGGGCTGATAAAACTTAATGCGTCCGGGGTTTTGGTGCGAACCCACCAGCAGGGTAGTGAACTCTTTACCTATAATAAACTGTTCGGCCAGAATGCCGGCACCATCCAGCTTCCAGCCTTTAAAGCCCTGGCGCATGGAGTTTACCACTTCCTTAAGTTGCTGCTTATCGCTTACTACGTTTTTTACACTAATACCCATGCTGCCGGCCGACACCGCTGGCTTTACAATTATGGTATCGCCTACTTTCTTAAACAGGTTAGGGTCTATGCGGCCGTTCAGTTTTTGCCATTCGGGCATGGATACCCCGGCTTTGCCAAACGCTTCCTTCATGGTGATTTTGGAAGTCGTCATCCGGTAGAAATAAGAATCGGAGCCGGTATAGGTGATACCGCTTTTGTCTAATGCGTGGATTACCGATATGCCGGGCACATCGTTAATCTCATCGCCATCGCACAGGTTTAATACAATGCTTTGCCTGTCGGAATAGCCCTTTACCCGTGCAATGCATTCATCCACGTTATGGATGGTAACGTTAACCCATTCCCAGTCGCAGTTGATTTCCGCGAATACCTTGGTGTATTCGGCAATGCTTTGGGTATAGTCATAGTAAAATTTCAGCGTAGGATCTTCCGTCTCCAGGTAAGGAGCAAATATCCAGATTTTATAAGCTGCCGGTTGGTTGAGTAACGACATAAACCTTAGCAGCCGCAGGTATCGCAGTAAATACTATTTGCCATAGCTTATGCAATTTCAATAAATATTATTATTAAAGTAAAGTACTATTCAATATTTATTATTAATAACCGGGGCAACCGTTTCTTAGGTTAGTCATGTCATCTATCCTTTCGGATAACAAGGCTTCATGTTAACCATAAAGGATGTTACCTTACCTGCCATAACTTTAACCCTCCTGAACATGATACGAGTTTTACCGGTGCTGCTTCTTATAGGGGTTGCTGCTTGTAGTCCGGCAACCGAAAAGAAAGCCCCATCCTATCAATACCTCGAAGAAATAACCATTCCGCAGTTGCAGGTGGGCTACCAGAAAGGGTCGTTCACGATTGAACAGGTAGTGAAAGACTACCTGCAACGTATCGAAGACCTGGATAAAAACGGACCGGCCCTTAATTCGATCATCTATGTAAACCCCCAGGCGCTTGAAACCGCCAAAGCGCTGGATGCCGAATTAAAAGCAGGTAAAAGTCGCGGCCTGCTGCATGGCATCCCGGTTATCATTAAAGACAACATGGATACGCACGATATGCCCACCACGGCCGGGGCAACCGTGCTGCGCGATTCCTATCCGCCCGATGACAGCTACTTAGTAAAGAAGCTGCGCGATGCCGGGGCGGTTATCATCGCGAAAGCAAACCTGAGCGAGTGGGCTAACTTCCGGGCCGATATGAGCAGCAGTGGCTGGAGCGGGGTGCTGGGGCAAACCAAAAACCCCTATGTGCTGGATCGTAACCCATGCGGCTCCAGTTCGGGCTCGGGTGTGGCTGCTTCGGCAAACCTGTGTGCAGTTGCTATTGGTACCGAAACAAATGGTTCTATTGTTTGTCCGTCCAATGCCAACGGGCTGGTTGGCTTAAAGCCTACCGTTGGGTTACTAAGCCGAAGCGGCATTATTCCCATTTCGTTTACGCAGGATACGGCCGGCCCGATGGGGCGCACGGTTACCGATGTGGCTATTACCTTAGGCGCATTGGTGGGTGTGGATTCTGCCGATGAAAAAACGTTAGCCTCAGCCGGTAACTATAAACCCGATTATACCCTGCACCTGAAAGCCGATGGACTAAAAGGTAAACGTATCGGGTTGCTGAAAAACATAGGCGGCTACCATGCCGGGGTAGATACATTGATGAAAAGAGCCGTAGCGGATTTGCGTGCGCAGGGAGCCGAAGTAATTGAGCTGGATTTTACGATGGAGCGTGGCGCTGGCGGCTCTTCGTTTACCGTGTTGCTGTACGAGTTTAAAGACGGCCTTACCAGATACTTTGCAAGCCTGGGCGATAAAGCCCGCGTACGCGATCTGGCTGAATTGATGGCTTTCAACAAAAAGGATTCGGTAGAGCTGAAATACTTCGACCAGCACCTGTTAAAGCTGGCGCATGAAAAAGGAACCTTGCAGGATAAGGAATACATAGACGCGCTTGCCGCTATGCACAAAGCCACCCGCGAAAACGGTATTGACAAGCTGCTAAAAGAAAACAACCTGCACGCGCTCATGGCGCCTACCGGTGCGCCTGCGTGGAAAACCGATCTGGTCGATGGCGATCATTTTCTGGGAGGCAGCTCTTCGCTTGCCGCGATTTCGGGTTATCCGTCCATTACCGTGCCGATGGGCTTTGTAGATGTATTGCCCGTTGGGGTTTCATTCTTCAGCACGGCCTGGCAGGAGCCTGTGCTGATTGAGATTGCTTATGGCTATGAACGGGCTACCCAACATCGGAAGGCGCCCAAGTATATTCTTTCGAGGTAAACGATTAACCGCAAAGTCGCAGAGGGTTTTTCCTGGCACAGGCCTGGCAATGCTCAGCGTTCTTTGCGCCTCTGCGGTTCAAAAAATTCTGTATCTCGGCCACACTCTTTCCCGTTACAATCCAAAAAACCGCTTACCATGTTCATTAAAAAGATCGACATACTCAACTACATTACCGACTTCCGCAAAACTCCCAACGAAATCAAATCGCTTTCGGAATTGAAAATACACCTTAAGGTAACGGATGAATCCGCGTTGTTAGCTATGCTCGAAGAAATGAAGCAACTGCGTACCCTTCGCGAAGTAGAAAAGAATGGCGAGCGGGGGTTTCAGGTTGCCGCAAAATAGTTATTAGATGTTAGACATTAGACTTTAGATAGTAGTTCAGTACTCTTATGTCTTACTACTTATGTCTAATGTCTTGCTACTAATTACTAAATGTCTAAAGCCTACTCCTCCCAATCCCCAAACTTCTGCTGTATCAGTTTGGCATGCTGCTGTTGCAGGCGGTTGAACAGGCCATCCTCGCGGGTATAGCCCGTAAAGCTGATGTGCTCTTTGCTGGCGTGGCGGTTGCTTACCGGCAGCAGCACCGGGGTAATGTTAATCCCCTCGCGCTGCATGGCAATTACCTTGTTGCTAAAGGCGTTTTCGCTAAGCGGTTGCGTAACCACCTCAAACGTGCGTTTGCTTTCGTCTTTTATAATAAACCAGGATTTGGGAAGCATAGAGTAAAGGTAGGAAGAACTGATTTGTGATTATTGATGCGTGATTTGCGATTTTTTTGAATTATCATAAGCCACATAGAAATAACATGCCGGGTCGTAAATTTTTTCTATGTGTCCTTATGTGCCTATGTGGTTAAAAGTTATTTATAAGTAATTTTAAACTATGGTATGGAACACAAAGGTATTGCTAACAATAGGGTTAACTGTAATCACGTTGCAGCTATACGCCCAGAAACCCAAAAGCTACCCGGCCGTAACACAAGAGCTGGCTGCAAAAATTCTGGCTGCACCAGCGCCTAAAGCCCCCCAAAGCTTAGCCGTGGTGCCGTTTACGGCTACGGCATCTTCGCAGCAATCCAAAGCCTTTGGCGAATACCTGACCGAAACTATTATCGGCTCCATCTCCGGCCAGCCCGATAGGCTGAAGCTGTTTGAGCGCACACGCATGGATGCCATTCTGAAAGAGTACGAGTTTATTCTTACCGACCTGATGAAGCCCGCAGCAGCTTTACAGATCGGCCAGCTGGCACCTATCGATGCAATCTTATCGGGCACCTATACCAAATTGAAATCGTACATCGAAGTAAGCGCCCGCGTAATTGATGTAACCAGTGGCGAGATTACCGTAAGCTATGTAGGCCGTATTAAAATGAACAAGAACATGGCCACGTTGTTTGCACAGCCCGATGCATCGGTGCAACCGGCCGACAAGAGCAAAGGCAACACAGTGCAGATTACCTTTAATGGTAATACGGGCAATACACCTTCTAAAACACAAGCTGAAATCTGTAAAGAAAAGGCCGAGGCATTCCGTCCGCATTTGAATGATTTATCCACCTCTGAAAAAATTTCGGCTGTTGTCAATGAAGCGGTTAAAACGCCTTTCGATAAAGTGTGCGGCAAGCTGCATTACGATGTGATGTTTGCCTTTATGCGGTTTAAGCTCGACCCCGGGCTGTATAAAAGTTTCCTGCTCGGCACACTCGATACCATTGCCTATCCGTATGGCGATGACCGCGCCTATGAAATTGTGCGCTACCTGACCAACGATAATCATACCGATGCCCGTGAGTGGCAGGCAGGCTTTGCAGCCATGAGCCGCGTGGGGAATTATTACCTCTCTAATTATATAACACAGTTAATCGGCAAAGCCGATGCCCCTGAGGCAGAACAGAAAAACCGTATTGCGCAGTATTTTGATTTAGCCGCGCAAAACAAGCTTGGCCTGCCAAGACCCGTACCGTTTGAGTTTGCATACGTGGAAATGATGGAAGGATTATCCAAAAACCAGCCGTTGCGCCAGCATGTGTTTGAAACCTATTCGCCCCGGCTTTCGCCTGATGATAAGCTGAAGGCCACGCTGTTCAGCGAATTGTCTTCCATGTATAAGGAAGAACCCGATCCGCAACGAAAAACAGAGCTGATCGGCTGGCTGGCCGCGTTTGTAAATGCAAACGAATATCCTAAAGCACACGAGCAACTGTATGACTTTGCGTGGCATTTTAAAATGACATACAGCGAAGCTACCAATGCAGTGATCCGCAAAGAATATCCGGAAGCTGACCTGCGGGTGCTCACCCAGCGTTGCCGCGATAAGTTTTCAGGCTATGCGTTGCTCACGCCCTATCCCAGCCAGAGAGATGACCGGATAAATTTTTGTGTGAAGTACAACATCGCCATACCGGGCGTAATACCCACGCTGGAAGAAGCCGATGTAATACTGAAAGGCAATAATATAACGGAACAGCTTCGCGTGATGAAGCTGCTGGTGCTGATGGATACGCCACCCGTTAAATTAGAAAACACATTAATTGCTTTGCTGAGCAAAAAAAGCCTTGAAGACCGTACTGCCTTAAGCCAGGTACAAACGCTGGCCATAAGCGTGTTGGGGAACTGCAAGACCGGAAATGCCAAAGCCATTGAGTTTATGATCTCGGTATTGCCGCATTACGGAAATGACACGGAAGCCGCCAAAGAAGCGCTGGTAAAAATCGGCAAGCCGGCAGTGAAAGCATTAACCGCACGATTGGATAAAACCACCGACCAGGAAGGAGGCTTGCAATACCAGTTGATTACACTATTGGGTAAAATCGGTAAGGACGCTGCAATTGCGGAGAAATCCATTCAACGGGTATTAACCATTACGCGCAACAACGATGTACGCTATGCTGCCGAGGCTGCGTTGCAGGCGATTGGGAATTAATTTTTGTTTAAAAGCGAGTGGATTTCCTGGTGAAGAACCGGAATATCGTGTATTAATATCTTCCAAACCAGGTTATCGTCCACAGCATCATAAGAGTGAATAACCCGGTTACGAAATGCAATAATCTCTTTTGCCCTGCTTAGTTCAATATTTTTATCTTCTTTTACAATCCGGTTAACGGCTTCTCCAATGATACTCAGCTCACGTTCCACAGCTCGTTTTACCGTCAACGATTGGGTGTACCACTTGAAATCCCTTTTGCCCTGAAGATGAAAATAGATTCCGTCTATGCACATCAAAATGTCCGTGAGTGATTTTTTAATCGAATCACTCATAAAGCGGCACTTTCGTTTCGTTAAGTGATTTTATAAAGTAGGGATTTTTAAGAGAAGCTTCCGTTACGAGATCAACCGGGTGGCTGAGAATCTGTTCAAGCTGTTCCGCCAGCTCAAAGTAATGCTTGCCATACTCAACAGGATCAAGTTTATCATCGAATGCGACAAGTAAATCAATATCACTGTTTGGATTAAAACCTCCGGTTACAGCAGAGCCAAATGCGTATGCACGCTTTACCCTATGCTTTTTCAGCAACCGGATAACAACGGGCATTTTGCTTTTAAGCGCTTCTACCATGCTCAAATATACAATTTTGTTAAGGATCGTAAGCCGTATAGAAGACAAAAGCCATGTGGTCTTATCCGCCTATGTAGTTAAGCAGCATTTACCCAAACACCACCCACGCTACACCAAGCGTAAGCAGGATGTTAAAGAGCTGGGCCAGCAGAAAGACAACGGCTGGTTTTTTGGAGTCTTTATTGAAGATGTCGGCAAAGCGGGTTTCTAATCCAATACAAGTGAAAGCTAACGCAAACCAAAAGGTTTGAATATTCTTTAGCGGAGTTTTGAGCTCGCTAACCAAACCGGCAGGAAGTACAAATGAAAACAGGAGCGATGCAGCAATAAATCCCAACACAAATTTTGGGAAGCGATCCCAGATCATGCCACCAGTGGTTTTGTCTGTCGCTTGCTTTTTGGTGTACGTCCAGTACAGGGAAATAGCAAATGCGGCAATGCCCAGCAACACATTCTGCGAGAACTTTACTACCGTAGCATACTTCAGCCCGTCTTCGCCCAGCAAATTGCCGGCAGCTACTACGGCACCCGTTGTATCAATCGTGCCGCCCATCCACGCACCGGCAACAGATGCGGGTAACTCCATCGCCTTGGCCAGCCACGGCATAAGCAGCAGCATGGGTATGGCCGTAATCAGCACCAGCGAGATTACATACGATAGTTTTTTGTTATCCCCTTTGATTACACCGGCCGTAGCAATAGCAGCCGAAACACCACAGATGGCTACCGCGCTGGAGAGCATGGTGCGGTATTCATCATCCAAACCGAATTTTTTTCCAAGCCAGAAGCAAAACTGCCATACGGCAATTACAACAATTAAAGATTGCAGCATGCCCAACGCACCGGCTTTCATAATGTCGCCAAACAAAATGCCGCAGCCGAGCAAGACCAACCCGGTTTTTATGTAGAGTTCGGTTTGTACCATCAGCTTTACCCAATCGGGTAACCGAAATAAGTTAGATACGGCAAGCCCGATCAGCAGGCTGAATATAACTACTTCCAGGCCCAGGTCTTTAGCGGGGGTATAGCCGGAAAGAATATGCGCCACCAACGTAATAAGTATAAGGAAGAGGTAACTATAAAAGGCTTGGGGGTGCGGTGGTTTTCCTGTTAACCAGAGTGCGCCCAGGGCTAATGTAAAAGGAATGATAAGCATTGAGCCAATGCTTATGAAGGTAAAGCTGCTTAATGCTGTTTTTAATTCACTGCTGGTTGACCATGCTGTTGGCGGTAACCAGAAAATGATTCCCGTTAAGGCCAGCAGCACGCAGGCAACGGCAGACACGATTGAGGCCCAGTCTTCGCTAAATGGCTTTTGCATCGGTTAAATACCGGCTTCTATCTGAAAGCGCACCTGCCAGTTCTCGTTGCTGGCATTAGTCCCCTGCAACCACTGGTTTTTTTCGTAGGTGATGTCGCCCTGCAGCTTAACACGGTGTCCGCGAATATACTTATTTACGCCCAGTGTAAACTGTTCAGTTTTGTCATCAAGCAGTTGTATTTTTTCAAACGGCTTTACACGCGAATAGCGTCCCACAATCTCATAACTGTTTTTAAAGTAATAGCTGCCCTGGTAGTTCTGGCCGAAGCCGGTGTAGATGTAACGGATATCGCCTGCATCATTCGATGTGAGCGGGTTGGGCGAAGTACGTTCCAGCCATTCGCAAGCCAGCGCCCAGCCTTTGTATTTGAAAAGAAAGTCGGCCATCAGGGTAGTCATGTCGCGCGAGTCATATAAAAACTTACCAAGCTGTCCACCGGTGCGGGTTGTGTTTTCGTTTTGCGAAGCGGTAATCCCTATCGAGATTTTGGGTTTTGCTTCCCGCATAATATCGCCTTCAAAATAATCGCCACCGTTGGTAAATGTGCCGAAGGGCAATAGTTCCAGCCGGCCTGTATAATTAAGTCCGCGATCGGATGCCGTAATGTTGCGGCCTTCGCCTGATGAGATGGAGCTTCGCAACACATAATAAAGCTTACCGATGTGGTTGTTGTAATACATCTGCACACCAAAGTCGCGATCGATATTAAAAGTGGAGTTTACAACAGAACGATCGGCTAACTGTAAATCGCCCGATGAGTTTACCCGTTGCCGATTGCCCGGCAGCTTGGTTTGCCCGAGGCCGATAGAAAAATTTTTGTTTACGGCATAGATGACCATAGCATCGCGAACCACGTTCGGAAACCCGGTGTCGTCATAATCCATATCCGATCGCGAGAAGGATAGCTGAATGAGGTAGTAAAACTTCGGGTTATAGATGTAGCCGTCAAAGCGCAGGCGCAGTCTTCTTACACGGGCTTCCACCTCATCTATCGCAAGATCTTTTGCACTCCTGGTGGTGAAAGCCGCCCGGTTCTGCATGCGAAACCGGATGTTAAGCTGGTACAGGCTATCGGGTGAGGTGATGCCTATTCCTTTGCCGAAGGTGAAATAGGGTGATGGGGTAATACTCTGCGAGTAGGTTAGCGAAGGAGTTATTGCCAGTAATCCAACCAGCCAAAAACCTGAAAATTTCATGGTTTGTGATGAACTGGTGCAATATTATTAAAGCAATATTATCCAAATGTTAAGCAGTTGAAACCTGAATGTTAAGAACTTAACAATATGGTAAAATTGGGAATTAATGCGCCTCCAGCCAGTTCTTACCAATACCCACTTCTACTTCCATCGGCACATCCAGCACAACGGCCGATTTCATCAGCTCCATTACTTTGGGTTTTACAATGTCCTGTTCGTCTTGATGCAGATCAAAAATCAATTCGTCATGCACCTGCATCATCATTTTGGTTTTCAGGTTTTCGCGTTTCAGCCATTTGTGAATCAGGATCATGGCGATCTTGATGATATCGGCCGCGCTGCCTTGGATAGGGGCATTGATGGCGTTGCGTTCGGCAAAGCCGCGCGTGGTAATGTTACGCGAGTTGATATCGCGCAGGTAGCGCCTTCTGCCCAGAATGGTTTCCACATATTCTTTCTCACGCGCAAAGTTGATAGAGTCATCCATGTAGCGTTTAATAGCCGAAAACTCTTTAAAGTAGGAATCGATAATTTCTGTGGCTTCCGTGCGTGATATGCCGAGGTTTTGCGAAAGCCCGAAGGCTGTGCTTCCATACAAAATTCCAAAGTTCACTTCTTTGGCTTTACGCCTCATATCGGGAGTAACTTTTGCGAGGTCAACTTTAAATACCTTTGCTGCGGTAGTGGCGTGAATGTCGCGCTTACTGCGGAAAGCATCGATCATGGTTTGGTCTTTCGCAAACGAAGCGGCTATACGCAATTCAATCTGCGAGTAATCAGCCGACATAAAAAGATAATCGTTGCTGCGCGGCACAAAAGCGCTTCGTATCTGCCTGCCTTTTTCCGTACGGATGGGGATGTTCTGCAAATTAGGATTGTTGGAGCTTAGGCGACCCGTGGCGGCAACCGCCTGCCGGTAGTCGGTGTGTATCCTGTGATCGAACCGGCTTACCATCCTGGGCAAGGCATCCACGTAAGTAGAGCGCAATTTTTCGTACTCACGGAAATCGAGAATTTTTTTTGCGATTTCATGATCGGCAGCCAGCTTTAACAAAACTTCTTCACCGGTGGCATACTGGCCGGTTTTGGTTTTCTTCGCCTTGTCTAACAGCTTCATCTTATCGAACAGAATTTCGCCAAGCTGCTTGGGCGATGCAATGTTAAACTCGGTGCCCGCTACCTGGTAAATTTCTTTCTGTACTTTCTGGCTGTCGCTCTTCAGCGCATCGCTCATCCATTTCAACGTTTCTTCATCAATGCTCACGCCTTCAAACTCCATATCGGCCAGCACACGCGCTAAAGGTGTTTCCACATCATGCAGCAGCCGCCACTGGCCGCGTTGCTCTAATTCGTGCTGCAGCTTTTGCTTTAATTGAAGGGTCTGGTCAACCCGCTCGCAATGCTGCTCTGCTTTTAAAGACCCTTCGCTTAGCTGATAGTGCAGGTATTGATTGCATAAGATGCCAAGATCGTGCGAGGCTTCGGGCTCGATCAGGTAATGCGCCAGCATGGTATCGTACAACGGCCCGCGCACATCAACGTGGTGCTTCTTCAAAGCCAATAGGGAAGCTTTAATGTTGTGCCCTACTTTGCGAATGCCTTCGTCTTCCAGCACCGATTTAAAATCGGTTATGGCGCTTTCGTTCGTTACCGGGATAAAACAGGCTTCGCCTGCACGGGAAGCAATTACGATGTGCGTGATTTCAAATTCAAAATTCTCAGCCTCATCGGTTATAACCTCAAGCGCAAATTCGCGTTGCTCTTTTAGCTTTTGGGCAAGGCTTACGCGATCTTCTGATGTTTCAAGTGTTCGGTACGAAACATTTTGCGGATTAAATGCCTTTGTATCTTCACTTACCGATTCGTCTGAAACTTCTTCCAGTCCGAACATAGAAAGCTGGGCGGCTTTGGGCGAACTAACTACAGGTGGCGCTGCCGCTCCTGACTGTAAACCAAAAATACGCGGCATCATGGTTTTAAATTCCAGCTCTTCCAGTATGGGCTTGAGCTTTTCCGCATCGGGCCCGGTGTAGGCAAGGTTGCTTTCATTCCATTCAACCGGCACATCGGTAATAATGGTAGCCAGCTTTTTGGAAAGGATGGCCTGTTCGCCAAACTGCTCCACACGTTCTTTTTGCTTGCCTTTCAACTCACCAGCATTTGCTACTACACCCTCTACAGTTTTATATTTCTTTAGTAAATCCGATGCGGTTTTGGGGCCAACTCCCGGTATGCCGGGAATATTATCTGAAGCATCGCCCTGCAAACCAAGCATATCAATTACCTGGCTTACTTCCTCTATGTCCCACTTCTCGCATACTTCTTTGGGGCCGAGTATATCAACGGCATTCCCCATGTAGGCGGGCTTATAGAGTTTAATTTTATCTGTTACTAATTGCCCGAAATCTTTATCGGGTGTCATCATATACACATCAAAGCCTTCCTGCTCCGCCCGTTTAGCTAATGTGCCGATAATGTCATCCGCTTCGTAGCCGTCAAGCGCGAGAATAGGAATGTTAAAGCCTTTCAGGATTTCTTTTACGATGGGCAGCCCGCTCCGAATGTCTTCCGGTGTTTCCTGCCGGGTGGCTTTGTATTCGGTAAAAATTTCATCGCGAAAAGTAGGAGCAGATGTATCGAACGCCACGGCAATGTGTGTGGGCTTTTGCTTTTGAATTACTTCCAGCAGGGTGTTGGTGAAGCCGAATGACACCGAGGTATTATGGCCTTTGGAGTTGATGCGCGGGTTTTTGGTAAACGCAAAATGCGCGCGGTAAATAAGCGCGTAGGCATCCAGCAGGAAAAGTTTTTTGGGCGACTCAGGCATGATATGTATAAGCGAAAAACATTTTTACAAAAATGTGTAATTTTAAGTCATGCAGGAAGTAATTGTTCATCCGCCCCGCACAATTATGGAAGTATTTAAAATGCTTCCGGAGGGCACATTGGCCGAAGTGATTGATAACACGCTTTATATGTCGCCCACACCCGTAACCAGCCACCAGCGCATTGTCAGGAAGCTATCAACTGAAATTGATAATTTTCTAACCAGCGAAAATCTTGGAGAATTATTTTTTGCCCCTTTTGATGTGTTCCTGGACGAAGAATCGAATGCAGTTCAGCCGGATATTCTGGTGGTCTTGAATGAGAACAGGCAGATTATTGACGAGGCCAGCACTATCCACGGTGTGCCGGATTTGATTATAGAAGTCCTTTCGCCCGGCAATAAGAAACACGACCTGGTTACGAAAAAAGAGCTGTACGAAAAATTTGGTGTAAAAGAATACTGGGTAGTTGATCCGGCCGAAAAAGAGGCCATCGGGTATGAATTGCGCAATAAGGCTTATGTTGAATTCTTTAAAGAAAAAAGCCGGGTACAATCCAACCTGCTGAAAAAATCTTTTTCGTTTTAGTCGGCCCGTTTCAATTCTTCCGAACCAGATAAAATTGCTAAGCCACATAATCTGGTAATGCTGTTGCCGCTTAATCTGAAAATATTTTTTTTCTGAATTAATATTGCTAAATAGACTTTGTATAAACCCTAAGTCTATGAATGCAAGCACTCCTCTGCTGCAGTTTCTGAGATGGGAGAAGGAAATCCCCGATCAGCTTTTTTTACGGCAACCCTTTAATGGCCAGTGGAAAACCTGGACGTATCAGCAGGCCGGTAACGAGATCAGGCGTATTGCCAACGGGTTAAAATCATTCAACTTCCCGCAAGGAAGCAACATTGCGCTGATCTCTAAAAACTGTGCACATTGGGTAATGACCGATCTGGCCATTATGATGGCCGGGCACGTTTCCGTTCCGCTTTATGCTACGCTCACATCTGCTTCCATTAAACAAATATTGGAGCACAGCGAATCGAAACTTTTAATAGCCGGGAAGCTCGATAATTTTGAAGAGCAGAAGAAAGGTATTCCGGCAGAAGTAATTACCCTCGGCATTTCGGCTTACGGAACAGATGCCACACATACGTGGGAAGACTGGGTAACTAAATTTGAGCCGCTCAGTCAGCCGCATAGCTGGAAAGGCGAAGACCTGCTGACCATTATGTACACATCGGGCACAACCGGTAACCCTAAAGGTGTGATGCATTCGGTAGCTGCGTTCGACAGCACGATAAGGCGAGGGACAAGCGAGCTGGGTATTCAAATGCATCCCGTTCTATTTTCATACCTGCCCATGAGCCACATTGCCGAACGCATGGGCATTGAGCTGATGGGTGTTTACCAGGGCGGTACTTTTTCTTTCCCGGAAACACTGGAGTTGTTTCCGAAAAATCTTGCGGATACACAGCCTACACATTTCTTTGCCGTGCCGCGCATCTGGGCCAAGTTCCAGGAGAAAATATTAGAGAAGCTGCCGCAAAAAAAATTAGATACGTTGCTGAAGATTCCGTTGGTGAGCACGCTGATCAAAAACAAGATCAAAAAAGGGATCGGGCTTTCGCGCGCCAAACAGATTTTCAGTGGTGCGGCCCCTATTTCGGTTGACCTGCTGCAATGGTATGAAAAGTTAGGTGTGCGTATCCTCCAGGCGTATGGTATGACGGAAGATTGCGTGTATGCGCACTTCAATCGCAACGAGGCCAACCGGCACGGTACGGTAGGAACACCCTTTAAGGGATTGCAGGTAAAAATAGCCGAGGGAGGAGAGATACGGGTGAAATGCCCGGGACTTACATTGGGATATTATAAGGAACCGGAATTGACCAAAGAGCTGTTTGATGAAGAGGGTTATCTGAAAACCGGGGATCAGGGAGAAGTTTCAAGCGATGGTTTTTTGAAGATCACCGGCAGGGTGAAAGACCAGTTTAAAACGGATAAAGGGAAATACATAGCGCCTACACCTATTGAAATGAAGCTGCTGGCTAACCCGGACCTTGAGCAGGTATGCGTGGTGGGCATGGGCATTCCGCAACCCATAGCTTTAGCTGTGCTTTCGGCAGGCGGTAAGGCAAAGCCTAAAGAGGAATTAATCCGGGGATTGGAAAACTCAATCACACAAATAAATCCCGGTCTTGAGGCGTATGAAAAGTTAGAGAAAGTAGTGATCATGAAAACAGACTGGAGCGTGGAGAACGGACTGCTTACGCCAACACTTAAAGTAAAACGCAACGAGGTAGAAAAAATACATTTGCCCAGGTATCCCACCTGGTACCACACACAGCCCGGTATTGTGGTTTGGGAGTGACGGAAATCATATTATAGCCTGATCGATCTCATGGGATGAGGTTGATGGTAAAGTAATCTTTAATAAAGAAAACAAAAGATACTTTACACATCAACCAACATAGTTATGAGAAAGCGCGAGCTTGTAAACACCATTATGACAAGGGATATTCATGTGGTGCAATTGGAAGATAAGCTAACCGATGTACGCGACCTTGTTCGCAAGCATGCCATCCGGCATGTGCCGGTTGTTTACGGAAAACAATTAGTGGGCATTATCAGCAAAACGGATTTGAACCGGTTAACCTTCAGCAGCCTGTTTGCCGGCCAGGACGAAGCCGATGAAGCTGTTTTTGATATGCTTACCATTGCCCAGGTGATGTCGCACCGGCCACGGGTGGTAAAAGCCAACGAAACCATAAAGCATGTGGCCGAAATTCTTTCCACGGAAGAGTTTCATGCTTTACCTGTGGTGGATGATAAAGACGAAACCAAGCTGGTGGGCATTGTAACCACTACCGATGTGATCCGGTATATGTTGGAGCAGTATTGAAATGCATTAACCACATAGGCACATAGAACACATAGAGTGGAATTATGTTTTCTATGTGCCCTGTGTTTCTATGTGGTTAAAAAATAAGCAAGCGACTATTTCAGTCTTGCTTTAAAGAACTCAAGCGTGTGCTTATACGCATCGGCTGTAAACTCCTGGTTGAATTTAGGGTTGCTCGGATTGGCAAAAGCGTGGTCGGCTTCGTATTGAAGCGTGGTTAGCTTTTTACCGGCTGCTTTCATGTTGGCTTCAAACTTATCCGTTACTTCCTTGTTGATCCACTGATCTTGTGTGGGCCAGATGTTCAGCACATCGGTATTCAGGTTTTTTAATTTTTCCACATCCGATTCAGGCATACCGTAATAGATCACACAAGCCGCAGCCTGCTTACCTGCTGTTAATGTCGCCTGCATGGATTGCCCGCCACCAAAGCACCAGCCGATGGTTCCTACTTTGGCATTCTTGCCGGCATATTCCAATGCGCCTTTTACAATGGCGTTACCGCGATCTTGTTTAAACTCGCCCATGTATTTGCCGGCATCCTCGCGTGCAGTGGCAATTTTTCCATCGTACATATCAAGCGCCAGCACATTCACATTACCCAGGTCGTTATACAGCTTTTCGGCTTCGCGTTTAATGTGATCGTTCAATCCCCACCATTCCTGGAAAACAAAAATCCAGTTGCTGGTTTTTGATTTTGCGCTTAACAAATAGCCGCTACCGGTTTTGCCATCAGGTGTTTTAAAGGTGATCATTTGGCCTACATCACTTTTGTGCACGTAAGGCAGTGGGTTAGGGTGCGACATATTAAAATCATTATCCTGTGCAAATAACGCAAACTTTTCGGTTGGCGAGGTATGGCAAATCGTAATGCCATCATTCAGTGTCAGCTCCTGTGCCCGCAGGGCAAAGGCCGCTAACAGCAAAAGCAAGAGTAGTTTACTTTTTTTCATAGCTGTTATTTTTTAGGTGAGTCAGGGATTTGCTAACTGACCGGACAATACCCGGTCGTAAGTAATATAATCGGTATTCACAGGCTCAAAGCCCTTCTGCCTCAACAGCATGGCTACCTGCCCGCGGTGGTAGCTGCCATGATTGACCAAATGAATCATAATTTGCTCAACCTTATTCTCGAAATAATCACCCACATAGTTGCGGTATTTGAGCGTACGGTCAAAATCACCGGTGGCTGAAATGAACTCCATCCATAATTTGTCGGCTTCTTCCACCATTGCTTTAAGCTGTGGCAAAGAATATTCGCCCCACAATTTGTATTCGCTTTTAGGTAAATCTTTAATGCGGTTTAGCCAGATAAAGTTAGCGCTCACCAGGTGCCCCATAACGGTGAGAATTTTTTCATCGCTAACCGATTGCCGTTCGAGGCAGGCAATAATGGTACGATTGGCCCACGCATTATAGCTATACCATTTCAAAAAAAACTGCTTCATGTAAAATGTCCTTGAAAATCCGCAAGAACAAATTTACAAAGGTTGCTTTCAAAATGACAGATTAATCAACAAGCGGTCAGGGCCTGTTACAGGCTGGAACTATTTGGAAACGCGCGTTAGTCCTTCTTTTGCTTCTTTTAGCGTGGCGTCATCTTTCAGGGCAAGCTCGTAGTACGATCTGGCAGCGGCTTTTTTACCCCGCTTTTCCATGATCTGGCCCAGGCGCATGTTAGCACCGGCATGGCTGGGCTCGTTCTTTTGCGGCTGGTAGGTAAGGTATTTTTTCAGGCAGGCCTCACCGCGATCCAGTTGCTGACCGGATAACGCGCTTAGCTTCCCGACCTGGTAAGTGGCGGCCATATCATCCGGGTTCTGTTTTAACGTCTCTTCAAATAAGGAGAACGCTTTATCGTATTGCTTCTGCAATACATAAAAATTAGCAAGGCCGGAAGTATAGGCAGCATCCGCTTTTGCCATAGCTATAAATTCTTTTTCGGCCTCGGTAAACTTCTTTTCGCGGTAATAAATATTGCCTAATTGCCGATGGCCTTCTGCCGGCTTTATCTTTTTGATCTCGTTTGCCATTTCAATGGCTTTGTCCACACTGCCCCCGGCAATGGCAGGCGCCTGCAGGTAATATTGAATGAGTGATTCGCGGGCATCTACTGTTTCAGGATCAAGCTGCACGGCTTTTTCCCAGGCGCTTTTCATTTTAGGCCCAAGCATAGCTTGTCTGAATAAGTTCGCATCAGCCGCAATAGTGCCTAACGTGTTACCATACCAGGTATGGTATTCGGCAACTTTATCATTCTTGCTGACAGCTGATTCAAAAAAATCTTCGGCTTCATCATACTTCTTTTCATCGAATGCAATGCGTCCTAAGTAATATTGAGCGGCTGCATAGTCTTTGCTGTCTTTCTTAATGGCCGACAGTTGCCTGCGGGCTTCATCGTATTTTTTCTGTTCCCACAAAGCTTTGCCTTGTATAACCGATTGCCCGAAAGTTGTTACGGTAGCGAATAAAAGGACAAGAAGGCTGCGCATAAATTTTTTTCTTTTAAGACAGGCAATACTATCAAAAGGTTGCCTGCTAAAATAATCTTGTTTACCGAATTGTGGAATTGTGGAGATGAGCTGAAAAAATTGAACTGCAAAGTCGCAGTGACGCAGAGAAGCCCTGCGCCTTCGCGGTTTTAGGCGTCTGACCCCGAACCTTCGGGGTCAGACGCCCTATCCTTAATACCCCTTCGTAATCCCTTTTTCAATAGCCGGAATACCCTTTTTCATCCATTCCGGCTCAGGTGCGCCTTTCAGGTAGTAATCAAAAAACTGCATCAGGCGAATGTCGTAGTCTTTCCGGTTTTGTCGTTTTTGAAGATTATGCACTTCATCGTTATACACCAGCATCCAAACGGGTTTATGCAGCCTGCGCAGCGCCATGTAAAACTCGATACCCTGGTACCACGGCACGGCATCATCTTTATCATTCTGCATGATCAGCACCGGGGTCTGAATTTTATCAGCATAAAACAAAGGTGAGTTCTCAATAAAGTAGAGCGGCTTCTCCCAAAGTGTTCCGCCAATGCGGCTTTGACTTTGCTCATACTGAAACATCCGGCTCATACCACTGCCCCAACGGATACCGCCATACGCGCTGGTCATATTTACCACCGCAGCGCCTGCACCTGCCGCTTTAAATAAATTGGTGCGCGTAATAATGTAGGCAGTTTGATAGCCGCCCCAGCTTTGCCCTTGTATGCCGATATTTTTTTCATCTACAAAACCCTGACTGATAAGCTGGTTCACACCCGGCATAATGCAGTTGTAAGCGCTTTCACCGGGCAGTCCGTTTTTGTAAACAATATCAGGTATAAATACTAAGTAACCGTTGCTTACACACATTACACGTTGTATGATTGACCACGCGGGTTGTGGTTTGGAGTACGAATACAAGCCATCGCTGCTCTTTTCGTAGAAATAAACCAGCATGGGGTATTTCTTTTTCGGATCGAAGTTTTCGGGTTTGTATAGCAGGCCCTGCAACGGAACATTATCCAGCGAGGTGTAATTCACCAGCTCCACGGTGCCCCATAAGTAATTTTTCTGCTGCGGGTTGGCATTGCTTATTTTCTTTGGATTGGCGAAAGTGAGATTGCTGGCCCACACATCCGGGAACTCGTTAAAGGTTTCGCGCGTGAAAAGAATGTTATCGCTGTTCAGGGCTTTGCTTACACCGGCATACCGGTAATTACCGGAGATCAGCTTTTTCAGCTCACCGGTCTTTAAAGAGAGGCTGTAGTAGCCGGCAGTTCTGGCCTGCTCATCAAAAGCGGTAAGCAAAAGTGTAGCCTCGGGCTTGATGAATTTTTCCTCGCGGTTAAGCCACACATTGCGAAAAGTTATTTTCTGGTTGCGGCCCACTTTCGTCAGGTTAACGGCCGGGGTTTTTCCCTGCGGATCGATTGACCAGATATCGTACCGATCGTACACTAGGAAACGCGCATCGTTTTCCAGCCACCCGGCAAAACCATACGATGAGGGATAATCCGGATGATCGTCTTCCTCATCGGCAAACGAAACGGGTAATGCTTTGGTAAGCGATTGCTTTTTGTTGCCGGCTACATCATACGCAAACCAGGCGGTGTCGGGCAGGCTGAACCAGAACACAAAATTGCCTTTGGGCGAAATGGAAATATTGCCTTTCACTTTTTCAGCAACCTTATTTTTATTCCCGGTCTTTACATCGATAATGTAAGCATCGCTGTACCCGCTTATATCATAAAAATTACTCCAGCGATAGGGCCGGTCGGAAACCCCTAATGCAATAGCGGCATTTCCTTCGTCTGCCAGAACCACTTGCGGAACGGTTGCGTTTCCTAACAAGGCGATTGATTTATCGTTCAGGTTGATGGCTGTTTGATACGAACGTTTTTTGTCCGCCTCAAGCCTGCTGTTTTGTTGGGTTTGCAGCACGCTGTCTTTCCAGTTCCATACTTCCACTTTTATAATTTCTTCTTCCAGCCGCGTGGTGTCTTGTGTTAGTGGTTTTGGCGCTAACCCGAAGAACAAGCTCTTACCGTCTTTTGAAAAGGTAGGCGTAGCATGCTCGCTCACAAACCAGCTGGCCGGAACCTGAGCCGTTTTCTCATGAACCAAAACCGAGGCGGCATTATCTCCGCTCTTCCAGTAATAAAGTGAGAAAAAATGGTTGGGCGCTTTGGTAGTGTCGGTATCTAACAGGAAAGAAGCCTGGGTACCGTCTTCGCTTGTTGCCAGACCTTTATACTTGTATTTCGGTTTGCCTTCTTGCAACGATTTTAATTCCGCTTTCTGAAGATCGTACCAGTACATGCCGGCCTTCAGGGTAGAATCGTTGCCGGTAGTATGAAACAAAAGTCCCTGCCCGAATTTGGCAAACGCATAGTCTTTTACAAAACCGAACTGAATATCCTGCCTGGTGTCCAGGTTACGAAGCACTAAGGTGTAGCCGTTGTCATCGCTGTTCTTCTTTACTTTTTTGGGTTTGGCGGGTTCGGCTTTTTTGGCTGTATCGGGTTTGGCTTTCGGTTTCTCTTCTTTGGCTGCTTCCAATTGCCAGGCTGCCCATTGCCCTGCCTTTTCAGGAACCTTGAATGATTTTACGTTTGCAATTTTTTCGGTTTTGCGTGTAGCAAACGTGAAAATGCCAAGTGAATCTTTCGGCATATCTTCTTTTTTCTTCTTCTGCCTGCGCAGGTCTTTTACTAATTGCTGCTGCGGCTTTATTTTAAATACAGCATGCTTGCTATCGAACGTAAGCGTAATTTCTGTGGCACGCTTTACAGAATCCTGCGCATTGGTTTTCAGGTTGTAGAACACCACTTTGCCATCGCCTTCCTGCGGATTTACGGTAAAGGCTGCGTAGCTGCCATCGGGGGTAAGCGCTTTGTAGGTGATGTCCTTCCAGCCATCATATACGGAAGGGTCGAGCGGTTTTTTTACAACCGGCTGAACAGTTGTTTTTTTCTGGGCAACAGCCAACGTGCTTACCAGGAGCAGCGATACAAGAATCCGGAATTGCATAGGGGCATGATTTTAGATTAACGAAAGTACACAACGCGCCAATGAATTGAATACATTTTTTATCAATGGCAAGGGGAAGAAACCTTTGGTTAATTTTTGCCGTCAGGACTTTGAAAATGAGCCTGTGTGGTTAATGAATAGCTGCTAAACCACATAGAAACACAGGACACATAGAGTTCCCTTGAAAGATTTGGTGAGGAGGAAGAAAGGGGTGATTTCAGCCTCCCCAGGTCATGGCCACTTTTCCCCTTGTACGCATGGCTTCAATATAGCTTATGGCTTGCGGGATTTCTTTATACGAATAGGTCTTTTCGATGTGAACGTTAATTTTCCCTTCCTTAACTAAAGAGGCTAATGTTTCAAGGTCTTTCGTATTGGCTTTAGCTGTAAACTGAACCAATGGGAATTTGCTAAAAGCGCTTTTTAAAAGTACCGGGATCATCCGGCTCACCGTTGTGAATCCAACCAGGACACCTCGTTGCCCCATGCGTGTAAAGTCTTTATGAGAAAGATTACCGTTGGTATCGATAACCAGGTCATAGTTCCCGTTATGCTGACGGATATTTTCCCTGTCGTATGCAATTACATGATCCGCGCCTAACGCCTTTACAAATTCAATGTTTCTGCCTGAGCATACAGCAGTTACCCGTGCGCCATAAGCTTTTGCAATCTGAACAGCAAAGTGGCCAACCCCGCCTGATGAACCGTTTATTAAAACCGATTCTCCTGCTTTGAGTTGTCCATGCGTGATGAGCGCCTGTAATGCCGTTAACCCGGCCACGGGAACGCTTGCCATTGTGGGAAAATCTATTCCTTCCGGCATGGCAGCACAAACATTTGCCGGTACACAAATGTATTCGGCAAAGGCGCCTCCGTTCAGGCTCTCTCCAAATACGCTGTCGCCAGCCTTAACGTGCATTACATGATTACCTGCCGCCTCTACAATGCCTGCAAAATCAGCCCCGGGAATTTTGTCCTTTGGTTTGAATAGCCCGAAAGAGAATCGTGCAAAAAACGGTTTTCCCCGGATAATATGCCAGTCAGCCGGGTTAGCTGAATTGGCCATAACTTTAACCAGGATGTGATCATCTTTTAAAGATGGTTTTTCCACCTCTTCCAACTGGAGTATCTCCGGCCCGCCATATTGTTTTTTTGTAAAAGCTTTCATGCTGTTGTTTTTTTAACTTCGCGGATTGTTTTGTAACGGCTAACAACCAAATATAATAAGAAGTCAGTTTCCTATATGCACTTGGCGACAATAGGTGCGTTTGATTTGCCTGAAATTGGGTTGACAGAAAAAATGTCATCTATACCTTGTTTCTGATAAATACTGGTCTTTTTGCTTACTAAAATACACCGATGAGATTCCACAAATGGAAAGCAAAAAATCAATTTTCACTATAATTGATTAAATAATTATCTTAACTTACTCTGAAAATAGACACAATGATTATGAAAATCTTAAACTCAATAGTTTTAGCGTTTATAATTAGCGCTTTAATTACAAGTTGTGATAAGGATGAAGCCATAGAAACAACTTGTGACTCAGAAAATGGAGTAATGATTACAGATCAGATAGGGCGAATCTACAAATGGACAAACTCTCAGCCTCATTTTTTTTATATTGGAAATATAACAAAAGTTTCAAGTGGTTTTAACGGTGGCTTCATCCCCTGTAATGGACTTCCAAACGAATTTCAGGTAGAGGACATGATTATTCAATATAGTGGAATTGATAAAGGGACATTGCCAGATACTGACGACCCACTATTTGCTTACATGAGTCTTTCTAAAATTGAAAAGGCAGAGTAAAATTTTCACTAAATTTCTTTATATGAAGAAGTCATTTTGGTTCGTCTTATCTTTTTTACTTTTTTGTATAAACGCATATTCGCAAATTTTATCAAATCCTATTACACTAAATGCCAATTATGTAGAAGATCTTCGTAATGAGTTTCGTGACTTCAATACAATTCGGATCGATATAGAACGATTAAACGAAATATGTAAAACCGAAAAAGGAAGAGTCAGTTTCCAAATGTTCGTTGGCTCAACTCGGAATTGGCATTTGATATTAGAAGAGAATGAAATCAGGGCACCGAAACATCAGATTTCCCTTAACAATGAATCTACTGATACTCACTTTGGGATTTGTACTACTTATAAAGGTCATTTGAAAGACAATCCTAATAATATTATTCGGCTTTCTATAGCAGGTGGAATAATTGAAGGATATATAATGGATGGAAATGAAATGATGTTCATAAAGCCCGTATCAAAGATTATTAAAAACTATTCAAATACTGAACACTTCGTAATTTTTAATCTCAATGATGTCATAGATGACCCCAATATAGAAGACTGTGGAACAGAAGATGTTAAGGTTATTCGTGATGTCATTCAGAACAATGAAAATTTTGAAACGGCTCGTGCAACTACTTCTTGTCGTGTTTTAGAAATTGCAACCGAAGCTGACTTTGAATTCTTTCAAGAAAATAGTTCTGATGTCACGACATCAAATAACAATATTTTAGGCATTTTGAATCAAGTTGAAGGCGTATATCAGACAACTTTTAATGTAAGGTTCTTAGTTGTCTTTCAAAGCGTTTGGTCTGTTTCAGGCGACCCATATAGTGCAGTTGGAAGCGGAGATGTAGTGGATGAGTTAGCCAGTTGGTGGCAGTCTAATAGAGGTAATGTCGGTCGTGACATTGTGTATTTCTTCTCAGCTAAAACGGGTCATACAGTAAAGGGGGCAGCAAAAGTAATTGGAGCCATTTGTGATAATATTGCTAATAGCTATGCTTTTACAGCCACAGAAGTGACTAATGAGCTTGCTATAACAACAGCTCACGAAATTGGTCATTTATTCAATGCAGTCCATCCTAACACAACTAATCCTGCATCCTGTAGCCCAGATCGTACTATTATGTGTACGGATCCATCTAATCTCGGTCGTGTTTTACAGTTTTCAGCGTTTTCACAAGATGAAATAAATGCATGGATAAATGGACACAATACTTGCCTGACTGATGTATTGAATGTCAGCATTAGCGGTGAAAATTTCATATGCTCCACAGAGCAATTTACTGTTACAGGATTGCCTCCCAATTCTTCAATTACATCGTGGCAATCATCTAATTCGTACGCACTGACTGTTGCCAGTAATGGGCTTGCAACACGGCAGAATAGTTATAACGGACTTGTTAACATAACGGCAAGTGGAAATTATGGAAACGATGGGTGCACATTTGTATCATCACCAAAAATGGTGTGGGTGGGGCAGCCCGTTGTTGATTATATTTCATTTGCTAATCCAGTAAACGAATCTCCATATTTTTGTTCGAGCCACTATGACAACACTATTAATATTATGTCAGATTCAACCTATACTACTCCTACCACGTTTGAAGCGCGTTTGCTCGATCTGAATCTGTCAGTATATTACACTTCTACCGTTCCCTATTCTCACGATGTTGACGAAATATGGTATGTGTCACCCACTCCCGCCAATGGGTACTATATCTTTGAAGTAAGAGGCACGAATGGTTGCGGTACTACAGGCTGGTATGGCACTGAAGTAGAGTATGTTGATTGCAGTCAGATGAGGTATATGGTTACCTATCCCAATCCTACATCTGACAAATTAACCATTGAAAGGATTTCAAAGCGGGAAACAACAAAGGTACAACCTGTTACAGAATATAAATTATATAATATGAATCAGGAATTGGTTTCAATTGGTACAGTTAGCAAGTCTTTGACACTTGATGTTTCGGCTTTCAAAAATGGGATGTATATTTTGGTATTGACAATAGGAGAAAAAATTGAAACACATCGAATACTTATTGAGTAGTTCTTTAAATTTGGCGGCCAACCCCAAAACTTATCTAACGGCCTTTACTTTCTTTGGTTATCTCTTTCATAGTCATTTTGGGAAGTCCGTATTTTTCAGCCAATTCTATCGTTTGCTAAGATTTTGTTTCATAAGCTCCGCTTGCCAAATCCAGAAACTCGGAAAAGGAAATCTTGTCTTTTTTTGATCTCAAATTTGTCAAACTCAAGATCGGATATAGAAATGCTGAGGGTCTTTATTTTTAGAGATCATTAAAGTATTTCAAATCTACATCTTTTTCTAAGGAATTTCTTCTTTGATTCACGGTCATGTGCCGTATAGAGGAAACCAACTTCTATACATACTCAAACACTCCATTCTCCGTCTTAAGCGTTACTTGCTTTTTATTCGACTTCTCTACCCGCCCGATAATCTTAGCTTCAATACCAAAGGCTTCTGAAATAGAGATTACCTGCCGGGCATATTGCTGCGGTAAATAAATTTCCATGCGGTGGCCCATGTTAAACACTTTATACATTTCTTTCCAATCGGTGCCGGAGCATTCGTGTATTAATTTGAAAAGCGGAGGCACATCAAACAGGTTATCTTTAATGACATGAACATTTTCTACAAAGTGCAGCACTTTGGTTTGTGCGCCACCACTGCAATGCACAAGACCGTGAATGTGAGGACGCAGTTCTTCCAGCACCTTTAGCATAACCGGTGCATACGTGCGGGTAGGGGATAGCACTAATTTGCCTACGTTTACTTCCACACCGGGCACTTCATCAGTAACTTTATACTTCCCGGAATAGACTAACGCATCGGGCACGGCCTTGTCGTACGTTTCAGGATATTGGGTAGCATAGCTGTGATCAAACACATCGTGCCGGGCAGAGGTAAGCCCGTTGCTGCCCATGCCGCCATTGTATGCACTTTCATAAATGGCTTTTCCGTAAGAAGCCAACCCTACAATTACATCGCCTGCCTGAATATTTTTGTTATCGATCACCTCGCTGCGCTTCATACGCGCGGTAACGGTGCTATCGACAATAATGGTGCGCACGAGGTCGCCCACATCGGCAGTTTCGCCACCGGTGCTGTAAATTTCCATGCCGTGCTGGCGCAGCATTTCCAGCACTTCTTCCGTTCCGTTTATAATGGTTGAGATTACTTCACCCGGTATCAGGTTTTTATTCCGGCCAATGGTGGACGAAAGCAGGATCGGCCCGGTAGCGCCTACACAAAGCAGGTCGTCAATGTTCATGATAATGGCATCCTGCGCGATGCCTTTCCAAACGGAAAGGTCGCCTGTCTCTTTCCAGTAGATATAAGCCAACGATGATTTGGTGCCGGCACCATCGGCATGCATAATGGTGCAGTAATCGGGATCGCCCGCTAATGTGTCGGGCACGATCTTGCAAAAGGCTTTGGGAAACAACCCTTTGTCTAACGTTTTGATGGCCTGGTGCACATCTTCTTTGCTGGCAGAAACGCCCCGTTGGTTGTAGCGATCGGTATTCACGAAAAAAGATTATATCGAATGCAAAGGTGCAAAAGATTTTGATGGAATCTGGTTGTCGGCATCTCGTTTCTTGCTGCTGGTTTACTCTGATAAACGTTTACAGGCCGGTAACGGGTAAATGGTTACATACGCATAATGTCTTATCTTGCAAGATCAATCAGCCAGGTATGAAACGTATTGTAATCTTCGCACTATTTACCATTTTGTTTTTACAGCTTCAGGCGCAGCCCAAACCCGGCTCCACCATCACCACGCAAAAGCAAAAATTTGTATTTGAAACCATTACCTCCGACCTGCAAAGTGTGTGGGGCATTGCCTTTTTGCCGGATGGCAGAATCCTGGTAACAGAAAAGAGCGGGGAGATTCGCGTGATCAAAGACGGTAAGCTGCTGCCCGATAAAATAACCGGTGTACCTAAGGTGTATGACAACGGACAGGGCGGCCTGATGGACATCCAGCTTCACCCGGACTATGCACAAAACGGCTGGATCTATTTAACCTACTCCAAGCCGGATGGCAACAAAGGGGGTACGGTAATAGCACGCGCGAAGCTGCAAGGCAATGCGTTGGTAAGCCTCGAAGAACTTTTTAAAGCACAACCCACCACATCGTCAGGCGTACATTTCGGATCGCGCATTGTGTTTGATGGCAGGGGATACATTTATTTTTCATCGGGTGAGCGCGGTAAAAAAGAAAATGCGCAAGACCTAAGTAATCACCTCGGTAAAATTTTACGCCTGCATGAAGACGGCCGCGTGCCCAACGATAACCCGTTTGTAAATACACCCGGTGCCAAACCCGAAATCTGGTCGTACGGACATCGTAACCCGCAAGGGTTGTATTACGATAAGCAAACCAACACGTTGTGGGATCATGAGCATGGCCCCAAAGGTGGCGATGAGCTGAATAAGGTTGAGAAAGGAAAGAACTACGGCTGGCCGGTAATTACCTATGGTATTAATTACGATGGTACGCCTATTACCGACATTACATCCAAACCCGGTATGGAGCAGCCCGTACGGTATTGGGTTCCGTCTATTGCGCCTTGCGGATTAACGATGGTTACCAGCGACAGGTACCCGGACTGGAAAGGAAATTTTTTGGTAGGAGCATTGTCATTTCAGTTAGTGGCCCGTGTGGAAGTAGCCAATGGAAAGTTTGTGGCCGAGGAAAGAATATTAGAGAAAATCGGTCGGGTGCGGGCAGTAGTGCAAAGCCCGGATGGCTACATTTATGTAACTACCGAAAACCCGGGAACGGTTAACAGGTTGGTGCCGGTGAAAAATTAGTTGCTGGTCTCTCGTTGCTGGTTGTTAGTTTCTCGTTGCTGGCTTCTGGTTACTTATACATAAAGAGTCAGGTCTTTTAAGTTACTTGAATCAAACCAGCAACCAGTCGCGAGTAACCAGCAACTAACTAAGGTGTGTCTTCCTGAAAACTTCCCAAAGCACAATTCCCAAACATACTGAAATGTTAAGCGAGTGCTTGGTACCATGTTGAGGTATTTCCAAAGCAAGATCGCCAAATGCAATAGCTTCTTCGCTTACACCATTTACTTCGTTGCCAAACACTAAGCAATATTTTGTACCGGGTGCTGCTTCAAAAGTCTGAAGCGGAATGCTGTCGGTAGTTTGTTCTACAATTACAATGGTGTAACCTGCGGCTTTTAAATTCTCCAGCGCAGTGGCAGTGTTTTCAAAATATTCCCACGCAACTGATTCCGTAGCGCCCAACGCGGTTTTTTGAATTTCGCGATGTGGCGGTGTGCCGGTAATGCCGGCCAGGTAAATTTTTTCAATACGAAAAGCATCGGCTGTGCGAAAGGCAGAGCCTACATTGTGCAGGCTGCGGATGTTATCCAACAGCAGGCACACCGGAATCTTTTCCGATTCTTTAAATTCTTCGATTGAAATGCGACCTAACTCTTCAAGCGATAGTTTTTTCATGGTGTTTTAGACTAACCTCTCCCGTGGGGAGAGGGGCAGGGTTTTAAATCATAAGCATACTTTAATAGCTCAAGGGCAATCTGCTTATCTTCTATGGTTTTGATCTTAAAAGAAATCCAACCCGAATTTTTAAACACGTGATGATCCTGTACCGGGTATTGCTTCATCAGCATAAGCTTCTGTTCGCGGCTGAACAATACATCCAATAACCCGTTGCCATGAATATGACCCAGCTCGCGGTTGTATGTGTTAAACTGTATGCCTCCGTATTTATGAACACTAACGGAAGTGTTTTGCCATGAACACACTTCGGTTTCAATATCATCCACATAATCAAGCAGGTGCTTGTGCTGAAACAGGCTTATCATTTTTAGGA
Source organism: Cyclobacteriaceae bacterium (assembly GCA_026129485.1). Taxonomy (GTDB): domain Bacteria; phylum Bacteroidota; class Bacteroidia; order Cytophagales; family Cyclobacteriaceae; genus ELB16-189. Next base: position 133,177 of record JAHCHY010000010.1, read on the forward strand.
AAGCGTCAAACACATGCGGCAGCACCGGCACATGCTTAAGCGGGCCGAAGTTTTTTACTACCCAGTCAAACATGCTCTTCGCTTAATATTTTAATATGCTCCATCACACGTAAGTGCACGTTGCGGGTAATGCTTTCGCTCCACAGGTTAAAGTACCATCCCGGAAACACATACAGCTTATACCACGAGTTCCCGATTACGGTAGTAGTGCCATCGCCATTATCTTTTAAAAGAAACTGGCCGCGCAAAATATCAATGTGCCCCATAATTTCCGGATCATGCGGCTGGCTGATGATGTCAAACGTAAGCTCATCGTTGGGCTTATACACGATCATCTTTTCATCAAACACATAGCCGTTCGAGAAAATGCATTTTCTGCCCGCGCCTGCTTCGTAACCATCTACGGTGCTTTGTACCGGGCGGGGCATACCAATTTGAAATAACCAGTAATCTTCTTTTAACGTGATGGGTTTATACTCCACTACATAAGGCCACACTTTTTCGATGGGGGCGTTTACAATAATCGTATCGGAAACTAATCGAATATTTTCATGCGATGAGAAGGTATCGGCAATCAATACTAAAAAAGCCAGCCCGGCAATACTGGAATTAAGCGTATTGTTTTTTCGGTTGTATAACATCCGGGCTAACAGGGCACCGGTAATTATAAAACAAAGAATAAGCGGAGAAACAATAAGCAGGCAGATAACCCCTTCTTTCAGGAATACAAAACTGGTCGCGCAGGCCACCAGCGTGCTCACGGCCGACCACCCGATGTATTGAATGGTTTTTAGCTTTAACGGATGCCAGTACCAGGCGCTGATGGCGCCCATAATTAGTGGTACGATTATAAAGCTGGAAAATATAAACACACCCGAGCTGTTGCCGGCATGGCTACCCTCCAGCCAGGTGGCCAGCCATTTGGAGCCGCCCACCAGCAATAGCGACACGATGTTGGCGACAAGTATCCCGTAAACGATGCGTGATTGTTTGGTTGGTGTGGAGGTCATAGCTATTGGTGATAAGGTTTGCTAAAGTACCAATACCGGTTGAAAATACAATCAAAACATACATACCCGCTTTCATGAATTTTTGGAAAGGTTTTTAGCCAGTTAAAAAATGCTTAGCTTGAAATACATTGGCGCAGTGCCGGCAAAAACGATGAAAAAGTTTAATCTTTTTAAGGTTGGAGTTTCCGATGAGATGGATGCTGAGTTTCGCAGGGTAACCATTTTAACCAATGTTGTGTATGTATTGATATTTTTCTTACTTCTTCCATACCTGGTTTATTACCTGCCGGATTATTTAAAGATTGAGCGCCTGACTTTCAGGGCGACTATTCCCTGGCTGGCCTGGGCCAGTTGTATCCTCGGGTTTATGCTGAATAGTTTCCGAAGGCATCTTTTATCCAAAACTTTTTTTATCTGTGTCTGGATCCTGGTTGTAACCGTGGTGCCGGTTACGGCAGGGCGCAATCATATTGTGGCATTGTTCCTGCACCCGTTTTATTGCACGGTTACGGCTGTAATTATTCATTTGACTTTTTCGCATAAGCATGAGAAGCTCCTGTATTATTTTTTCCTGGGAGTAACCTGGCTGCTCACCATTTTTTCATATGAGTTCCTGATGCATTATAATCCCCACCTGGAGGTTACTGCTTTTTTTACAAACGGGTTTTTCAGGTGGCGTATGATTATCCTGATGATTGCGGTTTTTATCAACGCATCAATCATTTACCTGATTCAGCTGAATCATGATTTTTATAATGCCTTGCAAAAAAGAAACGATACCATATCCGCACAGTACAAAACACTGGAATGCCAACGAAAGGACCTGGAAGAGCTGAAGCAAAGGCTGGAAGAAAAAGTAAAAGCCCGCACAAAGCTGTTGCTGGAGCAAAACAACAAGCTGCGCGAATACACTTTTTTCAATTCTCATATTCTGCGCGCCCCGGTTAGTCGCATTCGCGGCCTGTTGTACCTGCTTTCAGTTGATACACCTGAAGATGAGGAGAGAAGAATCCGCTCGTTGCTGGCAGAAAGTATGACCGAGCTGGATCGGGCCATCAAGTCCATCAATGATAAATTGCAACAGGCTGAGCTGCTGGAAGACCCTAAATAGATCAGGCTTGCGAGTTGAGCTGCTGAATTAACCCACGAAGCTGATCGAGATACCGGCCATACCCTGCACGTTCCAGCAAAATGGCTATGTAGTAGCTGATCGGTGTCAGAACAGCAATTGTTATTGCTAATATGATCCACGAAGACCGGTTTTGCAATACTTCAATTACATCGCGCTCAATCGATAATCCAAGGAGAAACCCGCAGGTGGCGGCCAGCGGATAAATGAAGAGCGCTGACTTGCGCTGAAATTTTAATGATTGTTGTGTGTTGTCGTAAATAGACTGAAGTGTGTAGCTCAGGTTTTGATCCATCCTGAAAGTGGTTTTAATATGATTCAGGGTATGGTAGTTTGTTACAAAATAGAAAATGTAGACAACCATCATCAGCACCATCGCAATTTTAACAATAGGCTGCGGCATAACTATCGCCAGGTAGGCAAAAGCAGCTTCAAAGAATACAACAAACCCCAGCGCAATTTTAAAGCTGCGCATCAGCTTTTGTATAGGGTGTTTGCTTGAATTGTAAACCTCTTCCGAACCCACAATGGGCTGGTTCAGCTTTTTCTGTTCTAATTTTTTCCACGCTTCCTTCAGATCCATCTTTATTCGGCTTTAAGCTTTTTAATCAGGGCATCTTTTATGCGGTGCAGCTTTACGGCCGTGTTGTTTTTGGTAAGACCGGTTATATCTGCTATCTCCTCATTTTCGTACCCGTCTAAGTGCAGGGTAATAATCATCCGGTCGATTTCCGGCAGCCCGCGTATAGCGATGTAGAGCGCTTCACTTTCATCGGTGCTGGTTTTGGCTTGGGAAATATTCAGCGAAGCGAGGTTTTCATGGGGCACTACCAATACGGGCCTTCGCTTGAATGTGAGCACCGTATTGAGCCCCACGCGATACAGCCATGTGGAAAACTTGGAACGGCCGTCAAAGCGCGGGTAAGATTTCCATGCCTGGAAAAGTATCTCCTGGAAAAGATCGCGTTCGTCTTCTTCATTCGCTACATACAGGCGAATAACTTTATAAATAATCCCCCGGTTCTGGTTAATCAATTCTGTAAACGCTCTTTCCAAAATCGGCATGAGGAGCAGCGTAAATTAATCAGCTACGGGCTTAACGGTATAACCTTGCTTACACAGTAACGCAATTACGCCATTTTTCATAGTCAGCTATTTTTCAGTAAGGTAAATCTTATCGATTACTTTTTGATAAGGATAAGTACCGCAAGCCATTAAATAATTACACCGGGCAAAAAAAATTACATGAAAAGATCACCCCGGAAGGAGTGGTCTTTCGTTTTTACAGGTTTGTTTGAGCTCTTATGTTCTTCGTTCCTATGTTCTTCGCCCCCGAATAAGCTGCAGCAGAATAGAGATTACGGCTAATACAAGCAGCACGTGAATAAGCTGACCGGCACTGTAAACAAATGCTCCCAGCAGCCATCCTATAATCAGGATGACAGCAATGATGTACAAGAGATTACTCATAATAAACAGGGTAGTTAAGGGTTAACGTTTTTTGGTTGAACTTCTATTTGAGCACAATGCTGTAAAAGATATGCCATCCTGTTTTATGCGAAGCAAAATAATTTTATAAAGCAGGTTTTTATGGGCAGAAGCAGCATTTGAGTAAATGAGTGTGGCCAAAAACCAAAAGTAAAGTGTGGAAAGTTGCCCCGGAATGTGGAATAACCCGGTGCATTCTTTTCAGCAGGAAGCTGAAAATGGCCTTTTATTCAATTTTTTAATGACGAGCCGCTTCTGGTATTATTATGTGTGTATGCTGTAATGGAAGAAATTCCCGGCTTTAAATGTTAAACTAAAACACTACAACTATGAACACTACAGTAAAAATAATCGGAGGTATTTGTTTGGGAGCCATTGCAGGAACGGTAGCCGGTATTTTACTGGCGCCAGCATCAGGAAGAGAAACCCGCAGGCAGATCAAAGCAAGAGCGCAGGAGATGACGGACGAGGTAAAAGACTCGGTAAGCGATTATGTAGATCAGTTGCTGCGTAACTACAATAAAAAGGTGGATACCTATGCCGAGAACGGGAAGCATGCAATTGATACTATGAAAAAAAGCATGAAGGTGTAAGCCCTGAGATATAGAGTATTTAAAAGCTATAAAACGCCATAACCGATGAAAAACGTGGTTAAAATATTTATGCTGATGTTGCTGATGAGCGGTATGCTAACCTTAGCAACTTCATGTAATCAGCCGGGGGAAAATAAGACTGCGCAACAAATAGAGCGGGATATCCGGGAAGAAAAAGAAAAGATCCGTAAAGAGCTGGATGATTTACGCGAGAACATTGACGATCAGATCGGAAAGATTGACCGGCAAATGGAGAAAGCATCTGACAAGGCAAAAGAAAGACTGGATGATGCAAAGAAAGAATTGCAGAACGACAGAAGTGAGGTTGAAAGAGCGCTTGACGAAGTGAAAAACGCCACCGAAGAAACCTGGGATGACATAAAAGATAGCACCGAAAAAACCTTTGCTAAGGTGAAGGCTAAAGTGAAATCGGCCACTGAAAGCATAGCCGAACTGTTCGAATCGAAATAAGTTCTTTGTCTGTAGTTAGGCCCGCCCGGACTTTCGGGTGGGCCTTTTTATATTCAACATGTTTTTGGTACGATTGCCGGTAAGTTTGTCCATACCTAATGCAGACTTTTCTTTATTTTGCCGGCTACTTGGTGCTACGTAGCGTGCCGAACGCAGGCAAGTAGTCAATTTTTAAATACGCGAAGTAGTATGGCAGGAGCAGGTGCAATGGACACCCCGTTAATGAAGCAGTACAGCGCCATTAAGGCAAAGTACCCGGGTGCGCTTTTACTTTTTCGCGTGGGCGATTTTTACGAAACCTTTGGTGAGGATGCCATTAAGGCCGCCAAAGTATTGGACATTACGCTTACCAAACGGGGTAATGGCTCTGCCTCCGAAATAGAGCTGGCCGGTTTTCCGCATCATGCCCTTGATACTTACCTGCCCAAGCTGGTACGGGCAGGCAACCGTGTGGCTATCTGCGACCAGTTGGAAGATCCCCGCTTTGTAAAGGGTATTGTAAAGCGTGGCGTTACTGAGCTGGTTACACCCGGTGTTTCGTTCAACGATAACGTGCTTGAGCGAAAGCAGAATAACTTTCTGGCTTCCGTGCATGTTGGTAAAACATTTTTAGGAGTTGCTTTTTTAGACATCAGCACGGGTGAGTTTTATGCCGCACAAGGGCCTGATGTGTATGTAAATAAACTGATTCAGAGTTTCGCCCCGGCCGAAATCATCTACAGCAAATCCAGCCGCGAAAAATTTGAAACACAGTTTGGCGAAGAGTACGCCACCTTTGCGCTGGATGATTGGGTGTATGCTTTCGACTTCGGTAACGAAAAGCTGGTACAGCAATTCAAGACCAGCACCTTAAAAGGTTTTGGTATTGATGGTATGAACGAAGCCATTATTGCCGCGGGCGCGATTCTGCATTATCTCGAAGCCACCGAGCATAAAGATACACAGCACATTGCGGCCATCGCGCGCATAGACGAAGACAAATATGTATGGCTCGATAAGTTTACCATTCGCAACCTGGAGCTGGTAAGCGCTTCCGGAGAAGGCGGAGTATCCCTGCTCGAAGTGCTGGACAAAACCGTAACCCCGATGGGTTCGCGCAACCTGCGCAAGTGGCTCATGCTTCCGCTTAAAGAAAAGCAGGTGATTGACGAGCGCCTGCACGTTGTAGAGCAGTTTTATAGCGATCGCGATTTGGCGGAACGAACACTCGAACACCTCAGCCAGATCACCGACCTGGAAAGATTGATCTCGAAAGTAGCAGTTGGCAGGATTAACCCGCGTGAGCTGTTGCAGCTTAAACGATCCCTCAAAGCCATTGTGCCCATTAAAGACGAGCTGGAAAAATCGTCTTCGGTCGGATTGAAAAAGCTAAGCGATCAGCTAAACAAGTGCGAGTTCCTGCTGGATAAGATTGAGCGTGAATTGAAAGACGATGCGCCTATGCTCATTCACCAGGGCGGCATTATTAAGGAAGGTGTGGATGCCGAGCTGGATGAACTTCGGGCCATTGCCTTTTCAGGAAAGGATTACCTGCTGCAAATACAGAAGCGTGAAATTGAGCGCACCGGTATCAGCTCGCTCAAGATTTCGTACAACAAAGTATTTGGCTATTACCTCGAAGTAAGCAATGCCAACAAAGACAAAGTGCCTGCCGACTGGATACGCAAGCAAACGCTGGTAAATGCCGAGCGTTACATTACCGAAGAGCTGAAAGTGTACGAAGAAAAAATCCTTCATGCCGAAGAGAAGCTGCTGGTAATTGAACAACGGTTGTTTACGGAATTGGTGCGCCACGCGGCTGATTTTGTTTTGCAGATACAACAGAATGCGCGTGTCATCGCTTCATTGGATTGCCTCGTGGCTTTTGCCGAAACAGCGCGTGCTAATCAATACAATAAACCCGAGATCAGCGAAAGCAAACGGCTGGCGATTAAAGCGGGCCGGCACCCGGTTATTGAAAAGCAATTACCCGTAGGCGAAAGCTATGTGCCCAACGATATCTATCTCGATAACGAAACGCAACAAATATTAGTCATTACCGGTCCGAACATGGCGGGTAAGTCGGCCTTGTTGCGGCAAACCGCCTTGATCGTGCTGATGGCGCAGATGGGAAGCTATATTCCGGCCGAAGCGGCCACCATCGGTATTGTTGACAAAGTGTTTACCCGTGTAGGTGCGAGCGATAATTTGTCGCGGGGCGAATCTACGTTTATGGTAGAGATGACGGAAACCGCCAGTATCCTCAATAACCTGAGCGATCGCAGTTTGATTTTAATGGACGAGATCGGTCGCGGTACTTCCACTTACGATGGCGTTTCCATTGCCTGGTCGATTGTAGAGTATTTACATAACCACAAAGACTTTAAAGCAAAAACGTTGTTTGCCACGCATTACCACGAGCTGAACCAGCTTACGGAAGATTTACTGCGCGTAAAAAACTTTAATGTGAGCGTGAAAGAAGTGGGCGACAAGATCATTTTTATGCGCAAGCTGAAAGAAGGTGGCAGCGAGCACAGCTTTGGTATTCACGTAGCGCAGTTGGCGGGCATGCCCAATAAAGTGGTGCTGCGCGCCAACGAGATTTTACACTTCCTCGAAAAAGACAAGCATAAAAACGACTCCGGTAAAAAGTTTGATGAGCTGCCCAGGCCATCGCCTCAAATGAGCCTGTTCGAGCTTGATCCGAAATCCAAAGCCATTCACGAGATGCTGGAGAAAATCGACATCAACACCATCAGTCCGGTAGAGGCGTTGCTCAAGCTGAATGAGATTTTGAATGTGCTGAAGAAATAAAAAAGCCCGAAATTAGCATGGAATCACACTCGTAAGTTACAACTTTGTAAGTTACATAATTGTAACTTTATGATACGCAGAAAGTTCGTAGTGTGGCAGAGCGCTACAAAAGCAAAATTCCAATTGATAGATCAACCGTGAAAATCTAAAATACCATTTTAGATTTTCACGGTTGTTATAACCTAAATCACTAAACGATTACTATATGCGCTTTCTCATTATCCTTTTTATCGTTGCTCACATCACCCCGGTGTCGGCTCAGCTTCATCAACAACTCTATGCACGTTATGATGCGTATAAGGAAACATCCTTGTCCGACAGGCGTTTTAAGCCGGAAGATGTGCAGGCATTGCTGCGCCAGTTGGATAATAGTTTTACAAAGAAAGAGGCAGGTCGATCCGTTGAAGGCCGGCCCATTTCATTGGTAACGTATGGCAACGGCCCGGAGCAGGTTTTACTCTGGTCGCAAATGCATGGCGATGAGCCTACTGCTACTCAGGCGCTGATGGATATTTTCCGGTGGCTCTCTTCATCAAACGATGGGTTTGATCCGATTCGGGAAAAGATCAGGAAAAGTATAACGTTGCATGTTATACCCATGCTTAACCCGGATGGCGCTGTGCGGTTTACCCGCAGGAACCATCATGATATTGACATCAACCGCGATGCCCTTCGTTTACAAACACCGGAAGGAAGAATTTTAAAACACATACGCGATAGTCTGAAAGCCGACTGGGGTTTTAACCTGCACGATCAGCAGCGAAACACATCAGTAGCAGGAAAAGCTGCATCTGTTTCATTGCTGGCTCCCGCGTTCAATGAAAACCGCGATGTAAATAAGACACGCGGAGATGCCATGAAGCTGGTGCGCTATATCTATGATCAGTTGCAGTCATTCATTCCCGACCAGGTGGGTATTTACCCGGATGATTTTGAACCGCGTGCTTTTGGTGATAACATACAAAAGTGGGGTACGCGAACTGTATTGGTTGAATCGGGAGGATTTCAACAGGATTTTGAGCGGCAGGAAATCCGCAAACTAAACTTTGTGCTCATCATCAGCGCGCTGGAAAGCATTGCATCATCATCGTACAAAAAAGTTGCCGTTAAAAAGTACAACGAGATCCCGAACAATGCTGCCCGGAGATTACACGAATTAATAGTCCTCAACGTAAACGTGGAAGGACTTATTCGTGATGTGGCATTTGACCGGAGGGAAACGCAAAACACCACTGCGCGCCACTATTATGCCACGGGTTACGTAAGCGATCTCGGTGATTTGAGCACTTCTGTTGCCTATAATAGTTTTGATGCATCGGGTATGGTGGTGGAGTGGGGTAAGCTCTACCCGACTGTTTTTGATACAGTCAACGATCTGCAACAAGCCGATCTGGCTGCTTTGTTAAAGCTTGGATTTACCGATTTCATAGTGCGCGAACCGGTTGATAAATTTTCAACGGTTACGGTTATTTCGCCACCGGTTAATATTCACAACATCGTACCTGCTGTAAGTGAAACCTTGCGACTGGGAAGTAACCCGTCATTGGTGTTTAAAAAGAATGAAGCTGTAAAAGCGGTAGTCGTTAACAGTCAGTTAATCCGGTTGGATGATTGACGTTAACCTCTTTTGAACAGGTTATTGCCTATAATTTTTTGCATTACTTCATCTTTCAGGTTCCGGCTCACGGGAATGCGTGCGGTCCCAATCACAATTTCGTTGCCGTCAAGTACGCTCACTTTTTCGAGGGATATGATAAAGGATTTATGCACTTTCAGGAACCGTTCTTTTGGAAGTTGCTCCTCCAGTGTAGTAAGTGTAATGTACGCAATCATTTTCCTGTCGGGGATATGAATGATGCAGTAGTTCTGCATGGCTTCTACATACAATACATCGCTGTAATTTATTTTTTCAAATTTATGATCGCATTTGATGAAGAAATATTCCGGTGATGGCGTTGACGATGATCCTACTTTTTGCTTCAGATCATAAAAGTCGCGTGCTTTTTGAACGGCCTTTAAAAAACGCCCGAAAGGAATGGGCTTTACAAGGTAATCTATAATATCAAGTGAATAACCCTCCAGTGCATACTCAGAATAAGCCGTGGTAAAGATAACCATAGGTGGATTCTTCAATGTCTTTAAAAATTCAATGCCCGAAAGTTTGGGCATGTGAATATCAAGTAGGAGTAAATTGATATTCCCTTCGTTCAGCAGTGCAGATGCTTTAACGGCATTTTCGCATTTACCGGCCAGGTGAAGAAAATCCACTTCGTTCACGTATTCTTCCAGTCCGTTGCGGGCAACCGGTTCGTCATCAATAATGAGGCAGTTCAATTTCACGGTTGCGTAGTTGAGAGTTGAATTTCAAGGTTAACTTCAAAGCTTTCGGGCTTCTCGATAATATCAAGTCGGTGATGGTTCTTATACAGTAATTCTAATCTGCGTTTTACATTTTTCAAACCAATCCCTCCGTTTCCGGGATGTTGCTTTGTGTCTTTTGTATTACGCACATTAATATGAAAAAGATTTTCGCTTTTGAAAAGATCAATTTTGATTTCATTCTTCCGGTCTGTAAAAACTGAAACGTGCTTGAAGGCGTTCTCTACAAAAGGGAGCAGCAGCAACGGGGGCAGTGTAAAGTTTGCCAGGTTATTGCTGACCGAAAACCGGATATCGTAGTTTTCATCCCTGCGCAGCCGTTGCAGTTCAACATAATTTTTCAGGTAGTTCACCTCTTTTTCAACGGGAATTTCGTGGCCATTGCACTCGTACAACTGGTAGCGCAGCATATCGGAAAACGTTGCAAGGGTTTCACGCGCCTGTCTGTTTTGTTTATCAATCTGGAAAAAAACCGTGTTGAGAGAGTTGAACAGGAAATGCGGATTGATCTGCGCTTTCAGATACTCCAGTTCCGTGTTCAATTTTTCTAATTCTATTTTACGAATGTGCTCGCGCTGCAAGTACCATTGCTTGCTGAGGTGCATGGCCGAAGCAAAGGCAAGGTAGAACAGCACGATGGAGAAGTTATACAGCGAATGCCTGAAGAATCCCGTGCGTTCGGTATCGCGGATTACATATTCGTATAGATAAACATCGTGCGTATTTTTCAGCAGCACGTAAAGTATAAGGGCAGCAAGCATTATGAGTAAAGAGGCGATGATCTTCTTCCCCGATACAAGGCGCGGAATGATAACCAGCAAGGCGAGATAGATCACACCGGCCAGCAGGATGTTGCGAACAAAGATTTCAAGCAGGAACTGCCCTGTCCCGGCTTTTTCGATCACCCACAACCGGGTGTAACCGTGAAAGAAAACGGTAAGCGCCCAGAAGAGCGCGTGATCAAACTTGTATTGGAAGGAGCGGTTCACCATCTAAAAGTAAGTGATTTAACGCTGCGGTAGCTTTACCGGTATTGCATTTCGTCAAGAATTATAAGCCGGACATCAGAAGAATGAGATCGCTGTATGGCTTCTTCCGTAATTACTGTCAGGTAACAAACAACATCATGAAATATCCATGCACTGCGTGCACCCACAGGAATGATAATGAGGTATGGATATTCCATATGGCCACTTAAAAACAAATTATTAGCATATGAAAAAATCAATACTTTTTCTTTTTGCACTCGTAATGATGCAGATTTCCGGGTGCGCCCAGTCTGCCGACAGGCAGGCTCAGCACAATCGCCAAACAGAAAAAAAGATTGACGACTGTGAAGAAGGTTGGTGCGAACTTATATTCGAGGGGATCCCTTCGCGCCTTTCATGGCAAACAACAATTGCCCCGTCCAACGAGCCGGGCGAACCGCTGATCATTAGCGGCACGATTTATAAATTAGATGGTAAGACGCCCGCACCTGGAGTTATCCTGTATGTTCATCATACGGATAATAAAGGGTATTATTCGCCTGCACCGAATCAAACGCAGGGCATACGGCACGGCCATTTGCGTGGCTGGATGAAAACCGATGCGAATGGCCGGTATGAATTTAAAACGATCAGGCCAAAGGCTTATCCCGACAGGAGCGAACCGCAGCATATTCATCCCATCATCAGCGAACCCGGCAAAGGGTATTACTGGATTGATGATTACCTGTTTGAAGACGACCCGTTGCTGACGAATAAGGAAAGATCACGGGCAAGGAATCGTGGAGGCAACGGCATTATCAGTCTGGAGAAAAATGAGAAGGGCGTGTGGACCGGCAGGCGTGATATTATTCTTGGAAAAAATGTTCCCAACTATTAAGCTCATGAATAAGATAAAGAAATCACTGATCGCCCTTTCGGTTGCATGGATATGCGGACTTCTTGCTGTGCTTTTTACCTCTGCCGTACGGTTTGAAATTCCAGGCATTGCTGATGTGATGGGTTTTGGAAGTTATCTGCTGATCGGAACTATCATTCTCACGGCAACCTGTTACCTGCCGCTTTTGTGGCTTGCAGGGAAACAGAACTTCATGCTAAAAAGATTTTATCAGCTTCCGTTGCTTCTTGCGCTGGTTGCCAATCTTCCGCTTTATATTATACTGTGGATGCGGAATGGAGAGAAGTATTTCTCCAGCGAAGCCTACCTGTTTACATTAGGCTTTTTTGTTATCGCATACATGTTTGGTGTTGCTTACACCTGGAAAAGCGAAACGCTGAAAAACCGGAAGGCTCTTGCTGTGTTATCTGTGCTTCCCATAATTACTTTTTTCAACTTGTTTGATTATCAAATTCTTTATCAGGATGCCTCTTATGGAACGGTACGTGCTGTTTCAAAAATGAATACCAAAAGATCGGCACACACCGCAACACTTTTGCAGAACGGAAAAGTTTTGATAGCCGGTGGAATCCTGACAGCCGAAGGCGCAGAAGTAAATAATGCCTCAACCGAAATTTTTGATCCGCAAACAGAGTCGTCATCTCCCGGGGCATCTATGAATGTCAAAAGAGCCGGGCATACAGCAACGCTTCTTCCCGATGGCAACGTGCTGATTACGGGTGGTTTTGATTCTTCCGGGTTTCTTGCTTCGGCAGAGCTATATGTAACAGCAGCAAATGAGTTTCTTTTACTTAAAAGTGAGATGAGCGACAAGCGGGCTGACCATACGGCTGTTTTGTTGCAAAACGGAAAAGTGTTGCTGCCCGGAGGATCGAACGGCTCAATAAAATCAAATCAATCAGCCGACCTGTATGATCCGGCTACCCGAACGTTTACCCGCATTTCTGATATGAACCTTCCGCGCACACGCCACTCCGGTACTTTGCTTCCTGATGGAAGGGTGTTAGTGGTTGGAGGAAGCTCTAACAGGAGATCGGATGTCTTAGCAGCTTGCGAATTATTTGACCCTGTAAGTAACACGTTTACCCCCGCAGCTACGCTGGGCATTGCGCGTAATAAGCACCTGGCGATTTTAATGAAAGACGGAAATGTTCTTATCATCGGGGGATCATCAACTGCTTCGGAAATCGGTGGCCGTTATTTTTCATGTGAAGTTTATCACCCCGGTAAAAATGAATTTACATGGCTTTCATCCAGGCTGATTAAATCAAGATTCAAGATTACAAATGCCGGAGATGCCTTAGACAACGGAGCCATTGTTGTTGGCGGAGACGGAAAATACATTGAAGTATATGACCCTGTGCAGAATAATTTCTTTACTGCAAACGGGAATGTCAGCAAAGCATGGATGTACCCGACCGTTACAACCATTTCGGATAACAGGGTTTTAATTACGGGAGGCTATGATGCAAACATGAAGACTACCGATGGAGCATGGATTTACGAAGCACCGCAAAAACGAGTGTTAAGTGAACTTGCAGAACTTGTTTCAAAAAAATCACAATAATCAACTGCCCATAAATATGAAATTTTTCTTAACAAATTTATTGTTGCTGTTAGTCGTAAGCGCAAATGCCCAATCCAGCGAAACAGAGCTTCGGGTTGTTACAACCGATTCAAAAGTAACGTGGACAGGAACAAAAGTAATCGGATTGCACCAGGGCACTGTTAAAGTCAAAGAGGGCAAAGTGATGATGAAAGACAGCAAGCTGACGGGTGGTTATGTCGTGATTGATATGACCACCATCACCTGCACCGACATTCCCGATACCGATCCTGTTCCCAAGAAAAGATTAGAGAATCATTTGAAGGATGCCGATTTCTTTGATGTGGAGAAATTCCCAACCGCCAGATTTGAAATTGCTGAAGTGCGTCCGCATCCCGACAACGCAGCGAGATACTTGGTCGTAGGCAATCTTACCATCAAGGGAATCACCAAGCGATGGAAAGCAGAGATTGAACCCAGCACACAAACCGATAAGCTGTTTGTTGCACAAGCGGATATCCGCTTCGACCGCCAGCAGTTTGGCGTTTCGTATAAAGGCATTAAAGACGAATTGGTGCATGATATGGTCAGGCTCAATATTGTTATAAAAGCGAAATGAGAGCGGTCATCACTTGTTGCTTGTTGTGGGTAAGCTCATTCGCATGGGCGCACCCCGGTGTGGGCATTGTGATGGACAGTAAAGGCAATGTTTTTTACACCGATTTGAAACAGGTATGGAAGATTGACACGCAGGGAAAGAAATCCGTAGTCGTGCGGAATGTTCACACCCACGAACTATACATGGACGAACAGGATAATTTGTTTGGCGAACATCTCTGGTACAACGGTGAACGATTAGATACGTGGGGGCATTATGTGTGGAGGTATTCGGCAGACGGAAAGTTTGAGAAGATCATTCCCGATACCGAAGGATTTTTAACGAATTACAGCTTCGTTCGTGATAAGCAGGGGAACATGTATTTGGCGGATCGCGAAAACAAATGCCAGAAAGTAACCCGCATGAATACAGACGGCACAATCACCACGCTGGGAGATGCCTGCATGGAAAACATCCGCTGGATGACCGTAACCGATGATGGCGTTGTGTACCTGGTTGATTTGTACGACCTGAAGAAAGTTGATCAACGGGGTCATGTAACCACTGTTGCCACACAATTACAGGAAAGAAGCTGGACACAATTTTTTGTGAATGATATACACGCCATCATGGGCATTACTACCGACAAGCAAAAGAATGTGTATGCTGCTGTATTGAGCGGAAAAAAGGTGAAGAAAATTTCCCCGGACGGAAAAGTTTCCGTGTTTGCAGCAACCAACGTTCCATGGTCGCCAACCGGAATGCTGCTTGCGCCCAACGGAGATTTCTGGATACTCGAATATTCCGGCAACAATGTGCGGGTGGAGAAAATCACCAAAGACGGTAGAAGAATTATTTACTAATGCGGTATGCGCAGAGCGTGCTGGTTGCGAATAACTTTCTAAGGTTTCCGGGAGCTAACGCTGCAACCTTAGGCAAAAAAACTGCGTCTTATGCAGCATAACCTTTATTATTATGAAAATCTGGTACCTGTTTTGTCTTACATGCATCACCTCATTAGCCCTGGCGCAAACACGCGATGGTAATTTTCATCTCGACCAGGAATATAAGGTAGCGGCCAAGGGAACAGTGCGCCTGAATGCATCGGATGCAAAAGTTACCATTACGGGCTCTGCCCGGACTACCGCCCGCGTTAAGGTCGACCGGGAGATAGGTGTAAAGGGACTAAAATTTGGCAGCCAGGAATTTCGCGTAGAGGTGAATGAGCAGGATGGTAATCTTTCCATTCGCGAATACAAACGAGGCTCTGTTTCCGGGGTAGGGTACCATCATGAGAAATACACCATTAATCTTGAAGTGCCGGAAGGTGTAAGCTTAGTTATTGATGGCGATGACGGGGATTACAGGATCAGCTCCGTAAATGGATCTATTGAACTGGATATTGATGATGGTGATATTGAGCTAACGGGCTGCAAGGGAAACAATTTCAGCATAAAGCTGGATGACGGCAATTTGCGGATGGACAGGGGCAGAGGTTCCCTGGCGATTGATGCAGATGATGCCAATGTGGAGATCAGGAATGGAAATTTTGAAAAGATCACAGCCGAATTTGATGATGGCGATTTTGTACTGGAAACATCATTGGCTGAGAACGGTAATTATTTTGTAAGCACGCAGGATGGTTTGGTAGCCATGAAGATTTTGGGAGGCGGAGGCAGATTTGAAATCCGGCACGATGATGCCCGTATACAGGCCGGCCCCGGTTTCGAAGTTGTTGAACGATCGGAAAACAGGACCCGTATTACTTCACCCACCGGAAATGCCCGTGTAGAAATTCGCGCTGACGATGCGCGGGTGAAACTATCGCGATGAGCCGGTTTACCCGGCCAATGCTTTTATATCGCTTATCTCCAGCACCTGCTTGTGATAGCCGCGCGTAACGGCATGTACCATAGCGCGGCCCACTTCATGCAAGGTAAGTGATCTTGACGGCCACAGATAAGGGAATATCCAGATAACGGGCCTGAAAAACCAGCGTACATTTTTCTGCCCGGCCACGGGCTTCATAAAGCCCGGCCTGAAGTTGTACTGCCCGCGAAAAGACAGCTTCATCAATTCATCTTCCGTACGGCCTTTTACGCGCTGCCACATCTGTTTGCCGTTGCTGTCAGTAAGCGCGCCTGTAACAAAATTGAATACCATGTTAGGATTTACTTGTGCAAGCGCCTTGGCTACAGCCATGGTAGTATCGTATGTGATTCGGGTATAGTCAGCCTCGCTCATGCCGATTGAGCTGACACCGGCACAAAAGAAGCAGGCATCGTAACCGGCCAACCGGTCTTTGAACATTTCGATTTCGAGAAAATTGGTAACGATCAGCTCTTTCAGCTTGGGGTGTTCCAGGTCAAAGGGCCTGCGGTTCAGCATCAGCACTTCGGCCACATTTTCATTCTGAAGGCATTCCAGCAAGACGCCTTCGCCTACCATGCCGGTGGCGCCTGTTATAATAACTTTGATTTTGCTCATAGAAAAGGCTTTATAAAGATAAGATGTTTGCTTACAGCCAGTAACTAAGAGAAAAGACGAAGCGGGGGAGGTTTTATTTTAGCCTGTTCTTCAAATCCATTCTTTCATGCAGAATTCTGACTATCTCAATTTCCTGATCAGCTATGATCCGGTAAAAAATGATATGATGGTTGGCTTTCATTCCAAATAAGCTTTCGCTTATAACTTCATAGCTTTTACCTAAACGGGGAGAAGCAGCAGCTTCTTTGCAAAAAGCCAGCAATTGGCGGTAGTATTTGTCGGCTTGATTTTCGGACCAGTTTTCAAAAGTATAATTCCAGATGCGGGATAAATCATCAATGGCCTTATTCGTAAACCGGTACTTAGCCATTTTGCTTTTTTGATGACTTCAACGCGCGTAAGTGTTTTTCGGGGTCGAATTTTTTTGCTACCCCACTGTTAATCCCCTCGCTGATTGCGCTTTTTAAAGTGGCTAAATGGTTTTCCTCGTCCTCCAATAATCTTAAGCCGGCACGAATAACTTCACTCGCGTTTTTATAACGCCCCTCCGAAATTCTGCTCTCCACAAAATCTTCAAAATGACCACCAAGCGAAACAGAAGTGTTCTTTCCCATAAACCGGCTTTTTAATTTTGAAGCAATGTTACCAAAAATTGGTAATACTGAAAAACGCTTCATTTACTTAGCAAATATGAAACTAATATATTATTTTCACGTTTGTTAAGTAAATCATCAAAAAATGAAAGATCATTCACTCGGTGAATTTGAAGAGCTGGTATTGCTCATGGTGGCGGCTTTGCACGATGAAGCCTACGGGGTTTCCATACTCGAAAACCTCGAAGAAGAGCTCGACAAAAAGCTGAACATCAGCGCGGTTCATGTTGCGCTCAAGCGCATGGAAGACAAGGGCTTTCTCAAATCAAGGTTTGGCGGCATTACGGAAGACCGGGGCGGCAGGCGCAAGAAGTACTACGTGGTTACGGCTTTAGGCAAAAAGGTGCTGGACGCGCAATATGAGCTGCGGAACAGCATTTACAGGCGTATCCCGAAAATCTCGTTTGGATAGGAATAGTTGTTAGTTGCTGGTTAATAGTTGTTCGTAACGATTGACCAATAACCAACAACGATCAACTAACAACTTAAAAATGAATCCACCCAAACTCACCCTCCGCTTCCTTCGCTGGTTCTGCCGGGAAGATTACATCGAGGAAATCGAAGGTGATCTGACGGAGGTTTTCGAGAAAGAGTATAAAGATGCTCCGCGTAGAGCAAAGTGGAAATTTGCGTGGAGCGTGATCCGGTATTTCCGACCGGAGTTTATGAAGTCGTTAAAAAATTATCAACCTAATGCTGTCGGTATGTATAAAAGTTATTTCAAGATCGGGTGGCGCAATTTGAGGAAGCACAAAAGTTTGTCCTTCATAAATATTTTCGGATTGGCAACGGGAATGGGTTTCAGTCTGTTGATATTTTTATTTGTTGCCGATGAATTGAGCTACGACCGCTTTAATAAAGATGCGGATCGTATTTATCGTGTGGTAAAAGATTTTGTAAACTCCGATGGTAGTCATTTACCTGATGCCACCACACCGCCTGCTCTTGCACCTGCAATACAAAGAGAAATTCCGGGCATTGAACAGGTTACCCGGGTATTCCCGGGCTGGGGTGGCAACTTTTTGGTTAGCTACAAAGACAAACATATCTACACGGAAAAACTGTTTCGTGCCGACAGCAGCTTTTTTGATGTATTTACAATTCCCTTCGTTAAAGGCAACGCAAAGGATGCATTTAAACAGGTAAACTCTGTTATACTTACAGAATCTGCTGTCAGAAAATATTTCGGCCCGGAAGACCCAATGGGCGAGGTATTGCAGATGGATATATTTGGCAGGACGATGGATATGATGATTTCGGGCGTGGTGAAAGATGTTCTCGATAATGCGCATTTCCATTTTGATTTTTTAATTCCGATAAGAACGTTTGAGGGTAACATTGACAACAATTGGAGGAGATATAATTTTTATACCTATATAAAGCTGCAACCGCACGTAAGTATCACCGGTGTAGAATCCCAAATACAAGCACTGTATAAACGTAGCAACCCGAATGAAAACAATGTCTACTACACACAGGCTTTAACAAACATCCATCTTGACTCAAACCTTAAGTGGGAGATAGAAACCAACGGTGAACGGTTGCATGTGTTTGTATTTGCCATTGTGGGATTACTTATTATTCTGATTGCAGCCATCAATTATATTAACCTTGTCACGGCAAGGTCTTCGCTTCGTGCAAAAGAAATAGGCGTTCGCAAAGTGGCAGGCGCTTACAATACCTCATTGGTAAAACAATTTTTGATTGAGTCTGTAATTATCTGCTTTGTTGCTTCTGTAGCAGCTTTGGTAATAGCAGGATTGTTGCTACCCTTCGTAAACACCATAACATCAAAACATCTTGTGCTGTTCAGCGCAGGCAGCTTTCTTGTAGTTTATTTTATAGCAGCAGCCATATTGATTGGCATTTTGGCAGGTTTGTTTCCTGCATTGTATTTATCTTCTTTCAAGCCCGTTATTGTTTTAAAGGGAACAAAGGTTAACGAAAAAGGAGTATTCAGTTTGCGTAAGGCGCTGGTGGTTGTTCAGTTTACCATTTCCATTGCACTGATTGCAGGCTCACTCATCATTTACCGGCAAATAGAGTACATGCAGTCAAAAAATCTGGGATTGAATAAAGACCAGGTTTTAATTATTCAAAATTATGGTAGCCTTCAGGGGGCGCAGAGGCCTTCATTTCAAAACGAACTATTGCAAATTCACGGTGTAAAAAGCATGGCCGGTTCCAATGGCTTAATAGGCGGAATAAACGGGACTATGAGATTTAATGTAAAGGGCTCTGATGATGGAGCGGTAACAAATCTTTTGTTTGTAGGGTATGATTATCTCAAGGTACTCGGCATTCAGGTAAAAGAAGGACGGGATTTCTCTCCCGATTTTCCTGCAGATACTATATCCTTTGCCTCTAAAGGCACGTTGGAACAGGATTTGGGCAGCATTATTCTGAATGAACAAGCGGTAAAAGATTTAGCTATTCCTTCACCTGTCATCGGCCAGCAGTTGCTGTGGGGTACGAGTGGCGATACAAGCTATTATGCAAAAGTGATTGGCGTAACGGAAGACTTTCATTTCGCATCTTTTAAGAATGAGATCAGACCGTTCGCCTTTGTAGTAAGTCCGCAAGGTGGGGGAAACCTTACAGTAAAACTCTCCACACAAAATCTTTCTGTAACACTTCAGCAAATAGAAAACAAATGGAAACAATTCACGCCTGACAGACCATTGCAATATTCTTTCCTGGACGAAACTTTTGCACAACTGTATAAAGCGGAAGTGAATTTTCAGAAGGTTTTGATCGTGCTGGTAATACTAAGCATTTTAATAGCCTGCCTTGGCTTGTATGGATTAGCCGCATTTTCAGTAGGACAACGCACCAAAGAAATAGGCATACGTAAAGTATTAGGCGCTTCCATAGTTCAATTGTCAGCCATGCTTTCGAAGGATTTCTTAAGGCTGGTATTGATCTCCTGCTTCATTGCATTTCCTGTTGTGTGGTGGGTGATGCATCAATGGCTCCAGGGTTTTGCCTACCACATCCCTATCAGTTGGTGGATATTAGTGATTCCGGGCGCTGTTGCCGTGCTGATCGCATTAATTACGGTAAGCTTCCAGGCTGTCAAAGCCGCATTGGCGAACCCGGTGGACAGCCTACGCTCAGAATGAGCTACGGCTGTCGAAGATAGTTTGAGAAGTGAATGAGTTACCGGTTTCCAGTTACCGGCAACTGGAAACCGGTAACAATTAGAAAATGGATCTATGAAAGAAACTTTAACGCCACCCCAACGCGCCCTCCGCTTCCTTCGCTGGTTCTGCCGGGAAGACTACATCGAGGAGATTGAAGGTGATCTGACGGAGGTTTTCGAGAAAGAGTATAAAG
>JAHCHY010000011.1 GCA_026129485.1 Cyclobacteriaceae bacterium
GAACGGTGCGCATTGATTTCAACCCGGAGCAGGTAGCGCTTTCTAAGCTGGCCCGGCTGCTTATATCGCTGGGTTATGCTCCGCGCATCAACCTGAAAAAAGAAGTTCAGCCCGTAACCCCGGCCATGCGACAATTAGTTACCCGGCTGGCTATTGCAGGCTTTGCCTTTGGTAATGTTATGTTGCTTAGCTTTCCGGAATATCTGGGACTTAACGAGAGTGATGTAGCCTTGCAGCGGCTGTTCTCGTGGATAAATGTGGCGCTTGCCATACCGGTAACGTTTTACAGCGGTAAAGAATACTTTACCAATGCATGGAAAAGCTTTCAGCAGCGCCAGATCAACATTGATGTTCCTATTGCCGTTGGTTTGCTGGCTTTGCTGCTGCGCAGCGTGTATGATATTGCAACACAGACAGGGCCCGGTTACCTCGATTCATTAACCGGCTTGGTCTTCTTTTTACTGATCGGCAGGTGGTTTCAAAGCAAAACGTACGACAGCCTTGCCTTTGATCGTGATTATAAATCTTATTTTCCGCTGGCCATTCAAAAATGGATGCAACAGGAATGGCGCCCGGTTGTGGTATACGAGCTGGAACCCCGGGATGTGATTCGCGTGCGCAATATGGAAATCGTGCCGGCCGATTCTGTTTTGAAGAGTGATGCGGCATACTTCGATTATAGTTTTGTTACCGGTGAATCGAAGCCTGTAAAAGTTAAAAAAGATGAACGGGTGTATGCGGGCGGTAAGCTGGTGGGGAATCCTGTAGAGCTGGTTGTGCAGAAGAAAACAGCACAAAGCCAGCTAACCAGCTTGTGGAACGAAGCGGCTTTTCAGAAACAAAACGAAAGCGTTTACAAAAAGATAATTGATAAGGCAGCACGCAGGTTTACGTGGATTGTACTGTTGCTTGCCATTGGCACAGGTATATCCTGGTTTTATTACGATGCTTCGCGTATGTGGCTGGTGATTACATCGGTGCTGATGGTAGCCTGCCCGTGTGCGCTTGCGCTAACCACTCCGTTTACGTATGGCAATATGTTGCGGGTGTTTGGCCGGTATGGTTTCTATCTGAAGAACGCTGACGTGATAGAACGGATTGCTGCTGTTGATTCGATTGTGTTTGATAAAACCGGCACGGTTACACACGGTGCTTCGGCTGTAACATTCTGCGGATCGTTGTCAGTGCAGGAATCAGGATGGATCAGGTTGCTGGCAGCAACATCTGCACATCCGCTTAGCAGCCTGGTGGCCCGGTACATTAAAGATAAGTCTGACGCCAGCGTTAATGATCTGAAAGAGCTTCCCGGTAAGGGAATACAGGCCGTAGTGGCTGGCAGAAATATTCATATAGGGTCGGCTGAGTTTACCGGTAATCCCGGTGGTGGAGAAACAGCGTCCCGGGTTTTTGTTTCCATTGACGGATTGCCCCGCGGTTATTTTGAGATCGAAACTTCCGTCAGGCCGGAAGCGCGAAGTCTTGTTGCCCGTTTAGGCGACCGGGTTAAAGCTTTGTTATCGGGCGATCAGCCTGTGGAGGAAGGGCGGATGCGTGCTGTTTTTCCGGCTCATGTTCAGCTATTGTTCAACCAATCGCCACACGATAAGCTCAGCTTTGTTTCTGATCTGCAGAAGCAGCACCACAAGGTGATGATGATTGGCGATGGGCTGAATGATTCAGGCGCTTTGCAGCAAAGCGATGTGGGCGTTGCCGTTACTGACGATACCGGGGTGTTTACTCCGGCCAGCGATGGTATTCTGGCCGGTAACATGCTGGGCAAGCTGGATTCGTTTCTGCGGCTGGCAAAAAAATCCACAGTCATTTTAAAAACCGGTTTTGTAATTTCATTTTTTTACAATGCTATCGCGTTAAGCGTGGCTATGAGCGGGTTCTTAACTCCGTTGTTTGCCGCTATTCTAATGCCGATAAGCAGCATAAGCGTGGTAGGATTTAGTTCATTGGCTGTAAATTGGGTGGCTAAAAGAGAATTCAAATCAAAACACTAAAGGTATGCTCATTATCGTTCTCCTCATTTTCATATCGTTAACCATAGCCATTGTTTTCCTGGTGGCATTTGTGTGGAGCATGCGCAGCGGCCAGTTTGACGATACCTACGGCCCTTCGGTAAGAATGTTGTTCGAGGATAAAAAGAAAAAAAATTAGCCGGTTGGCAGCAGAGTGCCTAACTTTTAGGCATGGAAATACTGTGGTTTGTTGTTGGGGGCTTGCTGATCCTGGTCGGGATAGCCGGTTGCTTTTTGCCGGTACTGCCCGGGCCTCCGTTGGCTTTTCTTGGACTTTGGGTTCAGCAACTGAAGGAACCGAACCCGTTTACAGCAAAATTTCTCTGGACATGGTTTGGCGTAACGCTGGTAGTTACGGCTATTGATTATTGGGCGCCTGTGTACGCCACTAAAAAATTCGGAGGCAGCAAGGCGGGTATCTGGGGTTGTATGATTGGTTTGATTTTCGGCTTCTGGCTTGGGCCGCTGGGTATTATTATCGGGCCTTTGGCTGGCGCTTTTATAGGCGAGATGATGAACAACCAGGATTCTTCCAAAGCCGTGCGGGCTGCTTTAGGTTCTTTCATCGGGTTCCTGATTAGTACGTTGCTGAAGCTGATCGTGTGTGTGATGATGTTCTGGTATTGGGTAGTGAGCTGGTAAAAAACTTTAAACAGACCTAAAACGAAAGAGGCTGTATCAAAAGTGTACCCACTGTCAGGTCGAGCTTGTCGAAACCGGTTTTTCTGTGCTCAAAAAGCCTTCGACAAGCTTAGGCTGACAAATGATCTGACTTTTGATACAGCCCGTTTTTAGCGTAAGCTGTTTATTGCTGCCCGATCATCATGAACGGAGCCCAGTAATACGGTTCAGGATACTCCACACGCAATTCTTTTTTGGCATCGGTAAAGCTTTGGCGCATATCATTCGTGGCGAGCCATTTTCTATAGAAGTTGATGATCAGCTTCTGGGTAGCGTCATCATCTACTTTAAACATGCTCATGATAAGTACTTTTGCCCCGGCCACGAGGAAGGCCCGTTGAAGTCCGTAAACACCTTCACCATTTTCAATTTTGCCCAAGCCTGTTTCGCAGGCGCTAAGCACCACCAGGTCGGTCTGGTCAAGGTTCAGGCTCATGGCCTCGTATGCAGTAAGAATACCACTGGCAATATTGTAATTGTATTTGGTTTCATTAAAAATGTCGCCTGCACCGGTTAACAGCAATCCTGTCTTGAGCAATGGGTTCTCTGCCATGGTAGCTTCGCTTTCAGTTAATTGCTCCAGTTCATCCTGGTCGATTGCAGGTGTATAGAAACCGTGTGTGGCAAAGTGCAGGATCTTGGGGCTGCTCAGGTCTTTTACTTTGTCTTCGCTGGCATACGTTTCCACATACTCGTTGGTAGACCAGCTTCGTTGCTTTAGCAGGCCATCTAATTGGGCGACCTCGCGCTCGGTGCCGGGCAATGCAGCAATGTTACCGGTTGATGCCGTTAAATAAAACTTCGGATTACCAAACATGGTGGCCGTATTCGATGCAGCCACGGGCCGGGATCTTACTTTGTTAAGGTATAAGTCTTTGGTGTTGCTTACCAGCACAATATTGGCATTGTCGATTATGTACTTACCATCCGGAGTAGGAATGGCTTCGAGGTTGATCTGGTTATATACACCATCGGCCGAGAGGTAAATCGTGGTAGCTGTTCCGATTCCTTTCTGAATCGGTTCCCAGAATACTTTGTACGAATTCTGATCCTGTATTTTCCCGATAATGGAATTGCGGTAATACCGGAAGTAACGGGTTTCCATTTGAAGGCCCTGCGGCATGATGATAGCCTTTGGTCTTGCGTTGTCATTTTTTACATACAGGGCTACATATACTACCGAATCGGTGAATGTATGATTGAAGTGGCGATAACGCACCATTTCAATAGCTACATCATTCTTGCCGATAGCCTTCTGCACATCCGTATATTTGATTTTCTTGTTATCAAAGCTTTGCCCGAACAATTCTGATTTCTGGCTGATCTCGCGTTCCAGCTTTTCAGCTTCGGCAGTCATCTGGTTAATATCAAATCCATTGTCGGCCAGCTGTTGAGTGCTCATGGAAAGCGCATTGGTCAATTGCTCTTTCTTTTCAACCCATAGATTGTAAGATGTTTTAAGCGCTTCATCCGTGCTGTTCAGGATGCGTTCGCGTATTTTGATGGAAGTGCTTAACAAAAGCGCCTTGGTTAGCAACTGGTAGTCGTACACTTTGCCGGCCAGGTCGCGAAAATCTTCCAGTTGACTAAACGCAAGTGTGTTGTAAAACTCGAAGTCGCCCTTGATGGTATTCCAGTACTTGGCTTTTTCGCGTTCGCTCAATGCCGGGAAAATTTGCTTGATGTAAGCTTCATAGTTGTTAAGGGCTTCTTCAATATTCGATTTAGCGCGTTTATAATTCTTCTCCATGTAGTAAACTTTGGCTTGCTTGGAGAGAAGCTTTACATATTCAGGGTGCGTTTTGCTAAAATAATCCTCATAGATTTTTTTCGCCTGCACATAGAATTCTTCTGCGCGCTTGTAGTTTTTAGTGGCATAATACACATCACCGGTTAGCGCGTAAATGTTAGCTGCATTGATGTTGGTTTTGGTGCCGGTTTTGGTGCGCCAGATCGCCTCTGCCTGGGTAAGCACGCTGAAGGCTTCCG
Organism: Cyclobacteriaceae bacterium; assembly: GCA_026129485.1. Taxonomy (GTDB): domain Bacteria; phylum Bacteroidota; class Bacteroidia; order Cytophagales; family Cyclobacteriaceae; genus ELB16-189. The sequence goes on from JAHCHY010000011.1 coordinate 4,695, forward strand.
GGTATTTCTTTTGCGAGATATAAAGGGACGCTACGTTCTTAAGGATTTCGGCATACTGCGGGTTTTGATTTCCCAGCTTATCGCTCATGATATTGCGGGCTTCAAAAAGCAGCTTCTCGATTTCTGCGGGCTTATCGCCTTTATGAAATTTGGTCATGCCTAATTGCGATAATACTTTGGCGACCTCTATGTGGTTACGGCCAAATTGTTTTTCGAGGCTGGCCAACGATTTTACCAGCATCTGTTCAGCATTGTCATAATCGCCAATGGCATAGTCTATGTCGGCCAACAGCTTTTGTGCAGGTGCGGTTTTGGTAGAGCGTTCGCCATACACGGTGGTGGCAATTTTATTTACGCGCTGGGCCACTTTTTCTGCTTCGGTGTAATCACCTTTGGCAAGCAATAAACGTCCCTTATCAACCAAGGGATCGATTAAACGCACGGAGCTGGTACCATATAATTTTTCCGACTCTGTAATCAGGTCGTTCAGAATGCCTTCTGTTTGGGAATAACGGCCTAATTGGATCAATAAAGATGAAAGCTCTCTTGCGGTACTTAGCTCATCCAGGCCGGTTAGCTTTTTGGCCCGGCTGATTACACGCGCGGAGCGATCAAGATTGGCCTCGGCCTCATCAAACATTCCCTTAATTCCATATAAGGTGGCCTGGGTTTCGATGGCTTGCACATAATAGATTTTCTTATTCTCCTCTTTCCGGAATTTATCCAGAATTTTGATAGAAGAATTTAGGTGATCTTCAGCCTTTTCGTACTGCCCTAATTTTATTTGAAGCCTTGCTATTTTGGTGAGCTCGTCTGCAAATTCGTAATCTCCATTATCAAATTTATTTTGAGCAACATACAGGGCTTTCTGGAGAACCTGGTCTGCATCGGAATACCTGTCGGTAAGCTCATATAATGCAGCCATGTGGTTAAGAATATCCAGGTGATCTTTATGCGAAGGCCCTATTTCTTTAGAAACAACTTTTACATAGCTGTCCTCGTAAATTTTAGCTGCTTCGTTAACCTTGTTTGTATTGTCGATATAAAAATTGGCAAGCTGTAAGCGAGCCAGGTGCGTTTCGGGGGCATCGCTTCCAAACAGGTCAGCTTTGATTTCAACAATTTCATTCAGATATTTTTCAGCATTGGTATAGTTCTTTTTGTATAAGGCCAAGCCATATAAAAATTCAATTACATTGGCGGTTATGATGTTATTTTTAGGTAATGATGCCGTATTAGCGATAAGATTATTAGCCTGTGCTTCAAGGTTTTTAGTGCGGTCTTTATCTAATTTGGCATCGAACTCAACAGCCTTTAGACGCACGTTATAAATACTTTTAGAAGTATAGTTCTTGGCGATCATCTTCTCATACTCCAGCTTGGTGTTAAGGTATTTGGCCGAACTACCGCTTTTTTGTAATTCCCGCAGGTAATTTTCGTAAATGGGGATAGCCAGGTAATGACCGGGATTGTATTTTATTTTCAGGTTGTTAAGTGTAGTGCTGTAATTCACATCTTTTCGCAGGCCGGCCTGAAGGCCGTGCATCAGGTAATGATTGGCAATCAAAAACTGGTTGCGTACATATTCAATGTTGGATTGCCCCAGGTTCTTTTTCAGGAAGTCAGTATTTATATCAAAAATAGAATCGGCAGCATTATTTCTTCCCATCGAACTCAGAGACCAGCCCAACAATGATCTTAAATAACCATACTTTTCATACCGCTCAGTTAATTCTTCATCTGAAAGCTTCCTGCTTTTCAGATTCCCTTTGTCATCCACAAAAGTTTCCTGCTTTACTGCCCGGCCTGCATAGAATCTTTCCTGCTCGTTCAATATTTCAATCGCTTCCGAATAGTATCCCTGCCCGGTTAAGGTTTCGGCCAAAGCCAGCTCATACCTTCCTTTGGTCAGATCTTTCATAAAATCGCCACCTTCCAGCACTTCTTTGGCTTGTGTAAGGTACTCGCGTGCTACCCTATAGGAACCATTCATATTATGCAGCTCGGCAGCTTCAACCAGGATCAGTCCATACGATTTGCTGTTTTCCTGGTGGATCCCCTTGCTGCTTGAAACAGCCTGTTGCACATTAGTTTCAAACTCATTGATATACCCTGAAGCAAGATTGTATTTGGCCAACCTCATGTAGTATGTTGGCGTGTATACATTTTGCTGCCCCAGCTTTTTAAAGGCTTTCTTTTTAAACTTATTCAATCCTGAGATCGCTTTGCTGTAGTTACCCGTGGTGTAGGATGCTTCAACTTTAGTCAGCATCTTATCGTATTTAGCTTGTGCAACCGCCAGCGCGGGGCTGATCCATAAAAGCAAAACCACTACTTTCTCCAGGCTCATAAATCGTTTCATCTGTTAATAATTTTTTGTTTATGGTCAGATGCAGCTTTTTTTAGTGAAGACCAGATGAAATCTGTTGAACTTCCCAAAATAAAGCTTCAATCGTATTTTAAATTTCCGGGAATTAAAATTACAAATTCTTTTGGCTGTTGCCAGCTAAAAATAACCCCATAACCGGGTAGTAAGAAAGTTTTTACCGGCCTGATAATAAGGTATTCAGGATTTCGCGGTCCGATTCGGCTACGGGCAGGGCCTGAAAAATCCCGACCGCACCGGCTTTACGGGTTGGCGTCATTGGGTTCCCGGTGGCCGCTTCCGTCCATGCTTCGGATGCAGGTGTTCGAAAATGAATTTCGATACTGTTATTTTTTTCGGTTATCGCCCATTAATTCGATTGAAATTCAGGTTTTCAAGCTGAGCTATTGTATTGAGTAAAGCAATTTTTTTATGATTTTCAACATAAGCGCTACAAAAAAATATCCCGGAAAAAGCAAAGCCCGATTTTATTTTTTGTTCTTTATTTTTTTTACACCTTTGTCTCCCTTCCCTAAAAAATTTTAGGGAAAATTCATCAAACCGATAGCTAAAAAATATTACTAAATGGTAGTTGATTCTGCAACTGTTTGGAGCGACTGTCTCGATATAATTCGCCAGGAAGTGGATGAGCAAAACTTCAATACCTGGTTTAAGCCGATAAACCCTGTAAGAACTGCCGATGATGTGTTGACGATCCAGGTGCCTTCGCAATTCTTTTACGAGTGGCTGGAAGAGCATTATGTGCCGGTTTTGAAAAAAGCTATTCACCAGGTGCTGGGCCCTAATGGGCGATTAGAGTATTCGGTAGTGGTGGATAGCGGCAATCAGCAAAACCCGCCTGTTTTTGTAAACTACCCGAATGGCAATGGTGTAAAGCGTAATGGTGCACAAACGGCAAACGGCAACGGATTTCACGAAGATTATTCTCCCTTTACATTCAAGGCGCTGAATCCGCAAACCGTTAACTCAAGGCTTAATCCTGCCTATTCGTTCGATAATTTTGTAGAAGGGGATTGCAACCGCCTGGCACGGTCGGCAGGAGTGGCTGTGGCGAAAAAGCCGGGCACTACTTCGTTTAACCCGTTGATGTTGTACGGTGGAGTAGGCGTAGGGAAGACACACTTAGTGCAGGCTATCGGTAACGAAATTAAAAAGAACCTGCCCGATAAAATTGTGCTGTATGTAGATCAGAACGATTTTACCAACCAGTTTTTGAATGCACTTCAAAACCATAAAATACAGGAGTTTCAGAATTATTACCTGCAGGTGGATTTGCTGATACTCGATGATGTGCAGTTTTTGGCGGGTCGTGAAAAAACGCAGGAGATGTTCTTTCATATCTTCAACCAGTTGCACCAATCGGGCAAGCAGATCATTATGACCAGCGATTGCCCGCCCCGCGACCTGAAAGGCTTTCAGGAGCGTTTGCTTTCGCGGTTCAAGTGGGGATTAACAGCCGATTTGCAGGAGCCTGATTTTGAAACCAAGCTGGCCATCATCCACAACAAGATGCAGTCGGACGGAATTGAGATCCCTACCGAAGTAGCCGAATACCTCGCTTTTAGTGTAGATACTAACCTGCGCGATATGGAAGGTGTGTTGAACTCGCTCTTGTTCCATGCTACGCTGCTTAAGAAAGATATTGACCTGGAGTTAGCGAAAGAAGTGCTCAAGAACATTGTTAAAGAGATACAGTCGGATGTAAGCGTGGATTACATTCAGAAAACAGTGGCCGATTATTTTAAGGTAGGCTTAGACCAGATGAAGAGCAAGGTGAAGAAGCGCGAAATTGTGATTCCGCGCCAGGTAGCCATGTACTTCTGCAAGCGTTATACACAATTAACACTTGCGTTGATTGGCGAAAACTTTGGCGGCCGCGATCACAGCACCGTTATTCATGCCCTCGAATCGGTGGAAGATATGATGAAAACCGATGCGAACTTCAAGAACAGCGTGGAAGACCTCACCAAGAAGTTTAAGTCCCGGATGACGGCTTAAGTTACGCTGCGGCTTATTGCAGCGTAAACGTAAGTGGCATCTGTTGCTTCGATCCGTTAATACCGTACAGGTAAACCCGCCCCTTGTAACTGTTAAAAAACTCAATCACATCAGCCGGGTTTTTCACCTGCCTGCGGTTGATCTGGATAATCGTATAGTTATCCGGAAACTGGATGCGTTTCAATAAGCCATCGGTAATATTGAAAACCTTAACACCATAGTCCACAGCTTCGAGGCTGGCGCCCAGCGTGGCATCAGTATAGATCACGCGCTTGATTACATTAGTATCGCCATTTTTATTCAGTAAGGTAAGCGATGTTGTATTGGTCTTGTTGCTTCGTGCATAGGTAACGGAGATTTTATCACCCGGGTAGCGGTAAGCCAGCTCTTCTTCAAATGCGCTTTCGCTGTTGATCTCAGTATTGTTGATTTTGGTGATGATGTCGCCTTCCTGCAAGCCGGCATTGGCTGCCGCACCGGCACGCTCTATTTTCCCGACAATTACTCCTTTAAATTCTTTTATGCTCTCGTTCAATCCGAACTTGCGTGCATTCATGTAGTCATGCTCCACTACGTTACCGCCAAAGATGGCTTTTTGCGGAGTGCCGTATTTGATCAGGTCTTCTACTGATTTTCTGACAATATCAATCGGAACAGCAAAGGCATAGCCGGTGTATGAACCCGTGCGCGAAAGAATGGCCGTGTTAATGCCTACCAATTCTCCGTTCTTATTCACTAACGCTCCGCCACTGTTACCGGGGTTAATGGCGGCATCAGTTTGAATAAATGATTCAATCGGGAAACGATCATCCACAATGTTGATCTTGCGGCCCTTGGCGCTTACCACACCCACCGTTACCGTTGAAGAAAGCGAGAACGGATTTCCCACGGCAATTACCCATTCGCCAACGGCCAGGTTTTTGGAGCTGCCCAATGTAACGGCAGGCAGGTTGTTTTCTTTTATTTTTAATACAGCAAGGTCAGTAGAAGGGTCGGTGCCGATCAGCTCTGCCTCGTAAGATTTTTTATTGTAGAGTACCTGAATTTTTTCAGCAGCTTCAATTACGTGGTTGTTGGTAACAATGTAGCCATCGGCAGAAAAGATCACACCCGATCCGCTGCTTACCTGGGTCTGCGATCCGCTACCCCCAAAGAACCAATCCCAATAGGTATTGGCCGACCGGCCCTGCGAAATGCTGTTGATATATACTACGCTTGGGGTTGCCTTCGCGGCAGCAAAGCTAAAGTCAGTTGTTTCGGCAGCATTTGCGGATTCGCCCGGTTGAATGATATTCGGACGGTAAGTTTCGGTGGGAGAATAATCCGTTACCTGGAATGAAGCCTGCTTTTGTTCGCGAGCCTGCTTTTCCTGCTGGTATGAAAAAAAAGCGAAAGCGCCTGCAAGGCCGGAAATAAAACCAATCACAACAATCTTAAGCGTATTCATAGTATCTGTTTTGAATTCAAAAACGAATCAGGGTATTGAGATGTTTCCCGATGCGGCAAAGTTGCCCAATCCATAGACAAAAATTATCCCAAAACCTGAAAACCGGAAGGTTTGTCAGTTTACAGGTTGCTTGTACCTGCACGGGATAAGCTTATTTTTGCAGTCCTATGGGTATTCGTGCTGCGCTGGCCAGGCCGTTTGCAAAATATATTGCCGGCCAAACCAAAAAATGGTCGTCCAGACCAGGGTATTATCAGGCTCAAACACTTGATCAACTGATTTTTGCTGCACGGCCAACGCTGTTCGGGCGCGATCATGGCTTTGATGCCGTTAAAACGTATGAGGATTTCAAAAAGCAGGTTCCGGTTCGCGATTATGAAGACCTGAAACCCTATATCGAAATAGTGCTTCGCGGAGAAGCGGATATACTCTGGCCGGGCAAGCCTGCTTACTTTGCCAAAACTTCGGGTACAACTTCGGGTACCAAGTATATTCCTATCTCCAAAGAATCGGCACCGGGTCATTTTATCAGCGCCCGCAATGCTACATTGAGCTATGTGCACGAAACCGGGAAGTCGGCTTTTTTAGATGGCAACCTTATTTTCCTTTCGGGAAGTCCTGAGCTGGATGAAATAGCGGGTATTAAAACCGGACGTTTATCCGGTATAAGCAACCACATGGTGCCGGGTTTTCTACGAACCAATCAAAAGCCCAGCTATGCCACCAACTGCATCGAAGACTGGGAAGAAAAGCTGGAAAAAATTATTGATGAAACGCTTCACGCGAACATGACGCTGATCTCGGGCATACCGCCCTGGGTGCAGATGTATTTCGATCGCATAGTAGCGCGTACCGGTAAAAAGATTAAAGATGTATTCCCGAATTTTTCGGTATTTGGATATGGCGGGGTAAACTTTGAGCCCTATCGCGCCAAGCTGTTTGATACGATTGGCAAGCAGGTCGATTCCATTGAAACTTACCCGGCATCGGAAGGCTTTATCGCTTACCAGGATTCGCAACATGCCGAGGGTATGCTGATGCTGCTGAACAATGGTATTTTCTACGAGTTTATTCCGGCCGAAGAATATTTTAATGAAAACCCGACAAGGCTCTCTATCGAAGAAGTTGAATTAGGGAAGAACTATGCCTTGATCATCAACAGCAATGCAGGCTTATGGGGTTATTCCATTGGCGATATGGTGAAGTTTGTTTCAAAAGATCCGTATCGCATTGTAGTGGCCGGAAGGATCAAGCATTTTATCTCCGCTTTTGGCGAGCACGTAATTGGCGAAGAAGTAGAGAAAGCCATGAAGTTTGCTACACAGAAATTCCCGGAAGTGGAGCTGGTAGAGTTTACCGTGGCTCCCAACGTAGCGCCTGCCGAAGGTATGCCGCACCACGAGTGGCTGATTGAATTTGCCCATGCACCAAAGGATATGGAAGCCTTTGCATTGGAGCTGGATAACCGGTTGCGTGAGCTGAATGTATATTACGATGACCTGGTTGCAGGCAATATTTTGCGCACGCTTAAGATCACACCATTAAAAAGAAATGCATTTATCGAATACATGAAATCGCAGGGTAAATTGGGCGGCCAAAACAAAGTGCCCAGATTGAGCAATGACAGGAAGATTGCGGATGAGATTGGTAAATTGATATTTTGATTGGCGATTCGTGATTATTGACTTGTGATTATTGATTTAAAGGATGACGAATAAAGAGCTTGAGAGTAGATTAATTGACTTTGCTATCAAAGTCTTGAGCCTGGTGAAGTCATTACCGGAGGACAGGGTAACCAATCACCTTTGCGGTCAGCTTCTGCGTTCTGCAACATCGCCCGCATTAAACTATGGGGAAGCTTTAGGTGCAGAGTCTAAAAAAGATTTTGTTCATAAGCTTGGCGTTGTGTTAAAAGAGCTTCGGGAATCATTCAATTGCTTGCGGATACTTTCCGGCTCCGGCTATTTACCTGAAGATCATCCGGTAACCAAAGAATGTAATGAATTGATTTCCATTTTTGTGAAATCTATTGAAACCACAAAACGAAATATGAAGTAGCGTTTCAATCACTGATCACTAATCCTAAATCACTAATCTAAAATCAATTGTCTTTAAAGAAGAAAATAGCCATCCTCGGTTCCACCGGCTCCATCGGCACACAAGCGCTGGAAGTTATAGCTGCACATCCTGATGTTTTTGAGGTAGAAGTGCTAACCGCTCAGCGCAATGCCGACCTGTTGATTGAGCAGGCACACAAATTCAAACCAAATGCAGTGGTTATTGCGGATGATTCGCACTGCGAAAAAGTAAAAGCAGCCCTGCTGCTGTTGGATATAAAAGTCTTTGCCGGAGAAAATGCGCTGGCTTCGGTGGTGCAGATGGAATCCATCGACCTGGTGCTTACCGCGTTGGTGGGCTATTCGGGATTAAAGCCAACCATTAAAGCCATTGAAGCCGGGAAGAACATCGCGTTAGCCAATAAAGAAACATTGGTAGTAGCGGGTGAATTAATTACCACGCTTGCGCGTGAAAAAGGAGTGAATATTTACCCGGTAGATTCGGAACACTCTGCCATTTTTCAGTGCATGGTGGGTGAATTTCATAACCCGATCGAAAAGATCATCTTAACCGCATCCGGGGGCCCTTTTCGTGGTAAAAAGAAAAATGAATTGGCGCATGTAACCAAGGCGCAGGCTTTGAAGCATCCCAACTGGACGATGGGCGCCAAAGTAACCATCGATTCGGCTACGCTCATGAACAAAGGGCTGGAGGTAATTGAGGCGAAATGGCTTTTTGGGCTTAAACCCGAACAGGTGGAGGTGGTGGTGCATCCGCAGTCCATCATCCATTCTTTAGTACAGTTTGAAGATGGTTCCGTAAAAGCGCAACTGGGCCTGCCCGATATGCGTTTACCCATTCAGTTTGCGATGGCATACCCCAACCGGGTTAAAAGCGATTTTCCCCGGTTTGATTTTGCCCGGTACCCGGCCCTCACATTTGAAAAGCCCGATACGGAAACTTTTCGTAATCTTGCGCTTGCATTTGAAGCGATGGGCAGGGGCGGCAATATGCCCTGCGTGCTGAATGCGGCCAACGAGATAGCCGTGCAGGAGTTTTTGCAGGATCGCATCGGCTTTTTGCAAATGTCGGATGTAGTGGAACAATGTTTGAGTAAAATAAATTATATAGCCAGTCCTGCCCTTGAGGACTACGTGAATACAGATAAAGAAACCAGAATAAGAGCCAAAGAACTGATTAACTGATGGAAGGAATGATTATGACGGCCCAGCTGTTGCTGAGCCTTTCAATTTTAATAGCGGTACACGAGTGGGGCCACTTTATAGCAGCCCGCATGTTCAACATCCGGGTAGAGAAGTTCTATCTCTTTTTCGACTTCCTGTTCCCGATGGCTAACGTGCTTAATTTTTCCTTGCTCAAGTATAAGAAAGGCGATACCGAATACGGTATTGGCTGGTTCCCATTGGGCGGTTATGTAAAAATTGCCGGCATGGTGGACGAGAGTATGGACAAGGAGCAGATGAAATCCGAACCGCAGCCGTGGGAGTTTCGCTCCAAGCCCGCCTGGCAACGCCTGATTGTGATGATGGGTGGAATTATTGTGAACGTGATCGTAGGCATTCTTATTTTTATCGGGCTAACGTATGCGTATGGCGATCGGTACATCCTGAATGATTATGTGAATGAGCACGGTGGCGTGCAGGCATTGGAGCTGGCGCAGCAAATCGGTATTCAGACAGGGGATAAGATCATTAAGATAAATGGTAAGCCGTTCGAGTATTTTGATGATGTAGCCAAGCCGGGCGTGTTGCTTTCAGAAAATTCTTCCTACACGGTATTGCGTGGCGATCAGGAAATTGAAATTCCAATACCTGAAAATTTTATTGAGCAGTTTGATCGTAAAGAGGCAGTTGCAATGTTTTTGATTCCGCGCAGGCTGCCGGTGGTAAATGGTGTAGCCGATAGCTCAATAGCTAAGCAGGTGGGCTTGAAGAAAGGTGATCTGATCGCTTCTGTGCAGGATCAGCCCGTTACTTACTTTGATGAAGTAAAAACGATAGTTGACAACTTTAAGGGCGATTCGTTGAAATTCTCGGTTAAACGGGGTAGTGAAATTCTTTCATTTCATGAGTCCTTCAAAGGAAAAACAGGAATTGGTTTTTACATACCCCGCGAGATTGTTCCGGAAGCCGGTGAGCACCAGGTAACGTATTCATTGGGCGAATCCATTGCGCAGGGGCCGGGGCGTGCGTTTGGTGTTATTGTTGTCCAATTAAAGGCTTTCAAGAAAATATTTACCGGCCAGATTTCATTTAGAAAATCATTGTCAGGGCCGGTAGGTATGGCCCAGGCTTACGGGGGTACGTGGGATTGGTACAACTTCTGGCGCATGACGGGCTTACTGTCTATGGTTTTGGCGTTTATGAACTTCCTGCCGATACCGGCATTGGATGGCGGTTATGTCATGTTCCTGCTGTATGAAATGATCAGCGGCCGCGAACCATCTGAGAAATTTTTTGAGAATGCCATTAAAGTAGGTATGGCCATTTTGCTGGTGCTGATGGTATTTGTGTTTTACAACGATTTCGCCAAATTGTTTACAAGCAGATAGTACGTTAAGCCGCATAGGCACATAATTTAGGCCGCATAGCCTTAGCAGCAACTCTAAAGACCGTTCCAATTCAATATTCCGGGCAGACAACGGATTTCCTTTATTAGCACAGTGTTTATTTTTTCGGAAGTGATTGGGCAGTTCAAATCTATATCGTAATATTGCAATATTAAAATAATAAAATGGGAGCAACAAAGACAGCGCATTTTACCGGCAAACAAAACAGCATAGCGACACTTGCCAAAGCGTTAGGACACCCTGCAAGAGTGGCAATCGTTGAGTATTTGATAAAAGTGGACGCTTGCATTTGTGGCGACATCGTAAACGAGTTGCCTCTTGCCCAACCGACAGTTTCGCAACATCTCAAAGAACTCAAAAATGCAGGACTGATAAAAGGAAGCATTGAAGGCAATGCCATTTGCTACTGCATAGATGAAAGAGCCATTGAAAAACTGCAAACCTATTTCGGCAGCATTTCAACCAAACTCACAACCAGGAAAAATAATTGTTGTTAATCAAGACAATTTCAAAAATGGAAGGTTCAGAACAAATCAAAGAATTGGTAAAGCAGAAATACAGCGAAATTGCTTTGCAGGACAAAGAAACCAATCAATCATCCTGCTGCGGTTCGGGTTGCTGCTCAACGGAAGTTTACAACATTATGAGCGATGATTACAGCACTTTGGACGGTTACAATCCTGACGCTGATTTGGGTTTGGGTTGCGGTTTGCCGACACAGTTCGCAAAAATTAAAAAAGGCAAAACGGTAATTGATTTGGGCAGCGGTGCGGGAAACGATTGCTTTATTGCAAGAAACGAAACAGGCGAAGACGGCAGAGTAATCGGCATTGATTTTACGCCTGCCATGATTGAAAAAGCAAGAGCCAACGCACAGAAATCAGGATTTGCAAATGTTGAATTCAGGCAGGGCGACATTGAAAATATTCCTGTTTCCGCAAATGTTGCTGACGTAATTGTAAGCAACTGCGTTTTAAACCTTGTTCCTGACAAAGACAAAGTTTTCAAAGAAATTTTCCGGGTTCTTAAACAAGGCGGACACTTTAGTATTTCAGACGTTGTGTTAATCGGCAATCTTCCCGAAGCATTACGCAATGCAGCAGAAATGTATGCAGGTTGTGTAGCAGGTGCAATTCAAAAAGACGTTTATCTGGAGCTCATACAAGCAAACGATTTTTCAAACATTACTATTCAAAAAGAAAAGCCAATCAACATTCCGGACGACATTTTGAAAAACTACCTGAACGAAGAAGAACTGCAAAATTTCAAATCGGGCAACACAGGAATTTTTAGCATTACAGTCTATGCAGAAAAATCAAAAGAATGCGGTTGTGGAACAGGTTGTTGCAATTAAACCGTTTTGGAAAAAATATCGTAAACCAATTATCATAACAACATCGGTAATTGTGCTGCAACTCTTTTTTGGCTTTGATCCAAAATTTTGCATAATTAATATCATTTGGCTTTTCGTTTAGCTATGACAGAAAAGAAAATTTTAGTGCTTTGCACAGGCAACAGTTGCAGAAGCCAGATTGCGGAAGGTTACTTGCGGCACTTCGCAGATGATAAAGCCAAAGTTTATAGTGCAGGCGTTGAAACTCATGGAGTAAATCCGAGGGCGATTGAAACAATGAAAGAAGACGGAATTGACATTTCAAATCATACTTCCAATAACATTGACGAATATCGCAACATTGATTTTGATTTTGTAATTACGGTTTGCGACAACGCTAAAGAACGCTGCCCCCTCTTTCCGATAACAGCAAGGAAGTTTCACCAAAACTTTTCAGACCCGGCAAAAACGACAGGAACAGACGAAGAAATTATGCAAGCGTTCCGCCAGGTGAGGCAGCAAATAAAAGACTATTGCAAACAGTTTGTAGCGGCCAATTTGTAACCCGGCAGAAAAGAATGTGCTGCTAACAGTTGGCTATGTGTTCTATGTTTCTATGTGGTTCCAGAACAATTATTTCCTTTCTTTTTTAGAAATCTCGAACTCAACCCTTCGGTTCAGTTGCCGGTGCTCATCTGTAATTTCCTGTACGATGGGGCGCGAGCTGCCATAACCCATCGCATCAATCCGGCTGGCATCAAGCTTGAATTGTGTTACCAGATAATCCCTGATCGCATCGGCACGGGCCTGCGAAAGCTTTAAGTTGGATTCTTCCTTGCCGGCCGAATCGGTATGACCGGAAATCTTTAAATGTAATTCAGGATGATCGATCAGGAAGTTGGCAATCTTATTAAGATCTTCGTGCATTTCGGGTAAGATGTTAGCCTTACCGTTTTCAAACTCCAGCGATTGGAAGGCAATTTTACTTTCAATCGGTTCGGCAATCTTGTTGATCTCCCGGTCGCCATCCATAAAGAAGATTTCTTCAATACGAAAAAAATCATCGCCCTGGATAATCAGCAGGTAATTGCGTTTGTTGATCAGGCTGAAATCGAACGTGCCATCCTCGCGAATGTATTTCGGTGCAACCTCAACACCTTCGTCTAAATCAATTACCGATACAATACCTTTTACCGGCTTGCCTTGCGGATCGTTCAGGCTGCCCTTGAGTTGTGTAACCGCTTCGGGCTGCGCTTCCATCGGCACAGGAAAAGAATATAAATCGAGGTTTTTTACATCTTCTTCGGTTGAGCGTGCGTAATACAGGTTTTTTGATTTTGAATCGATGGTAAAATAATATTCGCTGCCGCCTCCGTTTACCAACGGCCCGGTGTTGCGCGGTTCTGTCCAGCTACCCTTGTGCCAGTTGGATTTATAAATATCAAACTCACCGAAGTTGAGCGGGTGCCCGTTCGAGCTGAAGTACAATACATTGAACTTATGATGAAAGAACGGGCTTACTTCGCTGCGCACGGTGTTGATAACCGGGCCTGCATTCTGCGCCTTACCCCACGCGCCTTTTTTATCTTTTACAGAAAAATAAATATCGGATAACCCGAAGCTGCCCGCACGATTGGAGGCAAAGAATAATGTATCGCCCGAATGCGTAAGCGAAGGATGCGAATCCCACCCTGCGCTGTTAATGTTTGGCCCCAGGTTTTTTACATCGCCCCAGGTGCTGTCGGCTTTCAGTGTGGCTACATATAAATCGCAATTCCCCAAACCATCGGGCGCTTCGCATCGTGCAAAGTAAAGCGCTTTACCATCGCGACTTAAGCAGGCAGAACCTTCGTTGTATTTTGAGTTGATGCTTTTGAAGGGCTGGGCATCATCCCAGTAGTCTTCAACCTTGTGGCTGTAAAACAGGTCTTCGTTATAGGTGCGATCAGGGTTTTCATTTCGCTTGGAAGTAAACAGGATCAGGTCATCGGTATTGCCAACTGTGGGCCCGTAATCTTCCTTATCGGAATTGATAAACCCGCCCATGTTAAGCAGCACCGATTGTGGCGGCCGCAGCGTATCAATGTCTTTACGATACTCTACCAATTTGTAATAAAAATCAAGCGGCACGTAATTCTCTTTCCGGTCGGGGTCAAGCATCTGGTACCGTTTGTAAATATTGTTAATGTCAAGCCCTTGCTGGTGGTGCTTCAATACAAGCTTGTAAAGCAGCAAGGCTTCACCGGGCGGGCCGTGTGTTTCGCTTAAGCGGGCCAGCCTCCAGATCATCGCTGCATTCTTGCTGAAATTTTCGATGCCAAAGTTTTTTACATACGCTTTCAGTTCGGCATACATCTGGCTTTCCTGGCCAGCGTTATCGAGGCTGCTGATTTTTTGGAGCTTTGTATTGTCCTGGTAGAAGGCAAGCTTGTTTACATTGGGAAACAGGAATATGTCAGACTGGCTGTACGCGGTGATGCTGTCGTTTAATTGCACGATGCCGCCTTTTTTAAAACCCTTTTTCTCTTTTTGCGCGTAAACAGGAGCGCCCCATGCCGTCAGCCACACCAAAAGCACTAATAAACAAGGTTTTGTATTTTGTTTCAGAAAGGAAGGCATATAGCTAAATCATCGAAAAATCGAATAATTTTAACGGATAACCAAAACGCTGGCATACAGATTGACCTTTAAGCGGGCTATCAAATAATAATTGGAGACACCCTTTTTTTGTGTCAAATTGGCACGGCATGACTATGTTTAAATCCCTCGCAATAACACCTATGGTTCAGGAAGATTCGGATGAAATGATCCAGCTCATCAATCCGGAACAAGATTCGGATCTCAAGCCCGAAGACCTGCCCAAGGAACTTTCCATACTACCCATTAAAAACACGGTGCTGTTTCCGGGTGTGGTAATTCCCATTACGGTAACCCGGCAGAAGTCCATCCGGCTGATCAAAAAGGCTTACCAGGGAAATCGCATTATTGGTGTAATTGCCCAGAAGAACAAGCAGGCCGAAGAGCCGGGCATGGATGACTTGTATCGCTTTGGTACGGTGGCCCGCATCATTAAAATGCTGGTGCTGCCCGATGGAAATACCACTATTATCATCCAGGGCAAAAACCGGTTCCAGATTCGTGAGTTTGTGCAGGATGAACCGTTCATGACGGCCAGCATCAACCTGCAAACCGAACCCGTGCTTGATCTGCAAAGCAAGGAAGTAACCGCATTGGTGCAGTCGTTAAAAGATGCGGCTACCAAAATACTCAGGCTCAACCCGGAGATTCCGCAGGAAGCGCAGGTAGCGTTGGATAATATTCAAAGCACGGGTTTTCTCATTCACTTTCTTTCATCTAACCTGAATGTGGATGTTGCCGAGAAGCAGAAAATACTTGAAACGAATAACATCATCGACCGGGGCACGCTGCTGCTGCAGTACATGCTGAAAGAAATTCAGATGCTGGAGATCAAGCACGAAATCCAGAAGAAAGTGCATACCGATATAGATCAGCAGCAGCGCGATTACTTTTTGCGCCAGCAGATAAGAGTATTGCAGGATGAGCTGGGTTTTGACGGGCCTGACAAAGAAATTGAAAAGCTGCGCAAGCGCGGAGCGGAAAAGAAGTGGCCTAAGGCTGCGGCCGATCATTTCAACAAAGAATTGGATAAGCTGCAACGCATCAACCCGCAGGCGGCCGAGTTTCCCGTAGCCATGAATTACGTGGAGTTTATGCTCGACCTGCCGTGGAGTGATTATACCACGGATGATTTTGACCTGAAACGTGCGCGTAAAATTCTGGATAAGGATCACTTTGGTTTGGAGAAAGTGAAGAACCGCATCCTGGAATACCTCGCTGTGCTGAAATTAAAGCAGGATATGAAGGGCCCGATCCTATGCCTGTACGGCCCGCCCGGTGTAGGTAAAACTTCGTTGGGAAAATCGATCGCTAAATCGTTGCAACGGAACTATGTGCGCATGTCGCTGGGTGGTGTGCACGATGAAGCGGAGATTCGCGGCCATCGCAAAACGTATGTGGGCGCCATGCCCGGTAAAATTTTACAGCATCTTAAAAAAGCAAAATCATCTAACCCCGTTTTTATTTTAGATGAGATTGACAAGGTGCGTTCCGATTTCCGGGGCGATCCCTCATCCGCTTTGCTGGAAGTGCTGGATCCCGAACAGAACAACACCTTTGGCGATAATTATTTGGAAGTTGAGTACGATTTATCGAAAGTGCTGTTCATCGCTACGGCCAACTCGTTAGATACCATTCATCCCGCTTTGCGCGACAGGATGGAGATCATTGAAATAACAGGCTACACGGTAGAAGAAAAGCTGCAAATCGCCATCAAGCATCTTGTGCCAAAACAATTAGCCGAGCATGGCTTGAAAGCGAAAGATGTCAAGTTCAGCAAAGAAGCTTTGTTGAAGATAATTGAAAGCTACACGCGCGAATCAGGTGTAAGAAATCTTGAACGTAGAATCGGTGCAATAGTGCGCAGCGTGGCTAAGTCGGTAGCGCTGGAAGAGGATTTTCAAAAAGAGATTACCCCTGAATACGTGGTTAAAGTGTTAGGTGTGGAAATTTTTGATGAAGAGCTTTACCAGGGTAACGATGTTGCCGGAGTTGTAACCGGCCTGGCGTGGACGCAGGTAGGCGGTGATATCCTGTTTGTGGAATCGAGCTTAAGCAGGGGTAAGGGCCAGTTGACTATTTCCGGGCAGTTGGGCGATGTGATGAAAGAATCGGCCGTAGCTGCGCTTTCGTACCTCAAATCCAACGCACAGGCATTGGGTATCGATTACCGCGTGTTCCAGCAATACGATCTGCACATTCACGTGCCGGCTGGTGCGGTGCCGAAAGACGGCCCTTCGGCTGGTATAACCATGCTTACTTCATTAGCTTCTATCTTTACGCAACGCAAAGTGAAAAGCAAGCTGGCCATGACGGGTGAGATCACGTTGCGAGGTAAAGTATTGCCGGTAGGCGGTATCAAGGAAAAAATACTGGCGGCCAAACGAAGCGGCATTAAAGAAATTATCCTGAGCGAAAGGAACAAACGCGATATTGAAGAAATCGAAAAGCAATATATTAAAGGGCTTACCTTTCATTATGTTACTTCCGTAGATGAGGTATTGAAGATTGCATTGCTGAAAGAGAAAGTATTGAAGCCGGTGGAGTTTGTATTGCAGGAGACTAAATAGTTGCCGGTTGCCAGTTACCAGCTTTGAGTTACAATGAAAAGTTACAGGGAACTTGATATTTACAATGATTCAAAACGGCTTGCTATAGAGATTCACAAGATGTCCTTATCACTTCCAAAACTGGAAATGTATGAAGAAGGTAGCCAGGTGAGGCGTTCATCCAAAGCGGTGGCTTCGATGATTGTTGAGGGATACGGAAGGAAAAGATATAAAGCAGATTTCATCAAGCATTTGATTTATTCGCAAGCTGAATGTGATGAAACAATTCTACATTTGGATTTGTTGTACGAAACAAAATCACTCATGGATCCATCATTATATCAACAACTGCGCAATGATTACGATGTGCTGAGTAAAAGAATAAACAAATTCATCCAATGGGTTGAATCCAATTGGAATGATTTCGATGGTTCTAACCTTAATAATTAAACCAAAACTGCCGGTAACTGGTAACCGGAAACTGGTAACTGGTAACATGAATATGATGGACTCTAAATATCTCACCCCCCAGCAAATTGTAAAAGAATTAGACAAGTACATTGTAGGCCAATACGAAGCCAAACGCAATGTGGCGATAGCTTTGCGCAATCGCTGGCGCAGAATGAATGTGCAGTCGGAGATACAGGGTGAAATTGTGCCCAACAACATTTTAATGATTGGCGCTACCGGTGTGGGTAAAACCGAGATCGCGAGGCGGCTGGCAAAAATTGCCGATGCCCCTTTTGTAAAAGTGGAAGCTTCCAAATTTACCGAGGTAGGATACGTGGGCCGCGATGTGGAAAGCATGGTGCGCGACCTCGTGGAGCAATCGGTAAACATGGTGAAGGCGTACAAGAAAGAAGATGTGAAAGAAAAAGCCGCACAGGCTGTGGAAGAAATTATTCTCGATGCGCTTATACCGCCCATGCGTTCCAAGCCTGCAGGCTTTCCGGTTACAACGGAAGAAAACGGAAACGAACCATCCAGCGATGTAGAGCTGAACGAGCGTACGCGCAATCTCTTTCGCGAAAAAATAAAAAATGGCGAGCTGGAAGACCGCAAAATCGAGATCAACATCAAGCAAAGCGGCAACCCGGGCATAGGTATGGTTGGTGCAGGCGTAATGGACGAAGTTTCCATGATGAACCTGCAGGACATGCTAAGCGGGATGATGCCCAAGAAAGCGCGTAAGCGTAAAGTAACGGTGGCGGAGGCTCGCAGGATTTTATTGGAAGAAGAAGCGGCCAGGCTGATCGACATGGAAGAGGTGAAAGAGGAGGCCATACGCAGGGCAGAAGATGCCGGCATTATTTTCATTGACGAGATCGACAAGATTGCGTCTGGCGCTTCCAAAAAAGGCGGGCCCGATGTAAGCCGTGAAGGTGTGCAGCGCGATTTATTACCGATTGTAGAAGGCAGCACGGTAAATACAAAATACGGAGTAATTAAAACCGATCATGTGTTGTTTGTAGCGGCAGGCGCATTTCATATTTCCAAGCCTTCCGATCTTATTCCTGAGCTGCAAGGGCGCTTCCCTATTCGCGTGGAGCTAACCAATCTTACCAAAGAAGACTTTGTGCGCATTTTGAAAGAGCCTAAGAACGCCCTGACTAAGCAGTACCAGGCTTTATTTGAAGCGGAAGGTGTTACCATAGCGTTTGATGATGAGGCTGTGGATGAAATAGCCAAAACAGCTTTTGAAATTAATGCCGAGGTGGAAAATATTGGTGCGCGGAGGCTGCACACGGTAATGAGCAAGCTGCTGAACGAGTTTTTGTTTGATGTGCCCGATAAGATTGCGGCCGGTACCCATTTGGTTATCACCCGTAAGCTCGTGCAGGAAAAGCTGAGCAGCTTAGTTAAGAACAAAGACCTGAGCGAGTACATTTTATAAAGGCATGAAGGCCGCTCTTGTTGTTCTTCTGGGCCTGTTTCCCGCAAGCCTTTTGGCAGGAGACAAAGAAGACTCGCTTCGCAGCAGGTATGTGCAGCGCTTTCCCGATAAGTTTTTCCTTTGGCCCGTGGTTAAGCAACGCAATTTATTTTTCGACATCAGCCCGAAAAACGATCGTGCTAAAGTGCTGAACTACCGCCCGAATAACTCATTTGGTGTGGGTATGGGATTTTACCTGTTTGAAGTTGCCGTAGAAGTAACTACAGCTATCCCCTTAAATGAAAAGAGCCGTATTACCTATGGCGAATCGGATGTGCGCGATCTTCAGGCTAACTTTTTGGGTAAGAACTGGGGCGGAGATGTATATAATCAAAACTACAAAGGCTTTTATGTGGCCGATCCGAACAAGCTGGTTACTACCGATGAGGAGTATGCCAGGCGGCCTGATATTGAAATGGTGAATACCGGGATAAATGGAATTTACATCATCAACCATGAAAAATTTTCATTGCGTTCAGCTTACAATTATTCCGAGCGCCAGCTAAAAAGCGGGGGCTCATTTGTAGTTACAGGCACATTGAATAATCTTCGTTTACGATCCGACTCCAGTATTTTAGGCTCGCGTTACCGCGATTTTTTTCCGGACGGAGGCTCGTTTGATGAGATGCGTTATACCACTTTTAGCCTCGCGCCCGGTTACACGTTTAGCCTGGTCTATCGGTCATTTTTCCTGAACACATCTCTGGCTATGGGGCCGGCTCATCATTGGGTGTATTACAAACCTGCCGGTGCGCCTGAGCGATATGATATTACCATCAATACATACGCTGATATAAGAATGGCGCTGGGCTATAACAGCCAACGGTTTTTTGCCGGTATGAGCTACATCACCCAGTCGCGTGATATTCGTTTTGATGACATCCGTTTTACCAGCAACAGCTCGGTGTTCAAAATACTGGCAGGGTATCGCTTCCGCGAGGTAGGAATTTTGAAGAAACGCGCTATCGACCTGGTGCCGGTGGATATTACTCATTAATCTCCCCCGCGCATAATGGTTTTGCGGTGATTGATTCCCCAGTTTACAATAGTGTTAATTACGCTGCGTAATGTTTTTCCGTAAGGGGTAATGGCATAATCAACTGTAATGGGCTTGGTAGGAAGCACGGTGCGTGTAATCAGCCGGTTGGCTTCAAGGTCTTGTAATTCTTTTGATAGCATTTTTGCACCGATCCCATCTACGGTGCGCAATAAGTCCATAAAACGCATGTTGCCTTTAAACATCAGCGCGGCTATAATCTGGATTTTCCATTTACCGCTCAGAATCTCCATCACATCGCGGGCCGCGAGTATCTTGTGGTTTTGTTCCCGGCAGTCGGATTCAGTATGGCCGGCCGGGGCTATTTCCCGGACAGGTGATAGTACATCATTCATCTGGCTTCAAATTTCCTGAATAAACAGAAGCCAGGCGCTATTAGTTTCCTTGAGGAAACCGGTTTCTGAAAGGAAACCCATAGTAATTGTAAACTAACTGCACGCCAGTTTTGTGCCTCACATTTGCGGGAATAATAGGCTTGGCCATTCTCCCGCATATGCGGGATGACCTTAAACAAAAAATTATTAACAGATGAAACGGAACAAAATTATTTACTGGGTAGTAACCGGGCTGGTAGCTGCCGGCATGATCATGAGCGGTATCATGTACTTTACGGCAGAAGAGGCAAGAGCCAATTTTGTGCAGATCGGGTTCCCGGTTTACTTTATGGTGCTGCTGGGCGTAGCCAAGCTGTTGGGTGCAGTTGCGCTGCTGGCGCCAGTGCCTGCCAATATAAAAGAGTGGACGTATGCCGGTTTTGGATTTACGTTTATTGGCGCTGTGTGGACACACATCGCGACACAAACTCCCTGGATTGCCCCGGTTATTTTTCTTTTGTTACTGGCAGCATCGTACTACTTCTATAAAAAGGTAAGAACCGCATAAGCTTGGTGGAAGAGGCGTCTGATCTCCGAACCTTCGGGGTCTTGACGCCTTTTATTAAATTTTCTGCCAGCCCTCTGTAAAATGAATGGCATCAAAGTCTGTGCATGCTGGTTGTTGCAGGTAGGGGTAATTCACTTTACTTAAAAACAAACCCTGCGGATAGGCAGGATCCCAAACTTCAGGCGTGGCTTTTTCAACGAAGTAACTTTCAAACTCATCCACACTTAGCGAACCTGAGCCTATCTTAATCAGCTTGCCCGCCAGCAGGCGCACCATCCTGCCCAAAAACCGGTCGGCTGAAATCTGAAAGCGCAGGCGATTACCGCGCTCATTAATAAATAAACCAGCCGATGATACATTGCACCGGGTATGTTCGTAGTCATCGGGTGTCTTGCAAAAAGCCCGGTAATCATTGTAGCGCGTGAGCAGCGCAACGGCTTGCTTCATCTTATCCAGCTTCCAGCTATTATTTTCAATTAGCGTGCTCACCGGGTTCAGGAACGGGTCTTTACAGGTGTGAATAAAATAATCGTATTGCCGCAGCATGGCATCAAACCGTGCGTGCTGATACCCCTGCATGGGTAATATCTCGTAAACGGCCAGGTCAGCCGGCAGCGCTTTATTTAGCCGGAACAGCAAATCAAAATCCCATCGTGCGTTTATGTCTGCATGAAAATAAAACTGGCTGGCATGCACCTGCGCATCGGTGCGGCCGCAGCCCATAATGGTAACAGGCTCTTTCAGGATTTCGCTTAGCGCGGATTCAATCACTTGCTGGATGCTGCCCGCATTGGATTGCCGTTGCCAGCCCCGGTAGGCTGTGCCCAGGAAGGCCATGTGAAAAAAATAGCGGTTGGATACGGACACTTTTGTGTAACAATTGTCCTAAAAATGTAATTATCTCCTGTTTTGTGGAAATCAATGCTCATTTTTTCTCACAAAGTCAACGGGTTTTTTCACGTATTTAATACGTGAAAAAACCCGTAGTGCTGAATATGCTTGAAAATGTATGTTTGGCGCATGGCTTTCCCCGCATTTAAGCAGCTCGACCAGATGGACTGCGGCCCTACGTGCCTGCGCATGGTGGCCAAGCACTATGGTCGCCATTATCCCCTGCATGAGCTAAGGAACAAATCCTTCATTACCCGCGAAGGTGTTTCGCTGTTAGGCATCAGCGATGCGGCTGAGGCAATCGGCTTTCGTACACTGGGTGTAAAAATACCTTTTGACAAATTGCAAAAAGATGCCGTGCTGCCCTGTGTGGCGCACTGGCACCAGCGCCATTTTGTAGTCATTTACAAAATCACCAACAGGCAGGTTTTTGTGGCCGACCCTGCGGCAGGGCTGGTGAGTTATACCCATGAAGAATTTAAGAAAGGGTGGCTGTCAGCCAAAGAAAACGGGCACGAAAACGGAGTAGCCTTGTTGTTGGAACCTACTCCTGAATTTTATGAACGCGAGCCGGAAGCAGCTAAGAATAAACGTAAAAGCTTAACCTACCTGCTGGGCTACCTGGTGCAGCACCGGAGGTTTATTGTCCAGTTGATCCTGGGCCTGCTTGCCGGGAGCATCATTCAGTTAGCTTTGCCTTTCTTAACCCAGTCTATTGTAGATGTAGGCATCAACACCCAAAACATTCAATTCATTTACTTAGTGCTGGCCGGGCAGTTTGTGTTGTTTTTAAGCAGGCTTTCAGTTGATTTCATCCGCAGGTGGATTTTATTGTACCTGAGCACACGGATTAATATCGCGATCATTTCCGATTTTCTGATCAAGCTCTTCAAGCTTCCGATGCCTTTTTTTGAGGGGAAAATGATTGGCGATATTCTTCGCAGGATTGAAGACCATACGCGCATCGAGCGTTTCCTTAGCACGTCATCGCTCAATATCCTGTTTTCACTTTTTAACCTCGTCATCTTTGGCGTGGTGCTGGCAATTTATCATGTGCCCGTCTTCCTCGTGTTCTTTGGCATGAGTGCGCTCTACGTGTTGTATGTGCTGGTGTTTTTAAAGAAACGTGCCGAGCTGGACTACAAGCGCTTTCAGCAGATGGCCGATAACCAAAGCAACCTGATACAAACTGTACAGGGCATGAGCGAGATCAAGATGAACAACTGCGAAACGCAAAAGCGGTGGGAATGGGAGCGCATACAGGCTAAGCTGTTTCACATCAATGTGCAGTCCACCCGGTTGCAGCAATTCCAGGATGCCGGAAGCTTGTTCCTGAACGAATCCAAGAACATGATTATTACGGTGATGGCTGCGTTAGCCGTAATGAGTGGCGACATGACGTTGGGCATGATGCTGGCTGTGCAATACATCATTGGCCAGCTTAATGCGCCTGTCAATGAGTTTATCGGGTTTACACGCGATTTTCAGGATGCGAAAATTAGTTTGGAACGAATTGGAGAAATACACTCCGTAGAAAACGAAGAAAACCTCACCCCTGGCCCCTCTCCGGACTTGTCCACCGTAGCTTTAGCGAATGTGGGGGAGAGGGACTTTAAAGCTTCGATTATTGTAAAGAATCTTTCCTTCCAATACGAAGGCCCAAACTCTCCTAAAGTTTTAGATGAAATTGATCTGGTTATCCCGGAAGGGAAAGTAACGGCCATAGTAGGCGCGAGTGGCAGTGGTAAAACCACGTTAATGAAGTTGTTGCTGAAATTTTACAAACCGCAAGCGGGTAAGATTGAGTTGGGGGGCGTTCCGTTAGAGAATATACATGCTTCCACCTGGCGGCAGTGCTGCGGCACGGTTATGCAGGATGGCTTTATTTTTTCCGATACTATTGCCCGCAACATTGCGCTGGGCGATGAAGAAGTGGATTACAAAAAGCTGCTCCATGCCGTTACCGTGGCCAACATTAAAGAGCATATTGAATCCTTACCGCTCCGCTACAACACCAAAGTGGGTGCCAACGGTATTGGCTTAAGCCAGGGCCAGAAGCAACGGCTGCTGATTGCCCGCGCGGTTTATAAAGACCCTGAGTATCTCTTTTTTGATGAAGCCACCAGCGCGTTGGATGCCAACAACGAGAAGGTGATTATGGAAAACATGGATCAGTTCTTTAAAAGTAAAACTGTTCTGGTAATTGCCCACCGGCTGAGCACGGTAAAAAATGCCCACCAGATTGTGGTGCTGGAAAAAGGGAAAATTACAGAAATAGGTACACACGAAGAATTAACTGCGGCCAAAGGCCGATATTTTGAGTTGGTGAAAAACCAGTTAGAGCTTGGTAATTGATGAAGATGATGTGATTTGAATTTTGAACCTCAAATTTTAAATTGATAAGCTTATGAGCTTGATAGATTTTGAACGGCTTGAACGGATGCACGACCTGATTTGTCGCAGGGCAACCGGAACACCCGATACGTTTTCTGAAAAGCTGGGTATCAGCAAAAGTATGCTGATGGTCAACCTGGCCCAGTTGAAGGAAAGGGGCGGGCCTATCCGGTACGACCTACTTAGCCAAACGTATTATTATACCCGGCCCTGCCGGCTGGTTTTTGGGTATGAAATAGACAAAGATGTGATGGGTCAGGTTAAAGGCGGGGAAAATATTTTTGAAAAAAGACTCATTCCAATCTCATTAGAATGGGGTTTTGCAGGTTTGTAGGGCAGGGGGCTTGAACCCATGCCGCGGATACCGAAAAGCGAATGAGTAGGTAACTTACTTTGTAAATCTAATTTTATGAAAATTGCTAACTTCGTTCAATTTAAAATTGAAGATGAAAAACTCAAAAACATCAAAGGTGGGATGGAAATCTGGTGTTCGGTAAATGTAGGGTTTCCTGATGGATCTGGTTTTGTGAACATTGGTCAATGTTCAGGAAGTACTACTGAAGATTGCAGTAATTATGGTTCTACTCTTTGTAATTCTTACATGGGTGGCATGGGTGCAACTTCTTGTGAAGTTGTATGTACAGCATGATATTTACTCAATGAATTTATGATTGGACATCTCAATCACCTACGATGCTTATATTTTCACTTAACAACAAGCAAGTGGTGATTGAGATGTTCTTTTTAAATTTTAAAATACTTATGTAACCGTAATACAATCTCACTATTGAAACCTCAAATTAGATACGTTAATCAAGACCAGAGTTTATAGTTATGCGAATTTTGTACTTAATAATATCCCTTATTTCATCCTGTAGTTTTTTTTGCTCTGCGAATTCATCCACGATCGTTATAGACAATGAAAGTGATTTTAAAGCTTTTGGTTTTTTCTATAGTGATAGATTTAATGATGTCAAGAATTCATTAATGGTAAGGCAAAAGGATTTAGCAGGTAAATATTTAAACCGCTATGTCATTACTACTGATGCGCCTTTAGTGGTTGTATTCACTAATGGTGGTATTATGAATGGTTATCCGGTCTTACTCTATCCAGGTGATACTTGTCGTGCATATAATGGGGAACATGGTTTTGTTTTTCGAAGTAACAATCATGGGGTTGGCGATCTGGCAATTCTCAACGAGATGGAACAGGCACATGGCTTTGTTATACCTGAAAATTTGGGGCTCACCATTAGCAATCGGCTGGATGTAATGTATATAGTTGAACGTATTAACACTACGTACTTAAACAGAAGGCGATTTATTTTAGAGTATCAAAAGAAACAGACTGTTTCTGACGAATTTAAAATCGCAATAGAAAAACTCATTCACCAAAAGTATGTTACAAGCCTGCTTTTTCCTGTTTATGCAGGTCAGGATTCGGCTGGATATGATTTTGAAAACCTTCCGCCTGAGTATCATACTATTCTCAAAAAGGAAATTGAAGGCGCGTTCGATGATTCTCAGATACATTCTCAATCATATCAATTAGTACTTTGGAACTACTGTAAATACCTGTCCAGAAATTCACTAAACACAAAAGAAGAATTTGTTTCTATGTTTAGGAACGCAAAAAATCATTTTTCCGGTAAGTCCAGAGAGTTTTTAATGTTTCTTATTCTTAAAAAATATACCGGCAAAGGATTACCTGATTTTCAGCATAATGCAGAAGTATTTTTGAGTGAATATCCTGAATCGGACTATAAAAAGTACTTGATTCGTTTAATACCCAGTGAGCTGACAAATGATATGATCGCATTGTCAGAAGAAAAATTAAGTACCTACAGAGATACTGATGTAACATGGAAAGAGATTTTAAATTCATACAAAGATAAAATTATCTATATTGATTTTTGGGCCAGTTGGTGCAAACCATGCATTCAAGAAATGCCCCATTCAGATAGATTACGTGATTCATTAAATGCTAAGAATATTATATTTCTGTATGTATCTGTAGATCAAAAGAAAGATGCATGGGTAAGAGCAGTAAATAAACAGAGATCAAGTACAGACCAACATTTTCTGTTTCAAGGTAATTCACAGCTCAAAACCCTGTTTGCTTTACAGGCTATTCCGAAATATATTATTGTTGATAAGAGGGGAAATATATTTTCACCTGATGCACCGCGCCCGTCTGACCCACGCCTTAAGGAAGTATTGGTGAAATTGTTGAATGAATGAACATGATTTCGGTGCCTAATATGATTATGCGGTCTTGGCAGGTTGCAAGCTGGTGAAGATACCAACTTGAGCGGAGGACAGGGTGCCATGAGCAAGATTAAAGGCTGGAAATATTTTTATAAAAAATGGTCATTCCAATCTCATTAGAATGGGATTTTGCAGGTTTGTAGAGCGGGGTCTTGAACCCCTGCCGCGGATACCGAAAAGCGAAAGAGTAGGTAATCTTTTTTTCTGAAAATTATGAGAAACAGGCTTATTAATTTTAAAGAATTTGAACTAAGTTCAACTGAACAAACCAGGATTTATGGAGCAAGCGATTTGTCTTATTGCTCAACTGCTTATGCAATCCGTTCATGTAATCAACTTGATAGCGGAGCAATGCAAGGGTGGAGCTATGGTTGGGCAGCAGGGGGCTGTTCGGTTTACTCTGGGGCTCAACTCTGGAATGCTGCCGCTGCACAGAGCATTCCTATGGATGGTAGTTGTGATACAGGATGGCTTATCTATTAATGGACAAAATCTAAATCACAATCGATTGTGAGAATATGAAAATGACCGTCATCCTTTTGATGTTCCAAATAATCTTTAGTCAGGTTAATGGACAGCTGAAAGGAAAGATAGTAAATGAAGATGGAGAGCCAATAGAAGGAGTTTATATCTTTTCTTACAGGTCGCAATTCAAACACACTTTTTCCGACAGGGAAGGTGTGTTTGCTATTTATTTTGAAAAAAGAAACACAAACTGCGAGCTGTTGTTTTATTCGGCAAATTATGCTGATACTCTTTTAACGGTTACCCCATCTGATAGCTTGATTTATCTTAAGTTATCGAAAAGGGCGGCATATGAAAGGCAGCATATCGCAGAAATTGAAGATGCAGGTATTGTTAACGTTGTAGAAAATGCAATTGAAGATTTATCCAGCAAAGTTCCTACATCTTCCCACCAATTAAGTGCTTTTTTAAGAGTTATTTCTACGAATAAAGGATTTGCTGTTGGTTTAATGGAGGCATCAATCCGGATAGACGATCCTGGTTATTCATCTAAAAAACCAGTTGCCATAGTTGTTGATCAGTTAAGGGTAAGTATGTCCCGTGATAGTTCCCTTGTTATGCCTGTACGTATCAAGAATCCTTTTATATCATTTAACCCGGTCTATCGGGCGTATGAATCCAGTCATGTACGCTTGATTCGAAAACATGGTACTGTGTTGAGTTCTTCACGTGATTTTGTTAAAGACACAAATTTTTTCATTGTAAGGCACGTACGCCATGACTCCAATAACTATGTTGAAGTTTATTTTGAAAAGAGTGCCGGAACTTTTTCTGAGAACGGTTTTCTTAGAATAAATGCCCAAAATAAATCAATAAAAGAATATAAACGAACGTTGTTTACAGATGACGAAGTTATAGATGAGATTGAGTTAAAATTAGCAAGACGAGATGATGCTTATTATCCTACATACATTCGTACTTATCAGATTGCTCCTAACCTGATTCCCGGAGTAGGAAAGACATTCACCTATAACATATCAGAATTGTTTATAGAAAGAAATGATATAAGAACTCATGGTATTCATATTGAACCAAGAGAGCCGATGCCATTTGCCGGAAGATATGTTTATAACCCAGACTTTTGGGAAAATTATAACATGTTAAAGAAGCACCCGATTTCCGGTGATACGGGATTGCTGTTTATAGAGTGGACAAAAGATTCTATGGAAAAAGAATTTATAGCGAATTCAAAATGAAACTCAATTTTCTCACCTGATGCACCACGCCCGTCTGACCCACGCCTTAAGGAAGTATTGGTGAAATTGTTGAATGAATGAACATGATTTCGGTGCCTAATATGATTATGCGGTCTTGGCAGATTGCAAGCTGGTGAAGATACCAACTTGAACGGAGGACAGGGTGCCATGAGCAAGATTAAAGGCTGGAAATATTTTTATAAAAAATGGTCATTCCAATCTCATTAGAATGGGATTTTGCAGGTTTGTAGACAGGGGTCTTGAATCCCAGCCGCGGATACTGAAAAGCGAATGACCAAATTAATTTGTGAGAAAGTTTCAATACTTCTATTTCATAAAACCTCCAATCCATATGGTAAGAAGCATTTGTCTTAGCTGTTTCATGTTTATGCCTGTTTTATGGTGTGATGCCTTAGCGAAAAGTCAGATTTTGGCTCAAGATTCGACTCAAGTGATTTTGAGTCATTATCTAATGACGGCTGGTGGTATGGAAAAGTGGAGAGCCTTGCAAAGTGTTGTTCTATCAATGACCCAGTACCCTAAAGGTGAAAGTGTTATTAAGATAGCCTCAATTCATAATGGCCAGGTATATGATCGCTGGATATCTTATTCAAACAACGGAGATTCTTCAACTACATGTTTCAATGGGGATAAATACTGGCGTCAGGTTAAAGGTGATCCACCAGAATCATTTGATTTTTATGCGCCTGTTTATGCAAAATATGCACGATTAAGTGAGCCAACTTTCATGTTAAATGCAGATTCGATTAAGCTTGATGGAACGGTTGAGTTTATCGCAGGAGATAAAAAAGCATTGTGTTATCAACTTGCACTTTATGTTGATGGCAGCCGATATTATAAATACATTAATGCAAGCACATACTACCTTGAAGGTTACTCGCGTGGCGAGCCCGGAGATCCGGTAACTTCATTGAATGATTACAGAGAAATTGATGGCTTGTTAGTTCCGTTTGAAGAGATTACTTATCGAGGGAAGAGTATTGAATCCAGATTTGTTAAAAAAGCGATCTTCTTCAATAAGAATATACCTATGCAAGTCTATGATTACCCAAAGGGGTCAACGAATATTATTTCTAATACTTTATTATTTAACTTAATCCAAAAAGACAAATGAAAAATTTAATCCAATCATTTAAGAGTTTTGAATTGAAAAGAGGTGAACTAACAATGATAAAAGGTGGTAGCGGTTGCGCGTGTCATCAAGCAGCACCTTATGCGTGTACTGCTGGAGGCTATGTACCGGGTACAAGTGGCCACTATAATTGTATGGTTGATGTTTATCAAGATTGCTGCAATATGCCTGCTACAGGATGTACTTGTAATCCTGTTAATCCGGGTTAATCTGTATTGCATGACTTGTTTATTTTCAATAAAATAGAAGTCTTACACTTCCATCCTTTATCTTTTTTCGTGCATTTCAAACCAATATTTTAACCCTTGAGAGAAACTTTACTTGATATTATATCAAAGTCATTTCATATTAATGTGTCAAAGGACACTCGTGATAATAATAACCAAAATGCAAGTTCGAGTTTGCTTTTGCTTTCAGATCAACTGAATGAATGGAGCGTAGATAATTTAGCGGTTAAGCTTCAAAAGGAACAATTATTAGAAATACCCTATCCGGCTATTGCACATCTAAATACAAATGGCGGAACTTTTGTTGTACTTCAAAAGATAGAAGCTAACTTACTTTATTATGCCTACCCATATATAGGAGCTATTTCGGAAACTATAGAAGAATTCGATAAAAAATGGACTGGGGTTGTGTTATTAGTTGAAACGAGCGATAAATCTGGCGAGCAAGATTACAAGCAAAAGCACAAACAAGAGATATTTGAACAGGTAAGCCTGTATGTGTCAGTATTACTTTTATCCATTTTATGGGCTTTGCCTCTTTTCTTTATCATGTGGTCTGGTATGGCCATTTATCTTTTAAACAGCGTTGGGGCGGTGTTGTCTTTTCTGCTTTTTAAGAAGCAGTTTGGATTAAGTAGCGTTACCATAAACTCTTTTTGTAAGATGGGAGCTAAAAGTGATTGCGATGCAGTGATCAATTCGCCTGCTTCAAAACTGTTCGGGGTTATCCATCTTTCGGAATTGTGCTTCTGGTACTTTGCAGGAAGCGTGCTATCTATTGTGTTTGGTGTTTTTTCGTCCGTTTCGGTCGCGCCTTTTCTTTTTGCACTTTCAATGCTGGCAACAGGATTAAGTTTTTTTACTGTATATTACCAGGGTGCGGTTATTAAAAAATGGTGCCCACTTTGCCTTATGGTAACGGCTGTGCTTTGGTTAGAGGCGGGTGTTTATTTGTTATCAATTCCTGAACTTGTAATTAACATAAAATCATTTTCAGTTCTGTTTGTAGGGTTTTCATTACCCCTTATTTTCTGGCTGAGCGTACGTAAACGGTTCATCGATTCCTTTAAGCTACCCTCGCTTCAACGCAACCTAAACAGGTTCTTGCAGAGCGAAAGAATATTTCAGAATACGTTACAGGATCAACCTCATATTGAAACGGGTTTATTTACGCATGAATTACAAACCGGTTCACCCGATGCGCCTGTGCAGCTTACGGTAGTCGGTAATCCGCAGTGCGGCCCCTGTGCGTACACTCATGCAGTATTGGATAATTTGAAAATATCGTTGGATGAAAAAGTAAACATCATTTACCGGTTTACAGTAAACTCAGGGAAGAAAGGCACTTCTGCTTATCAGGTGCTGGAAACTGTATTTGCCATTCAGCAAACAGAATCCAGCGAAAGCGCATTAAGAGCTTTAACGGCATGGTATCAATCCAATAGTAATTTGGAAGGCTGGAAGAAACGTTATGAGCCAAATCGCGAACAAGAAAACCCTACGGTAACCCATATTTTAAAGGAGCATGAGCAATGGTGTGCTAAGGTGGCCATACAAAAAACACCCTCACTAATTATAAACGGGAGAATGCTGCCAGAAGAGTTTTCAGTGAATGACCTGAAGTTCCAGCTTCGCAGGCTGGCTGAAAAAATTACCGAGCCCGAACTAATCTCCTGAACTCATAAAAAAATCTTTCTAACAACCTCAGGTCTTCCGTTATGATTTCCGTAGTGCCTGTTAGCTGCTGCTTAAAAGGTATCGCTTTCTTTTGCGAGGTAATGAGATCGGGCGTGAGCGCAATGCTTACAAAGTATTTCGCTTCGCTGGGAATTTCAGAAACGGATTGAACCGTGCCCCGCAGCAGCCCAAACTGCTCGTAAGGATAATTCTGCAACCGGATATTTACCTGCTGGCCTGCTTTTACTTTACCGGAGCCCTGTATGGGAAGTTCAGCACGGGCAATTAGAACCCCCTGGTCAGGTATAACAGAGAATAAAGACTTTCCAACTTCCACGTACAAATCGTTTTCTAAAAAACCGAGGTAGGCCACATGGCCGGTAACCGGTGCGGTAAGCAAGTACGTTTCCTTCCACCTTGCAACCTGGCTGAGCAATTCCTGCCGCGCATTGGCAACACTTAATTTCAGTTTTTGAGCCTGCTCTTCTTTTTGCAGCTCAAGGTTGGTAACCTGCTGCTGTAACTGGCCGGCTTGCAGCTCGTTGTTGATCAGGCCGGTTTCCAGTGTACGCACATTGCGTTGCTGTTGCAGCCATGCAGTTTTGGCATTGTTATAATCCAAAGCGGCAGTTACTTTCTGTTCAAACAGGATTGAATCGGTTTTAAATTTCTGTAAGGCTAATTGCAATTCCTGCTTGGCTAATTGTTGCTGTGCCGTAAGCGACCGGTTCAGCTTCTGGTAAGTGATGAGTTGCCGGTTTAGCTGTTCAATTTGCTTGTCAAATGAGGCTGTTTCGTTAAACACGGTAAGATTAACCCGGGCTTGTGTAAATGCCGAGAGGTAGGGTTGCAGATCACCTACAGAACCACCGGGCAAAATTGGTAAGTCGTTTACCGCCTGCTGCTCTAACTCCAAAACGGCTTGCAGGTTGGTATTGGATTGAACAACAGCAATAATATCTCCGGCATGGCAAGAGGCATTATCCTGCTTTAACAGGTGGATGCGCCCGCCTGTTCGGGCCACCAGGTTTACCGGTGCCGGTGTGGAGGTAATTACAACAGGTGCGGTAAGCAGGTCAGGGTATTTAATGAACCACGTAACGCCCAGCATGGTCAGCATAACAATGAAAATTACCGTAATGCCCCAGCGGATCAGTCCACCGGGTATCTGGCCAATAATTTCCTGCACTTCTTCGCTGCGGATTTCCAAGCCCGGTTTGTTACCTGTTTCCATATCCTTCCAAAATAACAAGAAAAAAAACCGGTTGAGCCATCCGGCCTTAAAAATAATACTATTTGTTCCGCAGCATATTATTTGAGATTTTCGTTATTCACATCAATGCCAACAGGCAATTTGTATAAACTTACACACATGAACCAACCTGCTTTTTACCTGCTGCTGATTCTTATTTCAAACGTAGCCTTTGCCCAACCCGGAAAAGTGTTAGACAGCGAATCGCTACCCAGCAAAATTCTGGGTGGCAGCCGCAAGTATGCCGTTTACCTGCCTCCCGATTATGAAACCTCAAAAAGAAGCTACCCGGTTTTGTATCTGTTGCACGGTGCCGGTGATGATCAAACCGGCTGGGTACAGTTTGGTGAAGTGCTGCACATTGCAGATAAAGCAATTGCCAATGGCACGGCCACGCCTATGATTATTGTAATGCCCGATGCGAAGACCGGGCAGATGGGTTATTTCAACAGCATTAAAAATGATTGGCGCTACGAAGATTTCTTTTTTGAAGAATTTATTCCGTACATCGAAAAGACCTACCGGGTAAAAAGTGAAAAGCGGTACCGGGCCGTGGCAGGCCTTTCCATGGGTGGCGGAGGTTCATTTATGTATGCGCTGCACCGTCCCGAAATGTTTTCATCCGCTTGTCCGTTAAGCGCTTATGTAGGGCCACTCACCATCGATGAACTTAAAAGCTTTCTTGGCCGTACCAATACGAAGGCTACCGATGCCGAGCTGGAAACCTATTTCAAAAAACATAATGCCATCAATCTCGTAAACGACATTAAAGACGACCAGAAAAAAGCTGTGCGGTGGTATATTGATTGTGGTGATGATGATTTTCTTTACGAGGGCAACTCCCTGATCCATATAGCCATGAAGAAAAAAGAAATTCCGCACGAGTTTCGCGTGCGCGATGGAGGCCACACCTGGACATACTGGCGCACCGCATTGCCTGATGTGCTGCGATTTGTTTCAGAAGCCTTTCACCAATATTGATTACTTGTAATTTGAGCTTAATGAAATACATTTTCTTGATTTTAGCGCTGGCAGGTTCAACCTGCCTGCCTGCGCAGGATGTGCTGCTGG
Source organism: Cyclobacteriaceae bacterium (assembly GCA_026129485.1). Lineage (GTDB taxonomy): Bacteria > Bacteroidota > Bacteroidia > Cytophagales > Cyclobacteriaceae > ELB16-189. Next base: position 38,219 of record JAHCHY010000011.1, read on the forward strand.
ATGTTTTAAAGGAAGAGCTTGGCCGCGAAGTAAAAGAGTTTGCAAAAGTTGAAGCTCCGCCTTATTACCTGGCGTACCGGGTTAATGATGTGAGCTACACACAAATGGAATCGTCATTCGGAAGCTTGGTACAGTCGTACAGCAACCGCAACCGGTTTTTATTTACAACCGTGCGGGTAGGAGATTACCAGTTCGACAACACACACCCGGGTGAAGAAACCCGGTGGGGCTATGACGATGCCGGTCCGGGTGGCCGATCCATACAGATTTCTTTGGATGATTCGCGTGAAGCCATTCGGTATTCCGTTTGGCGCGTAACCCAAAACAGCTATAAGCAGGCGCGCGAAAAGCTGAAGTCTTTAAAGAATAGCCCGGCCGGTGCAAAAGCTAAATATGCTGATTTTTCGAAAGCCACTGCCGAGCAGTATTACGAAGCCCCCCTGCCGGCCAATTGGTTTAACGCTGATGAATGGCAGGAAAAAATACGCAGGTATTCAGCTCCTTTTCAGAAAAATGCCGACATGGTTTCGGGCGATGTGAGCCTGCAGTTGGTGAGTGAACGAAAATATTTCGTTTCGTCAGAAGGTACCAGCGTGGTGCAAAATCAACGGTATGTGTACCTGATGATCAATGGAAACATTCGGGCAAAAGATGGCGACATTGTGCCGCTGCATAAATCGTTCTTTGCATTTAGCCCGGAAGGGTTACCTGGCGATGAGGTAGTATTGCGCGAGGTTGATAAGCTGATAACTATTCTAACCAGGCTAAAAGACGCGCCCTTAGCCGAGCCTTATACCGGGCCTGCCATATTAGATGCACAGGTAGCGGGTGTTTTCTTTCATGAAATTTTCGGGCATCGCGTGGAGGGTGAACGCTTACGCAACGATATGGACAGCCAGACATTCAAGGAGAAAATCGGGCAACCGGTTTTAAACAAAAACCTGAGCGTGATCTTCGATCCTTCATTAAAAGAATTTCAGGGTAAGCCACTCAACGGTTTTTATAAATATGATGATGAAGGCGTAAAAGGACAGCGCGTGGTGGTGGTGGATAATGGTATCCTGAAAACATTCCTGATGTCGCGCACCCCGCTTGAATCTGTAAAAGTATCGAATGGCCATGGCCGGGCCGATGCCAGCAGCAACCCGGTATCTCGGCAATCCAACCTGGTTGTGGAGGCCACTAAATCCGTTACGTTTCAGGATCTGAGAAAGATGCTGGTACAGGAAGCTAAGAAGCAAGGTAAATCGTATGGCTATTATTTTAAAGATGTGGTGGGCGGCTTTACCACCACCGACCGGTTTAACCCGAATGCGTTTAATATTTTTCCTACCGAAGTATACCGCGTTTACACGGATGGCCGACCCGATGAACTGGTGCGCGGTGTTGACCTGATCGGAACCCCGCTGGCTATGTTTGCCGAGATAACAGCAGCCGATAAGCAGGCAGCTATCTTCACAGGCTTCTGCGGAGCGGAGTCGGGCAGCGTTCCGGTTACGGCTATTTCACCTTCGTTGTTTGTGCGGAGAATTGAAACCCAGAAGAAACCGCAAACCGATATTGAATCTACTGTTTTGAAAACTCCAACTGTTAACGAATACTGATATGAAGATGCGCATCTTCTTTTTTATAACATTTATTGCACTAACCCGGCAAGGCTTTGCTCAGCCCAATGTAATTCAGAAAGCCATGCAGGACGAAATTGAGCGAAGCATGAAAGAGTTGCAGTTAGATACCCTGCAGAAACCCTGCTATGTAAGCTGCTCTATCAACGACCTTACCATGTATTCCATTTCGGCTGCGCTGGGCGGTGTGGTTAGCTCCAACGAGATCAAAAACCGCGTAAAGGGTAACCGGGTGTTGGTGGGTACTTATGAATTAAATGATGAGAGCTTAGACAATAATTTATTCTCCTCGCCCGAAATGAACGACATACAGGTGCCCCTCGATGATGACTACCTGGGTGTGCGCAGGGCGTTGTGGGTTTCGATTGATAATGTGTATAAAAACGCTGCGCGTCAGCATGCCAAAAATGTGGAAACCTGGAAAGAGCAAAAAAAACCGCTGGAAGAAATTCCGCATCGTGTATTTGCTAAAGTCCCCGCTGTAAAGCTGCAGCTTAACGAGGAGTTTCCGGCTTTTGATAAAACGAAGTGGGAAGATAACATGCGCCAGCTTACGCAACGATTTGTGAAGTCCGGCTATCCGGCATCCAACCTTTCGCTCAGCTATGCAAAAGGGTATGAATATTTTGAGAGCAGTGAAGGCACATCGTTAAAGCTTCCGGTTCAACGCGCCATATTGCAACTGGCAATTATCGGTCGCGATGATGCGGGAGAGCTGGTATTTGACCAGGCCGTATGGGCTGCCGCACATCCCGGTGAGTTGCCCACCCTGGCCCGGCTTGAGGCGGAGATAGACTCCCGTTTAAAAAAGCTGGATGAAAGGAAGAAGACGGCAAAGTTTGACGATGAATACACAGGCCCCGTTTTGGTGGAAGGTAATTCGGTGGCTGATTTAATGTCGGGCCTGTTTTTTATGGGGCGCGAACGCCTGTTGTTTGACAATAACATCCCGGGCCTGACCGGCTTCAGAAACGATACCCGTAATTCAATGGAATCGAGAATCGGGAAGAATATTGCGTCAACCGCGTTAACCGTAAAGGCATTGGCGCGAACCAAAGAATACCAGGGAGTAAAATTGCTTGGGGCGTTCGAAGCGGATTCGGAAGGCGTAGTGCCACCCGATGAGCTTACGCTGATTGACAAAGGCGTGCTGAAGGATATGCTCAACGACAGGAGCCTTACGTCAGCATCGCAAACAGCCAATGGCCACCGCGATGGCCCGGGTGTAATCCGGGTTGCTGTGAGCGAGCAGTACAGCCCGGCCCAGCTCAGGCAGAAATTGATGGCGCAGGCCAAAGAAGAAGGACTTGACTATGCGCTGATCATCCGAAACGAAAATTTTGGTCGCATAGGCATGTTCAACGTATACAAGGTTAACCTCGAAACAGGCGCAGAAGAATTTCAGCGCCAGGCGCGGTTCGGCTCGCTTTCTTTGCGAAACCTCAGGAAGATTTCTGCCACCGGGGCAGATGCAGCCTACAACCTGCCGGGTTTCGGAGCAGAAGGCAACTTTACCTCGTACATCGTTCCGCAGGCAATCCTGTTGGGTGAAATGGAAATTGTACGGGCCGAAATTCCATCTTATAAAGAGGATGAATTTGTAAAAGATCCGCTCAAACCATAACCGATTAGAAAGTTTATAACCGGAGTTACGCAAAAACACCATCTCGAATGTCAGACAGAGCTTGTCGAAGTCTTTTTTTGGTTCTGAATTAAATAGTTTTCGACTGGCTCAAACTGACAATCAGTGTTTTTGCGTAACTCCGGTTAATAAGTCGGCAGACGCCTTACCGGTGCTGTTGCATCTCTGCTAACTTTGCGGTATGAAGTTCAGGTTACAGGTTTGGGTAATGTGGTTGAGTGCGTTGGTGCTATTCAACGCAGTGCCCTTGCATGCCCAGCTAAACCAATCGCGTGTAGCGCAAAACAGGCTTCAGTCCGGTAAATGGGAAAAAGCGTACCGGTTGCTGCGTAAATCTTTGCGTAAAGATTCTGCCGATGTGGAAAGCCAGGTGGTGCTTACGCAATGGTTTCTGGCAAAAGGTAATCCCGGCTACCAGGTTGATTCTGCTGACTATTATTTAAGAAAATCAACGTCTGCTTTTAACAGGCTTTCACCGCGCGAACGCGATCGTGTGCAGCGGTTTCCGGTTGATAGTATGGTATTAGCTTCGCTTCGCCTGCAAATTGATAGCTTGGCGTTTGAAGAAGCCAAGCAGGTCAATACGGAAGAAGTTTACATGCTTTACCTCACCCGCTTTCCCAAAGCAAAACAGGCACGACAGGCAACTGAGCTGCGCGATGAGGTCAGCTACCTGGATGCCCTGAAGGAAAATACGTACACGGCATTCCGGGAGTATTTGCAAAAGTACCCGGGCTCGCTGCGTGCCGATGAAGCAAAAACCCGGTACGAGAAGCTGTTGTATGAAGAAAAGACGCGCGATAAAAAGTTGCAGAGTTACCGGGGCTTTGTGGCACAGCATCCCGCCAGTCCCTATGCCGCGCAGGTGCATCAACAGATTTTTGAGATCATGACAGCCGCAGGTCAGCCTGAAAATTTTCTCCAGTACCTGTCGGCATACCCGGCAACCCGGAATGCACAACAGGCGCGCGATTTATTATTTCACCTGTATAAGGAATGGGAAGAAAAAATCCCGGAAATAATTCTGACCGATTCGCTTCGCAATGTGCTTGTTATGGATAGCCAAAGCTGGATTACGATTTATAAAAACGGGTTGTTCGGGTTTATGGATCAATCGGGTGTTGAGGTGCTTTCACCCCGTTTTGATGATGTAGAAGAAGATTATAAATGCGAAGCCATCCGGGATGATATCCTGGATCTGAAAGAAGGTATATTTAGCCGCACCGGGAAAAAATTAGCAGGTGCGGGAACAGAAGTAACATCTATCGGTTACGGTTTTTTGAAGGTAAGTCATAAAAATTGCACGCGACTGATTCACAAGTCGGGCCTTGAAATTGTTTCGGGCTGCTACGATGATTTTAAAATTGCCGGTGGAAGCTTTGTAGTGGCCTATCGTAAAAACGAAGCTGACTTGTTTACGCTTGCCGGAAGGCAATTGCCGGTGCCCGGTTTGTCGGATGCCCGCGAAATAGAAGATGTGCTGGTACTGACAAGGCTTGGAAAAAAAAACTTAGTTACACCGCAGCAGGTTGCCGCGCTGGCTGATGGAATGCCCCTGAGCGATCAATTCGTGTTTGACGATGTAGTGGCATTAGCGAAAGGATTATTGCTGGTGCGCAATGGCGCGCTGGAAGGGATCATCAACAGCAACCTTGAATTTACCGTGGCGCTCGACCGGCATACATTGGTGCAAACCCCGTTTGCCTTGCTGGAAACACGACCTACCGGCACATTGGTGCATGGATTACCGGGTGAGCTGAAAGGAAAGGAGTGGCATAAGGTTTCCTATCACCAGCAATGGTTGCTGTTGAGCTCGGAAGGACAGGTTCAATTGTATCACATGCCTTCGCGCAAGATGGCTTCTGTAAAAGCGGATAGCGTGTGGTTTGAGCAACGCCTGGCATTTGTGCAAACGGGTAGCCAGGTGATGGTGTTTCTTTCGGCCACACATGCTATTGAATTGCAGCCGGATTCAAAGATCAGGTTTATTGCTTCGCGCGATTCGGTTCGGTTTTTCTATACCGAAAGCCGGAATAAGAAGCTCACCGTTTTTAACCTGGCAGATGGCGGGCAAAAATTTGTAACCGAATTTGAGCTGGTCGAGTCAATAGGCGATCATTTTGTGGTAAGCAAGGCAAGCCGGAAAGGTTTGGTGAACAGCCAGGGAAAAGTAGTGGTGCCGGTTGAGATGGAAACCATCATTCTGAACCCGGAAGGTCAGCTATCCTTGCTGAAGAATAAAAAATTCGGGTTATATGATTTTAAGCTGGATAAGCTAATCAAACCGGAATTTGAACGTAACCTTGTGCCATTGAACGCAACCTGCCTGGTGGCCTTTCGTGACGGCAAGTATGGTATTGTAGGCTGGGACATGAAGCCCCTTACACCTTTTGAATACGATGAGATTGTGCCCTGGCAGGGAGATGAGATCTGGGTAAAGCAAAACCGCCAGTGGCTGTTGCTTGATTTTAAGACGAAAGAGATCGTGCACGATAAGGTGCGGTCCTTTACCTGGATTAAAAAGAACAATACGGAAAGCATTCTGCGCATACAGCGCGAAAACTTTTTTGGAATAATCAGCAGCACACGTGGCGTAATCATTCCGGCTACCTTTCATCAGGTAATCAATCTCGGCACCGGTGAAGTGCCATTTTACTTTACCGAAAAGCAGGTGGAAGAAGCCGGTATTTACGTGGTGATCTATTATGATGCATTCGGCAAATTAGTGCGCAGGCAGGCTTTGGAAGAAGAAGAGTATGAGCGATTGGTGTGTGATGCCAATTGAGCGGATGAAACTGCTTCCGGAGTTTGTATCATAATTTCATATGTTTAATATTTTTCATTTTATGGTTATATGGAATATCCATGTCTGATCATCATCCCTGTGGATGCACGCGGTGTATGGATATTTCATGTTAAAACAACTCTTAACCTTTCACAAAAGTTTAATTTAAAATAAAAGCAGTTGTGCGTATTATTGAGAAAAATCATAGCTATGAAACGCCTTGTTCTTTGCCTCCTTATTTCTTTTCCGGGTTACGCAGTTTTGGCACAAGACCAACCCAAACTGGTGGTGGGTATTGTAGTAGATCAGATGCGGCAGGAATACCTGTACCGGTATGAATCGAAGTTTGGAACGAACGGATTCAACCGCCTGGTGCAGCAGGGCTTCATGCTTAAAAACGCACATTACAATTATGTGCCCACCGAAACCGGCCCGGGTCATGCTTCGATTTACACCGGCACTACACCCGCTATTCACGGTATTGTAGCCAACGATTGGTACGATCGCACTTTAAAGAAAGATATAAACTGCGTGGGCGATGATCAGCAGACAACCGTGGGGTCTGAACGTGGCGGCAAGGTTTCTCCGGCCCGCCTGCTTTCCACGACTATTACCGATGAATTAAAGTTAGCCACCCAGAAGCGGGCGAAAGTTGTGGGTGTTTCCATTAAAGACCGCAGCGCGGTGCTTCCATCGGGGCATATGGCAGATGGAGCTTACTGGTATGATGGTTCTTCCGGGAATTTTATTACCAGCACCTACTATAAAACGGCATTGCCCGATTGGGTCCAGAAATTCAATCAGCGCAAGCTGCCCGAGCAGTATCTTTCGCAGGAATGGACAACCCTCTTGCCGTTAAGTCAATATACGGAAGTCGGCCCCGATGAATCGCCTTATGAATGGAAGTGGAGGGGAAAAGAAAAGGCCGTGTTTCCGTATAAGCTGAATGAATTACGAAAAGACAACGGTAATTACGACCTGGTTGGCAATACCCCGTGGGGTAACACCCTGATTGCCGAAATGGCTAAAGCTGCCATTGCAGGAGAGGGGATGGGTAAAGATGATATTACCGATTTCCTTACCGTTTCGTTTTCCAGCACCGATCGCATCGGGCACGGTACCGGGCCCAACTCCATAGAGCTGGCCGATACTTACCTGCGGTTAGATAAAACATTAGAGGATTTTTTCAGCTACCTCGATAAAGAAGTTGGCGTTGGAAAATACACCGTGTTCCTGACGGCTGATCACGGTGTGGCTGAAGTGGCGCAGTACCTGAAAGATAACCGGGTACCTGCCGGCTATTTCCGTCCGTCACGTGTGGAGGCAACCCTGAACGAATACCTTCAGCAGTATTTTCCGGGTAAAACCGTTGTAGAGAAAGTAACCACCGAACAGGTTTACATCAATCAGCAGGCATTTGATGACGATCCGCGTGCAAGCGGAATAGATTTGCTGATTGCAACCGAGCTGATTACAAAATACCTGCTGGCAACAGAAGGTATTGCGCAGGTCTATACCGCTGCTACCATCCGCCAGATCAATACAGATGAAACAGGCATTCGCGGAAAGGTAATCAGGGGCTTTAATCCCAAACGTTGTGGCGATATTGCTTTTGTGCTGGAGCCGGGCTGGTACTCGTGGGGAGGTATAACGGGTTCAACGCATGGTTCGGCCTATACGTACGATACACACATCCCGATCGTGTTTTATGGAGCCGGAATCAAAAAAGGTTATTCTTCGCAGTACCACACTATTACCGACATCGCGCCCACGCTTTCGGTTTTACTGAAGATTAAATTTCCGAGCGGGGCTACCGGTCAGCCCGTAACAGAGATCCTGGATTAACCGCATTTGGTGTGGTGTAAGTAAACGTACGAGTGAGTACCTTTGGGTATGCTTTCAATGCCCGGAGGTTTCTTGCTTCAGTTTATATTTTTCCTGGCGGGTGGGCTGGCCTTTGTGCTGGCAGCGCTTTTTGTATCAAAACTGCTCCGGCCCGATCGCCCCAGCGTACAAAAGCAAATGCCGTACGAAAGCGGTGAGATGCCGCAGGGCCCGGCATGGGTTCAGTTTAACCTGCGGTTTTATGTATTGGCGCTTGTCTTCATTCTCTTCGAGGTTGAAGTGGTATTCATGTTCCCGTGGGCGGTGGTATTTGGCGATGCGGAGCTACACCAGCAGACCGATGGCGGTTGGGGCTGGCTTGCTTTTGGCGAGATGCTGGTTTTTATTTTCATCCTCATGTTAGGACTGGTATATGCGTGGAAGATGGGGCACCTCGATTGGGTTAAATCCAAACCTGATGTGCGCGATGTTAATTCGCCTGTGCCACCGGGTATGTATCAAACCATTAACGAAAAATACAAACGCAACGTATGAAAGGATTACTCGACCAGCAATTTGAAAATGGCGGAGTAATGATTACCCGTGTGGATGACCTGCTCAACTGGGCGCGTTTGTCTTCACTTTTCCCGATGACATTTGGGCTGGCCTGCTGTGCTATTGAGTTTATGAGCACCGGCACTACGGTGTACGATATGGATCGGTTTGGTGTAATGCCACGCGCTACCCCTCGCCAGGCTGACCTGATGATTGTATCCGGAACCGTTACCTTCAAGATGGCCGATCGTATTCGCCAGTTGTATGAGCAAATGGCTGAGCCGCGCTATGTTATTTCGATGGGCTCATGTTCCAATTGCGGGGGCCCGTACTGGCAGCATGGCTACCATGTAGTAAAAGGGGTGGATCGTATTGTGCCGGTAGATGTGTATGTGCCCGGCTGCCCGCCCCGTCCGGAAGCGCTTATTGGCGGTATCCTGAAGCTGCACGAAAAAATCAGGAATGAAAGCCGGGTGAAGCCTGTGGCTTTGGAAAATTTAATTGATCGGAATGGATAATGCCGGGTTAACAGCATGCGTACAAAGGTTGGCGGGCAAGGCGGAAGAAATCAAAAACGCCTTACCGTTAAGCCTCGTCATTGAAGCCTCGTCATTGGTCGATGTATGTGAGGGCCTTCACAAAAATCCGGAAACCTATTTCGATATGCTTACCTGCATTACCGGTGTGGATAACGGCCCTGAAGCAGGAACTATGGAAGTGATCTACCATTTTTATTCCATCCCGTTCAACCATGCGCTGATGCTGAAGGTAGTGTTGCCCCGCGAAAATGCTGAAGTAGAAAGCGTTACAGCAATCTGGAAGTCGGCCAATTGGCTGGAGCGCGAAGTGTTCGATATGTTTGGAATAAATTTTAAAAACCATCCGGACTTGCGCAGAATTTTAATGCCTGCCGATTGGGTTGGCTATCCGCTGCGGAAGGATTATGAACACGAAGAGTCTTATCGGGGGATCAAAATTGATTAATTGACAGTCTAACATCTAACAACCAACAACTCCTATTACTCCTTGAACCCCCAGCAATACACATATAGCGAAGATAACCTGGTAAACTCTGAACCTAATAAGTTCGATGCAGCTAAGCTGAAGTCGGAAGAGATGATCATTAACCTCGGGCCGCAGCATCCGTCCACACATGGTGTATTGCGGTTGGAGGTATTGTCCGATGGCGAGATCATCAAAGAAGTAGTGCCGCACATCGGCTACCTGCACCGGTGTTTCGAAAAGCATGCCGAGCAGTTGCCGTATAACCAGATCATTCCGTTTGTCGATCGCATGGATTATCTGGCTTCGATGAATTCCGAACATGCCTACGCGATGGGTGTTGAAAAAATGCTGGGCATAACCGGGCAGATTCCCAAACGCGTGGAGTATATCCGCGTGCTGGTGGCGGAGATGAATCGCATTGCTTCGCACCTCATAGCAGTGGGAGCTTTTGGTTTAGACTTAGGAGCATTCACACCTTTTTTCTGGATCATGCGCGACCGCGAGCATATTCTGCGATTGCTGGAATGGGCCAGTGGTGCACGGATGCTTTACAATTACATCTGGGTGGGTGGCTTGTTTTACGATCTGCCTGTCGGCTTCGAGCAGCGTTGCCGCGAATTTATTACTTACTTTAGACCCAAAGCGATAGAGCTGGAGCAGTTGCTGGTCGATAATAAAATTTTTATTGACCGTACAGCGAATGTTGGCGTGCTGCCGCTTAACCTCGCCATTAACAGTGGCGCTACCGGCCCTATGTTGCGGGGCTCCGGTCTTCGTTTTGACTTGCGAAAAGTAGATGGCTATTCGGTTTACCCGGAGCTTGATTTTGATATACCGGTTGGCGAAGGGAAGATGGGCGCGGTAGGCGATTGCTGGGATCGTACCTGGGTGCGTGTGCGGGAGATACATGAATCGCTGAACATCATGCAGCAGTGCATCGATAAGCTGGAAGGCGAGCACAGGCGAACACGTGATTTTGATCCGCAGGCAATTGTTCCGAAAAAGATCAGGCCACAGGTGCAGGAAATTTATGTGCGGGCCGAAAACCCAAAGGGAGAGTTGGGCTTTTACTTTCGGGCCGATGGTAAAAGTGATATACCTTTCCGCTGTAAGGTAAGAGCCTGTTCATTTGTAAACCTTTCCATCTTGCCCGAGCTTTGCAGAGGAGTGCTGATTGCCGATTTGATTGCCATACTGGGATCGATTGATATTGTTTTAGGCGAAGTAGATCGCTGATGATAAAGCTTTTTACATCTGAACAGGTTAAAACGTGGGATGCTTACACCATCCGCGAAAGCGGTATTACATCTTTTGATTTAATGCAACGAGCCTGCCGCGCTTTTGTTAGCTGGTTTACGGAACGGTACAATGCTTCGCACAAGGTTTGTATCGTGTGTGGGTCGGGCAACAATGGTGGCGATGGATTAGGCATTGCGTTGTTGCTGCACGAATGGAATTATCCCGTTGATGTACTTATAGTGCGTGGCAGTAACGCTACCCCCGATTTTAATGCAAGCCTTAAGCTGCTGGAAGGAAGAATTAAGGCTAAAGAGATTACTTCGCCAGCAATGGAAATCAACCGGGGTTCTGTTGTAATTGATGCCTTGTTGGGCACCGGTTTGTCGCGGGAGCTATCGGGCTTGTATGCGGATGTAATCAGAAAATTAAATGCGCTTGATGTTGTAAGGATTGCAGTTGATGTGCCTTCAGGCTTGCGGGTTGATGCGCCTTCTTCAGGAGAAATTTTTAAGGCCGATCACACCGTTACTTTCCAGGCGCCCAAGCTTGGTTTTTTGTTGCCTCAAAACCGGGTATTCGTAGGGCATTGGCATGTGGTTGATATCGGGTTGAGCAAAGCGTTTGCAAAAGAAACGCCTGCAAAGCATTTCCTGGTGAATCTTAAATCAGTAAAACGATTAATTAAGCCGCGCAACCAGTTTAGTCATAAGGGAAACTTCGGGCATGCATTGCTGATTGCCGGATCGAAGGGTAAGATGGGGGCTGCTGTGTTAGCTGCACGTGCTGCATTGCGTTCGGGTGTTGGTTTGCTCACGGCTCATGTTCCGGCTGAAGGTAATGTAATCATGCAGTCGGCTGTGCCCGAGGGGATGACTACACAAGATGTATCGCCTGATTATTTTTCCGGTCGCGAGGTGGAAAGCTTTTACTCAACTGTAGGTATTGGCCCCGGGTTAGGACAAGCGCCCGAAACCCTGAACGGATTTAAACATTTGCTCAGCCAATGCACACAACCTATGGTGCTGGATGCCGATGCGCTGAACCTGCTTGCAGCCAACCCGGATTTGAGGACTAAAATTTCTGAGGGTAGCCTGCTTACCCCGCACCCGGGAGAGTTTAAAAGATTAACAGGAGAATGGCTGGATGATTTTGATAAGCTGAAAAAACAAAATGCATTGGCCGAGCAGCTGAAGTCAGTCATACTATTGAAAGGCGCTTACAGCTCAATTGCCTTGCCGGATGGCTCGGTTTACTTTAATACGACCGGCAACCCGGGCATGGCTACCGGTGGCAGTGGTGATGTGCTAACCGGGGTGCTTACATCTTTGCTGGCCCAGGGTTATCCGGCTGCGGAGGCTGCTGTTATAGGAGCGTATGTACATGGAATGGCAGGCGATCTTGCCGCACGCGCTATCGGTGAAACCGGGCTAATTGCCGGTGATCTCGTGAATTATCTTCCTGCGGCATTTAAAAGACTCGTTTAACACAATTTTTAATAAAAAATTGTGATGACCTTTAAACTTTTGGCCTCTAACTTGCATCTAAACTGCACAGATTCGCGTAAAAAGCCTTATGAACCTGAAGAAAGCCATACTTCTGATCGTCCTTATAGCGGTAGCTCATCTGGGCTATGGTCAATATCGTGAAGAAAGTTTTGGCCCTCATGCACCCGATCCCATCAAGCAGGTGCAGGTTTACCCCAACCCGGCAGTCGAATTTCTGAACATCAAATTTGAAGCGCCCCAGGCAAAAAAGATCCGTCTTTCTGTTCATAATATCCTGGGCAATACGCTGGAGGTTGAAACCGAGGTGGTGGACGAACACGAGATCAGGCTGAAAGTAAAAGATCTGGCTGCGGGTTATTACTTCGTTTCCGTGCGCGATGAACAGGCAACCCTGCGCGGTACCTATAAGTTCCTGAAAAGGTAATTTCACTTTAGTTTAATCGTAAGCTTTTCTATTTTGAGGTCTTAACCCAGGGCCTTGAATTCAGTTATTATTGCGGTTGATATCGGAACTACCAGCGCCAAAGTGCTGGCGGTTGTTTCAACCGGACAGGTTGTTGCGCAGCGCCAGGTGTTTTATTCCACCCGCTACCCGCTACCCGCGTATGCCGAGCAAGACGCTGATGAAATTCTGGCGGCTGTAATTGCTTCGCTAAAGAACATTGCCACTCAAGTTGATTTATCAAAAGTATTGGGTATTGTTTTCAGCAGCGCCATGCACAGTGTGTTGGCTGTTAATGAGCAAGGTGAGGCGCTGACCCCGCTTATTACCTGGGCTGATACCCGTAGCTCAGCAGAGGCCAGACAAATACGCAGTTCTGCTATTGCGTTGGAGCTGCAGCATCAAACCGGTACCCCGGTTCATCCCATGTCGCCTTTGTGTAAGCTGATGTGGATGCGCGAATCTGAACCGGAAGTATTCAAGTCAGCTTATAAGTTTATATCCGTAAAAGAGTTTGTGTGGTATCACCTTACGGGAGAATTCAGTGTGGATTACTCCATAGCATCGGCCACCGGGCTGTTTAATATCCATAAGCTTCAATGGCATAAGCCTGCTTTGAAGATGGCGGGTATTACAGAGCAATCTCTTTCTGCTCCCGTACCGGTCGAACATCAGGCCGGGATAACCAATCCTGATTTGTCGGGCTACAGGCATGTGCCGCTTATGATCGGGGCAAGTGACGGATGCCTGGCACAGTTGGGCAGTGATGCCATGCAGCCCGGGATACTGACGGTTACATTAGGAACCAGTGGTGCGGTAAGACGCTCGGCCACGCGCCAGCTTCACGATCCGTCAGGCCGGTTGTTCAATTACCTGCTAACGGGCGACACTACCGTGGCCGGAGGCGCTACCAACAATGGTACTGCCGTGATGGATTGGTTTATAAAAGCGTTTGCTACTGAGAATCTGGCGACTGTTGTTGCAGATGTGTGCACAAACATTCCTGCCGGCAGTGATGGATTACTGGCATTGCCTTTTCTGCAAGGTGAACGGGCCCCGGTTTATGATCCGCATGCACGCGGAGTATTTTTTAATGTCAGCATGCAGCACACCCGGCAGCATTTTGCCCGTGCCCTGCTCGAATCCATTTGTTATGAATTGAAATGGATTGCCGAAAGTGTGGAATTTGTTTGCGGTGTTTCCGATAAGGTGGTGGTAAGTGGCGGTATCACGCATTTTCCTGGCTGGCTGCAGATGCTGGCCAATGTTTATAACCGTACGCTCATTGTTTCGTCAGGGCACGATGCTTCGGCTATGGGGGCAGCATGCCTTGCTTTTCAAACCCTCCAGGTACCTTTTAAGATGACCGGTCATGTTCACGCTGTGTTCAAACCTGATGCGGGTCAGGTTCAGTATTATGAGGCGGGCTATCGGAAATTCCGGGAGTTGTATCAGGCCGTGCATAAGCTGTTTTAGAGGCTGTGCCTTAAAGATTAATTGCGATTTTGATGCTTATCAAACGATTGCGGTATCAGAATAATGCAAATCGCCAAAAACCGGGTTTCGGTTATAGGCACATATCGTTTACTTTGCTTTTGGCCCGTGGCCTGAAATTCCGGATGACTAAAATCTTTAACGAATGCAAATTGGACTAATCGGATTGGGGAAGATGGGTTATAACCTCGCCCTCAATTTTAAAAGCAAAGGGCATGACGTAGTGGCGTTTGATGTGAACAAGTCGGCAATGGAGAAAATTGCCACCGAGCAAATTGAAACCGCACCAACGATTGGCGATCTGGTCCTGGCATTAAAGGGACGAAAGGTGATCTGGATTATGGTGCCTGCCGGAAATGTAGTGGATGTAGTATTGAGCAACCTCAAATATCATCTGGCACCGGATGACATTGTGATTGATGGTGGCAATTCGCATTTCAAAGATACGCTTACCCGGGCCCGCGACCTGGAAAAATTGGGTATTCATTACCTGGATTGTGGAACCAGTGGCGGGGTTTCAGGGGCCTTGCATGGCGTGTGTACCATGATTGGCGGGAAGAAAGAAGCCTTTGATTACTGTGAAGAGATTTTCAAATCTGTTTCTGTCCCCAATGGCTATCTCTATTGTGGTAAGTGCGGTAGCGGTCATTTCACCAAGATGGTGCATAATGGTATTGAATATGGTATGATGCAGGCTATTGCCGAAGGCATGGAAGTATTGCACCGGCATGACCCGGAGATGGACCTCGCGGCTGTATCGAAAGTGTGGAATCATGGATCGGTAGTGCGTAGTTGGCTGATGGAGCTTACACAACATGCGCTGGAAAAAGACAAAAACCTCGAATCGATAAAAGGTGTAATGCACTCATCCGGTGAAGGCAAGTGGACGGTAGAAACCGCACTCGAAATGGGTGTGCCCACGCCCGTTATTACCATGTCGCTGCTGATGCGTTACCGTTCGCAGGCTGAAGATACTTTCTCAGGCAAGATCGTAGCTGCACTGCGCAATGAGTTTGGCGGCCATGCGGTGGAGAAGAAGTAATCCGAAACTCAGGTAACAAAAACGTCAGGGGTTTGTGCCTGACGCTTTTTTTATGACGAGGTTTAGAAAGTAACCGACAGCGTTAATATTTCATCTTTACGCTTCACCTTTACAGGAACCGTCTGGCCTTTTTCAAATTTCCCTAGGGCTTCCATGTAGTTGTTGATGTCTTTGATTTCAAGATCGCCCATCTGGATAATCACATCACCGGTTTGGATGCCTGCCTGTTGTGCCGGGCGGCCTTCGGTTACACCATCAATTAATAAGCCGGGCTGATCGGAAGTATAGCTGGGCATTACACCTAACGTAACTTTAAAGGAAGTTCGTGCAGACATAGTTTTTTGTTTTGTAGTTAGAAAGGCAAGCTTCGGTTCGTTGTCTAATTTTTCAATTACGGCTACAATAAGCTCCAGCACCTGCTTTTCACCACCGTAGTTGATTTTTTCCGAATCATCAGAAGGCTTGTGATAATCGCTGTGCGAACCGGTAAAGAAGTGTAAAGCCGGTATATTCTTCAGGTAAAAGGATGAATGGTCGGAAGGCCCCATACCGGATGAATCTGTTTTAATTGTTAACGGGGTTGAAATATTCTTGAGTATGGGCTCCCACACCGGACTGGTACCGGTTCCGCTTACGGAGATACTTTTGGTGTCCGGGTTAAGGCGGCCAATCATATCCATATTAATCATGTAGCTGACGTTACTGATATCGATGGTTGGATGTTCGGTAAAATATTTCGATCCGTAAAGTCCCAGCTCTTCTCCGCTGAAGCAGATAAACAGGAAATTGCTTTTTTCTTTCACCTTGTTTTGGGAGAAGTAACGGGCCAACTCCAGCACACCGGCTACACCGGAAGCATTGTCATCCGCTCCATTGTGGATTTTTCCTTTCGGGTTGGCATCCAGCGAGCTTCCGTTTTCACCCAGGCCCAGGTGATCGTAGTGGGCGCCAATAATAATGGTCTTGTCAGCGTTGTTGTCTAAGTAGGCGATGGCATTATGCGCTTTTCCTTCTTCACCGGTGCCATGTACTCCGGCTTTAAAAGGAAACTCCTGCTGAAACCCCTGTTCGCCCTTAGGTACAAGCTTTAGCGCCTTAAACTCTTTCTCAATATACTGCAAAGCTTTACGCTCGCCTTCAGAACCGGAAAACCGTCCCTGCATATCGTCAGCGGCCAGCACGGTTACATGCGTTTTGATTTTTTTCTCTTCAATCTTTTGAGCAAATGTTCCGGCAACGGGAATCAGCAAGGCAGCAATAAGTAGACGCATTTTTGTGTGATTTTTTTGAATGCACAAAGTAACTTCCATTTCCATAACAAAATTACCCCTGGCAGGAGTTTTTTTAGGGATATAACCTTAAACGGCTTATTTTTGATTGAATTGAATAATACCATGAAAGCTCCTAATCTTGTCCTGCTCACCGATTTTTCTCCACTTTCGAAAGTGGCCATGTTGTATGCATTGAAAATGGCTGGCCCGCTGGGCGCCAATTTTACCATACTGAATATTGTCCGGGTTGACGGTATCCCCAAGGCAAACCTGAAAACCAGGCAGCTCGAAAAAACTATTACCCAGATTGCACAGGAAGAAGGCAATCGTTTGGTGGAGGAATTAAGGGCGCAGGTAAAAGGTAATTATACGCTTACGTTTAAACCCGTTAAGGCTCGTACGGTTTCCGAGATGGTTCGCAAATATGTTACCAACCATCCCACCAATATGGTAGTCATGGGCTTGCAGGGCGCATCGGCCTTAAAGAAGGCGGGCCGTTTGGGTGGTACAACTGTTTCGGTTATCGATGAGTGCCCGGTGCCTGTGCTGGCTATACCTGCTTATGCGAAATACAGCAACCTGAAAAGCATTGTGTACGCAACGGATATGAAAAACGTAAAGAAAGAGCTTGACATCATTGTGGAGTTTGCCAAAATATTCGGCTCGTTCGTGCACATGCTTCACGTGGCACCTTCCATCGATAAAAAGATTGAAGCTGCGGGTTTGGCTGTGGACGAGATCGTTCAGAAATACAGCTACGATAAAGTAAAATTCAAGCTGATCCTGGAAGAGGACATCACGAAGGCTATTGGCGATTACATCAGGGAAGTGGATGCCGATGTGCTAACCACATTTACACACAAGCTTAGCCTGGAGGATAAAATCTTCGGCAAGAGTGTAACGCGCAAGCTGGCATACCAGGGAACAATTCCGTTACTGGCTGTAAAGCGGAAAAATTAAAACTCGGCATTACCCGGATAGCGCGGGTAAGGAATTACATCGCGGATGTTGGTCATACCGGTTACAAACAGAATCAGGCGCTCAAAGCCCAGCCCGAAACCACTGTGGGGTGCCGAACCGAACTTGCGCAGATCGAGGTACCACCACAGATCTTTTTCGGGCAGCTTCAATTCCTGGACGCGCTTCAATAGCCGGTCGTATCGTTCTTCGCGCTGCGAGCCGCCAATTATTTCGCCAATGCCCGGGAACAATACATCCATGGCGGCTACGGTTTTGTCATCATCGTTTTGCCGCATATAAAATGCCTTGATGTCTTTGGGGTAGTTGTAAAGAATTAACGGCTTCTTAAAATGCTTTTCTACCAGGTAGCGTTCATGCTCCGATTGTAAGTCTACACCCCATTGCTCTACTAAGTACTGGAACTTCTTTTTCTTGTTGGGGTTAGAGCTTTTCAGAATATCAATGGCTTCGGTATAGCTCAGCCTTTGAAATTCATTTTCGGTTACAAAACGCAGGCGATCGAGCAACCCCAGCTCACTGCGCTGGTCTTGCGGTTTGGTGTTTTCTTCGTCTTGCGCGCGTTTGTTTAAAAACTCAAGATCGTCCTTACAGTTATCCAATGCATACCTTACTAAGTATTGCAGCATCTCCGTAGCTAATTGCATGTTATCCTGAATATCATAGAATGCCATTTCAGGCTCTATCATCCAGAACTCGGCTAAGTGCCGGGTTGTGTTGGAGTTTTCGGCCCGGAACGTAGGGCCAAACGTATAGATTTCACTTAATGCAAGCGCATAGGTTTCTCCTTCTAACTGACCGGATACCGTCAGGTTGGTTTCCTTACCAAAAAAATCTTCTTTATGGTTGATGTGGCCGTTCTCATCGCGTGGCGGATTGTCGGCATCCAGCGTGGTAACCCGGAACATGGCACCGGCACCTTCTGCATCCGAACCGGTAATGATGGGTGTATGGATATAGAAAAACCCGCGATCGTTGAAAAACTTGTGAACCGCATAAGCCATAGCATGGCGTACACGCATTACCGCCCCGAATGTATTGGTGCGCGAACGCAGGTGCGCAATCTCGCGCAGATATTCCAGGCTGGGCCGGTTCTTTAATTGTAATGGATAAGCTTCTGCATCACAATCGCCCAGGATGGTAAGCTCGTTCACCTTAACTTCTACAGCTTGTCCTTTTCCCATTGAGGCAATCAGCTCACCCACCACCGAAATGCAAGCCCCTGTGGTAATGCGCTTCAGCGTGGCTTCATCCAACGAACTCAGCTCAACAACAGCCTGCAGGTTTTGAATGGTGGAACCATCATTAATGGAAATAAACTGGTTGTTGCGGAATGTGCGTACCCAACCTTCTGCTTTTACCTGCTGGCCGGTGGGTTGCGTGGCTAATAATGTATTGATCTTCATGCGTCTCATCTGAAATAAACCCTCGTTTTGGGTTCGCAAAAAACGGCATTTTGTGTTTTTAATCAAAATCTAAACTGCCCGGCAGATCAACACAGAAATGGCAGCCCGTTATCTTTTCAGATGAAGCTTTGAATTGGTAAATTTGACCGATTTCGTTTTCATGCAAAAGTTAAGTTTAAATCAAAGCCTGCAGCAGAAGCTGTCGCCCCAGCAGATACAGTTTATCAAGCTGTTGCAGGTGCCCACAGCCGAGCTGGAAAGCCGGGTTGAAGAAGAGTTGGAGCTGAACCCGGTCTTGGAAGAAGGTTCGGACGAGCAGCAGGAAGAGGCCGAACGCCCTGAAGAGCAACCCGAGACCAGCGAGTCCGAAAGCACGAATGATGACTTAGACATCAAGGATTACCTGCGCGATGATGACTATAACAGCTACAAGACATATTCGGACGGGGATGGCGATGATGAAGATGACCGCGAGATGCCTATTCCTATGGGTACTTCGCTGCACGAAACCCTGCTTACCCAATTAGGCTTTCTGGGGTTGGATGAACGTCAGGCCAACATCGGTAAGCAACTGATCGGAAGCATTGAAGGTGATGGTTACATCCGCAGGGAGCTGGAATCTATTGTAAATGATCTTGCCTTCTCACAGGGTATTGAAACCAACCTGAACGAGGTTGAAGCTATCCTGAAGAAAATCCAGTCTTTCGACCCGGCCGGCATAGCGGCACGCAACCTGCAGGAATGTTTGTTGCTGCAGCTCGACCGCATGGATGATGGACAGGATGTGGATGTGATCGTGGCCAAGCGGATTATATCCGAGTGTTACGAAGAATTTACCAAGAAGCATTATCCGAAAATTTTAAAGAAGCTCGATCTGGATGATGAAGATTATATTAAGGATGCGATTGAGCTGATTGTTCGCCTGAACCCCAAGCCGGGTGGCGAAGTGAACACCGGCCTGGTGAAGAATCAATATGTTATTCCGGATTTCATTCTGACCAACAACAACGGCAAGCTGGAGCTGGCGTTGAATTCGCGCAATGCACCGGAGCTGCGCATCAGCCGTTCCTACACCGAAATGTTCAAGGCTTACGATAAGAGCGACAAAAAAGATAAGAAGCTGAAAGAAGCCGTGTCGTTTGTAAAGCAAAAATTAGATGCCGCCAAGTGGTTTATTGATGCTATTAAGCAACGGCAGCATACCTTGCTGCGTACGATGCGCGCCATCCTGGAGTTTCAGTACGATTATTTCTTGGAAGGTGATGAAACCAGGCTGAAGCCGATGATCCTGAAAGACATTGCGCAGATGATCAACATGGATATTTCAACGGTGAGCCGCGTGGCCAGCAGTAAAACCATTCAAACTGATTTTGGCGTTTTCCCGCTCAAGTATTTTTTCTCGGAAGGCATCAGCACCGATTCGGGCGAGGAAGTGAGCAGCCGCGAGGTGAAGCATATCATCAAAGACCTGATTGATTCGGAAGATAAGAGCAAGCCTTACTCGGATGATAAGCTGGAGGACCTGCTGAATCAGAAAGGATATAACATTGCCAGGCGCACGGTTGCCAAGTACCGCGAGCAGTTGAACATTCCAGTAGCCCGTTTAAGAAAAGAGATGTGAGAGTAGCCGCTAACCTTGTTTCCGTAATTTTTCATCCGCTCCTGCTCACCACATACCTGGTGTTGTTGCTGGGCACGTTCTTCCCTGCATTGCTTATGATTGCCCCGCAGCACTTACGGGTAATGACCGCCTTCATCTTTGGATTTACATTTCTGCTGCCGGTGGTAAACCTGGTTATGTTTCGTGTGTTCGGTACCATCAGCTCGTTCACGCTGGAAAATCGCGCAGAGCGGATAGTGCCATTTATCGCTATTGCATTGATTTACCTGGTTACGGCTTTTCTGTTCTTTTTCAAGCTTCGGTTTTCGCACAACTTTAATCACCTGCTTTTGATAGTGGCCCTGCTGGTGATAGCTGCGGTAGCGCTTAATTTTTTTCTGAAAGTAAGCGTGCATGCCCTGGCGGCATGGGGCGCTATTGGTATTTTGCTTCCGCTGAATAAAGCGGTAGAGCAGCCGGACCTGCTGTGGCCAACGGCCGGGGCTATCCTGGCTACCGGGTTTGTGATGGCCGCACGACTTTACCTGAACGCACACACGCCCCGCGAAATCTTAGTGGGAAGTGTAGCCGGGTTTGCAATTGGTTTTTTCGGAGTATTGTATTTTTTCTAACGTAACGGCCTCACGTATGGAATTCAAACATCTGCTGTATTCGGTTGCCAATGGTGTAGCCACGATTACCCTCAATCGTCCTGAAGTGTACAATGCCCTGAATGATGAGATCACCTACGAGCTGCAGGATGCCCTGAAAGCGTGCGCAAAAGATGAGCAGATACGCGTGCTGGTGCTTACCGGTTCAGGCAAAGCATTTTGTTCGGGGCAGGATTTGAAAGCTGCATCCGGTAAGGAAAAAAGATCGTTTATGGAATCGCTTCACAAGCGTTATAACCCTATCATTCGCGCGATGCGTACGTTACCCAAACCCATTGTGGGCAGGATAAACGGTGTAGCGGCAGGAGCGGGTTGTTCGCTTGCCCTGGCGTGCGATATGCTGGTGGCTGCCGAAGAAGCATCGCTGATAGAAGTGTTTATTAATATCGGGCTGGTGCCCGATTCAGGCTCGGCTTACTTCCTGCCCAGGTTAGTAGGCACAGCCAAAGCATTTGAATTGTGCTCTACCGGAAGGAAAGTGCCGGCTGCCGAAGCCTTGCAATTGGGGCTGGTAAATAAAGTTGTTCCATCAGCTCAGTTAGACGAGGCTGTAAAAAGCTATACCGATTATTTTGCCGCGGCACCCACGCAGGCAATCGGGTTGATTAAAAAGATGCTGAACAAATCCACGCAGGCTTCATTGGATGAAATGCTGGATTACGAAGCTTATTGCCAGGAGATTGCCGGATCGAGCTCCGATTATAAAGAAGGTGTTACCGCGTTTCTTGAAAAACGCAAACCTGAATTTAAAGGACGTTAGAAGCCGTTAACCGAAATGCCAAGGGTAAGCGTGTTGATGCCGAGGCCCTGCGGGCCTTTACCTTTCTCAAACATTTCAGACAGGTTGTAGAATGCAAACCAGCTGAAGCCGCCAATACCTACGCGGGTGTAAACACCATACCGGAAATCATTCAGGCCAAAGCTTCTTTTCTCTTTGATCTTAACCGTTTCGCCATCGTCTTTATACTTTACTTTACTGAACGAGTTCAGGCGTAAGCCTACGCGGCCGCCAATAGCTACATTAAAGCTGCGGGCAATATCTTCGGGCTTGGTATCGAACCGGAACTCCAGCGGCATTTCAAGATAGTTGGTTACCAGCATGGATTTGTTGGCCAGCTGACCATAAACCCGTGCGGGGCTAAGCAGGTTATATTGTTCAACCTGTGTTCCTGCTGGAGCGCCATTGGGAAAGCTCACCAATTCCACCGTGTCGATCAGCATGGCCCCGTTGGTAAATTTCCAGCGCTCCATGCTTAACCCGACACCCGGGTTAAAGCTGAACTTGCTTCTTCCAAAACGTACCGGGTACTGGTAATAAACATTAACCGTACGCGAACCCCACAAGCCTTGTTTCCAGGTATCTCCAGCGTTAAGTGCGCGATTTACACCCAGGTCAACCAGGAACGTACCCGGTATAGACGGACGTTTGGCTTTTGTAACGGTTTCATACTGGGCGAAAGCTGCGCTGGCAAGCAACACAAAAAACAGGGTATTCAGGAAAGACTTCATTGTTCAGATTTAACTCTTTAACGATGGGCTTCGGTCAAAATTAGTTTTACAAAATAAAAATCCTAACCCGCTGGTGAGTTAGGAAGGTTAAAATTTAGTGGGCCCGGAGGGATTCAAACCCCCAACCTTCTGATCCGTAGTCAGATGCTCTATTCAGTTAAGCTACGGGCCCAAAAAGGTTCGCAAAGGTAACCAAATAATGGTTTTAACCAAACTTGGCTTTGTCTGCAAACCTTAGTTTTTGAGCTAATTCAAGACAAAATTCAGGGGCATGGTCATCTTTACCTTAACAGGGTTACCGCGCTGGCGGCCGGGTTGCCATTTGGTAAGGGCCAACACCCGCATGGCTTCTTCATCGCAACCGCTGCCTATGCCTTTAATAACTTTCATGTCGGTTACTTTCCCGTTTTTATCAACAACAAATTCTACAAACACCTTGCCCTGAACATAACTTTGCCGGGCCCTGCGCGGGTACTTCAGGTTTTTGGATACGAACTTGTAAAATGCTTCGTAGCCGCCTTCGGGTAATGGTCTAAATTCCGGGGCAATGAATACGGGTTCCGGTGGTTCAGGTACGAATGCACTGGAGTCTATACCAATCGGGGCATACGGGTCAGTTTCTACCTGCGGATTTTTGTCTGGCTCGGTTAAAGATTCAGGTTCGCTATCTGGAGTAAGCACCGGAATTACCTGTGGTAATGCAACCTTCTTTTTGGGTGCAGTTATTTTTTCAGGGATAACATGTGCCTGTACCTGAAATACGGCTTCATTGGAAATCGGATCGTACTCCCGTTTCGGATCGTTAGTGGTTACACTACGCCATTCAAAAGCTGTAATGACTAACGCCACGCTTATGCTTAGCCCGATCAGGAAAAATTTTCCCGATTGCCGGTGCACATCTTGTTGGGGGTTCTTCTTGGCTTCCATAGTAAGGTAAGTTTGGTTATACCATACTAATGCAAAGCCAGGTGTTACGTCACGTGCAAAACGGTATTTGTTTTGGAAGCGGGTTGAACGCTTTGTTTTTTCTCCCAACGGGTTACTACCATAAAGATGAGCACCAGCAAGGCGATCAGTAAAAAGAATGTGAAGATGCGCGTAACCTGCTTCATGCGTTTTTCGCTGCCGTGTTGCCGGAGTACGGCATTGTAATTCCGGTATCGTTCGCTGCCCCGGGCATTCATGCGTTGTCTGCGCAACCGTATTTCATGCTTACCCATCGTACTTCACCTTTAGATTAAAATTAGCCCTGAGCTTATCCAACGCGCGGTACGTGCGCATTTTGGCCCCACTCTCGGTCATATCCAGGATAAATGCAATTTCCTTAAAATCCTTGTCTTCAAAAAAACGAAGCTCAAGTACCTGTATCATGTCAGTGGGCAACTCGTTCATGTAGCGGATCAGCCGGTTAACCAGCTCCTCGTCCCAATCTTCTGTTGCCTGTTCAATCAGCTCGCGCACTTTCAATTCTTCAATGCTGAAAACCTTTTTGCCCTTGTTTTTCCGATAGTGTTTGTTCACTTCGTTGCCGGCTATCTTATAAAGCCAGGCCGAAAACGGGAAGCCCCGTGGTTCGTACCGGCCAATGTTATTTAGTGCATTCACAAACGTTTGAGAGCATAAATCGCCCGCAGTATCCTCATCATCGGTTTGCCGGTAGAGGTAGTTAAAGATCCGGTCAAAGTATTTTTCGTACAATTCGCCAAAAGCACGCGGGTCTTTCTTCGAACGTTCGATTATTTGTTCTTCCTTCCGGATTTCATCTTCGGTCATGCGCGTTCGGATTAATGCCAACCGGTTACGTACCTAATAATCCGAAGGTTTTCGGAAAGTCACAAGCGCTATAAATTGTGTTGTGGTATGTGGCGGAAATCTTTAGCTTTCCTATCACGAAAATCTAAGTAACTATGAAATTTCTGCTGCTTTCACTTATCCTGACTGTTGCCGTTAGCGCCTCGGGTCAAAGAAAAAAAGAAACTCAACAAACACCGGAACCGGTTGCAAAACCTGCGGCATCGCCCATCGAGGCAAAAATTGCCGGCCTGAAAAAGTATCCCGGCTTTATTGAGTTTTTTTATGATGAAAAGCAGGATAAGGTTCTTATTCTGATTGATAAGCTGAATACCGAATTGCTGTACGTGGAATCCCTTACTGCCGGTGTGGGCTCTAACGATCTGGGCCTGGACCGTAACCGGCTGGGACGTAAACGGGTAGTAAAGTTTGAAAGACGCGGACCGAAGGTATTGATGATTGAGCCCAATTATTCGTTCCGTGCCATTTCAAATGATGCGGCAGAACGAAGGGCGGTAGAAGAGGCTTTTGCACAGTCGGTATTGTGGGGCTTTACGGTGCTGGCTGAAGAAGGAGGTAAGGTTTTGGTAGATGCCACGGACTTTCTTTTGCAGGATGCACACGATGTGGTGGGCACCTTACGCAATGCGCAGCAGGGGAATTATTCATTGGATAAATCACGTTCTGCATTCTACCTGCCCCGTACCAAAAACTTTCCGCAGAATACCGAGTTTGAAGTTACACTTACCTTCACCGGCCAGCCAACCGGTGCTTTTATCCGCAGTGTTACGCCCACACCTTCCAGTGTAACGGTTCGCGAGCATCATTCCTTTATCCAGCTGCCGGATAATAATTACAAGCCACGCAAGGCTGATCCGCGTGCGGGTTACTTTGGCATTAGCTATTACGATTATGCCACGCCCATAAGCGAACCTATTGTTAAACGTTTTATCAATCGCCACCGCCTTGAAAAGAAAGATCCGCGTGCGGCTGTGAGCGAAGCGGTAAAGCCAATCATTTATTACATGGATCCCGGTGCGCCCGAGCCTGTTCGCTCGGCATTGATGGATGGGGCCCGCTGGTGGAACCAGGCATTTGAAGCAGCCGGATACAAAGATGCGTTCCAGGTGAGGGTATTGCCGGAAGATGCGGACCCGATGGATGTACGCTATAATGTAATCAACTGGATACACCGGTCCACGCGAGGTTGGTCCTATGGTGCATCCGTAGTTGATCCGCGCACCGGTGAAATCCTGAAAGGCCACGTTAACCTGGGATCGTTGCGTGTGCGCCAGGATTACCTGATTGCAGAAGGATTGCTTGCTCCCTATGAAGAAGGAAAGCCGGCATCAAAAGAAATGGAGGAGATGGCATTGGCGCGATTGCGCCAGCTGGCTGCACACGAGGTTGGCCACACTATTGGCATTGCCCATGCCTATTCATCCAGCACCGAGAACCTGGCATCGGTGATGGATTATCCGCACCCGATAGCGGTGCTGAAAGATGGCAAGATTGATTTAAGCCGCGCCTATGACGATAAGATTGGCGAGCTGGACAAAGTTATGGTAGCGTATGGTTATCAGCATTTTCCGGATGGTACCGATGAAGATAAGGCCCTGGATGAGATTATCCGGAATTCATTGAAGGCGGGGTTAACCTTTTTGTCGGATCAGGATGCCCGTCCGGTAGGAAGTGCGCACCCGTATGCGCATTTGTGGGATAATGGAAAAGATCCGGCCGAAGAGCTGGATCGTGTTTTGGAAGTGCGTAACGTGGCCTTAAAGAATTTTGGCGAACGCAATATTAAACCGGGGGCACCGATGGCCACATTAGAAGAAGCTTTGGTTCTCGTTTATTTCTTCCACCGCTACCAGGCAGAAGCAACAGCAAAAGTTATTGGCGGACTGAATTACCGTTATGCCTTACGTGGCGATGGCCAGCCCATTGCCGAATTGCTCACGCCTCAAAAAGAGATAAAGGCGCTTGAATCTTTGCTGAAGACCGTACAGCCTTCCGCACTCATGTTACCGGAGAGCTTATTAAAGCAAATACCGCCACGCCCGTTGGGTTATAGTCGACACCGCGAGCTGTTGAAAGGTAAAACAGACTTAACCTTTGATCCCCTTGCGGCAGCAGAAACAGCAGCCGACATGACGTTTGGTTTAATCCTTTACCCGGCCCGTGCCAACCGTGTGTTTGAGCATCACGCGCGCGATGCCCGGCTGCCAAGCCTGGAAAGTGTGATTGATAAAATGATCAGCGCTACTTTTAAAGCGCCTGCACGCGGAGGGTATGAAGGGGCATTGCAAATGAGCATTAACTATGCCTTGTTTACAAACCTTACCAGGCTGGCCTTGAGTAAGGATGCGTCAGCACCCACACGGGCAATTGCAACGGCAAAGCTGGATCAATTGAAGAGCTGGTTACAAACCCGCCCGGCTTCAGACGAAAGCTGGAAGGCATACAATACCTACCTGGCGCAGTTGGTACTTAAGTTCCAGCTAGCCCCTGATGAATTTAAACAGGATGTATTGCTTCCGCCACCTCCAGGTCAGCCGATAGGAAGCACAGAAGAATTTTGCGGAAATTGATTTTAATAAACTATATGAAGCACAAAGTTCCTGATATTTCAGGAGCTTTGTGTATTTTAATCGGCAAGCATTGAACCTTAATCCCCAAACACGTTAAACTGGTTCAGGATTACAACCAGGATTACCAGCGGGCAAATATACCTAATAAAGAAAGTCCAGATCTGAGCCGGGGTAACACCGGCAATTTTTTTGGTATTGAAATAGGGTGAGCCTTCACTGATCTCAGCGATGATACGAGCCGGCTTTATTACCCAACCAATATACAGGCACACAAACAGGGCTACAATCATAATGAATAATGTGCCCCACAAAAAGTCCATAATGTCCATAAAGCTGCTGATCTGCAAACCGAAAATATTCAGCGTCATGTTGGTTAAAGGTTCTACTGCGCCTTTGGATAAAGCAGCCGGAATGCCCACTACAAATGCAGTAATGGCTACGGTTAGCGCGGCTTTCTTGCGGCTCCATTTCTTTTCATCCACCAGCCACGAGCCGGGCACTTCAATCATGGAGATAGTAGAAGTTAACGCTGCAATCATCAGCAATAAAAAAAAGAATGCGCCTATAATATTTCCACCGGGCATTTCATTGAAGATGTGCGGCAAAATCTGGAACACCAGGGTAGGGCCTTGGTTGGGCTCCATGCCAAATGCAAACACCGCAGGGAATATCATCAAGCCGCCCATTAGCGCCACACCGGTATCCAGCACGCCAATCCACAAACTACTTTCTACAATACTCTCCTGCTTCGATAAGTAGGAGCCATACGTGATCATGATGCCCCAGCCAATGCTCATGGAAAAGAAGCACTGGCTTAATGCTTTCAGAAACGTGCTGGCGTTTATCTTACTAAAATCGGGGATGAGATAATATTTGATTCCGGCCATTGCGCCATCCAGCGAAATGCTTCGCAGGATCACCACAACCACCAGCACAAACAAGATCGGCATCAGCAACTTGGAAGCCTTTTCAATTCCTTTTGAAATATCTTTTGTTACAATCAGCAGGTTGATACCCACAAACAGGGCCAGCAACCCGATCACTACCCAGGCGTTTGCCTGAAAGCTCGTAAACGAAATTTCCATCCCCGTAAGGGAGGTGTAGATGTAGCCTACAGTCCACCCTGCAATTACACTGTAATAGCTTAATACAAAAAAACTTACACCGAGCGCGAGTATGGGGCCGATCATCCAGAAAGGATTAGCACCCGTATCCTTAAATGCACCGATCGGGTTTTTCTTGGTCATGCGGCCCAGCGCCACCTCGTTAAACAGAAGCGGAATGCCAATCAGCAATACACAACAGAGGTACACAAATACGAAGGCACCGCCTCCGTTTTCACCGGTTAGGTAAGGGAAACGCCAGATGTTTCCCAGCCCGACAGCCGAACCCGCAGCCGCCATAATGAAACCAAACTTAGAACCAAACTGACCCCTGTTTGCCGACATATATACAAGATTAAATTAATGTTACCTGCGAAGATTGGGAAATTAATTATACTACCCAACAGGGGCAGTTGTGAATGGCATAATTACCTGTGCAGTTGTGCGGCCAGTACGGCCAGTCCTTCGGTAAAAGTATGCGGCTTGTAGCCGAGGTCGTGCACGGCTTTGGAAATGATGAAACCTGTTTTTGGCGGGCGTTTGGCCGGTTGTGTAAAGGTTGAGCTATCGGCAGGCTTGATTAGCGATGGATCTAACTTAAAGAAGCGAGCTGTAGCCATAGCAATGTCATAAGGTGTCATCATTTCGCTGCCGGAGATGTGATAAATGCCTGTTGCTTTCTGCGTAGCGGCCAGGTAGCAACCCATAGCCAGGTCTTCGGCCAGCGTAGGTGTTCGCCATTGATCATTCACTACGTTTATCTGCTTTCCTTCCTCCAGGCTTTTCTTTACCCAAAGCACAATGTTGCTGCGGCTCATGTCAGGTGTAGCGCCATATACAAGCACGGTTCTCAGAATGGCCCAACTGATTTTGCTTTGCTGAACCAGTCTTTCTCCTGCCAGCTTGCTTTCGCCATAATAGTTGACCGGGTTGGGAACAGCGGTTTCATCTAACGGGCCATGTGAGCCGTCAAAAATAAAATCGGTGGAAACATAAACGAGGTGTGCATTTGTTTGTGCACATGCGTTAAGGACGTATTCAACACCATGCACATTGGCATTCCAGCATTTTTCACGTTCGGTTTCGCATTGATCTACCTGTGTCATGGCGGCAGCGTGAATCACTACATCCGGTTTTGCCGAAGCGATAACGTGTAAGGTTTGACCCTTGCTGGTGATATCAAGTTCAGCAAACCGAACTGCTGTTGGAAGATCGGCCGGTTTTTTTCTGGCTGTGGCGATTGTTGTTACACCGGCTTTGCCAGCCAATAGCTGAACAAGCTTATAACCCAGCAATCCATTGGCACCGGTAATCAGGATGCGCATGATTAATCGGGGTAAGTGTAGCCGTAAAGCTCGGTGATCTTCTTCCGCGGAAGCTCTTCTACTGTTACAGTCATGCGTACATCTTCTACCGGGCGGTAACCGGGGGCTGTAGCGACGGCCGCGATCTTATCAATTACATCCAGCCCGCTTATTACTTTTCCAAATACAGTATATTCTCCATCCAAGTGCGGGGCGCCACCAGCGGTGGTGTAAGCTTTAACTTTTTCAGGCGAAACATCCCTGTAAATTTTTGTGCCGGTCATTTTTTCGATGCGTGGTACCAGGCTGTAAACTTTGCGTTGATATGCCTGCATGTCGCCAGTCATATAAAGCTGATTCAATGAATCGATGAGGGGTTGATTGTTAGGATCCTGCACCACTTTTTGAAACGCAGCATTCAGCTTGATTTGATCAATTTTCAAGGACTCGGCATCGCCTGGCTGCATTACCGTACCCTGCACAATATAGAACTGGCTGCCGCTTGATGCTTTGGCCGGATTCTGGTCATCGCCCAGGCGGGCAGCCGACAAAGCGCCTTTTTCATGAAAGAACTTTGAATTGAATTCGGCTTCCACGGTATATCCGGGGCCTCCCATACCCAACGGCTGGCCGGGCGCAGCGTTTTTTGAATCCGGATCACCACCCTGGATCATAAACCCCTGGATAACGCGGTGGAACAATAAGTCGTTGTAATATCCTTCTTTCGTCAGCTTAATGAAATTCTCTTTATGTTTTGGAGTTTCATCGTACAAAATGGCTACCATATCGCCCTCGCTGGTTTTAATGGTAACTACATAATCATTTTTTTTACCTGAGCATTGGCTAAGCCATAGCAAGCCCAGGCATCCGATAATCGTGAGAAGTCGTTTCATGTATGAAATTGTTCAGGGTTAATTACATGGGCAATCTGTAAAGACAAGTCGAGAAAAATCATTTTTGCGCTGCCGTTGCGTTCCAGGTGGTAATGCGCATCGCTGATCAGCGTATTAACTGATGCAATTTTATCTACGCTCATTATTTTGCTGAAATCTTTAACAAATTTTACTTCTCCGCTTTTTACACGGCTGATCGATTCTGCACCGCTGTGGTGAAGCAGGGTTTCTCGCATCATGCCCAGCCCGTATTGAAACAGGCTGCGTTGATTCAGCCGATCCAGGCCGTGGAAGTCATCTGCAAATACAACCAGCTTGCTATAATCGCGCTTAAAGCAGGAGCGCATCCAGTCGGCAAACCGGTCGGCATAATGATCATCTTCGCTGCCCATAAGCTTAAGGGCAAGATTCAGGTTCCCGTCTGCCAGCTGAATTATTTCCTGTCTGCGGCTTTCGTTTACCTGGTGCTTTTCTTCCAGGTAGGTGTCGATATCGCCATCGGTCAATAAAGGAACCTGAACCACCTGCGTGCGCGAAAGTACGGTTGGCAATAACCGTTCGGCTGCATTGCTTACCAGCAGGAAGAAAGTCTGGGGTGGCGGCTCTTCCAGGATTTTAAGAATGCCATTGGCTGCCGAGGGGTGCATCAATTCCGGTTGCCAGATCAGCATTACTTTAAACTTGCTTTCAAAAGGTTTAAGCGAAAGCGTTCGGATTATTTCGCGACTGGTTTCAACCGAAATAGAAGCCTGCTTGTCTTCGCCTTCATATTGGTTAATCCAGCCCGATAAGTCATCGAACGGTTGGTTCAGTAAAAAGCTGCGCCACAGCTTTAATGTTTCGGCTTTTACCTGGTCAGCCTCTTCGCTTTTAGGTATTGACCGAAAGGGAAAAACAAAGCTCGTATCAGGATGAATGTATTTCAGGTTCTTGCTGCACGCGGCACACGTTCCGCACGAATCATTCCCGCCACGATTTTCGCAATGCAGGTAGGTGGCATAGGCTAATGCAAGCGGCAGGTTAAGCGCCCCGGCTTTCCCCAAA
Organism: Cyclobacteriaceae bacterium; assembly: GCA_026129485.1. GTDB lineage: Bacteria > Bacteroidota > Bacteroidia > Cytophagales > Cyclobacteriaceae > ELB16-189. Next base: position 69,538 of record JAHCHY010000011.1, read on the forward strand.
AACAATTGCGCATGGGCAATATGGTTTTGCTTTACCGAATCAATCAGTCTGGCTTTAATATCAGCTAACCCCGGAATATCAGCGAACTTCACAATAATTTTATGGTTACGATTTCTTTTCCCACACCCGATACCGGGCTGAATCTTCAAAAATCTTTTTTAAGATTGCTTTATCTGTTTCTGTTAGCTCCTGGTTTCTGCGCGCCATTGCTTTAGATGCGGTATCAAGCGCTTTGTTAAGCTGATACGTAGTAAAGCCCGCAGCGCCACCCCACGCAAATGACGGAATGAAATTACGTGGATAACCATCGCCAAAAATGCTGGCGCTTACGCCTACTACCGTGCCGGAGTTAAACATGGTGTTAATGCCGCATTTGCTGTGATCACCAAACATTAATCCGCAAAACATTAAGCCGGTATCTTTAAACCCGCCACTGGCATAGCTCCAGAGCTTAATGTTTTCGTAATTGTTTTTCAGGTTGGATGTGTTGGTATCGGCCCCTATGTTGCACCATTCGCCTAACACCGAGTTGCCCAAAAATCCATCATGTGCTTTATTACTGTAACCGAAGATTACCGAGTTGCTTACCTCACCACCGATTTTGGAGAAAGGTCCAACGGTAGTATCGCCCCGCACCTTGGCGCCCATATTCACGTGCGATTCTTCGCACAAGGCAAACGGCCCCCGAACAAGCGCGCCTTCCTGCACAAACGAATTTTTTCCAAGGTAGATGGGGCCGTTCTCTGCATTCAGAACTGCAGCCCGAACTTTTGCGCCTTCTTCCAGGAAAACCTGCGAGGGATTATATACACGGGTGTGCTCATCGTTCAACGGGACGGATTTTCTTCCGGCAGTAAGTAAGGCAAAATCATCACGAATCTGGGCGCCATTATGCTGGTAAATTTTCCAGACCCGGTCGATCAGCGTAAGCGATCCTGTAAATTCCTGTTTGCTTTTAGTGTTCGGATCGGACAGTTGCATGTTGGCAGTACGGGCGGCAATAAAAATTTCGCCCTGCTGCAAAGCTTCTTCTGTCTTTAAGCTCAGAATAGCCTGGGTTAGTTCGGTCGTAGGGCAAACCGCGCCATTGATCCAGAGATTATCGGTGCCGGTGATTAGCGGAAACTTTTCGCTGAGATAGTTTTCTGTTGCGAACGATCCTTTCAGATCCAGGCGCCTTTCCCATTTTTCGCGGATGGTGAGGATACCGGTTCGGATATCGGCCACCGGCCTTGTAAATGTAAAGGGCAGCAGGTTCTGCCGGATTTCCGGGTGATCGAAGAAGACCAGGTTCATGCCGCTAAAATAGGTTTACCCGTTGCTTCGGCCAAACCAACGGGCAGGGTAAACACAATAAAAAAGGTCCCGACCTGCGAGACCTTGAAACAAAACGCGCTAAGAAGAAATATCTTACTTTTTGCCGTATTTCTTCTGGAATTTCTCAACACGACCGGCAGTATCCACAAACATTTTCTTGCCGGTAAAGAATGGATGCGAAGCAGAGCTTACTTCCACTTTAATAACCGGGTACTCCTTGCCGTCTTCGAATTTGATGGTTTCTTTAGGAACAGATGTTGAGCGGCTCAAAAACTTGAAATCGCTGCTGGTATCCCAAAAAACCACTTCTTTATACTCAGGGTGAATGCCTTTTTTCATATTCTTCTCACTTAAAGGACTGCAAAAGTAGAAAAACCAGCCCGATTTACAAGTCCTGGCGCCACCAATTTGGGCAAAAAATGGAAAGGTTGTATTTTGGTTCCAAAATGGAACCGTTATGGCTAATATCACTATAAAAGGAATTCCTGAAAAGATCTACGATCAATTGAAATTGAGGGCTAAACGAAATAACCGAAGCCTGAACAGCGAGGTTATTATAAGCCTGCAGTTGCATGCGTACCGGTCAGGGTCTGCAAGCACTAAGGTTTTAGACCTCGCGCGGAAAGCCCAGGCAATGGGTAAGGGATTTTTGGAAGATGAGGAGTTACAATCGGCAAAATCGGATGGCCGCAAATGATTGTTGTGGATACCAATGTGATTGCCTACTTCTGGCTAAAATCTCCGTATTTTGATCAGGTGGTACGATTGTATGAGGCCGATCCCGACTGGATTGTTCCCGAATTGTGCAGAAGTGAATTCAGAAGTGTAGCGGCTAATTATTTGCGTAAAGGGTTTTATACACTGGAAGAGATAAACTGGATAATTTTCAATAAGGAAAACAAGCTCTTAGGTTCCTATCTTGAAGTTGATTCAACAGATGTGATGAACCTGGTGAGTCAATCAGCTTGTACGGCTTACGATTGCGAATATGTGGCGCTGGCAAAAAGTATGGGTAAGCCATTAGTTACATTCGATAAAAAAATCCTGGCCGAATTTCCCCAGGCGGCTGTAACAGTAGAACAATTTCTAAGCAAATATTCATGAGGTTAGTTTTTTTTATTCTTTTGATTGTAAACACAATCGCAAACGCCCAAAGCACAAACGCTCCTCTTAACAGCGATTACTATCACTGGCTGGATCGGTATGAAATTAAATCCGGAAAAATCAGTCCGGAGGTTTTTACGACCATCAAACCCTATAAGCGCGATGCCATTATCCGCTATGTGGATACACTAAATGCCAGCGGGGATATTTTTACTTCGCGAAGCGATCAATACAATCTCGAATTTTTCCATAACGATAGCTGGGAGTGGAGCCGGGCCGAAAGCAGCAACAGCAAAAAACCATTCTTAAAGCGCCTGTATAAAAAGAAACCAGATTTCACTTACGTGGATGTTCCCGAGTTTGATATTCATGTAAACCCTGTGCTGTATGTGGGTGCCGGCAAGGACAATAACCGGGATGAGTTGATTACGATTAACACACGTGGAGCCGAAATACGCGGAATGATTGACCGCAAAATCGGGTTCTACACATTTGTGGGCGAAAACCAGGCTGTGCTGCCACAATACGTGGCCGATGAAGTAACCCGCAACCGCGTGGTGCCGCACGAAGGTTTCTGGAAAACCTTTAAAGATACCGGTGTGGATTTTTTTGAAGCCCGCGCCTACATCGATTTTAACCTGACCAGGCACATTTACATGCAGTTTGGTAACGATCGCACGTTTATCGGTAACGGTTATCGCTCACTTATCTTCTCAGACTATTCGCCACCCAATCTTTTCTTGCGCAGCAATGTAAAGGTGTGGAAGCTCAATTACCTGTTTCAGCTCAACCGCATGGCGGCCGATGCGCGCACAGGTGGCGGAAGGCGTTACCCTGAAAAGTTTGCAGCGTTTCACCATGCATCGGTAAACATCGGTAAAAAGCTGAACCTTGGTGTGTTTGAATCCGTTGTGTTCAGCCCGAAAGATTCGGTTAACAGCAACACGTTTGATTTCAGCTACCTGAACCCGGTTATTTTTTATCGTGCCATTGAGCAGCAGTTTGGCAGCAGCGATAACGCACTGCTGGGTGCAGATATTAAGTGGAATGCATTTAAGAATGTTTCATTTTACGGTCAGCTTGTGCTGGATGAATTTTTGTTAAAAGAAATTATGGCTGGCGATGGCTGGTGGGCCAATAAATATGCCGTTCAGAGTGGTATAAAATATATCGATGCGTTTGGCGTCTCTAACTTAGATATACAGGCGGAGGTTAACCGGGTGCGGCCTTATACCTACTCGCACTATTCGCAGTATGGAAGCTATAGTAATTACCGGCAGGCGCTTGCCCACCCGTTGGGGGCAAACTTTAGTGAGTTGGTGGGCATTGTGCGCTATCAGCCATTACCCAAGCTTAACTTAACCGTGAAGGCTTTTTATATTAAATCAGGAAGGGATAATGCCAACGAGAACTGGGGGGGCGATATTTTGTTAGGCTACCAGGCAAGGCAACAGGAATATGGCAATACCACCGGGCAGGGGGTTTCCAATACTATTGCTACAGTTGATTTTAATGCCTCGTACATGCTGAAGCATAACTTGTTTATTGATGCCCGCCAGCTTGTAAGGCGGAGCAGGAGCGACCTGTCAGGCTATAATTATAATACAACACTTACTTCATTAGCTTTGCGCTGGAATATTGCGCAGCGTTCATACGATTTTTAAGCTGAGATGAAATGAGCATAACGGAATACACCCATCGGGACAATAATCTGTGTGCGAATTCCATCTGACCTTAAATAAAAAATTATTAACAGATGAAAATTTACCTTCGGATTTTAAGCTATGCACCGGGTTTAACCTCGCGGTTGATCAAGTTTCTGATTTACGCGGTGCTGGGCGTAATCTTCAGCGCAGGGTACCTGGCGCTAACCATGCCCATGCTTAAAATCCTGTTTGAATCAAAAGTGAGCGCTGCTGTGCCGGCACTACCGTCCAGTTTTGAATTTTCGAAAGAATACCTGCAAAAAACATTCGATCATTACTTTATGCAGGTAGTTCAGAATTACGGCCCGCACACCACCCTTTTGTTTATTTGTTTGGGAATTGTAATCCTCATTATTATTGGTAACACATTTCGTTACATGGAACGCATGACGGCATCGCGCCTGCGGGTGGATGTGGTAAAAAACATGCGCATGGATATTTTCGCTAATGTAACCAAGCTGCATATCGGGTATTTTAATGATCAGCGCAAAGGCGACCTGATGTCCAGATTTACCAACGATATGGCCGAAGTGGAGGCTTCGGTAATGAATAGTCTTAAGTCGGTTCTGAAAGAGCCGATAACCATACTGGTTTATTTGGGCGTTTTGTTTTCCATTTCGGTTAAGCTCACCTTGTTTACACTCATCCTGTTGCCGGTTACTGGTGGTGTGGTGGCCGAGATCATTAAACGTTTAAAACAACGTGCCAGGCAGAGTCAGGAATCGATGGGCCGCATTGTGAATATCCTGGATGAAACATTTAGTGGTATGCGGGTGATCATGGCGTTTAACGCCCGCAACTTTATCCTGAAAAAGATCGATGATGAAACCAGCTTTCACCGCAAGGTGAATTTATCGATATCCCGCAAGAACGAGCTTTCATCTCCCTTATCGGAAGTATTAGGTGTAATTATCGTGGCTGTGATTTTATATTACGGTGGTAACCTCGTGCTGGGCGGATCGGGCGAGCTGGAGCCTGAACAGTTTATGGGTTTCCTGGTGTTCTATGCCTCACTTATTCAGCCGGCCAAAAATTTTTCCAATGGCATTACGTCATTGCAGAAGGGTACCATTGCAGCCGAACGTATTTTTAGCGTGGTAGATCTTCAGCCGGCCATTCAGAACAAGCAGGATGCGATCAGGCTCCAATCGTTTGAACGCGATATTACATTTGAAAATGTAAGCTTTGCTTACGATACCGAAAAGGTGCTGAAAAACATTAGCCTCACTATCCCGAAAGGCAAAACACTGGCATTGGTCGGGCCATCGGGCGGGGGCAAATCTACTTTGGCCGACCTGGTGCCGCGCTTCTATGATCCTACTGAAGGACAGGTTCTGATTGACGGTATCTCGCTGAAGGATTATGACATCGAGAGCATACGCCAGCACATTGGTGTAGTTACGCAGGAGTCTATCTTGTTTAATGACACCATTTTCAACAACATTGCTTTCGGTATGCCGCATGTTAGCGAAGCCGATGTGATTCAGGCCGCTAAAATTGCCAATGCGCACGAGTTTATTTCGCAAACTGAAAACGGCTATCAGACCCTGATTGGCGAGCGGGGTTCCAAGCTATCGGGCGGGCAGCGCCAACGGTTAAGCATAGCGCGGGCTGTTTTAAAGAATCCGCCTATTCTTATTTTAGATGAAGCTACCTCCGCATTAGACAGCGAATCGGAAAAGCTGGTGCAGGAAGCGCTCTTCAACCTGATGAAAAACCGTACCTCTGTCGTAATTGCCCACCGGTTAAGTACCATTCAACATGCCGATGAGATTGTGGTGATTCAGAACGGAGAGATTGCCGAGCGTGGTACGCACGATCAGCTGAATAGTCAGAACGGTCTTTATCGTAAGCTTGTATCCATTCAAAATACCGATTAGCGGGCGCGCAAGGTTTTGCAGGCTATTGCATTTTTGCTTTAGCCGAAAAAGCCTAAGTTTGTCGTATTAACAACTACCTAATGAACCAGCGCAGGCTCATATTCTTTACCGTTTTCGGGTTATATCAACTCTTTGTTTTCTTCTTCGTGATCTACGTGGAGTCACGAAAAGACCTGGGTGATCTGCTTAGCCTGTATAACCAGGTCAAGCTTTTCAAGTATGGAGCTTTGCTGGGTTTGGTGTTGCTCCTGATTGATGTGGTTTGGAATTTACTGGAATCGCGGAATGCAAAACGTGAGCAGGAGGCTTTACGCCATGAAAACAATACCCTGAAGGCTAAAGTTTACGACCTGCAGCAAACATCCAAGCCGGAGCCAAACACTACTCCTTCCGCTGGATCCAAATCATGAGCTATACCGAACTGATTGCTGCTGAGCTTAAACAGGCCGCATCTGTTTTGGATAGCTTCCTGGCTGATGAGCAGAACCTGGTACAGATTGAAGCTGCTGCAAAACAGATTGCAACATCCATAAAAAGTGGCGGCAAGGTAATCAGTTGTGGTAATGGAGGCTCGCACTGCGATGCCATGCATTTTGCCGAAGAGCTTACCGGGCGCTACCGTGATGATAGAAAAGCGTTGCCGGCCATTTGTATCAGCGACTCCAGCCATCTTTCCTGTGTAAGCAACGATTATGGTTACGAGTTCGTGTTCTCGCGCTACATCGAAGCATTGGGAAATAAAGGAGATGTATTGCTGGGCATCAGTACCAGCGGCAACTCTGCTAATGTGATTAAAGCCGCACAAGCCGCGAAGGAAAAAGGTATGTCCGTAATCATACTATCCGGCAAAGATGGTGGTAAGCTTGCGCCTTTGGCTGATGTGGAGATTCGCGTACCGCACTTTGGTTATGCCGATCGTATCCAGGAAATACATATCAAGGTTATCCATATCCTTATTTTGCTGATTGAGAAGGAAGTGGCTTAGTTCTTTTGTTTCCCTATATCTTAAAAGATAGCTATATTCGTGAAACATATTTTTCATGAGCAGGGATTTATTGATTCAGAAAACGATTGATGATTTAAAAAAATTGCCCGATCACAAGCTGGTCGAGGCATCTGAATTTGTTGATTTTCTCCTTTCACGGATAGAGGATCAATCTCTTACAAAAGAGATTCAATACCTTTCTGATGATTCAAACGCCTTTTCGTTTCTTGAAGAAGAACCGGTACTATATCAGAAATCCGATCTGAAAGAGCGGTTCAAATGAAGAAAGGAGATATTGTTTTGCTTCCATTTCCGTTTACTGATTTGAGTAATTCTAAACTTAGACCAGCCGTTATTTTGGTTGTTTCGGAACAGGATGTTGTGGTTGCCTTTATTACTTCTCAAATAAAGTGGAACCTTGTGTACGCTGTAACACTATCACCATCCTTAGAAAATGGGCTGAAGGTTGAGTCTTATATCCGATTAAATAAGCTGGCTACTATTGATCTGAATCTTGTTGTTGGTAAATTAGGTAGCCTTACTAACGCGGAGCTATCGTTGTTGGATCAGGAGCTGGCAAAGATGTTAGCTATTAACTTAGAATAAATGGTTGCAAAAACCTTTGGCAGCGCTGTGCATGGCGTAGATGCCCGAACCATTACAGTAGAGGTAAACGTTACGCAGGGTAAGGATTTTCACATGAGCGGCTTGCCCGATACGTCCGTAAAAGAAAGTCAGCATCGGGTGGATTCATCTTTTAAGAGCCTGAAATATTTTATGCCGCGCAACAAGGTAGTGATAAACCTGGCCCCGGCCGATATACGAAAAGAAGGGAGTGCCTACGATTTGCCCATTGCGCTAACGGTATTACAAGCAAGCGGGCAGATTGAAGCGGAAGAGCTTGACCAATATGTAATTATGGGCGAGCTTTCGCTCGATGGAATCTTGCGACCCATAAAAGGTGTGCTGCCTATTGCCATACAGGCCCGCAAGGAAGAGTTTAAAGGCTTTGTATTGCCCAAAGCCAATGCACGCGAAGCGGCAATCGTTAATAACCTCGATATTATTGGCGTAGAAACTCTGCAGGAAGCTGTCGATTTTTTCGAGAAGAAGAAAAAAATTGAACCGTTGCGGGTAGATACACGCGAAGTGTTTCAGAACAAGCTGAATGACTACGAGGCGGATTTTAAAGATGTGCAGGGACAGGAGAATATCAAGCGTGCATTGGAAATTGCCGCAGCCGGTGGCCATAATGTAATTATGATTGGCCCGCCCGGTGCAGGAAAAACCATGCTGGCTAAACGATTGCCTTCCATTCTGCCACCCCTTACGCTTAATGAAGCGCTGGAAACAACCAAGATACATTCGGTGGCCGGCAGGTTAGGCGCAGATGCCACGTTATTAACCACACGACCCTTTCGCAGTCCGCATCATACCATCAGCGATGTGGCGCTGGTCGGTGGTGGTGGTTACCCGCAGCCCGGGGAAATTTCATTATCGCATAATGGTGTTTTGTTCCTGGATGAGCTGCCGGAGTTCAAACGCACCGTACTGGAAGTCATGCGGCAGCCCATGGAAGAAAGACGCGTAACTATTTCGCGTGCGAAAATATCAATTGATTACCCGGCCAATTTCATGCTGGTGGCCAGCATGAACCCCTGCCCGTGCGGGTATTACAACCATCCCGAGAAGGAATGCGTGTGCGCACCGGGTGTGGTGCAGCGCTACTTAAGTAAAGTAAGCGGCCCCTTGCTGGATCGCATTGATCTGCACGTGGAGGTTGTGCCGGTAAGTTTCGACCAGATGACTACACAACGCAAGAATGAAACCAGCGAAGAAATCCGCGCACGGGTAGTAAAGGCGCGTGAAATTCAAAGTGAGCGCTTTAAAGACCAGAAAAATATTTATTGCAATGCCATGATGCCCAGCAATATGGTGAAGGACATTTGTGTGATTAACGATGCGGGCCGTACACTCTTAAAAACTGCAATGGAGCGTTTGGGTCTCAGCGCGCGGGCCTACGATCGCATTCTAAAAGTTTCACGTACCATTGCCGATCTGGCCGGTTCAGCAGAAATAAAAATTGAACACCTCGCGGAAGCGATACAATACCGCAGTCTGGATAGGGAAGGATGGGCGGGGTAGTTTAGAAATGCCCTTAAACCAGATGCTTAACCGGAAGTATAATTGTGAATGTTGTTCCTTCATTAACAACGCTCTTAACTGTAATTTCCCCGCCATGATTTTTTACAATTCCATGTGTAACGGATAAACCCAGCCCGGTTCCTTTTCCAACGTCTTTCGTGGTGAAAAAGGGGTCGAATATTTTTGAAATGATATCTTGCGGAATGCCGCTTCCCGTATCGGTAACATTAATCACCACACGGGTGCCAATATGCTTTACCTGTATGGTTATGCGTCCCGATTGGTTCATGGCCTGGATCGCGTTTAGCAGCAGATTCATGATTACTTGCCCTAACTCTGCAGGTAAGCATTCCAGCATTGTGCCCGGTTTGTAATCGCGATCTACGTGTATCTTATCTTTGATCTGGCCTTGTATCAGCAGGAGTGTCTCGTCTATTATTTCAGCAATATCTTTTTTAACAAACCCCTCTTCCCCTTTTCGTGAAAAACGTTGCAGGCTGGCAATAATAGCTGACGTGCGATGCGACCCTATTTTTATTGCCTTGATATTATCCTGCAGTTGGGTTAAAAGATGTGTGTAGTTTATCTCTTCCTTTACCTGGTTAATTTTTTGGATGTGTTCCTGATAGTTGTCAGCCCGTAATAAATCGTAAATAGCCAATAGCCGGTTGAGTTGTGAAAGAGAATGGTTCAATTCATCGGCCCCAGTGTGGATAAAGGTGAGGGGGTTATTTATTTCATGCGCAATGCCGGCCGTCATTTGTCCCAACGAAGCCATTTTCTCAGAATGAATAAGCTGTTTCTGGGTAGCCTGAAGTTCGTTGAGGGCTTCCTGCAGTAATGCGTTTTGTTGTTTAATGTTTTCTCCCTGCTGGTGAAGCCTGGCGTTTGCTCTTTGTTTCTGCCGATACGATCGGTAAGCCAGTGCAAGCAGGATAATCACCAGCGCCAGCACAATAGTAACGTAAACCGTTATGGATTGCTGGCGGGCCAGTTGTGCCCTTTGTAATTCCTGGCCGCGCTTCAATAATTCGTTTTCCTTTTCTTTCTTTTCGGTGTCGTATTTGGTTTGCAATTCAATAACAGCTTTTGCCTGGTTTTCTTTCTCCAGCGAATCTGTAAGTGAAAGGTATTCCCGCTCATACCTTTCGGCTGCTTTCAGGTTATTCTTTTGCAAGTTGATTTTCATGAGCAGGTAAGCCGCAGCCTTGATTTCTGTTGCAACTTTTCGTTCGGTGCCGGATGTGTATGCCAACTGTGCATACTGCTCAGCTTTTAGAGTGTTGCCTCGCTTCAGTTCAGCCCTGGATAAGATTCTATGGAGGCCATCAATGTGCGATTGTGAATTTTGTTCCTCGAAGAGTCTCAGGGCTTTACTGGCATAATACACCGCACTGTCCGGTTTTTCCATTTTCAATTTTATATCAGCCATGTTGCTGTAGATAAGCGCCAGCGCATATTGCGCCCCGGCAGCATTCAATGCGTTTTTCTCAGCTTGTTTAAAAACGGCCAGGGCTTCAGTTAGCATGCCGCTTAGTTGCAGGTGTTCGCCCAAATTGCTAAGCGCCACATTGGCCGATGCATGGCTTTTCAGCTTTATGGCCAGGTTGTAGCCGAGTGAATCAAACTTTATTGCCTTTTTGTAATCGTTTAACATTTCATATACCACTGCGGTGTTTACATAAATCCGCATAAGCTGATTTTCGTTTGCGGATTTCTCCGCTATCTCCTGTGCTTTATGATAGTTATTCAAGGCTGTTGAATACTTACCGGCCCTCAGGTAAAGCGAACCGGCATTCATAAAAATAGTTGATCGCAACGGGTCTTCTTCAGATGTTAAGGTTAGTGCCTTGTTTACATGAACCTCAGCAGAATCATACTGACCGACAATCACAAAGCAGAAAATTTGTGCTGTGTGCAATGCGTTTAGCTTTCCATATTGAATGATCTCACCTTCGGCAATGGCATCGCGGTATAGCTGTATGGCTTTATCGGCATTGGTATGCGTGTAATAACCGGCCAGCCACCTTAAGGCCTCAACTTTTTCATCCGCTTTAAAGGCGGGAAGCTGTTGCTCAAGCCGGTCGGCCTTTAATCGCAGGCTGTCCTGAGCGCAAACCACTATCGGAAGCGTTACAACCAGCAAGAGGACGAAAAAGCGCATTGGGAAAGAGCTTGGTCTAATACGATTGAAACTTCAACACTATAAAGATAAGGGTTCCATCGATCTGCTCTTCCGTTGTTTTCATTCGATAAGGCCGAAATTCTTACATGGTTTAGAACCCAATCTCAAGCCAGAGAGGAAATCAGAATTTTGCAACCTGAAGAAGATGCCGGAGGGGTGAACAGCAGGAGGTACATAACCTACATAGATGTTCAAAAAAATAGTAGCCTTTGTAAAGGGGCGACTATTTTTCCCTCAATCAACAATTCTTAATCTCTTCCTCTTTTACCGGATGACCCCGGGCTGGATTTTTGCTGCTGGCCACCGCTATTCGATTGCCTGGATTGACTTGGTGGGGCAACCGTGGGCCGGGATTGCCGCGATTCCTGCCGAACCTCCGGCCTGTTATTTCCACCCGAACCTGAATTGTTCGAACGATTTTCGCGTGGTTGCTCAAACACCCGGTTATTCTGGTTTGTAGATCGTTCATTAGGGCTTCTGTTGGTGGCAGCGCTATTACTCTGTTCAGTAGTGCGCGGCCTCTCGTTCGCATTCGTGTTGCTTTCGTTGCGCCACCCTGTTGCTCCTGTATTGCGGCTATTATTTTCTTCCCTGTGCCCTTGATTCATACCCGGTCTTTCGCGGTTGTTATCGCGGCTATTCCATTCGCGTGAAGAAGTTCCGGTGCGATTGGTTGTATTCCGGTCGCGGGTGTAATCATAACGCGTGGTGCGATTATCGCGCGAGGTGTTGTTATCACGACCGCGGGTTTCTCCGTACACCGTGCGCGTTGAACGATACGTAGTGATCTGCTCGCGATGACGATTGTACACGATTACCGATGCACTGCGATGCGGGTAATAAACCTGGTGCGCATAGCGGATGCGGGGTGCATCGCAATACCTGTAGTAAGGTTGGTACACCGTCCAGCGTGGATAGTACACGATATAAGCAACCGGTCTCCAGGGGCGCCACCAGAAAGGTCTGTAGTCCCAATACCAGGGCGAAACCCAGGGTGAGTAAAACGGGCTATATATATATTGTACACTGGGCCATGTCCACACGTTAACAACAGTTCGGGTTGTAGTGGTGCCGGCATTTACTCGTACTTCTGATGTGGGCTCAATGATGGTTTCAATACCATATACATCAGGATCACCGGTAATCTGCAACACAGCTTTTCCATCCGCAAGTTTCTCCAGCGAGATAACGGCTATATCCTGAAACTCACGGGCTGAGATAACAGCCTGTAAGGTAAAGGTGTGAATGTTGCCTTTGTTACGATCGATAACCCGAATGTAATCGGTGTAACCATCGCCATTCAGGTCGAGGTTATTCACTTCCGATTCCGGCAGGTTGAGCAAGCGTTCGAATTCTTCAGGCGAAGCGGATTTTTTGAATAATTCGAGCGCACCTTCCAGGCTGAAATTATCGCCTGGCACTTCTTCGCGGTCTTGCGCATGCAAAGTTCCCACACCGAGGAACAACAGCACGATAGTTTTCATCCAAAGCGTTTTCATAGCGTTTTTGTTTTATTATAAGTATACGCAGGATAAGACAAAGGGTGGGCCAGAATACGGTATTGGCATAACTACCCGAAGTGCTCGTACTTTCTGGTTGTATTTCAGGACATTCTTGTGCTGAAAGGCTAAACCGTTTATTTTTAGCTGTTCTAAAAATGAAACGCACTATTTTTTTATACGGACTGGCGCTTGCTGCGCTGGTGCTGCTAATGAAATACCTCGAGTATCAGTTCATGGTTCGGGCGCTGTCATCGGAGTTTTACATCGGCATGATAGCGCTTGGCTTTACCGTGCTGGGCGTTTGGGTAGGGTTGAAGCTTACCACCAAAAAGGTGGTAACCGTGCACACAGGGCCGGAGTTTGTGCTGAATGAAGCAACTTTGCAAAGGCTGGGCATTAGCAAACGCGAGCACGAAGTGCTGGGGCTTATGGCCAAAGGATTAACCAACCAGCAGATAGCCGATAAACTTTTTGTGTCGCTCAACACGGTTAAAACCCACAGCTCCAACCTTTTTCTGAAACTGGAAGTGAGCCGCAGAACCCAGGCCATCAGCAAGGGTAAAGAATTACGGTTGATTCCATAGTTGCCGGTTACCGGTAACAAGTAACCGGTAACCATAAGATTGACTCCTACTTTCGGTTGATTCCCCTATATTTCTATCAAATCACCTGTTCGGGTGAAGGATTCTGAGCCGGTTTAGCATTGGTTTGAGCAAAAAATGAAAAGCGTATGAAATGGCCATGCAACCGTTTTGCACCAACCTCAAATGATTATTTAGCCATTCCATGCGACCTTAATCAAAAAATTATAAACACATGAAAAAAATCACCCTGATCTACGGACTTATTGCAGGTACAATTGTGGCCGCCATGATGTTCATTACCATACCCATGTATAAAAACGGCACCCTTAGCTTTGACCATGGCGAGCTGGTGGGCTACACCACTATGGTTATCGCCTTGTCTATGGTTTTTTTTGGAATCAAATCCTATCGCGACAATCAAGCAAAGGGCGTTATATCGTTTGGTGCCGGATTTAAGGTGGGCATTCTTATTACCCTTGTTGCTTCCGTTATGTACGGTCTTGCGTGGGAAGTATCATATCATTCCATAGGAGATGAATTCATGAAAAAAATGAATGAGCATCAAATTAACGAAATGAAAGCAGAAAGCGCGACAGAACAGGAGCTGGAGAAAGCGATAAAGCAATGGGAAAGCTTTGGCGAGCTGTATAAGAACCCGTTATTCCGTTTTGCTTTCACGATGTTTGTCGAAATTTTTCCTGTCGGACTTGTTATCTCCCTGATCAGTGCCGGCCTTTTACGCAAAAAGGAATTCCTTCCTTCACCTGGTTTGAGTAATTCAAAATCTTAACAAAAAAATATGAAAAGGACGGTATTGATGCTCCTGGCGGTTGTAACATCATTTTCATTCGGATTTTACTCCAGGCCAGGTAAGCCGGCAGCAGGCGACCACGAAATAAAAAGCACACCCATGAAATTAGGAGCATTTTCAGTAAGCCTCAGTGTCAAGGACATTAACGCTTCAAAAAAATTTTACGAGCATTTGGGATTTACCGTATTGGGTGGCGATCTCAGGAAGAACTACCTCATTATGAAAAACGGAAATGCCTTGATAGGGTTGTTCCAGGGAATGTTTGAAGGCAACATCCTTACATTCAACCCGGGATGGGATGAAAGCGCTAATAATGTTGAACCTTTTGATGACGTAAGAAAAATTCAGCAACACCTGAAGCGCAACGGGATCAAATTGAACACCGAAGCCGATGAAGCAACCACCGGCCCCGCGAGCTTTATGGTAACCGATCCGGACGGAAACCTTATTTTGTTAGACCAACATCGTTAGGCGGCAATTTTTACAAGCAGGGATGCAATCAAAAGCCAAAACCGTTGACGAATACATCGCAACCCTGCCCAATGACCGGGCAGAAGTTATTGCGGCATTAAGATCAGCCATTAAGAAAAATCTCCCGAAAGGATTTGAAGAAACCATGCAGTATGGTATGATCAGCTATGTGGTGCCGCACAAACTGTACCCGGCCGGGTATCATACCAATCCGAAGGATGCCTTACCGTTTATGAGCATTGCCTCGCAAAAGAATCACATTGCCGTGTACCACATGGCGGTGTACCAGGGAGCTTTGCACGATTGGCTTGTAAAAGAGTGGAAGAAGCACAGCGACAAGAAGCTGGACATAGGTAAATCGTGTATCCGGTTTAAGAAGCCAGAAGATGTGCCCGTAAAACTTTTTGGCGAACTGGCCTCGAAAATGAAGCCGCAAGAGTGGATCAATATTTATGAAGAAACAAAAAAGAAAATAAAATGAAACGTGTTACAGGTTTGGGCGGAGTTTTCTTTAAAACCAAAGACCCGAATAAAATCAAAGCGTGGTATAAAAAGCATCTTGATCTTGCCGTTGACGAATACGGAGCTTCTTTCCGGTGGACCGATTTGAATGACAAAGACGCAAAAGTTCCGGCCTATACCGCCTGGAGCCCTTTCAAAGACGACACAAAGTACTTTAGCCCAAGCGACAAGCCTTACATGTTTAATTACCGGGTGGAGAATCTTGTGGAGCTGCTGAAGGTATTGAAGGAAGAAGGTGTTCAGATCGTAGGTGAGATGGAGGAGCACCCGTATGGTAAGTTTGGCTGGATCATGGACCCGGAAGGGAACAAGATCGAATTATGGGAACCTAAAGACGATGGATTTTAATTCCTTATACGCTTCCTGAGCCCAGCGCTGGAAGTTGCGCAATAGCCATAAGTCATTTTTCTGAAAAAAATTTTAATTCTTTCTGCTTAGAAAAAGCATACTCATTCATACTCTATCATCGTCAGCTCGCTTACAAAATTTTTCATTTCCGAATGTTGCTTTAAAAACTCGGAAGGAGCCAACCCTGAAAATTCTTTAAACTCCCGGGTAAAATGTGCCTGGTCGTAATAGCCTGTTGCAAGACCAATTTGCGTGAGTGAAAGTTGCCTTTCAAACCGCAGCAGGTTTACCGCTTTTTGAAAACGCACTTTGCGGACAAAAAAGCCCATCGGCAGGCCGGTGGTTTCGAGGAAGCGTTGCTCAATTCTCCTCCGGGTAAAACCGATAGACGAAACAATGCTTTTAAAGCTTTCTGCTGTTGGATTTCTTACAATCGTTTTTGCAATCAATGACGAAATGGTATCGGGCTGATAGCTTTTCAGCTTATCAACTAAGTGCATTTCCAGCCGGGTTATCAGCGCTGTTTCATTTTTTGCATCAAGCAGCTTTTCCCGCAAGCAGTTTTTGTCTTCAATAGCATTTACATGCGTTACCTTGTCGGTAAATTCCTGCGCGGGAATATTGAACAGGAGCTTGCCCATCCACGGGTGCAGGCTTACGCCTATGCATTTTGCCTTTTGCGTGTAACTCAGCACAAACGGGCGGGTAAACTGGCCGGGATAAAGGCTGTCGGGCTGAATGAATTCCGGATGCCGGTCAACCATTTTCATTTGCGGGGCATTCAGCAAATTAAAGATCAGCTCAAACGATCCAAAGGGAAACAGCAGTTGGGAAAACGGAATGTCATCCCCGTTTACGTCAAACACCCAGTAGCATCTTACATAAGGCTGCAGGGCAGGCGAGGGTATGATTTTCCTGAACTCCATTTCGCTTTGATACAATTCGGACAAAGCAAAAGTAACGAAATTCACCCGATGATTAGGGCAGATAAAATAACGAAGATTACGGTATCGCTGTTCATACTGGCGTTTCCGTTCATGGTTAACGGGCAGGAATTAAGTCCTGGCGATTCAGCCATTGTAAAAGAAATCAAAGCCAAAACATCGCAGATTTATGAGAACAGCGTTAAACCCAACTTTTATCTTACCAATCAAAAGCTGCAATCGGATAAAAACTTCGGCCTCAGCTTAGTTGCTTTCAAGATCAATGATGCAGTAAGCAGGGTAATCAGCTCGTGCTTTACAAAACAAGGGCAGCTATCAACCGAATATTTTTTTGACGATGGGAAAGTAATATTCATCTACCAAACCTTTGAATACTTTGATAAGTATAGTGCAAAAGGCACATGGAAAAATTTTAAGGGATTGACAGGGTGGGAATGCCGTTTTTATTATTTGGATGACAAGCTGGTACATTATGAGCAAAACGGGCTGGATGCATCGCAGGTGGTTGTGAAAGCGAAACAAAACAAATCAGGTGCACATAATATACTAAACTACCTGGCTAAAAAATGATGAAATGCCCATGTAAATGATTACACCAACCGAAAATATTTATCAGGACATTCCCTGTCTGCTGACAGGCAGGCATGTGACCTTAATCAAAAATTATAAACACGTGAAACTCATGTGCATACTTTTATTCATAATATCCTTTTTTTCAGCATGCAACAGCCCTGATAAAGTCGCTGTAATTAAGAATTTTCTGGATGCGAGGGAAAAAAGAGATAGTGCAGCCTATATGCAATATGTAGCCCCGGGTATGCGGATATGGTATACTGAGAAATCGGGAGAAGGGCAAAAATGGAACCCTAACAGCGCATGGACAAAGTGGGATGAGTATTTTAAATCTGAAAAATCTTACGGAGAATTTTCAACAGACAGTAATTCCGTTTCCGTTATCGTTATGGAAACCAACGAACTTTTTAGACTCATTGAACGCAAACCTGCCCCTGTTCAACTTACATGGTGGCTGAATAAAGAAAATAAAATTGAAGGTTACTTAGTAAAGTCCCTGGCGGACGCCACACATACCGACAGGCTGGATGAATTTGCAGCATGGGCAAGGAAAAACTACCCGGAGGAGTTGAACTACCTGATGCCAGGCGGGAACATCAACCCGGAAGAAGACAGGCCCGGACGGTGGGAAAAGATACTGAAAGAATGGCGGGCAACAATAACGCATGACTTGAGTTTTTTTGCAGGAAAATGGGAGTTTAAAATATGGTCTGCGGACAACAAATCCGATACGCCCGATTTCACCGCAGTATGGGTTCATGAAAAAGCATTGGACAGCGCGGAATGTTTTACCGGGCAGGTTCAGTATGAAGGCGGTATTTTCACCCGCGAAATGGTGGTGCGGAACAATACAACCCATGAATACGAAAGAATAGTTGCCACCAATAACGGGGATTATTTCGTTTTAAAAACAAAAGGCTGGAACGGCAACAAGCTCACGTGGACAGGCACACAATATTCGGCAAGCGGAAAAACAGAACTGAAAGAAGAAATAGAAAGATCAGGCGAAAATAAATTTAAAGCAACGTTCTACGCTCTTGAAAACAACCAATGGGAATTAATGCAAACTGAAATTTTAACGAGAGTAAAATAAATGCTCGTAAAATGAGAAGAATACGATTATTGTCATTATTGATGCTCCTTTGTTATTACTCGTGTACGCAGAAAGGAAAGAACAATAACCCCGGATTCGACAATGCAACCGAAGAACGAATTGACCGCATTATTAGTAATCTGTTTGTAGAACCGCATCTTAACGGGGTTTATCAAAAAATAAACCTATACGAACGCTTAAAATTCTATCATACCCCGGGCGTAAGTATTGCAGTTATTAATGATGGAAAAGTAGAATGGGCACGGGGTTTTGGCCTGAAAGAATACGGGGGAAAAGATACTGTTAATATTCACACACTGTTTCAGGCAGGATCTGTAAGCAAGCCTGTTTTTGCTTTACTTGTAATGAAACTTGTGCAGGAGGGCAGGATAGATTTGGATACAGATGTGAACACCTATCTGAAAACCTGGAAAGTTCCTGGTAATGACGGATGGCAGCCAGTAGTAACGCTTCGCCAATTGTTGAGCCATACCGCTGGTGCAACGGTACACGGCTTTCCCGGATATATGGAAGGTGAGGCTGTGCCAACACTTCAACAGGTATTGAATGGCGAAGCCCCTGCCAATACTTCGCCAGTAAAAATTACAAGTATGCCGGGTACAGTGCACAGGTATTCGGGAGGCGGATTCACAGCGGCTCAAGTTACCGTAATCGACCATATTGGAGAACCGTTGCCCCGAATTGCAAACCGTTACCTGTTTGAACCTTTGGGACTTTCGTTAAGCACCTATGAGCAACCCTTGCCACCGGGTAAAATAAAAAACAGCGCTGCGGGTCATACTAAAAAATACCTTCCGGTAAAAGGCAGATTTTATACCTATCCTGAAATGGCTGCTGCGGGCTTGTGGACAACACCCACAGAACTGGCTGCCATTCTTATAGAGATAAACATGGCATTAAAGGACAGTTCTGCGGTTTTAGCGAAAGCTCCGGTCTCTGAAATGCTGACACCACAGCCTGTTGCAAATTATATAGGAATAGGTTTTTATTTTGAAGGCAGCGGAGATGACCTTCGCATTCACCACGATGGATGGGATGAAGGATTTGTGGCACAATTTAAAATGTACGTTAAAGACGGCAAAGGGGCTGTTGTTATGCTTAATTCAAACGAAGGATATGATTTAATGGGAGAGATATTCAGGGCAATTGCCCATGAATACGACTGGCCCGGTTATCTTCCCCCACAGGAAAACATTATCAGGAATAGTCGTGAACATAATGCTTTAACCGGAACATATTACGATGAAGCCGGCAACCATGTCCGTATCACAGGAGATAATGAAATGTATCTTGTATATAATAATCAAAACCCCATGCGGCTGCAAATGACCAAAGCCGGTCATTTTGTTTCACCGGTTATTAATATGGCCGTAACGTTTGATGAACAAGCCGGTAAACTAACGCTTCGGCAGGGCTGGAATCAAAAATTGTTCAAACGAAAAAATAATTGATGTAAACAGGATTTTAATAAGCAACAAATAAACACTGTTAAAATGAAAAGAATAAAATTGTTACTCTTGCTGATATTGTTTTCCTGCTATGCTCATGCGCAGGAAAATTCAAACGATATTCTTAACAAACTAAACGGGAACTGGAGCGCGAAAGGCGCTGCCTTTGGGATGCCCGCTACCATTACCATGAGCTGGTTGCCTGCGCTGGAAGGAAAGTTCCATCAACTCAACTACAAAATGCTGATGACAGGCAAAGACGGCAATCTTATGGTGTTTGAAGGCGCTGCATTTTATAAACGTTTGAGTGAAAATTCATTCACAGCAACGTGGTTTGATTCGCAGGGCAACATGCACCCGATCACCGCCAGCAGCGATGCCACAACGCTTACTTCACTTTGGGGCACACCCGAAACCCAGCAAGGCAAGACTACTTACCGGTTTGTCAGCAACAACGAAGTAGAGGTTACGGATTATGTCATGAAGAAAGACGGAACGTGGAGCAAGTTCAACCAGAATACACTGGCAAGGGATAAGGATTGATTTGTGGTTTTCGGAGTAGTGAAGTTAGTCAGGTTGTTCACCTGATCTCAACCATATCTGCTGTCTCGAGTTGCTTCAATGCTTCTGCTAAATGCAGATTCAGTTTTTCTTTTACAATAACATTAGGTGTATTGCCGAATGTGAGCCAAATAATTTTAGGTGGTGCACCCAACCGGTCTTGCAGCAACACAAAATCATAATCTTTTGTGGCAACGATTACATCTGCTTCTTTTTTTGCGGCATTAAAAATGGCTTCATCATCAGAAATATCTACTGGTAGTGAAGCGATATGGAAACATTCAACGTCAAAATTCTCTGAAATGAAACGAGCAATAGCAGGCGATATATTCGCATCCAGCCAAATCGTCACGTTAGGCTGCGATTAAAACAGGATGATCCATTTTTGTGACTGCATACAGCAAGCAAGCTTTTATATCTTCTGCTTCAAGCGCTGGATGTTCTTCCAGAATTTGTTCTGTAGTCATGCCATAAGCAAGCAACTCCAGCACGTCAGTTACTTTAAAACGCATGCCACGAATGCACGGGCGTCCCCCGAATTGTTTCGGGTTGTGTGTAATTCTTTTTAACGATTCCAAATTCATAGGACTAAAGTACTCAAAAATGAATGTGTCCGCAAATTTTTCTGTTTTAAAGTCTTCCCTCGATCATCAGATCGAGATGCTGGCTTTATCTATTCGATTTTCCGGGTTTTACAATCCGGATTTCTTTTTCATACAATTTTAAGTCCGCCTGTTTTATCAGGTTTACACTGCCTTGGTTTCTTGGAGCCTAAAATTTTATATTTTATAGTATGATAATCCGTAATTGCCAGTTGGCTGACGTCAATGACATTTTGATGCTGTACGAATCTGCAAGAAACCTGCAAACTCAAAAAGCAATGGTAGTCTGGCCGTCTTTTGAAGCGTCATTCATTGAAAAAGAAATACAGCAGAACAGGCAATGGAAGCTGCTGGTTGATAATAGAATTGCCTGTAATTGGGCCATTGCCTTTGAAGATAAAGATATATGGGGTGAGAAAGACAAGGGGGATTCAATCTATATTCATCGGATATGCAACAATCCCGGCTTAAGGGGCAGGCGATTCATTGATAACATTGTAGCGTGGGCAAAAGATTACGCAAAGCAACACGACAAAAAATTCATCAGGTTAGATACATTAGGCAACAACACAAAGCTCATTCAACACTACACGTCAGCAGGCTTTACTTTTTTGGGAATGGTTGAGTTAACCAATACACAGAATTTACCCGGCCATTACCAAAAAGAACGCAATTGTTGCCTGTTTGAGATTGAGCTCAATCAATAACACCAAAAAATACGTGTTGCCTGACTTTCGTTTTCATACAATTACGGGTTTCCCCGTTCCCGTAAGTTCGTGCTATGAAGCGCAAGGAATTTATTGCCACATCGGCTTTATTAGCTACATCGCTGGCAGCGTTACATCCTGCACGTGCAGGTAATAAAACTGAAACCCCGGAAGTCAAAATAAAAAAGCTGTCGTGGGCTGGCATCCAAATTGAATGTGATGGCACAACTTTGTTCATTGACCCCTGGATAAGCA
The DNA here is from genome assembly GCA_026129485.1 of Cyclobacteriaceae bacterium. Taxonomy (GTDB): domain Bacteria; phylum Bacteroidota; class Bacteroidia; order Cytophagales; family Cyclobacteriaceae; genus ELB16-189. Next base: position 91,302 of record JAHCHY010000011.1, read on the forward strand.
AGGAGATATGGGGCGATAAGTGGAACAAGCCGGTGATTAATCCTGTAAGCAATACATCGGTAAATCACATAGCCGTTACACACATTCACAACGACCATCTCGACCCGAAGGCCATTCGTATGATCAATGGAGATAAGCGGGGAAACATTTATGGCGGCTCCAAAACCGCAGGCGGCATCGCCTCGCATGGCTTGTATGAAACAAAAATTGCCGAGCTGTGGGAACCCATGCTGTTAAGCTCCGGTAAGATGACGCTCATTGCTGTACCTGCTGTGGATTTTTCGGGAATTGAACAGGTCTCATGGGTAATCCGCGCAGGAGATAAAACTTTGTTTCATGGCGGGGATACTATATGGCATGGATACTTTCATAAAATATCATACGGCTACGGGCCTTTCGATGTGGTTTTTCTCCCGATTAACGGGGTAGATTTTTTACAACTTAAACCGGTTACACATATTCCTGCAACGCTTAATCCCGTTCAGGCGGCAACAGCAGCGGAGGTATTGAGAGCTAAGTTGGTAGTCCCGATTCATTATGGAGTAAATAATCCGGGTGTGTATGAAGAGTTTCCGAATGCAGAAGATGTGTTTATAACAGAGTGCAAAAAAAGAAACTTGCCTGTGGAGGTGTGTGAACAAGGAAACTGGTTAGCGTGGAAATCTAACAGGTAGCTATAAGACTTCTCTCTGATGAACAACCGACTCATTCAACTATTCCTCTTTAGCCTGTTCATTTTCCCGGTATGTGCCCAGGCACAATCATTAACAGAAATTGAAGCAGCTTATGCGGCAAACACCAAACGGGATTGGCCGGAAGCGATTCGTCTTTTTACTGAATTAAAGAGTAAAAATCCGTACAATCCGCAATATGCCGTCCGCCTTGCTTTCGCCTTACAGTATGCAGGTAAATACGCTGAATCTGTTGATGCGTTTAAGGATGCTCTTAAAGCCGGGCCATGGCCGGACATCTACTGGTATCAGATCGCTGTCAGCAATGCAAAAATGAACGATACTGAGAATGCAGTTGCGGCATTAAAAAATTCGGTAGCTAAAGGATGGCCGGATTATCAAAGGTTAGAGCATGATAAAAATTTTGAATCAATACGAACTCATCCTGAGTTTTTAAAGATGCTTGGCAAAACGCTTCCCGATAATGCAACACGTACCGAACGATGGCTTGCCGATTTCAGCTTCCTTGATTCAAAGCTAAAGCTGTTGCATTTTAATCTGTATAACAGGCACTCACCTGAAACATGGAACAGGCTTGAGCAGGAAATCAGGAAAGGAATACCGCATTGGAGTGATAACAAAATTATTTGTGCATTAATGAAATACGCTGCACTCGCAGGAGAAGGCCACACCAAGGTCATTCCACCGAAAGAGGGCAACAATTCTTTTCATGCCATACCCGTTGTGTTGTACGATTTTACAGACGGGATTTACATACTCAATACAATACCTGAATACGGGGAATACGTTGGGAAGAAAGTTACTGCTATCGGAGGTGTGTCCGTTCGTGAGTTATTTGATAAGTCGTACCCGTATGCAGGCCATGAAAACGACTTTCATCATAAAAAATTCAGTATGCGTTTTTTAACGATGGCTGAATTATTAAAGGACATGGGAGCAAACGTAAGCGCTGCTGAAATCCCTCTTACCATAGAAACTTCCCCGGCCCGGGCAACCACAATCAAAATAAAAACTAATACACTCAAAGAAGCAGAAGACATTCCGAAAGAAAAGTGGGTGGCTATGAATGTTGGTTCTGTGAATGACCTTCCGTTTTACCTGCAAAAGCCTGACGATGATTTCTATTTTATTCCCGATACGCTGAACAGCCTGATGTACCTGAAAATAAAATACATTGTCAACCAGGACAAATTACGTTTTTCGGAATTTACCGATTCCGTCTTTTCGCTCATTGACCGTAAAGGATTAAAGCGTTTGGTGCTCGACCTGCGCGACTGTGGCGGAGGAAATTCAAACCTGAATCAGCATGTACTTAATCATATCCTGAAACGGCCTGCTCTTAACACAAGCGATAATTTTTTCACGGTTATCGGGCGCAATACCTATTCAGCCGCCATTAACTTAGCCAACGACCTTGAATACAGGACAAACACTACGTTCATTGGCGAACCTACGGGCAGCAGCCCCAACTATATCGGTGAATCAAATGTGCTTCGCCTGCCTTACAGCCAATTATACTTAATCATATCCAATCGCTATCACCAGGGAGGAGCAAACAATTCGTTAGACAAAAGGCCGTGGATAGCCCCGCATATTTTCATTGAACCTGCTTCGGCAGATTACCGGTCGAATGCCGATCCTGTTATGAAGTTTATTTATAAAACATGGAAATAATAACATCTGCGTTATGCTAAAAAATTATTTTATCACAAGTCTTCGTGCAGCTTTTAAGCACAAGTTCTTTGCTGCCCTTAACATATCCGGCCTGGCCGTTGGGCTTGCTGTTGGTATGCTGATACTTCAGTATGCAACATACGAATTGAGCTATGACCAATTTCATATTAAGAAAGACAGGATATTCAGGGTTGATCACACTTTTTTAAAAAATGGTGAAGTTGATTTTCAGACTGCCAAAACATACCCCCGCGTTGGCCCTGCTATGATGGACGAGTTCCCGGAAGTTGAACAATATTGTCGCTTTTTAGGGAAGTATCGGGGAGGGGTCGTCAGGTATGAGGATAAGAGTTTTCGTGAGCAAAATCTGTTTTATGCCGATACAGGGTTTTTCAAGGTATTCTCTTTTCCCTGGCTGGAAGGCGATAAGGAAACGGCTCTCCGGGACATCCATACAGTTATTATAGATGATCGTATCGCAAAAAAATACTTTGGCAACGAAAGTGTAATAGGTAAAAGAATTACTGTGGGAAGTATGGACGGGCTGGAAGAATTTGAAGTGCGCGGTGTGTTCCATTGCCCCGATAATTCGCACATTAAGCTTGATTTTATCTTTTCATATACTTCATTGATCAGCCTTTGGGGCGAAGATGCGCATAACCGGTGGGGTTGGTATGATTTTCAGACTTACCTGTTATTAAAACCCGGTGTTCATGTGCCTTCACTCACTTCCAGGTTTTCTGCATTTGTCGATAAGAACGGTGGTGATAGATTGGGCAGCAAGCGTGTACAGTTGTCGTTGCGCCCGCTAACGGATATTCACCTGAATTCTCACCTGATGATGGAGGCTTCTGTGAATGGTAATAGCAGGGCGGTGTATTTTTTGATCATTCTTGCAGTTGCAGTGCTGGTAATAGCCTGGATTAATTTCATCAATCTTGCTACCGCCAGGGGAATGGAACGTGCCAAAGAAGTGGGCATCAGAAGACTATCCGGTTCCACACGGCTACAGTTGGCATTTCAATTCATTCTGGAAGCATTCCTGATTAATGGTACTGCGCTGGTTTTAAGCTTGATCCTGATCTACACATTTCTTCCCTTGTTCAACGAACTGACCGGTAAACAATTTGATAATTCCTTATTCTTTGAATTTTCATTTTATTCAAAGCTGCTTGTCTTGTTTATTTCAGGCTCACTTTTTTCAGGCTTTTATCCTTCGCTGGTTCTTTCTTCTTTTCAACCGATCAAAGTTCTTAAGGGTTCTCTGAAATATTCTGTAAAGGGTCTGTTATTCAGGAAAGGACTTGTTGTTGCACAATTTTGCGCTTCTGTAATTCTCATTGCAGGCACAATAATTATTTACAATCAAATGACTCATATCCAGTCGATTGAAACGGGGATAGATATGGAGAACACACTCGTTGTGAAGGCTCCTGATGTTATTACGGAAAGAGATGCATACATGAGGTCGCTGGATGCTTATAAACAAGAGATGCTGAATGACTCCCGCATAAAAGAAGCCTCGCTTACATCCGAAATTCCGGGCAGGCAGGTAAGCTGGTATGGCGGAGGCAAAAGAATCGGGATTGACCAGGACGACCCTACGGTTATCCTGTTCCTGACCACAATGGACGAAAATTATTTCAGTGCGTACCAGATTGACATGGTTGCAGGCCGTCCATTTTCAAAAGACAGCCGTGAGGATTCCACAAACATTATTGTAAATGAAAAAGCAATTCAGCTATTGGGGTTTGAAAATGCACAGGAAGCTGTTCACGAAAAACTGCTTCTGCGGGGAGATACATTTACGATAATCGGTGTTGCTGAAAATTACTATCACGAAAGCCCCAAAGAAGATTACAAGCCGTCCGCTTATCTTCTTTCTTCGGAAGAACGATCGTTTTTTACTTTCAGGTATCAGGCAGATTCTGAAATAGAATCGCTTCAAAGGGCTGAATCATCTTTCAGCAGGTTATTTCCCGGGGTTCCTTTTGAATACTTCTTTCTCACAGATTTTTATTCAACCCAATACTCGCAGGATAAAAACTTCCTGAAATCCTTCATGGTATTTGCTTTGATAGCGATAGTCATCGCTTTACTTGGTCTTTTTGGCCTTAGTTCTTATATGATCGTACAGCGCACCAAAGAAGTGGGTGTAAGAAAGGTTCTTGGTTCTTCATCGGGCGATATTTTCGTGCTCTTTTTAAAAGAGTTTTTCACACTGATAGTCATAGGAAACCTTATAGCTATTCCCTTGGTCTATCTCTTTATGGAGCAATGGCTGAATGAATTCAGTGAGCGGATAACTATTGGGGCAGGTGTTTTCATTATAACAACTGTCGGCACTTTGTTGCTTGCTTTATCGACAATCAGCTTTTACGCAATAAAGGCCTCGAAATTAAACCCTGCCAAAGCATTGAGATATGAATAAGAATTTTTTAAGGCCATTTCGTTTTCATACAATTACAAGCTATTCTGCTTAAATGCGATTATGTGGTTGTTGTACTTTAACCTTAATTAACATGAATTACTTTATTATGAAGCAGCCTTCATCTTAATTTTGAAATTATAATGAAGGACGCTATGAAAAACCGCAACAAACTAATTTTATTCTTGCTTCTATTTTTTCTTACAGAAAATATTTTAGCGCAACAGCAAGTTCACTACCTGCTAAAGAGCAGTGGTAAGCGCATAACAAAAACTCAACTTGACAGCCTATCGGCTGCGCACGATAATAAATTGAAATTTAATTTTAAAAAGGAAGGAGAACAGCAAATTGTCGAGATTGAGCTTCCCGGTGAGGATAAATCAAATGACCGGACTTCCTTTACAAGAGAGGGAAATGCTGCCTCAACGCAATCATCACAACTGCTGGGGAATAGAACTTATAAGGACGCAACGGGAAAAATTATTTCCAATGAAGAGTTCAAGGCGAAAACAAAGTCAGGGGAATTTACTGCACGCTATGAATTAACGAAGAACGAATCGGACACATACGATGTTACTTATTTCCTTGTTCCTAAGGAAGATGCGAAAATAAAACAATCGAATGAGTTGAACGACTTCACCGGTAAGCTGATAAATACCAAGCTGCCGGCATTCAGGTATGAAACATTAGATGGAAAGCATATAGACTCTAATCTCCTGTCAGGGAAAATATTGGTATTAAACTTCTGGTTCATTGGCTGCAAGCCATGCCAGGAGGAAATCCCTTTGCTGAATGAAGTCGTTCAGCAGTATAAAGACCGTGCGGACATTGTCTTTGTGGCTCCTGCGCTGGATAAAGCTGAACCACTAACAAAGTTTCTCGCAAGAAAAACGTTTTCGTATCAGGTTGCTCCCAACTCCAATGATTTGCATAAAAGCCTTGACCTGTACGCATACCCTACACACATCATCGTAGATAAAAATGGAATTATACGTGATGTATTCATAGGCGCTACTCCGGATATTAAAAGTAAACTCACTGATGCGATTGAGGCGGCTATGAAAAAATAATGAGGTAAAGCAGCGTTTCGTTTTCATACAATTCCGGGTTTACCTGTTTCCATACGTTTGTACTATACTCTGAATGTAAAAGCAAACAATGAGAACAGTAATCATCATTTTTTTACTTGCAGCCAGCTTAACAAGTCAAGCACAAACTCCGGAAGAAGCAGCCATTAGCGCCATTAAAAAGCTCTCTGAAAAATTCTCATCGGATTACATGAACTCCGATTTTCAGGCTATTGCCAATGCATACACAGAAGACGCGGTTATCCTGTCACCGGGCAAGGATGTTATTGTTGGCCGGAAGGCGATTTTTGATTTCTGGAACGGCCTGCCGCGAACATCCAAATTATTAATGCACAGGATTGAACCCGATACTATTTTTCTTGTCGGTAACGAGATACAGGAATACGGTTATTACTATGCGCAATCACAAAAGCCCGGGGAAGAAGCCTCTCCTGTCTTTTCAGCTAAATACTTTATCATCTGGAAGAAGGATGAAGCCGGCAACTGGAAAATGAAAATGGATATGTGGAATGGCAGGAATCCTGATTGGAGTAAGTAAAACTTTTTAGACCACTCCTGCATCATTACAGAAATCTCCGTCTATGAATAAATTAAAATACCCGACAGTATTGTTGCTTCTTTTGGCATTGAATATTTCCGTGTATGCGACTGGCATTGAAAAAGATTTTATCCATGTTTTCCTGAACAGCTTCAATACAGGGAAAATTGATTCTATGAATTCTTTCATAAGCAAACATTATCATCCTAACATTTCGAATGATAAAGAGAGGTTTCAAAAAGTATCATTGTCGTTTGGTACGCTTTACGATGAATTTGGCCCTCTTGAAATCCACTCGATCCAATATGATTCAACATACAAGTCAGATAAGTATTTTCTGAAAGGGACATATACAAAAGAATGGGTGGCCGTCATGTTTGTACTCAATAAGGAGAAACAGATTCTCGGGCAAGGCATCTGGAAATTGCAAATGCCAGAAGGGGAGAAGAATCGGCATTTGTCCGTAGCTGACTTGCCAATATATTTAGACAGCCACCTTGAAGAGTTGAGTCAACACGATTTTTTCTCTGGCTCAATATTGATTGCTCATTCCAATAAAATTATTTACCACAAGGCATTCGGGAAAAAGAACCCAAACGAGGTGCTTGCCCCTGATTCTAAATATCCTGTTGCTTCGATTACGAAACTGTTTATGGGAATTGCCGTTGCCCGTTTGATAGATAAACAACTGGTAAACCCGAATGATCTTTTATCAGAGTACATTAAAGAATACCCGGAAGATATTTCCAGACAGGTTTCGGTAAAGCATTTACTCCTGCACACTTCGGGCATTGAAATGGACGACAGCCGGAGTTTCAGGGAAAGGCGTTCAGTAGTAAAAAACCTGAACGACCTGCTTCAACTGCATGTAGCCTACCTCGACAGCCTGAATGAAAACCGCAGGATAAATTTCAGGCCACTAAATCATTACGATTACACGAATGAAGGATACGATCTGTTGGGAATAATCGTGGAAAGAGTTACGGGCTTATCGGTTGAAGGCTATATCGCACGGGAAATATGTACACCGCTTGAAATGAAGCAAACCAGTTTCACAGCCGACCCTGGCATGTATGGAAAAACACAATACGATGATAACGGAAATTATTACCCGACTCAATGGTTCAGCCAGCCTTTTAAAACAGGCGAGGCTCCACTACCGTCAGGAGGCTTGCATTCAACTACTTCGGATTTATTCAAATTATATCTGGGATTGAAAAAAGAGAAACTATTCAAAAGCGACTGGATAAAAAGACTGACCATGGATACGGTAAGTACAGGCGGGCAAAATTTTTATGGCTATGGTCTCGAAGGCAAAATGTATAACAACCATTTGGGCTACGGACATAGCGGTGGCGACATTTCCGGAGTTAATGCCGAATTTCGTTATTTTCCGGGGCTTGATTTGTTTATCGTAGTGCTATGCAACAGAAATCGTTCTGCGTCAGACTTGGTATTTCATATTTCCAACATGATTACCAGTAAATGAGGCTATTTCGGAATTTAGCCGATCTGGTCATTAATGCCTTATGGTCAGTTATTCAAATTCATCACCTTCCGGGAAGGTTGCGGCTGGGGAGGTGGCGTAATTCCCCGTGCAAGCATCCACCGGTGTATCCACGAGATACCTCTTGTTGAAACAACCTCCGGCAGCTTGTATGCCGGGTCGGTCAGGGCTTCATCCAACGTAATAAATGCGTATCCCTTATTTCTGAAAAGCGTAATGAGCGAATCCAAATAATCGGCATTCAACTCGTTGGCATGTAGAAGAAGTACGTGATGAATATGCCGTTCAAAAAAAATCAACGTGAGGTTTTCGTAATAAGTCAAAACAGTATCCATATAAGCGATGTACTCTCCGGCAGCCATTTTCATTAAAGATGTATTTCCTGCCTTCTTTGCTTTTGCATAAATATTGGCGAAAATGTACTCATCGTTATCCATAGTAACGGGAGCGGTTACATATTTCAGTTCATCAAGAAATGAATCAAGCGCATGTTTATAATCTTCCGTAGGGCCGGTGCGAAGCTGCGGATGCCTGAAATACTTTAACTCCCGGCCGTATCGGGTTGCGAGTTGCCGGGTGATTTGCTCGCCTTTGATAATTTCCTGTTTGTATTGCTCAATGGTGGCTTGATTGATATACACATGGGAGTAGGTATGATTCCCTAACGGGAAACCGTACCTGAGCCAGTCTTCAAGCAGGCCGACCCGAACGGAATCAGGTCTTGTTCCCCGGTAAAGCTTGCCTTCGTTTACGAATCCGGTAGCAGGAACACGGTTGTTCTGCAACCGGGATATTATTTTTTGAGTTACATATTGCATGGTTGCCGTTTCACCATGCACGGCAGGCAAATCGTCAAACGTAAATGCAACCTTTTTTTGCTGTGCGAACAAGGCTGACGGAACGAGTAAAAGGAATATGAACTTTAGTAGTATGATTCTCATATAAGGTAGAGCGAAGCCATCAAAGATAAAGATTGCCCGGCTAAAGCTCATTTCGTTTTCATACAATCCAAAGCCATTTTATTAGCTGTTACTTGTGAACAGAAAAGTATAGCATGAGAAGCAGGATCAATATCATTTTACTTACCCTGCCTTATTTATTGTTAGGTATTGGTCAGGTGTGGTTGTATTTTATACGTGAAAGTTTTCCTGACTTGTTTGACAGACTCGAATATGCGAAAGCAGGGTGGAACGAATCGCATTTAATTCTGATTGTTGGCACGATACTGTTAATACAGGCTACTATTATTTTATTTCAAACTGCCCCTGAATTTTGGTGGACTAAAATCGGAGCCACGCTGAACTACATAGGCATTTGCCTGCTAACCGGGCAATATGCTATCGACCTGCTTTTACAACCATTATTAACCTCTTCTCAAGACCCGAAAGGTTTGTATGATATTCTGAAATCTTCAGCGTTGGTGAATCTCCTGTTTTATGATTTAGTGGCTTTGCTGTGGTTCGGGCAACTGTTTATAGCCATCGGTATCATAAGAAGTAAACTAACGCAATTGCGAATGCCCATGGGAATTTATATGCTTGGCTTAATCCTGCTGCTGGTTGGCGGAGCTATTCACCCCATCATTTCAAGAGTCAGTTACTTTATCCTGGCTGCCGGAATGCTGCTTACCGGTGTGCGGTTACAGAAACAGGATTAAAGAGTTTGATAAAGGCAAACGAAATACCTCATTTCGTTTTCATACAATTTCGGGAAAACAAAAGTAATGAATTTGCATTGACACAAACCAGCCCGAAAAGGCGATGTACTTCATCATTTTGTCATTTTTCACCAAAATAGAGGTTCAACTATATAATCACCCCAAGCATCATCTAATAAAAAACTTATGATACTGTCAACGTCATTCAAGGCATCATTAAAAGAATTAGCTCTATTCTTTGCAGTCTCTATGATTTCCATTTCTTCTTTTCCGCAAAATATCAAGGAAGGGCAGCGAGCACATGAAATTAAAATAAGCACGGTTTTTCAAGGGCCTCCGTTGACCGAGATCACACTTGAAAAACTTCACGGGAAAGTAATTGTACTGGAATTTTGGGCTACATGGTGTGCGCCCTGCATCGCAGCTTTTGACCATCTTAATAACCTCGTTGAGTCGTTCAAAGACAAGGATGTTGCATTTATCTCAATTAGTACAGATGAAGGCTCTGACGCAGAAAAAAAGATCAAGTCTCTACTATCAAAAGTACCGTTAAGTACATGGGTTGTAAAAGACAATAGTTCCCGTTCCACTCAAACTTCATACGATGCCAATGCCCTTCCTAAAACAATAGTTATAGATAAGTTTGGGTTAATTCGATGGATTGGCGAACCAAAGAAACTTTCAGAAGAGTTGTTGAAAGAATTTCTTGAAGAGAACCCAAAGCCAATCAAGGCTTCCAATGGCATTTCAATAAATCAAGCAGTCACAGAATTCAAAGAAAGAAATCCGACCAACGTTAGTCAGCCTGATACCGCAGTCTCGATTCTTGTAGTGGAAAGCCCAACAAGCATGGGCGGGTTTATTTTCAAAAAGCCAAACGGTATTGAATTAAAGGGATTGGAAACGATGAAGGTTATTGAATGGTTATATGATATTCCCTCGTCCTCTATTCGTAAGAGTCAACCATTCCAGTCAAAGAACTGGAATATTATCATAAAGCATCAAGGGATAAAGGCACTTGATAAAAATAATTATAGACAATTGATCCTTTTATCAATTGGAGTCGCAACTAAAGAAATGACTGATGAAATTGATGTGTTTGTTTTGAAATGTCCCAACGGCCCGAAAACCGGAAAAACTGCGGAGTTGGTCAAAACTATCGAGCCGGGATCTTTGCATTTAAGTTATCAGGATGGGTACCTGGTGGCATCGAAGTCAACGCTGTCTGACATTTTAAAGATGATTGAAAGAACACAAGGTTTCTCTATTATCGATGAAACAGGTCTTGAAGGTAAGTTTGAGTTCTTAATAAGATTTACAGAGAAAGACATTAAGTCATTTACTGAAAATCTTCAGGATGCAGGCTTAATATTAGTAAAGGAGAAAAGAAAACTAAAGGTCTTGGAGGTTCAAAGCTTGTAATACCATAGGCTTTTCTATTTCAAAACAATATGAGATACCTGAAATACACCCTGCTTCTTTTTGTGTTTGCCTGTAAGCAGCCCGCAAACACAGTTAGTATTGAAGATTTGAAAAAAGAGCTGGAAGCCGTAGAACAGGCTTTTTCCGATTCGTCATTCAAAAAAGGATTTTATCATGCCATGCTTGATTTTGCAGCCGATGAGATTGTTTTATTTGAGCCGGGCGATACGGTCATTCATCGCCTGGACTTCATCAAAGAAAAAGTAAGCAAATATCCTGAAGGCAAAAGACCACCTTATACGCTTACCTGGAAAGCTGAAAAAGTTGACGTGGCTTCTTCGGGCGATTTGGGTTATACATACGGTTGGTATAAATCCGTAAGAACAGACAGCCTCGGCAAAGAGAAGATTCAGAAAGGTCTTTATAATTCGATTTGGAAAAAAATAGATGAAAGGTGGAGATTAGTAATGGATTAGAGAATTGGCTAAACATAATCTAATATGAACAAAATGCAGGTCTATATCTTTTTATGCGTTTGCTGGGCATCATCTTCAGTTTTCGCACAAGCCATAACAAAAAAAGACTCCCGGGAAACGGAGAAATCAATTAAGGTTTCTATCGGTATCAACTCACCCCTCGACAGTGTTTGGAGTCGCTGGACAAGCACAGCGGGTATCCGAAAATTCTTTGCTCCTTCATCTGTTGTGGAATTTAGACCCCTCGGCAGTTTTAACATCTATTTTACACCCGATGCCCCTGAAGGATTGAAAGGTGCAGAGGGAAACATCTTTTTGGCCATACAGGAAAAACAGATGCTTAGCTTTACATGGGACGCACCTCCGCAGTGGCCGGAAATAAGAAAGCAGCGAACATCGGTTGTCATTCGTTTTGAAAAAGTAGAAGCGAATAAAACACAAGTTACCTTAATCCAAAGCGGTTGGGGTGTCGGAAAAGAGTGGGATGAAGTTTATACGTATTTTGGTTCAGCCTGGGGTGAAGTAGTTTTGCCATTTCTCAAATACAGTCTTGAGGTAGCCCCTGTTGACTGGTCGGATTTTCCCAAAAACCTGCCCAAAAGTTTGCCGCCTGCACAACAGTTTTAGCAATTCAGGATGAACAGCAATTACAGTAGTATGACCGGCCTATTTATTTTTACTATATCATACGTGGCAATATCATGCGCTGTCCTGCCTGCTTATACGCCAAAAATAAAAACGCAAAATTCAGTCAGTTCGCTTGAAGAAATTGAGTTGGGCGGTGTAAAGCAAAGTATTTTAATCAGGAGTGAGGACAAATCCAATCCCATTTTACTTTTCCTGCATGGCGGGCCCGGAATGCCCTTAATGTATTTATCGCATACCTTTCAACGTGAACTGGAAAAAGAATTTATTGTAATACAATGGGACAGGCGGGGCGCAGGAAAATCATACAACAAACGCATTGACACGCTTACCATAACAGATGAGCAATATTATAAAGATGCCATTCAACTTATTCAATTACTTCAAACCCGATTTGAAAAACAAAAAATATTTCTTGCCGGGCACTCGTGGGGAACTTATCTTGGTAGCCTGCTTGCTTATAAAAATCCTGAATTGTTTCACGCTTATGTCAGCATTGGTCAGGTAGTGAACAGCGACAAATCCCGCCCGTTGCAGGAAGCGTTTATCAGGAACAAAGCGAAGGAATTGAACAGGAATGATGCATTAAACGACCTTGACAAATTTGGCGTTGGTGCGTATGAAAAATGGTTGTTCAAATTTGGAGCGGAATTACATGCCGATACTTCCTACCGTCCTTTTATTAAGGCAGGAATGAAGTCGCCTGAATATTCAATGTTTGATGCCTTTAAAATATCGAAAGGAAGCAACTTTTGTTCAAAGCATATTCAATACAAATTAGTCGAATCAACTATTGAAGCGGAAATTCAGTCATATAAAATCCCTTGCTTTTTCATTGTCGGAAAATACGATATGACAACACCAGCATTGCTCATAGAAGAATACTTCAATACTGTCAGTGCACCCGATAAAAAAATAATTTGGTTTAACCAATCCGCACACTTTCCCTTTTACGAAGAAAAAGACAACTTTTTTAAAACAATGGTTGAAATTAAAAATCAGGTTCTAACTCAAAACAAAAAATAGATATGAAAAAATACACGACATGGCTAAAGACCGCATCGGTTTTTCAGTTCATCACCGCGGTCATTCATGCCACAAGCCTTTTTCTGAAACCACCACCTGCCAATGATACCGAAAAGCAGCTCTTTGAGCTTATGGACACTTACAAGTTTGATTTCGGTGCAGGCTTTCACCGGACAATGGGCGAGCTGACATTAGCATTGAGCGCCTGCTTTTGCTTGGTCTGTTTGCTGGGCGGTTTAATCAATTGGTACCTTATCCGGAAAAAGGCGGACACCGAAATCATGAAAGGAATAATAACCATTAACCTCGTTGTGTTTGGGATTTGCTTTGGCTTGATGGCAACATTCGCTTTCCTTCCGCCCATTGTTTTATCGGGGTTGATTTTCCTGTTTTTGATCCCCGCCCGGCTCACAATTTCCAATATCAGTAACGCTTAAATTACCAATTAATATGACATCAAAAGATAATCTCATCAACTGGCTCGAAATTCCTGTTACGGATATTTCGAGGGCAATGAAGTTCTACGAATCCGTTTTAGATACCAAACTGGAGTTAATGGAAATGATGGGAGCGCCTTATGCCGTCTTTCCTTATGAACCCGGGAGCGGAAAAATTTCGGGTGCGCTTGCACAAGGCGATATGTACAAACCGTCTGCCGATGGTGTCAGGATATACCTCAACTGCCCTGATATAGAAGCGACTTTGATTAAAGTCGGGGAGGCAGGGGGAAAGGTAATCTTACCCAAAACAAAAATTGAAGACCAGGGCTATATGGCATTCTTTTCCGATTCCGAAGGAAATACAATAGGTATGCACTCCAACAAATAATCGCGGATTTATGGCAGACATATTTCATTACTTCCCTATCAACGTTCCTATTGAAAAAGTATTTGAATGCGTTTCAACCCCAAAGGGCTTAGACATTTGGTGGAGCAAAAGCTCGGCAGGCAAACCGGCAATCGGAGAAACGTATGGACTTTTCTTTGGAGCTGAATATAACTGGGAAGCCGTTGCTTCAAAATTCGTTCCTGCCAAAGAATTTGAATTGACTATGACAAAAGCCGATTCCGACTGGATGAATAGCAAAGTTGGCTTCACGCTCACTGACAAAAACAATGTAACGGAAGTTCATTTTTACCATACGGGTTGGAAAGAAGACAATGAACATTACAGAATTTCTAACTACTGTTGGGCAATGTATTTACGAATACTGAAACGTAATCTTGAATTCGGAGAGGAGGTTCCGTATGAGAACAGGCTTAATGTATAGACAAGGAAATAGCAGAAATGCACCTTAGATTGTACCAGTTTGTAGTTTATAAAAACCCTATTTTTACGCATAATTTCAAATGTTTTGGTACATTTTTGCATTTAAATTGCAAATATGTACTAAATTCGTCTTGTGATACCTCGAAAAATTGAACCGCATATTCATGATCTTTTCAGGCATTTCCCTGTACTGTTCGTAACCGGGCCGAGGCAATCTGGGAAGACCACCTTAGTAAAGACATTATTTAAGCAGTTGCCGTATGTGTTGCTGGAGGTTCCTGAAACAAGACGGTTAGCCCTTGAGGATCCGCGAACGTTCCTCGCAAATTATCCTTCAGGCGCTATCCTTGATGAGGTGCAAAATGCACCGGAATTGTTTTCTTATTTGCAAGGTATTGTTGATGACGACCGCAGCACCAGGTTTGTTCTTACCGGCTCACAAAATTTTTTGCTCAACGAACGGATAAGCCAATCGCTTGCCGGAAGGGCAGGAGTATGTTCGTTATTGCCGTTGTCGGTTACTGAATTGCCGCAGGCCCGGCTCAAAGCTGACGAATTTATATTCAAAGGGTTTTACCCTGAGCTTTATAGCAACCATGTTCCCGAGAGATTATTCTATCCATCCTATATACAGACGTACTTAGAGCGTGATGTGCGTTCGTTAAAAAACATAGGCGACCTTGCCCAGTTTTCTCTCTTCCTTAAATTATGTGCGGGACGCATCGGCCAGGTGCTCAATGTAAGTTCACTGGCAAATGACGCAGGGATTTCGGTGAACACAGCCAAAGCCTGGCTCTCCGTGCTGGAAGCCAGCTACTTAGTGTACCGGCTTCAGCCTCATTATAAAAATTTCAACAAACGGCTGATCAAATCACCAAAGCTCTATTTTACGGATACTGGTTTGGCCTGCAACCTGTTAGGGATTAAAACAGCCGGGGAAATTCAGGGCCATTTCGCTATGGGGCAATTGTTTGAGAATTTTGTGATCATGGAGTGCTACAAGCAAAGGCTTAATAAAGGTATTCGCAACGGACTTTATTATTGGAAAGACAATAAAGGCATTGAGATTGACCTGTTGATTGAGAATGGAACCGAAATGATGGCTATAGAAATAAAAGCAGGAAAAACTTTTTCACCGGATTTTTTCAAAAACCTGAGATACTGGAGCGGACTGAGCAAAGCGCCAGCAAAAAATTGTGTGGTTATTTATGGTGGCAATAACCAGCAAATGCTTCCCTATGGAATGCTGAGAAGCTGGAGCACGATGAGCGATTTTTTTTGAAGCCCTCCCGATAACCAGCCTGGAGTTTTGGGAATTGAATCACTTCGTTTTCATACAATTTCGTGTCCTGCCGATTTCTGTACATTTGTGTTTCTCTAAAAGCGGAGGCTAAATTCTATGGCGATGATTCTTAAAAAATTCTTAAAGCAGGATTATAGTGATTTCGGAATTTTACTGTTACGCCTTTCTTTTGGTGGCATGATATTCCTGCATGGTCTTGGTAAGCTGTTTGATTTAATCAGCGGAAAGCCCGGCTTCCCCGATCCCATAGGGTTGGGAAGCGCTGCCTCCTTATTCTTAGTAACCTTTGCGGAATTTGGTTGTGCGATATTATTGGTGATAGGATTATTTACACGCTTTGCATTAATACCACTGATCTTCACCATGGTCATTGTAGTATTTGTTCACGAAGCACATTTGGAAATCGGGGATAAGGAACCGCCTGTTTTATTCATGCTTGCTTTTACCGGGCTGTTTATTACCGGCCCGGGAAAATATTCTATGGATTACAGAATCTTTAAATAGTGTAAGGATGAAGCTCGGTTCTTTCTATATGGTACTTATAACGGTTGCTTCGGCTTGTATGTCAAGCAGCCGGAATGTTATATGCGAAGACTGCAAAGGGCTTTATGAATATGATCCGTCTGTACAGTTAATTTCTTCGGATACACTCCCGATTTACCGTGAAGGTTGCAAAAACAAAATGCTTGTTTATGGCACAGTCTTTCAGCGTGATGGAGTTACCCCGGCATCAGACGTGATTATTTACATCTACCACACCAATGAAAAAGGAAAATATCCGACAAAGGGCGGTGAAAAAGGAATGGCTAAACAGCATGGCTACAATCGTGGTTGGGTAAAAACAGGCATTGATGGAAAGTATAACTTCATTACCTGCAAGCCGGGACACTACCCAAGCGGTCGTGATGCGGCACACATACATGTTATCGTAAAAGAGCCGGACAGGCAGGAGTACTGGATTGGTGATTACCTGTTTGAAAGCGATCCTAAGTTAACGCAGAGAAGAATTGAATCCATGAAAGACCGTGGAGGTTCAGGGGTAGTGAAATTGAGCCAAAACGAAAAAGGCGAATGGCTGTGCCGCAGGGATATTTTCTTGGAAAAAAATATTCCCGGTTCTGAATAAACGGTGAAATTCCGCGAGTCAATTTCGTTTTAAATAAGTTTGCCCGGCTTCTAATCCACGGACTTTGAAGGAATAGCCGATTAATTTCCGATCCACTTCCTGAACTCCGGGGCGGTTTCTTTACTCACAAAAATTTCTTCCTTCATTTCGGGTTTTAAAAAAATCTGGATCCTGCCATTATCGGGCTTAAAGCGGTCAATGGCTTTTTGATTTGCAATGAACTTGCGGTTGATGCGGAAGAAGGTTTGAGTGTTCAGCTCGCTTTCCAGCTCAGCGAGGTTTTTATCTACAATCATTTGCCGGCCCTGGAAGTCGCGTACAAATACAATCTTGTGCTCGGAAAAAAAGTAGGCGATCTCATCGGTATTCAAGGCTACAAATTCGGTTCCCTTGCGGGCTACCAATCTTCCTTTGGCTGATGGCTGCTGTTGAACCAGCTTTAGCAGGTTGCCCTGGAAGAAATGCTGTTCCAGTTTCCGGATTTTGTCTAACGAGCGTTTCAGCTTTTCTTCCGTAATGGGTTTTAAAAGGTAATCCACCGAGTTGAACTCAAAGCTCTCCAGGATGTATTTATCGAAAGCGGTGGTGAAGATGACCGGGAACTTTACCGGGTGCTTCCTGAATATCTCAAAAGAGTGATCATCCGACAACTGAATATCTACAAAGGCAAGATCAGGCTCACGGTTTTTATTCAGCCACTCCAGCGATTCGTTCACGCTTCCTAACTGCGCCACTACCTGCAATGCAGGATTGATCTCGCGCAACATGGCTACCAGCTTGGCGCGTGCAGGAAGCTCGTCCTCTATTATAATAATGTTCATACTATGTCAGGTTGAACCTGCCAGTCGGCAGACAGGCCTGTCGAAACCGGACGGGTCAATTTTTTAAAGATACCAATGGAAACTGAACTACAAATTCTTCCTCTTCCTTTCCGGCTAAAATTCCTTTTCCGGTGATCAGCTTAAATCGTTCATCGAGGTTTTTCAGACCGATATTGGATGAATGCACCCGGTTTTTTCTTTCGCGGATGGAGTTGCGGATTATCAATTGGCCATCATCCAAGTCAACGTAAATGTGCATGGGCGTTCGTTCACTGATCTCATTGTGCTTCACGGCATTTTCAAAAGCAACAAATACCGAGGTAGGCGGAATGAGAAATTCTTTTCCGGCCGAACCATTGAATTGCTTTTTTATGATCAGTGCTTTCCCAAACCGTAAATGCAGCAGGTCGGTATATTTGCGGGTAAAGTCCAGCTCATCATCCAGCAATACCAATGCCTGGTCTTTCTGGCTTAAAATATAGCGATATACTTCGGCCAGGTTTTCGGTAAACGCCAATGCTTTTTCGGAATCCACTTTTATCAGGTGTGTAAGCGTATTCAACGAATTAAACATAAAGTGCGGATCGATCTGGTTTTTGAGCGCAGCCAGCTCGGCCTCGGCTTTGGCGCGCTGCAATTCAGAATTTTTAACCTGCTCGTTCTGCTGCTCTTTCACCATAAAAACAGTTTCATACACATGTGTTACAAACAATACACAAATTACATTCACTAATGCAACGATCAGAATTACATCCCACTTGATGCTGCTGAACCCGGACAGGTTATACCACATGCACAGCCACGCAATGGTAAGCGGAGTAGTATAAAAGATGTTATTCATAAAAAGCAGCACGAGCTTTTCAATAGGCTTATCAAACCATGTGAACCGCTTGCGCGTGCGGAATAACAAATAACGGTTGCCCTGCCAGATCAGGAATGCCAGCCCGATAAAATAGACATAGCCCAGCCAGTAAAATGTGTCCTGCCAGGTTAACGGGCCGAATAGTCCTGTAAGATTAGGGATGGCAATGCCGAAAAAGGGAATACCCACCAGCCGCATGGTGCGGTCGTTAAGCCTCACTTCTTCCTGCGTTTCCTTATTGACTTCCGGTTCAGTCATGTTTTTTTCCGGTTCGGTACCGGTTTCAAATTTCGTGTTTTTAAAGTTCGTAATTTCAGGTTGAACTCGAATAAGCATTTTAAAATAACCTTAAACTAAACCTGTTATCTATGGACGTACAATTAAACTACCTTGCCATTATAGTAGCCGCGCTCTCTACTTTTTTAATTGGCGGATTGTGGTATTCACCCGCTTTGTTCGGCAAAGCCTGGATGAAAGAAAACGGCTTTACCGAAGAAAGCCTGAAAGGCGGCAACATGGCTAAAATTTTCGGTCTTGCGTTTTTGCTGGCATTAATTTCAGCCGTAAACCTGGCTATGTTCATGGGGCCTGAGAACGACCCCACTATGGGTGCGCTCTGGGGCTTCCTGGCCGGGGCCGGATGGGTGGCCACATTTGTAGGCACGCATTATTTATTTGAAAGAAAATCGTTCAGGTTGTTTCTTATTAATGCCGGGTATAGCATCGTAGCCCTTACGATCATGGGTATTATCCTGGCCGCATGGAAATAATTTTGCGGTAAACACTTGTATTGGTTCACCAAGCCGATTCGTACCTTTACGGTACTTCCAAGCATCGGCAGCGTTGGTTGTAAAACCCTGTTTATGGTTTGTGTCCTCGCAAACCATTTTTCTTTTACTCAAGAGCACCGGTTTGTAAAACACGGATCAGGATAATGTAAAACCGGGCTTTTGACGTTGAAGCTCTTCAGGATAGAATCTCAAATACACTTTTATAAAACCTTCTTTCACGCGTTGGGTTAGCGAGCGCAGCAATACCTTTGTCAGTATTGTTTCGGGTCGGTCTGGCGTTCGAGCTTTACCAGCTCAAGGGTATGGTGCAGGTGTTGGTGCGATGCCATGCGCAAATATGGCACGGGTGAAATAGGAGGTAAAAATGGAATGGCTGAATGTGTGCCCGGTTAACTAACATGCTGATGCTGTGCCGGAAACATCGATTGATGACACGCGGCTTCGGTAAAGGTTATATTTTAACCGGCAGATCGTAAATTTGAATGGTATAATTATTGTTAAGTTGCATTAAATTTTTAAAATCAAATCATATGAAAAAAAATCTAATCTTGGTTTTTGCCTTGGTACTGGCTGCCCCGGCTTTGTGGGCGCAAACCACCCAGGGAAGCCTGACTTTAGGCGGTGGCTTTGAGTACTATTCTGACAAGAGCGAAAATGCCTATGGTAATTCCGATTACTCCACATCCTCTTTCCAGTTTTTACCGAATGTAGGATATTTTGTGGTGGATAACCTGGAGGTTGGCATTCGTTTTGGAATCCTTTCCGGGAAATCAGGATACCAGGGATCCAATCAAACAAAGAGTACAGCATTTTCGGCAGGTCCGTATGCACGGTACTATAAATTTACCTCGAACGAGCGGTTTGCATTTACGGGCGCTGTAGGTGTTTCGTTTGCTTCCGGGAAAACATCAAATGGAAACTTCGAAACGAAAACCGGCAGCGTTGGAATTTCCATCGCACCAGGCTTTGCCTATTTCTTAACTGAAAGATGGGGGCTTGATTTTCAGTTGGAGGGGATCGGGTTTACTTCTTACGACCCCAACAAAGATGTAGATAACAACAACCAGAAAATTTTCTCATTTGGCATCAACTCGCTTAGCCCGTCACTTGGATTCCGTTACTTTATCGGAAAATAAGTAGTTTAACGCATGTATGTAACAGTTGGTGGGGTTAACCTGCCAACTGTTATTTTTTTGATGCTAACCAGTAATTGTACTTACGCATAAATGCCATAAATAAAAAACTAAGTTTTACACTTTATTTATGTTTGTGCCTCAGTGTCAAAACCAGGATCAACATGTTAATTCTCCGGCAAGCTTCTGTTCGCGATCTGGAATTGCTTCAGGCATGGGATGAGGAACCTCATGTTAACAAGTCAGACCCCAATGATGACTGGAATTGGGAAACGGAGCTAAGCAAAGCACATAGCTGGCGTGAGCTCTTGATTGCAGAAGCGGATGGCGTACCGATGGGGTTCATTCAGATCATCAATCCCGCGCAGGAAGAAACACAATACTGGGGCGAGATAGCTGAAGGCTATCGCGCAATTGATATCTGGATCGGCCCTCCCGGATACCTGGGTAAAGGCTATGGCACGGCTATGATGCAGCAGGCTTTACAGCGATGTTTTAAGCATCCGGATGTAATGGCTGTGCTGATCGACCCGCTGGTATCAAACATACGAGCCTGCCGGTTTTATGAGCGACTGGGGTTTCAATATGTAGAAGACCGTACTTTTGGCGAAGATGATTGCCGCGTGTACCGGTTTCTGCGAACGGATTGGGAAGCAAGGAGCATGGCAGGATGGAAACCAGGTAACTGACCGCAAATACGATCCTATCAGCGGGCTGTCTGCCCGGAAAACAGTATATTAATTGCCGGATAGCCAGCGCAGATTATGAAGTACATTTTCCTCTTTCTCTTTTTAGCGGCTTGCTCGGCCTATCAGAAAACGGAAGAGCCTTTTTTAATTGTAACCACCGGTAACGAAGAGTGGGTGCATTATGAGGGGCAATGGCTATCCGGTGATGGAAAGGTTTATCTTGAGCTATCGTTAAAGACAGGCGTGCCGGGAAGCGATGCAGAGTATATGTTGTATGAATCTTTTTCGACAGAGCGATTGTCCGCAGGTACAAGTACCCGCTCAACGTATTCCACCTTTCACAATAGGGCTTCGGGTAATGCATTTGGTCTTGTGCTCTATAACCTGACGCCTTCAGGTATTAAATCTTTCTTCCGGTACAGGAAAAGTGAAGACCTGCCGGAGGAAATGTTTTTTATTACCCGCGGGCAAGATGAGCTGATACCCTGCAACAATGAATTTGAGCCTTTAACAACCGATAGTCGTTATACCCTGCATCGCAGGTCTGACCTGATCACGGTTGAAGGATATGTTACATTTGATTCAGGTTCAGTCGATTTTTTTGAGCGCAATACCCGAAAGAGGTACAAGGTGGCCGACCTTGCCGAGTTTTATAGCCTGCAGACCGGGTATAAAAAATGGGCGAAGGTGGAGTATGAAGGTGTGTACGTAAAGGCGTTGGCTTATACGATAGCAGATTCAACAGCTACTGATAATAAGGCATTGGTCATCAAGCGACTTATTTTGCTGGGATCAGAAACGGAAGATGATTTTGCCGATGTCTCTATGTCTGGCCCCGAAGATAATCCCGATGTAATTGTTCACAAGCCAAACTGATCCCGGTTAATGCAACCGGTCCAGGTAAAGCTGGATGTATTTATCCAGTTGCCTGCGCTTATACTGCATAATAAAACGCGGGTGCGGCAGGGGTATAATTTCCCCGAAGAATTTTTCTTCTTCGTTCCACGCGGTTAAAAATTTAAAATTATCTCCTTCGCCAAGGCAGTAGGCGACCTTTGTGTTTAATCCCCAGCCTAACTGGGTATGCATACAGGTGCGCATGAACGGCTTCAGTCTTTTCTCAAGTGTGGGGTTATCGTAGTAATTCAGGTTTTTTTGATTGAATGTAAAACCGAGAGGCGATACAGACGTGAAGTAAAAATTTTTATAAAACCGGGTTGCGCCCCCGAATGCCGCTATCATCCGGTATATAAAGTCGGACGATAATTCAGGTTTTGAAGGTAATGTGTTTGGGATGCCGCATACCTGTTGTAAGCGGATCGGGTCTGTAAACGGGATCCCGGTAAGCCCTCCGCCAAAGCGGCCGGGGTTGATCCCGATGATAAGCGTGCGGGAATTGGAATCACCATAGTAGCGGGAATAGAAACTTTTACACAACCCGAATACTTCCGGTTGTTGATAAGGATTTAATACTTCCACACCACGCGGCACAGCCACATCGATTTTAAGTCCGTGCAAAAATTCGAGAATGTGATCAGCCAGCATCATAGCGGCTAACATACACTATCGGGTAATGCTCTCCAACCCTGTAAAACTATTTTTCAGAGTGTGTTGATTTGTTTACCTTCCTGTGCAAATGGTTAGCTTATGAAATGGCCATTCTTCCGCACATGCGGGATGACCTTAATCAAAAATTATAAACACATGAAACTTCCTTTTATTTTCACCCTCATCAGCATGTGCTGCTCAGCTTACGGGCAGTCCTGTGATCTTGTAATTCTGAATGGCAAGGTTGTAGATGGCAGTGGCAATCCCTGGTACTATGCAGATGTTGCCATCCGGGACGGAAAAATAGTGCGGCTTGGCAACCTGAAAGAAGTTACAGCCAACCGTGTAATCGATGCGGCAGGATTGATTGTGGCGCCCGGATTTATTGATGTGCACGCACACATAGAGGGTGGTGAAATGACAACTCCCACAGCGGATAATTTTATCCATGATGGTGTAACGTCTGTAGTTACGGGTAACTGTGGCGGTTCTAACCTGAACATAGCGGAATACTTTAAGCGCTTGGACTCCGTAAAGACGTCAATCAACATCGCATCACTTATTGGCCATAATACGGTGCGCAGGGCTGCTATGGGTGATGCGCAACGCGATCCTACTGCGGATGAACAGAAAAAGATGGAGGCGCTGGTGAGTGATGCCATGCGTGCCGGTGCGGTTGGCTTTTCAACAGGATTGATTTATATACCCGGCACTTATTCCAAAACAGAAGAAGTGGTTGCCCTGGCCCGAATGGCTGCGCAGCATGGCGGGGTTTATGCTTCTCACATCCGCGATGAAGGGGATAAGGTAACGGATGCCGTAAACGAAGCCATCAATATCGGGCGGCTGGCTAAAATACCGGTGGAGATCTCACACTTTAAAGTTACCTACAAGCCCAATTGGGGGCGGTCGGTTGAAACGATTAAGCTGGTGGAAGATGCACGCGCGGAAGGTCTGGATGTAACCATTGATCAATACCCTTATGTAGCCAGCAGCACCACATTGGATACCACGGTACCTTCGTGGGTGTTTGCGGGCGGGCGCGATTCCATGAAAGTGCGCATAAACGATCCGGCTACACGAATGAAAATCAAAAAAGAGATGGTAGCTACCCTGAAGAGAAAGCAACTGAAAAGCTATAGCTATGCGCAGGTGGCCCGTTATGCGCCCGATACAACCTTCAACGGAAAAAATATCAGTGAGATCAATAAGCTGAAAGGCCGGAAAGCCAAACCAATGGATGAGGCGGAAACCATCCTGGAGATGATTGGCGCTATCAACCGGACGCAAATGGTTTATTTCAGCATGAATGAAGAAGACCTGGTTCGCATCATGCAATACCCGTTTAATATGATTGCTTCAGATGCCGGAATTGCCCGGTATGGTTCGGGTATGCCGCACCCGCGCGCCTATGGCACCAATGCAAGGGTACTGGGCCGGTACGTGCGCGAGCAAAAAGTGGTTCGCCTGGAAGAAGCTATCCGTAGAATGACATCCTTGCCTGCCCAGAAATTTAACTTGCGCGACAGGGGCCTGATACGCGAAGGTATGGCTGCGGACATTGTGATGTTTGATGCCGCTACCGTTGGTGATGCAGCAACTTTTGTAAATCCGCATGCCTATTCAATCGGGTTCAGGTATATACTGGTTAATGGCGAAGCAGTGGTGGAGGAAGGAAAGCATACCGGGAAGCGCAGCGGCCAGGTGCTGAGGCGCAATTAAACAGTTTATTAATCCAGCAGCTCGATCAGCTTGTTGATCTCGCTCCTGTTCTGCGGGGAGTAAATATTCCGCACAATGCCGTCTTTTTCGCGGGTAGTCAGGCGCCAGCTTAAGGAAGCACGGGCGCTGTTCTGGCGAATACTATCCATATTTTGCAGGATGGGCAGATAGCTTTCGGCCTGGTACTGGAGATCAATACGATGAATGGGTACTTTCATCCAGCTGTACGCTTGCCCGATCAGCAGATCGCTTGTAATGTCCTGGAAGTTTTCAAAATTGTTATACACGCTGCTGATAGGCTGTGTCATGTCGTCAATAATGGTCTGACCTTTTTTTGCCGTGATGGTTCCCAGCTTTGGCGAATCGCGAATCGAAAGAAAAACAACCCCACTGGTATTTTCTGAAACCCATTCGCGAAAAGCATATAGAAACCGCACAGCATCAGACAAGCCAAAGTTATCGGAAATGCCCGCGTCCATAATCTGGATGGGCGGCTCTGTTGGTAAGGTAGTATTGGGTGTTATGTACGGAAACGTGGCGCTCATGCGCAGGGCCGACAGGAAGCGCAGGTCTTCTGCATCCTGGTCTTTGAAGAACCGGTGGAAATCCACACCGCTTACCTTGTGTTGCGGATACCCGGGCATATTTTTCAGCTCCGTATTCATAAATGAAACCGGGCGCGATGCGATGTACATTTTGCGGCCGTCATTCACTACGGTAGGCGTCAGTATTACCATGGGAATAATGCCCTCCATTTCCGGTTGTTGATAAGCAGTAATCGGCCTGTCCATCAGGCCCTCGGTGATCTGGTTAAGCTGATCTTCAAATGTGAATGCACGGTCGCGCTGGTACGCTTTGCCTGAATATTCAAACTTGGTAAAGCCCACAAACAAATCGTTGGCGAGCAAGCTGAAAATAAGCGGGTTCAGGTTATCGCCCGAAATCTTTTGCCGGTGAATGTTGCCGTAAGGTTGAATGACTTCGCCCTGCTTTTCGCGCAGCTTTAACTCGCGGAAATAGCTGGCCCCGATCAAGCCACCCGATGCTCCGGTAATCAGCACGCTGCTTTCCATCAGCTTACCCCGGCTCATGCTGTCCACCGTTTGCAAAGCATTAAGTGTCCAGAGCGAGGCGCGTTTGCCGCCACCGCTTGCACACAGGAAAACCATTTTTGGCTTTTGATCGCCAAACTTTTTTTTCCAGTTGTTGAGCTGTGCTACTACCTGCTGCCGGTCAGCTTCCATGCTGGCGCTGTCTAATTGCAGCTGCAACGTGTTTACAGAATATTCTGCAGGCTGTACGCCATAATCAAGTCCGAATGCCTCGTATTTTTTTGCAAAGAAATCTTCACCTACCAGGTGGTTTAAAACCAAAAACAAAATAAGACCTGTTGTGGCCGACCAGCCTCCGAACCAATACGAGAAAGCTCCGGAAAGCATCACAAAAATGGTGAGAAAGATCATAAAGCTGCACGCAGCCGGAATTTGAAATGCAGGATAATCTTTGAAGATGCCTAATATAAGCACCATAGCAAAAATGAGCAGCTCAATCACCACCAAGTTAAAATGATTCTGGTCAAATACCTGCAGGATAGTGGCTTTATCATAGAACGAACTTTGTTCCACTTCTTTAACCTGAAGCCGCCCGTCCAGGTAATAATCCACCCGAACTTGCTTTTTACGTGCAATGTCCAGCTTATGCATGGCGCTGGCCCGCGTTACCTTTACGTTCTGCTTGATTTGTTCATCAATACGGCAAACCACGTATTTAAAGATGTCCTTGTTGGTAAACCGGAAGTACAGGGAAAAGAGCGCTGTCATGGAGGCATAACCGGCAAAGAGCCCACCCAGGTTTTTGATCAGTCCGTATTCGCTGCTGTATTCGTTATTGACCTGGAAAGCAATAATCTGGTAGACGTAGGTAACCAGGAAGGCTACTGGTATAACCGAATTGTTGATGGTAAACTTCTTGAACGGGTTGGGCAGCGTGCCGATAAACGAAAACCGGTGCCCGTCTGAGATATAGCCGGTAATGTGAAAGGCCATGCTGAACCCTGCCGTAAGCAGGCCCATCATATAAAAGCTGGCAAAACCGACCTTGTCCAGGTATTCCGGATCGAGAAACAGGTAGGGAATGCCCAGGTATTTGCCAAAGTTTCCGGTAATCATGGCAAACAGGATGATCCAGCAAAGTATCAGCACATGGTTGCGCCTGAAATTGTTGAGGAGCAATTGTACCGGGAAAGAATAATAAAGCTTAGGTAGAAAGAAGTAAAGTTTGCGCATGGAGTTAATTGTTCAAGTTATGAAATTTGCGCTATCTCCAAAAGCTATGTTCAATCAATCAAATTCCGTAAATAGTAACCATAAACCGCAAAGGCTTTTTGAGTAAACCATTTTCCATTTATCGCTCTTCTGCCGGCTCGGGCAAAACCCGGACGCTGGCCAAGCAATACCTCAAGCTGGCGTTGCGGTTCCGGGCCGATTATTTTAAGCACATCCTGGCGGTTACGTTTACCAACAAGTCCACGCAGGAAATGAAAGACCGCATCCTGGCTTACTTAGACGATTTTTCGAACGACCGTTCACCTGACCTGGCGCAGGAGCTTCAGCAGGAGCTTGGGCTGGATGCACCCACTTTCAAGCTGTATGCGCAGGAAGTACGCAGCGAAATCCTGCACAAGTATTCGCAGTTTTCCATCAGCACCATCGATGCTTTTTTTCAACGCGTTATCCGTGCGTTTACACGCGAAGCCGGGCTGGCCGGTGATTACCGGCTGGAGGTTGAGCACGATGAAGTAGTGGATGAAGTGATCGGCAACCTGATGGAAGAGCTGGGTACGAACAAGCAGCTTACCCAATGGGTGGTTGAGTTTGCCAACAAGAACCTGGAAGAAGATAAAGGCTGGGATGTTCGCCCGGGCCTGCGCGATTTTTCTTCCGAAATCTTTAAAGAGGAATTCCGGCTGGTGGAAAATGATATTGCGGAGGTAACCCGTAAGCCGGATTTCTTCACGAACCTGAAAGCAGAGTTATCCAGGCAGCGCAACCAGTTTTTAAATTTTATTCGCCCCAGAGCGACCGATGCGCTGAAAGCCATTCATGATGAAGGTCTTTCCGTAACGGATTTTAAATACGGAGTCAGAGGAAGCTTATACACACACTTTGAGAAACTGGGCGCGCTGAAAAGTGTAAAGGATTACCCGGAGAGCCGTTCAAGAGCGGAGAATGAATTTACCGTTCCCAAAGGAGTAGTGCAGGAAAAATCAGCGCGCAAAAATGATGTGTTGGCGCTGGCCGAACAAAAATTAGTTCCACTGCTGAAAGAGATCAATGATTTTTATAAAAAGAACAGCGCCCGCGCATTGAGTGCCGAGTTTGTGCTAAACAATTTTTACGCCTTCGGGTTGATTGCCGACATCTCGCGTAAGCTGAAAGAATACAAGCAGGAGAACAACATGATGTTGCTTTCCGATGCACCGTATTTCCTCAACTCTGTAATTGGCGAAAGCGATACGCCTTTTGTGTATGAGAAAGTAGGATCGTTTTATAAAAACTTCCTGATCGATGAATTTCAGGATACATCGGGATTGCAATGGAAGAATTTTAAGCCACTGATTATAAACAGCCTCGATTCAGGTTATCCCAGCATTATTGTGGGCGATGTAAAGCAGGCTATTTACCGATGGCGTTCGGGCGATTTGTTCCTGCTGCAGAAAGAAGTAGGGAAGGAGATTGGTGAACACCGGTCACATTCCTTCACACTCGACAAAAATTACCGCAGCAGTAAGCAGGTTGTTTCGTTTAACAATGCCGTGTTTCAATCGGCAGCGCAGTTGGTGGCTTCCGAAACCGGTGCGGCTATCACTACCGAAGTATATGACGATGTAGCGCAGGGCATTCAAAAAACTTCTGACGGTTTTGTGGAGGTTTCGTTTTTGTCGAATGAAGATGGCGAGAGTTGGGATGCTATTGCATTACAACGTGTGCCTGTTTACTTAGAAAAATTACAAGCTTTGGGAGTCGGGCTGAAGGATATTGTCATCCTGGTGCGTGCGAATTATGACGGCCAGCGTATTGTTGCGCACCTGCTGGAATACAAACATTCCGGCCAGGCGAAGGAGGGATTCAAGTACGATGTGGTTTCGAATGAATCGTTGCAATTGGATGGTGCGGGGTCGGTTAACTTCCTGATCAGCGCATTGCGGTACCTGCAAAACCCGGACGATGATATTGCCCGCGCGCAACTCTCGTTTGAATATGCGCGCCTGCAAAAAACAACCGATGATCTGCACCAGGTGTTTACGGTTACCAACCAGATCACATTTGAAAGTAACCTGCCGGATAGCTTTACAAAACAAAAATCCGGCTTGAAAAAGCTCCCGCTCTTTGAGCTGACGGAAACACTGGTAGAATTGTTTGGCCTGGGAAATTTACCGGGCGAGCTGGAATACCTGCAGACGTTTCAGAATGAAGTGCTCACCTTTTCAAGCCGTGAACGAAATGACATTGGCGCCTTTCTGAGCTGGTGGGAAGAAACGGGCCGGAAAAAATCCATCCAGATTTCGGGCGATGTAGATGCAGCTCAGGTTATTACCGTGCATAAATCGAAAGGATTGCAGTTCAAATATGTAATTATTCCGTTTTGTTCGTGGGAGCTGGATCACGGCTGGAAAACACCTATGATGTGGGTAAAGTCAGACCAGCCGCCATTAGATAAGGCCGGGTTTCTGCCGGTTAATTATTCCGGTCGACTGGAAGAATCTTACTTTGCTGACTATTACCGCGAAGAGCGGATTCGCAGCTACCTCGATAACCTGAACCTGTTGTATGTAGCGCTTACCCGTGCTGAGCATGGATTGATCGTTACCGCTCCGTATTCAAAGGAGAATAAAAAATTAGGCACAGTAGGGAACCTGCTGCATAACGTGGCGCGGCAGGCGGAGTTTGCTGCGCACTGGAATGAAAAGGAAAAAGTATGGAAAGCTGGCGAGTGGACAAGCTATGAGGAACAACGTACACTACCGGTCGCTTCGCTTTCGCTGAAGCAGTACGCAGCCGGTTCGTGGCGCAGCAAACTGGTGATTCGCCAGAATGCTGCCGGGCATTTTCGGGAGCAGGAAAGTGAAGCTACGGCAAGAATCAAATACGGTATTCATCTGCACACCATATTCTCGCGCATTCGTTATCGTGCTGAGCTGGATGAAACGTTTACCGCGTTGCAACATGCCGGTATAATCAATGAGCAGGAGAAGCCGGTTATCCGTCAATTGGTGGATGAGCTGTTAACCAACGAAACCATTGCCGCCTGGTTTGATACGCATTGGGAAGTGCGAACCGAAGTGCCGGTGCTGCTGCCGGGCGGTGAAGAAAGCCGCATCGACCGGTTGATGATGCATGACAGGCAGGCGGTTGTAGTCGATTTCAAAACCGGCAATCCAGCCAAAACCGATTTGCAGCAGGTAAACGGGTACCTCGATACATTGCGTAAAATGAACTTCCAGGAAGTGAAGGGATACCTGCTTTACATAAAGACAGGTGAAGTTGTGCAGGTGCCACCGGGTAAGCCGGGCAAATCAGGTAAACAAGATAAGAGCCAACTGGGATTGGATTTTTAGCATGGAATCATTTTTAAAAGAGCTTGCTCGAAAAGTCAGTACCGAACCGCAGTTCGAACAGTTGACTTTTGTTTTCCCTAACCGCAGGGCTGCTCTTTATTTTCGAAAACATTTGTCGGAAGTAATTACCAAACCGGTATTTGCTCCACGATTGATCACCATTGAAGATTTTATTGCTTCCTTTTCGTTATACCAGGTTCCGGATAAGCTGGAACTGGTGCATCGCTTACATAGCATCTATAGCGAAGTAATCGGGTCGCACCGGGAAAGCTTTGATCAGTTTTACTTTTGGGGCGAAATGCTGCTGCGCGATTTTAATGAGATAGACAAATACTTAGTTAATGCGGAGCAACTGTTTCGCGATTTGCGTAACCAGAAAGAGCTTGATTCCAGCTTCGATTACCTTACTGAAGCGCAGAAAAAATTCCTGCTCGACTTCTGGAACGAGTTTAATGAAAACATTACCGATAACAAGAAGCAGTTTATCGATATGTGGAGTAAGCTGTTTGCGCTGTATAAAACCTACCGGCAGCATCTGCAACAGCAACAGCTTGCCTATGAAGGTATGGTGCATCGCGAAGTGGCTGAAAATATTGGAACACTGGCAGCAAAAGAGTATCCGGCACACCTGCGCTTTGTCGGGTTCAATGCGCTGACCAAAGCCGAAGAAAGAATACTTTGCTATTTCGTGGACAAGGGCAGCCGGATGATCTGGGATGGCGATGAGTATTACGTAAACAACAAAGCGCAGGAGGCCGGAGAATTTTTCCGCGAGTACCAGCAGCACGAAATATTAAAGCAGACATTCCAGCAGAACTTTCCTTCCAACTTCCGGAACCCCAAGTCGATAAAAGTGTTGGGCGCTGCGCAACCCATCGGGCAGGCAAAGCTGTTAGGGCAGATCCTGCAGGAGGAGCTGGAGAAAGGTTTGGTGCCCGAAGACACGCTGATCGTATTGCCCGATGAAAAGTTGCTGATGCCTGTGCTGTATGGCTTGCCTAAAAGTGTTGATAAGCTGAACGTAACAATGGGCTATGCGTTGGGCAATACGTCATTTTTTAATTTGCTGGAGCTGCTGGTGGAGCTGCAGATCGGCAAACGGAAAGACTATTATAATCACCGGCAGGTGCTGGCGCTCCTGGTGCATCCGTATATCATTGCAGCCGATCCGGGACTTGCCAATACAAGACGAAGAGAAATCCAAAAAAGTAATTGGGTACAAATTCCTCAGAATTACCTGGCCAGCGCCTTGCCACTGCATCGTCTTGTTTTTGGCGATATGGCCGATGGACTGTTGCCTTATCTGCAAAGCGTATTGCGCGAAATCGGTTCACTGGAATTTGTCCAGGATCTTGATCGCGAGTTTGCATTTCAGTTCATAAAGCTGCTGAACCGGGTTCAGGATATTATCGGAACGCAAACACCGGATGTGGCTGACCGCAAAGAGTTTGTAAAATCGTTAAAATCATTTTTACGATTGCTGCGGCAGCTGGCGCGGGCTGAAAAAATTCCGTTTAGCGGTGAGCCGCTGAAAGGGTTGCAGATTATGGGCGTGCTGGAAACCCGTAACCTAGATTATAAAAATGTGTTTGTGCTTTCGCTGAATGAAGGTGCGTTTCCTTCTTTCGGAGGAAAAGGATCGTATGTGCCGTTTAACATCCGCAAGGCATACGCATTGCCTACCACCGAACACCAGGATGCCATGTATGCCTACCTGTTCTACCGCATGTTGCAACGGGCGGAAAATGTATTCCTGTTTTACAACACCGAAACCGATCAGTTGGGGCAGGGCGAGAAGAGCCGGTATTTACAGCAGCTGATTTTTGAAAGCGGGCTGAAGATGGAATCGCAGGTGCTGCATAACCCGCTTATGCCGATGGCCGTTGAGCCGATTGTGATTACGAAGACAGCAGAAGTGCAGCAGGCGATTATGAAACTGAATGAAGGTAACACTTACTTCAAAGGTATTTCGCCTTCGGCTTTGGCTTCCTACCTCGATTGCCGGCTGCGGTTTTATTTCCGTTATGTAGCAGGAATAAAGGAGCCCAAAGAAGTGGAGGATGAGCTGGGCGCACGCGAGCTGGGTAATTTTTTACATAAGGTGATGGAGAAGTTTTACAAGAACCTGGCGCAGCGTAAGCAGAACAAGCGTGTTGAGGCGGGTGATTTTGCCGATGCCGGACAGGCTATCGACAAGCTGATGGACGAGGTGTTTACGGCTACCTATAATATGGAGCCGGGAAAGAAAGTGGAGTACGAAGGACAAAGCGTAATTATTCAGCAGCTCGTGCAGAATTTTGCAGCGCGTATTCTTGATCATGACAGGGAGATGGTCCCGTTTATCATGGAAGCAGTTGAGCAGGACGGGCTGCTGCACCGGGTGAAGATCAGCCATGCTCCCGGTTATGCCGTGCTGGGTGGTAAGATAGATCGTGTGGATCGAAAGGATAATGTGCTCAGGATCGTAGATTATAAAACCGGGAGCGATAAGCTGGATTTTGAAAGCGTGGCTTCCTTGTTTGATCGTAACGATAAGAAAAGACAAAAGGCCGTGTTTCAAACATTGCTGTATGCTTTTCTGTATCAAACCAATTTTCCGCTTAAAGCGGATGACCAGGTGATTACGGGCATTATGAACCGGGAGCTTTTATTTGGTAATACAACGTTCGGCCTGACGATAGGCAAAAGACCCGTTCAAAATGTAGTTCCGCTGATGGAAGAATTCAGCCTGCACCTCACGGCTTTGCTGGAAGAGATTTTTAACCCGGAAGTTCCTTTTGACCAGACACAGGACCCGGCTACGTGCAGATTTTGTCCTTATAAAAGCATTTGTTACCGGGATTAGTCTTTCGCAAAAGCGCAACAGTTAGTCATCATCTTCTACATTTTGTTCCGAAGGCATTGCCGACATTCACAGAATCCGGATATTGCTCCTAACTTTGGAAAATGGATTTAGCCCGCTTTCGCGAGAAATCGAAAAACAAATCGGCCGAGAACCGGAAGTTCCTGCAATCATTAAAAAAGAAAGATGCGCGGCTGGTGGATGATGCCTTCCATATCCTGCACGATGAAGTTTTTGAAGAAACAGATTGCCTGCAATGCGCCAACTGTTGTAAAACCACAAGCCCTATTTTTTATGAAACCGATGTAGCGCGCATAGCCAAAGCGTTGCGTATGAAACCGGGCGATTTCATTGAAACCTATTTGCGTGTAGATGAAGACAAGGATTATGTGTTAAAGTCTTCCCCGTGCCCTTTTTTGGATGCTGACAATTATTGTAAGGTATATGACAGTCGCCCGAAAGCCTGCCGCGAATACCCGCACACCGATCGAAAAAGAATGGTTCAGATTACCGGGCTCACATTTAAAAATACGTTGGTTTGTCCGGCTGTGCTGGAAATGGTAGAACGGTTAAAGCAAGTTGATTTATGAAATGGCCATGCAAACGTTTTGCACCAACCGCAAATGATTATTTGGCCATTCCATGTTACCGTAATCAAAAATTATTAAACACATGAAAAGGCTGGTATTCTTTTTAGTGCTGATTGCTTTTACATCGCACGCGCAAAAAAGACCACGCGATTTAGGAATAAAGATTGGCGTGCTGCCTACCGGTAAGCTTAATGCCATTACCGATGTGGCCGGGGTTAAGGTAGGGCACCGTACCCTGGTGGAAGGAGCAAACATCCGTACAGGGATTACGGTTATTGTGCCGCACGATGGAAACCTTTTCCAGTATAAAGTGCCGGCAGCCGTTTTTACAGGTAATGGTTTTGGCAAGCTGGCCGGAACCACGCAAATAATTGAGCTTGGTAATATCGAAAGCCCGGTGGTGCTCACCAGCACATTGAGCGTGGCAGCCGGTATGGAGGCAGTTATAGAATATACACTGGGGCAGAAAGGAAATGAATCCGTGCAATCGGTAAACGCAGTAGTGGGTGAAACCAACGATGGCTACCTCAACGACATTCGCGGTCGGCATGTAACCAAACAGCATGTGCTGGATGCATTGGCGCAGGCACAAAGTGGTGTTGTGGCCGAAGGGAATGTAGGGGCCGGCACGGGAACAATTTGCTTTGGGTTTAAGGGTGGCATTGGTACGGCTTCGCGTAAGCTGCCTCAAAAGGCAGGAGGATACACGGTGGGTGTGCTGGTGCAAACAAACTTTGGCGGAGTATTGCAGGTGGATGGCGTACCGGTTGGAGAAGCCCTGAAAAAATTTTTTATGAGCGATCAGCTTCAGGATCCGGCTGATGGCTCGTGCATGATCGTGGTGGCTACCGATGCACCGCTTGATGCCCGCAACCTGGAACGGTTGGCCAAACGGGCGTTTATGGGATTGGCCAAAACAGGTGGTATTGCCTCCAACGGCAGTGGCGATTATATAATTGCATTTTCTACGAACGAAGCTGTTCGGGTAAAGCACCAGCCCGGTCGGCTTGCATATACGACTACACAACTGCATAACGACAGCATGTCGCCCTTGTTTATGGCGGCTATTGAAGCAACGGAAGAAGCCATCATCAATTCGTTGTGGGCTGCCGAAACGATGACGGGCAAAGAGGGCCGCACCATCCAGGCGCTTCCGCGCGAAGAAGTAATTAAGCTATTGAAACAACACAACGCCATTAAATAGAGCTATGTATTCTTTTCTGAACAACGAATTTCTGCCAGCCGAAAAAACATTTGTGCATGTAAGCGACCTGGCCGTGCAACGCGGTTACGGCATTTTTGATTTCTTTAAAGCCGTAAACGGAAAGATTCCTTTCCTCGATGATTACTTCAACCGGTTTTACCGTTCAGCTGATTTCATGCAGCTACCGGTTTCGCTTACGCGCGAACAATTGAAAGATGTAGTATATGAGCTATTGCAACGTAATGGCGTAACGGATGCCGGCATTAAAATAGTGCTTACCGGTGGCTGCTCACCCGATGGTTACGAGATTGCCACACCTAACCTGGTTATTACCCAACATGCGCTAACTATGCCTTCAGCTAAACTGTTAGAGCAGGGTGTAAAAATTATTACGCACGAGTTTCGCAGGGAAATGCCGTTGGTGAAATCGATTAACTATACTACCGGTGTGTGGTTGCAGCGCAAGGTAAAAGAAGCCAGCGCGTACGATGTGCTCTACCACCTGCAAGGCGAGGTAAGCGAGTTTCCACGGTGTAATTTATTTGTTGTAAAGGAAAGCGGAGAAGTAGTAACACCGGCCCGCTATGCGCTGGAAGGCATCACCCGTAAAAATATTCTTTCGCTTGATGGAGCTATGCCGGTAACGGCAGGCACGGTTACGCTGAAGGATGTAGTACAGGCACGCGAAGTGTTTTTAACCAGCACCACCAAACGTGTAGTTCCTGTTGTGCAGGTGGACGACACCATTATTGGAAATGGTAAGCCGGGGCCTGTTGTGCAGCAAATTTTGAGCGAGCTGGTTAAAAAGGAGGGGCACTTGTAGATTTTTGCATGATTTCATAGATTTTATATTTATGAAATGTAAATATACCCGGCTAACTTTGCAGGGTAATCATGCAGTTTTATGGCGACCTTTACCAGTTCCCTTCCGGATAACCTCCTGCAGCTTCTTTCCCAAAAAGCGGAAGCTCTTTCTGTTCCTAAAAACAAATTGATCGAAAATGCGCTTCGTTTGTACCTGGAGCATTTGGAGAAGGCCGAGTATATAAAATCGTATAAGCGTGCAGCAGCCGATAAAGGTGTGTTGCTCATGGCAGAAGAAGGTATGGCTGAATATCCCTATCTGTTCGCAGAACAAATTGCCCCGGCCAAATAGACCAGCATGGCCGGTGATGTTTCATTAATTTTCAGCACAAGGTCTTTTCGCGTTGCGGGATCAACCACCGATCCCTTCAGGTTTGTGTCGGCCCGTTTCCATGCTTCTTCAAACAGCTTTTTGGTTTCTGCGGCTTCTTTGGTTTTTCCCTGTGCCGATAAGCTTTCGGCTAACCCGTTTAATGCAAAGCCATTCTTCGGCCAGTTGTGCAGATCCTCGCGGTAGATTTTTTCGGCCTGTGCGTAATCGCCTGTTTCCAGCAGCAGGTTACCCAGCACGTGGCGCACGGAGAAAAACCAATCGGGTGGTTCAGTGTAGTTCAGATGATCTTCTATGGAAATGGCTTCGGTCAGCAATTGAATGGCTTCCCTGTTTTTTCCATCCTGCATGCTCAGCTCAGCCTCCAGCACTTTTGATGCTATCTCGCAAACTTCGGTAACTTTATTGATCCCCCAGTTTAGCTGTCCGGCAATGGATGGAGCCTGTCGTAGCTCATTAAGTTGTTTAAGCGCTTCGCGTGCCTGGTTGGCCCTGCCGGTATTTACATAGGCCATTCCCCGTGCATAGTGCCAAATGACGGTTGGATAGATCAGGTCATCTGCCGGTCTGGGAAGGGTAAGAATTTTTTCCCATTGTCCGAACTTAACCAAAATGTGGCCCGGTATTGTTAAATAGTGCTGCACCATTTCATAGCCCGGCTCATGATGATATTTCGCATCCACCAGGCTGGCCGTCTTATAAGCAGCTTCCAGCGAACGCGCACCGCGGCCTTCAAAGGCGGCTGTGGCCGCCAGAAAATGATAGTTGTGTGTGTAGTACATCTGCGGGTAATAGCCTTGCGACTGGCATTCGGCTACGTAAGCGCTATCGGCCAGCACGGCCTTCTCATTGGCTATTGAACCTTCGTGGTAATCGCCTGTATTGATGTAGATGTGCGAAGGCATGTGAACCAGGTGCCCGGCCGCGGGAACTAATGTCTTCAGCCGTTCGGCAACTTGCAGAGCGCGGTCAAGGTCAGCGCTGGCTTCTGTAGCGTGCAGGTAAAGGTGGTTGGCAAGCGGATTTTTCGGATCGATGGAAATCACGCTCTCCAGCAAGGACACTACTTCCGGTGTCCACGGGCGGGGCTTACCGCCTCTCCCTTCATAAAAATCCCACGGATGTAAATTCATTACTGACTCGGCATACAGGGTTGCCACGAAGGAATTGTCGGGGAACTTCTCATACGCCTGCCTCATCGAATTTGAAAAGCCCTCTTCACCCGTTGCAACGGTGTCCATAGGGAACTTTATTTGTATGGCTTTGATCATGGCCTGTTCCCAGGGCAATGCACCTTCACTTAAAGCTACCGCCCGTGCAACCGCTTCCCTGATTTCGCCTATCGTGCCCATGTTAGCCTCTGAATTGAAATTGGGCCCCAGCACATAGGCGATGCCCCAGTAGCCCATAGCGAAGGTAGAGTCTAACCGCACGGCTTCGCGGAAGGATCGTTCAGCTTCTGCATGATTGAAATTGTTGGCCATGATAATGCCCTGGTTGAAGAACATTTGGGAATATTTCGAATGCGTGGTTACAGTAACACTATAGTCCCCGATGTTTTGCAGGAGAGGCGCCTGGAAGGCGGGAGTATCTTGTTTGCATCCTGTTGCCAGGATCATGATCGCGAAGAAAAACAGCAGGGCTTTCATAAGAGTAGAAAGATTAGATAACTCAGTTCATGTATTCAATATAGCTTACGGATTGCCTTTAATATTCTTATTGAGCTGCAGATATAACCCCATTCCAAACGTAATCGGAACTGAGGTATAGTCATGTACTCCGTTTTGGGTGTTTAATCGTAGCCCCATTTGAGTCATTAACTTTACATTCCTGTATCCATAGCGCACAAATACGGAAGGCTCAATCATAAAATCTGAATTGGAAACCCGGTAGTCGATAAAAGAAATGCGGCTTACAAAACCAAAATCATAATTTCTGTAGTTTTTTCCTAAAGCAGGCTGTATATAATATTTCACGTACAGGTTCTCGTTCGAGATTTTAGACTTTGTAGTTTCATTGGTGGCGAAAATATTATCCTCTTCGGTGATTGACAGGCTAACTATGCTTACGCCCGAAAATATTTCAAAATGCCATTTCTCGTTTAACGCCTTAAAATAGCCGATGGCAAAGTCTATATCCTGAACTTTTGGCTTGAGGACGGCTCGCCCGATATTATTATTCAATGAATCATAGAGTAAAAAGCTGGTTGTATCGCGACCAGCGCTACCCCAGGCGCCTGTCAGTGAAACAGCTAAATTATTTGTTATGGCGTATGCCCCGTGAAGTTCTCCTATTTGCGAACCGTTAATGGAAAATTCAAAATCGTGCTGCTTTTCAAAAAATGTAGGCTTCTGTGTAGTATGAACCCATGTGTATTGCTTGGGGGAACAACTATGCAATAGTAATCCTGCTACAAAAATAAAAAAGCACGTTCTTATATGTTGGCGATAACGGTATTGCATATTGTGATGCGGGTTTGGAGAACAATGAAGGAGGAACGACTGATTTTGTCCGACTTGCTGCTAAACTGTCCACCTTGTGTGAACTAAATTAAGAAAAAAGCCAACGTGGAGTACATTGGCGGCAACGAAACACGAAGTTTAATTTACCATGAACTCCTCCATTTTATCAAACTGCTTGTTGTGTCGTTTTATTTTTATTCATGCTGTTTTCGTCTTAGTAGTTGCCGGATTGAGGTCAGGTGCCGAGTAAAACAACGGGAACCACAAATGTCAGCAATCATAGCTGTCCGGAATTTGTAATTCCGAACGAGCGATATCAACACTTTACAACCCCTTATTCGCCTTCTCCAAATCTTCGGGCGTATCAATGCCTATGGTTTCCAGTTGGGTTTCGGCTACTTTAATTTTAAAACCATTTTCCAGCCAGCGCAGTTGCTCTAATGATTCTGCTTTTTCCAAAGAAGAAACGCTGAGATGCGTAATTTTCTCCAGCACATCGGTTCGGTAAGCATACATGCCGATGTGCTTGAAGTAGGTATGCCGGTTTACCCAATCAGTTTCCTTACCCCGCCAGTACGGCACTGGCGAACGACTGAAATACAATGCTTCACCCGGTTTGCTTACCACAGCCTTTACGACATTCGGGTTAAGCAGTTGCTCCTGTTCGTGGATTTGCTTTACCAATGTGGCTAATTCAGTTCTGCCATCGAGAAGCGAAGCAAGCAGCTCAATTTGTCCGGGTGCAATAAAAGGCTCATCACCCTGTATGTTAATGACATAATCATAATGTTGTTGCTGTTTTGTAAGCGCTTCAAAGCAGCGGTCGGTGCCGCTAACATGGGTTTCGGCTGTCATGCAGGCGTGGCCGCCAAAGTTCTGCACATGGTTAAAAATTTCGGTGTTATCGGTAGCCACTACAACGGCTTGCAGGTCGCTGGTCTTAAGCGCCTGTTCATACACACGCTGGATCATGGATACACCGCCAATCCGTGCAAGCGGCTTGCCGGGGAAGCGTGTGGAAGCATAACGTGCAGGGATTATTCCGATTATTTTCATTCAGAAGTTTCTTGGTTCCGCCACGAAGGCACAAAGAGGTATAAAAATTAATGTCTTCGTGACATAATGGATTTAAGATTCGACCTTCCTCACCCGCAGCGTTACACCTTCTATGCCGATCACTTCAATCGTTTCATCTTTTTCAATAAACTCGCCACGGGTAAAGGCATCGTAAACCTGTTCATCGATCAGCACCTTGCCGCTGGGGCGCAATACGGTATGCGCCTTGCCTTGCTTGCCGGTTAAATCTTTCTGAAAGCTGCTAACGGTGTAACCGCTGCTTACATCCTGCGTGTAGGTTAGCGCAATACGGTTAAAGGCTTTTGTATTGGTTAAACGAGCCCCGCCAAAGAATAAAAGCAGCATACCCCCGGCTAATCCGCCCACAGTGGCAAATGTGGCCATAATAATGTCGCCCAGCGGAACAAGCTCAAAGTTGAAGAAATCGTTGTTCAGCATGATCAGCACCAGCGATACGACCGTGAGCGCAATACCGCTTACACCGGCAATACCGAAGCCGGGTATAAAAAATATTTCGGCTATGATCAGGATAATACCCACAAACAGGGCAATGATTTCCCAGTAGGCAGCCAGCCCGTTCAGGTAGTAGGGCACGAGGTAAAGCACCAATGCAACAACGGCTGCCAGCAGCGGAAAGCCTACACCTGGTGTTTGCAGCTCAAAATAAATCCCACCGATAATCACCAGGATTAAAATTCCGCTGATGAACGGGTTCAGAAAAATGGCGATGATTTTTTCAACTGCGCTCAGGCGGTAGGTTTCAATCTCGTACGCTTCTACTTTGTTGCGTTTTAGAATTTCTTCAACAGATTCCACTTTGGCCTCGCAATAGCCGTTTTCAATTGCTTCGGAGGTTGTAAAGGTGATCACTCTACCGGCTTGCTTTAAGCTGTCAATTACTACGTTTTCATCTACCATACCTTCGGCAATGCGCGGGTCGCGGCCATTCTCTTCTGCCGTTGAGCGCATAATCGAGCGCATGTACGATTGGTATTTATCGGGTGCAGCCGCACCGCTGCCATCTACTACGGTAGCCGCCCCGATAGTAGCGCCCGGTGCCATGTAAATGCTATCGCATGCAATGGAGATTAACGCCCCGGCTGAGGCGGCATCGGAATTAACAAACACCCACACCGGTGTTTTAACAGCCATAATAAGATCTACAATTTCCTTGGCATCGCTAAGCGCACCGCCAAACGTGTCCATATCCACAATAATGTAATCGGCTTTTGTTTTCTCGGCATGTTCCAGGGCCAGTTTTACATAACGGCTCATGCGCGGATCAATCTCTGCCTTGATTTCCATTACCATTACTTTCTTCTTTTCCGGTTGTGCCAGCCCGATGGTGTGCGCCAGCAGCACAAGCGCAAGTATTCTTAACAGCTTTCGCATGGTGTTCGTATTTTGCATTAAAAATAACAACTCTTGATCGAAAAAACTGCTGCTGTTTATCAATCGCCTCCCGGTTTTGTGATCTGGAACCTGGCACCGGCTGAAGCGCCTTACGTAGTGCTGGAAGAGCGAAATGACAGCACACGTAACGTTTCAATTGTTTGTATAACGGCTGCAGGAGAATTATGCTGGCGAAACGACAAGCTGCCTGAATCGTGGTGGATCAACCTTAGCGCAGTAACAAAAACGCATGTATGGCTGCGCCTGTTTGGGAATACCCTTAACCCCGATGCGGTACGATTGATCTCTTTATCGGTTACCGATGGCGCAGTTATTGAAGCCGCACCGGGGGCTGCGCATACGATTCAGCCGCTCAGGCCGTTTGTGTATGTGCAAGGCGAACCTGATTTTGATACCGTGCAAAAATTTTTATTTCAGCAGCTTGGTCATGCGGTATTCCTGGGAGCCGAGTACCTGGAAGCGGAAGGGCTTATCTTCGTATCATACTATATCGGCCGGCCCGCAGCCTTTACCAATGTACTGGCCTGCTTCAGGCAGGATGGTTCATTCCGCTGGAGCGAGGAAATTGGCACGAATTTGAAAGGAATGGGCACAGGTACATTTTTTATTGCATCCGGTACCTTGTTTTTTGTGAAGAACAAGACAGAATTGGTAACTTTTCGCATTGTTTAAGCTTATGATAAAGGTAATTTTTTTAACGCTCGTTACCTGGAGCGCACCGGCAGCCCCGGTAGATTCGCTCCGGATGGAAACCGTTGGTGGAAAGCAGTTCATTATTCACCAGATTGATGAAAAAGAAACGCTGTATGCCATTTCAAGGCGATATGGTGTGCCCATTACCGCCATACTCGAACATAATCCCGCAGCCGATGGCGGCCTTGCTGTGGGCCAGGTATTGAAAGTACCTTATGTGCCTAAAACAAAACCGGCCGTTGCCGGAGGCGACCGCATTCATAAAGTTGCGGCAAAGGAAACGCTGTTCTCCGTTTCGCGGTTGTACGATGTCTCGGTAGATGAAATCAAAACCTGGAATAACCTGAAAGATAATTCACTTTCGCTGGGGCAGGAATTGGTGATTAAAAAGAAATCAACCACGCTGGCAGCCCAAAACACGTTGCCGGCCATGCAGGCAGTGAAGGGTGCGCATACGGTAGAAGCAAAGGAAACATTATATTCCATTGCACGCCAGTATAACATTACCGTGCAGCAACTGCGCGAATGGAATTCGCTGACAGCCGATGAATTGAAGATCGGGCAGGTGCTGTTTGTAACACAACCGATGTACCAGCAGCAATCGGAAGAGGTGAAAATGCAGCCGCAGGTGGTTGAAATAAGGCCCGAGGTAAAAGAAACATCGGTCGTTAAGCCGGAAGTTAAAACAGAGAACAAGACACAACCTGCCGTAAAGGAAACTACTATCCGGATTTCAGAAAATGTAACCGGTACGGATGAAGTAAAGGAAGGCGGCCTTGCCGAATTGATTGAAGGAACAGATGGCAACCGGAAGTACCTGGCTTTGCACCGCACCGCTAAAGTGGGCACGATATTGAAAGTGCGGAATGAATTGAACAACCGCGAAGTGTTTGTACGGGTGGCAGGCTCATTGCCCAATATAGGCGCCAATAATAACGTGGTGATTAAGCTTTCCAAATCAGCCTACGACAGGTTGGGCGCCATTGATCCGCGCTTCCGGGTAGAGGTTACATATTACAAGTAACCCATGAAGTGGCGTGCCGGGGTTTTGCTGCTTTTGGTATGTGAAGCTGCAGCAGCGCAGAACCTGGTCGTTAACCCGGGGTTTGAGCAGTACCATAAATGCCCCGGCTCGTTCACATCCAATTCAACCGGGGAAATTGCACCCGGCTGGACATCGCCATCTACCGGCACACCGGATATGTTTCACATGTGCAGTTTGGGTGAAGCCGGAGTACCTACCAACTGGGCCGGTTATTCCAAAGCGTATATTGGTTCAGGATATGCGGGCATCTATTGTTATCTC
This sequence comes from Cyclobacteriaceae bacterium, assembly GCA_026129485.1. Taxonomy (GTDB): domain Bacteria; phylum Bacteroidota; class Bacteroidia; order Cytophagales; family Cyclobacteriaceae; genus ELB16-189. The sequence goes on from JAHCHY010000011.1 coordinate 134,118, forward strand.
ATTCGCCCGAATAAAGAGTATCGCGAATACCTGCAAACGGAGCTGACCACACCACTGGAGGCCGGGGGTGAATACTATGTTGAGTTTTATTTCAAGCTGTCATCTAATTCACGATACAGTATCGATCGCATCGGCTTTTTACTTTCCGACTCCAATTACCTGATGGCCGATGACGGAGTTTTCCCGGTGCCGGCCACATACGAACGCATCAACCGGACTATTTATTCGCGGGCTACAGGCTTGTGGACACGCTTTGCCTACACGCACATAGCCAAGGGTGGCGAAAAATATCTCACCATTGGAAATTTTTCGAATAGTAGTAAAACGCGCAGCCAGTACATTACCAACTCGCAGGCAACGGAACCCATGCTGGCACGTGCAGCTTATTTTTATATTGATGAAGTAAAAGTGATTAAGACAGGCGGTAGTGCGCCTCCTGTACTTACCGGTTATCCCGAGCTGAAACCCAATGAAGATTATGTATTGAAGAACATCCAGTTTAAGTATAATGATTATACATTGCTTGAACCTTCCTTTCCCGAGCTGAAAAAGCTGGTGGAAGTATTGCGTTATCATAAAACATGGAAAGTGGTGGTCAGCGGTCATACCGATGATATTGGCTCTGATACATTTAACAATGAGCTTTCCTTGCTCCGGGCGGGTAGTGTAGCCGATTACCTGGTTGACCAGGGTATTGATCCGGCCCGCATAAAAACACAGGGCTTTGGTAAGCAAACACCCCTCGTAAAAGGTACGGATGAAGCTTCACGGGCCACCAACCGCAGGGTAGAGCTGCGCTTTTTAAACTGATGCCGCGCAAGCAGGTACAATTTGACCAGCTTCGTGATTTCCTGACCGGGAAAGCATGGCAATACAACAGCACGAGCTTTATTGAATCAGATCCGATCTCTGTTCCGCACCGGTTTAGTTGCAGGCAGGATATTGAAATAGCCGGGTTCTTTGCTGCAACATTAGCCTGGGGGCAACGTGCCACCATCATTAAAAAATGCAACGAGCTGCTGGCTATGATGGAGAACCGGCCATACGAATTTCTCCGGCATCATAAGCCAAACGACCTCAAGCCTTTTACACAATTCAAGCACCGGACGTTTAATGCTACCGATACTTTATATTTCATTGAATCGCTTTCGGTGTTTTACCGCACACATGCTTCATTAGAGGATGCATTTGTTCAAAACCTGGACCTGCATAAACCTGCTGAGGCTGGTAATTTCCCGATTGAGCAGGCGTTGATTCAGTTCAACAAGGCATTCTTCAGTTTACCCGGTGTGCCGGCACGTACACATAAGCACGTTTCCACACCAGCCCGCAAATCGGCCTGCAAAAGATTAAACATGTTTTTGCGATGGATGGTAAGAAAGGATTCGCAAGGTGTGGATTTCGGTATATGGAACAGGATTTCACCTTCGCAATTGGTATGTCCGTGCGATGTGCATGTGGAGCGTGTGGCACGAAAACTAAAACTCATTACCCGCACCGGAATGAATTGGCAAACCGCTACTGAGCTGACTTCAAACTTGCGGAAGCTTGATCCGGCCGACCCGGTTTTATATGACTTTGCTTTGTTTGGATTAGGTGTAATGGAGCGTTATCATGCTGTAACCAAGTCATTTAAATAAATTGACGAACGGTAGTACCATTGTTATGAATTTATTTCTAATTTTCTTTTCCATTTTTAACATGAACACACTTCTATGAACTTAAACATCGATGCAGAAGAGCAGCTTACCTATGATGCTATTGTAGTGGGTACGGGTATCAGCGGGGGTTGGGCCGCAAAAGAGCTTACCGAGAAGGGGCTGAAAACCCTGGTGCTGGAACGCGGCCGTATGGTAGAGCACCCAAACTATCCCACGGCTACCAAAGACATCTGGGAGTTTGAAAATGCTGATCGGCCAACAGTTGAAGATCTTGAAAAACAAGGTGTTCAAAACCGCACCGGCTACACCATTCGTCAGTCTACCAAGCACTGGTTTGTAAACGATCTTGAAAATCCCTACACCGAAAAAGAAGGCAAGCGTTTTGACTGGATGCGTGGGTATCATGTGGGTGGTCGTTCTATTATGTGGGGTCGCCAGAGCTATCGCTGGGGCGATTTTGATTTTGAAGCTAACCTGCGCGAAGGCATTGCCATTGATTGGCCCGTGCGCTATAAAGAAATAGCACCGTGGTATGATTATGTAGAAACCTTTGCCGGCATCAGCGGCCAGGCGGAAGGATTGCCGCACCTGCCTGATAGTAAATTTCTTCCACCTATGGAGCTGAACTGTGTGGAAAAGGAGTTGAAGAAATCCATGCAGGATAAATTTGGCCGCTTGTTAACCATCGGCCGAGTGGCGCATATTACTTCACCCTTATCGCACAACAACAGCGGGCAACGCGGCCAATGTCAATATCGCAACCTGTGCAGCCGCGGTTGTCCGTATGGCGCCTACTTCAGCAGCAATTCTTCCACGCTGCCGGCCGCTGCCAAAACCGGCAACATGACGCTGCGCCCCAATTCTATTGCGTACGAATTGATTTACGATGAAGCAAAAGGTAAAGCTACCGGTGTAAAAGTGCTGGATGCAGAAACCGGAGAGCAGTTAGAGTTTTATGCAAAAGTGATTTTCCTGTGTGCTTCCACAATGGGCTCCACGTATATCATGCTGAACTCTGTTTCAAAGCGATTCCCGAATGGCTTCGGAAATGATAGTGGCGAGTTGGGGCACAACATTATGGATCATCACCTCGGTGTTGGTGCAGGTGGTGATTGGGAAGGTTTTGAAGATCAATACTATTTCGGCCGCAGGGCCAATGGTATTTATATCCCGCGTTTCCGCAATATGGGCAAGGAAAAGCGCGACTACCTGCGCGGATTCGGTTACCAGGGCGGGGCCAGCAGGCAGGGTTGGCAAAAGATGGTGGCTGAGCTTAGCATTGGCGCCCAGTTGAAAGATGAAGTAACTACTCCAGGCAAGTGGACATTTGGAATGACTGGCTTTGGTGAAGTATTACCCGACCATGATAACCAGGTAAGCATCAATTCTGATAAAAAGGATAAATACGGATTGCCTACGCTTACATTCGATACCGAGTTTAAAGAGAACGATTACAAGATGCGTAAGGATATGGCCAACGATGCAGCCGAAATGCTGGAGGCAGCAGGCTTCAAGAATGTACGTTCATGGGACAATCCGCACCAGCATGGGTTAGGATTGGGCATCCATGAAATGGGTACAGCCCGTATGGGCAAGGATCCCAAAACATCGGTGCTGAATAAGTACAACCAGGTGCATGCATGCAAGAATGTGTTTGTAACCGATGGTTCGTTCATGACATCAGCCAACTGCGTGAACCCCTCGCTTACGTATATGGCCTTTACCGCCCGCGCAGCAGATTATGCAGTTAGCGAATTGAAAAAAGGAAATTTATAATCACACATAAGTAACAGATTTATGAATCAGTTAATGGATAGAAGAGAGGCCTTACGCAAAACAGCATTGCTGATGGGCGCTGCAGTTTCTGCTACGGCATTGGCCGGAATTATGCAGGGTTGCAAGGCTACCCCGGAGCTTACGTACACCCCCTCATTCTTTAATGAAGATCAGGCGCGTTTGATCAGCGAGCTGGCGCAAACCATCATTCCGAAAACCGATACACCCGGAGCGAAAGAGACCGGTGTACCGGGATTTATCGACCAGATGCTGAAAGAATGCTATAAGAAAGAAGACCAGGATAAATTTTTGGCCGGACTGGCGGATTTTGATGCTGTCGCCAAAGCTGCTCATGGCGACAGCTTCATTTACCTCGATCCCGAAAAGCAACTTGCTTTTGTAAAAGTTCAGAATGAGGCTGCGGTAAATGCGGTTAAGGCTAACCCGTCTCAACCCCGGCCGTTTATTCTTTCAGCCAAAGAGCTTACGTTGCTTGGATTCTTTACCAGCGAGCCGGGCGCTACGCAGGTATTGCAGTATGAAGCAGTGCCAGGTGCTTACAAAGGATGTATTCCGTTAAGTGAGAGCGGCAATGGAAAAACCTGGGCTTCGTAGGCTCAGCTTTTGAATGAGGTAATAAAAAAAGTCGTGGCATTTAAGTTACGACTTTTTTTATAGGCATTTCCTGTTTAGCTGCCGGCAGCCCGGTTCTGAAATAAAGGTCTCAGGATGGTGCGATCCAGCAGGACAAAGGCGAGCCCCAGGTTCAAAAATATAATGGTGTTTACCAGCAGCTTGGTATTAAATGGCACGCTGATTTCGGGCAGGTTGATCAACGTGTTCTGAACCGGGGGCTCAATCAGCAATGAAGTTGAACTATCAAATGCGCCTAAGGTAAGCAGGCCCAGGGCAATACCCGATGCTACGATAGAACCAATCAATAAGATCAAGCCCCGCCTGGCCGATAGTGTTTGTGCTTTAACACGATCCAGCCCGCTCATTACCCGCGAAGTAAAATTGATGCCCGGCTGTTGCGGGTGGTTAGCCTGCTTAAGATAAGTCTGTATAATGCGAAGTTCTTCGAGGCGCGTGTTTAGTCCGGGAGCTTGTTCCAGCAACTCTCCAAGCTGCAAAGCTTCCCGGGGCTCCAGCTCGCCATTAAGGTAGCGCAGCAGGTATTCGTCTGTTACAGGTAACTTCATATCGTTATAAAGTTATAGCTTCTTGTTTTAAAATCCGTTTCAATTCTTCGGCTAACTTTTGCCTGGCCCGGTGTACGCGTACTTTAACCGTATTGGTATTTTGAGCGGTTATGGCGGCCACTTCATCCAGCGAGAATTCGTTCAGGTAAAACAGTTGTAGCGCCAACCGGTCAGCTTCATTCAGGGCATGCATGGCCTCGTGCACAAAACGTAATTTATCATCCTGCTCCAGGCTATGTTCGGCAGCGCCAGCCTGGGGAATAATCGTTTTTTCTGCCGATTGAAATACCGGTTTACGCTTTCGCTTATAGCTGATGGCCGTATTAAACGTAATGCGGTAAAGCCAGGTGCTGAAACGGGCCTGCCGGTTAAAGCTCTTCAGGTATTGAAAAGCTTTTATGAACGCATCCTGTGCGGCTTCTTCTGCTTCCGGTCGGCTATCCAGCACTTTCATGGCTATGGTATAAGCAAAACTTTTATGTTCGTCAACCAGGTGTGCATAGGCCTGCCTGTCCCCGGCCAGTATCCGGTCGAGCAACTGATTTTCTTCTTCCTGGGTGATCACGGCTCTTGGACGCGGGTTGATGAAATGAAGTTACAGGGTTTTTTTTGAAATTTCGTGTAACCTTGCGGATTCGGTACAGCGTCAAAGGGGCAAAGTTTAAAACATAATTTTTATGCAAGATGACGAAATCATCATTCCGGTATTGGGCATTATGCTCCCGCTTATTATTACGCTGGGGGCCTTTATCATGATTGTGTATGTGCGCAAGTTTGAAAACCTGGAGCGCATGGCTATTATTGATAAAGGACTTAGCCCTGAATTGTTTACCAAAAAAGAGCGCAACGCTTCCGGTGCACTGCGGGCAGCATTGTTATTGGTGGGTGCAGGATTAGGGTTGCTTATGGGCTATTGGCTCGACCAGGTGTTTTACATGCGTGAGGTGGCCTACTTCTCCATGCTGTTTCTTTTTGGAGGGATAGGCCTTGGCATAGCCTATATTATTGAAGATAAAAAGAATCGAAAAGCAGGCTCCTGACCGACCAGCACGGGCAGGGTAATGAACAAAAATAGCGGGCATTGCCCGCTATTACACATTTTATACTAATGGAATTTTATTAACCTTCTGTTGGAGCTTTTGGATTAGCAGGCTTAACTACAATGGTTCTGCCATCCAGCTCGGTTTCATTAAGGGCAGCAATGGCCTGCCTGGCTTCCTCATCGTTGGGCATTTCAACAAACCCAAAACCTTTGGACCGGCCTGTTTCGCGGTCTTTTACAATCTTAGCTGAAGCTACCTGGCCAAATTTGGCAAAGGCAGCCTGAAGTTCTTCCGAGCGAGTCTTAAAATTTAAACGGGCAACGAAAATGTTCATAGTACAGCAATAATTAAGTAAGCAAATCTTGATTTAAATGAAGAAAACAAGGCTGGCATCTTCATCCGTTGTCCAAAATAGAAATTAATCTGAAGTTTTCAAACCGGAAAGCGGTCGGGGCTATGCCCCGATCAGCTCCCGTGCATTTTGCAAGGCTAAGGAGGATGGCGCTGAGCCCCCGATCATTTTTGCGATCTCGGTTACATGCTCTTCGGGAGCCAGGCTCCGGATAGCGGTTACGGTGCGCGGGCCTTTGGTTTCTTTATATACAAACAGGTGTGTCTCTGCTTTTGCGGCAATCTGCGGCAAATGACTGATGGCAATTACCTGGTGGCGGGCAGCCATTTCTTTCATCCGGTTGCCTAATTGTATGGCAATCTCGCCCGAAACCCCGGTATCAATTTCGTCCAGCACCAGGGTTGGTAATGCAGTGCGTTCGGCCATTACATATTTGATGCTGAACATGACCCGCGAAAATTCGCCACCCGAAGCAACCTGGGCAAGTGGTTTGGGCGCTACACCTTTGTTGGCGCTAAAAAGCAATTCAATAGCATCTGTACCATGGGCGGTTGGCGTAGTGCTGTTATGCTCAACAGACAAAGCGGCATCGGGAATACCCAGCTCTTTCAGCAGCTTTACCAACTGTTTTGAAAGCAAGGTAAACGTTTTTTGACGGCTCCGGCTTAATGCCGCAGCATCCTGATTCAGCTTTTGCTCTGCTTCCTTTACCCTTGCCGATGCTTCCTGTAATAATGTATTCAGGTTACTGGTTTTGTCAGCTTGTTGCTGCAGCGAATCGCGTAAGGCAATAAGCTGGGTAACAGCCTTTGCCTGGTGCTTTTGCTGCAACTGGTAAATGATGCTGATACGATCTTTAATTTCTTCCGTACGATTGGGATCAAACTCAACTTTTTCTTCGGTCTGCTCCAGCTCGGAAGCAATGTCGTTCAATTCAATGCGGGCGCTTTCCAGCCTTTGCAATAAAGCCTGATAGGTTGCTGAATAGGAAGCAATAACCTGTAGTTGATTGCGTACGGTAATCAATGCGGTGCTGATCGAAAAGTCGGATTGCGAAAGCTGCTGCAGGGCTGCATTCAGGTTGCTTTTTATTTCTTCCGTATGCTCGGCAATCTTCAGCTCTTCTTCCAGCATTTCCAGCTCGCCTTCCTGCAGGTTGGCCCGCGTAAGCTCTTCCAGCTGAAACTTTATAAAGTCTGATTCTTTTTTAAGCTGTAAGCTTTCGGCTTGCAGAAGCTGAAATGCCGCGTTGGCTTTCTGATAATCTTTCCAGCTTTCACTGTATTTAAGCTTCAGATCGGCATTGCCCGCATACGAGTCGATCAGCTCCAACTGGAATTGCTTAGAGCCCAGCTCCAGTGTTTCGTGCTGTGAATGGATGTCCATTAACCGCGAACCGATCTTGCGCATCACATCTAATGTTACCGGTGTATCGTTAACAAATGCCCGGCTTTTTCCGGTAGGAGCAATTTCCCTGCGCAGTACAGCTTGTGTATCGTAATCTAAGTTTTCGGCAGCGAATAATTTTTCCAGGCCATACTTACCGATTTCAAAAATACCTTCGGCTATGCACTTTTCGTTTTCGTCCCACAGGGTTTTGCTATCGGCCCGGTTGCCCAGCAGCAAGCCCAGCGCACCCAGCAAAATAGATTTACCTGCCCCGGTTTCGCCCGTAATTACATTCAGCCCACCGGCCGGGGAAAGCTCCAGGTGCTTAATGAGGGCGTAGTTTTTTATGGTGAGATGGGTGAGCATGGCAAAGTGCTAAAATTAAAAACTCAGCCCCGACAAACCGTATTAGTTAGCGATGATTTTTTGGTAAATGTTCCGCTTGGGGTCAATGGAAGTGAGGATATCGTAAACTTCCCTGCGTACGTTCAGGTTGCCTTCCGAAAACACATTTACCAGCTCGTTGGATTTAGCATCAAAAAATGAAATAACCGAAATGGCATTCGGGTATATTGTCCACACCTTTTTGATGTTCTTGAGCACATCTAAGATGATCTCCCGGCTTTGGTCGGGGTTTTTCTCGAAAGTATCTAAGGCAAGCCGGTGATAGCGATAGCTGTCTTTACGCAGATCAACCATCTGGGGGTTGTTCAGGTTTTCAACCAAAGCATACCGGTTCCTGGGATTACCCAATGAAGCCCAGCCTGCCTGGTTGGACGATTGTGCATTGTTAACTACCTGCAAGGCTTTCTGCACATGGGGATTACCGCCCAACTCTCCGAACGAATCGTAATCGGCAGCCAGCACAATGTAAGCGTAAAAGGCCAGCATGGAGGTTAAGTTGGTGATGTAGGTATTGTCGTTGTATTCGAGCGGTAACGATTCGATGTATTCAAACTCCCATTCGCGATCAGCAAAGTTTACCAATACCGTTTCGTAGTTGCTGTTATACACGGGCCGTGCAGCAGTAACCTGGGCATTGGCTACAAAGCTGCCAATGGAAGGCATCTTGCTGATGTTAAGAAAAAGGGCGCAGTTTATTTTTTCATGGTTTTTGTACGAATCATTTGTCCACTTACGGGTATTTAAAAAATTGGCAAGCGCCCGCTCCATATCTTTAAACACTGCCCGGTCTGTAGTCTGAATCTGGTCCGCGTTTACGGTAACCTTAAAAAACAGTTCCTGCGCAGCCACCGGCTGCACCAGCAAGATCATTATACTAAACCACAGACTACGCATAAGCATGTTCAATTATAGCAGTAACGATATCGGCCGCAACTTCTTTTTTGGATTTGAGATTAAATTCGCGGGCGCTGCTGGCGCTCAGCAGCGTTATTTTATTGGTATCATGCCCAAAGCCGGCACCGGCATCGTTTAGCGAGTTGAGCACAATCAAATCAAAATTCTTGGCCCGGAGCTTGGATTGCGCATTGGCCTTTTCATTTTCGGTTTCAAGAGCAAAGCCTATGGTAACCTGGCCCGGTTTTTTTTGTTTACCGAGTTCGGCCGCAATGTCATGGGTTTTCACCAGTTCCACAACCATTGGGCTGCTGCCTTTTTTTATTTTCTGACCGGCTTTGTGGGCAGGCTTATAATCGGCAACAGCCGCTGAGAAAACTACAATGTCCGAGCTGCCAAAATGTTGTTGGCTCGCGTCAAACATTTCTTCAGCCGATGTTACCTGAATAAAATTGACCTGAGCGGGTGGCGTTAAATGGGTTGGCCCGGAAACCAACGTTACTTCAGCCCCCCGTAGCCACAGCTCTTCCGCAATGGCAAATCCCATTTTTCCCGTGCTGTGGTTGCCGATAAACCGAACAGGATCTATTGCTTCGTATGTAGGACCGGCCGTTACCAGCGCTTTTTTACCGGCAAGCCTGCCGGGCTTAAAAAAATGGTTCAGTGTTTCGAGAATCTGTTCCGGTTCAGCCATACGGCCCGTGCCTATCAGGCCGCTGGCAAGCTCGCCATGCGCGGGTTCGATTAGCCGGTTGCCAAAACCGGTTAGCTTGTCGAGGTTACTTTGTGTTGATGGATGCTGCCACATGTCCAGATCCATTGCAGGTGCAAACAGCACCGGGCACCGGGCTGACAGGTACGTGGCCAGCAGCAGGTTATCGCAAATGCCGTTGGCCATCTTAGCTAAGGTATTGGCGCTTGCGGGAGCAATTACCATTACATCGGCCCACAGGCCAAGCGCTACATGATTGTTCCATTGGCCGGTTTCGTCTTTACTGAATCGGGTAAGAACCGGGTTTTTGGATAGGGTGGAGAGTGTAAGGGGTGTGATGAAATCATGCGCAGCGGCAGTCATGATCACGTTCACATCAGCCCCGTTTTTAACTAACAGCCGGATAAGCAGGGCTGATTTGTATGCGGCAATACTGCCGCATACACCCAGCAGGATTTTCTTCCCGGCAAGCGGCATTACTCTGCTTTTACCTCAGCTTCCGTTTCAGCAACGCGCATACGGTAGTTCAGCTTGCCTTCCAGGAATTCTTCAATAGCGGTGCTGGTGGGCTTGGGCATGCGTTCGTAGTAACGCGAGATTTCGATCTGCTCACGGTTTTCGAATACTTCTTCCAGGTTATCTACGGTAGTAGCAAACTCGGCCAGCTTGTTATTCAATTCTTCTTTCAGGTTAACGGCAATCTGGCGTGCGCGCTTTGAAATTACCACAACCGATTCGTACAGGTTCCCGGTCGGAGCAGCGATTTTATCCACATCGCGTGTAACAATTGATGGTTGAATAGCCATAAGATTAGATTTTATTGCTTTTTAATTTATTTACTCGTTGTAGGCTTTCGGTATAATACCGTTCCGCATCTTTCAGAAAAGCGCTGTTCGGAAAATTATCCACCAGCTCTTTGTAGTAGTCTAACGTAAGCGTATAGCGCTCTAACTGCTTGGTGATAATGCTCACGTTGGCCAATTCAAATTCGGCCTGCACTTTCAGGTAGGCGCTTTCTTCCAGGAACTTCGAATCCGGGAAATTCTTTTTGAAGTTATCTAATGAGATTACGGCCGCTTCGTACATTTTTAGCTTGAGATACTGCCGGGCATTATCAAACCCTTTCTTTTCAAGCTTCTGCTGGCTTACCGTAATCACGTCTATGGCTTTGTTCATGAACTGGCTTCCCGGGTAACGATTCAGAAAGTTCTGCATGGCATTCATGGCCTCAATGCTGCTTTGCTGATCTTTATTAGAGTCGGGTGAAGACGCAAACAGGCTATACGCATACATAAAGTTGGCTTCTTCGGCCAGGCTGCTTCGGCCATAGGTTTCATAAAATGTCTTGAACTGATCGGATGCCAGCAAATACAGCTTTTCATGATACTGGCAATAGGCCAGGTTAAACTCTACTTTTTCACCTTCAGGCAAACCGCGCACGATAGGCAGGATTTGTTCGAACAAGATAGAGGCGCGGTAATAATCTTTTTTGGCATAGTAGTTAAGCCCGGCTTCATACTTCACCCGCCAGTCCTCACTCTTTTCAATACGCCTGAATTTGCTGCAGCCGGCTGCAATCAGCGTAAGCAAGGCAAGCGCAAGGAGGTTTTTCTTAAGCATGAATGGAAATGATTTCAAAATCTTTAAAATTCAGGGCTTTGAGCCTATTCAAGCCTGCAAATATACGACAGGGCCACTAAATAGCAATTCAGCCTTTTGCATGTAAAAAACGTAAAAACGGGTTGGTTATTTTCGTACGATCAACTTGCGGGTAAGCACCCCGTTGTTATCTAAGTACAACGTGTAAAAGTAGATGCCCGAGGTATATTCTTCGGTTTGAAGCTTAACACGGGTTTCGGATGTGGGCAACTCCAGCTCGTCCATGGGTTTGCCCAGGATATTGTGAATGGTGAGCCTGGCTTTGGTGTTTTCGTTGTGAATCCGGTAGTCGATGTAGGCATAATCCTGTACCGGGTTGGGGTAAACATCCTGGATGGTAATGTCTTTCGAGTGGAACAATACCGGCTTTTCGGTACGTTCATGTACGTTTATATGCATGTTGTATTCCTGCATTTCGGCCTGGTTTCCCCTTGGAAAAACCTGGAACCGGATGGCATGCTGGCTGGCGATAAGCCCGCTTTCCACCACAAATGCCAGGTGCTGAAGGGTTTCGCCCGGCTCCAACCGTTTTGTCAGCTCTGAAATCCCGGTTTCGAGGCAATTTTTATCTAAGCAGAAGTAACCTTTCTGGCTTTCGCCCAGATCGGATTGTACTTTACGGATGATGTAAATAAGCGGCCTGTCGGACTGGTTGGTAACTTTGATCGGGATACGAAGTGTTTCGCCTATAGTGGTTTGGTAGGTTTCCTGGATTTCGGCCAATTCAGGTTGCTGAGCCTTAGCTGAAAGGCTTATTATAACCAGCAAAATGAATAGACCTGTAACTTTCATGCGCGTACACACTAATTCAAGTGAAAAGTAATCAGAAAATAATGCTTTTTCCTATCGATTGCGGAAAAAAATTATTGCGCCATGCAATTATTTATGGGTTGGCTTCGTTGGGCGAGCGTTTTACCACATCCTGCCGAAGGGGCCTCAGGTCGCCTTTCCAGTTAAAGCCTTTCAGCAGCCGGTCCGCTTCTTTGATTTCGTGCGGTGGTGTAAAGGTGGCATCGGGCTGCACATAGGCCGACACATTGTTGACCCGGCCCTCCAGGAAATTGATGCGCATGTTGCTGCAGATCATCTTGTTCATGCCGGTGGTGTAGGTTACCAGGAATTTCCCCTTGTCGGTATCGACTTCTTTTTCCTGCAAGGCGTGGTAAATGCTTTCCCCGTTTCCGTCTACCGTAACAAAACCGATTTGACTGCCCCGAAAGTGGGCCACCATTTTGCGTCCTTTTATCTGGTTAAAATTTTTCAACGAATCCTGCGAGGCTACAAAAGAATTGGTGATCATGTAGAGCCGGTCTATTTTCTTGTTGCGCAATACCATGTAGATCGAGTCGGCCGTCATCTGGTTTTCGCTGTTCCAGAGTATCGGTTGGGTATACATGTGCACGGTGGAATCGATCGCAATGTAAGCTAATGAATCGGCCAGTCCCTGCATGTCGGTTTTATAGATCTTCACATTATGGTATGCCAGCAATCTTTTTTTGTGCGGATCCTGGCTTTCGATGGATACCAGCGTGTCGGCAGCTATAAACAGGGTATCAGCATCTTCGCCCACCTTGGCTACAAAGGCGTTGCCATAAACTTTTGAAATGCCGCGCTGCTTGTCGTAAAAGCTGTCATCGCCAAAAATCAGCATGTTCTCTTCCTTGGACGTCATCACCACGCGGCCCTTTGCACGGTAATGCTTGCGGGCCTCATCAATCCGGTATTCATCGCCTTTTATTTTATACTCTGCTGTTTCCATCTGGCCCAGGTTGAGGGTGGAAGCTTTCAGGCCGGTATTGTAATAACCGCTTTTATAAATCGCTGTACTGCCGTCTTTATCGGTTACGGTAGTATGATCGCGAAAGTAAATGATCTTGGTGGTTGAGTTATATTGAAGCGTGTCTGACTCCATCGTGTAGTCAGGGTTTTTACCCACTACTTCGGTTTTAAAGGAAGCCATGTTGCTGCGGATGTCGTAGTATCCTTTTTTGCTGGTAAGCACATTGGCAGAATCTACCAGCCGGCCTCCGTTAAAATAGCGGGCCTCGCTTTTGGGGCGGTCGTAGTCGAGAAAGTCGGTGTAAAGCGTGGCAATTCCTTTTTTGGTGAACACCACATTTTTGCGCAGATAGGCAATACGCTTGTTGCCATCGTAACTCAGGCTGCGCGAAACCACATCTACCGAATCGCCATCGGTAATGTGGACCTGGCCGAAGGCTTCGATGCGATTCTGTTTTTTGAAAAAGTGAGCCGAATCGCAATAGATGGTGGTGTTATTCTGAATAAAGATCACGTTACCGATTACGCGGTCAAACCGTTCCCCGTCTTTCATAGCGCCAAACAGGTTGTCGGCTTTTTTAAGCTTAACCTGCCGCTGGGCCAGCGCCATGCCGGAAGAAAAGACCAGAAGTAAAACCAGTACGCTGCGCATCATCGGGTCAAAAATAGATAAAAGTTATCTTTGAGCTTGTGAAAGAAAAGCTCCGCGAATATGTTCAAAGCCTTGGTGTAACCACCGATGATAAAATCCTGCTTGCAGTAAGCGGGGGGGTAGATTCGATGGTAATGGCGCATCTTTTCAGTCAGCTTAAGTATAGTGTTGTAATAGCGCACGTTAATTTCAGGTTGCGGGGCGCTGAGTCTGATGCTGACCAGCAATTTGTTGAGCAATGGTGCAAACAAAACCGGGTTCCGTTTTTTACCGCTCATTTTGAAACCAACAATTATGCCACCACCCGTGGGTTATCCATTCAAATGGCAGCGCGGGAATTGCGTTACCAGTGGTTTAATGAGCTGGTATCGGAACATCAGCTTAAGTTTATCGCTACGGCTCATCACATAAACGATTCGCTTGAAACCAGCTTGCTAAACCTGGCGCGGGGTGCAGGGCTGGAAGGGCTATTGGGTATAGCGCCACAATCGGGTAACCGTATCCGGCCTTTGATGTTTGCCACACGGGCACAGGTTGAAGCTTATGCTGCCGAAAATGAAATTGCCTGGCGCGAGGATAGCAGCAACCAGACAGATGCTTACCAGCGCAACCTGATCCGCCACCGGGTAATCCCCGAGCTAAAGAAGATCAACCCGGCTCTGGAAAGCGCTTTTGTTAGCATGTCAGAAAAAATCCGGCACGATCTTGATTTGCTTACGGAAGATGTAAAAGCGTGGCAGGCGCATTACGTGATGCCCAAGGGCGAGAGCCTGGTTATACAAAAAGCCGGTATTGTTTCATCATTGGATCTGCAACGGCTGTGGCGAACACTCCGGAATTACGGCTTTAACCGGGAACAGATGGAAGCAATCCGGAACGCTTCTTCGGGGCAACCTGGAAAAGTTTTCTATAGCGCCACGCATTGCTTAGCCGTAGATCGGGAAACGCTGATCGTTTCAAGGCTTGCCGAAGCGCTGCAGGCTGTTTCAATTCCACTTGCTTCCGGAAAATACAGGTTGGGATCGTTAGAAATGAATGTTGAAGCTCCTGTTTCGCCTGAGCTGGTTCGAGATGCTTCGGTTGCCGTACTGGATATGGAGAAATTAGCGCCTGCATTAATCTGGCGCGGCTGGCAGGCGGGCGATTATTTTTTTCCGTTGGGGATGACCCAGCGAAAAAAAATCAGCGATTTCCTGGTTGATGAAAAAGTACCGGTAGGCTTTAAAAATCAGGTAACTGTGCTGGAAAGCAATGGTGAAATAGTTTGGGTAGCGGGGTACAGGATTGATAACCGGTTTAAGCTGACAAAAATCACCCGCGAAGCAGCTTTATTTCGCTTAACACAATTATAGTTTGCCTTTTCTTTTGCGGGCCTGTGTTATAAATTGCGGCCCGATTTTAACGCTCTAATTAATAATCATTATGAAAATAACCGTAGTAGGTGCCGGCAATGTAGGCGCCACTTGTGCCGATGTGCTGGCGTACAAGGAAATTGCAAACGAAATTGTATTGGTGGACATCCGCGAAGGATTTGCCGAAGGAAAAGCGCTTGACACCTGGCAAAAAGCCCCGATTGATTTATATGATACCCGTACCATTGGTTCAACGAACGACTATACCAAGACTGCCGGCTCTGAAGTAGTGGTTATTACTTCCGGGCTTCCCCGCAAGCCGGGCATGACCCGCGATGATCTGATTACAACCAATGCGGGCATTGTAAAATCGGTTACGGAGAATGTGATCAAACATTCGCCTAACGCAATAATTATTGTAGTGTCTAACCCGCTGGATGTAATGACTTACCAGGCGCACCTTACCTCTAAGCTGCCCCGCACCCGTGTAATGGGTATGGCGGGTATCTTAGATACTGCGCGTTACCGTGCATTTTTAGCGGAAGCTTTAAATGTTTCGCCTAAGGATATCCAGGCTATGCTGTTAGGCGGGCATGGCGATACGATGGTGCCGCTGCCTCGTTATACCACGGTAGGCGGTATCCCGGTAACCGAGCTGATCAGCAAAGACAAGCTGAATGCGATCATTGAACGCACCAAAGTGGGCGGTGGTGAGCTGGTGAAGCTGATGGGGACTTCGGCCTGGTATGCTCCGGGTTCAGCGGCAGCGCAGATGGTAGAGGCTATTGTACGCGATCAGAAACGGGTATTGCCTGTTTGCATTCGTTTGGATGGCGAATATGGCATTAAAGACTGCTACCTTGGGGTTCCGGTAATTTTGGGTAAAGGCGGTGTTGAAAAAGTGATTGAGCTGGATTTGAACAGCGATGAGAAAGCCTTGCTGGAAACCAGCCGCAAGCATGTGAAGGAAGTAATGGATGTGCTGGATAAGCTGAGCGGGTGATGATCATAAGCGTAATAAAACTAAAACTCCGGCATGAGCCGGAGTTTTTTTGTGCCTTGTTCAACGCTTCACCACAAAGCAGATTTCCACAGAGTTGAAACAAGGTCATTATATAGAGCACCATGACGAGCTCTTTGATTTTACTAACGATGCAGACTACCTGAAATTTTCCGGAGTGGCGGATTTGCGGCTAAATAACGATATGTGCAGGTGGCTTAACTCTGGAATCTTTTAAAAAATTCTTCTTCAAAGGAAGCCCCGATAGGAACTTCAATGCCTTCCAGCGAAATAATTTTATTGCGCACATTAGCCACGCGCTTAAACGGCACGATGTAAGAGCGGTGCACCCGTATAAATTCCGAAGAAGAAAGCTTGTCTAATACGTTCTTCATCGTCATGCGGGCAATTACCGGGCGCTGATCTTTAACATGGATTTTAATGTAATCGTCCAGGCCTTCAATAAAGAGAATATCGGTTGTGGGAATTTTCACCAGCTTGTAATCGGCACGTACAAACAAATAATTATCGGCCGGGTTAGCAGATTGTGTACGCAGCTCGTATTGCTCTTTTGCGCGGAGCACGGCCTGCTCAAAACGTTCGTAAGTAAACGGCTTCAGCAAATAGTCGGTAGCTTTCAGGTTAAAGCCTTCTACGGCAAACTCGCTGAATGCCGTTGTAAATATCACCTGGGTGTTCTGCCTGATCTGTTTGGAAAACTCCAATCCCGAAACAGAGGGCATCTGGATATCGAGAAACAAAATATCAACCGGGAACTGGCCGAGATGCCTGAGCGCCAGCGAGGGCTGTGTAAAGCTCTTTTCCAGCTCAATCCAGCCGGTTTGTTTACAAAATGTTTCTAAAACCTGCAATCCCGGTAATTCATCGTCAAGTGCAATTGCTTTCATTATGCCAGAATAATTGAAAGAGAAACGTTAAAGTCGGTATCGGATTGTCTGATCTCCAAAGTATGTTTTTGCGGATATAACAGTTGTAAACGTTGCCGTACGTTTTCTATACCTACTTCTGTTTTTTCGGTAAGGCCGGTATTTACTTTTTCATTCTTGACCTGGCAAAAGAGAACCCGGTATTCCACCTTAATGTCAATAACAATTTCTGACGGCTGCTCCGGGTTTATCCCGTACTTAAAAGCATTTTCAATGAAAGGAACAAGCAGCATAGGCGCAATCGATTCGTTACTTGCAGGTGGGCCAATGTTTACTTTCAGGTTAACGGATGCGGGTAGCCGCAACTGCTGAAGCTCGATGTAATTGTTCAGGTAGCTTAATTCTTTTGATAGCGGTACTTTTTCATGTACGGTGTCTGTCAAAACATAGCGCATCATGTTGGACAGCTTTACTACAGCGGTTGCCGTAGCGTCTGCTTTTTGCAGGGCTAATGAATAAATGCTGTTTAAGGTGTTAAACAGGAAGTGCGGGTTGATCTGGGCGTGCAGGTAAGCAAGCTCAGCTTTTTGACGGGCAGCCTCAGTTTCTCTTAACCTGCTGTTAATCCTCAGCATAAGCGAAAACAAAAACACAAGCATGAATAATAAGCTCTGCCGGCCAAGGCGAAATGTAAACTCCCTTAAAAATTCAGGTTCCTGAAAAGGGGGTTTTTGGGGTGCAAAGTTATTCCCGGAATCAGGCGGCTGAACCCGTTTCTCCATACGCGGCTGGTTTCCGCCTGGCGGAGCAGGAAAACCGGGGTTGCTGCGAAAGGTTAAACCGGGCAAGATTACAAACAAGCCGTACATGCCCAGCGTTACCAGGGCAAGTCTTCCGTACTTTTTGCGGAAATAGTATTGTGGCGTGAAAAGGTGGTAGTTGAGATAAAAATAACCAATCAGCAATGCGTATTGGATAATTTCTATTACACTGCGCCATCCATTGAATAGCGTCAGAATTTCTTTAGGCCCGGGAAACAACAATACCGG
>JAHCHY010000012.1 GCA_026129485.1 Cyclobacteriaceae bacterium
GTAGAGCGCAGGAAAAAAGAAGATCAGGGTGCCGGTGATCAGGGTATGATGTTCGGCTTTGCCACCAATGAAACGGATAACTATATGCCGCTTCCATTGGAGCTGGCGCACCTGCTGCTGCGCGAGCTGGCTGTTATCCGCAGGGAAGGGAAGGTAATGACGTACCTCCGCCCCGATGCAAAATCGCAGGTAACGATCGAATACAGCGATGACAACAAGCCGCAGCGCATTGATGCGATTGTGATCTCAACGCAGCACGATGATTTCGCCAAAGATGCTATTATGCTGAAGCAGATCAAGGATGATGTGATCAACATCCTCGTTCCGCGCATTTTGAAGAAGCTTCCTAAGCGTGTTCAAAAATTGTTTGGCGCTGATATTAAATACCATGTTAATCCTACCGGCAAATTTGTTATTGGCGGCCCGCATGGCGATACCGGGCTAACCGGAAGAAAAATTATTGTGGATACCTACGGTGGTAAAGGTGCGCACGGTGGTGGCGCGTTTTCCGGGAAAGATCCTTCCAAGGTAGATCGTTCGGCTGCTTATGCTACCCGCCACATTGCTAAGAACATGGTAGCGGCCGGCTTGTGCGATGAAGTGCTGGTACAGGTTGCTTACGCGATTGGTGTGGCAAAACCGGTTGGACTGTACGTGAATACTTATGGAAGCGCCAAAGTAAATTTAACCGATGGCGAAATTTCAAAGAAGCTTGAAAAGATCTTTGATATGCGGCCGTATTTTATTGAAGAACGCTTCAAACTGCGCACACCCATCTATTCCGAAACCGCAGCCTATGGCCACATGGGCCGCGAGCCGAAAACGGTGGAGAAAGTTTTCAACAAGGGTAAGAAGAGTGAGAAGAAGGTTAAGGTTGAGCTGTTCCCTTGGGAAAAATTAGATTATGTGGAAGCCATTAAAAAAGCATTCAAAGTATAAGAATTGGTTTTTGTAAGACAAAGAAAAGGCCTGCAAGTGAGACCTTTTGCTTTTAGCAGATGTAATATGAATCAGTTCTATACTAAGATTACAGGCTAACAATACGAGAAAAGCTTACTCGTACGAGTAATAAAACTCTGCTGGAACAAGTTTTGCATCAGAAGCACGAACTAAGTTCCCTTTAAATTTAAGAGTTATTTTCGGGGGGCTTGCTTGTTCATCTATACTTATTATTTCTAAGGGACTATGTGCTTTATCGGCACTAGATGTTGGGCTTTCATACAAATTAATCCCTGCTTTGCTTATCAAAATGGAACATCTGGATTCGTTATTTGGATTTGATATGTTCGTCAATTCAGAGGGGGCATACTGATAATATTTGCCCTCTTTTACGACACTTGCCCCCCCAATGACACTTGGTCGAAGTGTAATAAACAACCTTAATTTTGAAATATTGGATATTGTAATTCGTTGCACCAAGCGTCCGCCCTGAAAATAACTTTCTCCTTTCCAAGCAGCTGTGCTCAAGTCCATAATGTCGTTCTCTGCTCTAAATTGCATACTTGGCGTTTTATCCACAGCCTCTTCTTTGCAGGATGTTGTTATTAGCGAAAGGGCAAAAAATAGCATTATTGTAGAAGATGATATTTTGAATTGCTTCATGGATTTAAAAATTAGAGGTCATCATATGCGGGCACCACCGATGTTTAATCGAGTTGAATCTTTGTAAACACATATTGACTGATTTATAATAGATGCGACAACCCTTCATTCGGTATTAGCCTGAAATGCTTTTAGATACTCCAAACATAGAACGCAATCATTATATGTAGATTTGCCAGAAGAAAATGTTTCCTCAAAAGCACTCAATTTATCATCTGCTTCCTTAGTTGGAGATAAATTGTTTCTTATAATGACACAAATAGTGAAAAGGATAGCCCGTGTCTGAAAATTATCCCCCCAATAACCAGCGTAGTAAATAGATGTTTTTGGGTGGCCCAGTAACTTTTCTACAACCTGTTCAAAGCTCATTGCGTAAGCCATAATAATTATATCATTAAATCTTTCTCGCGGTCATGGATAGAGTAGAGGGAACAAACTACGCGCCTCTTCTTCATCCAAAATGGTTTCACCTTGCTTTACTTTTTTTGTTAGGCATTCATCGGAGATGTCCCCTGAAATAGAAGATAAAGACTTTACAGTTAACTGTCCATTATCCTCATAAGCAATACAAACTACAAAACCACCACCAAAACGTTGAATATTGATTCCTTTCAAAGAAGGGTCTTTATGAAATAGGTTTGTCATCATGTGTCGATCACAAATTTTCTGCCCTACACCAGCTTAAACAAGTTATTTTCGCATAGTCTATGCGTTTTTTCATAGCTTTACAGTAATAACAATATCAGCACTATGTCAACCCTTAAAGTATTACGCGAGGTAAAAAACTACACCCAGGAGTATGTGGCCACGCACATAGGCGTAGATCAAAGCACTTATTCCAAATTAGAGCGCAACCCTAAAAACCTGTTGGCTGAGCAAGCACAAAAATTGGCGGAGTTGTATCAGGTGAGTTTGTCGGATATTATTTCAGGCGGTGTGTCAATTTCTTTTTCTAATAATAATTTTTCGGAAAAAGGGTATGTACACAATCTTACAGAAGAAACACCGGGTAGTTTGATTGAGAAAATCATTTCATCTAAAGACAGTGAGATAAAAACACTTAAAGACGAGAATGATTTTCTTCGTATGCAAAATAAGCAGTTGCTTGATTTGTTGGAAAAGAAGGTATAACACCGGGCAGAACAAGTACATTGCCCCCCTGGTTATTGTTGGTCGCCTGACCAACAAGTTCTGCTCTTCAAAATTAAATGAACCTCTTACCCGTTGCGGGTCAGGCGACCCGCAACAACTGACCAACATCAACTAAGGGGTACTTTCTGTATTGCATTATACTAACTATTTAAGTTTAGAAGCATCAATAGGCATAGTAAATTGATCCAATTGCTGTCAGGTCTTCCGACCTGACAGTTCAATCTCAAGTGGTGTCAGGTGGAAACACCTGACACCATAAGAAACACCATAAGAAGAAGCCGGGTTATTTATACCCTCCCGTTTTTAATTTTAGTTTTAAACTTTTTGAGCTGCGAACGCAGCGCTTCCGTAGCCTGGTCGGTAGCCGCTTCAAACGAACGGGCCTGTTCCCTGGCAAACAGGTTCTGGCCGGGCAAATTCAATTTTATTTCAACTGTTTTGTTTTCAATACCTTCATTGTTCAGTCTCAAATAGACTTCGCCATCTACCATCCGGTCATAAAAGGTTTCCAGCTTGTCCACCTTCTTTTGAATAAAGTTGATGAGTTTTTGATCAGCATCGAAATGAATGGAATGCACTTGCAGTTTCATAAAACAGAATTTTAAGTTGAACAATAAACAATGTCGGTTTTTAAAGGCTCCGGCAGGCCGGTAGTAATCATCTTATCATAGGCTATGCTTTAGGGTGCGCCTGGTCAAACACTTTCTTCAGTTTCTCCATCGAGTTATGGGTATAAACCTGCGTAGCGGCCAAACTGCTATGGCCCAGCAAGTCTTTTACAGCATTTATTTCGGCTCCTTTATTTAATAAATGGGTGGCGTAGGTATGGCGCAGCACATGCGGGCTTTTCTTTTCAACCATTGTAAACCGGTTCAGGTGTTTTTTTACGATTCTGTTTACTAACATGGGGTAGAGCGCATCACCGGTTTGTGTTACCAGCAGGCAACCATGATCTTTCTTTTCGATCTCACGGTCGCGTACTTTCCGGTAGTCCTTGATAATAGAAACGAGCTGTACGGGAAAAGGGATAACTCTTTCCTTATTTCTTTTACCCAATACTTTCAGCGTTCTTTCTTTCAGGTTGATGTGCTGATCTTTCAGCGTGATAAGCTCGGCCAGACGAATGCCCGTGCCGTATAAAAGTTCTAAAACCACCTTATCGCGCAAAACTTCATAGTCCTGGTCAACCTTCTGGTTATCTAAAAGAGTTATAGTTTCCTGCTCGTTAATAAAGTGCGGCAGCTTCTTCTTGGTTTTCAGGATTTTGATCTTGGACATCGGGTCAAGGCTGATCAATTCTTCGCGAAGCAGGTACTTATAATAAGATCGCAGGCAGGCTATTTTCCGGTTTACCGAAAGCGCATCTAATTTTTGCTCCACCAGGTTAACGATCCAGGAGCGGATAAGACCATAGTTCGCTTCCTGTGGCGGAGTGCCATCGAATTCTTTGTTCAGAAACGCTTCAAACTGGGAGAGATCGGTACGGTAGGATTGTATCGTCTTGGGACTATACCGCTTTTGATATTGCAGATATTTCAGAAAAGAGTCGACCATCAACTACACCCTGCTTGTATACCGACAATGTAAAAAAAAATCCCCTGCAGGGAAAGCCCGCAGGGGATTGTGTATAGAATGTTTATTAAATGTTAGGCGTTGTCCGACCCGTAAGTCTTCTGGCGGTAGGCAGCGCGGATAACCTCACTTCTTCTTTTAACAGAAGGCTTGGTGAAAGACGTTCTTTCGCGCAATTCTCTTAAAACACCGGTTTTTTCAAACTTCTTCTTAAAGCGCTTCAGGGCCTTGTCAATCGATTCGTTCTCCTTGATGTTGATAATCAGCATTTTTCAATTATTTGGGCTGCAAATATAGCATTCCTGATTTCATTTGTGCAAGAATTACTTCAAAATGGCTCTTGAAATCACTAATTTCTGGATTTCGGACGTTCCTTCGCCTATGGTGCACAGTTTGGCATCGCGGTAATATTTTTCGGCCGGAAAGTCTTTGGTGTACCCATAGCCGCCAAAAATCTGTACGCCCTCGTTGGCTGCTTCAACCGCCACTTCGGAGGCATAAAGCTTGGCCATAGCCGATTCGCGGGTTACACTTTTGCCTTTGGTTTTCAGATCGGCAGCGCGGTAGGTAAGCAACGATGCCGCTTCAATTTTGGTAGCCATGTCCGCCAGCTTGAATGAAATGCCCTGAAAAGCAGAAATGGGCTGGTTGAACTGATGGCGCTCTTTGGAATACTTCAACGCAGCCTCAAAGGCTCCCTGTGCTATGCCCAAACTCAGGGCTGCAATGGAAATACGCCCGCCATCCAAAACCTTAAGTGATTGAACAAAACCTTCACCTTCGTTACCAATTACCTGGCTTTTATGAACCCGGCAGTCCGTAAAAATTAGCTCGGCAGTTTCGGATGCCCGCATGCCCAGCTTGTTCTCTTTCTTTCCGGCTGTAAAACCGGGTGTTCCTTTTTCAATGATGAAGGCAGTCATGCCGTGTGAATCTCCCACTTTGCCGGTTCGGGCAATTACAACGGCCACATCGCCCGACTTGCCATGTGTAATAAAATTCTTTGCCCCATTCAGAATGTAATAATCACCATCTTTCACAGCCACCGTTCTCATATTACCAGCATCCGATCCCGTGTTGGGTTCTGTTAACCCCCATGCGCCAATCCATTCTGCGGTAGCTAATTTTGGCAGGTACTTTTGTTTCTGCTCTTCATTGGCATGCTGCAAAATATGCCCGGTACAAAGCGAGTTATGTGCAGCTACAGACAATCCAATTGAGCCATCAATTTTGGCGATCTCAGCAATGGCCGTAACATATTCGTGGTAGCCGAAACCCGATCCGCCATATTCTTCAGGTACCAGCACACCCATCAGTCCAAGCCCGCCCATCTTCCGGAATAAGTCCACCGGAAAATGCTGGCTTTCATCCCATTCCATGCTAAAGGGCCTGATCTCTCTTTCACCGAAATCGCGCACCATCTGTGCAATCATCTTCTGGTTTTCCGTTACATCAAAGCTCACCTGCGTTTCCATTTCGTATAGTAATTAAGTTGGTAGAGCTGCGAAGGTATTTGAAATAACGATAACACCCAAACACTCGTTAGGTTTAAAAAAACTTGTGGAACACCTGAAAAATCAGGCGAAATAGCCCAACCGTATGGTTATTTTTGCGATCCAATCGATTTTTAAACTCTAAACACCGTAAATGAAAATTGCAGTTGTAGGTACAGGCTACGTAGGCCTTGTTACAGGAACTTGTTTTGCCGAAACGGGCAATACCGTGACTTGCGTGGATATTGATCCTGAGAAAGTAAAGAAACTAAGTAGCGGAAAGATTACGATTTACGAGCCCGGTCTTGAACAGCTTTTTGAACGCAACCTGAACCAGGGCCGGCTGTTTTTCACCACCAACCTGGCAGAAGGAATTAAAGATGCGCAGATTATTTTTTTAGCATTACCAACTCCCCCGGGAGAAGACGGCTCTGCGGATTTAAAGTATATTCTTGGAGTAGCTTCGGATCTGGGGCCGCTGTTAAAGCAATACACCGTAGTGGTAGATAAGAGTACCGTACCGGTTGGTACGGCTGATAAAGTGCGCGAAAAAATTGCTGCCCAAGCAACCGTAGAGTTTGATGTGGTCTCCAATCCCGAGTTCTTGCGCGAGGGTGTGGCTGTTGAAGATTTTATGAAGCCGGAGCGTGTGGTTATTGGCACCACTTCTTCCAAGGCAAGAAAAATAATGGAAACCCTCTACGCGCCCTTTGTTCGCCAGGGGAACCCGTTGGTATTTATGGATGAGCGTTCTGCGGAGCTCACCAAGTATGCAGCCAACTCCTTCCTGGCCACTAAAATTTCATTCATGAATGAAATTGCCAATCTCTGTGAACTGGTTGGTGCCGATGTGGATGCTGTACGCAAAGGCATTGGTACCGATAGCCGTATTGGTAAACGCTTTTTGTTCCCGGGCATTGGTTACGGAGGAAGCTGCTTCCCTAAAGATGTTCAGGCCCTGGCCAAATCATCGGCAGAAGTGCAATATGATTTCAGAATTCTTTCTGCCGTAATGGATGTTAATGCCGATCAGAAAACCAAGCTGATCCCGCGTATTAAAGACTATTATCGCGGTGATCTGAAAGGAAAAGTTTTTGCCATGTGGGGACTTTCCTTTAAGCCGCATACCGATGATATCCGTGAGGCTCCTGCGCTCTACAACATAGAAGAGCTTATTAAAGCCGGGGCAATTGTAAAAGCCCACGATCCGGAATCCATGGAAAACGTGCAACGTTTATTGGGCGATAAAATCAAGTTCTCTAAAACGCCATACGAAGCGGCCGAAGGCGCGGATGCCATTTTTATTGCTACCGAGTGGCCGGAATTCCGCACTCCTGATTTCGATAAGATATCTTCTTTGTTAAAGAGCAAAGTAATTTTTGACGGTCGCAATTTGTACGACTTACAGCAAATGAAAGACCTCGGTTACACCTATTTCAGCATCGGACGCGAAACTATCTATGGCTAAGAAACGAGTATTAATTACCGGTGGAGCCGGTTTCCTCGGGTCGCACCTGTGCGATCGCTTTGTTAAAGAAGGGTATTCTGTAATTGCTATGGACAACCTGATTACAGGAGACCTGCGCAACATGGAGCATCTTTTTAAGCATCCTGATTTTGAATTCTATCATCACGATGTTTCGAAGTTTGTGCATGTGCCGGGCGAGCTGCATTACATACTTCACTTTGCATCACCGGCCAGCCCGATCGACTACCTGAAAATTCCGATCCAGACATTGAAAGTAGGTTCTTTGGGAACACACAATCTTTTAGGATTGGCCCGTGCCAAAAAAGCCCGCATTATCATAGCCTCTACATCAGAAGTATATGGCGACCCAACCGTGCATCCGCAAACAGAAGATTATTACGGTAATGTAAATACGGTGGGCCCCCGTGGTGTGTATGACGAGGCCAAGCGTTTCCAGGAAGCTATCACGATGGCGTACCATACCTTTCATGGTTTGGAAACACGCATTGTGCGGATATTCAATACGTATGGCCCACGCATGAGGCTTAACGATGGTCGTGTGTTGCCTGCGTTCATCGGTCAGGCTTTGCGCGGAGAAGATCTCACCATTTTTGGTGATGGTTCTCAGACCCGCTCGTTCTGTTATGTAGATGATCTGGTGGAAGGAATCTATCGTTTGCTGATGTCAGATTATGCTCAACCGGTTAACATTGGTAACCCAAGCGAAATCACAATAAAAGAATTTGCAGAGGAAATCATTAAGCTAACCGGTACCACGCAAAAGGTTGTGTATAAAGATTTACCAAAAGATGATCCGAAGCAACGGCAGCCGGATATAACCAAAGCTAAACAAATTCTGGGCTGGGAGCCTAAAGTTTCCCGGGCCGAAGGATTGAAGATCACGTACGAATATTTCAAATCATTACCCAAAGAGGTGCTTTACCAGCGCGATCATAAGAGTTTTGACAGCTACAACCGATAGCCTGCTTGACAGGAAATGTTTTTTGCATATCTTTGCAGCACTTTCTTGAAAAAATCAAAAAGAGGGGACCTAAAAGTCCCCTCTTTGTTTATAGAAATTTTGAATGGATACTGCGCAAAAAATACGGGAACTGGCTGAAAAGCACCTGGCCGATGCATCGCATTTTGTGGTAGATGTGGTTATAGGCAAACATAAGCCCCATAAGGTTTCGGTGTTTGTAGATGGCGATAAGGGTATCACGATCGACCATTGCTCCGATTTGAGCAGGGCCTTATCCGAAGAATTAGATAAGCTTGACCTGATCAGGGAAAACTACATGCTGGAAGTAGGCACCCCGGGGCTGGATCAGCCACTAAAGCTGAAACGCCAGTTTGTAAAAAATACAGGGCGTGAGCTAAAGGTTTTACAAAAGGATAAAACCATGTGGCAGGGAAAGCTGGCCTTGGCTACAGAAGAAGCAATAACCCTTGAAACACAAATCAAAACCAAGGGTAAGAAGGCAGAAATTAAACCGGTAGAAATACCTTATAGTGAAATAGAAAAAGCAATTGTAATGGTTTCTTTTAAATAGTTGATACTATGGATACAGCAACACTGATTGAATCGTTTGCCGATTTTGCGAAACAAAAAAACATCGATCGTCCTACGATGATCCGCATTCTGGAAGATGTGTTCCGGAACATGATCCGCAAAAAATACGTGGAGGATGATAACTTCGACATTATTGTTAATGCCGATAAGGGTGATCTTGAGATCTGGCGTTTCCGCGAGATCGTGGATGATGATTCGGAAGATATCTGGGATCATGATAAGATCAGCTTAACCGATGCCCGTAAGATTGAAGAAGATTTTGAAGTAGGCGAAGAAGTTGCCGAGCAGATTTATCTCGAAGACTTTGGCCGCAGGGCGGTAACCACAGCGCGCCAAACGTTGATGCAGAAAGTGAAAGACCTGGAGAAGGATATTCTTTATCAAAAATATAAAGACCTGGTAGGTGAAATCATTACCGGGGAGGTTTACCAGGTGTTAAGCCGCGAGGTATTGTTGATTGATGCCGAAGGAAATGAAATTTCCATTCCACGCAATGAGCAGATTCAGAAAGACCGGTATCGCAAGGGAGAAAATGTGCGTGCGGTGGTGCACAAGGTAGACATGGTAAACGGCAGCCCGAAAATCATTTTGTCGCGTACTTCGCCAGTGTTTGTAGAACGCCTGTTTGAGCAGGAAGTACCGGAAGTTTACGATGGCCTGATCACCATTAAGAAAGTAGTACGCGAGCCGGGAGAGCGCGCCAAGGTAGCGGTTGAATCGTACGATGACCGTATTGACCCGGTGGGCGCTTGCGTGGGTATGAAGGGTTCCCGCATTCATGCCATTGTGCGCGAATTGCAAAACGAAAACATAGACGTAATCAATTATACCGAGAACCTCGAACTATATATTCAACGGGCGCTTAGCCCGGCTAAAATTGTAAGCATTAAGGTTGATAAGGAAAACAATCGCGTGTCGGTGTTCTTAAAGCCCGACCAGGTTTCGTTGGCTATCGGTAAAGGAGGACTTAACATTAAATTAGCCAGCCGCCTCGTGGGTATGGAGATCGATGTATTCCGCGAAACCGATGGCGAGCAGGAAGAAGATGTGGACCTGGATGAATTCAGCGATGAGATTGAAGGTTGGGTGATCGATGAACTCAAACGCATTGGTCTTGACTCGGCCAAGAGCGTGCTTAACCTGAGTAAAGAAGAGCTGGTGCGCAGAACCGACTTGGAAGAAGAGACCATCGATAGCATATTGGCGGTATTGAAGAAAGAGTTTGAATAGGCTTAACAGTAATAAAATCAAGGTAAAATAATATAAATAGCGATATTTGGGGCATGGCAGAAGAAAAAGGCATAAGACTGGGGCAGGCATCTCGCAAACTCAATGTGGGCCACAATACCATTTTGGATTTTTTGGCCAAAAAGGGTTTTAGCGTAGAGAATAACCCCAATGCAAAACTTACAGCCGAGCAGTTCGCCATGCTTTCAAAAGAGTTCGCATCATCGGCTTCTGAAAAGGCCGAGGCTTCGGGGCTTACTATTGGTATAAAGCTGAATGAGCCTCCTCCGGCTAAAACAGAGCCGGAAGCAGTGCGCAAAAAGACTGAGGAGGAAGAAAGTGTTTTAATTAAAAACCTCGGATCCAAAGAGATTGTAAAACCGAAAGAAGACCCGAAAGCCGAAAAGGTGGAGCTTGAAAAACCCAAGCTGGAAGGCATAAAGGTTTTGGGTAAAATAGAGCTCGATAAAAAGAAGCCGGTCAAGAAAGAAGAAAAAGAAAAGCCGGTAAAAGAACAAACGCCAACCCCAACAGAAAAGGTGATTGAAACACAGCCCGAGCTCGAAACCATAAAGGCCAAGGCTGGTAAATTGCAAGGCCTTAAGGTGGTGGATAAGATTGAGCTGCCGGTGGAAAAGAAAAAAGAACCGGTTGCATCTTCCGATCTTAAAACACAAGGACATCAAAAGCGGCCGCGCAAGCGTATCGACACCGGTAAGCCGGTGGCTCCGTCCGGAAACCAGCAACGGGGTCAGAAGCAATTTCAATTACGGCAGCAGAAGGCAGAGCCTACCGATAAGGAAATTCAGGATCAGATCAGGGCTACGCTGGCCAAGCTTAGCGGAGGCCAGAAAAAAGTAACAGGTGCCAAATACCGCAAGGAAAAACGACAGGCTATTTCCGAGGCAGAAGAAGAACGCTTATTACAGGAGCAGGAGTCATCCAAAATACTGAAAGTAACAGAGTTCATTTCTGCGAACGACCTGGCATCGCTTATGAATGTTTCGGTAAACGATGTTATCTCAACCTGTATGGGATTGGGTATGTTCGTTTCAATTAATCAACGCCTCGATGCGGAAGCCATTACAGTGATTGCCGATGAATTCGGGTTCGATATTCAGTTTACTACTACGGAAGAAGAAGTAGAAGAGGAGCAAGAAGTAGAAGCGGAAGAGGAGCTACAGCCGCGCGCCCCGATTGTAACCATCATGGGGCATGTTGATCATGGTAAAACTTCCCTGCTGGATTACATTCGGAAAACAAAAGTTACGGCATCGGAAGCCGGTGGCATTACGCAGCACATTGGCGCGTATGATGTAACCACCAAGAATGGAAATAAGATTGCGTTTCTGGATACACCCGGTCACGAAGCGTTTACCGCGATGCGTGCCCGCGGTGCCAAGCTTACAGATGTTGCCATTATTGTGGTAGCAGCCGATGATGACGTGATGCCCCAAACCAAAGAAGCGATCAACCACGCGCAGGTAGCCGGTGTGCCGATCATTATTGCCATCAACAAGATTGATAAGCCGGGGGCAAATCCTGAAAAAGTAAAAGAATCGCTTTCCAAGATTAATATCCTGGTGGAAGACTGGGGTGGTAAATACCAGTGTCAGGCTATATCAGCAAAAACGGGCCAGGGTATTGACGACCTGCTGGAAAAAGTATTGCTTGAAGCAGAGTTATTGAACCTGAGAGCTAACCCGGACAAAGCTGCTGTTGGTTCTATCATTGAGGCATCGTTAGACAAAGGCCGTGGTTACGTAACTACTTTAATGGTGCAGGGGGGCAGCCTGAGTGTGGGCGATGTAATGGTAGCCGGCTCAAACTATGGCCGCGTAAAAGCCATGTTCGATGATACCGGTAAGCGTGTACAGAAAGTTGGTCCCTCCACACCGGTACAGGTGCTTGGTTTGGACGGTGCGCCACAAGCCGGTGAAAAATTCCAGGTGATGGAAAGCGACCGCGAAGCGCGTGAGCTTGCGAATAAGCGCGGCCAGATTTTACGCGAGCAGAGCATTCGCACCAAGAAGCATATTACATTAGATGAAATCGGAAGACGCCTGGCAATCGGCTCGTTCAAGCAGTTGAATGTAATTGTGAAGGGTGATGTGGATGGTTCGGTAGAAGCGTTGTCCGATTCGTTGCTGAAACTTTCTACCGAGAAGGTAGCGGTAAGCATTATCCATAAAGGGGTGGGCCAGATTTCGGAATCCGATGTGCTGCTGGCATCGGCCTCAGATGCCATTGTGGTGGGCTTCCAGGTAAGGCCTTCTGCGGCAGCCCGCAAAGTAGCCGAAAACGAAGAGATTGAAATCCGCCTGTATTCCATCATCTACGATGCCATCGATGAGGTTAAGGCCGCGATGGAGGGTATGCTGGAGAAGGAAATGGAAGAGGTGATTGTGGGCAATGCCGAAGTACGCGAGGTATTCAAGATATCGAAAGTGGGTACTGTGGCAGGCTGTATGGTTATCGATGGTTACATCAAGCGCAGTAACCCGATCCGCCTGATCCGCGAAGGTATTGTGGTGTACTCGGGAGAAATGACGGCCCTCAAGCGTTTTAAAGATGATGTAAGCGAGGTGAAGTCAGGATTTGATTGCGGTATCAGTATCAAGAACTTTGCGGACATTAAAGTGGGCGATGTAATTGAAAGCTATGAGAACCGCGAAGTGAAGAAGTAAATCCCTTCAGCTTACAGCCGTATATAAAATAAAAAAGCCTGACCAAATGGTCAGGCTTAATTTTTTGGTATCGGTAATCAGAATTTAACCTCAGGAGCTTTTTCAGCGCCTTCTTCAGCTTTGAAGTACCCCTTTTCAGTATGGCCTCCCATGCTGGCGATTAATGCGCGGGGAAATCCCACAATAGCACGATTATAATTGCCTACGGCATCATTAAATCTTTTTCGCGAAACGGAAATCCTGTTTTCTGTTCCTTCCAGTTGTGCCTGCAAATCCAGGAAGTTCTGGTTGGCTTTCAGGTCAGGATAGTTCTCAGCTACTGCAAGTAATCTTCCCAGTGCAGAGTTTAGCCCGCTTTGTGCCTGCTGAAATGCCTGCAGGTTTTGGGGCGTAAGACTGGAAGCATCAATTTTTACCTGCGTGGCGCTGGCTCTTGCTTCTACCACACGGGTAAGCGTTTCCTGTTCAAAGTTCGCATAACCCTTTACGGTATTAACCAGGTTAGGGATAAGATCATTTCTGCGCTGGTAGTCCGACTCCACATCGCCCCATGCCTGCTTCACGGTTTGATCCAGGCGGGCCATTCCATTGTACATGCTGATACCCCAGATAACCAGTAACCCGAGAAAAATCCAGATTCCGTATTTCTTTAAAATTTCCATATTCAGATTTTTTTGAATTGCGAAGGTAGCGGCTCTAAACCGGAAGCGCAACTTTGAGCAGGCTCTTATTGCTTTGATTATTATCTCATTTTGGACAATAATGAACTTTGGTAAATATTTTTTTGATGAACCCAAAAGAAAAAAGGGAAGCCCCAACGGACTTCCCCCAAATGCTAACGAAATGGATACTTTTTCTAAGACACCAGGCTTTTTTCCATCAGGAACTCAGCAATCTGCACCGCGTTGGTAGCGGCACCTTTGCGCAGGTTATCAGCCACAATCCACATGTTTAACGTGTTGGGCTGTGATTCATCTCTGCGTAAGCGTCCTACAAATACCTCGTCTTTACCTTTAGCGTTGATCGGCATGGGATAAACATTGTTCTTCACATCGTCCTGTACGGCAACACCGGGAGTGTTCTCTAATATTTCCCGCACTTCTTTCAGATCAAAGTCGGTATAGAACTCAACATTCACCGCTTCGGAGTGGCCGCCAATTGCCGGGATGCGAACTGTGGTAGAAGTTACGCCAATGGTTGGGTCATTCAGAATTTTGCGGGTTTCGTTCACCATCTTCATTTCTTCTTTGGTGTAACCATTGTCGAGGAAAGAATCGATATGCGGCAGCGCGTTCATATCAATACGGTGCGGGTAAACTTTTATACCGTTGGCAACACCCTGCCGTTCTTCCATCATTTGCTGCACGGCATCTTTACCTGTACCGGTTACAGACTGATAAGTGGAAACCACAATGCGCCTGATTTTATACCTGCGATGAAGCGGGGCCAGCGCCATAACCATTTGAATGGTTGAGCAGTTGGGGTTGGCAATGATCAGGTCTTCGTTGGTTAAAACATCGCCATTGATTTCAGGCACAACCAGCTTTTTGGTCGGATCCATACGCCAGGCTGAAGAGTTGTCGATAACAACAGTACCCTTTTCAGCAAACTTCGGAGCCCACTCTAAGGAAGTACCGCCACCGGCAGAAAAAATAGCCACATCCGGGGCAAGTGAAATCACCTCCTCCATACGCTTAATGATGTATTCCTTACCCTTAAACTTTATCTTCTGGCCTGCTGATTTAGGCGAGGCTGCTAAATACAATTCATCAAATTCTACCTGGCGCTCTTCCAGCACCTTAAGCATCTCCTGGCCCACCAGGCCGGTTGCTCCTACTACTGCGAGTCTCATTTTTATTCGTATTTTTAAAGAGGATGCAAACATACTTTTTTGTGAGCAAGCGATGAAAAAAATGTTCATCATACTAAAGGGTATCTTCTTTGCGACCGTTTGTTCGGCTCAGGTAAATGATAATTTCGAGGATGGCGATTTCACTGCCAATCCGCAATGGACGCCCGATATGCCCGGCAACTGGGTAGTAGAGAATGGCCAGCTCCGCTCGAACGCAGCAGTAGCCAACACGACTTTTTACATTACTACACCATCTGCGAAAGCGACAGAAGCACAATGGGAGTTTTGGGTTAACCTGAGGTTCAATACTTCGGGCGCTAATTATGCTGATGTGTTTCTGATAGCCGACCAGGCTAACCTGCAAAGTGCAACACTTAACGGTTACTTTGTTCGCATAGGTGGAACCCCCGATGAAATCAGCTTATACAAAATGGTAAACGGTACCGCCTCTATCCTGGTAAACGGAACTGATGGCATTACCAATTCATCAAGCAACACATTACGCATTAAGGTAATACGCGATGCCGGTAACACCTGGACGTTACAACGCGATGCCACCGGGGGCACTAACTATTTCGTGGAAGGAACCGTGGTTGATAACACCTTTTCAACTTCAGGCTATTTCGGAATACGTGTACAGCAATCCACCTCGGGTTTCTTTAACCGGCACTTCTTCGATGATGTATATGTGGGCGAGATCATTTTGGATAATGAGCCCCCGGTTGTGCAGCAAATACAGGTAGCTAACCAGAATCAGCTTCAGGTTATTTTTAATGAACCTGTGCAAACCGCATCGGCACAAGCGGTAAGTCATTACCACGTTTCGGGCGGAGTGGGTAACCCGGTAAGCGCACAACTGCAGCCGGATGAAAAAACGGTATTGTTAACATTCACGCAAAACTTTCAGAATGGGATCACACATCAGTTAACCATAAACGGCATTGCGGATTTACCCGGTAACGTTATGCCCGAAGCTGTTCTGCCTTTTGTGTTTTTCCAGCCTTTGCCGGTTTCCTATAAAGACATAATTCTTACCGAGATCTTTCCCGATCCATCGCCACAGGTAGGGTTACCCGATGCGGAGTTTGTGGAAATTTATAATCGCAGCACAAACCCGGTTGACCTTGCCGGGTGGAGGTTTACCGATGGCAGCTCTACCGCTACACTAACTTCGCGCATTATTTTGCCGGGACAATATCTCATCTTAACCTCCAGCGCGAATGCATCGCTTTACAATTCATTCGGAAACACATTGGGAGCAGGCAACTTTCCTACGTTAAACAATGCAGGCGAAGCCCTGATGCTTCGTGCACCGGATAACCGCCTGGTCGATTCGGTAAACTATAACACAGCGTGGTATCGCGATGAAGACAAAAAGGAAGGTGGCTGGACATTGGAGCTGATTGATGTGCACAACCCTTGCGGGGAAGAAGACAACTGGACGGCAAGCGAGGCGCAGCAAGGCGGAACGCCCGGTTATGTAAATTCGGTTCATGCCAATAAACCCGATGTTACCGGTCCGCAGCTTGTGGCTGCAACCGCAGCAGGTACACAGGAAGTGCTGTTGGTTTTTAACGAAAAGCTTGAAAGGCAAACTTCCAAGGCAGATTTTGAAATAGAGCCCTTAGTTGAAATAGAAGCGCTGTCGTTTACATCAACCTCTTTGCGGGAGGTAAAATTAAAGCTGACTACACCGTTGCAGGCTCGCGAGCTTTATACGGTTAAAGCTGTAAGCGTTCGGGACTGTGCCGGTAACTTTATTCAGCATGATTACAATTCGTTTACGGTTGCCTTGCCGGAGCAGGCAGAGCAAGGCGATATTTTGCTGAATGAAATTTTGTTTAACCCGAAGCCGGGTGGCGTTGATTTTGTTGAGCTGGTAAACACCTCAGAAAAGTATATTAACCTGAAAGGGTGGTCTTTGGCAGACTACGCAGATCAGGCTGTTACCAATACACGGGTTATCACTGCACAGGATTACATCCTTTCGCCCGGTGCATACCTGGTAACAACAACTAACGGAACAATTTTGAAGAATCATTACCCGAAGGCTAAGGAAGACCGGTTTTTGATCACCACCATTCCCGCTATGAACGATGGTTCCGGTTCTGTTGCCTTGATTTCGGATGAAGGAACTTTGTTTGATTACCTGCTTTATGATGCGGATTTCCATACACCCATGCTGAAGGATAAGGAAGGAGTTTCGCTTGAACGCGTATCCTTATCCAATCGCATCAATAATCGCGACAACTGGAAGTCGGCCGCCAGCGCATCGGGCTTTGCCACCCCGGGTTTCCTTAACTCAAATGCGCGGCCCGGCATAGAGATATCGGGCGATGAAGTGCGTATTGCCCCTGAAATATTTTCACCTGACCGGCCCGGTCAGGATTTTGCCCGTATCCATTACCAGTTTGACCACCCGGGTTGGGTAGCCAATATTAAAATAGCCGACCAGCAAGGGCGCGTTGTTAAAGAAATTGCCAACAATGAAACGCTTGGAACGGAAGGCTTTTTTAGGTGGGATGGCGATAACGATAATGGCTATAAAGCCCGTGCCGGGTATTACTTTGTATGGTTCGAAGCTTTTACGCTGGATGGAACAGTTAAAACCTTTCGGAAGCGGGTGGTAGTTGGCCAGTAATTCATCACGAGATCTTACGAAGTCCGTAATCAGGTAGTTTTTCGAATTGTATCCCCAAATATTCACCCCCAGATATAGTCCGGTAACATTTTTTGTTTCAAGCCATAGCCGTATTTTTGCCAATCTTTTTCAAAACCTTTAAAAAGGAACTGTTTTATGGCCAAATCAAAGAAGAAACCAGCCAAGCCGGCTAAAAAAGCTGCTAAGGCTAAACCTGCCGTCAAGGCTAAGAAAGCAGCCAAGGCTAAACCTGCTGCAAAAAAGGCTATTGCTAAAAAAGCTCCGGCAAAAAAGGCTGCTCCTAAAAAGGTAGTAGCTAAAAAAGCTGCTCCCAAAAAAGAAAAGGCGCCTAAACCTAAAAAGGTGAAAGTGGAGGTAAAACAAACCTTAAAAAAGGCCGCTGAACCTGCCCCTAAAAAGGAACCCAGGCCAATAGCTCCCCCGGTAAAATTGTCACCGTCTCAACTTAATATTTTCCCGATCATCAACCAGCGCCCTATAGCCCACAAGCCGGCTAAGGCTATTGTTGTATCGGAAGATAAGACACGCTACAGCGATGAAGAGCTGAAGGAGTTTGAAACCCTGATCCTGGGTAAGCTCGATAAAGCGCGCGAGGAGTTTCGCATTCTGAAAGAAACCCTTAACCGCAACAACGATGAAGGTACTGATTCAACTTCGGGCGGTAACACCAAGGTGCTGGAAGATGGCGCTGAAACTGCCGAGAAAGAAAACCTGAGCCAGTTAGCTGCGCGCCAGTTGAAATACATCACCAACCTGGAAAATGCGCTGGTGCGAATCAAGAACCGCACATATGGTATCTGCTCGGTAACCGGAAAGCTGATCCCGAAAGAACGCCTGATCGCGGTGCCGCACACCACGCAGTCGATTGAGGCTAAAATGATGAAACAAGATTAAACCAATACTCAAGGCTGCCTCAAAAGCAATTTACGGATGTCAACCTGAGCCTGTCGAAGGCTATTCAGTTCTAAAAGGTTTCGACAAGCTCAACCTGACAACCTGGTAGGTTTTTGAGAGCCCTCTCTAACTGATCACTATGGACTTTCTTCAAAATCACATTGAAGCGCTTATTTTCTGCTCACCCACTCCGGCAAAAATTGCTGATATTAAGGTGTGCCTTTCCGAAATGTTTAATGCCGATGTTCCCGAAGAAGATATTTCAGGCGCGCTTACCCGCATTGAAGAAAAATTTCAGGGAGAGGAATATTCATTTCAATTGTATAAAGCGGCAGGCGGCTACCAGTTTTTGACCAAGCCCGCCTACCAGGCCAGCATTGGCATTATGCTCAAGCAGCAATCCAAAAAGCGATTGTCCACTTCGGCTATGGAAACACTTTCCATTATTGCCTACAAGCAGCCGATCTCCAAAACCGATGTAGAAAATATTCGTGGTGTAAACTGCGATTACGCGGTGCAGAAATTGTTAGACAAGGGCTTGATAGAAATTCTGGGTAAGGCCGAAACAATAGGCCGGCCGATTCTTTACGGAACCAGCCCCAGGTTTATGGAGTACTTCGGCATCAACGATATTAACGAGCTGCCCACACCCAAAGACTTCACCAGCGAGGTGAACACCATTGGTGAAACTCCGGAAAATCAATAAGCACGCCTCTGAATATTTTAACCCCTTAGCGGAATAACAATTCCGTTTCTCTACATTTAACTACACGTTAAGTCATTGACGGATTGGTTACTGACTTACTTAACACATTGAATTATGGCACGCCCCAGAAAAACATCCGGTAAAACAGCTTTTGGCAAACGATCAGATGCTGAGAAGTCATTCCGAAACCGAAGAAAGGAAAAACCAGCAGGCCGGGGCGATGGCCGGTCTTCATTCGGCAAAAGAAGCGACAGCCCAGCGCGCGGCTCGCGATTTAGCCGATCTGAAAAGCCTGCCTTCGGAAAACGCGAAAGCGGAGAGCGCCCGCGAAAATTTGAAAAACGGTTTGACGCTGATAATAGCAAGCCATTCAAAAGAAAGCCTTTTGATTCGGACGATAAGCCGGGGTTTGTCCGCAAAAGCGCAGGTTTTGGCAAGAAGAAGTTTGACCGGGATGGTGGTGAAGGATTTGACAAACCCAAAAGCAACCGGTTTGAGAAGAAGCGTTTTGGCGATTCGGAAAGAAGCGATAAACCAGCCTTTAAAAAGCGCAATGCATCCTTTGGCTGGGGCGGTTTCGATAAACCCGGAACGGAAAAAAGAGGATTCAATTCAGAACAAGGCGATAAGCCCGGATTTAAAAAACGAACAGGTCGTTTTGATTCGCGAAGTGCCGGGCCATCAAAGTTTGTAAAGAAGCCTTTCGAAAAACGTGCGCCACGTGAAGAGGAAGACAAGCCCTTTGGTAAAGGCTCTAATTATGGTTTGCCTTACAAGCGCAAGCCTTTCAATAAGCATCGCGATGTAAAATCAACCAAACGTGCGCGCACAGAAGATAAACCCAAATCAGATTCAGACCTTATCCGCCTGAACAAGTTTATAGCCAACAGTGGGGTAGGCAGCAGGCGCGAAGCGGATGAGCTGATTAAAATGGGGCTGATAACCGTGAACGGTGAAGTAATTACCGAAATGGGTTATAAGATCAAGCCTACCGATGAAGTTCGCTATGAAGGAAAAAAATTGAAAGCCGAAAAGCCGGTTTACATTTTGCTGAACAAGCCCAAAGGATTTATCACTACTACCGATGATCCGCAGGAACGCAAAACGGTAATGAACCTGGTAGCCAATGCGGGCAGCGAGCGCATTTATCCTGTTGGGCGATTGGACAGGAACACAACCGGCCTGTTGCTCTTAACCAATGATGGTG
Source organism: Cyclobacteriaceae bacterium (assembly GCA_026129485.1). GTDB lineage: Bacteria > Bacteroidota > Bacteroidia > Cytophagales > Cyclobacteriaceae > ELB16-189. Next base: position 20,096 of record JAHCHY010000012.1, read on the forward strand.
AATTAGCCGATAAGCTTACACACCCGTCTTACAATGTAAAAAAGATTTACCGTGTTGAATTAGACAAGCCCATAACCAAAAACGATTTTCAAAAAATTAAAGATGGTGTGTATTTGGAAGAAGGCCGTGCGATTGTAGATGACCTGGCTATTGTAGAGGGGGACAACAAAACCGTAGGCATTGAGCTGCATATTGGCTGGAATCGTATTGTGCGCAGGATTTTTGAATCGCTGGGTTATGCCGTTGAAAAATTAGACCGGGTGGTGTATGCCGGTTTGGATAAAAAAGACCTGGGCCGTGGCGAATGGCGTTTCTTAAAACCGGAAGAGATTATCAGGTTGAAGCACTTTAAATAGTGAGCCTGTTTTTCGTAATTTTATCGGCATGGAAAATTACCTTAGCTATATTACCATAGACAAAGAAATCAGGTTTGGTAAACCCACTCTAAAGGGCACTCGTATTGCTGTGTCGGATGTGCTTCAATGGTTTGCTTCCGGTATGACGGAGGAGGATATCATGAACGACTATCCATACCTGTCAAAAGAACAGATCAGGGCAGCTTTGATGTTTGCGGCACATAAAGAAGAGCTTACCAAGATTATTGCTGCCTGATGAAGCTGCTGTTGGATGCAAATCTCTCCTGGAGATTAACCAAGCCGCTTCAAAAGCACTTTACGGTGAACCATATACTTGATTTTTTTAAGCACAATGAGCAAGATTCAGTGTTATGGGATTTCGCCAAAAGAGAAAAGTACATGATTGTTACCAATGATGAAGATTTTGTAGATATTTTATTATCCAAAGGCTGGCCGCCTAAAATTATTCTGATCAGGACCGGTAATCAGTCAAATAATTTCTTGCTTGATCTTCTTGCAGGTAAAAAGACGGAAATAGAGTTGTTTCACCAACGTGAAGACCTTGGACTTTTATTGATAGCGTAATCATTCCTTCAAATTCTCCACCGGGTTTACAAACGTAGCCCGTATGGCTTGCGAGCCGATGGTGATGATCGCAAACAGAATCAGGATCAGCACACCAGCTACAATCACGCTCGCATCGAATGTGGTGTGATACGCGATCAGTTGCAGCCAGGCATTGTTGGCTAAGTAGGCAAGCGGCACGGCAATGGCAACCGAGATCAGCAACAGGACAATGAAGCCTTTGGAGAGCAAGACGATCAAAGAACCGTTTCCGGAGCCTAATATTTTACGAATGGAAATTTCTTTGATGCGTGTTTCAAGCGTATAGGTAGCCATACCCAGTAAACCCAGACAGGAAATTAAAACAGCCAGCGAAGCGATAACGGCAAGCACCGATACGAGATCGCCAAAAATGATCTCATAAAATTTCTTTACTTCCGAGTTCACCGTTTTGTAATCTATTTTAAGATCGGGGTTTACGGTTGCCCATGCTTTTTCGATTGAAGCGGCAGCTTGCTCGTATGTGCCGAGGTAAGAAACCTGCAACACATTATACTGGGTTGGGTCGTATAACAATGTCAGAGGTATAATCTGTTGCGTCAGGTCGCGGTGATGGTAGCCGGCCACCACACCAATAATGGTGCGCTTTAGCGAATCATGTTCCTGTATCAGCTCCTGGCCAATGGCATCTTGTGGTGTGCCAAGATTAAATTTGGTTACCGCCTGTTCGTTGATTACAACGTAATCTTTATTGGTTTCGGTTGCCCCGGCTTTAAAGAAACGCCCGGCCAGCAGTTGCAGATTCATATTGGCGAGATAATCTTCATCCACCAGGAAGTAATCGGCATTAATCCAATCAGGGTCATCTAATTTGTGCTTGAGGCTGGTTCCGTACGACATGCCAGCCGATGGTACATGCGAAGTAGCCGACACATGCGTAATGTTGTTATAGCGGGCCAGCTCGTTTTTCAGGTTTTGCGCGGAAGTATTGTTCAGCTTTATGGCAATGTTGTTCTCCATGTTAAAGCCATGACTTTGTCCCATAAACAAATTGAACTGTTTGTACAATACAAGGGCCGACAGAATGAAAAAGAGCGAAAGCGTGAACTGCGCCACCAACAATGTTTTGCGTAAACCCATGCGCGAAAACAATTTCATGTTGCCAAAATTCTTAAGCACCTTCACCGGCTGAAATCCCGATAGCACAACAGCCGGAAAGAAGCCGGCCAGCACGCCTACTAAAATGGCAAACGCGGCAAAGGCTGCCATCACCAGCGTGTTTGATTCAAGATCCCACCGGAACATGCGCGCAAAGTTGAGCTGCAGGATAACCGGCTTTAATATAAGCAGGAGCATATAACTCAGCGCAAGCGCAACAAAAGCAACCATAATAGCTTCGCTTAAAAACTGCGTGAACACCTGCCAGCGTACAGCGCCTGTTACTTTGCGTATGCCGATTTCGCGTGCGCGCGTAAGCGACCGTGCAATAGAAAGATTGGTAAAATTAAAGCAGGACGTAAGCAGGATAACAAGGGCCAACGCTCCCAGGAAGTAAATAAAGAACCAGGGCAGAATGGGGCCCACCGGGTTGTTGGTTAACGGGCCGGGCGTAATGCTCATCAGGTTCTGCAAACCAAACTTCATGCGATACGTGTTGGGATTTGTAATGCTGCCGATGTGCTGCGCATAAATTTTATCCAGATTGGCCTGCACGCTTTCGCGCGATTGTGCGGCATCGGTTAAAATATAAGTCCAGCCGTTCCAGTAGTTGGTCCAATCGGTAAGCCTGCCTTTGTACCAGCTAAGCGATCCGCCCGTATCGGGCGAGCTGCTTACGGTAGAAATGCTGGCCAGCGCCTCAAACACAAGGTGCGATTTGTTTTCGGTTTCTTTTAAAACGCCTGTTACGGTGTACGTGCCGATTTCGCCAACCGTAATGGTTTGGCCTAACGGGTTTTCTTCTTTAAAAAGTTTGTTGGCTGCCTGGCGGGTAAGCACCACCGAGTAAGGTTCTTTGAGCGCAGTGGCCGCATCACCATATTGAAGCTCGTATTCAAAAAAAGCAAGCGCTTCGGCATCGGCAAAAAATCCTGCTAACGGAATGTTCACGTTTTGATTTTCCATTTCAAGCCAGCCGTTGCCAAAGCCGCGCATAATTCTCACCACCTGCTCAACGCCCGTATATTTTTCCAATAGCTCCTGCCGCAAGGGCATAGGCGAAGCCGCATTTGGCTGTTTATCAATAATCACCCCGTTTTGATCTGCATAATGAGTAGTGATGCGGTAGATGCGATCGCGTTTGGAATTGTGCCGGTCGTAAGTAAGCTGATCGGCCACCAGCATGATAATGCACATGCAAACCGACATGCCTATGGCAAGCCCGAAAATATTAATGGCAGAGAAAAATTTATGACGCGCCAGACTGCGTAGGGTAGTCTTCAGGTAATTGCGGAACATAATAAATTCGTATTAAGGGTTGATCGCGAGCATCAAAAACCGAACCTCTTGTTCAAAGACGCCAATTCATTTAAAAATGAAATGGTGTATGGTTAAAAGTGTTGAGAAATGAACAGGTGTTCAGCCGAAACTGAACACCACTCTTCCTACCGGTTTGCTTCTTTCCTGATCACGAAGTAATAGATCAGGAAGCCGAGCGATACCGACAAGGCGAACAATCCATACGGCAGTGGCGAATCCGGGCTGGCAGGAATGTATTCCATTAAAATCAATGAAAGTCCGCCAAAGAAAATGATCAATCCCCACTTCAGCGAACTGTATTTACCATCGGTGGTGTGTGTTTTAAAAATGGCTTGCGTGTCTTCATTTACAAAACCCTTGTCAATCATCCGCTTCTTTAAAATATAGTCGGTCATCACTTTGGTGAAGAAATAGATGGCGGCTCCAAAACTACCGATAATGGTAAGGGGCATCAAAACATCGCGTAAGGCGTGGCTCATATTTTTTGTGTTTTAAGTTTCTGAATTTGGTTTTGGGGCGTAAGACACAGGTCTTTCGATCAATGTTGCAGCGAATGGAAAAGTATTTTACGTAACCGATCAGTATGCTTCGTATGAACAGGTATATGGGCAACTCGTAACCATGCGCAAAGCAGCCAGAAACAGGTAACCAGCAACCAGTAACTGCTTTTTAACTAACTTCCTGCAACATCCCTTAACCCCCGCGTGTCTAACCCCGAAATGATTGATGACAAGGCCCTGGTGGCGCAGGTTTTAAGTGGCGACCGGCACGCATTTCGTGTGCTGATCAAACAGCACGAAAGATTAGTGAGCCACATGATCGGCCGGCTTACCAGCAGGCCGGAAGATCGCGAAGAGCTTTGCCAGGATGTGTTTTTAAAGGTGTATGAAAAATTAGGTGAGTTTACGTTTCAATCCAGGCTGAGCACGTGGATTGCCACCATTGCATACCGGCATGGAATTAACCATCTGCGCAAGCGAAAGATCAAGATCAGCGATTTGCCGGAAGATGAAACACACATTGAACGGTTTATTGCGGTGGACGATGCCAGCGAAAACCTGGCTGAGGCACAACTGGATCAGATCGTGTTAACCCTGGTTGAAAAATTGCCGCCACAGTACAAAGCTATTCTTACACTATACCATGTGCAGGAAATGAGTTATCCGGAGATAGTAGAAATTACCGGCTTGCCCGAAGGCACGGTGAAGAATTATTTATTTAGGGCGCGGCAGTTGTTGAAAGAAAAAGTAAAGCAGTATCTTGGCAAAGAAGCCGTATTATGACAGACGAAGAATTACAGAAGCAGGTTGAAGCAGGATTGGCCACAAGCCATGAAGATGGCGAAGCGTATCAACATGTGTTTAAGGCGTTGAAAAAAGAGCCTGTGTTTCATGTGTCATTGCCATTTGCCGACCGCGTGCTGGCCCGCATCGAGAGGAAAGAAGAGCAGCGCGATTTCCGATGGCTGGCTTTAGGGATTTTCCTTTCAGTGATTGCGCTTATCGTTAGCCTTGCGCTTACCAATGCGTGGACAATAGGGGTGTTCTCATTTATTTCCGGTTACCCGGGATTGGTGATTTTCGGAGTAGCATTTGTTTTGTTGTTGCAGTGGCTGGATCGGAAGTTTGTCAGGAAGCAGCCGGGTACAAATGGCCGGTAGTTGTGCGCAAGGCTGTAAAGTCCAAACATCAATCACAATTAATTTAAACACACTATGCTGTACAGAAAGGTGTTTTTTCTAATAGGGTTGTTATCATTGGGTCATTTATCCTTTAGCCAGCAGGAAAAACAAGCTGAAGAATTAAGGCTTATCCTTCAGAGCTATTCAAAGGCTGTTGAGAAATATGACACAGCTACTATAGAGAAGCTTTTCGATGACAGGATGGTAGTAACTTCCGCCAATGGCAACCTGAGAAACAAACAACAGGAAATTAATGATCTGCTCTACAAACCAGCGAACTCGACACTTATTTATTTTTTAGCCGAGAATCTGAACATAATCGTAGATGGGCAAACAGGAATTGTAAAAGGCGTCTTGCGATGGCAATTTAAAGATCAACCTGTAACATCAAGAACCTTCACATTTACACTTGTAAAAAAAGGTGAGCATTGGAAAATTATTGCTCAACATATCGGAAGAACACCATGATAGGATTGACGCTGGTCAACATTTGCAATGCTGACCGATAGATGTGAAGATTTAAAATCTTTTCTGATTTGGGTTCGGGAATTGCAAATCCCGAATAGCAGAGATTACCTCCTGACATACCGTTGTCATTCTTAATCCATAGCTTCGTACTATGTCAAATCCCGGCTCCTATCGATCGGTAGAGGAATTGCTGCTTGAGTTACCGGCTGGCGAACGCAAAATCGTGCAACACCTGCGGGCTATTATGTTGGAATGCCTGCCTAAAGCCACGGAAAAGCTGAGCTACGGTGTGCCCTTCTATACCCGCAACCGCATGATCTGCTTTATCTGGCCGCCTACCATAACGTGGGATCCGCAGCAACTGAAAAAGAAGGAGGAAAATCTCGCCAAAGGCGTTACGCTGGGCTTTTGCCAGGGCAACCGCATGAGCAATGAAGATGGTGTTTTGTTGGCGGAAGGCCGCAAGCAGGTGTACTGCATGTATTTTAAAACATTGAAAGAAATAGACGATCAGCAGATCAGGGCTTTGCTTTTTGAAGCTGACGTGATAGATGAATCTTTCCGAAAGAAGAAACCAAAGTAGAACCCGGTTACCCATTCAACAAAGTGTGGAAAAAAACCACAAAAATTTAAGCTCATCATTCTCAGTTTGTTGAAAAATGTTGGTTTTGAGCCTTTTTTAAAAGCGGGTTACGGTTTTTGCAGGCAAGGGATACAAACAAAACCCAATTTGTATGATTAAGAAAACAGCAGTACTTATTGTCTTGTTAGCCACATCCGTTGGCGCCTGGAGCCAGACTGCCTTTGGATTGAAAGGCGGGTTAAACCTGAGCACCATTAACCTGAAAGATGCGCAAGCCACTTACGATACCCGCACCGGCTATCATGCAGGTTTCTTTTTGCGCGGCAGATTTGATAAGATAGCCATTCAGCCCGAAGTTTTACTTTACACGCAAAGAGGAGATTTGCAGAGCTCATTGATCGGCACAGCCCAGGAAAGCTTTACCTATGTTACCGTGCCCGTTCTGTTCAAATTCTACCCGGTTGGCGGACTGAACCTGCATGCCGGCCCGCAGTTCGGGTTCCTGGTGGATGGTGAGCGGAAGTACGATACGGTATTCGGAGGCGGCACGGAAGACATCACCGACCATTACAAGAGCAGCGATGTGGCCGTTTCGGCAGGCGCAGGTTATGATTTTGGCTTCGGGCTGAGCGTTGATGTGCGTTATAACATAGGTGTAAAAGACATCAACAACGCAGCTAATGGTGAAGAAGCCAAAAGCCGTGTGTTCATGGTGTCGCTCGGATGGAATTTTCTGAAGTAATTGCAAGTACTTAAAAGTAAAAGGCCTTACCGGTTTATTTGGTAAGGCCTTTATTTATCACTTCAGATTCTCGTCAAACAATTTTAAAATCCGCTTGTATTCATCCGTCCAACTGCTGGGCTCTACAAAGCCGTGATCTTCCATTGGGTAAACCGCCAGTTCCCAGTTGTCTTTGCCCAGCTCAATCAGGCGTTGTACTAATTTTACGGCATCCTGAAAATGTACATTCACATCTACCATGCCGTGGCAGATGAGCAAGTGGCCTTTCAATCCTTCAGCATGATAATACGGAGAGCTTTTCGCGTAAGCAATGCTATCGGCAACGGGTGTGTTCAGGATGTTGGCCGTGTAACCATGATTGTATTGTGCCCAATCCGTAACCGGGCGTAATGCCGCGCCTGCAGCGAATACATCGGGTGTGGTGAACATACCCATTAGCGTAATAAACCCGCCATACGAGCCGCCATATACACCAATGCGTTTGGGATCAACACCGTGCTTTTCGGCCAGCCATTTGGCACCATCCACATTGTCGGTTAGATCTTTACCGCCCATAAACCGGTAAATGCCCGTGCGCCAGTCGCGGCCATAGCCTGCGCTTGCGCGATAGTCCAGGTCGAGTACGGTATAACCTTTATCAGCTAATAAATTATGGAACATGTATTCACGGAAGTAGCTGCTCCACCACTTGTGCGCATTTTGCAGGTAACCTGCACCGTGCACAAAAATTACGGCTGCACCGTTTGGCTTTTCGGGCTTGTATAAACGTGTATAAACATCAGCGCCATCACGGGCTTTGAATGTAGTTACTTCCGGTTCGCGCCAGTTGTACGATTTAAACTCAGCCGAAAGTGAGCTGGTTATTTGTTGTGGCTTTGCACCCGTTTTGTTTTCCTGGATGTAAAGCTCCCACGGTTTGTTGCTGTAGGAGTAGCGGTAGGCAATCCATTTTTCATCGGGCGACAGGTCAACTTCATGCGCACCGGTAAGCGTTGTAAGCTTTTCAGCCTTGCCACCGGCTACCGGAAGCTTATAAAAATGTTTTTCACCCGGATGCACTTCGTTGGTGATGAGGTAGAAAAATTTCTTATCGCGCGAAAGTGTAACAGACTGCACTTCGTACTTGCCGGATGTAAGGGCTTGTTTCTTGCCGGTAGTTACATCTGCAACATACAAATGTGAGTACCCGCTTTCTTCCGACTGGAACCACAACGATTTGTTATCAGCCAGCCAGCCGATGCTGGCTCCTCCAAAAAAACCGCCACCCATGCCCGGGCCACCAATCCACGCATCATCATGCTGCCGGTCGATCAGCTTAAGCTTACCGGTTGTAACATCGAGCGATACGATCCACCGGTCTTTATTGTCTTGCGAACGTAATACCAACGCATTGTTCTTTCCATCGGCCGACCACACCAGGCCGGAGAAGCTTACGGCACGAGGTTCAGGTTTTTTTTCTTTGTTGTCTTTACCGGGTTTTGCCGGATAATCTTTTTTGCCTGCCTGTCCGGTAGGCAGGTATTCAGGCACATCGAGTATGCCGGGGAGTTCATCCGTTTTTATAGAAACTACTGTATCGCGTTGAATGTCGTACACAAAAAGCTCGGAAGTGTTTTGCGTGCCACCCACTTTGCTGCGTGCCGGAATATCTTCCGTAAATCCCGATTCGGTTACATAGTTAGGTACAATGGTGTTCTTGGCATTGCTGCTTTTGATAAGCTGGTAGGTTACAAAATTTCCATCCGGGCTTAGCTGGATAGCCGTGATGTTCTTATCGTCCAGGTAAATTTCCTTAGGACGTTTCGGCTGATCAGCCTTTCTGTTTTTCTCTGCAGTCTTACGCTTTTCGCTACGCTGCTTCAAAACTTCAAAGTAGTCAAGCTGATCTTTCTTCAGCCATTTTTCCTGTTCGGCAGCTTTGGGTTCGGGGCGTTTGGCGCCTCGTTTAAAATCCGTTAGCTGGGCAAATGCACCGGTGGCGATTTCCCAGCTAAATAAATTGTTGTTGGCGGTAAAAATGATTTTGCGTTCGTCTAACGAAAAGCCGGCACCGGATTCGCGATCTACCGTGTTGGTAATCTGCGTGATCTTACCGGCAGAAATATCCAATAAAAAGAGATCGCCATTTTTTTCATACACTTTACGGGTAAAAGCTTTGTTATATGCTCCTGCGAAAGCAGGTAATGCCCTGCGCGTAGCCGGCTGCACTTTTTGGGGTGTACGGTTTGTGAGGGTAATGCTGTACAGCGAATCGCCCGGGTTACCTTCCGGGTTCCAGTTAAAATAAAGCTGCCTGCTGTCGTCCGACCAGTTAAGGTTAGATGGCGCCACTCCGATCCACTTCGGATCGCGCATAATTTTTTCAACGGTAAGCGGGGCCAGGGTTTGCGCCATTGCCATGGGCCCCATCAGCAAAAGCAAAAGAATTTTTTTCATGGTCATTCTTAATTATGTCAGAAAATTAAGAAAAGCCCCATGAGGGTTAGCTGAAAATTGTACCAATGGTCAAAATCAATCCTGTTGCCCGGATTAATCTTTTTTATCCTTGGTCAGATCCGTAATTATACTGTTGAAGATGGAGAGGATTAAGCTGAAGCCCAGCGCCCACCAGAAGCCATCTACCGTAAAGCCAGCCAGGAAGTAATCCACCAGCAGGATGATCAGCGCGTTAATTACCAACAGGAAAAGGCCGAGCGTAACGATGGTAATGGGAATGGTGAGAATCACCAATACAGGCTTTACAATTACGTTGGCAATGGCCAGCACGATTACCACCAGCAGGGCATAGCCGTAGTTTTCAACATGCACACCGCGTTGCAGCAGGTAGCCCGTAAGCAATACGGCAAGGCCGTTTAAAAGAAAGCGTATTAGTCCGTTCATGATAAGTTTTATTTTTTCAAAGATAAGGTTTTGGCATTTTTTAGAGAGATAATTCTGGTGCATTTCAACCTCACCCCCGGCATAATGAGGAGTTTGTGAAAAAATCATCTTCTCCCTCTCCCCTGGAGAGGGGGAGCAGAAGCTCTGCGTATGTGAAAAATATTTATGGGGGTGAGGTCAACAAGCCACGACAATTTGAAATGCACACATAATTCGTTGGATTTCAAATTTTGAATTTTAAATCCCGAATATTTCTACCTTCGTTCTCCTTATGTACGCCATTGTTGATATTGAAACCACGGGGGGCTATGCAGAGAACCATCGCGTAACAGAAATAGCGATTTACCATTACGATGGCATACAGGTAACGGATCAGTTTCATACGCTGATTAACCCCGGGCGTAAAATCCCGCATTTTATAACAGGGCTTACCGGCATAACCTCGCAAATGGTAGAAGAAGCCCCGGCCTTTGATGATGTAGCCGAAGAAATTTACGGTTGGGTAAAAGACCGCGTATTTGTTGCCCATAATGCGCACTTCGATTACAGTTTTCTCAAGAAAGAATTTGAAGAAGCGGGCATTAGCTGGAGCACCAAAAAGCTTTGTACAGTAAGGTTAAGCCGCAAGATCATTCCGGGCCTTAGTTCATATAGCCTGGGCCGGCTGGCCGAAAGCCTCGGCATAAAAATACCGAACCGGCACCGTGCTGGTGGCGATGCATTGGCTACAGCCAAAATTTTTGATGTGCTGGTAAAGCGCGACCAGGCTGGCGTGATCGCAAAAGCATTGAAGCGTAATTCAGGTGAAACCATCTTACCGCCCAACCTGCCCAAGGAAGAATTTGATAAGCTGCCGGCCAAAGCGGGCGTGTATTATTTCCACGATGCGCGTGGCACGGTTATTTATGTAGGCAAGGCCATCAACATCAAAAAGAGAATTGCCGGCCACTTTACCGGTGAGGCCCGCGAGTGGAACCGCTCCAACATCCGCAACGAAATCCATCACATCAGCTACGAGCTTACCGGCAACGAGCTGATTGCGCTTATACTCGAATCGCAGGAGATCAGGAAAATATGGCCCAAGTATAATCTCGCCCAGAAATACAAAGTGGAGGAGTGGGGCGTGTATGATTATGAAGACCGCAACGGTTACCTGCGTTTTGGAATTAATGTAGTAACCAAAGGAGCACGGCCGCTCATTACGTTTTCATCGAAAGGCGATGCCTGGAATTTTATGTGGGAAAAAGTAAAAGAGCATGATTTGTGCCCCAAGCTGAGCGGCTTACAGATAGCAAAGGGCCTGTGCTTTAGTCATCAGTCGGGCACGTGCAAGGGCGCATGCCAGGGTGTGGAGAAAGTAAAGAAATATAACAAGCGCGTGCAGAAGGCCATCGACTCGTTCTTTGAAGCCGGGCAAACCGTGGCCCTTGTAGGTAAAGGCCGCAGGCCCGATGAAAAATCGGTGGTGCTGGTGGAGAACGGAAATTACTTAGGTTTTGGATTTTTTGATGAGACTGAAAACATTTCTGACCTGGATGCAGCGCGTATGTTTATAAAGCCGTCTAAAGATAATCGCGTGGTGCAAAACATTGTGAACTCCTACCTTACCAATCCGAAAGGGGTAGAGCTGTTGTTGTTTAACTGATTCACGGAACAAACTATTTTATGAACTACATCGATCTCTTCGGTTACTTCGGTAGCTTTTTAACCTGTATCACATTTGTGCCGCAGGTATATAAAACCTGGCAAACCAAAAAGGCGGGCGACCTGAGCCTTACCATGATGCTAATCGTGGTGCTCAGCACCATAGTGTGGCTGGTGTATGGATTTTCACTCATGCTCTGGCCGGTAATTGTTGCCAACGGTATTGTGTTTACCCTTAGCCTGGTGCTGGTGTATTTTAAGCTCACCTTTAAGCAGTAAATTCAGGTTTACCTCTGAAAAGGGAGACAAACCGCATATACAGGCGGTTAAACATTCCGCAAAAATTTTAACACCAAATGGTTAATATTGCGTTTTGATCTGAAAAGCAAGCAGAGAAATTATGGCATTCGCAGAAGTATCGGAGATTCAGCAGGAGCATCATCAAAAAGTAAAGCAGGTTTACAGTGAAGTAGCCAAAGTGGTGGTGGGGCAGGAGTACATGGTAAACCGCCTGCTGGTTGGCCTGTTTACCAATGGCCACATTTTATTAGAGGGGGTTCCCGGCCTGGCCAAGACCCTAACCATAAGCACCGTAGCCCGTGTGCTGCACCTCGATTTTTCGCGCATCCAGTTTACACCCGATTTGCTCCCTGCCGATCTGGTGGGCACCATGATCTACAACCAGAAAGAAGGAAAATTTGAAGTAAAGAAGGGCCCTATCTTTGCCAACATTGTGCTGGCCGATGAGATTAACCGCTCGCCAGCCAAAGTGCAGTCTGCCCTGTTAGAAGCCATGCAGGAGAAGCAGGTAACCATTGGCGAAACCACCTTTAAGCTGGATAAGCCCTTCCTGGTAATGGCTACCCAAAACCCGGTAGAAAACGAAGGAACCTATCCGCTGCCCGAAGCGCAGATCGATCGCTTTATGATGAAAGTGTTCGTGGACTACCCTACCAAAGAGCACGAGCTGGAAATTATGCGCAGGATTTCCAACATGCAGTTCAGCTACGAAGTGAACCCTATTCTTACCAAAGAAGACATATTTTCTATTCGTGAGGCTGTGAATAAAGTAAAGATGTCGGAATCGCTGGAGAGATATATTATTGAATTGGTAACGGCTACACGCAGACCGAAAGAATATAAATTAGACAACGAAGCACAATACATCCAGTTTGGAGCTTCCCCGCGTGCCAGCATCAACATGAACCTCGCGGCCAAGGCTGTGGCCTTTATGGATGGCCGCGATTACGTGCTGCCCGAAGACATTAAAGAAGTAGCGCTGGATGTAATGAACCACCGCATTATCCTGAACTACGAAGCCGAAGCGGATAATGTGCGCACCAAAGACATTATTAAGGCGCTGCTCACCAAAGTGCCGATTACAAAATAGTCAGCCTTACGACTGCTTCACAGATGTTAACCAAATCTTACTTTCATTACCGGTTGTTTACCGTAATGTTATTGGGTATTACCATGTAACACGCTCATTTTCATTGGAAGTATATTGTTCAAGCAAAGAAAAAACGAAAACAAATGCACCGGAAAAAGACCGGTCAAATTCAATGCTTTAACAATTCCGTAACATAGCCGACTTAGCGGGATAATATTAGGGGTTGACCTTTGCGCTCAAACATTAAAACCCCGGCCATGTTGCGCTTTATCCTGGTTCTTTTAGCATTTTCTGTTTCATCCCTGGCATTATCTCAGAATGGTAGTATTTCCGGTAAAGTTACCGATGCGGCTACGAGCGATGCGGTAATCGGGGCTAATGCTGTAATTCAAGGCACAACAGTAGGCGCCTCAACAGACCTGGATGGGAACTTTACTATTTCCAACCTGAAGCCGGGAACCTACACGCTTTCCGTTTCTTTTGTAACCTATAAAACGCACGTTATACCGGATGTAACCGTAGAGCCCGGTAAAATTACTTCGGTGCAGATTCAGCTAAACGAAGATGCAACGGAGCTGAATGAAGTTGTGGTAACCGGTACACGCCAGATCAATACCGACCATAGCTTGGTTACAGCAATAAGAGAAAGCAAACTGGTAGTTAGCGGAATTTCGGCCGAGCAGATCGTAAAGTTGCCCGATAGCGATGCTGCCCAGATTGCGCAACGTGTGCCGGGCATTACCATAGTGGACAATCGTTTTGTAATGGTGCGCGGAGTGCCTGAGCGGTATAACCAGGTAATGATTAATGGCGCCATAGCGCCCAGCACGGAAATAGACAGAAGATCTTTTTCGTTTGACCTGATACCCAGCAGCTCAATCGACCAGATGCTGATCTATAAATCCGGTACGGCCGATTTGCCGGGCGATTTTGCAGGAGGTGTTATTCGTATGCTTACAAAAGAAGCAGCAGTAGATGAATATACCAGCTTTGGTTTTAGCACGGGCTATCGTGTGGGCACCAGCTTTAACGCTTTTAATAAAACCAAAACCAGCGCTACTGATTTTTTAGGTTTTGATAACGGGCTTCGTTCATTACCGGATGGTTTCCCTTCCAGCGAAGCTATGCGCGAAAGCGCTACCCGTTCGGCCTTACGATCAGAAGCCGGCAAGTCTTTGCTGAACACCATGAATTATTCAACCGTTGATGCTCCGTTAGATTTTGGCTTGAATTTCGGGTTGGCCCGCAATCTTAATTTCGGAAAAGTAAAAGCAAGCAATGTTACGGCTTTAAGCTACTCCAGGAGCTTTCAGAGCTACGATATGAATTTTATCCGGTATAATGAAGTACGCACAGAACCCAATCAGGAACCTGTTGTTCAATTTGATTTTAACGACAATTATTCAAAATCTGAAACGAAAGTTAACCTGGTGCATAACTGGATGTTTGACCTGGGGCCACGCGCAAAAGTGAAGTTCAAAAACCTGGCTGTACAGATAGGCGAAGATCAAACCATGCTCCGTTCAGGATTTAATAATTACGAGCAGGTGGGTAAAATTCAAAACAACAATGCCTACCGGTATTTGTCGCGCTTTATTTATTCGGGCCAGTTAGAGGGTACATTTAAATCAGCCAATGAGGCAAATATTTATACGGTGGTGTTGGGCGCTAATTATGTAAATCGTAATGAGCCTGACTACAGAAGATTCAGAAGAGTTAAAATAGATGGCTCAGACGATCCGTTTGAACTTATTTTACCTCCAAGCTCATCGCCTATCGATGCGGGCCGCTTTTATTCCGAACTGGAGGACGTAGGATTTTCCAACGGATTTAATTTTGAGCACAAGTTTGGTGATGTACACGCGGGCCGTTCGTCTTCTGTAAAGGCAGGGTATTATGTAGAGCGTAAAACACGCACGTTTAACTCGCGTTACATTAGTTATTTTTACCCAGGTATAATGGGTTTCCCCGGAGAAGTAGGCCAGGAGATAATCCGCCAGCCATTGGATCAGCTTTTCTCTCGTGAGAATATGTTTACCTACAACCAGGATGGCTCTGTAACACCGGGTATGGCTATTATTGAAGGAACCCGTCCGACTGATCGTTATACAGGTGAGAATTTATATACAGCAGGTTATGTGTCAGGAAATGTTCCGTTAGGGAAATTCGACCTGACAGGCGGGTTTCGGTTGGAGTATAATGCACAAAAGCTGAGCACACAAAACGACAGCGGACCTATTCATGTAGATAACCCGGTTACATCTCCGCTCCCTTTTGTAAACCTGGCGCTTAACGTTACGGAGCGTTCATTGGTAAGAGCAGCTTACAGCCGTACTATTAACAGGCCGGAATTCAGGGAACTGGCTCCATTCGGGTACTACCAGTTTGAATTGGATGCCAACACCTATGGTAACCCGGATCTTAAGACAGCTACAATCGACAATATAGATTTGCGTTATGAGCTATACCCAAACCCGGGCGAAGTAATCAGTGTAGGAACTTTCTATAAAAAATTCACCAACCCGATTGAGTTTAGCCTGATGAACACGGGAGGACTGGGCCAGAACTTTTCTTATGTAAATGCACCGGAGGCTTTTAGCTACGGTGCCGAAATAGAAATTAAAAAATCATTAGCCAGCATTTCGGTTTCCCGGTTTTTCAGAAATACTTCGGTAAATATTAATGCATCGTTTATTAAAAGCGAGGTGGATTTGGGCGCTGGCGCTGGAGGGTTTCAAAGCCAGATCAGGCCGCTGCAGGGGCAATCGCCTTACGTGGTAAACGGCAACCTGTATTATAGCGACCCGCAAACAGGCTGGTCGGTAAACGTGGGATACAATGTTTTTGGCAGGAGAATTATGGCTGTAGGCAGCATCATTCTTCCTACCTGGTGGGAGATGCCCCGCAATGTGATAGACCTGCAAGTAGCCAAAACTATTAATAAGATGGAAGTAAAGCTGAATGTGAACAACCTGCTTAATGCCAAATACCGTGTTATGCAGGATGACAATCTTGACAATAAAATAGATAATAGTATCGATCAATTTGTGCGCGGCTATCAAACCGGCCAGCTCGTATCGTTAAACGTGGGCTGGAAGTTTATGAAAGATTGATCCGGTAATAATTGTAATTGATCAACCCGATCAGCAAAAATGCACCAGGCAATTTCATTTATTGCCTGAAGAGTTTGTATTGCCTGCCAGGAAATTACAGCATAACATTTCGGTAATAAATTCATAACCATTTGGGTGCCTGCCCTGGGAACGGGTCATTCTAATTTTGACCCGGAAAAATTCACGAACCAACTAATCTAAAAACTCATGAAAAGATTTCTCAGACTTTTAAGCTTTTTCATGGCAGTAGCAGCGGTTACGCTGGTACAAAGCTGTAAGGAAGATGATCCGGAGCCAGCGGCTGCTCCAACGGTTACATTAAGTGCAACTGCTGCAACCGGCACCCCCGGAAGCACAGTACCGGTTACCGTTACCATTCAGGCCGGTAACGGGGCCAAGACACTTACGGTTACAGGTGCTGCATCTACACCTGCCAGCCCTATCACCATTAGCGGTACATCAGCAACCCAGGATATTACGCTTACCATTCCTGCCAATGCAGTAGTTGGTTCAACCATTACGGCAGTAATTATTGCTACCGATAATGAGAACATGGCTTCTGCACCGGCTACTTTCACCATTACGGTAGGCGACCCGGTTATTACCTTACAAGGTAACCTGACTACTCAAACATTAGATGCATCTAAAGTTTACTTGCTGAAAAGCCAGGTGTTTATCCCGGATGGCGTAACCCTTACCATCCCTGCCGGAACGGTAATTAAAGGAGAGAAAGCTACCAAAGCTGCGTTGATTGTAAGACCAGGCGGAAAGCTTGTTGCTAACGGAACAGCTTCAAACCCGGTTGTATTCACTTCAAACCAGGGAGTTGGCGAAAGAGATAAAGGAGACTGGGCCGGTATAGTTGTTTTGGGGAAAGCTTTTGTTAATCAGCCTGGTCTTGTAGCCATTGAAGGTATCTCTCCTGCGGTTAACTATGGTGTTAAATACCAAAGCGCAGATGCTGTTGCTACTCCTGCAACCAATGCAGATGATAACAGCGGTGTTTTAAAATATGTGCGTATTGAGTATGCCGGTATTGAGCTTACGCCTAATAACGAAACCAACAGCTTAACCATGGGCGGTGTGGGTAACGGTACTGAAATTGACTATGTGCAGGTTTCGTATGGCGGTGATGACGGCTTTGAGTGGTTTGGCGGAACAGTAAATGGCAAGCACCTGATCTCCCAGGCTACCTGGGACGATGACTTTGATACGGATTTCGGCTGGAGCGGAAAAGTACAGTTCGGTTTGATTGTTCGCTACCCGTTTGCGGCTGACCAGTCTGAATCTAATGCGTTTGAAAGCGATAATCAGGGTAATGGTAATGCATTGGCAGGAATCTGTGATGATGTTACCCGTGCAGGTTGTACCAGTGGTGTGTTTTCAAACATTACAGTGCTGGGTCCTCGTGATATTACATCAAGAAGTATATCAGGAAATTACCGTAATGCGCTACACATCCGCAGAAGAAGCAGCATTTCCATCTTCAACTCGTACTTCTCCGGTTTCCGTATCGGGTTGCGTATAGATGATGCAGGAACACTTGGTAACATTACTTCCGGTAATGCAGTTTGGGAAAACAATATCCTGGTAGTACCAGGTAACCTATCGAGTGGAGTACTTGGTGCTATAGGTGGTAATGCACTTGGTGCAAGCATTAGTGGTACAACACCCAGCGATGCAGCTTTTGCTACAGGACTTTCTTTGACTGATGCCGGTTCAACTACAAGTGGAACAGCAGGAAATGCTACCTTTATTGGCGCAACCTGGGATGCAGCTAACGATGTAGTATTGGCGCCTCCTACTGTAGGATGGACAGCAGATACTAATCCGTACGCTGGTTTCGGTATTGGCCATGACTGGTACTGGAGAAACAGCGGAACAGCGGCTTACACAGCTCCTAACTTTACTGTAACAACAGGAACATTAGCCAGCGGTGCAGACTTCTCGCATGCTAAATTAACTGGTGATTTCTTTGAAACAACGGGAACGTTTCGTGGTGCTTTTGGTGCAACCAACTGGACTACCGGATGGGCTGAATTCCAACCACAAAGCAAGACATATTAATTAATATTGTAGTTTAGGGGTGTAAAAGACTTACCCGTTCATTCGGGTAAGTCTTTTACTTTTATAAGCGATTTAGATTTTTAATTATGATCCGGTATGGCCGGATTACGGTGGAGTGAGGGTAAGGAGTTAGATTTAAAAATTAAGTGTACAGATGAAACAGAGCCTATTGGTATTTTTTTCTTTTTTGATATTAGCAGGATGCAGCAAGCCGGAAACTTATTCGCCCAGGCAATTGTCTGCCGGTAAACAAGAAGCACTTAAGCAATCGATGGTGCGCTATTTTGCCAAACGACCTGAAACCGCCAGCGAAGAAACCAAATTCGAAGCCCGCTTCGATCCCTATTACGAAGCCAAGGCCAAAGAAACCGTGCTGCTGTTTTATCACCCCACCGACAGCGTATATTCTATGCTGGTATCGCAGGTGGCGCCCAGCATGGTGGGCAAGCGCCACGCCACGGGCATTCGCTTTAAGCTGAACAACCAGGGGGAGATCACCGAATACGAAGAAGTGTTCCGCACCTGGAAAATGCTGCTCGATACGTTACAAAAGCGCGGACTGTTCCTGTTCGATAAAATGGTGAAAGGCGAATCGCTGGAACCTTATCAAACTAAAAATTCAAATGGAACAGAATACATTGAATTTCCCGATGATTTGAACCATTATGACAAGGAAGCACGCAGATGGAAATTTACCCCGGCTCAGGATACGCTCATTAATTTTAATTAATCTTCCGTTGCCGTTCTTTATGCGTTTCCATCACCTTCTTGATTTGGGTGTTTACGTTCACTAAAGAATCCTGCGCTTTCCTGTTGTTCTCGATCCTGATTTTTAAAGCCTCGTTTTCAAGACGGTTGTTTTCCAACGACTTTTCAAGCCTGATTTTCTCCTGCTCGTTGTTGCTGAGCCTGATAGTTAAGTCTTTGCTTTGATTAAGCATGCGTTGCTGCTGTTTTTCTACCGCTTCCAGCGCCTGTTGTGTTTCATCAATTTGCTTTTGCACCTGGTCACGGTAAAACTTAATGCCAAACTGGTACACCATCTTTTGCAGCTCGCGCGTAGCATAGGTTACATCCTTTTCCTCCCACTCGGCCGGGTTAATGCCCATCCATACGGTGGTACTTTTATCACCGGCTTGCGTTCCGGCATATACAACACCCTTGCTGAACGGTGTGCCGCTGATTACCGGCTCGGTAATGGTGGTAGGTGTGCTGAATAGCTTTACCTTGCCTGTTTCTTTCAGGTACCGGTTAAATGCCTGCTGAACATCTTCCTTGCGGCCTTCCAGCGTGGCGGCAAACACTTCGATGGTTTCGTTCTTTACCTTTTCGTTTTGTTTATTTACAGTTACGGTCTGGCCTTGCACAAGCCCGATAACCAAACTTAATCCAATCGCTCCCAAAAACTTATTCATACTTATGATGTTAATGTTTCAAAGCTACTAACAGATGTTACGCAAAACTAATAACAAGGTGTGTCAGGTTGTCCCGATAGCGATCGGGACAAAACCGATTTTCTGTATGGAATAGTCTTCGACATCCCGATGGCTATCGGGACAGACTGACAACTATTCCCAAACGTTTTGCGTAACATCAGCTACTAATAATGAGTAAAAAAATTTTAATCACAGGCGCTTCCGGTCTGGTTGGCCCGCACCTTACCGGCATGCTGCTTCAAAAAGGCTACCCGGTGGTGCATGTCGGTCGCACAAAGCGTGCCGGAAAGATCCCTGCATTTGTTTGGGATGTAAGCAAAGGTGAGCTTGATGCAGCGGCTTTGGAAGGCGTGGATGCCATTATCAACCTCGCGGGTGCAGGCGTAGCCGATAAACGCTGGACGGAATCGCGCAAGCGTGAAATACTGGAAAGTCGTACAAAATCGTCAGCCCTGCTTTATAAAACGCTGGCTTCTGCCAGGCATAATGTAACAACAGTAGTTTCAGCTTCGGCTATGGGTTATTATGGTTTTGGCGAAAAAATATTTACAGAAGAAAGCAAGCCGGGTTCTGATTTTCTGGCTACCGTAACCAAACAGTGGGAAGAGGAAACCGATAAAATAAATGACCTCAGCATCCGGGTGGTTAAGTTGCGTATTGGTATAGTATTAAGTGATAAAGGCGGAGCGCTGGCAGAAATGGCTAAGCCTGTTCGTTGGGGTGTGGGTTCACCATTAGGAAACGGCAGCCAATATCTTTCGTGGATTCATATTGATGATCTGTGCAGCATGTTCATAAAAGCTGTGGATGATGAAACGATGCAAGGCGTTTACAATGCGGTAAGCGGCAACTGGGTTACCAACAAGGAAATGACACAGGCGATAGGAAAGGTTCTGAACCGGCCCGTGTGGCTGCCCAACGTGCCGGGCTTTGTGCTGAAGCTGATGTTAGGTGAAATGGCAAACCTTGTTTTGCTTGGGAGCAGGGTAAGCGCAGATAAAATCAAACAAACCGGGTTTGAGCTTCAGTACACAAAGCTGGAGGAAGCGCTTAAAAGCTTTAAGCTATAAAGCGGAAAGCAAATCAGCTTTAAAGTTTTTCGCTTTCTGCTTCCTTAACCGCCACGCCAATCTTAGAATCGGCCGTACCGTAATATAAAAACCATTGTCCGTTAAACGGAATCATGCCTTCAATAAAGCAAACCTGGTTTACCTGGCCTTCTGTTTCGTAAGGCTGATCGGGCCGCAAGAAGAAATTATCCATCCGGTCGATTACTTGTGTAGGATCATGAAGATCAAACAACGCCTGGCCGGAACAATATGCGCCTTTCGGCAGATTGGGATCGCCACCGGTATCGAGGTTCATGCCATTATATAAAAGTAAAATACCATGTTCTGTGATCAGCGCATAAGGCCCGCTTTCCACCAGCCGGCTGTCAAACATGCCGGGGCGCGGTTTTAATACAGGCTTTAGATTCCCGGTTTCATCCAGTACAGGCTCCCATTGAATCAAATCATCGGAAGTTGCCACGAACAAATCAGTATCGCCAAAATACATCCAGTACTTGTTACTGATCTTCTCGGCAATTACTTTGTCGCCTTGTTGCCTGCCAACAATGGCGCCCGATTTACTCCATTGGTTAATAAATTTGTCTTTCAGCGCCAGCCCATGCTTAACCCAGTTCAGCAAATCGGTGGACGAAGCGATACACAGGCGTGCCGTTTCGCCATCATAAGCGGTGTAAGTCATCATGTAAGTGCCTGTTTCATTTTCGATAATACGCGGGTCTTCAATACCGCCTTCCCATTCATATGCTTTCATAAAATCTTCTGCCGGGTAAAGCACGGGTGCAAACATCCGGTTAAAGCGAACGCCATCCGTGCTGATCGCTAACCCGATTCGTGAAGTACCGTTGTACTTTCCAATGGTATCTTCTGCACGATAAAAAAGATAGATGGCCCCGTTACGCACAACAGCAGCAGGGTTAAATACATCCTTTTCTTCCCAGTTAACTTCTTGCTGAAGAATGGGGCATTTGAAAATTCCGGT
Organism: Cyclobacteriaceae bacterium; assembly: GCA_026129485.1. Classification (GTDB taxonomy): domain Bacteria; phylum Bacteroidota; class Bacteroidia; order Cytophagales; family Cyclobacteriaceae; genus ELB16-189. The sequence goes on from JAHCHY010000012.1 coordinate 41,547, forward strand.
GCCGGCCTGCAGAATAGGATTTGCATCATTTACCTTTTCAAAGGGAAGCAACGCCCAGGTGCTGTCATTTGCAAAAGTATTACGGTGCTCGGATGTGGTGCAAACTGTTAATCCAAGAACAAGCAGCGTGAATAAGCCGACCGGGTTATGCCATTTCATGGAATTACAATTCATTTAGTAACTTGAAAAAAATTTGATTAAGAAAGGTATGGCTTCCAGGACAAAAAAGAAAAAAACCACGATAGAAATAGACCAGGTGTTAGAGGACGAGCATCGCATCCGCAAGGCATTTAAAGATAAAGACTGGGCTGAGATCAAAAGCTCGGATTCGTGGATGATCTTTAAAGTGATGAGTGAATGTGTGGAGGGTTTTGAAAAGCTGGCCAAGATCGGTCCTTGTGTTACCATTTTCGGTTCCGCCCGAACCGGGCCCAATCATCCTTATTATAAAATAGCGGAAGATATTGCGGCCGAGCTGGTACATCATGGCTATGGCGTAATTACCGGTGGTGGCCCCGGTATTATGGAAGCCGGTAACCGCGGTGCGCATCGTGCCGGTGGAAAATCAGTGGGCTTGAATATTTTTCTTCCGTTCGAGCAAAAAGGAAATCCATACATTGATCCGGACAAGCTGATCACATTCGATTACTTCTTTGTGCGTAAGCTCATGTTTGTAAAATATTCGCAGGGGTTTATCATTATGCCGGGCGGGTTCGGCACATTGGATGAGTTAACCGAAGCGCTTACATTGATTCAAACCAAAAAGATAGGACGCTTCCCGATCGTAATGGTTGGCAAAAAATTCTGGGCCGGGTGGCTGGCCTGGGTTAAAAAAGTGCTGGTGGCTGAAAAGATGATCAGCCCGGTTGACCTGGAGTTATTCAATGTAGTGGATACTCCGAAAGAGGCTGTAAAAGTGATTGATGAATTCTATGCGCGCTACCTGCTTTCCCCAAATTTTTAAGACATGCAACGTTTTATCAATATCCTGGCCCCGTTGTCTATAGGACTTTTGCTGGTGTATGTGCTGTTCGATCAGTCCGGCCGCGTGGCCGAACCGGAACCTGAGCTTGAACCCATACAGGTATCGGAAACATTTCAGCCTTTTGTAGCGGTATCATACGATCTGCCTGAAAGCATTTCGTTTGCCGGTGAAGCCGTGCCCTTGCAATACCCGGATGTGCGCGAACGGCTGGATCGTGAATTACAGGTAAACATATATTTACAAAGCAGCACCTTGTTCTTATTGAAACGGGCTAACCGCTGGCTGCCCCGCATGACGGAAATTTTAAAAGCGAACAATATACCCGAAGACTTTAAGTATTTACCCTTAATAGAAAGCGGTTTGGTAAATGGAGTTTCCCCCAAAGAAGCAGTCGGATACTGGCAGATACGCGAGGCATCGGGCAAAGAGCTGGGTATGGAAATTTCAAAAGAAGTAGATGAACGTTATGACCCGATAAAATCTACAGAGGCTGCGTGCAAGTACCTGAAGAAGGCTTACGAAAAATTCGGAAACTGGACACTGGTAGCAGCTTCGTACAACCGGGGTGTAGCGGGCATTCGTAGCGACCTGGAAGATCAGGAGATAGATAATTACTATGATGCACATTTAAATGATGAAACCTCGCGCTATGTATTTCGCATCCTGGCCATCAAAGAAATTTTTGAGCACCCCGACAAGTATGGCTTTAAGCTAAAGCAGGAGCATCTTTACCAGCCGGAAGAATTAAAGGTTATTGAAGTACACGAAACCATTCCCAACCTGGTAGCCTTTGCTAAAAGCCAGAGTAGCAATTATAAACTACTAAAGCGTCATAATCCGTGGCTGCGGCAGAATAAGCTTACGGTAAAGAAGAACAAGGTTTACCGTATTGCATTACCTGTATAGCTATGCGTTCCTATATTCTTGCGGAGAACAGCTGGAAAACAATCAAAGAGGCTTCATTTGAAGTAGCCGTGCTGCCTTGGGGTGCCTGCGAAGCACACAATTATCATTTGCCTTACGGTACCGATATAATCGAAGCTGAAGAAATTGCGGCAGAAGGTGCGCGACAAGCATGGGAACAAAACGCAAAAGTAATTGTACTGCCGGCAATTCCTTTTGGTGTTAATACCGGCCAGCTCGATGTGCTGCTGGATATGAATATGAACCCATCTACACAATTTGCCGTGCTGCGCGATGTAATTGAAACCTTAAACCGGCAAGGCATTCACAAATTGATCATACTCAATAGTCATGGCGGTAACGACTTTAAAGCCATGATCCGGGAGTTGGGTTTGAAGTTCCCCGAAATGTTTTTGTGCTCATGCGATTGGTTCAAGAGCATAGACCAGAAAGAATTTTTTGTGAATAAAGACGATCATGCGGGTGAGATGGAAACCAGCCTGATGATGCATTTACGTCCGCACCTCGTGCTCCCGCTTTCAGAAGCCGGGGATGGCAAGGCCAAAAAATTCCGGTTCAAAGCCATGCAGGAAGGTTGGGCGTGGGCCGAACGTAAATGGACAAAAGTTACCAACGATACCGGGGTGGGCGATCCGCGACAGGCTACAGCCGAAAAAGGGGAGAAGTATTTTAAAGCGGTAACTCAAAAAGTAGCGCAGTTTTTTGCGGAGGTAGCCAAAACCTCAAAAGGTGATTATTACGTTTAAAACAACCTGGCGTTAGCGCTTGTGTGCTTAACGTATTTTACAAAAAGCATAAGAACAATGATCAACCAAATAAAAGAAGCGACCGACTACCTGAAAAAATGCGGGATTGTTACACCCGAAATAGGTGTAATACTCGGTACAGGTCTCGGAAACAGGTTTGTAGAAAAAATCAAGCACCCGGTTGTGATCAACTACAACTCCATTCCGAACTTTCCTATCTCTACGGTAGAGCATCACAAGGGCAAGCTTATTTATGGAGAAGTAAAAGGCAGGAAAGTGCTGGCCATGCAAGGGCGCTTTCATTATTACGAAGGTTATTCCATGCAGCAGATTACGCTACCCGTTCGGGTAATGAAGCTGTTGGGCATAGAATACCTGCTTATCTCCAATGCAGCCGGCAATCTCAACCTGAAATGGAAGAAAGGTGAAATGATGTTGATTGAAGATCATATCAACCTGCAGCCGGATAACCCGTTGCGGGGGCCCAACTTTGAAATCTTTGGTCCGCGTTTTCCGGATATGAGCCAGCCCTATTCGAAGAAACTGAATAATACGTTGATCAAAATTGCGAAAGCGAAAGAAATAAAGCTTAACAAGGGGGTTTATGTTGCCGTGATGGGCCCTAACCTGGAGACCCGTGCGGAGTACAGGTTTTTAAGTCGCATTGGTGCCGATGCCGTGGGCATGAGCACCGTACCCGAAGTGTTGGTGGCTAATCACATGGGCTTACCCTGCTGCGCCATTTCAGTTTTAACAGACGACTGCGACCCTGATAATTTAAAACCTGCCGTGCTGAGCGAGATTGTGGCCGTAGCTAACAAAGCCGAACCCAGGCTTACCGAGTTGTATGTAGAGCTGATTGAGAAGATATAGAATCAGGCTTCGTATTTTCGCTGCCGCATACCATCAAATTCAATTACCGTAAAGGCATTTTCAAATTTTAGGTTTTTAGAGTCCATTAAATCCAGAAGTATTTTTGCTGCTGATTCTGGATTGTCTCCTTTAAACCTATAGAAAACTACTGCGGGAGGATTACTTGCTTCTGATTTGAAAATTATTTCTCGTAATCTTTATCAAAGGTCAAGACAACAGAAGAAGTCTTTTGAGCAAGGGAGATTACTTCAACATCTGAGATGCCAGGATGACTTTGCAAAATGCTAAGCACCTCAAAGCCTTTGCTTCTTAAAGTCTGGATGCTTGGGAATGGAAAATTTTCGTTGGCCAGAAAGCGCATCAGGCCGATTTAGGAATTGGAAAATAAAGCTCAGTTTCCATACATTCCTTCAGGTACCCGAACACGGCTTTAAGGTCTTCCCGTGTAAGCTTGGGATAGCTTTCGAAAATCATACTCTCAGTCCAGCCATTTGCCATTAACTCTAATATCAGCTCAACTGAAATTCGGGTTCCTTTAATAGTAGGTTTCCCCAGCAAAATGGAGGTATCAGAGATAATGTGATTTCGCCAATTCATCTTCAAATATACTAAGAAATTCATTTAGTGAATAGTGGCATCCGTAAAGGTCTTACCATATCTTCTTACCTTTGAATCAGAAAATCAACTGTTATGAAAAAAATCCGTTGGGGTATTTTAGGATGCGGGCGTATTGCGCGCAAGTTTGCGTCTGATCTTCGATTGGTGAATGATGCAGAGTTGATTGCATTAGGTGCACGCGAATTAAGCACAGCACAAATTTTTTCTAAAGATTTCCCGGCCAAATATGTTCATGGCAGCTACGAAGCATTGGTAAACAATCCTGAAGTAGATGTAATTTATATAGCCACACCTCATGGCTTGCATCATGAGCACGTGTTATTATGCCTTAAGCACAAAAAGGCGGTGCTATGCGAAAAGGCGTTTGCGCTCAATTACAAACAGGCCAGTGAAATGATCGCTTTCGCGAAAACGCAAGGTGTGTTTTTGATGGAAGCCTTCTGGACGCGTTTTCTTCCGCATTATGTAAAGGCAAAGCAGCTTATTGCCGATGGTAAAGTAGGCCAGGTAGAATATTTCTATGGTGAGTTTGGATTTAAGCCCGCCCACCCGGTAGCGCCACGCTTGTACGATCCGGCTCTTGGAGGCGGTGCCCTGTTGGATATTGGTGTGTATCCGGTTTTTATGGCGTTGGATTTTTTGGGCAAACCTGATCAGATTGATGCGGCCATGACCCCGGCACATACCGGTGTAGATGAGCAGTGCGCCATTCGCTTCCGGTATAAGAATGGAGCATTGGCCAACCTGTTTTGCACATTAGCTTCCAACCTGGCATCGGGTGGTGATATAGGCGGTACCGAAGGGCGCATTCGCTTTACACACCGTATGCATGGCCCCACCACGCAGGTAGAATATTATCCGGGCCCGGTGGATACGCGCGAAATAATACCTTTTGAGAAAGCAAAGGGCAACGGATACGAATATGAGATTCGTCATGTAAATGAATGTTTGCAAAACAACCTGAAAGAGAGCCCGGTGCTTACGCATGAGCTTACCTTGCTGCTCATGCAAACGTTAGATGCTATCCGCGCTAAAGCGGGTATTCGTTATGCCGTTGATTAAATTTTTCTGCATTAAATCATGTTTTGAACGTTCGTTCGCTGAACATTTTGCCGATTGTGTAAGGAAGATGGAATTTTTAGTCGCAATTCGCGTTATCTTTGCAGTTCACTTTTACATTTAGAAATACTACCATATGGCACAGGCAGTTGTTCCCGAGGTTAGAAGAAAGCCGGTACTAAAGCAGGAGATCGCATTTTTGATGATTCACTTAATGCCTTTGGGGGCATTGTGGACAGGCGCTACTTTCTTCGATTGGATGGTTTGTATTTTCCTGTATGTGTTCCGTATGTTCTGGGTAACGGGCGGCTACCATCGCTACTTTGCGCATCGTTCGTACAGCACTTCGCGCTGGTTCCAGTTTGTAATTGCCTTTATGGCGCAAACCACCGCGCAGAAAGGCGCACTGTGGTGGGCCGCGCATCACCGTCATCATCATCGCCATAGCGATACTCCGGCCGATCCGCACTCCATGAAAATTTACGGGTTCTGGTATTCGCACGTGGGCTGGATTGTAGGCCCTGATTTTAAAGAAACGGATTACAAGGTAATTGGTGATTATGCCAAATACCCGGAATTAGTCTGGCTGAATAAGCATTATTTAGTGCCGCCCGTTATCCTGGCCATTGCCGTTACGGCATTGGGTGCGTGGGTAAACGGAGGCAGCGTGTTGCTCATGTTTACCTCGGCCGGGCTGAGCACTTTATTTGTGGGATTCTTTTTGAGCACGATTATTTTATATCATGCTACATTCTCCATCAATTCGATCATGCACAAAGTAGGCACGCAACGCTACGAATCGAACGATGAATCGCGCAACAGCTTGTGGCTGGCATTGCTTACAATGGGCGAAGGCTGGCACAACAATCACCATTATTATGAAGTGGCTTCGCGCCAGGGATTTTTCTGGTGGGAGATCGACATCACGTATTATATTCTTCGCGGACTGGCTGCCGTTGGCCTGATCTGGGATCTGAAAGAAGTGCCCAAGCACGTACTGCATTCAAAAAATAAAAAGGAAGCGGCTGAGCTAAAGAAAAAGTACGAAGCGCAAAATAACAGGAGCCCGGTAGCAAAATCTGAAAAAGCCAGGCAGGAAGCCGATCATGCCGAGGTGGAATAAAGCATCTGCTTACGATTAGCCTGCTCCTCTTTACGCTTTAAGTACATTGGTCAGATCAGTGCGGTTCAGGCTTAAAGCCTGGAATCCGCAAAGCGCTACGATTACTCCCAAACAATACGCTAACGGGTAAACAGGATCAGTCCATTGAAACGGAGTGGTATAAACAAAGTTTCGCAGAAACTCTTTCAGAAAAATAAAAGTAACAGGAGTGAAAACCAGGATGGCAATACCCATTTGTATGACAAACTCGCGTGCCAGTAAATGTGTAATACGTGAGGTGCCGGCTCCAAAAAGCTTGTGAATAGCAATCTGCTTTAGCTTGTCGCGCACTAAGCTTATACTTAAGCCATAGATAGCCAGGCAGGAAAGAATACCGGAAATGATCGCAAGAATTTTGGATAAAGCATTTAACCGATCCTGGTAGTGCAGCCACTCTTCAAAACGATTGTCCACAAAAGAAACCTGTGCCGGGGATTTATTATCAAATGCATGTGCCAGCACGTATAGTGTAGTGCGAATGTTAACCTCCAGTATGCGCACACATAAAAACTGATACTTAGTGTGCGATGCCACAAGATATTTCATCGGCTTTTGCGGCCGGTTAAACTTCTCGTCCATGTTTTCAACCACACCGATTATATCGGCACTGCCGGAAAGACCAGCTGCCTGGTTGATAACGGCCATAGGCGATTCATCATTCGGTTGAAACCACCTGCCGCTATCAACTTCTAAATTGAAAAACTCCCGGTAGCCACGGTCAACGGTCATGAAATAGAAATCTGAATTTAATTCTTTACTCTGTACCCGGTGGGGTAGCTGCGAAACGGCAATCACATCATCAATGTTCGGGTTGTTTTTCTTCCAGCCGGCCCGCAGCTCGTAAAGCCCTTCGTTTGTAAGACCTGCCGGGTACGGCATATACACCACCTGGTAGTGGTTGCGTCCGGGTTCTTTTATCAAAGAATAGTTTACCTGCCGGCCGATTACCAATGACGCCACGATCAGGAAAATGCTTATACCTAATTGAAGAAAAGTGATTATCCTCTTGAACCGGGGAAACGTAATGGTATCTGTGCTTAGTAAACGTGTGGGTGTAGCCTTGGCGAATTTGAGTGTCATTGCCAGGGGAGCCACACCGCCCACAAGCAACAGGGCCAGGGCAATGTACACAAAAGCAAGGTTACCGCTTAGCAGCAAATTGATGGTATTGATCTGAAGGATAGGCTCGGTAAACGAGTTAAGGCCGACTAAAATTAAAATACCCAGCAGAAACGCAAGGCCGACCAGGGCAAAAGACTCCGAGGCAAACATGATCATCAATGACCATTGGCTTGTTCCGGAAAGCTTTTTAATGGCCAGCTCTTTTGAACGATGCGGCAGCGTAAGCGTGGTAAGGTTAACAAAGCTGGTAATAGCCAGGAACAGGATCAGCGCAGTAATGCAGAGTAAAATCAAAATGCTGTAAGCATCACCATGCCGGGCATCTTCACCGGCTACACGCGGGCCAAAGTAAATTTCCGGCAAAGGCTGGAATGAATAAGCATATAGCGGATCGTTGAGAGATTTATTTAACCGGCTTTCATAACCGGTTATCAGGCCCTGATTGATTTTACCGTAAACCCCACAGGTAGTTGTATTGAATTTTAATGCCTGAACAGACTTGTTACTGAAAGAAACAAAAAGATGAAAATTTTCATGTGTATTGGCAGGAAAATTCTGAAAGACAGCAGCGATTGTATAGGCTACTGTGTCATTCAATGCATAAAGCTTAATAGCCCGGCCTGCGCTTGCTGTTGTGCCGAAAAGCTCAAGCGAAAGCTGTTCAGAGATAAGGGCACCGTTTGCAAATCCATCAACTGAGCCATTGACGGATTTAAAATCAAAAACCGATAGCAGGGAAGTATCGGCAGCGTGCACCTTTCGTTCATGGTAAAGCTTTGCCCCAACGGCTATGCTTAACCCGTTCATGATCTTCACGCGCGCCAGCACGATCGAGTCTTTTGGCCAGGAAGAAAATTGCCGGTAAACAGCAGCGGGTATTTTAACGGATAGCCGGTTACCGCTGAATGCTTCGCTGTTGTTTCGTTCAAGCAAACGGAAAACAGAACGGGCATCAGGTTGAGCCCTATCATATCCGAATTCATGTAATGCGAATAACGAGATAAGTGTAGCGCTGGCTAATGCTACGGCCAGGGTAATGATCTTTAAGAAATAAACCTCGCGGTTTTTGAAAGCAATACGCAGAAAAAGCAAGAAGTGTAGCATAGGCAGGTTTTACTCGCTTCTCAAATTCTTCACAGGGTTTACCAACGCTGCGCGTACGGACTGGTAGCTGATGGTGAGCAAGGCAATCACTACCGACAATACTCCGGTCAGCAGGAACACATCCCAACTGATTTCGGTTTTGTACGCATAGTTTTGCAGCCATTTCGTCATCACATACCACGCAAGCGGTGCGGCAATCACAAAAGCAATGAGAACCAATTTCACAAAGTTGAAGGTAAGCAATCCAAAAATATTTTTTAATGATGCACCCAACACTAACCGAATGCTGATCTCTTTACTGCGCTGTTCCGCCATAAACGCAGAAAGTGCAAACAGGCCGAGGCATGCCACTACAATAGCGAGCACCGAGAAGCTGGTGAAGATGCGGCCTGTGCGTTCCACATCTTTATACATCTGTGCATAGCTTTCATCCAGAAAAGCAAAACGCACGGGCTGGTTGGGAACAAACTCTTTCCATGTTTTGCTGATCGACTGAACGGCTTCCTGCATGTCGGCACTTTTTATTTTTACAGAGATAATGTCGGGGCTCGTTCCCAATCGCATCATCAACGGCTTAATGTTTTCCCGCATCGTTTCAAAATGAAAATCTTCCACTACGCCAATGATGGTATATTTATCCCCGTTATCGATAATCTTTCCAATGGGATCAGTAAGTCCAAGCTCTTTTATCATGGCCTGGTTTACGATCGCTGCTGATAAGTCTGACGATAAGCGGGCATTAAAATCCCTGCCTTCTGTGATCGTCATTCCCATGGTATGGATATAGTCTTCATCCACTACCCAGTTTTGCCCGCCCACACCACGGTCTGCTCCTCTTTTTCCTTCGTTGTGAAAGGTATTTCCGTTTCGTTTGGTGCCGCGTACCGGAAGGTAATCGCTGACGGAAACGCTTTTTACCTGTGGCAATTGCAGCAGCTCTTCCTTGAAAGTTTGAAGAGTACCGCCCAATGTACTGGCTCCCTGTATCAACAACACCTGGTCTTTTTCAAAGCCGATTTTTTTATTCAGGATAAAATCCATTTGCCGGTAAGTAACAAATGTGCTCACGATAAGCACAATGGAGATCGTGAACTGAAAAACCACCAACGTACTTTGTGTGTAAGAGCTTTTGCTTCCCAATGCCAGCCTTCCCTTGATCACTTCAATGGGTTTGAATTTGGACAAATAGAAAGAAGGATAAAGCCCTGCGAAAAAGCCAATGAGTATTGCTGCGCTGGTGAAAATGGGAATTAACCTCCAGTCGCTCCATGGAATGGTCAGTGATTTGCCTGCAAGATCATTGAACAAGGGAAGTAATGCTAAAGCCAGCATAATACCCAACACAAATGAAAGAATGCTGAGCAAGATCGATTCAGTTAAAAACTGGCTGACGAGGTTGCTGCGAAATGAGCCCACCACTTTGCGCATGCCCACTTCTTTGGCGCGGTTTGCCGAACGTGCCGTAGAAAGATTTATAAAGTTGATGCCGGCAATGATCAGAATAAAAACAGCAATACCGCCAAACAACCAGACGGTGTTCCAATCGCCATGGCTCCTTCCATCCCTGATGTCGCCATCCAGATGAATATGGCTAACGGGTTGAAATTCCAGGTGAGCGTTTGCATTCTCTAAAAGCTCTTTTGCATTGGGCACGCCATCTTCTATCATCCTGGGCAACAGGTATTTTTCAATCGTACTCTTCGATGCTTTGGCTCCTAATTCTTTTGCATCAGCTCCTTCTTTCAGCAACAGGTAAGTCTGATAATTGCTGCAACACCAGCTCGTTTGCTCGCCCGGCCAAAACTCGCGGTCTTTCATGGTGATCAAAAAATCAAATTGAAAATGTGTGTTTGAAGGAAAATCTTCCATCACGCCACCTACCGTGAGCGGGTTTTTTTCATCGTTACTTAAAATCACCAGCTTGCCTATCGGGTTTTCGTTAGGGAAATATTTATCGGCTTTACGTTTGGAAAGTACAATGGTATTGGGAGCATCCAGCGCTTTGGAAGCAAGGCCATACACCATCGGTATGTCTAAAATTTCCAGCAGTTGAGGATCAACATACGTGAAGCCGTCATCATACGAATTATCGGGCTTATCGGCCGGCCTGAATTCTTTGCTGCCTGCACCAAAAAGTTCTGCGCTGTTGAGGCGGCCGGCCGCTTCTATTTCAGGATAATCATCCAGCAGTGATTGGGCAAACGGGGCCTGAAAATAAACCTCGCGAAGGGTTTGTCCTTTATCGGTGAACACACCCAGCACCCTGTAGATACGATTGCCCTTGGGATAATTCTGATCGTAACTCAATTCATCGTTGATAAATAATGCAATGAGCAAACAGGCTGCAATGCCCAACGCAAAGCCCCCGATCTTGATGAATGAATATATCTTTTGCTTTAAAAGATTTCTCCACCCGATGGTAAAATAACTTTTGAACATACCGTAATTGTTTAACTGTTTATATCCTTCTATCGGTTTAATAATACCCGGCTTGCACAACAGCAGCACATCCACTACAAAAAATAAATCTGCCTTTCGTTTGCCGGATTTGCTTAATCGCCTCTCATACACTTCCATCAGATCGCCTTCGATGTAGTCTTGCAGCTTCGGGTGGCAGTACCACCGGAAGAAGCGGAGCGGGAGTTGGGGTGGCGTTGAAGTTTCTTTCATAGATCCATTTTATAATCTGTTACCGGGTTCCAGTTACTGGTTACCGGCAACTGGAAACCGGTAACTCATTCACTTCTCAAACTATTTTAATAGCCGTAGCTCATTCTGAGCGTAGGCTATCCACCGGGTTGCTCATAGCTGCTTTCATTGCTTGGTAGCTCATGGTTAACAGTGCAATGGACATGACCAGCGCTCCGCCCGAGAAAAACATCCACCAGCTCATGTTGATCCGGTAGGCAAAGCCTTGCAGCCATTCATTCGTAAAATAGTACCCTATGGGGATTGCAACTGCAAAAGCTATAAAGATGAGTACGATGAATTCCTTTGAAAGCATCATGATAATTTTTGACACGGATGCGCCAAGCACTTTCCGTATGCCTATTTCTTTTGTGCGCTGCCCGGCCGACAGCATAACAAGGCCGAACAACCCCATGCAGGAGATGACAATAAAAAGCCCGGACGCAAAAGTGATGATCTGCTTCCACCTCGCTTCTGTTTCATAATTCCTTGCATTCAGGTCGTCCATGAAATGGTACGTGTACGGAAAATACGGGACAAGTTTGGCGTAAGTATGGTGCAGCAACGTAAGTGTGCCGGGAATATTATCCGGGGTTATCTTTACCCATATTTGCCCGTAATTGAAAGCAGGCTCCATTGTAAAAAGTTGCGGTGTGATTTTTTCTTTCAACGAAGTGAAGTGGTAATCTTTTATAACGCCAACAACCGTAACAGCAGGTTTGGTATCATCAAGATAGTTTACCGTTTTACCAACGGCTGTGTTCAGACTCCACCCGGCTTCTTTTACAAAACGTTCATTGACGATAACGGAATACAATGAATCTGATGGAAAATCGGGAGAAAAATTTCTTCCGGCCAAAACCGGTATCCCGAAAACCGGAAGAAAGGATTCATTGACTTTGCTCTTTTCGATAATTATGTTTTTTCCATCCACCCTCACGCTTGTTGTACTCCTTCCGCCATTTTTTCCGGCCACATTTACAATACCCGGTTTTCCGTTCAATTCGTTTTTAAATAATTCGGGAAGTCGATTACTTGACCTGCTGACTGGTATATCTATCCTGACAAGGTTTTTGCTATCGTAACCAAGATCGGCATGTGAAAGAAAATTCATTTGTGAATTAACGGCAATGGTGCCGATGATCAGGAAAGCAGCGAGCGCAAACTGTAATACAATCAAACCTTTTGTGAGGTAATTTTTCCCCGTCAGCTTTTCCCTGCTGTATAATGCTTTCACCGGTTGAAAGGCAGACAGCACAAGGGATGGATAAAAGCCGGTGAAGAACGCTGTAACCAGCAATAGCAAAAAGAACCCTGCATACAGATAGCCGTCCGATAAATAAGAAAGGCTTAGTTTTTTATTAGCCAATTCATTGAAAAAAGGAAGGGTGAGCAGGGTTAATGAAACAGAGATGATAAAAGCAACTGCGGAAACAAGGAACGATTCGGTGAGAAATTGCCTTATGATTTGTTTACGTGTGCTGCCAATTACCTTTCTTATTCCTATTTCCTTGTTTCGCTTTAAGGATTGGGCGATGGAAAGATTAATAAAATTGATACAGGCGATAACCAGGATAAACACGGCAATGCAGGTGAGGATGTAAGAATAAACCGGTTTGCTTCCGTCTGTCATTCCGTTACCCGGGCCTGCTTGTGTGCTCAGGTGTATGTCGGTTAACGGCTGCAATGCTAACGTTATGCTTACATCAACACCAAGTTTCTCTTTTGCCTTTGTAATTTCATTGCTGATATTCTTGTCAAATATTGCCTGCATCTTGCTGACAACCGTGTTGCTGTTCGCCTGGGGAGAAAGCAAAAGAAATGTGTTCATGCTTCCACCGAACCATTCTTTGTTATCGTTATAGCGTTCATAACTTTCAAAGGGCAGAAGCACCCCGGTTTTCAGTGTTGAATTCTGCGGAAAATTTTCTGACACTGCGCTGATGGAAAAATCTTCAAAACCATCCCCCATCTTTATTTGTAAAGATTTACCAATTACGTCAACCATTCCAAAATATTTTAATGCCATATCCTTGGAAATAACTACGGAGTGCAGTTCTTTCAATGCCGTACTTTCATTACCTGCCAGCAGGGGAAATGTAAACACCGAAAAAAAGATATTATCAACAAATAGCGTATGCTCAGTAAACACTTCATCATCTTTTTTGATGGTTACCGGAAATCCATTGATGCGTACATATTGCTGCACTTCGGGCAACTGTCTTGCAAAAGTTTCACCCACCACGGTATTGGTGGTGCCAAGAGTTTTTGGCGGCTTGTCGCCAATATGAAATGTTTGTATGATCCGGTACAGCCGGGTTTTGTTTTCGTGAAACTGATCGTAGCTCATTTCATCTTTGGCATAAAGGAAAATGAGCATACAGGCGCTTAACCCAATGCTCAATCCGAAGATTTTGATGAAGGCAAGTGTTTTATTGCCTGCCAGGTTTCTCCACCCGATTTTGAAATAACTTTTATACATACCGTATGTGTTTAGTTTTTTATATCCTTCTGTTGGTTTAATGATACCCGGCCTGCACAACAACAGCACATCTACTATAAAAAGTAAATCTGCCTTTCGTTTGCCGGATGTCTTTAGTCTTCTTTCATACACTTCCATCAAGTCGCCTTCTATATAATCTCTCAGCTTCGGATGGCAGTACCAGCGGAAGAAGCGGGTTGCGAGTTTGGGTGGCGTTGAAGCTTCTTTCATAGATTCATTTTATAATCTGTTACCAGTTTCCAGTTACTGGTTACCGGTAACTCATTCACTTCTCAAACTATTTTAATAGCCGTAGCTCATTCTGAGCGTAGGCTATCCACCGGGTTGCTCATAGCTGCTTTAATGGCCTGGTAGCTTACGGTTATGATCGTAAGTATTAAGGCGCCAGCAACCGACAGCAGGATAACAAGCCATGAAATCTCAACATGGTATTGGTAGTTCGTCAGCCATTGCGACATGAGATAATAGGCAAGGGGTGCCGCTACCAAACCCGAAAGCAATATCAGCACGACAAAACCCGAAGAGAGCAAGCTCCAGAGCTGTGTGAGCGATGCTCCCAATACTTTGCGGATGGCAATTTCTTTGGTTCGCTGTTCAGCTACAAACGAAGCCAGACCGATCAGCCCCAGGCAACTGATGAATGTGGCAAGCCCCGAAAATATGTAGGCCAGCTTGCCAATGGTTTCTTCCGTTGAAAATTTTCTTCCGTACTCCGTATCCACAAAAACATAATCGAAAGGGATACCGGGTGCAAATGTTTTAATTACCTGTTCAATTGCTGCGAGCGATTCAGTTGCGCTACGACCCGGGTTCAATTTCATGTTGATCCAGTTTACATGCCGGTATCGGTTATCGAGGAGGTAAAGATTGTGGCGAACCGGCCGGTAAGGCGATTCCATAATCATATCTTTTGCCACACCAATTACATGGTATTTTCTATCGCCACTGGTTAACTCCATGCCAACAGGGTTATCCACATTCATAAATTTTACCGCAGCTTCGTTCAGGATAATGGCCATTGAATCAGACGGAAAATCGTGCGAGAAGTCGCGGCCTTCCAGTATCTGCCAGCCCAGCGCTTTGCCAAACTCATGGTTCACATCAATAATACCAAAATCAGAAGATTGTAGTTCCGGGTCTTTGCCGGGCCAGCTATAACCGCCACTGTTGTTCCAGATTTGTGTAAGCGGAGTGGATGATGTACCCACCTCCACTACGGCACCGGTATTTTTCAACGCCAACCGCAATGCTTCATACCTGCCCATAAAGTCGTGCGACTTCACCTGGAATGTAACTAACCCATCATGATCGTAACCGATAGGACGGTTCTTGGAGTATTGAATCTGGTCGTACACCACCAATGTGCCGATTACCAGCGTAATGGAAACCGTAAACTGAATTACCACCAACACTTTGCGCGGAAACGATGACTGTCCATCGGCTTTTAGCGAACCTTTTAAAACCTTCATTGGCTTGAACGCTGAAAGCATGAATGCCGGGTAAAAACCTGCCGCCAGGCTGGTGATGAGCATAAACGCAACGCTCACCATCCAGAACACAGGATTAGTCCATTCGACTACTATTTGTTTATTCGCCAACTGGTTGAACCAAGGCATAGCGGTAACCACTATGGTCAGTGTAAGCATAAACGCAAGCATCACCATTAAAAATGTTTCACTCAGAAACTGATTGATCAATTGGCTGCGCACAGAGCCCACCGTCATACGGATGCCCACTTCTTTGGCGCGTTTTTCGGACCGTGCAGTGGTGAGATTCATAAAATTGATGCAGGCCAGCAACAGCACAAACACACCAATGATGCCGAACATCATAACCATTTCAATTTGCCCTCCTGTTTTTACTCCATTCTCCCACCTTGAATAAAGCCGCCAGTCAGGCGTAGGGTGCAGAAAAATTTCGGGTTTAAAGTAATCGTCTTTCGTGTGAAGCACGCGCACATTCTTTATCTTTTCTGATGTAAGGTTCATATCGGTTTGCGGGGCAAGCTGCGCAAAGAGCTGAAACGAATTATTGTCCCATTGGTGCTCGGCATTGCGAACCCATGCTTCCGATGCGGCATAGAGCTCCCAGCTTGAAAGAAATTTCAGGTTTTGAAAAGATGAATGGTACGGGATGTCCTCATATACACCGGTAACTTTTACATCGTACCGGTTGTCAATGCGGATGGTCTGGTTCAGCGGATCGGCTGTTCCGAACAACGCCCTGGCAGAAGATTCTGAAAGTAAAATGGAAGACGGGTCTTTCAGACCGTTGCGTACTCCAGCGATCATTCTTAATGAAATCATTTCAGGGAAATCGGCCTGAACAAAATTTCCGGTTTGTGAAATACTCCGCTCGCCAATGCTCAGGATATGATCGGCCGGCCAGGTGGCCATCGCGAGATGTTCAAAATCATTTGCATACGTATTGCGCATGGCGCTTTCCAGCGGGCGCGGTATGGCATGGCTGGTCATCACGTTCCCGTCAACCGTTTGATGTTGCATAACCTGCGCCAACCTGTCGTAGTTATCGTGGTATTGGTTGAAGGTCAGCTCATCCCACACCAGCAACCCGATCAGCATAGCGATGGCCATGCCCACGGCAAGTCCACCGATGTTGATAATAGAATAACCCCTGTTCCTGAGCAGGGTTCTCCACCCGATCTTGAAATAGCTTTTATACATACCGTAGGTGTTTAAATTTTTATACCCTTCTGTTGGTTTAATAATGCCTGGTCTGCAAAGCAGCAGTACATCTACCATAAAAAGTAAATCTGCTTTCCGTTTGCCGGATTTGTTAAATCGCCTCTCATACACTTCCATCAAATCGCCTTCGATATAGTCTTGCAGCTTCGGATGGCAGTACCAGCGGAAGAAGCGGAGGGCGGGTTTGGGTGGCGTTGAAGCTTCTTTCATAGATTCATTTTCTAATCGTTACTGGTTACCGGCAACTGGAAACTTATTCACTCCGCAATCCCTTAACCGGGTTATCAACAGCAGCCTTCATACCGTGTATGCCTATCGTGATAACAGCAATTAAAAGCGTGGCTAAACCTGCGAGGATAAAAATCCAAACCCCTAAATCGATCCGATAGACAAATCCGTCAAGCCATTGCTTCATTAAGAAATAAGCGGGAACAACAGCAATTATAATAGCCAGCAGCACTAACCTTACAAAGTTGCCCGAGAGAATGCTGAGTAAATTCCACAATGAAGCGCCCAGCACCTTGCGAATGCTGATCTCTTTCACCCGTTGCTGAATCATGTAGGACGACAATCCGAATAACCCCAAACAAGCCAGCACGATAGTGATGCCCGCAAACAGGTTCATCACCTGGCCTAATTGTACTTCCGTACGGTACATGCGCTCATACTCCTGGTCGAGAAAGCTATACTCAAACGGACGGTTGGGTAAAAACTGCTTCCACTTTGTTTCTATATGTGCAAGTGTGCCAACCATATCATCGCCTTTCACTTTTATCAGCATGCGATTGCCCCATGCAGCCGAGAACAACACAAGCGGTTCAATGCTGTTGCGCAATGACTGAAAGTTGAAATCTTTAACCACACCCACAATAATACCCTGGCTATTCAGGTGCATTTTCTGGCCGATCGCATCTTCGTTTGATTTAAACCCAAGCTTTTTAACCGCGCTTTCGTTCAGGATATAATGAAATTCTTTATCCTCCCATTTTTCTGCCAAAGTTGCCTGTATGTGCTGTTCAGAAAAATCGGTTCCGGCAATAAGCTGTAATCCGGCCGTGCGCACATATTCGGCATCTACCGGTGTAGCTTTAGTGCCAATAACTTCGTTCTCGGCCATAGAAGGCAACCGCATGCTGTAACCACCCACTATGCTTACCGGGCTGCTTTCGCAACGCGCAATATTTGTAATATGTGTGTTTGTTTTTAACTCATGCTTTAAGGTTGAGATCAGGTTGTATTCGGCACTCCAGCCTATTGGTAATGAAATAACGTGATCACGATCGTAACCTAATTTTTGGGTTTGAATGTAATGAAGCTGACCCTGGATAACCACCGTAGCAATAATCAGGAACACCGAAATGGCAAACTGAAAAACGGTTAACGATTGTTGCAACACTTTGGCCGATTGTGTGTTCTTGAAAACACCTTTTAATACCCGTGCGGGTTGTAACCGCGAGAGTACCAAGGCCGGGTAACCACCTGCTATCAGGCTTACGAAAAGCGTAGCGACTATTGTCCACAATATAAATGAAGGCGTAAACAGACCGGCTAACTGAAGGCTTTTGCCAATAAGAATATTAAAGGGAGGCAGGAGCAAGCCAGCCAATGCAATGCTTACCATTATCGAAAGGCTGCACAACACAAACGACTCGCCAATGAATTGCCAGAACAGTTGACCGCGCATGGCGCCCGATACTTTACGAATGCCTACTTCCCGTGCCCGTTCAATGGATTTGGCTGTGCTCAGGTTAATGTAGGTGAAACATACGATAATGATAATCAGCAAGGCCACACCGCCCAAAATGTATAAGTACTTGATGCTCGTGTTGGCTACAAAATCAGAGTACGGAGAATACAGGTGTACATCTTCAAACGGTTCAAGATAGATATGAATAGAAGTGCCTGTGCCTTTCATTTCGTTTTCCATAAACGGGTGCAGCTTTTCCTGTAACGGGGCAAAGGCTTGCGCATCGGTTAACAGCAGGTACGTGGTGTAATTAGCATTGAAATAGGTTTTTTCCTGGTTTCGTCTCAGCGAAGAGAATGATGCCAGGAAATCAAATTCCATTTGGGAGTTGGCGGGGTAATCGCGCATAACCCCGGTTACCTCGTAAGGTTTTGCATCATTGCCGATCAGCAAGGTTTTACCCAGAACATTTTCGTTGCCGAAGTACCGGTTGGCTGTTGTTTCGGTAAGCACAACTTTATCGGGGCCGTTCAATGCCGTAGCCGGATTGCCTTGCAACATCTCATAGTAGAATGTGTCAAAGAAAGAAGAATCGGCAAACATAAAATTGCGTTCCATTACCGGCTCGTTGTTGAGCACCACAATCATATCGGCATCCGTCATGCGGATACCTTTCTCAACTTCGGGGAACGTGCGCGAAAAAACAGGCGCTACTTTGGTGCTGGTAAATGTACCGCGGGCCTTGTCCTCGCTGCCTTCAAAGCTATATTCCATCACCACGCGGGCAATTCGTTCTTTGTTGGGTTGAAACTGATCGAAGCTCGCTTCATAGCGGATGAATAGCGCAATCAGCAGACAGGAGGTAAGGCCGGTGGTAAGCCCGAATACATTAATAACCGTGGATACTTTGTTTTTCCACAGGTTACGGATGGCGATTTTGAAATTACTTTTGAGCATAACGGTATGATAAAATTTTGGTGATTGATTTCCTGACCTGATAATACCCGGCCTGCATAGCAGCAGCACATCAATGATGAAGCGCAAATCTGCCTTTCGTTTACCGGATGTTTTTACTCTTCGTTCATACACCTCCATCAGGTCGCCCTCGATATAGTCTTGCAGCTTCGGATGGCAGTACCATCGGAAGAAGCGGAGGACGGGTTTGGGTGGCGTTGAAGTTTCTTTCATAGATTCATTTTCTGATCGTTACCGGTTTCCAGTTACTGGTTACCGGTAACAGGAAACTGGTAACTCACTCCGTTCTCAAACTCTCCACCGGATTCGCCAAAGCCGCTCTCACAGACCGATAGCCTACTGTGAGCAAAACAACTCCAAGTATAATGGCCAGTTCCAGCATGAATATCCAGATGCCCATATCAACCTTGTACGCATAGAGCGAGAGCCAACGCGACATCAGCATCCAGCCAACAGGCGCTGCAATTAAAAACGCGATAATCACTAAGCGCGAGAATTCCTTTCCGAAAATCCAGAGTATCTGAGAAACATCTCCTCCCAGTACTTTTCGTATGCCTATCTCTTTTGTTTTTTGAATGGCCATAAACGATACCAGCCCGTATAAGCCCATGCAGCCGATCACGAGGGCAATACATGAAAAGACCTGTGTCAGCGTCATCATGGCTTGTTCTATCCGGTAAAATGCAGCAATCTGGTCATCGAGGAAATCATACTGGTACATCAGCTCCGGGTACATGCTGCTCCATGCTTTTTCAAGAGCGGCCAATGTGTTCGCTGCATCCTTCATATTTATTTTGATGGCGAACGCATTATAGGTTTCCTTTGCAGTGGTTATGGCTATCGGCTCAATGTCAGACCTAAGCGACTGGTCGTGAAAATCTTTTACCACACCGACAACCGGCCCTATCCAGGAATCGCCATTCACCGCAACCGGCCTGCCGAGCATATCCTCGGGAGAGGAAAGCCCAAGCTTTGCCGCCATCTTTTCATTTACGAGAAATTCCCGTGCTGTATCAGACGGTGTTAAATTCCTTCCGGCAACGAGACCGATACCGAACGTGGAAAGATAATTTTCGTCAGCGTTTCTTACGTTTACCGAAAAAGTTTCTGTTTCGCTGCGGTTATCGTACCTGAATGATGTACTCCAATGCTCGTTGGAAGCGGGCGCTGCAAAGCAAAGGGAAACATTCTCAACCTGCGGTATAGCCAAAAACTGTTCCTTTAGTGTATTTGCCTTCGTGTCATTTGACCCGGTCGGGATCATCACCACGGCCTCATGGTTAAATCCCATATCGGTATTGCGGAAATATTTCATCTGGTAGAACACTACAATCAGGCCGATCAGCAAAACCTGCGAGATGGTGAATTGTGTAATGATAAGCCCACGCCTGATGTTAAAGCTTCCGCCCTGCTGCCCCTGAAACTTTCCTTTCAACGCCTGCACGGGCCTGAACCCCGACAGGACAATGCCGGGGTATGCGCCCGACAGGAACGTTACTGTGAACATCAGCGCGAGCAAAAACCAAAGCGCGCTTATGTCGGAGAATAAATTGAGCGTTATTCGTATATTGAAAAATTCGTTCACGTAAGGCAGAACAGCATAAGAAACAAAAAATGCCAGCAACGTTGCTAATAAAACAATCACACCCGTTTCGGTTGTGAACTGCCAGAACAATTGCGTGCGTACGCTTCCCAGCACTTTGCGAATACCCACTTCTTTCGCCCGCGTAACAGCCTGCGCAGTAGCGAGGTTGATAAAGTTCAGGCAGGCCGTGAATACCAGCAGGAAGCCGACCATCGCCAGCACCCAGAGAATGGTTTTATCCATTCTTCCACCGTACTTTGCATTAAAATGAACATCATCAAGCGGCTGAAGCTTGTAGTGATGAACATTCTTGCTTTCCGCGCGGTACTTCTTTACATAAGCGGGTAAGACAAGCTCAACTTCTGCGGGAGTAACCCCGGGCTGAAGCCTCGCAAAGGTCTGAATGTCGGTGGTGATGCCGCCCCAGCCCCAATCATCATCGCCAGCATACCAGTGGTTGTACTGTTTTATGGTGCTGTACGAAAAATAAATTTCCGAACGCAGGTCAGTGTTGTCCGGGATGTCTTTCAGCACACCGGTTATGGTAAAATCAATGCGGTTATCAAACCGGAAGGTTTTGCCGAGGGGCGATTCATCGTCAAAATATTTTTTTGCGATCCGTTCGCTCACGAGAGCCGTATTGGGTTCGGTGAGCATGTTATCACGCTTTCCCGAAACAAGCGGGAAATTGAAAATGTCGAAAAACTCAGGCTCGGCAAACGCTACTTCTTCCTTAAACTTTCTGATGTCAGCGTCTTCCTCCACTGCAATGAGTTGATCCGTTAGCGTGCACAGGCGAGCTGTTTTTTCGCCAAACGTATAATCATCGCGAAACGCTTTGCCGAAAGACGGAGGCACACTTCCACTAAAGCTCACCTGGTCGCGATGCGCTTCCGTAACAAAGCGGTAGATACGGTCGGAATTATTGTGAAAATTATCAATGTCTAAGTGATAGCTTATCAGGGAGAAAATCAATAACGCACAGGAAATGCCCAGGGCAAGACCTGACACATTGATAGCAGCATGTGTTTTTTTAGCGATGATGTTACGCCACGCAGTTTTTAAATAGCTTTTATACATACCGTAAGTGTTTAAGTTTTTATAGCCTTCTGTTGGTTTAATGATACCGGGTCTGCACAACAGCAGCACATCTATGATAAAAAACAGGTCTGCTTTCCGTTTGCCGGATTTGTTTAACCTTCTTTCATACACTTCCATCAAATCCCCTTCTATATAATCTCTCAGCCTCGGATGGCAGTACCATCGGAAGAAGCGGAGAGCGGGTTTTGGTGGCGTTGAAGTTTCTTTCATAGATTCATCTACTAATCGTTACCGGTTTCCAGTTACTGGTTACCGGTAACAGGCAACTGGTAACTGTGCTGCCTATTCTCAAATGAATTTAGCTTCCAACACCGTCTTCGGGATAGCCTTCCACAACTGCTCGCGGGTTTCTTTTGCGTAAAGCATCGCCTTCTTTCCCAGCGCGGTTATTTCAAAATAGCGCCTCGGTCTTCCGGCCCGGTCTTCAGTGCTTTCGCCTGAATACGATTTTAAATAGCCTTTATCTTCGAGGCGTAGCAAAGCCGTGTGCAGCGCGCCCATGCTTACCGTGCGTACTAAGCGTGATTCAATTTCATCTTTGATGGCTACACTGTAGGCTTCATTGTTAAGAATGCCTACCGTGAGGATTACGATTTCTTCAAACTCACCTAATTGATAGTTTTTCATGGAATAAATATTATTCTCTAAATGTAGGAATAATAATTATGCCAGTTGGATAAACGGCCTTTTTTGCGATGATTTTGAGGATAGGAGGAAGCGCGTTGTACGCTTTCGTACAGGTTTTGGTCGGGGTCGTTCAGTAGTTACCTTAACGGAAAAATATTTGGCGAGGGCAATTCCTCGATAAGCGGGTGAGGTGAGGATTGGTTTTCGTTTTTTTAATCTTTTAGGATTGTATATTTGTACTTTGCGATGGGCAAGCTTTTAATTCTTAAAAATTACATTTTCCTGGTTTACGGAAGTGATATTTTAGAAAGCAAAAAGCATATTCATGTAACCTATGCCCATAGGGGATTTAAACGTTCCTGCAAATTCTGGCTTGAACCCGAAATTGAGATTGACTATGGGAAAAAAGGAAATTTTAGTGAAGTTGAATTGAACGAAATAAAAAAATTAATAAAAGAGAACAAGGAGATTTTATTAGATCAACTCAAATTGTTTTATGACGGGAAACCTGTAAAGGCAATCAGAAAATGAACTCGACAACCCTCACATCACCCTCTATCCGTAGCATTGATTTTATCAACAGCAGCATTATGTTCATTCATTTGGATAACGACAGGACGTTTATTGTTCCTTTGGATAAATTTCCCGCTATCCAAAAGTTATCCAAAGATCAGAAAAGCGATTTTGAAATTATTGACGGTAATCATTTGTCTTTTCTCACCATAGACGAGGTGTATAGTATCAACGAGCTTATCGGTATCTGAACAGTTACAGTAAGCAACAGGTAATAATTCAGCACCACAAAATACTACCTTCTGTATTTTAATCATCACTCGCTTCTCAAACTCTCAACCGGGTTAGCCAGCGCAGCTTTGATTGACTGATAAGC
Source organism: Cyclobacteriaceae bacterium (assembly GCA_026129485.1). Classification (GTDB taxonomy): domain Bacteria; phylum Bacteroidota; class Bacteroidia; order Cytophagales; family Cyclobacteriaceae; genus ELB16-189. The sequence goes on from JAHCHY010000012.1 coordinate 64,900, forward strand.
GACTGTTATAAGCGCAATAAGCAATGTACCTGTTGCGGTCAAAGCAAATATCCACACGCTGATCTTGGCATGAAAAGCATACCCGGCTAAGTAATCAGAGCCAAGATACCAGGCAATGGGAATACCTATGAGCAACCCGATGGCTACCAGCTTGGTGAAATCACCGCACAGCATTACCGCCAGGTTGCTTGCAGAAGCGCCCATCACTTTGCGGATGCCCAGCTCTTTCGTTCTTCTCTCCGCGGCAAAAGAAGCCAATCCGAACAACCCCAGGCAGGAAATCAGCACGGCAACAGTGGTGAAGCTTAACGACAGCCTGCCTATAACGGCCTCTGTACGATACTCCCGATCAAAAACCTCATCGAGAAACGAATATTCAAAGGGGTAGTCGGGGCTGTATTTTTTGAATGTACTTTCGATAGCGGCAAGTGTTTCGTTTACAGGCGTTCTTCCATCCACCCGGATAAAGTAATGCCATCCGAGATTTTCCGAGTAAAGAAAGATGAGCGGCTCAATGCCTTCGCGCAGGTTATCATTATGAAAATCATTGGTCAGGCCGACAATCTTTCCTTTTCCGGTCCACATCTCTAAATCAGTCCCGATTACATTCTCCGGGCTAAGCCCCATCACTTCCATTGCCTTTTTGTTGATGATATAGTTGGACGTATCCCGGTTATCTATGTCCGAAAAATTTCTTCCTGCTAACAACTCTATGTTCATCGTAGGGATAAAGCCTTCATCGCAACGGAATATTTTAAAATTAATGGAAGAATTTTCGGGCTTGCCCGGCCACACCGGGTCGGTGGTGGTAATCGGGATAGTGAAAACATTGCTTCCGCCAAAGCCAATGTTTTTAACGGATGACAACTGAAGTAAATCGTTTTTAAATGCTGTGTGGTTTTTACCAATATCCTCGTTGCGGTCAATTACGATGACATTCTCTTTTTCAAACCCGAGATTCTTGTGGCTGATAAACGTGATTTGTTTATAGATAATAATGCTTCCTGCAATCAACACAATGGACGTGGCAAACTGAACAACTACCAATGCCCTGCGAAGCCCGTTGCCTGAAAGCGATGTTTGCGCATTGCCTTTCAGCACGACAAGGGGATTGAATGAAGACAGAAAAAATGCAGGATAACTGCCTGCCAACAACCCACATATCAAGGTGATTGCCAACGTGCCGGCAACAAATACAGGATTGCTGAAATCCATCTGTACGGACTTATCTGTTATTTCATTAAAGAACGGCAGAAGAAGCTGCACTACCGCCAAAGCCAGCAGCAGGGCAGCGAACGACATCAATACCGATTCAGCCATAAAGTGGGCAATCAACCCGGCCTGCTTCGCCCCGATTATTTTACGCACGCCTACTTCGCGGCTGCGCGTAGCCGACCGGGCTGTAGCGAGATTCATAAAGTTGATGCAGGCCATAACCAGCACAATAACCGCTACCACACTGAACAATTTCACCTGCTCTATGCGCCCTCCTGCGCTTTTCCCGTTTTCAAATTTGCTGTAAAGTCGCGATTGGGCATACTGAAATAAAAAGGCGCTGGCCGTACAATCTTCGCAGTTCTTTTTGATAAGCCCGGCAAGCTTTGCGTTGGCGTTTTCCAACGATGCGCCAGGCTTCAGGGTAATTAACGTGCGTGTGCCCCCGCTTCGCCAGTGCTGTGTCCAGGGGTTTTCTTTCGCGTAGAGTTCAAACGGCAACACAAAATCAAACTGGAGCGTGGAATTTTTCGGGACATCGGCAAACACACCGGTTATCTTGAATTCATGCGATTGGTTCACTTGTAATGATTTACCTATTGGATCATCATTGCCAAAAAGTTTTCCGGCTAACTTTTCCGAAATAACGATTGAGCTAATATCGGGCAAAGCGTTGCTGTGATCGCCTTTCACCAATGGGAAACTGAGTATCGAAAACAATTCCGGATCAGCATACATTCCCTGCTCATTAAAGGAATTTATGTCGTGCTTAATCAATGCCTCATTCCCCATGTCAAGCTGTGCGATTATGTCCACTTCAGGAACTTCGGTTTGTATGGCGCCTTTCAACAGGGCGGAAGTAGCCCCGTGTGTTGCAATCCTGCCATCCGGGTAGGTGTGGTTGATCATCACCCTGTAAATATTTCCGGCATTCGCATGAAATTTGTCGAAAGAGATTTCATCCATGACCCACAGAAAAATAAAAATGCTTGTGGCAAGCCCGACCGTAAGCCCAAAGATGTTGATGATGGAGTAAGCCCTGTGGCGGATAAGATTGCGAAGGGTGATGGTGAAGTAATTTTTTAGCATGGCTGTTTTTGTTAGGTTCTTTAATTTAAAAGTTGACAAATAAGCAATTGAGAATGCGCACAAATTTTTAACCGAGATATTGTCAACTGATTTTTATTCATTTCGCAACGACTCAACCGGGTTAGCCAATGCTGCTTTTATTGAACGAAAACTTATGGTAGTCAACGCAATGATCAGTGCAATCAAACCTGCCATCGCAAACACATCTGCACCCATGCTTACGTGATAGGCAAAATCCTGAAGCCAGCTCCGCATCAAAAAGTATGAAACCGGAACGGCAACAAAACCCGCAATGATGACAAGCAACAGGAACTCTTTTGATATAAGCCCCACAATGCTTTGCACGGAAGCGCCCAGCACTTTGCGGATACCGATTTCTTTCGTGCGGCTTTCAATGGTATAAGAAACAACCGCGAACAAGCCCACGCACGCGATCAGCACAATGATGGAAGAGAACACTAAGAATATCTGCCCGCGCTTTTCATCCGCTTTATAAAATTCTTCAAACCGGTTGTCGAGAAAAGTATATTCCATCGGGTTGTCGGGATCAACCCGGTTGTTTGCTGCTTTCAGCTTTTCAAGGGTTTCGCTCCAGTTGGCTGTCTTGATTTTTAATGTATAATAATCAATACGCTGAATCGCAGTGTTAGGAGCAGCAAAAATGACGGGCATCATCGTTTGCCGCAGCGACTCAAAGTGAAAATTATCGGCCACACCGATAACCTCGACTTTCAAAGGTTGCTCAAGCTGTTGAATGCTTCCGCCCCAGCGCGTGGTTGGTATTTCAATCATTTGGCCAACGGGATCGGTAAGCCCCAACTGCTCAACCGCTAATTGTGTCAATATTACTTTCGTGGAATCGGCAGGCCCGGCTGTAAAATTCCGACCGTCCAACAGCTTAATGTTATAGGTGCTTAAAAAATCATGGTCAATGCCCACGTAAATCATTTCCCTGCCATTCGGTTCGCCTTCGGGTTTCACCGTGGCAATGGGAAAACTTTTCCACTCGCCCGGCACGCGGGTAGATGTGGTGATGCTTTGCACTTCGCTTACGCTGGCAAATTCGGCTTTCACATTTTCAAAGTTCCTGCGCAGGGCACCGCTGTTGATGTCAATAACCAAAAGGTTTTCATGATTAAAGCCAAGCTCTTTGCCACGCATGAAATCCAGTTGCCTGTAAATAACTAAGGTGGAAGCGATCATCACGATTGAAATGGCAAACTGGGCAGCTACTAAAATTTTCCTGACGGGCAATGAACGGTTGCCAAGCTTCACTTCTTTTTTCAACGCCTCAGTGGGCTTCACACGCGCAATAACAAAAGCAGGATAGAGCGATGATAAAATTCCCGCAGCAATCATGACGAAAATCAGAAGGAGTATTCCATTCACCGGTAAGGACTGAACGGATAATTCTTTTTCTGTGAATGTATTGACGACAGGTAGAAATGCCTGGAGCAGTGCAATAGATAGCACTAAAGAAAAAGCCGACAACAAAAGCGCTTCGCATGAAAACTGAGCGATGAGCTGGCTCTTGAATGCGCCCAATGTTTTTCGCGTTCCTATTTCGCGTGTGCGTTTAAATGCTGCTGCCGTGGAAAGATTCATGTAGTTCAGGCAGGCGATGAGCAGGATAAGAAACGCTACCGCTCCAAACAAGTACAGGTAGAACGGCTTAATAGTGTTGGCATTTATTTCATTGCCCTGTATGTTATCGGAATACAAATGAATGTCGCGCATCGGCTGCAACGAAAATGTGCTTTTAAATTCCCGGTCGGCAGGGTAATTCGCTTTTGTCAGCGCTGTGAGCTTGTCCTCGAAAGATTTTGGGTCAGCGCCCGGCTTTAGCTTTATATAGGTAATAAAGCTGTTGGACGACCAGTCTGAAGACATGAAATTACTATACCAACTGAACGTGTTGATCCATGTAGCTTCGGCAAAGATGAGGTCAAATTGCAGGTGCGAGCTTTTAGGAAAATCTTTCATGATGCCCGTTACCGCAAAATGCACGTTCTGGTTGTTACGCATAAGATTAGACCAAAGCGACTTACCTAAAGCCGGCTCGTTACCAAAATATTTTTTGGCAAACTTTTCTGAAATAACAATTCCGTCAGGCTGCTTTAACGCTGTTGCAGGATCGCCTTCAATCAAAGAAAAATCAAAGAAGGTAAAAAAGTTATCATCAATAATAAGTATCTGTTCATAGTCGCGGGTTGCAGGATCATTGCCAAGCGTCCCCCGGCCGATGGATGAAATGCGAATAGCATCATCCACTTCCGGTAATTGCTTCAATGCCTCGGCCCCGATGCGTGCCGCCACAGGTGCAACATGGCGGATGGTTCCGTCTTCCTGCTGCTCCTGCTGAACAATGCGGAATATCTGCTCCGAATCTTTATGGAACATATCAAAGTTAAGCTCATCGAATAAATACAGGGTAATCACGATGAAACATGAAAAGCCAAACGTGAGCCCGAACAGGTTGATGAACGTAAACGTTTTGTTCTTCATCAACTGGCGGAGGGAAATTTGAAAATAGTTTTTTAGCATGTTCTTTTCTTGTTTAATATTCTCTACATCATTTTAAAAATTGGCAGCAGGCAATGAGCAATAGGCAAATTGGATTAAACATTGCCTACTGTCTATTGCTATTTGCCTACTTGACTCTATTCATTTCTCAAACTATCCACCGGGTTGGCCAACGCGGCTTTGACGGCTTGCGAGCTTACCGTCAGTAATGCAATCAGAATGGTAAGCACACCTGCTCCGATAAAATACCACCATTCGATGGCAATTTTATAGGCAAAATTGTCCAGCCAGCTTTTAGTGATATAATGGCTTAGCGGCAAGGCGATAAGCAAGGCGGTAAAAACTTTCCGGGTAAAATCACCTGACAGGAGAAAGACAATGCCCAATACGCTTGAGCCCAGTATTTTCCGGATGCCTATTTCTTTCGTTCTCCTTTCGGCTGTAAAGGCCGCCAGACCAAATAACCCCAAGCATGAAATCAGGATGGCGAGCCCGGCAAAGTACCGGGACAAAGCGGCTACCTTTTGTTCAGACGCATACAGCGTCTTGTAATCCTCATCCAGGAACTCAAACTCAAATAAAAGCCCCTCGTTATATTCCCGGTAAAATGCTCCTACCCGCTCAAGCGTTTCTTTTTCTTTTCCCGATTCTATTCTAACCATGATATAGTCCCTGTCGGGACGCAGAACAAAATAGCAGGGCTTTATCGGCTCATAAAATGATTCAAAGTGAAAATTCCTGGTAATACCCACGATTGTTTTCTCCCGGCCCTCCACAAGAACGGTTTTGCCAACAGGATCTTTAAGCCCCATGCTTTCAATAGCTGCTTCATTGAATATAATCTTGTCTTCTTCTGAGGCGAACTCTCTTGAAAATGAACGCCCTTCGGCAAGCGCCACACCCAGGGTTTCAATAAAATCATAGCCCGCCACAAGATATTTAAACTCCACTATATCATTCGGGGATTTTCCTTCCCAGCTAACATTTGTTACGCTTACTTTCCTGTCCTTTGTAACCAGGTTGCTTTGATAGTTAGCCGCATTTACAACTCCGGGTATTTTTTTTATTTCATTAAGAAATGGTTCATAGCCTTTTGCAAGAACATTTCCTTTGGTTACAAAATGAATGATATTGTCTTTGCTGTATCCCAGGTTTTTGGAATGGATAAATTCAACCTGCCTGTTCACGACCAACACGGCTACAATCAGCATGACCGAAACGGCAAATTGAAATATCACCAGCGCTGACCGCAAACGTGATGCGCCTCCGGGCGTAACGCTAAATTTTCCCTTCAATACCGTAGCCGGTCTGAAACCGGAAAGATACAATGCGGGATAGCTGCCTGAAACAAGACCGGTCATCAGTGTAATGAGTAAGACCGCAATAATAATATTTGCATCAAGGCTCAGGCTAAGATGCTTTCCGGTTATTATATTAAAGTGAGGAAGGAATAGCTCAACAATTACAATAGCAATGGGCAACGTCAAAAAAGCCATTGTAACAGATTCTCTGAGGAATTGAAGTATAAGCGTTCTCCTGTCTGCCCCCAACGCTTTTTTTATACCGATTTCCTTTATCCTGCCGGATGCTTTCGCTGTGGCTAAGTTCATGAAGTTGATGCAGGCTATTATCAGGATGAAAATGGCAATGATGGAAAACAACCTGACATACTCTATCCTTCCGCCAACAGGAATCCCGTTTTCATACCTGTTGTTCAGGTACCTATCTGAATACTGCTGGAGAAACAACGTGCCTATATCTTCTAAATTTTGATTGCCACGGGTTAAGCTGAATTTTGACCGGACAAAATCCCTGATTTTCAAATTGAGACGCTCAACATCGGTTCCTGCTTTTACAATTACGAACGTGCCGGGGTCGCTACCTCCCCAGTGGTTCAGGCCAAGCATGGAAGCATAGTTTTCAAAAAGCAATTCGTAAGTAAACAAAATATCGAATTGAGCCGAGGAGTTCTTTCCGGGTTTCTCAAAAACACCGGAAACAACATACAGCCCCTTTAGCCCTGTGAGATTACCCTGATCCCACTCTACCGTCTTCCCAATAACGTTCTCAGAGGTATTAAATAATTTCAACGCCAATTCTTCAGACAGGACGACTGAATATTTGCCGGACAACACCTGGTCTTTGTTACCTTGTAAAAGCTTGTAGGAGAAAACATCGAAGTAATTGCTGCTTACATACCGCTCGCTTGCATTAACGCGAGTATCCCCGAAGGAAATAATTCCTTTCGACCCTCTGCCGGGATATTCAACCGTGGCATCCTCAATCTCGGGCACTTCTTCCAGCAATGCATCGGCCAGCAGGCCGGGCGTAGCATCTGTGGTGTGAATGCCACCCGGAAACGACATGTTTTGCATTACCTGGTAAAGCCGTTCATCCTTTTCGTGAAATCTGTCTATTCCCCGTTCATCACTAACCCACAGAAAAATCAGTAGCGAACAGGCAAGACCGATGGAGAGCCCCGCCACGTTGATAAAGCTGAAGCCTTTATGCTTTAAAAAGGTTCGCATCGTGATTTGAAAATAGTTTTTTAGCATGGCTTTCTCTTTTTATTTATTCAGCGCCCATAGCACGTTAATGATTTTCCATTCGTCTTTTACCTTACCTAATTGTACATAGTCAAAAAACTCAGGCATTTTGTTCGTAGCTATTTTGGCTATAGCAATGTCCATGGATATGTCATAGATGATGATTTCGGCTTGAAATGGTTCTTTGGGATTATTGTTCTTTATTTTGTTTTCGGGCTTTAAATAGCTCACCAATTCCTTCACCCCGATGGTGAATAATTTATTGTCAGCTTTACGATCACCAACAATCCTCTTTACCAGTTCAGGATGCATGGCGTTTTTTAACCGGATGGAATCCTGGGTAAAAAATCCTTCCACATAATCCAGGCAGGCTTTTCGTATTTGCAAGGTGTCAGCCGATGATTGAGCCTGTACGGAAGTAATTCCTGCTATTAAAACCAAACAGATGCATACTAAATTTTTCATATTGATAATTGTTGATTATTCACTCCTCAAACTCTCCACCGGGTTCGCCACAGCTGCTCTCACCGATTGATAAATGACCGTAAGCATCGCGACAACCAACGTTGACAGCAATGCAATTCCGAATACGGAAACATGGAGGCTGGTACGATAAGCAAAGCCTTCGAGCCAGCTATTCATGCCATACCACGCTAACGGCACAGCCGCCACAAACGCAATCACAATAAGAATTATGAAGCTCTTTGAAAAGAGTAACACAATATTGGCTACAGACGCCCCGAAAACTTTTCGGATGCCCACTTCTTTGATTTTTTGTTGTGTCAGAAACGATACAAGTCCCAGCAAGCCTAAGCAACTAATAAAAATAGCCAGCCCGGCAAAAATGCGTATCAGCGCAAAAGACTGTTTCTCCTGCTGGTAGAGGTTTTCAAGGTGAGTGTCTAAAAAATTGTATTCAAACAGGTAATCCGGGAACACTTTGGCGTATGCTTCCTCGATGGCTTTTAACACGTTTTGCGTGCCTGCCGTATTGAAACGGATGCCGGCATCATAATAGAAGTACGGAAAATGCAGCAACACCACAGGCTCAACAGCATGGTGCAGCGATTGGGTGTGAAAATCTTTTATAACGCCAACCACCTCGGCCGTAATGCTGTTCAATCCGGTGGTAATGTTTTTCCCGATAATGTCTTCGTTTGAGGGGAAGCCAAGTTGCTTTACCAACGCTTCGTTCACGATGTAAACATATTTTCTTTCTTCTGATGATGCCCCTAATGACGCTGGAAGATCAACGGCTTTTTCTTCGTTCTCTGTAAACCACCTGCCTGCGGCTAATTCCAAACCGTATGTTTCAAGATAGTTCCGGTCAACCAGCTTTAGCTGTGTTTCGTAACGTTCTTCACTGCCGCGTTCAGATAAGGAATAACTCGTATGAAAGTTGCCCCTTGAAGTGGGCGCTCCGAGCGAAAAAGATACTTTTTCAATCCCGGGTATAACTTCCAGCAGGTTCCCGAATGATTCGCGCAGCTCTTTTTTGTTTTCAGGAAGCGATACATTCACAACTGCTTCTTTGGTAAAGCCAAGCGGCTTGGAATTAAGAAACTCCATTTGATCGGCCACTACCAGCACACCGATGATCAGCACCTGGGCGACTACGAATTGAAATACAACGAGGTATTTGCGGGCATACGCTCCTGAGGTTCCCTGGTACGTGAGCTTGTTTTTCAGCACTGCAATCGGGCTGAACCCCGACAGCACAAAGGCCGGGTACAACCCCGACAGCAACGTGGTGGCCAGCGCAAGCGTAGCAAGAAATACAGGCACTACGCCATCAAGCATTTTGAAAGAAAGCTCTTTTTGGAGGAAGGAGCTCACCACTGGCAGCATCACTTCAACCACCACCATGGCAAGCACTGTTGAAATAACGGTGAGCATAAAAGCTTCGCCCAGGTATTGCGCAACAAGCTGCTTGCGGGTAGCGCCCAGGGTTTTGCGCACACCAATCTCGCGCGATTTTTTTACAGCAAGGGCGGTGCTCAGGTTAATAAAGTTGATGCAGGCAACGAGCAAAATAAATCCGCCCAGCAAGCCGAGCACAATCAGCGTTGACCGGTTTATATACGAAGGGCCACCGGGCGTATCTGCGTAACGTTCATCAAAATGAATATCGCCAACAGGACGAAGATGGTACGTTTCTTTTTCTGATTCTGAATTAGGTCGGTACTTTTCACGGAATTGCGGAAACCTGTTTTCAATGGTCATCGGTGAGATTTCATCCGGCAACACAACATAACTGTACCCTGACGAAGTCATACCCCATTGGTCGATCGGCAAACCGAAAAAATCTTTGCTGAACGAGGGCATGGATACGATCATGGAAAACTTAATGTGTGAGTTGGGTGGCGGGTCTTTCACGATTCCGGCAATTTCCAGTTCCAGCTTATTGTTAAGCTTGAGATGGGTGATGCCGTTCTTCATTATTTTACCAGCCAGCGATTCGGTCAGGAATACTTTTCCGGGAACGCCAAGTTCGGCCTGTGGATTTCCCGACAACACTTCAAAGCTGAATACATCAAAAAACAGGGAATCGGCAAAAATGATATCCTTCACCTTGTGCTTTTCATCGCCAAGTGTAGCCAGCACTTCTTCTTCATGGTAGTGCAGTTGTGTATTAAGCGGAACATCCGGAAAATCAGTACGGAAGGCAGCCGCGAAAGGATAGGGAGTTACGGGTGAATGGCTGGTTCCCGATGCATTAACAGTAGCGCGGGTTACGCGGTAAAGCCGTTCGTAATGGCTATGAAACTTTTCAAACGAAAGCTCAAAGTTGATAACTAAGAAAATGATAATACAGGCGGCAATGCCCACACTAAGTCCTGCGACATTGATAAAAGTATAGCTCCGGTTTCGGACGATGTTCCGGAAGGTGATGGTGATGTAGTTTTTTAGCATGGCTCTTTTGTTTAGGGTTCTTTATTTTAAATTAAAGTAGTCAGTTGGCAATAATCAGTAGGCAAATTGAATAGAGATATTGCTTACTGCCTATTGCCCTTTGCCTACTGTATTACTCCGTTCGCAAAGACTCAACCGGGTTGGCCAGTGCCGCTTTAATCACCTTGAAGCTTGTTGTGAGCAAGGCTAACGCAATTGTCAAAAGCGAGATCCATACAAACCATGACCAATGGATGGGAATACGAATGGCAAAGTCCTGCAACCAGCGTGTCATCAAAAGCCAGGAAGCTGGCAAGGCAATCAGCAATGAAACACTGATTAACTTTACAAACTCCTTGTTTAATAATACTGTGATTTGCGTTACAGACGAGCCAAGTACTTTCCGGATGCCGATCTCTTTTGTCTTCTGCTCAAGCGTAAACGAGATAAGTCCCAGCAACCCGATGCAGGCAATCATAATGGTAAGACCGGAAAACCATGAAATGATTTTGATGTTACGGTCTTCGGCACGGTACAGTTGTTCAAAATTTTTATCCACAAAGAAATAGTTGAACGGGCGTGTTTCATCAAGCAGCCTCCATTTGGATTCGATCAGTTTCATTACATCGTTTGGCTGGTTGTTAAACCGCACGGAAATAAAAGCATTCGATTGGCGTTCCATAGGCCGATAAACAAAAATGATGGGCTCAATCTGTTGAGAAAGATTCGTGTTGTAATGATCGGCAACAAGCCCGACTACCTGTGTCCGGATTCCTATTTTCTTCCCGTCAATATCATCCCATCCAAAGGCTTTCAACGCAGCCTCATTTATAATGGCAAGGTTGCGCACCAACGTGTCCGCTACGGCCAGGTTCTCGCTGAACTTTTCTCCTTCAAGAAATTTTATTTCAAACAGATCGAAATATGATTCATCCACGAAGACACGCATAACCCGAAAGGGTTGCTCTTGCGTCCAGCCTTCGGGCCGCACAAGCGTGTACCCTGCCTGGCTTACATCGGACGGAACTATATTGGAAGCCGACACATGCGTGATAGAACTGTATTGCAACAATTCTTTTTTCATGCCCGCAACTTTTGTGCGTGCCGCAGCGGGATCAACCATGTTATCGGTATCAGTGGGGATCACAACAATGTTATCTTTCTTAATGCCCAGGTTAAAGTTTTTCATAAAATCTACCTGCCGGTAAATCACCAGCATGCTGAATAACAAAACGATGGCTAACGAAAACTGGACTATAATAAGGGCTTTCCTGAAATGAATACCGGAACCTGAAGTTTTCAATTTCCCCTTAAGGGATTCCACCAGCTTATAACGGGCAATGAGCAAGGCCGGAAAGCTGCCGGATGAAAAACCGATAAAGGCAAAAAGGCAGAACCCGATCAGCAGCAATAGCGGGTCTTGCAACACATTGAAGCTTAATGCCAGGCCAAGCCAACTGTTTACCATAGGCAACACGGCCTGCAAGGCAACAACGGATATAAAAAAAGCAAGTGTAGTAAGCGTGAACGATTCACCGAGGAATTGCTTTGCCAGCCCAGCGCGGGTAGCGCCCAGCACTTTTCTCAGCCCGATTTCTTTTGAACGCTCAACGGAGCGTACTGTGGTTAAGTTGACATAATTTATTACGGCTACCACGATGAGAATAAGCGCAATGCTCAGCATGATATATGCCGTTCTTTTGCTTTGTGTCAACTGGTCGTGGTAGTTCGGCAACGACACCAATTTAAACTGCATGCTTGATGCAGTTTCTTCGTCATAGACTTTTTTGATTAAGGATGGAAATTTTGGTTCTAATGAGGCAGCCTGCGCAGGTTTTTGCAGCAGTATGTACGTGTATAAAAATGAAGTGTTCCAACCTGCATCTCTGATCCAATCGATCGTAAGCGCGTTGTCAAAAGAAGCAATCATGGAAGGGCGTATGGTTGAGTTAACCGGAATTTCATCTAACACGCCTGAAACCGTAAAGTCAAACAGCACACCGTTCAATTGCATGTGAACTGTTTTCCCTACGGGGTCTTCGTTACCAAAAAAACGGGCGGCTGTTTCCGGTGAGAGTATAATGTTTGATTTTTCCTTTAGCTGGTTATAACCACTGCCTTGTTGTGTTGAGATGGAAAACATTTTGAAAAGCGATGGGTCGGCAAACGTGATCTGTTCCTGGAATTTTTCTGTGCCTACGGTCAGGAATGCGGGTAATTCCAGTTGCCTCGTGCCCTCTTCTATTTCAGGGTAGTCTTCTTTCAATGCTTCGAGCAAAGGAACCCACGTGTCGTACACCACCTGAACGCCATTAGGTGTAGTGCGCTCTTTGTAAACAAGGTGTATCCGGTCAGCTTCTGTGTGAACATCATCAAACCTTAATTGTTGATAAGCAATCAACGTCAGTACAAAAGCCGAAGTCAGTCCGCCCACAAGCCCAAACAGGTTGATGAGTGTAAATGACTTGTGCTTATATAAATTGCGAACAGCGATTTTCAAATAATTCGTTAGCATAATTTTTTGTTAGGTTCTTTACTTATAAGAATTAACAGTTGACAAATAAGCCAATTGACAATGCACATAAATTTTTAACCGGATATTATCAATTGTCAAACTGCACATTTGTCAACTTATTTTATTCATTTCTCAAACTATCTTTGATAGCCAAAGCTCATTCTGAGCGTAGGCTATCCACCGGATTCCTGTATGCAATTCTCAACGTCTGAGAACATACCGTAATCATCCCCAACGCCAATATGATCAGTGTTCCCAACAAGACCGTACCAACACCAAAACTCACCCGGTTGGGGAAATTCTGGAGCCACAGGTTATTGATCAAATAACTTACAGGAGCGCCTATCAATACCGATATAATTAAGGTTTTTAGAAATCCTTTGGATAGCAACAGGACAATATGGAAAGTATCGGCTCCCAGGACCTTGCGTATGCCCACTTCTTTGGTCTTTCTCTCAGCCGTATAAGTAGCCATCCCCAACATACCCAGGCAGGCAATTGTGACGGCAATGAAAGCAATAAAACCAATAACAGAGACCAAATCGCCCAACCACTGATTGACCTTGACCAATTGATCATCAAAAAATTGATACCGGAACGGATGAACCGGATCCAGGCTTTTCCAGGTATCTTCCAGTTTTGCAAGTGTTCCCGGCAGGTCATTGGAAGTTATTTTTAGATTGAGGTAGCTGAAACTTTCCGGATCGTTTCTGAACATCAACGGCCCGGTTTTGTCTTCCATAACAGGTGTCTGGAACCTGAAATCTTTCAGCACCCCAACGACTTCTACTTCTTCAGGATAGCCCATAGCCTCCAGGGTTTCTCCGATGATCTCATCGGGAGATGCGTAGCCCAATCTTTTTACTGCGGTTTCATTTACCAAAACATATTGATTTGGTTTCCCTTCTGCCGGCAAATTCCTTCCTGCCACCAGGCTGAGTCCGAGGTTTTCTACAAAATCCGCATCAATGCTCATGTGTTCAAAATGCAAGACTTCATCCTCAGCCGTTTTTCTTACCCCAATTCCATTTGCCATAGCTGTTGCCGGTATATACTCGCTGGCAGAAACCGTAGAAACTCCGGGAATCATTCTGAACTCATTGGCCATAAGCTGGTAACTGTTGCCTTGTATGGGTACATTAACGATGTTCTCAGAATCAAATCCGTAATCAAATTCCAGGTAATGTCTGAACTGGTGGTAGATGAGAATAGAAGTAATGATAAAGAAAAGGGAAACGGCAAATTGAGAGATGTTCAGGAACTTTCGCATACCCAACTTTCCGGGCATGATGCGGTGCAAGGCATAAAGCACTTTGACAGGGGAATACCGGGATAAATGCAACGCGGGATAAAAACCCGCCAGTAAACCAATGAACAATGCCAGTCCGATAAAAGCAATATAAACCGGCATACTTTCATTGAGGTCAAAATTCAAATACCGGTTTACCCACAGCCCCATAAACGCAGGCTTGACCAAGAGCAATAAAATATTGGCTAATGCCAGGGCAAACAAGGCCGTCATCACAGATTCGCTTAAAAATTGGAATACAAGACTTTTCTTATTCGCTCCACTCACTTTGCGTATCCCGATTTCCTTCGCACGGGTCAATGCCCTGGCAATGGATAAGTTGGTATAATTCACACATGCCAAAACCAGAACCACTAAGGCGAAAAACGCGAGAAAATAATAAGCCTCTACCGGAAGGAGAAGGCTGCTGGGATTTCCCACAAACATGCCCGGTGTGATGCGATTAAGATTTTGGGGAATCAGTCTGATTCCTTCCAACGATTCAAATTCAGCGTATTTGCGGGTTACCAAATCGTTAAGTGAAGCAATCAGACCCTGTTCTGTCTGTCCACCGGCAAGTACGACATAGGTATAACAATAGGAATACCATTTCCAATTATCCGTAAGATCCGTTATTTTCTCTTCCTGGTACAAGGCATACCTGGAATCTGCCGAAACCAGTACATCGAATTTCAGGTGTGATTTGAATTTCTTGCTGTCCAATACCCCGGTAATGGTATAACTTCCCCAATCCACCGGGCTGGAACTTGTTTCGCTGCCAAAATCAACCCTGTTCAACCCTAATCCGCGATTGGCAAATTCAACCCGTTTGCCGATGGGGTCTTCGTCCCTAAACAGCAAACGGGCAATTTCATTGGTGATGACCATAGAATTAGGGGAAGTCAGCGCATGGGCCGGATTGCCTTTGAGCAGATCAAAGCTGAATACTTCAAAAAAGGAAGCATCGGCAAAATATCCTCTCATCTCAGCCGTCTGTTGCCCGTAAGTAGCGTCCCCGCCTACTCCCGGAACAAGATGGGTGGCCTCTTCTATGATCGGATAGTCTTCCTTCATTGTTTTTGCCAATGGGAATGGACTGGATGCATTAGGCACTGCGGATTGCTTTATCTTGGATAGAATCCGATACGTGTGATCCTTTTTGTTGTGAAACTGGTCGTAACTTTTCTGGTCTGCCAACATCAGGATAATCAACATACACACCGACATGCTCATCGCCAGCCCGAAGATGTTGATCATAGAAAACACCTTGTACTTCAGGATGTTTCTGATACCGATTTTAAAGTAGTTTCTAAACATATTTGTCAGGTTTATTCATTTCTCAAACTGTCAACCGGGTTTCCCATTGCAGATTTAATAGATTCAAAGCTCACCGTAGCCAATGCGATAACCAGCGCCACGATTCCCGCCCACGCAAATACAAACCATTCAACAGGGGTTTTGTAAGCGAAACTTTCCAGCCATTTGTTCATGCCGTACCACGCTACCGGCACGGCAACGACAAAGGCAATCAACACGAGCTTGACAAATTCCGATGACATCATGGTTACGATCTGCGTAACGCTTGCGCCCATCACTTTGCGTATGCCGATTTCCTTAATCCTTCTCTCTGCCATGTACGAGGAAAGTCCGTACAGCCCAAGTGCGCAAATAATCATGGCGATCAGGCCGAAGCTGGTGATGATACCCGACACCTTGCGGTCTTCTTCATATTGCTTCTTTACGTTTTCATCGAGAAACAAATAATCAAAGGGCGTATCGTTGATGAGCGACTTCCAGGTTTGTTCAATAGACTTCACGGTTTGCTCAAAACCGGAAGATGAAACGGAAGCGATAATGTACCTGTACTGGTTCGCATCATTTGGGATTTCAAACAAGAGGGGTTGTATTTCTTCGTGTAGGGTTACCTGGTGAAAATCTTCCATCACACCGATCACCTCGAAATCGTATTTTTCTCCCTGCCAGTCGAAGTACAGGCTTTGCCCTGTTATTTCATCGGGCGTAAAGCCCAGCT
The DNA here is from genome assembly GCA_026129485.1 of Cyclobacteriaceae bacterium. Lineage (GTDB taxonomy): Bacteria > Bacteroidota > Bacteroidia > Cytophagales > Cyclobacteriaceae > ELB16-189. The sequence goes on from JAHCHY010000012.1 coordinate 81,000, forward strand.
TGCTTGCCGCTGTTTTGTTCAGGATCAGTTTTCCTCTTTCCATTTCACGATTGTCAGTAAGGGTACGGCCAGTCAGCAATTTTATATCCAGCAGTTCCACATACCCGGCATCTACGAAGTTGCGCCTGATGTCAACGGCTTTTTCCATGCTGCCGCCATCGGGATAAAACAGCATGTCGTTATAAACCTGTGAGCCGGGCACATAGGCTGCGCCCGATACGGCCTTTACGTTTCCGTTGCGCTCCAATTCTTTTTTCAACGCCTCGTATTGGTCGCGGGCTTCGCTTGTGCGGATTGGCAACACGATTTTCGCTTTGGAGTCAAAACCTAAATCTTTCTCAATCATATAATCCATTTGGCGCGAGATGATGAAAATGCCGCACACCAAAACAATGGCAATCACAAACTGGAACACCACCAGCCCTTGCCGCAGCCGCCCGGATGAATTACCAAGATTGATCTTTCCTTTCAGCACCCGTGCGGGCTGGAAGGACGACAAATAAAAGGCGGGATAGCTTCCGGCCAGCAGCCCGGTTACCACGGTGATGATAACGGATGCGATAATGAACCAGGTCATGTTTTCGGAATGGAAGGAAATGTTTTTACCGGTAAGCTGGTTGAAAAACGGAAGCGTGGTTTGTACAAGCACAATGCTGATAAGAATAGCAATAACTACAATGAACATCGCCTCGCCCAGAATCTGCCCGGCCAATGACGAACGGAACGCGCCCAGCGTTTTGCGTATGCCGATTTCCCCTGCTCGTTTGGCGGCCTTTGCTGTTGACAAATTCATGAAGTTGATGCAGGCGATCAGCAAAACGAAAATGGCGATGGCCGCCACCACGTACAGGTAGCGGATGCGCGGGCTTTGCCCCACATCGGATTTCAGATGAATATCTTTTACCAATTCCAGCGAGAGGGTTTTGTAAAGTCCCAGCGCCTTCATGTCTTCCGCACCGTGCTTTTGCAATACCTCGTTCATCTTTTTTTCAACATCGGCCTTGTTGTGGCCGGGTATCAGCTTTAAATAGGAAGGCACAAAATTCTGCCCCGCCCATTCGGTTGACGCTTGACGGTCGGAGGTAATGTATTCGCCCAACCCGCTGCTCCTCATGGAAGTGAAAAAATTTGCCGAGATGAAGCTGTTGTGTTTTTCTTTAAAGACCCCGGTAACCTTATATTCCACAAACGGGCCGCCCTGGCTGATGGAGATGATTTTATCGAGGGCAGGTTCGTTGCCAAAAAGCTTTTGCGCCAGTTTTTCCGAAAGCACGATGGTGTTAGGCTCTGTAAGCGCTTTCTTCGGGTTGCCTTCTTTCAGTTCGTAGGTGAATACATCAAACAAAGTAGAGTCGGCAAGAAAACCATTGGTTTCATAAAAGCGGTTTTCTTCGTACCGGATTAAATTTTGTCCGCCCGGGGAGATAGCGCGCACAGCAGTTTCCACTTCAGGGATTTCGTCCCGCATGGCCATGGCAATGGGCGGGGATGTCCAGCCTCCTTTATCAGCTCCTATGTCAGTTTGAAAATGAGTAACAATGCGGTACAAGTCCTCAACCCTTTGGTGATGCTTGTCGTAGCTTGTTTCGTCTTGTATATAAAGTGTAAGCAACAAGCAACAGGCTACGCCCAGGGCAAGACCAAGTATGTTGATGGCCGAGTACGCTTTGTTTCGCACCAGATTGCGAATGGCAACTTTCAGATAGTTTTTTAGCATGGCTCTTTTCGTTTAGGTTCTTTTTTAAAGTAGGCAATATGCAAGAGGCAGTAGGCAAATTGGATTAGACATTTGCCTACTGCCACCTGCCTACTGGTCAACCCTATGCCAAGAATTGCACCAAAGAAAAGCAGCCTTATTTGCCTGATTTCAGCGGAAAATGAAAAAGCCTTCGTTCACAGCCGGACGTGAGCGTTCGGAGGCGGGCATTTTGGGATTGGAGATATTGGTCTTTCTGTTTCAGTTTTCTATGGTTAGGGTAGGCAATAGGCAAGGTGCAGTAGGCAAAGTGATGAGCGATTGCCTACTGCCTATTGTCCATTGCCTACTGATTTTATTCCCATTGGTCAGTTAGTTGTTTATCTTTACTTCTTCAAAAACATAAATCCTGATTGAGGGTTTCAACAAAATCAAAGAAGATATGAAAGCCGAGTTCACAGCCATCATAGAGCCAGCCCCGGAGGGTGGATATTGGGCAATTTGCCCGGAAGTGCCAGGCGCTAACGGCCAGGGAGAAACCGTGGAGGAAGCCAAAGCAGATTTAATTGATGCCGTGAAGCTGATGCTTGAAGACAGGCGAGGTGATATGATGCGTGGCCTTCCTGCCGATGCTATCACCGAAAAAATTCTTGTGAGTTGAAACGCAGGGATTTGGAACGCAGCTTCGCATTGCAGGTTGTTTTCTCAAACGAGAAGGTGGAAGTCATTCTATCTGGATCAATCCTAAGAATGGAATCACGGAGGCTGTGCCAAGGCATACTGAAATCAAAGAACCGCTGGCCAAGAAAATTTTGAAGCGGCTTAATGCGGAGTAATAAGCACAGTCGGCAGCTTCAGATGGCAGTACCATCGGAAGAAGCGGAGGAGGAGTTGGGGAGGCTTTGAAGTTTCTTTCATAAATTCATTTTCTAATTGTTACCGGTTTCCAGTTACTGGTTGCTGGAAACCGGTAACTTATTCCGAGCGTAGGCTGTTAACCGGATTCGCCACAGCAGCCTTAAAGCATTGTATGGATATGAGTATAAATGCGGCTGTAAGCATGAAACCGGCTGCCAGCACAAATGGAAAAATATTCTGTTCAACACGGTAAGCGTAGCCTTGCAGCCAATAACTGGTAATGGCGAATGCAAGCGGCCAGGCAATGATATTCGCTAACGCTATTTGTAACGCATACTCCTTTATGAACAGCATGACAATGTTTGCCGCTTTTGCACCCAATACTTTCCGAATGGCTATTTCTTTGGTTCGGCTGGATAACGTGAACGTAACAATCCCGAATATTCCCAACAGCACGATGATGAACATGAGGGCAGTGGCAAGGCTTCCCGCCTTTTTCAGTTGCAGCTCGGTAGTATATAATGACTGAAAACGGTCATCCATAAACGTGTACTCGAAACCTGTTTCGGGGAACAGGGCTTCCCATTTCTTTTTCACGTCATCTATGGTGCGCGCCATATCCGGTGTGTTGATTTTGAGCGAGTAATAGCGATAAACCCTGACATACGGCTCATTGACATGCGTGAATACAAGCGGTTGTACGCTTGCCTGCATCGAGGCATAATGAAAATCTTTTACAACGCCTGAAACCGTTACAAAATAGCTGTCGGCATCAACCCCTAACCGTATCGTTTTACCTGTGGCTGACGTCCAGCCAAGCGCTTTTACAGCCGATTCATTCAATACAACCTGGCCCCGGACATTGCTGCTGTTCTCATGTTTCAGAAAAACACCCTCTGCCATCTCCAGCCCGTACACATCGGCAAAGTCGTAACACCCGGACATCACCAGCATACTGATAAAATTATTGTCGCTTCCTTCTGTGTAAATGTTCGCATTGCCGAGATAGCTTCCATCAGGAATATCATACGAAAATGTGGCGGCTTTTATGCCCGGTGTTCGCAACAGTTCGGCTTTCATGTTTTCCATTCTCATAACCCCGGTGGAATCCCATTGACGCGGAAGCGATGAAACAATCATCACCTGGTCTTTATCATAGCCCAAATCCTTGCTGAAAAAATAAGATACCTGTCTGGAAATGGTTAACGCGCAGATAAATGTGATGATAGCGAGGGAAAATTGAGTAACCAATAATACCCTTCTCAAGGCAGTTTTTCCCCCTGCCGAACTGATTTTGCCTTTGGCTGACTGAAGTATGTTCAAAGAACTTAATATGAACCCCGGGTATATGCCGGATAAAATAGAAACCGCCACTAACAACAAAAGCAGGAACAACCAATTGCTGAAACCGAACTGCCAGACCGAATCAATTTTTGTGTTTAAGAGCTGGCTGAAAAAAGGACTTAACACCTCGTACAGCACAAGCGATAGAATAAGGCTGATGCACGTGAGCAGGAAGACTCCACAAGGTGCTGAACAATTAATTGAAGCTTTGCCCCACCGAAAACTTTGCGCAAGCCGATTTCCTTCAGGCGGTACGATGACGTGCCGATATGGATATTGATGAAATTGATTATTGTCATCAGCAGGATAAATGCGGCAATAAAAAGAAGGGTAATAATCATTTTCTGTACCGCCCCGCTGTTCTTTTTCAAATAATAACCCTTAATACCGTCCAGTTCAACCTTTAAATTTTCTCTTGTATGTGTGGGCTGGTATTTGGCCAAAACCTGTTCGAGAGGTTCTGCAACATCGGCAGGTGTGATACCTTCCTTCAATTCGACCATGTTCACCATGTAAATGTTATTCCATCTGTCTCCTTTATCTCCGTATTGGAAATACTGGTTATTATCCATCGGTAAAAAGACTTGGTAGCGGCCCGTAAAATTTGTAATGGAATTGTTGTAAGGTAGATCCGCTAAAACAGCGGAGATAATAAATTCAAGACTTCTGCCATCGCGGGTTTGAACAGTGATCAACTCATCTACCACGTCTTTCTTGCCGAAGAATTGTTCGGCAAAAGATTCGGTTACAACGGCAGATTGGTTATTGACGAAAGCACCATTTTGACTTCCATGCAATATCCTAAAGCCGTACATGGAAATGAACGTGGTATCGCCAATTGCTATACCCACCCTGAAATGCTTATCTTCCACAGAAACAATGGCTGTTACGGGGTCGAACCGGTAGTAATTCTCAACAAGATGCGGATATTCTTCTTTCAGGGTCTTTGCCAACGGACTGAACGTGGCGATTTCCATACCCATGTTTTCTGACTTCCATTTGCTTTTGACGAGGTATTGAGCGTCAGCATTTTTGAGGGTTGAATTAACGCTGCTTTCATTAAGCACGTAAGCGCCCATCAGCAGGGAAACCGTAATGCCGATGGCAAGGCAAAAAATATTCAACATGGAAAACAGCTTGTGCTTCGTTACATGCCTCAGCCCTACAACAAAATAATTTTTCAGCATACTGTATGTGTTTAAATTTTCATATCCTTCAAAAGACCTGACGATGCCCGGCCTGAACAGCAGGAGCACATCTTTAATAAATGAAGCGTTAGCTTTAAGCTTTCCGCTTTTAGCTAACCGCTCCTCATACAACTCCATCAAATCACCCTCAATGCTGTCGCGCAACTTCGGATGGCAGTACCAGCGGAAGAAGCGGAGGGGGAGTTGGGGGGGCGTTGAAGTTTCTTTCATAAATTCATTTTCTAATTGTTACTGGTTTCCAGTTACTGGTTACCGGAAATCGGTAACTTATTCCGAGCGCAGGCTATCCACCGGGTTTGCCATCGCTGCTTTTACCGATTGAAGACTTACGGTCAGTACGGCAATCAATAAAACTAATAAACTTGCGGCAGCGAACATCCACCAGGAAAGATCAACCCGGTATGCAAAATTTTGCAGCCATTTGTCCATTACATACCACGCAACCGGTATCGAAATAAAGCAGGCAAACAAGACAAGCTTCATAAAATCACCTGACAGCATCACCGCTATACTTTTTGCCGTAGCACCCAAAACTTTTCTTATGCCGATTTCTTTTGTTTTCTGAAATACAGTAAAGGATATTAACCCGTATAAGCCCAAACATGCGATAACCAATGAAAGAACAGAGAAACATAAAAACACATCCGAAAACCTTTGTTCCGCTAAATATTGCTCCCTGATCTGCTGGCTTACAAAATCATAATCGAACAAAACAGAAGGAAAGTGTTTTTTCCATGTGTTTTCAACAAAAGTTACGACTTTGTCTGCCTGCGAAATATCCACTTTCAGTGTAATTCTTGAAAAGCGACCATCAAGCGGATAGATAGCCAAAGGTTGGATGGACTGCTCCAGCGAGGTATAATGAAAATCATTCACTACACCAATCACTTCTCCTCTTATGTTGCCCATCGTAAAGGGCTTCCCGATGGCGGCCTCATTATCATTCCAGCCAAATTTCTTTACAGCCATTTCATTGAGAATAACCGGGCGGGTATCCTGGGCGGATGACTGTTGCGTAAAATTTCTTCCAACCAATAAATCAATCCCATAAACTTCCATGTAATCCGGATCAACACGCAACCTCGAGGTGTTCACCTGCAAGAGATTTCCGTTTTCATCAACAGTTTCAGAACCCCCGCTGCCTAAACCACCAACAATCATTGAATTGGAAACAGCCACTCCTGAAATCAACGGGCTGTTTTGTAAATCATTCTTAAAAGCAGTATACCCCCTTATAACATCCGTGTTCCCGTGTACACGTAAGAAAAGCAAAGCGTCTTTATTGTAACCAAGATCCCGGTGTTTTATAAAAGACATCTGCGAATAGATAATAACAATACCGGTGATGAGTGTCATGGTAATGGCAAATTGCGATATCACCAGTGTTTTGCGTAAAAGAACTCCTTTGCTGCCCGATTTGAATGAACCTTTCAATACACTTGCCGGTTTAAAGCCCGAGAGAACAATGGCAGGATAAAGCCCTGCCAGTATGCCTAAGAGAAAGGTTGCTCCAAAAAGAAATACCGCCAGCAAAGGGGATGAAAACAACAACAGGTTTTTACCCGTAACCTGGTATAAAAACGGCTGGAACAGACCTTGAAATAAAAAGGAGAGCAGCAATGCCACCATTGCCATAAGCACAGACTCGGACAAGTATTGAAATATTAATTGCCGTTTATCTGCGCCTGCCACTTTTTTGACGCCTACTTCTTTTGCCCTGCCCGAAGAATGTGCAGTTGCAAGATTGGTATAATTGATTCCGGCAAGCAATAAAATAAAAATACCGATTGTGGAGAAGATATGTACTTGCGTTATACTTCCGTTTATGGCTATCTCATTTCGCAGGTTTGAACGTAAATGAATATCGCTTAATGGCTGCAACCTGTATGAATAAATCGAACGCCAGACATTGAAAAGCTCGCCAATATATTTTCCATAAAAGAGCGCGATTTTATTTGAGAATGCTGTGTAATCAACTCCCTTTCTCAATAATACATACGTGTAAAAACTTCCATCTCCCCAACCATCAACAGTCAGCACATCGGGATTGACAACTTCGATGGTTTTAAAAGAAGCAAGCATACTGAATGTAAAATGTGCATTCCGGGGAGGGTCGGGCATTACACCTGTTACCATGTAGTTTACGCCATAGCCTGTACTATCATACATATTCAGCAAAAGTGTTTGCCCTATCGGGGAATCATCGCCAAAATATTTTTTTGCAGATGATTCTGTAAGAACGATTGAGAAAGGTTCGCTCAAAGCCGTAGCAGTATTTCCCATCGTTAAGTCATAGCTGAAAACATCAAAGAAAGAAGGGTCGGTAAGTAAGATGCCGGGCTGAAGCACCTGCTGGTTCTTATGCGTTACAATTTCTTCCCGCATTCTCATGCGCACCGCATTCTCCACTTCGGGATAATCGTCCAGCAATGCTTTTGCCATAGGTGCGCTTGACATGGCCGATTCAATGAAATTGATTTCTCTTTTTTCAGCGGAAACCAACCGGAAAACCCTGTCGTAATTCGTATTGAATTTATCGTAGCTTAACTCATCATTCACCCACAGCGCAATAAAAGCAAAGCAAGTCAGGCCGGCAGATAAGCCAACAATGTTCAGCAAAGAATACGTCTTGTTTTTTGTAATACTTCTGAGTGCTATTTTGAAATAACTTTTGTACATACCGTAAGTGTTTAAATTTTTATATCCTTCTGTTGGCCTGATTATACCCGGCCTGAAAAGCAGCAGCACATCTTTTATAAATAATGCGTTGGCTTTAAGTTTTCCGCTTTTAGCTAACCTTTCCCCATACAGCTCCATCAAATCTCCTTCAATGCTGTTGCGCAGCTTCGGGTGGCAGTACCAGCGGAAGAAGCGGGTTGCGAGCTTGGGTGGCGTTAAAGTTTCTTTCATAGATTCATTTTCTGATTGTTACCGGTAACAGGCAACTGGAAACCGGTAACTGTACCCCTGCTATTCATTCTTAAGCGTTTCAGCCGGGTTAATGTGCGATGCTTTGAGCGTGAGGTAGCCAAGTGTAATCCATGAAACAAGGATCAGCACCAGCCCCGAAACCAAGAACACGGCCGGGTGAATGCCTACCTGGTACGTGAAATTATCTAACCACTTATCCATCATCCACCACGCAACCGGAACAGCCATGAGAATGGCAAGAAAAATGAGCTTTGTAAAATCGCCAAGCAGCAACACAATCAGCCCGGGCACGGAAGCACCCAGCACTTTGCGTATGCTGATTTCTTTTGTGCGCTGGTGAAACGCAAGCATAGCCATGCCGAACAAACCGAAGCAGGCAATGGCTACGGCAATAAAAGCGAATATGCCAAACACAAAGCCCGCCCGTTGCTCGGCTTTATATTGCTGATCTAAGCGTTCGTCAAGAAAAGAAAATTCAAAATCGAAAGTATTATCGAATTGAGCGTAAACATTTTTGACCTGCGCGATCTTGTTTTCAAAATCCTGCGTATTCAGCTTAATAACTAAATGATTGTATGCCGGGTATAAAACAAAAATCAAAGGCTGAACCGAATGATGAAATGACTGAAAGTGAAAATCTTCCATCACCCCGATGATACGGCCTTTAACCGGACTGTCGTTTTCATACGCATGCCAATGGAGCTCGCGGCCAACAACAGATGATGAATTAAGCTGGCGGGCAGCCGTTTCATTGATTACAAATGATGCGGCAGAATCAGATAGATTTTCAGGCAGGAAAAACCGTCCCTCAACCAGTTCAATACTCATGGCTTTTAAAAAATCATAATCCACAAATGCCTCCGAACAGTTAATTTCATGTTCGGGAGCCTCAACCAGGGAAACAGAGTTCTGGTTAAACTGTCCACCGGGAAGATTTGAACTGGCTGAAACCGAAACAACACCGTCAACCCTCAGCAATTCCGACTTAAGTGTTTGTATGCGCTTGCTTACCAAGCTGTTTTTTACAGGAATAACGAGTACCTCTTCTTTATCAAAGCCGAGGTTTTTGTTTTGGATGTAACCCAACTGGCTGAAAATGATAGCCGCTCCCGAAATCAGCATCATGGAAATGGCGAACTGGAATACAATCAACGTGCTGCGCAGCCTGTTGCCTTTATTGCTACCCCGGAATTTTCCTTTCAGAACAGCATACGGTTGTATAGATGATAAAAAGAGTGACGGATAGATGCCCGCAAGCAGCGTTACCACAACACTCAGCGCCATGAGCACAGGAACCGTTTCGCGGTAGTGCAGGGCGAACGAATGCCCCGTAAGTGAATTGTAAAAAGGAAGGCTTACCTCAACCAGCAATACCGCAATCACAACCGCGATGAGTGTAACCATGAGGGATTCGCTGAGGAACTGGAACGAAAGCTGCCTGCGTAATGCGCCAAGTGTTTTTCGGATGCCGATTTCTTTTGCCCGGTCGGTTGATTTTGCTGTCATCAAATTCATAAAGTTGATGCAGGCAATGACCAGCGTAAGCAAGGCTGCGGCCGCCATGATATACACGTACTCGATGTTGCCGTTTGTTTCAAGCTCCCAGCGCAGGTGCGATTTTAAATGAATGTCGGTAACGGGCTGTACGCGGAAGCCAATGTTGTTGGCAATGGCCCTGCGGAAATATTCATCGCTCATATTGATGTACTTGCGCACCCACGTCATCAGCTTGGCTTCAAGCGCTTTAGGGTCTGCACCCGGCTTTAAGCGCACATAATTGAAATGCCCGAAATCGGCCCACGTATAATATTCATCATCCGGGTCAAACGATTTTTCCCGTACATACGAAACCAGCATATCAAAATGAAAATGACTTTGATCGGGCACGTCTTTAAAAACGGCCATCACTTCCAGCACGGATGTTTCGGTATCCACGGCAAGGTGTTTGCCGATGGGGTCTTCATCGCCAAAATATTTCTTTGCGGTGGATTCGGAGATTAAAACTCCGTTTACATTTCTCAACGCCTTTTTGGCATCGCCCCGCAACACGGGAAACCGGAACACATCGAAGAAAGTGGTATCCACGGCAAGCACATTGGATTCATCAAACCGTAGATCATTTTCGGGGTTTCGGATGGAGAAGATTTCGCGTGTCAGCCCGGCAGCCCACAGGGGCGACAGGCTCACGGCACTTTCCACTTCGGGGAAATCGTTCACCATCGCCTGCGCCATCGGGTGAGGTGTGCGTGTTTGAGGGTTTTCATTTTCCCAGGTTATGCGGTAAAGATTTTCATGCTGATCGTAATACCGGTCGTAGCCAAGCTCATGCTTTACATACGTGGCCATGAGAAAAACACTGGCTATACCCAATGCCAGCCCGCCAATATTAATGAATGCATGAACTTTGCTTTTAAGCAAATTGCGCCAACCGGTTTTGAAATAGCTTTTATACATACCATAATTGTTTAGCTGTTCGTATCCTTCTGCCGGCCTGATAATCCCCGGCCTGAAAAGCAAAAGCACATCCTTAATAAATAATGTATCAGCCTTTAGCTTTCCGATTTTATTTTTTCTCTCCTCATACAGCTCCATCAAATCGCCTTCAATGCTGTTACGCAGCTTCGGATGGCAGTACCACCGGAAGAAGCGGAGGGGAAATTGGGGTGGCGTTGAAGTTTCTTTCATAAATTCATTTCTAATCGTTACTGGTTACCGGCAACTGGAAACCGGTAACTCATTCACTTCTCAAACTATCCACCGGGTTTGCCAGCGCAGCTTTGATGACCTGCACACTTAGCGTAATAAATGCGATCACGATAGCAATAACACAGGTCAAAGCAAATTCCGTCCAGCTTGTTGAAACCCGGTAGGCGAATCCCTGCAACCATCGCTCCGTAGCCCACCAGGTAATGGGTAAAGCAATAAGGCTTGCTACTACAACCAGCTTCAGGAAGTCTTTGGAGAGGAGAATCATGAGCCCCGATAATGAGGCGCCCAATATTTTACGGATACCGATTTCTTTTGCCCGCTGCTGTGCGATGAATGTAACAAGACCAAAAAGCCCCAGGCAGGCAAGCCCGATTCCAAGAATGGCAAAAGCATAAAACAACTTTCCTGTTTTTGATTCAGCGCTATAAAGCTTGTTGAATTGGTCGTCTAAAAATTCATACTCGAAGGGCAGATGTGGCGCAAGCTCATTCCACCTTGCTGAAATATACTGGAGTGTTTCCGGCACCTGGCTGCCGGATGTCCTGACTAATATCCTGCTTGTGTAATTGCTCATAAAAATAATAAAGGGGCTGATCGACTCATGCAGCGAGCTGAAATGAAAATCTTCCACCACTGCCTTCACCATGCTCCTTCTGCCCTGAAACATCACCACTTTGCCAATGGCTTCTTCCGGTGTCCATTCAAAAGACCGGACAGCGGTTTCGTTCAGCATGACAGGCCGGTAAAGCGTATCCGTTCCGGAGAATGCCGCGCTTTCTTCCGCCTCAGTGAAATCAGTTCCACTGATAAAGGTCAGTCCCATCGTTTTATTAAAATCCTTGTCTGTGCGAATACCCGTGATCAGCATTTCCTGGTCATTGACTGTAAGGTTGTATTTGCCCGGTATAAAGACCGGGGTTTGATTGCATGTGGTTACGCCCAGTATTTCAGGCTTGTTCAGCAGCATTGATTTAAGCGTTGGCATCTTCCCGGTTAGCGATGCATCTCCGCGCAATACAATAACATGATCTTTCTGGTAACCTAATTTCCTGTTTTGTATAAACTCAAGCTGGTTATGAATAACCAGTGTGGAAGCTATAAGGGCTATGGAAATAACAAATTGAACAACGATTAAGCTTTTGCGTAATCCGGTACCGGAAACTCCCGTTTTAAAATTTCCTTTCAGCACATTGACCGGTGCAAACCGTGATAAAACAAGGGAAGGATAAAATCCGCCAATGAAGCTAATAAACAGCAGTATAGCGGCTATGGAAAATAACGATTCGGACTTCAGCAGGAATGCGCTTGTGAGCTGCTTACCGGCAATTGTGCTGAACACGGGCATAAGCGCTGCTACCAGCAACAGACCCATGAGCAGGGCAGCCGTAACAATCACAAGTGATTCACTCATGAACTGAGTTATCAACTGCTTGCGCAATGCGCCAACGGTTTTACGCAATCCAACTTCTTTTGCCCTGTCGGAAGCCCTCGCTGTGGTGAGGTTGATGTAGTTTGCAGAGGCTATTACCAGGATGAACAGCGCAACGATTGAAAAGATATATACATACCGGTAATCGCTGCCGGGCTCAAGCCCGCCTTCTACAGTTGCGCGCAGGTGTACTTCCGTGAGGGGCTGTATCCGTATGGTGAGGTAATTTTTACCTGACAGATCGTTATTAGAATCCTGTGCTTTAAAATAAGCCGGAATTTTTGACGCCAGCGCTTCATGCATGCCGGGCTTGTGCAACAGCAGGTAGGTATAATGACTTGCATCAAACCAGCTCTCGCGGGTATAAACCGGGTCTGTTAATGAGCTCCATGAAGCAAGCATATCAAATTTTATTTGTGAATTGGGAGGACAGTCTTCAACGATCCCCGTAATGACAAATTCTTTTGAATTATTTACCCGGATTGTCTTTCCTAACGGCTCTTCATTTGCAAAATACTTTTTTGCCATAGCTTCTGTAAGAACGACCTGGTCGGGTTTATTAAGCGCCGTGCGCGGGTTGCCTTCAAGCAGGCGGAAAGAGAAGACATCAAAAAAACCTGAATCAGCATACACAAATCCCTGTTCCCTGAACAATTTATCCCTGTATTCTACTACTGCTCCTGCCGGAAACAGGCGCACACCGTTCTCCACTTCAGGGAACACCCGCCTGAACTCCGGCAGCGCCTTGGTGCCGGTAACGGCTATTTTGGTAATATTGCCGTTGTAAGATAGCTCCATTGTTGCGCGCACAATGCGGTCGGCATTTTTGTGAAAACGGTCATAGCTCAGCTCATGGAAAATGTATATGGAAACCAGCAAGCAACAGGCAATACCGATGGCTAATCCCAGGATATTGATAGTGGAGTAGCTTTTGTTCCTTAAAAGATTTCTCCACCCGATTTTAAAATAACTTTTATACATAGTGTACGTGTTTAAATTTTTGTACCCTTCTGTTGGTTTAATGATACCCGGCCTGCAAAGCAGCAGCACATCTACTATAAATTTTCTGTCTGCTTTTCTCTTTCCAGATTTTTTTAGTCGTTCGTTATACAACTCCATCAAATCACCCTCAATACTGTTGCGCAGCTTCGGATGGCAATACCAGCGGAAGAAGCGGAGGGGGAGCTTTGGTGGTATATTCATTTTCGTTATTCGTAAAACGTTAATGGCTAATCGTAATGCACGGTTCAATGAACTATTAACGAATCACTATTATTCCGTTCTCAAACTATTCACTGGATTGGCCAATGCTGCTTTGATGGATTGATAACTCACCGTAGCTAAAGTAATGACCAACGCACCAAATGCCGCACTAGCAAAAATCCACCAACTGATATCGGTTTTGTACTCATACTGCTTGATGCCATTATATAAGATGTAATACGAAAGAGGAACTGCGATCACGCAAGACAAAATCACAAGAATGACAAACTCTTTTGATAACATCTGCCACAAGTTGGCGACTGACGCTCCCAAAACTTTTCGCACGCCAATTTCCTTTGTGCGCTGTTCTGCCACGAATGAAGCAAGGCCGAACAAACCAAGGCAACTAATAACAATGGCAAGTATTGCAAACACAGCGGCAAGTTTACCAATGCGATCTTCTGTGGAAAACTTAGCAGCATACTCAGTATTTGCAAATTTGTAATCGAATGGAATATCAGGGATTACGTTATTAAATACTTTTTCAATTTTCGGAAGGGCCTCTTGCATCGGCATGCCGGGAGTAACCCGAAGCATCAGCCAACCTTTCCAACCCATCGTGAAATAAACTATTGGTTCTACAGGTTCGAACGGAGATTCCATTACCATATCCTTGATTACACCGAGTATGACAAAATCTTTGTCCACTTGCCACGGTCCATTTTTCCAATGAATAACCTGGCCAGTTGGATTTTTCAATCCCATAAATTTTGCAGCAGCTTCATTGATGACCAAACCTGACGAGTCGCTGGCAATCTCTTTCGAGAAATCGCGGCCTTCAATGAACTGCCAACCAACCGTTTTGCCAAAATCATGGGATACGCCTAACGTTCCAAAGCCACGATTCTGATTAAGGTCCTTGCCGTTTTGAGAAAAGCCTCCGTTGCCCGACCATACACTTGTTACCATTCCGCCCGACTCAGCAATTTCTGTAACAGCGCCTGAGTTTTTCAACTCGGCCTCCAGGGCATCGGCCTTGGTGCTGAATGCAGCTGATTTTTTCGGGATCATTAATAAACCATCGCGTTGATAACCAACCGGGCGATTTTTTATAAACACAAGTTGATTGTAGATTACTCCAGTGCAAATGATCAACATCACAGACACAGTGAACTGCACGACCACTAAAATTCTTCTGGGTATTGAGGCAAATCGACCCGCGCGAAATACTCCTTTTAAAACACTCACCGGTTTGAACGATGACAAGTACAAAGCAGGATAGCTTCCAGCCAGCAGACCCGTGATGAATAAAAAGATAAAACTGCTGACCCAAAACCACGGCTGCGACCAGGGCATGTTCATCTCTTTGCCCGACAATTGATTGAACATAGGAAGAACCATGACAACAAGCGTTGTCGCGATTATGAATGCGAGCGCAACTACTAAAAATGATTCACTCAAAAATTGTCCAATCAATTGCCAGCGAATCGAACCGATCGCTTTTCTGATGCCGACTTCTTTTGCGCGTTTTTCTGATCGGGCTGTGCTTAAGTTCATGAAGTTGATGCATGCGAGCAGCAACACAAACACTCCGATTGATCCAATAAACCAAACCAATTGTAGCGGTCCGCTTTGAAGTACACCTTCTTTAAAATCTGAGTGCAAGTGCCAGTCGCTCATTGGCAAAAGAAGTATTTCGTAATTGTACTTCAACTCATCTTTCATATAAGCCAGGTCTTTGATTACTTTTACTTCAGCATCAATGATGTTGGCCGTTACACTTTCAAAAGTTGCATGCGGTTGTATCTCTGCATAAATCTCGAGGAAGTGATTGTCCCAGCCTTGTTCTTTTATCCAGGTGCCATCGTTGATGAGAAATTCCCACGGGCGAAAAAATTGAACCCCATAGAACTCCGCGTTCTTAGGAAAATCTTCATACACGCCAGTTACAGTCGCTTCTTTTTCGCTGTTGATTTTTACAAGCTGGTTGACCGGATCAGCATCGCCAAAGAGCGCTTCGGCTGTGGATTCAGAAATCAGGATCGAGTTCATGTCTTTCAATCCTTGCCTTGTTCCGTAGATCATTTTGAACGTCAGCATCTCCGGTGCATCTTCCCCGATGAACATTCCAACTTTTGAAATCTTTTTATCATCAATCGAGAGCACTCCATCCGATTTCCATGAAGCGGGAACGATATGTTTAAAATTTGCTCCATAGTTATTTTTCAATTCATCAATCAAAGGATACGGCAACGAAGTTTGCCCCATAAGATGTTTGCCGTCAACCCATCCTCCCTTCATCACCTGCGCTATGCGTGAATAGTTTTGATGATATTTGTTGAACGACAATTCATCAAACACCCACAAACCGATAACCATTGCTACCGCCATGCCCAGCGCAAGTCCACCAATGTTGATGAGTGAATAGCCTTTGTTCTTCACCAGATTTCTCCACCCGATTTTGAAATAACTTTTATACATACCATACGTGTTTAAGTGTCTATATCCTTCTGTTGGCCGGATAATCCCCGGCCTGAACAGCAAAAGCACATCTTTAATAAATTTTCCATCTGCTTTTCGTTTGCCAAATTCTTTTACCCGTTCCTCATACAGCTCCATCAAATCTCCCTCAATGCTATCGCGCAATTTCGGGTGGCAATACCAGCGGAAGAAGCGTGTTGCGAACTTAGGAGGATATGGTTTTTCTGTTTTCACTTTGTGTTCAGAATAGAATTGACAAACATTTTGCCTACTGTCAACTGAATTCAACTTTCAACGCAACCTTGGGTATCGCGCTCCACAATTCATCCCGTGTGCTCTTCGTATATTCCATCGCCTTCTTTCCATAAGCGGTAATGGTAAAATACTTCTTCGGCCTGCCGGCACGTTCTTCGGTGGCTTCGCCTTCGCGCGACTTTAAATAGCCTTTGTCTTCCAGGCGTTTTAAAGCGGTTTGTAAAGCGCCCACGCTTACGCCTCGTTTTAAGCGGCTTTCAATTTCTTTTTTGATGGATACACCATACGCTTCATCGTATAGTATGCCGACTGTAAGCATTACAATTTCTTCAAACTCGCCTAACTGGTATTTTTTCATGTGTTGATAATTTTGATTAAGGTCACATGGAATGGCCAAAACAATCATTTGCGGTTGATACAAAACGTTTGCATGGCCATTTCATAACAGGTCAATTTTTTCTTTTTCAAGCAGAACAGCAGACCTATAAGGTTTCCAAAGCCTTATAGGTCTTTTGTAATAAAATAATTAATTCCTAAATGTAGTATTAATAACTGTACCAACTGCTTCAAAGGCTTGGGAATGGATTATTTAAAAGGATTCACCCGGGAAAGATGTCCGCTGGCGAACAACAGTTGTGCGATTTGGTTCAGTTAACGTTTAACCGAATAAAAAAGGCACCGGGAATTTCCTGGTGCCTTCGTTTACGAATTTATTGTTTTTACGACTTGCGTTCAGACTCATCGTAAACCAGCCAGTAGTATCTTTCTTCGAGGGAATCCCACGTGGCAACCAGCAGTAAAACCAGCAGGCTTACCGTAAAGGTTGCAAAGCTCTCGCCCAGTACGCTTATATAAGTAGCAAATACAAACAGGCGCACAATTTCGGCCATAAATACCCAACGTTGCTGTTCCAGCAATGCTCCGCAGTTGATAAGTGTAATTAAAATCAGCGTTACAATAAAAAACTTATCGGCAAACGTGAATTGATTGAAGTACAGGGTGAAAAAGAAAAGCCCGATCAATGCTGCGGCAATCTGAATATTGAGATATGCCTTAAACCGGGAAGTAGATCGGAAAGGCGCTTTGGCCGGTAACAATTTCTTTTCCAAGGCCGGGCGAATGCCTGCATCCATGTTTTCGGGCTTACCGAAAATTATCTTCAGCGATTTCCAAACGCTGCCGCTGCGCCTGCATGCTTCCCACAATTCAGCGTAATAGTGAAAATGCTGCCACAGAAAGCTTTTACTGGTAAGCGGATGCGTTAGTCCGTATATGGGTTTTTCTTCTTCTGCCTGGAAGGTGCCGAAGAGCTTATCCCAGAAAACAAAGATATCGCCATAATTCTTGTCGAGATACTTAGGGTTGGAGGCATGGTGCACACCGTGGTGCGAGGGTGTTATCAGGATATGCTCCAGCCATCCCAGCTTACCAATTACCTGCGTGTGTGTAAAAAAGGAATACGTGCCATGCACCACAAGGATAGCAATTACCATAGCCGGGTGAAAGCCCGCTAATGGCAACAGGCACCAGAATAAATTGCGAACAATAGCTTGCAGGGTGGTAATACGGGCCGATACGGTATAATTAAATTCTTCGCTTTGGTGATGTACAATATGCGCCCCCCAAAACAGGTTTATTTCATGCCCAAGCCGGTGGTACCAGTACCACACCAGGTCGGTAGACAATAATAATAAGATCCAAACCCACCAGGCATTGGGTATCTGCCAGATAGCGAAGTGCTCATACACATAATAATACATGCCGTAGAAGCTGCCGGTAACCAGCAGGTTTAATAAACGCTCGGCTATACCCACTGAAATGTTAGCTACGGAATTCTCGTAGGTGATCAAATCTCCTTTTTTCTTGCGCCTGGCTACCCAATACTCCAATCCTAAAAACAGGAAAAAAGCGGGCATAATGAAGGCGGCAAAATTGAGCTGGTAGTCCATAGATTAAAAATTTTTTGAACCTGCTGTTTTGAATCAAAAAGACTGCCACAAATATACTCTATTGTTTTAGTAGATTATTAACACCAGGCCGTTAATTTGCGATCCTGACAAAAATCACCATTCTGTATGCGTTATACACTATTAATTATCTCCGGCTTGTTATTGCAATCGTGTGCTGGTAAAAAAGAATTATCGCCCGAAGCCCTGAAGGCCTATAAAGCTGAAATAGCCACCTGGCAGGCCAAACGGGTTGAAGACCTGAAGGCCCCGAATGGCTGGCTGAACCTGGTTGGCTTGCATTGGCTGGAGCCGGGTATTAATTCGTTTGGCAGCGCCAGCAGCAATACTGTTATTTTTCCTGAAGGTAAAATTGCCGCACAGGCAGGGTACTTTTTTGTGAAGGATAACATAGTAACAATAACCGTTAACAACGGTGTCCCGGTTTTTGCAAACGGAAAGGCTGTTACCAGCCGGGTAATTTTTCACCCGGATTCGGCACGGGCCACAACGCTGACCAGTGGCGATCTGCAATGGAATATCATTCAAAGAGATTCAAAGCTGGGCATTCGCCTGCGCGACCGGGCATCGGCAGAAGTACAAAGCTTTACGGGTATTGACCGGTTTGAATTAAATCCCGATTACAGGATTGAAGCCCGTTGGGAAGCCGCAGACTCTGCCCGCACCATTGATATTACAAATGTGCTGGGTCAAACCACACCCCAACGTTCGCCCGGTACATTGGTATTTAAGCTGGAAGGAAAAGAGCAACGCTTAGATGCTTTAGCTGGCAGAGATGAATTGTTTATCATTTTTGCAGATGCTACCAGCGGCCATGAAACGTATGGTGGCGGACGGTTTGTTTATACCGGTTTGCCCGATAAAGCCACCAACACCGTAGTAATCGATTTTAATAAAGCCTATAACCCGCCTTGTGTGTTCACACCGTATGCCACGTGCCCGCTCCCGCCCGGGCAGAATGTTTTATCGGTGGCTATTCCGGCAGGAGAGAAAAATTACAAGAATGCACAGCTTCATATTGCCAAGGGTGAATAAAAAAATTTCATCATTAGTCTATAAATTCCATAGACTTAGTTGCATAATTAAAAAATCGATAGTACGTTTACACCACATTTATACAGAAGGGGGGAAAGACAGGCTTGATGATCCCCTGGCAACTTTCGGGATAGCCGAATAAGTGCCACAACCTGCTTCCGGCAAGGTGCCGGGAAGAATTATAAATTATAGTATACCATGAAAGCTACAGCACTCAACTCACCCCTGGATCAGGCACGGCATAACAACGCATGTTGTTGTTGCCGGTAATTGTTTGTCTGAAGGCCTTCCGGCCTGTTCACTAATTTTTTCACATCAACTTTTAATAATCATGACTTGGTCTATAAAACCTATTGCTATCTATTATGAGCACCCTGCGTGGTTCAAGCCGCTGTTTGCCGAACTTGAAAAAAGAAGGGTTCCCTTCGTACGGCTTAATGCGGCACAATACAGCTACAATCCGGCCGAACGGGAAGCCCCCTATAGCCTTGTGCTCAATCGCATGAGTCCATCGGCCTATACACGCGGTAATGCCAGCAGCATATTTTACTCGCAACAATACCTGCGGCACTTAGAGAGATTGGGTGTATCTGTCATAAACGGAATACAGGCGGCATTAATTGAATTTTCAAAAGCCGGCCAGCTTGAGCTGCTGGCTTCGTTGGGCTTAAATTTTCCGCGTACCAAAGTTATTAATCATGTAAACCAGGTCTTGCCGGCAGCTAAATCGCTTCGGTTTCCAATACTGGTAAAAGCGAATATCGGTGGCAGCGGTGCCGGTATTCTTCGTTTTGATTCGGAAGCGGAACTAACCAAAGCCATTTCACTTAACCAGGTTTCGCTGGGACTTGATTCCGTTGCCCTGGTGCAGGAATACATTGCACCGAAAGACGGCCACATTGTTCGCGTGGAAACGGTGAACGGAAAATTTCTTTATGCCATTAAAGTATATCCGTCAGGCAGCTTTAACCTGTGCCCGGCAGATTTCTGCGAAGTGCCCGGCTATACTTATTCGCAGGCGTCCATTCACAAAAGTGGATCGGGTGTTACGGTGGAGGCGTACACCCCGCCTGCGCATATCATTCAGGATGTGGAACGCATTGTTAAGTCTGCCCGGTTGGACCTGGGGGGTGTGGAATACCTGGTTAACCACGATGGAACACCCGTGTATTACGACATCAATGCGCTCTCAAACTTTGTAGCCAACGCCACCGATATATTGGGTTTCGATCCTTATGTGAACCTGGTGGATTATATCGAAGACCGGCTGAAACCCGTTTTTGAACCTGATTTTGAACCCGCTTTTGACTACGAAACTCCTGTGCTATGATCCGGAAAATTTATTGGGGCATTGCCCTGAATACCTTGGCTGTACTTATTTTTTCATGCACACCGCAACCTGCCCGTTTTGAATTAGGCGCGTGGCGCGGTGTATTTAAATCGCAGGAAGCTGAATTTCCGTTTCAGTTTAATATAGTAGACGATACAGCCGGTACAGTAAAAGCTGTATTTATCAATGGCGAAGAGCGGGTTTACTTTGACAGTATTCGGTATGAGCGCGATTCCGTTATCGTGCCGATTGATTTGTTCGATGCGTTCTTTATAGGCAAGCTAACCGATCAATCCTGGAACGGGTATTTTCGCAAACGGCAATCCAATCGACAGGGCATTCCGTTTACGGCAACACCCGGCAAGCAACCGCGCTTTGTTCGCAGGCATGCCGAAAGCGCACTCCCCATTGAGGGCAAGTGGTCTGTCAGCTTGATTAATGATAAAGGTGATTCACGCTACACGGTTGGGTTATTCGACCAACGTGATAACACCGTTACCGGAACCATTCTTACCACAACAGGTGATTACCGGTATTTTGAAGGTATTGCCGATGGTGATAGTGTAAAGCTTTCCGGCTTTGGCGGATCAAATCCATCGTTGCTCCAGGTAAAGCTTATTGACAGCACGCATATCACGGGCGAGCTTTATTCGCCCACAGGCAAGACTAAGCTGATCGCTATAAAAAGCGATACCGCCCGGCTGCCCGACCCGTACAAGCTTACTTACCTGAAACCCGGCTACGATAAATTTACGTTTCAGTTTCCTGATCTGGAAGGTAACCCGGTTTCGCTGGAAGATGAAAAATATCGTAACAAGGCCGTTATTGTTACCCTTACGGGAAGCTGGTGCCCCAACTGCATGGATGAAACTGCTTTCCTGGCACCGTGGTATAAAGCGAACAAGCATCGGGGTGTGGAAATAATAGCGCTGAGCTTTGAACGAAAAGACGACCTGGATTTTGTACGCGAGCGCATTGATAAGCTGGTTAAGCGATTTGATGCGGAATACGATTTCCTGTTTGCAGGTTTGGCCGATAAAAAACAGGCAGCCGAAAAGCTGCCTGCGCTTAATGCCGTGCTGTCATTTCCTACCACCATCTTTATTGATAGGACGGGAAAGGTAACGAAAATACACACCGGCTTTAGCGGCCCGGCCACCGGTAAGTATTACGAAGAGTTTGTGCGCGATTTTAATGAAGAAGTAAATCGCATTGTAGGAGAAGAAAATGGTGTATAGCACATGGTCAGAAAAAACCCTCCACTATACAGTCAGAGTTACCTGGATACCGGCAAAGGGCCTGTGGTGATTTTGCTTCATGGGTTATTCGGTAACCTGGGTATGTGGAAGCACGTTATTGCCGCGTTGAAAAACGATTACCGGGTAATTGTGCCCCGGTTACCCTTGTTTGAGTTGCCTATAGAAAATGCCTCGGTAAAATTCCTGGTCAAGGTGTTGAATGAGTTTATCGAGTGGAATCAGCTGGATGATGTAACGCTGATTGGTCATGCCCTGGGCGGGCAGCTTTCACTTACGTACACACACCAGTACCCGAATTGCGTAAGCAAGCTGGTGTTAAGCAGCAGTGCCGGGCTTATCGATAAGCATCCGTTTATTAACCCGCATGATGTAGTGAACAACTATGAATATGTGCATGATAAAGTGGGGGAGGCGTTTTACCGCAAAGAGTTTGTTTCCAATAAGCTGGTAGATGAAATTTACTCTACCGTGCAAAATATTCCGAAACGTTTGGCATTGGGTAACATTATTCGTTCCTCCCGGCATTCCGGGGTGGCATCGTTTCTGAACAAGATCGATCACCCGGTATTATTGGTGTGGGGGTTGAATGATAAAGTAAATGTACCGGAGCAGGCGCTTCACTTTCATGATCTGCTGCCAAACTCTGAAGTAAAGTTTATTGATCAGTGCGGTCATCTGCCTATGGTGGAGAACGCTGCACTGTTCAATAAATACCTGTTGCAGTTTTTAAACGAGCCTAATCCGCTTAAGAACTGGTATGGCTAACAGGCAGTAGCAGAAAATATTTTGGTGCAAAGCTTTGGAGCAAGCCTTGCATCGTGTATGTTTGCTCCACGTTCATTGTATACTACTTATCAAGAAAGGCAGAGGGACTGGCCCGATGAAGCCTTAGCAACCTGGTTTACACAGGTGCTAAATCCAGCCTCGATTTATCGGGGAAAGATGAGTTGGAAAGAGTTTTATCCGGATAGATGTAAGCTCTTCTGATTTGTCGGAAGAGCTTTTTTGTTAAAGCCCTCCGCAGACTTTTTTGGTGAGTAAAAAATAAAATCAGTTAAACACTAAAACCAAAAAAGCATGTCACTCACCACAGAACTTATTCACAGCATTCCGGTAGATGAAGCTACAGGCGCCATCTCCGTACCCATTTATCAAACCACTACGTTTGTTCACAGCTCACCGGGTGTGCACCAGGGGTATGATTACACACGATCCGGTAACCCCACGCGCAAAGTGCTGGAAGATTTAATCGCGAAAGCGGAAAAAGGCGCAACGGGTATAGCCTTTGCCAGCGGCATGGCTGCCGTAGATGCCGTATTAAAATTGCTGAAAGCCGGAGATCATGTAATTGCCGGCAATGATATTTATGGAGGCACTTACAGGCTGCTTACCACCATCTTTAAAAACTTTGGCATCACCACCACTTTCGTGGATTTGCAGAACGAACAGGAAATCCTGCTGGCTATTAAACCTAACACCCGGCTGGTTTGGGTGGAAACGCCCACCAATCCTTCCTTAAAAATTGTGGACATACGCAAGGTGGCAGCCATTACCAAGGCGCATCATATTTTATTGTGTGTAGATAATACGTTTGCCACACCGGTAGCGCAACGTCCGATTGAATTAGGTGCCGATCTGGTTGTACACAGTGCAACCAAATACATTGGCGGCCACAGCGATGTAATTTCAGGTTTGGTGGTAACGGCTACCCGAGAATTGGGCGAACAGGTTTTGTTTGTTCAGAATGCAAGCGGTGCTGTGCTAAGCCCGATTGAAAGCTGGTTGCTGATACGCGGATTGGAAACATTAGAATTACGATTTAAGCAACACTCGTATAACGCGCAGCGTATTGCCGAATTTTTAAGTGAAGAATCGTGGGTAAAAGAAGTGTATTATCCGGGTTTGAAAGTGCATGATGGACATAAAGTAGCTGCCGGCCAGCAAAAGTATTTTGGCGGCATTGTATCGTTCCGCCTGCACGATGATTCGTTTGAAGCGGCCAAAAAATTCACCACCTCAACCAAGCTCTTTAAGCTGGCCGAAAGCCTTGGGGGTATAAAAAGCTTGGTCGCCCATCCGGCTACGATGACGCACGCATCCATACCCAAAGAACGTCATGCCGATTTTGGTATAACCGATGGTTTGCTCCGCCTCTCTGTTGGACTGGAAGACGCAGAAGACCTGATAGCAGATTTAAAACAGGCATCTGAAAAATCGATACATCAACCCGTTGCTGCACAACACGCATCATACGCATTACAAACAAGTTAACGATCCAAACAAGCATTAGATGTTTAAATCAAAATTCTGGGCGCTGCTGCCCCTCTTTACCTTCATCGTTTTATACCTCGCTACCTCGCTGGTGTTGAATGATTTCTATAAGATGCCGGTAATTGTGGCATTCCTGGTGGCAGCGTTGGTTGGTTTTGGGTTATATCCCCGCATTTCGTTTCATCAGAAAACAGAAGAGTTTTCGAAAGGTGCGGGTGACCCGGGTATCATGCTTATGATTTTGATTTTTATCCTGGCAGGTGCATTTGCCGGGTTAACCAAGAGTATCGGGGCAGTGGATTCAACGATCAATTTTGGCCTGGCCTATTTATCGCCCCGGTTTTTGATTGCCGGGTTATTTCTTACCGCGTGCTTTATTTCGCTTTCACTTGGTACATCGGTAGGCACGGTAGTAGCGCTTTCGCCTATTGCGGTGGGCATGAGTGAGTCGATACCCGGTTCATTAGCGGTATCGCTGGGTGCAGTGGTGGGTGGCGCCATGTTTGGCGATAATCTTTCGATGATATCGGATACCACTATTGCAGCCACACGCACGCAAGGCGTGGAAATGCTTGATAAGTTTAAGGTAAATTTCTGGATAGCATTGCCTGCGGCTTTGATCACGTTTGCGATCTATTCCTTTGCATCTCCTTTTCAAACCTCGGTACCGGGCGAGCATGCTTATTCTTTTTTATTGATTGTGCCTTACGTATTTGTGCTGGCTGCCGCGTTGCTGGGCTTACATGTAATCTGGGTATTGATTTCAGGCATCGTGCTGTCATTGGCTATCGGCTTATGGCAGGGCAATGCTGATATTTGGAATCTGGTGCAATCGATCAACAGCGGCATGGCCTCCATGTTCGAGCTGAGCGTACTCTGCTTGATTATTGGTGGTGTGGTTGGTCTTATCTGCTATTACGGTGGCATCGATTACATTCTTACTCATGTATCACGTAAAGTAAAGGGAGTACGCAGCGGTGAATTAGGAATAGCTGCGCTTACAGCGTTGGTAAATGCTACACTGGCTAACAACACCATTACTATTTTGATAGTAGGCCCATTAGCCAAAAGCATTGCCGATAAAAACGGAATTGACCTTCGGAGAAGCGCCAGTATTCTGGATACGATCTCCTGTTTTGTGCAGGGCCTGTTGCCTTACGGAGCACAAATACTGGCTGCACTGGCCATAGCCAACCAGAAAATTACACCGTTGCAACTGATGAGTAATTTATACTACCCGTATTTGCTGGGTGCAAGTACCCTTGTTTTTATTCTCTTCCATAGAAAAGTTAGAGCAGTTTCCTGAGTGTGTGCGTTACGATTCTGCTTTTATACCCAACGTTAACAAAGCGCCAACCGGTAGCTGTACCCCGATCAGCATAACCGGAAAATCATAGCTGCCTGACCCCGGAAAGACCGAACCCGGCAAGGGTACCAATCTTCGGCCTCACAGTGCTCCGCAGTTTTTTTGAAAAAAACAGGCACGTATTGGATATTTGGCATCGGCTATTAAATTTGCAGTCCCATTTAATAAGCGGGAGTAGCTCAGTTGGTAGAGCATCCCGATGGCCATCGGGAGGGTCGCAAGTTCATTGAAGGTAATATGTTTGTTACTTACATATTATATTCAGAATCCGGAGATCGCTATTATATAGGACATTCGGAGAATCTGGAAGCAAGGTTGAATGACCATAACGATGGCAGGGTAAAGTCAACAAAAGGCTATAAGCCTTGGAAAGTTGTATATTTCGAAGAATTTAGTACCAAACTTGAAGCCAATCGAAGAGAATTGGAAATCAAGAAAAAGAAGAGCAGAAAGTATATTGAGTTTCTGATCTTAAAATAAGCGGGAGTAGCTCAGTTGGTAGAGCACGACCTTGCCAAGGTCGGGGTCGCGAGTTCGAGTCTCGTTTCCCGCTCAAAACCCCTCTCCGATAGAGAGGGGTTATTTTTTAAAAAAGTCTGCCCGGGTGGTGGAATTGGTAGACACGTCCCGATAAAAATCGGGATGGATAGTAATAGTTTTACGGGTTCGTTCTTTATTTAGATTGAGTACCCCAAGCAATTGATAATTGCCCGGGTGGTGGAATTGGTAGACACGCAGGACTTAAAATCCTGTGGATAGTAATATCTGTACGGGTTCAAGTCCCGTCCTGGGTACTTTAATCAACAGGAAGTCATCATCAGTCTTAGTATTGGTGATGACTTTTTTGTTTGTCCTGTTTTACCTGAAAACAAGCGGTAAAATGGGGCCTTGATACACATTAGGTTCGCATTTCTATCAAAAAAGTTTGAACTTGGCTCTTCAAACTTTTCAATATGAAGAAGATCATAGTCATTTCGGTTTTCCTCTTTTTAGGCCTTTCAATCAAAGCCTTCAGCCAAACCGTTTACACATCGCCCAAAGGCGAAAAATATCATACAGCCGATTGCCGGCTTTCCGGTGAAGCAGCACCCGTAAAGCTGGCCGATGCCAAAAAAGCCGGTAAAGGTGCTTGTGATATTTGCAAGCCTAATGAATTAGGCAAAGCCAGGCTGAATCAGTGCACTGGCAAAACAAAAGAGGGCGCACGGTGCAAACGCATGACGGCCAATAAAGACAAAAAGTGCTACCAGCATCAGGGCAAATAATAACAATATGCAACGCTTACCCATCCATCCGCAAGGCCCAACTTTTTCGCGCATCGTTACCGGGGCGTGGAGGTGGAACACCGTTTCGCCTGATACCGTAGAGCGATTGATTCAGACATCGCTGGATGAAGGCATCAGCACATTCGATCATGCCGATATTTATGGCGATCACAGCAACGAAGAGGTATTTGGTAAAGTGTTGATAAAAAAACCGGCTTTACGTGATAAGATGGAGCTGGTTTCCAAATGCGGAATAAAATTTCCATCTGCAAAACGGCCCGGTGCCTGGATTAAGCATTACGATACATCCAAAGAGCATATTACCTGGTCGGCCGAAAATTCGTTGAAGATGTTGTGTACGGACAGGCTTGATCTGCTGCTGATTCACCGGCCCGATCCATTGCTCAATCCCCACGAAGTAGCGGAAGCATTTTCGCAATTAAAGCAACAAGGCAAGGTGTTGCACTTTGGGGTTTCTAATTTTACACAGCCGCAGTTTAGCCTGTTGCAAAAATTTTTGCCTATGCCGTTGGTTACCAACCAGGTTGAAATTTCGCTTTCACGGACTGAGTCGCTTTTTAATGGCGACCTCGATCTGCTGATGGAACATAACGCTTCGGCTATGGCCTGGTCGCCATTGGGTGGAGGCAAGCTGGTAGCGGGTGAGCGTGAATTGTTTGGCAAGGCAACAAAATACAATGCTACGTACAGCCAGCTTTCGCTGGCGTGGCTGCTCAAGCACCCGTCAAACATTTTTCCGGTTATCGGCACCACAAAGCCCGACCGTATTTCGGAAGCAGCAAAATCATTGGATATAAAGTTAGACCGGCAGGATTGGTTCGAAATGCTGCAATGGGCAACCGGTAAAGAAGTGGCATAAGCTTAAAACAAGTTGATTATGAGAATCCTTACAGTAATTCTGGTTTTGGTTTGTTTGATCAGCAGCGCGCAGGAACCACAGGTTGACCTGGTGCGACTGGGTTACCTGAAAAACGAAACTACTTCAGAGCAGGTAGGAATGGCTGCCTCACCCGATGGCAATCATGCAGCGTTTGCATTTAAAGATAAGACAGTAAGGATATTTGATGTAAGAGCCGGAAAGTTTGTAAAGCGGTTAACCATTCCGTTCACGGAAGTATTTGATATGCATTTAACCAACGATGGCAGGTTAATCGTGATGCAGTTGAAGGAAGTGCTGATCATGGATTGGAAGACGGAAAAAACCCTGATGAGCTTTTCTACCAACGGAAACATTACCAAATCGGCATTTTCTGCGCCTCATAATTTACTGGCAGCAGGCCAGCGCGAGGGCTGGGTAAACATCTATGATGTCCGGGCCTTGAAAGAGGTGAGCTCTTTTCAATACAAGAAACATCATGTAAGTGCGTTGGCCATTCACCCTGACGGGAAAAGAATTGCAGTAGCCGTAATGCCTGTGCTTAAGGAAATGAATCCTATCCGGATGTACCAGGTTGCTACGGGCGAAGAAGTGGCACAATCCAAAAAAGGATTTTACACGATGGCGGCTTTTAATGAAGGTGGCGACAGGCTGATGGTATCCAGCCTGAATGCATTGGCTACCAAAGCCAGCATTGAAGTGTTGGACGGCCGGCAGCTCACACCTGTTTCCAAAATTGACAGTAAGCTCTTAATGATCAATAACGTTATGCCCTATGGCGGGCGGGTGATAGGGGATAAGCTGCTTGCTACTTCGGCTTCATTAATGTTTAATGTGTATGATGCTCAAAAGGGCGGAGTGATTTTTACGACAAAATCGGATGGGTTAAATATACCGCCCTTTTTTACTTTGGGAATAGGTAATGCGCATCCGTTCCCGTTGGGAAGCAGCGGTAAGTATTTAATCAATACGCTGGGCAACATCAACCAGGTGTATGATGTTACAACCAATGCCATTGTAGGCTATTTCTATTGTGATAGTAATGAAGACTTTGCCGTGGTTTCGCGCGATGGCCGTGTGGAAGGAACTCCTGAGGCTATGCGTAAAGTGTACTGGACGGCCCGCGGATCGCTTGTAAAAACCCCTTTGGAAAGCACATTCGAAAGTGGCTTCACCCCACGCCTGCTTTCGCAGATTGTAGATGAAGATGAGAAAACACAATTGGCGCAAGCCACTTTTGAAGTGGAGAAGGTGATTGATAAAGTTCCGGCATTACAACTGAAGTCAGTGAACGGAACAGCATCAGCAACTAACGGAACAGCATCAGCCACGCAAAAGCAATCGAAGGTGGAAGTAACGGTTACACAAAACCCGCAGGAGATAACCGAAGTGAAGCTGTACCAGAATTCCAAGCTGGTAAAAGTTATTCCCGGCAGCGGAAAAAACCTGTATGCGTTTGATGTTTCGTTAACCAATTCGTTTGGTGAGCAGAATTATTTTTATGCCACAGCCAGCAGTAAATCGGGTGTAGAGTCTGAAAAGGTAAAGTTCACCATCAATTATAAGGGAGCAACAGAGGCGAAACCAAAGCTGTACCTGGTTACGATCGGGATAGACAAATACAAAAACCCCAAATACAACCTGAACTATGCGCAGGCCGATGCCGATGGTGTGGCCGGCATAATCAGCCAGAAATCAAAATCGTTATTCCAGGAAGTGGTGCCATTTGCTATTCGTAATGACAAAGCTATTAAGGCCAACATTTTTGCAGCGCTTAACCAGGTAAAAACGAAAGCGCTGGAGCAGGATATGATTGTAGTGTATTATGCCGGGCATGGTGTAATGTCGGGCGGAGCGGAGAAGGAGTTTTACATTGTGCCGCACGATGTAACGCAA
Organism: Cyclobacteriaceae bacterium; assembly: GCA_026129485.1. Lineage (GTDB taxonomy): Bacteria > Bacteroidota > Bacteroidia > Cytophagales > Cyclobacteriaceae > ELB16-189. The sequence continues at coordinate 110,401 of JAHCHY010000012.1, forward strand.
CTGTATGGCCGTGATGATATGCTGGCAGACAAAGGAATATCGGCCAGCGACCTGAAAAGTTTTGCATCGGCCATCAATGCGCAAAAGCAGGTGTTTATCCTGGATGCCTGCCAGTCGGCCGGGGCATTGGATGCACTGGAGGAACGCGCCCGTGGCGCTGCCGAAGAGAAAGCTATTGCACAATTAGCACGAAGCACGGGTACGTTCTGGATTACCTCGACCGGTGCCGAGCAGTTTGCTACCGAGTTCGCCAAGCTGGGTCATGGAATTTTTACATACGCCTTGCTGGAAGGGGTTGGCGGTGCGGCTGATGCGAACAAAGATCAGCGCCTGACCATTCGTGAATTAAGCACGTATATTGAAAACAAAGTACCGGAATTATCCGAGCAGTTGAAAGGTACGGCACAATTCCCTTCGGCTTATTCGTTTGGCAACGATTTCCCGATTGCAGTTTTTGAGAAATAGCCTGGATTGAAAGCTTGATCGTGTGTTTAACTTCCGGATTTACTACCTTTAAGGTGATGAGAAAATATGAATATATCGAAAGCCCGCCCCGCACCATTATGGGGGTGTACAAAAGCTTGCCGGAGGGCACGTTGGCCGAGTTGATAGATAACATTATATATATGTCGCCATCACCTGTTTACAAACACCAAAGGGTTTTGCTTTCATTAGCAACGCAATTAAAGCGCAACATTGAAGATCAAAATCACGGAATTATTGCCATTGCCCCTTTCGATGTTTACTTAGACGAAACCAGCAATGCGGTGCAGCCTGATATAGTGGTGGTGCTGAATAAAAACCGCCAGATACTGGATGAAAACGGGCACATACACGGAGTACCCGATTTACTGATTGAAGTATTGTCGCCCGGAAACACCAGCCATGATACGGTTAGAAAAAAAGCGCTCTACGAAAAATTCGGTGTAAAAGAATACTGGATTGTTGATCCGGATACGAAAAGCACATCCGTATTTGCACTACAAAACAAAACCTATCAGCTTTATTTTGAGGGTTCGGGCAGCATCGAATCAAGGCTTCTGAAACAATCTTTCCAATTTTAAAAACTCCGAAACCTTCCTTGCGGGATTTTTGTATCCTTGTAGTCCTGTTTTTGCAGCATGTCCAAACCACAAAAGAAGCACATCGACCTTTCCGGTCATGAGAATATTGAGATAATAGGTGCGCGTGAGCACAACCTGAAAAATGTAAGCCTCAGCTTCCCGCGCAACAGGCTGGTGGTGATAACCGGCATCAGCGGAAGCGGTAAATCATCGCTTGCCTTCGATACGATTTATGCCGAAGGCCAGCGCAGGTACATGGAAAGCTTTTCCGCGTATGCACGAAGCTTTATTGGCAACTTAGAGCGGCCCGATGTGGACAAGATCAACGGCCTGAGCCCGGTTATTTCCATCGAGCAGAAAACCACTTCGCGCAACCCGCGATCAACAGTAGGCACCGTTACCGAGATATACGATTTCATGCGCCTGCTGTATGCGCGTGCTGGTGAAGCATTCTCGTATTTATCGGGCGATAAAATGGTGCGCCAGTCCGAAGACCAGATACTCGATACCATCATCACCAGCTTTGCCGGCAAAAAGCTTACCGTGCTGGCACCGGTAGTAAAAGGCCGTAAAGGTCATTACCGCGAATTGTTTGTGCAGATACGCAAGCAAGGGTATATCAAAGTGCGTGTGGATGGCGAGGTGCTGGACATTACGTCCAAGATGCAGGTAGATCGTTTTAAGATTCACGATATAGAAATTGTGGTTGACCGTATCGTGCCCAACGAAAAAGACCGCCATCGCATCGGGCAATCCATAACCGCAGCCATGAAGGAAGGCAAGGGTGTAATTATGGTGATGGAAGAAAACGCAAGGGTGCATCACTTCTCCAAATTTTTGATGGATCCTAAAACCGGTCTGTCGTACGATGAGCCGGCTCCCAACAATTTTTCATTCAACTCACCTTACGGTGCATGCCCAACCTGCACCGGCTTAGGTATTATAGAAGAGATCACAGAAGAGTCAATTATTCCCGATAAAAAGCTAAGTATTAGCCGGGGGGCAATTTTGCCTTTGGGCGAATACCGCGACATCTGGATATTCAAAAAAATAGAAGCGATACTCAAACGATACAAGCTCACACTCTCCACTCCCATAAAAGATATTCCGAAAGACGCATTGAAGGTTCTTTTGTATGGCGATGATGAACCGGTAGCAGTAGCATCTGTAAAATATCCGGGCACGGAGTGGAATACCAAGTTTGAAGGCATCATCACATTTTTAAAGAAAATGATTGATGAAGGAACTGAAAATACCCGCAAGTGGATAGAAGATTTTACGACTACCAGAATTTGTCCCGAGTGTGAAGGAGCTCGGTTGAAAAAAGAATCGCTGCATTTTAAAATCGACAATAAGAACATTGCCGAGCTGGCGATGCTTAACATTAACGATCTGCAGAAGTGGTTCAATGGTCTTGAGAAACGAATCAGCGAAAAGCAACGTGTAATTGCCACCGAAGTGTTAAAAGAAATTCGTAAGCGCATTGGCTTTTTGTTAGATGTGGGTTTGGATTACCTGCACCTTAACCGACCGTTGCGTACATTGAGCGGAGGTGAGGCTCAGCGCATCAGGCTGGCAACACAAATCGGCACTCAATTGGTAGGGGTGCTTTACATCCTCGATGAGCCCAGCATCGGCTTGCACGCACGCGATAATGCCAAGCTGATCAAAGCGCTTAAAGACCTGCGCGACTTGGGCAACTCGGTAATTGTAGTAGAGCACGATAAGGAAATGATGCTCGAATCGGATTACATTATTGATATTGGCCCCGGTGCGGGCCGGCATGGCGGTACGGTAGTAGCCGAGGGCGATCCGCAAACTTTTATAAAGAACAACAGTACCACGGCTAAATATCTAAATGGCAAATTGGCTATTGCGTATTTGAAAGAACGCAGAAAGGGAAGCGGTGAAAAAATCCGGTTGATTGGCGCTACCGGCAATAACCTCAAAGATGTTGACCTCGAGATCCCGTTAGGCACGCTCACTTGTATTACGGGTGTATCCGGCAGCGGTAAGTCCACATTGGTGCACGATACGCTGTTCCCGATTTTAAATCAGCACTTTTTTAATTCACGAACCGAACCGTTGCCCTATAAAAAGATTGAAGGGCTTAAGCTGATTGATAAGGTAATAGAAGTAGATCAATCACCCATTGGTCGCACGCCACGATCTAACCCGGCAACCTATACAGGCGTGTTTACCGACATACGCGATTTGTTTGCACAGATGCCCGAAGCAAAAATCAGGGGGTATAAAACCGGGCGCTTTTCATTCAATGTAAAAGGCGGCCGATGCGAAACCTGCGAAGGTGCCGGCTTGCGCCTGATCGAGATGGAATTTCTGCCCGATGTGCACGTGCCTTGTGAAACCTGCAAGGGCAAACGTTACAACCGCGAAACGCTTGAAGTTCGGTTCAAGGGCAAATCGATCAGCGATGTGCTGGACATGACGGTGGAAGAAGCTGTAACCTTCTTTGAAAACCAGCCTAAAATTCTGCGTAAGATTCAGACCTTAAGTGAAGTGGGGCTTGGTTATATTTCATTAGGCCAGCATGCCACTACGCTTTCGGGTGGTGAGGCGCAGCGTGTAAAGCTGGCAACTGAGCTTTCCAAACGCGATACCGGGAAAACACTTTACATTTTAGATGAGCCCACTACCGGTTTGCACTTCCAGGATATAAGCCATTTGCTGGATGTATTGCAGAAGCTGGTGAACAAAGGCAATACGGTGCTGGTGATTGAGCATAACATGGATGTGATAAAGTCAGCCGATCATATTGTTGATCTTGGCCCCGAAGGCGGAGCCGGAGGTGGAAGAATAATTGCCAAAGGAACACCCGAGCAGGTTTCAAAAAACCCGGCCAGCTTTACAGGTCGGTTTTTAAAGCCTGAGCTGGTGTAATTTCCCGTTGGTGTAACTTTGATCAGCGCATTTTTTTCATTCGCTACCTTTGCCTCCGAATGTTTACCAAATCGCGGCTATATTGGATTTTGCAGATTGGCGGCTGGACACTTTATGCCGTAGTGCAGATTGTGGTAGCCATATCTTCCAGCCAGGCCATCAGCCCGAAGCGTATTATTTTTCTCGCTTACGAGTCATTCTTTTGCTTCCTGCTTACCCATGGTTTTCGCACGTATATGAACCACAACCGGTGGCTAAGCTTAAGTATGCCCAGGCTTTTGCCACGCGTACTATCGGCCATTATTATCATGGCTGTGGCCATGTATTTTTTGCGTGTCCCGTTATCTGTTCCGCTCGGTTTGTTCAGTAAAGATGTAGTGTTCGACCTGAATAACATCTTCGGGTTGTCGCTGGTTTATTCATTTTTCTTTTTCACCTGGTCTATCGTGTACTTCACGTACAATTATTTTGAACGCTACAACAAATCCCTTAAGCTGGAGGCTTCGGTAAAGGAGATCGAACTCAATAATCTGAAATCACAGCTTAACCCGCACTTTATTTTCAATGCGCTTAACAGCATACGGGCATTGGTAGATGAAAATCCCGACAAGGCCAAAATGGCCATCAACCAGCTATCGAACATACTGCGCAACACATTAGTTACCGAAAAAAAAGGGCTTACCAAATTTGGCGATGAGCTGAAAGTAGTGCGCGATTACCTTGGGCTGGAAAGCATCCGGTTTGAGGAGCGGCTGAAAACGGATTTTGATATCGACCCGGCATCTAAAAACTTTTTGGTGCCGCCTTTAATGGTGCAAACCCTGGTTGAAAACGGGGTAAAGCACGGCATTTCCAAGCTTACCGAAGGCGGCATAATTCAGTTAAAAACAAAAGTAGAACGCGGAAAGCTTACTATCCGCATTCGTAACAGCGGCCAGTACCATGCCACCAACGGTCATAAACGCAGGGGCGGATTGGGCCTGGTAAACACCTCGCAGCGGCTAAAGCTTTTGTATGGCGAAGGCGCTTACTTCGCAATTAGTAATGAAAGAGATAATTTTGTACTCACAGAAATAATAATTCCACCCATACTACATGAGAGCGTTGATAATTGATGACGAGCGCCTGGCGCGCAAAGAGCTGACTAAATTGTTGGAAGAGCATCCTTCTATTGAAATAGCAGGCGAGGCTATGAATGCCGATGAGGCCGAGCAGATGATTAATGAGCTAAACCCGGATTTGCTTTTCCTGGATATCCAGATGCCGGGACGCACGGGCTTTCAGTTGCTGGAATCGCTGGAATCGGTACCGTTGGTCGTGTTTACCACCGCCTACGATGAGTTTGCGCTGAAAGCGTTTGAAGTAAATGCGCTGGATTATTTGTTAAAACCTATTCAGGCCGAACGCCTGAGCGAAGCGATCCATAAAATAATGGAGAAGGAACGCGCCAAGATTGGCCGCGGGGCAGGTAAGAAATTAGGCCTGGAAGACCAGGTGTTTGTAAAAGATGGTGAGCGTTGCTGGTTCGTAAGCCTGGCCAATATCCGCTATTTCGAATCGGACGGTAATTATATTAAAGTGTACTTTGATGCCAACCGCCCGATGATTCATAAATCATTAAATGCGCTTGACGACCGTTTGGACGAGCGTGCATTTTTCCGGGCCAGCCGTAAGCACATTATCAACCTGAGCTGGGTAGAAGGTATTGAGCCGTGGTTTAATGGTGGCCTGATGGTGAAATTAAGGGGCGGGGATAAAGTGGAAGTAAGCCGCAGGCAGGCAGCCAAGTTTAAGGATATGATGAGCTTGTAACTTCATCATTGCCGGATTGGTTTCTTTGTGTGAATGTTCCCTTGCTTCTGTCGGAGATAAGGAAGTACGGAACCCAGATGGAGGCGGCTATCAGCGATCGAATAATAGAAGTTATTGTTTCGGTGTCCATCCCATTGGAGTATTCGCTGCCAATAAGACCGTCCAACAGGAGAAAGAGGAAATTAACGCTGTAGAATAATGCGGCCAGCAAGGGCACGCTGCTTCTGCGTTTAAAGAAAAGAATTACCAGTACTACCGAATAGAACAGCAAAAGCAGGTTTATAATCATTTCCAGCAGAATAAAGGAGCCGAGCTTGATATCGTACGAAGCAAAAGAAGGATCGGTTAAGATTCGCCAGTTTGAATAATTGAAGTATTCAATATCGATAAAATCATAGATCATCCTGAGTGGTGTTAAGCAAAACCCGATAGCCGGGAGAACCAACCATCCGCCAATGGAATTGTAATGAGTGGGCGCTTTAGGTTCAGGATCATACTCATACATCACTTTCAACGCAAAAAAGCCCGGGATGAACAGCATCAGCACAATTAGAAGAAAGGGAGTATTAAAAGTTGCGTTGGTTTTGGTTTCATCTTTATAGGTTATGGTAAATGTCATATCGTTTGTAGCCTCATTAACCTTTTTAATATGATCCTTTACTTCGTCCTTTTCAAGGTGCCTCTTCCTGGTTTTGTAATTAAAATTCAGGTGCACCTCGTTGCCATTTTGTAAACTGCTGTTAGAATTATAAGTAAAGCCTGCCGACTCAATGGTTTTTTCAGAGGCTGTAACAGACCAGTCTTCGGGCATATTCAGCTTTATAAAATATGAAATATGCAGGGGATGATTCAGGGCATAAGGCATACGCCTGATTTTTGTGCTGGGCGTGGTTAAATAACTGGCCAGGTTGCGTGGATACACCGTTACGCTTTGCATTTGATTAGCGGCATCAAAAGTCCAGAATGAATTTATCTCGTATTGCTCAACAGTGGTGAAGCGATTGGATTTTTCATCATCCGTGAATTCTATCGGTGCTGCAAGCTCAATGTCCGGGTAGTCGGTTGCATAGAAGTTCAGGTATCGTTCATCTATTTCAGCCAGGCTGTTGGATTTAAAATATTCACGCATGTAGTCGGCATCGTTCCCTTCATAGATTGAAGTAACCTGTAAGGTGGCTGCACCGCCAACAGATTGAACATCAAAAATCTCTTTAACATCTACCAATCCTGTTTTTGCTATTTGTGGAATGTATTCCAAACCAGAAGTATTTGGGTCTATAACCAATCCGAATTCATAGTTAGGCAGGAACAGCTTTTTAAGTGGCCCGCGTTGAAAACTGATGGTGGGATCCACCCAATAGGTTGAGTCGTGCAGGTGAAACTGCACAATGCAATGATCAAACATGCGTGGCGATGGCAATACACTGTCAAGGACGGGGCCGTAGCTCGTGTTAATTAATACCGGTTTGCTGTCTATTCCGAGCTCGCGTAATATTATGGCCAGCAGCAGCGACTTATCTTTACAGTCCCCGAATCGCTGGTTGATGATTTTATCAGGGGAATGGGGCTTAAATCCATGAATTCCATCGGCAAAAGAAAGGTAGCGAACTTCATCCTGAATAAACTGAATGGCTCTGCTGATTTGTTGTTCTAAGGGTTGATCGGATATCAAACCGGGAACCCGGTCAGAAAGTTTTTTTGCAGGCTTTAGATCAAAAAGAGCATGAGCCCATTGAGCAACTTCCTTCCAGGTGCTGAATTCTGATAGCTGAACATAATTATATGGATTATACCAGGACGGGGTGCTTTCTTCCATGGTGAGCGCAGGCACTTCCTGTTGCGTCCATTCGTACTCGGTAACCTGACCTTGCCTGGTAACCAATGCTTCCGGGGCCTGGTTGAATTTTTTCAGGTAAACAGAGTTGCCGGAAGGCACAACTAACCTGTAAAACATCTTCTTTACAGGTACGCCATAGTTGAAATAAAAGGTTCTGAACAGCTTGTTCTGGAATACGGGATTAGAGCCCTTTATGGTATAGGAATATTCAAGGATGTCGCCTACATGCAGGTTTTGCAGATTACAAACGGCTGTAAGATCACCGTCATAAACAGCCCGTTCAAGATTTTGCTCCCGTCTCAGAATCTCTATTTCATTAAGCCTGAGTTGTTCAAGCCGCTTTCCGTTCCTGATAATGGTAATGTTATGAAATGTTAATTCTTGAAAGGACGGATCAAATGAAATTGAGACCGGGGTAATATTCCCAAGACCTTTTTCGGATAAAACCAGTTGCGCATAACGTGAATATGTTTCTTGTGTGATTTGGTTAATCTGCTCATCCACGAGCAGATTATAATATCCACCGGAGGCCATGCTTGTATCTCTGACAGTAGCAGGGTATTCAATGCTTTTAACCCAGGTTGGCGCAGTATTGATCTTAACGTTTTTGGTTTGACCGAAAGCGCTAACGGATAGGAGCAGGATGGCTATCAGGGAATACTTCATTTGCAGGTTACTTCAATACCAACTCAATTAATTCCCGCTCCACATTCCAGTCGCGGGCGAGCTTGAGCATGGCGGTGGCTTCCATTTCGGTAACGTAGCCCTTCAGGTTGTTGGATTGCCACACCATATTAATCAGGTCAATTCTTTTGTCCTTGGGGTAATCGCCAATAATATTATTGAGGTAAGCCCGTGCCCGGTCAAATGCAGTCAGGTAATCTTCGGCTACAAAATCAAGCGCCCAGGATAATTCTTCTTTGCCATCCATTTGCGCGGCCACAGTTTCAAGGTCGTTCTTTTCAAGTTCATCCAAACCGTGGTAATGGAAAATCACAGCCTTCAGCAGCAGGTAAACTTTCTTTTCTTCGCTGGTCATGTGGTAATTTAGAAATGCGAATATCAGAAATTTCAACCTGATTTTTCGGGCGCAAAGAAATCTACGGCAAGCTGATCGGCCACCAGTTTGCCCGCGCGGGTAAGTGTAATCATGTTGTTATGGATATGGATGAGCCGCTGGTGCAGCATCCGTTCCAGCGCTGTTGCATTGCCGGAAGCAAGGTCGTAGTTATAATCGTGTTTCAGAATGGTAAGGTCGCATCCCCGGCTTGTGCGCAGCGAAGTAAAGATGTACTCGTTAATTTTGTTTTCGCGGGTTAACACCTCCTGTTCGTAAGGAATTTTTCCCTCCTGAAGAGCCCGGATGTACTTGTAATTATGGTTCACATTAAACTGCCGCGTTGCCCCGTTGTACGAATGCGCGCTTGGGCCAATACCCAGGTATTTTTTTCGTTGCCAGTAGCTGCTGTTGTGCTGCGATTCAAAACCGGGCTTTGCATAATTCGAAATCTCGTATTGCATAAACCCGCTGCCGGTAAGGGTGTCCATTACAATTTCAAACTGGCGGGCAGCTTCCGGCTCATCAGCCAGCTTTAGCTTGCCTTGCTTGGCCCATTTTCCAAATACGGTTTTCTCTTCAATAGTTAAGGAATAAACTGAAATGTGTGTCGGGTTCAGAAGCAGGGCGGTTGCGAGGTCATTTTTCAGAACCGCCTCGTGCTGCCCGGGCAATCCAAACATAATGTCTAAGCTCAGGTTATGGATGCCGGCTTCCCGTGCGGATTGAATGCACCGGGTAGCTTCCTGCGCTGAATGCGCCCGGTTGAGAAACCGGAGAATAGCAGGATCAAAAGACTGGACCCCTATGCTTAACCGGTTAATGCCGGACTTAACCAATGACAGCAGCTTTTCCCGGCTGAGATCATCCGGGTTGGCTTCAAGCGTTACCTCGGGATGGGTTGTAACAGAGTAGTGTTTATAAATAGCATTCAGGATTAAATCCAATTCAGGAGCACTCAATAACGAGGGGGTGCCACCCCCAAAGTACAGGGTTTCAAGGGTTTCGTTATCTAAGTACTGCGCCTGCAGTTCCAGTTCGCGGATCATGGCATTTACCAATTCATGCTTTGCCGAAGTATTTACCGAAAAGTGGAAGTCGCAGTAATAACAGGCCTGCTTACAAAATGGTATATGAAGGTAGAGTCCGGCCATCCGGCTCAAAGATAAGTCAAGGATTTTCCGGATTTCGTGTTAAGCTGCTTTCCTGATATTTTTGTCGCCTGCATGAGATTGCTTTTTGTTTTTATTCTGCTGATCCCAGCCGTACACCTGCATGCACAGCCCCGCGAAGTAAATCTGCGTGGGCAGTGGCGTGTATACCAGCATGGACAATACGTTGCGTTTGAAAACCAGCAAACCCAATCCGTACACCTTGAGCTGAATGCCGGCACACATGGCGGAGTCTTGTATATTGTAGACAGAAATGAGTTTTCGGTTTTTGCAGATGGCCAGTTGAGGTGGCGTACAGCTGATACACTAAAGATTAATGCAGACAGCTTGCTTAAGGTTAATGGGGGTGCAGTACAATTAAGCATTTACCAGCAGCCGCGCGTGTTCTCGCTTCAAACCTGGCTGGTACTTCCGGGGCAGGTGCAGGCCGATGTAAATGCCCCCAGGCCGTCCGCATACTTCAGTAACTTTGTTATACTCGCGGTGCTCCTGTTGTTATTATTTTTTGCGGCATTGTTTCGGACTAACCCACAGCTTACATTCGATTACCTGGATGTGATCAAATTGTTTTCTTTACAGGAACGAGATGAAGCTACGGTTACAGGAAGAATTGGTGCAAGCCTTAATATCCTGTTTTTCGTATTTGTAAGCTTTTTGTTTGCATTGCTGCTGCTCTCACTTTTTCATTATTCGGGCAGCCGGTTTTCACTCAGCACCTATTTTCAGACAAACTCTACGCTGGTCGTGTTCGGCTATTGGTTATTATTATCAATAGGTGTATTTGCAATGCTCGTATTAAAGCTGTTTTTGATTTTTATTTTCTCTCAATTATTTGGCTTGCGCGATACGGTACGTTTCCAGTTCTTTCATTTTGTCCGGTTATTATTTATTACGAACATGGCTGTAGGCCTGATACTTGTTATATTTTATGTTTTCCAGGTAAGTAATGCAGCAGCATTTGCTTATCTGTTGCTTGTTGCAAGTATTGTTGTATTGCTGAGTGTCGGAATTCTGTTTATTAAATTATTGGGTCGTACAGGCCTCCCTGTTTTTCATTTATTTTCGTACCTTTGCACATCTGAAATTATTCCGTTGATAATTTTAGGTAAAGTGTTATTGTTTTAAGCCGAACCCCGACACGTGTTGATATGACAGAAACTGCTACGGACAGAATGCGAAAAGTAAAAAGCATTTTAGTCACACAGGAGGCTCCCACCGATGCAAACTCACCCTACCTCAAACTTGCAGAGAAATACAGCCTGAAAATTGACTTTCGCCCGTTCATACAGGTTGAACCGGTTCCGATAAAGGATTTTCGCAAACAGAAGGTTGATATTCTTCAACATACGGCTATCATCTTAACAAGTCGTCATGCGGTAGATCATTTCTTTTCCATTTGCCGCGAGTTGAAAATTGATATGCCCCCGGATATGAAATACTTCTGCATCTCCGATCAGACATCCAACTATCTTCAGAAATACATTGTGATCCGTAAGCGTAAGATATTTTCAGGATTAAAGGACACGAAAGACCTGCTGGAGATCATCAAGAAACATAAAAACGAGAAGTTTCTTTTCCCGTGCTCCGATATCCGCAAGAGCGACATCCCCGACTTCCTTACCGATAACGGCTTTAACTTTACCGAAGCTATTATGTACCATACGGTTGCGGCCAACCTCAACGACCTGAAGAATGTGTATTATGATGTGCTGGCCTTTTTCAGCCCATCGGGTATCAGCTCGTTGTTTGTCAACTTCCCTGATTTTAAGCAGAACAATACCCGCATTGCAGCCTTTGGTCCTGCAACGGCCAAAGCTGTTCGCGATGCCAACCTGGTTCTGGACATTGAAGCGCCATTGCCCAATGCACCATCCATGACGGGGGCCCTCGAGCTCTATATAAAATCTGCCAACGGTATCAAATAACTGGCTAATCCTTACGTTTTTACCCATACCCTGATTTTATTACACTTTAATTACATCGATTTTGAAAGTGTGATAAGAATTGGCTTATCTTTAAGTCCTGTTCAATAAGAACCTGTGAAGAGAGTCTATTTTTTACTTCTACTGGCAGTACCCATTTTTAATACCTGCCTGGGCCAGCAAGACCCACAGTTTACCCACTACATGTTTAATACCATGTATTATAATCCGGGCTTTGCCGGTGCTGAGGGAGTTACAAAGTTTACGGCCTTGCATCGCAGCCAGTGGGCGGGCTACACGCCTTCTTTTGGCGATGGGGGAGCGCCCACGTCCCAGATTATATCAATGACCGCCCCCCTTAATAAGTTGAGGAGTGGCGTTGGGGCCTATATTGTTAATGACCGGTTAGGGGCTTTGAATAACCTGGAAGCCCAGGTTTCATATGCCTATCACCTTGCTTTAAAAGATACCAAGCTCAGCTTTGGATTGAAAGCCGGCATGTATTCGCAAACACTGGACTTTGATCTTTACCGGTATATAGATCCCAACGATCCTTTGCTTAAGGATCAGGTTGGAAAGACCTCGCAGGTTCGCCCGGATCTGGCTGCAGGACTTTTTATGCAACGCGAAAAATATTATGTGGGCGTCAGCTTCAATCACCTTATCAAGTCGACTTTTGATTTTGGCGTAAGCCAGCGCAGCGCCCTGCAACCCCACATGTATGTAACCGGGGGCTATTATTACCAGGTTAATTTCGACCTGAGGTTGCAGTTTTCAACGTTGGTTAAATCGGATTTTACCAAAACTACCTTCGATGTAGGAGGTTTAGCTTACTATAAAGACAAGATGTGGGGAGGTTTGTCGTTCAGACAGTCGGAGGCAGCCATTGTCATGCTGGGCTACAGCCTGTTGAAAGACCAGGCGCTGAAGATAGGGTATGGTATGGATGTGATTGTAAAAGACCGGGAAGCCAAGCAACCCCTGTCTCACGAAATTCTGCTTACCTATGAATTGCCGGTTAACCCGAACATCGGTAAAAAGATAGTGCGTACCCCGCGCTACAGGCATTGATCGGCTTGATATTTTGGTTTTTTATAGAATTTATTGAATTTGGTACTTTAGGTTTTTAAAAAAAAGGCGAAAAAGAATAACTTTCGGGTCTGTATCGTTGGCTTTACTAAACCGAAAGACTGGAAATAACACAAAAAGTATGAATAAGAGAGTTTCTCCAAAGGTTCTGTACTATGCTTTAATTCTGGGGGCCGGCTCCCTTGCAGGAGGTTGCGGTTTACTGGGTATTGGCGGCAACAAAGGCGGTGATGCCCGGGGCGAAGTTGTGGGGCAGTCCACACTGGAGCGCAGGGAAGGCTGGTCTATGGTAATACCTTATGGAATGGTACCCATTCCGGCTGGTACATTCCACATGGGGCAGGCCGATGAAGATCCGGCCTCAACTCAAATTAACTTTAATAAGCAGATTACGATCGGTCCGCTTTTTATGGACGAAACTGAAATTACGAACGATGAGTACCTGCAGTTTACCACTTTCTTCCTTGATCCCAACGGGGCAGAAGGCCTGACAAACTTCGACCAGATAGGCCAGCGGGAATTCATGGAAAAATATTATCCGGATACTACCGTATGGATGAAAGACTTCTCTCACCACATGGGCGATCCGCTGGTTGATTACTACTGGCAACACCCGGGCTACCAGGACTACCCTGTAGTGGGCGTGAGCTGGGAAGCAGCCGTATTCTTTGGTAAATGGCGTACCGCCTTCCTGAATGAGTGGCGCCAGGTAAATGGCGGCCAGCCCCGCATGCCTGCTTTCCGTCTTCCTTCAGAGGCAGAATGGGAATATGCAGCCCGTGGGGGCCGCGATATGGCCAAGTATCCCTGGGGTAACCCATACATCCGTAACTCTAAAGGATGTATGCTGGCTAACTTCAAACCGGGTCGGGGTAACTTCTATGATGACGGTTTCGCATACACCGCTCCGGTAGGTATTTACTTCCCTAATGATTATGGTCTTGTAGATATGGCAGGTAATGTGGCAGAGTGGTGCCTGGATGATTTTAACCCTGCATCTGTTCCTACTGTTTGGGATTTGAACCCCCAGTTTATAGACAAAAATGCTTATGACCGGGAAGGCAACTCAAGACAGAATTACAACGCCCGTAAAGTTGTGCGTGGAGGCTCGTGGAAAGATGTGGCGTATTACTTGGAAACTGGAACCAGAACTTATGAGTATAAAGATTCAACCCGTGCGTACATTGGATTTCGCTGTGCTATGACTAATCTGGGGCGCTCATCGGGTGCTGAATTTCAATAATTGAAAACTCTGGCTATATTTAATTTAAAAAACGGACTAAACTTAAATCTCAAAGAACCATGGCAAAGAAAAAAGGCGGATTTGTCGCATTATTCTTCACAACCATTATGCCCAAAGTTTATGGTATTGGTGCAGCGGTTGTAATTATCGGAGCTCTTTTCAAAATCCTACACTTAGAAGGTGCTAACGCGATGTTGATGATCGGGTTGAGTGTTGAGGCGGGTATCTTCTTCCTGAGCGCATTCGAGCCCAAGCACGAAGAACCGGATTGGTCAAAAGTATATCCAGAGCTTGCTGAAGACTATGAAGGCCCGGTTAATCCTACCGCTACGCGTATCAGCAACCGCCCTGCTGGTGATTCTCCGCTTTTAAAAATTGATGAAATGCTGAAAACCGCTAAGGTTGATCAAAACCTGCTGGATAACCTGGGCAAAGGTCTTAATAACCTGGCTACATCAGCTTCGCAGATGAGCAATCTTTCCAATGCTGCCGTGGCTACTAACGAATATGCAAAAAATGTTCAGTCTGCTGCCTCTGCCTTAACTGAAATGAATAAGGCATACGGCACTGCGATGACAGCCGTTAAGTCTATGGCCGATGCTTCTAAAGATACGAATGAGTATCACAAGCAAATGCAGGCCGTAACCAAGAACCTGCAGTCTTTGAATGCTGTTTATGAAATGGAATTGAAAGATGCAGACTCGCATGTTAAAAATATGAACAAGTTCTACGAAAGCCTTACGGGAGCGATGCAAGGTCTTTCTAAAGTTGGTGAGAACACGACCAAGTTCACTTCAGAATTGGGAAGCCTTACCAATAACATCACGGCACTGAACAAGGTGTACGGTGGTATGCTTACAGCAATGAAAGGTTCAAACCAGTAATTGACTGTTGATTTAAGATTTGATCCGATTTTATAACACTTAAAAAAACAAGACATGGCAGGTGGTAAGGAAACACCCAGGCAGAAGATGATTGGTATGATGTACCTCGTGCTTACTGCGCTCCTTGCGCTTAACGTAAGTAACGCGGTATTGGAGAAATTCGCCATCATTGATGAAACCCTGATTAAGCTGGTGAGGGAAACCAATGCATCAAACGAGCTAAAGCTAACAGCGATTTTAGGCGCTAATCAGGATGAACGTGCCGAGGCTTCAAAAGCTAAAGCCAAGGAAGTGCGTGAGCTTACTAAATCAATGATCGCTTACCTGGATGAATTGAAAAAGAAGATGGCGTCTGAGCCGGATGGTAAAGCAATTGAGGGCGAAGAGTTGGTTCTGAATACCAATCGTGCAGAAGAATTAATGTTAGATAGCCAAAAGCCGGAAGAAGGGATTCAGTATGAGAAAAAATTGACAGATTATGTTACTAACCTCAATAAGGTTATGGCTCTTAAAAACCCGTTTCCTAAGTTGACACGTAAAGCTGAGGACTACGACCAGTTTAAGGACAATACAAACCAGTTGGATAAGTCGTTCCTCCTGTTCTCTTTTCAGGGAACTCCTACTATGGGAGCCATAGCAACATTAAGCCAGATGCAAACGGAAATTCTGGAGTATGAACGTACCGCTTTAGATACATTGTTTGCTCGTGCCGATGCTTCTACTATTAAGTTCAACAAGGTTGTTCCTATGGTTAGGGCAGAGTCTAATACGCTGGTAGCGGGTCAGGAGTACTCCGCTGATATGTTTATTGCGGCAGCGTCTGATGAGGAACCTGAAATGTTTAAAGACGGTGCTCCTGTTAAGGTAGAGGTTGATCCCATCACCGGTATTAAAATGGGTAAGATCAAGTTCAGAACTTCGGGAGGTACTTACAATAAAGATGGTCTGGCTGACATGTCGTACAAGGTGAAGATCAATGTAAAGGGTAAGCCTTATGAAGAAATAATCCGTTACAAAGTGGCTCGCCCGGTTGCGAAGTTCGAATCAGAGAGCGCCAGCACACTTTACTTAGATTGCGGTAACGAAATGTCTGTTAGCGTTCAGGGCCTTACCGAATCTTCCGGTATCTCATTAACCGCACCTGGCGATCAGGGCAAAATTGTAGCGCAGGGCTCAGGTAAGTTTGTATTGATACCAACCCGCCCGCAAATGGATGTCAGAGTCCTGGTTAACGGTTCTCAAATTGAGGTAAAGTCGTTCAAGGCTAAGCAGGTTCCAAGCCCTGTTGCAAAATTGATGGTAGGTAATGGCGAGTATGACGTAAAAAGAGGTATTCCTCCGGGAACGTCTATTGCGCGTTTCGTTCCGGATATTTCCGATGAAACTTTCAAGCGCCAGAATGCGAAAGATGCCGCCTACCGCGTTACTCAAATGACCTTACAGATAACAGGAAAGACACCGATCACATTGACCTCAGGTACAATAGAGTTGTCTAAATACGGCCTTCGTCCGGGCGATAGCTTCTCGATTTACAATGTTCAGGTGGTACGCTCAACCTGGGATCCGAACGATAACGATGCGAAACCCGTAAATGCCAAGCTGGAAGGCGTTTACGTGATGGGTAGGTAAATAATAACTGAAGAAATGAAACTTGTAAAAATTGCAATTCTGTCTTTTGGCTTGGCAGGTACGGCTTACGCGCAACCGGATACTATTTATAATCCGAATTCGACTGAGAAAATACCTTACTATGAACAATTATACCGTTTCAGAGTTTGGAGAACAGTTGATTTGGGTGAGAAGCAGAATGCCGGATTTAAGTCTGCACAGTCTGACTTAACCAATTTCCTGCTGAAGAGCATTCAAAGCGGAGCAATTGTGGCTTACGATGACTCGTTGAAAAACGTCAGGTCAGCGGAGGAAATCCTGGTGAGCAATCAGGCTGTGGCCGAGCCAGCGTACGACCCGAATAAATCATATTTTTCAAATGAAACGGCAAGCTACAGGGGCAAAAATTACCAGTCTACCCGTAATGACAACCGGGGGAATTTGCCTACCGATAACCAGTGGTGGGAACTGGCGCCTTCGCAAACCGAATATTTTACAAAGGATAATATTGTAGCGATTCAAATTATTGAAGATGTAATTTTCGATAAAAGACGTTCGCGCCTGTATTATGACATCATGTCTATTGGTTTGCTGGCGCAACGTTCCGGTGAAACAACCATTAACCCGATAGCATTTATCAATTACAAAGATTTCCATAGCGTGGTTGAAAAAACAGCGCGCAGTAAAGATTATAAGGAGCGCGACAATGTGCTGTGGAGAAACCGCTACAATCCTGCTGAGAATCGTACTTTTACCGATGCCTTTAAGCTGCGATTGTTTCACGGAATTATTGATAAGGTAGAAAACCCGGATGACCGTTCTATCCAGCAGATTTATGAGCGCAACGGAAGAAGCTACGGGGAGTCTGTTTTTGCCCGTTGGGAAGAAGAAATGAGATTGATGGAAAAAGAACACAATCTTTGGGAGTACTAACAGTTTAATATGAACTTATACAAGGGCCTGGAAAGGCCCTTTTTTATTGTATTGAGAAAATGATAATCAGGAAAGGACAACAAAAGGATATACCAAGAGTGTTTGAGCTTGTTATGGAGCTGGCGGAATATGAACGCGCGCCACACGAGGTTACGAATAGTATAAAGCAAATGGAGCAGGATGGGTTTGGCGAAAACCCGCTTTTCGGATTCTTTGTGGCTGAAGACGAGGATGGTATCCAGGGAATTTCTTTGTATTACTATAGATATTCTACCTGGAAAGGGAAACGACTTTACCTCGAAGACATTATTGTTACGGAAAGTAAGCGGAGTAAGGGACTGGGTAAGGCTTTGTTTGATGCCACCATGAAGCAGGCTATTGAAGCAGCCTGTACGGGCATGATGTGGCAGGTGCTTGATTGGAATAAACCGGCTATTGCATTCTATCAATCTTACGGATCAAAACTGGATAACGAGTGGGTGAATTGCCACCTGGAAGCAAGCCAGGTCAAAGAACTACTGAATAAAAATAAAACTTAAACTTCCTCCAGGAGCGTATTAAAGGCCACGTGCTGATCTTTAAACCTTGCCCGGTGAGTTTCTACAAGCTTAGGCGCAAATTCATTCAGGTATTGCAGTACATGTTCGATTGACGGGGCAAAACATTGAATGCTGTACGATACACTGGTTTCTTCATCGTGTGTCAGAACTTTATAAATCTTGTATTCTGCGAACAACCCGGTGTTCATGATGCCGGGGATATAATTCTCCCGCATCCATAAAAGCCACTCTTGCTCAATCTGCTTGTCGATGCCAAATGTTACGTTATACAAAAGCATGAATGGTAAGATTAGGTTGACTCATCTACGTAGCTCTGCAAGTAAGCGAATTCTGCGGTAAGCTTCCCGTTTTCCGCCACCGTACCCCGCTTTATAATTCCTTCCGGGTCATCGAACAAAAGGGGCCTGAGAATCCGGTCTATCAGGTCGCGCCCAAATTCATCGGACGCGCTCCGGGGTAATTCGCAAGGAAGATTGTCAACTGCCATTACTGTTACATAACGTGCATCCGAGAACTCCGGGTGTGCGGTGTTAGTAGCGGGGTCAAAATCATAAAGCGGTTCCGGGATTGAGCTGGCCTGTATGGTGCTTGGCACGGATCCGTTTATATCGCAGGTTATATCGGCTATAACACTGATTTTGAAATCGGGCGCAAGCATGTCCTGCCGGGTGAATAGCACGGGGGCCTTCGGATTCCAGAAGGCCCCGGCCATAAGAATATCAGTAACGCCTAAAAAGCGGTTAAAGACAGATCGGTACTTTTCCGGGTTGCGATGAAACTCATCGCGGTTGAAATGCCCCCCTTCCTTTCTTTCATGGTAATCGGCACTGCTAAGTTGTGTATAAACCGGTTCAGCGTACGTCTTATTTAAAAAATCTACCGGGCTTACTTTCCTGATCCCGGCAGTGTCTAATGTTTCCATTGCTCCTTTACCTACACGACCGGCACCCGTTAAAACAATTTTAACCGGGGGCAGCCTGGCTTTCCTGATCTCAAGCTTAAGATCGTTAATATCAAAACATTCGAATGCCCTGCGCAGGTCAAATTTTTTAAATCGTCTTCCATAAGCCCATAGCCCGTTGTATGCTCCTACAATTCCTGCGAAGCGGCCAAAGGCAACAAGCCTGTTACCCTGCGTATCTCTTAGCGCTTCATAATCAATAAGCCTGATATTTTTTTGGAGAACGGCCTGCAGAAGCTTCCGGTTATAAGGTTGCTTTTTAATGGTATGAGAAAAGAACAAATAAGTTTTACCCGATACAAGCGCATCAACCGGAACCTCTTTAATGCCCATCAGGATATCGCAGTCTGCAGCTTCGGGTTGTGTGCGGATGCCGCGCGTTTCGTACTCGTCATCGGTAAAGCAACGCACCCTGCTTTGCTGGCAGATAATTTTGACCTGAGGATATCGCTGCTCAATTTCCTCTGCCTGCGCAGGAGTAAAAGGCACCCGTTTGTCTGGCGGATTTTTACCTTCGCGGATAAGCCCGATTTTTATCAATGACATACACAAAAGATTCAGCTACCCTAAGGTAACGAGCTTTTGTAATACTGAAACAATCAGGGTATGATTTTAAAATCCTTATTCGAGAAAATTACCCAGGATCGAGCTTGATTCTTTCCTGGAGTTTCTGCCGTAAGGCGAAAGCGCCTGCACCAGCTTGCGAATAGGCATAGATTGCAGCCATACCTTACCGCTTCCACGAAGCGTGGCCAGGAAAATTCCTTCGCCACCAAAGATCATCGACTTCAAGCTTCCGGTTGTTTCCACATCAAAATCAATATGCGATTCAAAAGCTACCACACAACCGGTATCAACCCGAAGTGTTTCGTTATTCAGTGTACGTTCTATTACGGTTCCACCGGCATGAATAAAGGCCTTTCCATCGCCCTGGAGCTTCTGTAAAATAAATCCCTCTCCTCCCACCAGTCCCGCGCCTATTTTGCGGTTAAATACGATGGACAACCTGGTGCCGTATGCCGCGCATAAAAACCCGTCTTTCTGCACAACCAATTCATTGTTACGGCTTGCAGCCAGGTCAACCGGTATAATAGTGCCCGGGTATGGCGCTGAAAAGCCAACCCTGGCTTTACGATGGCCGCGATTGGTAAAGTGCGTCATGAACAGCGATTCTCCCGTAAGCACACGACTGCCCGCAGAAAGTAACTTATCAAAAATGCTTTGGTTGGGATTGGAGCCATCACCCATTTTAGTTTCAAACAAGATACCTTCATCCATGAACAGCATAGCGCCCGCTTCCGCAATTACGGTTTCCATCGGGTCTAATTCTACTTCCACAATCTGGATGCTTTCTCCTTTTATCTCGTAGTCGATTACGTGCGATGTTGCCATGGTTACCTGGTTTTGATTACCTTAAAAACGGGATACGCTGCGGATTGGTTTTCAACTTTATTCTTTTCGATGTACCCTCTACAAGCAGGCTTACCGCTTTTTCTTTTTAGGCTTTTTCATCTCTTCATAATCGTTGCGCTCAGCAAGCTTCTTGTCATCTACATTTTCGTTTAGAAACTCATTGAGCTTTTCGATGGCCAGGTTTGATTTTAGCTCACCAAACTGGTCGATAGAAACTTCAAAGCCCGAGAGCTCCTTATGAACCCGGGGTTTGCCTTGTTTCTTGCTGGGCTTATCTCCTTTTTTTGCCATTATACTTTTTTAATAGTGGATAATGCGCGGTTAATTCTCGACACAACTTCTGAGCTGCCCAGGATTTCCATGGAAAGCATAAGGTCTGGCCCGGAACCGGCCCCGGTAACCGAAACCCGTAAGGCCTGGAGAATTTTCCCGGTGCCAATACCCAGCTCAGCCGTTACCTTTTCCAGTGTGGTTTTAGCCACCGCAGCAGTAAGATCTGGAATTGCAGCCAGCGCGGTGCTGAATGCTGTCAACACTTTTATGGCATCATCATTCCATTTTTTGCTGATCACCTGCTCATCATAAGATGCGGGCGCTTCAAAGAAAAATTTCCCTTGCAGCCAGAAGTCATGTGTGAACGTAACCCGTTCTTTCAGCACACCACAAATCTTTGCTGCCCTTTCGGGTGAGCAGGTTCCGGCCGGAAGCGAGGCAAGCAGGTATTCCGCAAGCTCTTCGTCCGGTTTTGCTTTGATATATTGCTGATTGAACCACTGTGCTTTGTGAATATCAAACCGGGCCCCGGCTTTGCCGATTCGTTCAACAGTAAAAGCCTCAATCAATTCATGCAATGAAAACAATTCCTGTTCGGTGCCCGGGTTCCAGCCCAGAAAGGCAAGAAAGTTAAGTAACGCATCGGGCAGATAACCTGACTCGCGAAAGCCTTTAGCTAACTCTCCGGTTTTAGGATCAGTCCAGTTGAGCGGAAAAATAGGGAAGCCCGCCTGGTCGGCATCGCGCTTGCTCAGCTTGCCATTGCCATCCGGCTTGAGCAATAAAGGTAAGTGAGCAAACCGGGGCATCTGTTTTTCCCAGCCCAGGTAACGATATAACAAAACGTGGAGTGGCGCGGAAGGCAGCCACTCTTCGCCACGGATAACATGCGTAACCTGCATCAGGTAATCATCCACTACGTTGGCAAGGTGGTAGGTAGGCATGCCATCCGATTTCATCAGCACCTTATCATCCACCTGCGATGAATGAACTTTTACTTCTCCCCGAATCAAATCATGTAATTCTATTTCTTCCGAGTCCGGAACTTTTAAACGGATTACATAGGGGACGCCTGACTTCAATTTTTGTTCTACCTCACTTTCGGGTAATGTGAGCGAGTTGTCCATCATCATGCGCGTGGTGGCGCTGTATTGCTGGTGCACCGAACCGGTTGCCTTCAGGCGGTTGCGCATAGCTTCCAATTCTTCTTCCGAATCAAAAGCATAGTAGGCGTTGCCATCGTCAACCAGTTTTTGAGCGTATTGCTTATAGATTGATTTACGCTCAGACTGACGATAAGGTGCATGGGGGCCGCCCTGCAAAACGCCTTCATCAGTTTTTATTCCTACCCACTCCAGCGCTTGTATAATGTATTCTTCCGCACCGGGTACAAACCGGGTTTGGTCGGTGTCTTCAATGCGGAGAATCATGGTGCCGTTGGTCTTTTTAGCCAACAGGTAATTGTAAAGGGCTGTGCGTACCCCGCCAATGTGCAGGGCGCCTGTGGGGCTTGGGGCAAAACGTACTCGAACGGGACGCATTAAATTTTATGAAAGAAACCCAAAGTTAATGAGAAATGAAGCTACATAGGCACATGGCACACATAGAATCGTATGAAATGGCTTTTGATTGTGTGCTTATGCGATTAAAAAATTACTTGACGGCAATACACGAAATTTCCACGTTTACGTCTTTTGGCAGGCGACTAACTTCAACGGTTTCCCGGGCCGGGGGATTATGCGTAAATTTTTTACCATAGGCTTCATTCACCACCGGGAACTGCCCCATGTCTTTTAAGAAAATGGAGCATTTTACCACGTTTGAAAAATCCATGCCGGCAGCCGTTAGTACTTCTCCGATGTTTTTCAAAACCTGGTTGGTTTCTTCGGTGATGTTATCGGTTAAAATTTTGCCAGAGGCTTTATCAATAGCGATCTGGCCTGAAACAAAAAGCATAGAGCCGATTTTGATAGCCTGGCTATAAGGGCCAATGGGTTCCGGGGCATTGGCGGAGTATATCACTTCTTTTGACATATTGCAGTGTGTATTACTTTTGATCAAATATCGGTAATCCGGTACACAAAACACATGAACATCCTGGTAATTGGCAATGAGATAAGCAAGGCAGAGTGCATTCAGAAATTTGGTGAAAAGCACACCTGTGAATTTGCCGGAAGCCCGGCTGAAGCAATACCTAAAATAGAACGGGCAGAAGTAGCTTTTGACTTTTTGTCTGCATCAAATGCTGACGGGCTAAAGATTTACGAACAACATGCCTTGCCCGTATTCCTGGATACAACGTTTACTACTCTTTCGGGATTGGTCAGGCATGTTAAAGCCAAAGCGACATTCATCGGCTTTTGTGGCTTGCCGACTTTTATAAACCGGGAGCTGCTGGAAGTTTGCCTGTTAAACGAACGCGATAAATCCGTGCTGGAAGAAGTTTGCAAAAAGCTCGATATGAAATACGGGCTTGTAGCTGATCAGGCAGGATTTGTTACGCCCCGTATTATCTGCGCGATCATCAATGAAGCGTATTATACAGCAGAAGAAGGAACAGCCAGTCGCGCGGATATAGACCTTGCCATGAAGCTGGGCACCAATTATCCGTTCGGGCCATTCGAGTGGGCGCAGCGTATGGGTATTGAAAATGTGGTTCAGTTGCTACTAAAAGTGCAACAGGCAACACAGGATGAACGATACCGCGTTTGCGACCTGCTGAAATCGGAAATCAGGCAGCCATGAGATATGCATAGAGGAATTCATAGCCAAATGTGTGCGCGGAAATTAATACTATACTAATTTGATAGATTTAGTATGTTTATATTCTGAAACTCATATCTATGCTTGATTTAATAAGACAACCCTGGCCCTGGTATGTATCAGGAGCGTTGATCGGGCTTACCGTGCCCCTTTTGCTTTTGCTGGGGAATAAGCACTTTGGTATTTCTTCTTCGCTGCGCCACATCTGTGCGGCTTGTATTCCCGGTAAGGTGCCATTCTTTCAATACAACTGGAAGCGTGAAGCCTGGAACCTGTTTTTTGTTGGCGGCATTGTTGTTGGCGCTGCCCTTGCCTCGCAATTTCTAAACGACCCGGAGCCCGTACAGGTGGCGGAAAAAACAGCACAGGCCCTCGCTGATTTAGGCGTGGCAGTTGACGGTAAGCTCATGCCCGCATCCATTTTCAGCTTTGATAATCTTTTTACCTTAAAAGGACTTGTGTTTTTTGTGATCGGTGGCTTCTTGGTAGGCTTTGGCACACGCTACGCGGGCGGATGCACAAGCGGTCATTCTATTTTGGGTTTGTCCACCCTGCAATGGCCATCGTTAGTGGCAACCTGTTGCTTTATGGCAGGCGGCTTTATTATGGTTCAGCTTATTTACCCCTGGTTGTTGAAAGTAGTTTAAATGTGCGTATATGAAATGGCCATTTAAAAACGCTGCACCCAATCCCGCATTTGCGGGAATAATTAAGGCCATTCCATGTGACTATAATAAAAAAAAAATAAAATCAACACATGAAATTGATTACAGACGAGTTTGCAGAAAGTAAAACGGATGCCGATGAATGTGCAGCAGGTAACGACCAGGTTGCGCCTGAATCGGCTGTAGGCTCAAACATCAAGTATCTCCTTGCCGGGATGCTGTTTGGTGTTATTGCCTTAAAGTCTGAAATTATTTCCTGGTACCGCATCCAGGAAATGTTCCGGCTGCATTCCTTTCACATGTATGGCGTGATCGGTACAGCAGTGGTTACCGGTGTAATCGCTGTGTGGCTTATAAAACGGTTTAATATTAAAACCATCCAGGGCGAAGAGGTAGTCATTCATCAGAAGAAATTTAACTGGGGGCAGGTAATTGGCGGGCTGATTTTCGGTTTGGGCTGGGCCATAACAGGAGCTTGCCCGGGGCCGTTGTTTGCCCAGATCGGCAGCGGGGTTTTGGTGGTAACGGTAACGCTCCTGAGCGCAATAGCCGGCACCTACGTGTATGGTGTTTTTCAGAGAAAGCTCCCGCATTAAATCATGATCCAAACAGGCTTTTTACAGGGCCTGGTAAGTGATAAAAATCACAGGATCAATACCAAAGTAGTTGTACCTTTGTTTGTAATTATTTGATACCGCTATGTTTTTTCAGCACATATACGACAAAACACTTGCACAGGCCAGCTACTTGGTAGGTTGCCAGAAAACAGGTGAATCGATTGTAATAGATGCGAAACGCGATGTAGATACCTATCTTGAAATCGCTAAGCAAAACAACCTGCGCATTACGCACATTACCGAAACGCATATCCATGCGGATTTTTTAACAGGCTCGCGCGAGTTAGCCAAGCTTACCGGTGCCCGGCTTTATCTTTCAGATGAAGGCGGTGAAGGCTGGCTGTACGAGTTTCCGCATGTTGGCTTAAAGGATGGCAGCATGATCAAAGTAGGTAATCTTACTTTAAAAGTTTTGCACACGCCCGGGCATACACCGGAGAGCATAAGCTTTTTGCTTACCGATCACCCGGCAAGTGAAGAGCCTGTTATGTTATTTACCGGTGATTTTGTTTTTGTGGGAGATGTGGGCCGCCCGGATTTATTAGAGAAAGCGGCCGGCATCATAGGCACAAAAGAGGCTGGCGCCAAAGAGATGTATAAGTCCATTGAAAAATTCAATGCGCTGCCGGATCATATTCAGGTGTGGCCCGGCCACGGTGCGGGTTCTGCCTGTGGCAAAGCGTTGGGTGCCGTTCCCAGCTCAACGGTTGGCTATGAGAAAGTGCGTAACTGGGCATTTCAATATACCGGTAATGAAAATGGATTTGTAAAGTATCTTTTAGAGGATCAGCCTGAACCGCCTAAATACTTTGCCATGATGAAGAAGCTCAACAAAGTTGAACGGCCATTACTAACGGAGGTTCCCAAGTTGAAAAAGCTTTCGGCAGAAGAATTTAAGCAAGCGCTTGATAAAGGAATAAAGCTGATCGATACACGCAACAAGGCAGATTTTTCAGCAGGATTTATCCCGGGCAGCATTAATATTCAGGGTAATAATTCTTTTGCTACCTGGGCCGGCTGGTTTTTAAATTACGAAGAACCCTTTATGCTGCTGGTACCGGATAACCAGCTGGAAGATGTAACACGCAAGCTGATGCGGATAGGTTTGGATAATGTTTACGGTTATGTTGATAATGTGAACGTGTGGACGGAACAGGGCAAAGGGTTAGAAACAAGCGAGGTAATTTCATTAGATGAGTTCAAGCGGCTTTACACCACTAATAACATTCAGCTGGTAGACGTGCGCGGGGAAGCCGAATACAAGGCCGGCCACATTAAAGGTGCCGAAAATATTTTTGTAGGTACGTTGGGTGATAACCTGGATAAATTAAGTAAAGACAAGCAAGTTGTAATTCATTGCCAGGGTGGTGATCGTACCGCAATTGCATATTCATTCCTGGCGAAGCATGGATTTAAAAATGTTAAGAACTACTCAGCCGGAATGAATGAGTGGGTGAATCAGGGCAATCCGGTCGTAACGGAAGAGCTTATTCTACAGTAACAGACCCGTTTTCTTAATG
>JAHCHY010000013.1 GCA_026129485.1 Cyclobacteriaceae bacterium
TAACAACCTTCTTCACCCACTCCCTTGCATTTACAAACGCTTCAATCCACGGGCCGACCTCGTCTTGTTTACGCTCGTGCGGATAGTAGCCCCAGTTCCACGGGAACAGCGAGCGTTCGATGTGCGGCATAATGGCAAGATGACGTCCATCGGCTGAGCATAATGCTGCCACCGAAGAATCGGAATCATTCGGGTTGCCCGGGTATTGAAGATAAGTGTAAGTGGCGGCTACCGGGTAGCTGTGATGATTTTTTAAATCGAACCGGCCTTCACCATGCGCTACCCAAACACCGAGTGTAGTGCCTTCATAGCTGCTCAGCATAACCGAATTGTTTTTAGGTATGCTGATGCTGATAAAAGCAGATTCAAACTTACCCGAACCATTGTGGCGCATTTTAGGATGTGCGCTCATTTCCACTTCGCGATTGATTAAACCAAGCTCCATCATAAGCTGGCAACCGTTGCATACGCCTAAGCTTAACGTGTCTTTGCGATTGTAGAAACTATCCAATGCGGCTTTTGCTTTCGGGTTGTATAAGAAAGCACCGGCCCAGCCTTTGGCCGAACCCAACACATCGGAGTTAGAGAACCCGCCCACAAAAACGATCAGGTTTACTTCGCTTAAATCTTCGCGACCCGTCATCAGGTCGGTCATGTGCACATCTTTTACATCGAAGCCGGCCAGGTAAAGTGCGTACGCCATTTCACGATCGCCATTTACACCTTTTTCGCGAATGATGGCGGCTTTTATGCCGCTTGCTTTTCTGCGTTTCGGATCGATGTCAAAAGATTCAAAGCTTCCTTTAAAGTTTGCCGGAAAACGAAATTCCAATGGCTGGTTAAAGATGTTATCCCTGCGCAGCTCCGCATGACCTTTGGTGCGTTGCAGGGAATCCAGCAGGTAAGAAGTATGAAACCATTTTTCTCTCAGCGAATCAATTGACAATTGTAGATTGTCAATTGTCACTTGTCGATTAGCCGTTACCTCGCCAAGAACAGTATATTCAACCTGGTGTTGCTTTAGAATCTGTTGTGCTGATTCTGCCCTGGAAACCTGCAATACAATTCCCGGGTTTTCCGCAAAGAGCACTTTAACCAGGTCATTACCCAATTCGCTTACACTGATGTTTATACCTGTGCCCGGAGTAGGGAAACACATTTCCAGCAAAGCAGTGATCAACCCACCGGCTGAAATATCGTGTCCCGCTAATACAAAGCCTTGCTTGATCAACTGCTGAACCGCTTCAAAAGCTGCAATAAAATATTTTTCATCCGTAACAGTGGGGGCAGTTGTGCCTAATTGATTCACAACCTGTGCAAAGCTGCTGCCGCCTAATTGAAAATTATCTTTTGAGAAATCGATGTAAATAATTTTTGATCCTGTTACCGGTTGTAAGGCAGGCGAAACCGTTTTACGAATATCGCTTACTTCCGCAACTGCGGAGATGATTACCGTACCCGGTGAATAGACCACTTCACCGTTCGGGTATTTCTGCGTCATGGAAAGCGAATCTTTCCCGGTAGGAATGTTAATGCCCAGCTTGCAGGCAAAATCGCTCACCGCTTCTACGGCAGCATACAACCGCGCATTCTCGCCTTCATTTTTAGCAGGCCACATCCAGTTCGCGCTAAGCGAAACACCCTTCAATCCATACGTTAACGGAGCCCAGATAATGTTCAATAAAGATTCGGCAATAGCCAGCTTGCTTCCGGCTGCCGGGTTAACTAATGCAGCGCCCGGTGCATGGCCAATACCGGTGGCAATGCCTTTGTTGCCGGTAAAGTCCAGCGCCATCACCGAAACATTGTTAAGCGGCAGTTGAATTTGTCCGCAGGTTTGTTGTGTAGCCACACGACCCGTTACCGAACGATCTACCTTGTTGGTTAACCAATCCTTGCACGCTACCGCTTCCAACTGTAACACTTGTTCCAGGTATGCGGTAAGCTGCTTAACATCATAAGCAACATCCGCGTAAGCGAGTGTGGTTGTTTTATCCTGCAGAATAGTTTTGGGTGATGAGCCGAACAGGTGGCTCATGGCCAGCGCTACCGGCTTTGTATTCTTTTTATTGTCAACAAACTTAAACTGCTTATCGCCTGTGGCGGTGCCCACTATATACATGGGTGCGCGTTCGCGTTCGGCAGCACGTTTCAGTGTGTCAACATCTTTCTCGCGCATGGCAAGCCCCATGCGCTCCTGCGATTCGTTGCTGATGATCTCTTTATCCGAAAGGGTAGGATCGCCCACCGGTAGTTGATCTATTTCAATAGTACCGCCTGTTTCCTCAAGCAATTCCGAAAAGCAATTCAAATGACCACCGGCACCGTGATCGTGAATGGAAACGATCGGGTTGCTTGCCGATTCCACCAGCGCACGGATAGCATTCATGACGCGCTTTTGCATTTCGGGATTGGAACGCTGCACGGCATTAAGCTCCAATGCATTGGCAAACTCGCCCGTGATTACAGATGATACAGCCGCACCGCCCATACCGATGCGGTAATTATCGCCACCTAACAAAATAATTTTATCGCCCGCTTGCAACGATTCTTTCTTGCTGTCTTTTTCTTTTCCATAGCCCACGCCACCGGCCAGCATGATCACTTTATCGAACCCGAATTTTTTGTTGTGCTCAAAATGCTCGAACGTGAGCACGCTGCCGCCAATCAACGGCTGGCCGAACTTGTTCCCGAAATCGCTGGCCCCGTCCGATGCTTTAATTAAAATCTCAGCCGGGTTGTGATACAGCCACTCACGGGCTTCAAACTTTTTCTCCCACGGGCGACCATCTTCCAAACGCGGATACGAAGTAATGTAAACGGCTGTTCCGGCTAACGGTATAGAACCTTTGCCACCGGCTAACCGGTCGCGTATCTCGCCACCGCCACCGGTAGCCGCCCCGTTGAAAGGCTCAACCGTGGTAGGGAAGTTGTGCGTTTCCGCTTTAAGCGAGATCACAGAATCAAAATCTTCAACCTTAAAGTAATCGGGCTTATCGCCAGAAGCCGGGGCGAACTGCTCCGCTTTGGGGCCTTTGATAAACGCCACGTTGTCTTTGTATGCCGATACTAAATAATTCGGGTTTTCTTTGGATGTTTTTTTGATGAGCTGAAAGAGCGTGGATGCTTTCTCCTGCCCGTCTATAATAAAGGTGCCGTTGAAAATTTTATGGCGGCAATGCTCGCTGTTTACCTGCGAGAAGCCGAACACCTCGCTATCGGTAAGCTTGCGCCCCAGCTTCCAGCTTACATCGTCCAGGTAGTCGATCTCTTCCTCGCTAAGAGCAAGCCCTTCTTTTTCATTGTAGGCTTTGATGTCATCAATCTCTACAATGGGCTCGGGTGTATGCCGGATGGTGAACAACTCCTGGTCGAGGCCATTGTATAAGCGTTGCAGCATCCGGTCGTGCGGGGCGCTTTCGGTGGCTTCGGTAAACTCCTCTATCCGAAGTATGCCGGCAATGCCCATAGTTTGGGTGATCTCTACCGCGTTGGTGCTCCACGGAGTAATCATTTCCTTGCGCGGGCCGATGAAATAGCCGGAAAGGGACTTTTCTTCCAGGGGCCTGCCTCCGCCAAAAAGCCAGATTAGTTTTTCATAGTCTTGACTACCAAAAGGTTGCGAAGTGCTTACGGCATAGCGTGTTGCGCCCGGGGCGCGAAAGAAAACGATCATAGTGGTGAGCGTAAGCACAAAAATACGAAGGGGAAGGGAATGGGAGAAGGGGAAAGATGAAGGAATGTGGGGGAGAGCTTTGAGGCTGGTTGATAAGAAAGCAGTACCTTTATTAAAGGGATATTGGACATGGATTTCTTATAGCCAAGGTTGGTAGTAATGTGACTCAGGCAAAAGCAATTACTAATCAAGACACTATACAAGTAAATTTATATTATGGATAAAAGAGTTTATTATGGTGAATATTCTTTAAGGCACTGGATAGATTTAATACTGAAAGAAAATATTGTATTGCCGTGGTATCAACGTTCCTTTGTTTGGGATAAAGGACAAATAGAAAACTTAATCAAAACCTTAGATAATAACCAATTCATTCCACCTATTATCATTGGTGCAGTCAAAAAGAATAATGAATGGAAAAACTATATACTTGACGGACAACAACGATTAACTTCTATTCTTTTCGCAGAAATCAACAAATACATTGACACAAAAGAATATATCTCTCAAAAACCTAATACAGAGATAGAACAAGTGGCTGATGATATAACCGACAACGAGGACGATGTTGTTGATGAGAAACTTAAAATGATAAGGTGGAATTTCAGGGAAATCATCAAGGATAAAAAAATAAATTCACAAGAATTAGAAAGTTCCTTTTACAAAAAATTGCTTGATAATGAAAAAGACAAAAATTGGTTTAATGAACATTTTCTTGGATTTGCCTATATAAAACCGAATAATGATGTAAATGAAGACGCTCAATCGAAATTTTATTCAGACATATTTCGGAACATAAATATTGGAGGAACAAAACTAACTCGTTTAGAGAACAGAAAATCGTTGTATTTCTTGAAAGAGGATTTGAAAAATTTCTTTGTTCCTGAGTTTTTAGACAGTACAAAAGTAGAAACAAGTAGTAAAGAAAGTGGTTTGATAGATTTTATAAAATATCTTTCTATCCTTTCTCAGTATAAAGGCAACAATTCTACTCTACTAAAATATGGTGGTAGAGACTGGGAGAAAAATGAAAATTACTATCATGAGTATATTACAGCAGTAGTTGATGACAACCCCAATAATAAATTAAAGTTTGATGTATCATACCCCACGATACCATACAGTAATGAGAGAATTGAAAAACTAAAAAATGTAATTTCTCAATTAGAAATCCCGAAATCATTCGCTTCAATTATTGAAATGGATATGTATTTCTTTGGATTAGTGAATGAAATAATATTTTTGGATAATCAATTAGACGAAACAAGAAAAGAAGATTTGAAGAATCAATTGAATACTAAAATCAATGAATTAAGAAATGAAGAAAATCATAAAGACAATCCACACGCATTAAAATATTTAAAATCACGTATTAGTGCATCTCTTAATGTCTATAAAAATATAAGAACACCTCAAAATGCGTAATCATACTGATTTCATTATATCACCTATAACTGACATTTTAAAAGATGTGGTGTCGGCAAGTGCTGGAATAGGTAGTGGTATAGAAACCTCTCCATTGTGTGATTATGTTATGCAATCAGTTTTCTTAAAAATGACTGGATTTCAAGAACAAAAGATGAAATGTGTTACTTGGGAATTAGCTACTGTTGATTATGAATATAGGCGAACGCTGTTAGCAAATGACGATAGATTAGGCGAATGCTCATCGTATGATGATAAGAACAAAATATATAAACGGCTAACTGCTCAAATACAAAAGTATAATCCAAAATTTGATATTGATATTGACACTAAAAAGATTTTAAATGATACAATTTTATACGTTAAAAATGTATTTGAAAAATCGAACCTATCAATATGGGCTCAAAATAGTTTTATCTGGTTTGTTGATAATAAATCTATTTTTAAACCCGAACATTTTGCTTACAAAAATGATAAGGGAAAAACTAACCTGTTTGAAAATGTTTTGCAAGACAAGTATGAAGTATTGTATAATCATCGGAATAGAATCGCTCATAACACACATTCATATCAACAAAATTTGCCGACACTAAAAACATTGATGAGCGATGAATATAAATACGAAAACTACTTTGTTTATTTTTCTATTTTAGTGCTTATAGACAAAGTTTTTATAGAATTGTATAAAAAATATTTAGCAGCCCTTGAGGATAGTACAAGTTGATAACGGCTTCGAATAAAGAGAGAAGTCGGCCACACTGCTGCCACCATTGTGCATGTACAATGGTGGGGTGATTGGTGAATTTGAAGTATTCTTTTTTGACGTAACAATTCTGTTTGACATTTGTAATGTCGAACCCTGATAAATTCGATTTCTAATCCACAAAATCCGTAACTTTCATGCATGGGTTTGCCTACCGCGTTTATGATCAGCACGGAGTTTACTTTGTTACATTTACCGTGCATCAGTGGGTGGATGTTGATTATATTCACTGTAACCCCGTAAGGGCCGGTATTGTTGAAAAAGAAGAGGAGTATTTGCTTGGCAGTTGTTGCGATTTTTACGGAACGAGAAGGGGGCTTTTGGAATTGTAGCCTTACTAATAGCGGAGTGTAAATCTTTATTATCTGTTGTTCGACATCACAGATGTCGAACAGGGGAATACAAGCCTGCTTATCAATCTCTGCGCTTCAAAAGCCGGATGCTGATCGCCTTGTTTAATTCATCCGCATAGCTGCGGCTGACGGGCACCTGCTTATCCCCGACTGTAACCTGGTTGTCTTCTATCTTTTCAACTTTTGAGAAGTTTATCATAAACGACCGGTGTACTTTAATGAACCGGTTGCGTGGCAGTTGCTCTTCAAGGCTTTTCAGGGTGAGGTAAGCAAGCAGCTTTTTTCCGGGGAACACGATGGACACGTAGTTGCCGGAGCTTTCAAAGTACAGCACATCCGGCAGGCTGATTTTTTCCAGCCGGTTGTCGCAACGCACAAACAGGATGTCAGGATCGGGGTTTGCAGCAGCACGCGAGGTTATAATATTGCTGGCTTTCTGAACGGCTTTCAGGAAGCGGGCAAAGGCGATTGGCTTAAGAAGATAATCGATCACATCCAGCTCATATCCTTCAAGCGCATATTCCGGGTAAGCCGTGGTGATGATCACCAATGGTTTTACCTTTCCATTCCGGAGATATTCCACGCCCGACAGCTTCGGCATTTCAATATCCAGGAAGAGAATATCAGCCTCGTGCTGCTGCAAAAATGCTTCTGCTTTAACGGCATTTTCACATTCACCGGCCAGCTCCAGGTAATCAACCTGTGCGATGAACTCGCGGATAATCTTGCGTGCGATAGGTTCATCTTCCACAATTAGGCACCGGATTTTCTTCATACAACAAGCGTCAGGTTAACCGTATAGTCTGTGTCCGTTTTTTCAATGGCAAGCCGATGCTTTTCCCGGTACAGCAGGTCGAGCCTCCGTTTAATGTTTACAAGTCCTATTCCGCCTTCTTCGTGCGGTTCCGTGTCGTACGAATTACTACAACTGAATTGAATCGTATTACCCGACTGGCTCAGCGAAATGAGCACATGGTTATCACTTCTGTCATCGCGCGTTACAAATTTAAATGCATTTTCCAGCAGGGGCATAAACAGCATGGGCGCCACCGGAACCTGTGCGTCTTTCACGCTCACACTCAGGTCAATCCTCACGTTGGCATTGCTTCTCGCCTTTTGCAGTGCAACATAATTTTCAAGATGCTTTACTTCCTTTTCCATCAGCACGAAGTCCGTGTCCGCTTCATAAATAGTATAGCGAAGAAGATCGGAAAATTGCAGCAATATTTCCCGCGCCTGTAGATTGCTCCTGTCAATAGAACCATAGATGGTATTCAGCCCGTTGAACAGAAAATGCGGGTTCATCTGTGCCCGTAAATATTTCAACTCCGTTTGAAGCTGATCGATTTCAGCCGCTTTTACCCGTTGCTTCTGCTCATACCAGTTCTGCGTGATGTAGAGCATCGAAGAGATCACGGTAAACCAGATTCCATATACAAAGCTGAGCCAGAGAAAATTTGTTATGGGTTCGGGTTCAGGAAGGTCGAACAGCCAGTAAAAGCTGTATTGGGTATAAAGGCTTCGCAAAAAAGTGTATGCGGCTATGGTAAGCAAAATTCCTGTAGCATACATTATCACCTTGCCTTTCAGCAACCATCGCGGAATCAGCACCAGCGTATTGAAATAGACCAGAATGAACATCAACGCCAGGTGCGTAACGAACGTGGGAAGATAGGTAAGCCAGTCGTTGTTGCGCGAATACCATTGCTTGTCATGAAGCAGGAAGCCGATATACACTACCGGGTAAAGCAGGTGAAAGGCGTATTTATTGAATAAGGTGGTTTTCAAGATAAAGCTGGACGGTCGTAAAATTATTGAATGTGCATGGGTACATCAAAAACTATTACGCGAGGCTGCACGTTTTCATGACAGAATGCCTGCTGATGCAGGGATCCCTACTTTCTGTCATATCCTGTTATGAGTCATTTATTTTCTCCTGCCTTTTTTCAGTTCTTTTTTTCCTGCCTTGCTGACCTTTAGGTTTGAGGTTTCGAGCAAGTGGTTTTCAGATGACACAATTTTTTCGCCTGTTTTGCTTTCCAATTCACGCCTTGCGTTTCCTGCTACTGATCCGCCTTGTTTCGCTGCTTTTTTGTTTTCCAAAAAACCTTTCGGGTTTTGTGTTTTTACGATAGCAGTTGTTGAGGCTTCACCAAGCATAGAAAAGATTAGTTCCAAATCCGTCATATGATCACGCAGGTTTTGGCTTTTCAGTCCTTTCACTTTTTTGTATTCAGAAGGTGTTAAACCGAATGTTGCTTTTGATATTTCTGCTGTCAGGATAGCGTATTCCATTTGTTCTTTTACGCCCCTGTTTTTCCATTCTTCGGTCAGCTCTTCACGAATGGCGATGCTTCGCATACGCTTTTCAATCCAATCGTCAGGATAACCTTTAAGTTTATATAGTTCCCTTGTCCTTTGGGTTGCCAATTCGGGATTTTCAATTTCGTCTAACCTGTCTGAACCGACTTGTGCCAACCAAAGTTTGAACGGCTCGGCCTTAGGCGAAGGGATTGACTGAATGATGCGTAAAAGTCCTTTTGCATTGGCACAGCCCATTTTTTGCTTCCCCCCAGGTGTGTCCACCATAAGGGTGGGTACAAATTGTACCCACCCTTTGGCAAGCTCTTGATCCCTCTGCCTCATCCGTTTGATATATTGCTTGGGGTCTTTACTGTCCGTTAATACAGCTACAACATCTTCCACCACGAAATACCATTTTTCATCGGCCTCATTCCAAACGGTTCTTATCTGTTTACTCTCAAAGAGTTTAATATTACTCATATCGCAATCTACACAAATATTCAAACGTGATGCTCGCTCCGATACTTCATGACGGAATGCTTCTTTACGTAGATTTTCCTGCATTCTGTCATATACCATTTTTAACTTTCCTGTTATTAGCTGAAATTGATGTATGAATCATAAGACGAAGATCACCGGAACGCGTTACGTGCTGGCTGTTAAAGACCTGGCAAAATCAGCCGACTTCTATCAAAGCAAGCTTGGTTTCAGGTCGGTGTGGTGCGAAGGAGGCTGGCATTTGCTTTACCGCGAAAAATTTGTGGTTATGCTCGGAGAATGCCCCGATGACCGGTCAGCTTTTGAGACCGTAAATCACTCCTGGTTTGCTTATATTGACATGGAAAATATTGATATACTATACCAGGAGTATCGCTCAGGGAATGTCGAAATATTGAGTGAAATTGAAGACAAACCATGGGGACAACGGGAATTTTCAATCCGTACCATTGACGGACACCGGATCATGTTCGGGCAGGAAATCAAATAAAATGTATATGGAAATTCAATACCTATGCCCCATGCTCATGGTATTCGATATGAAAGAATCGCTGAAATTTTATGTGGACATACTCGGGTTTGAAATTCATGAAAGTGCCGGTGAGCCGGATGACGTGGGCTGGGTATGGCTGACGCGGGGCGATCTGAATCTGATGCTGAACACGCAATATGAAATGCCTGACAGACCGCGACACCCGGAAGCATCGCGGATGAAAGCACATGACGACACTGTACTCTACTTGGGATGCCCGGATGTGGATGCTGCATATCATGAGTTGGTGGGCAAGGGATTGAAATGCGATCCGCCTCAAGTGGCTCCTTACGGCATGAAGCAACTGTATCTCCACGACCCTGACGGTTATGGAATTTGCTTCCAGTGGAAAACATGAAACAGCACCAGACCTATAAGGTTTTAAAAACCTTATAGGTCTGAAGTAAATTAATTTAAAAACTATGGATAGTACTTTGAAGCACCTGAGCCCGATCCTTTGGACGAAAGACCTCAACGAAACTATTGCATTTTATACCACCGTGCTGGGATTTAAGGCACGCAGCAATTTTCCCAATTTTGTTTCGCTCTCGCGAGAGCATGTTGAAATCATGTTCGTAGTGCCGCAGGACGATCCAGATGATTGCAAAGATCCCGATGGTCTGGAAGAATTTTTTCCGAAACCCATGCTTACCGGCAGCTTGTACATTACAGTGAACAATGTGGATGAGCTATGGAGTAAAGTAAACGATAAAGTGAATGTAGAGACACCGTTGTGCGACCGGGAATACTATATGCGGGATTTTTCCATTCTTGACAACAACGGTTATGAATTGGTTTTCGGCCAGCCTGTTCCGCATCCATGAATGATTGTAACATAAAATACTATGAATACAACTAAAAATTTCAGAATTAAAAACATGAGCGCGCAACTTCTTGTTGCTGACATTGAGCGCTCCATAGCGTTCTATACGGAGAAATTGGGCTTCGATATAGACTTTCGTTACGAAGATTTTTACGTGGGAATTATTAAAGATGGATGCTCCATACACCTTAAATGCGTTGAAGAAAGAAAAGACAGGCGAAGCAATGAAGACTTGGATATTCTCTTTTCGGTTGACGGGATTGAAGGGGTATATGAAGAACTGTTAAGCAAGCCTGTCGAAATAATCCAGCCATTACGTGTCATGCCTTACGGAAAAGAGTTTTATGTGGCAGACCCGGACGGTAATATCATTGCTTTTGTAGAATAAGTTTTTTAATGACCTACGATTTTTTAAAAAAACTCATAGGTATAAAGATGATACTAAATTCAAAACAGGATACTCGTATGGCTAAAACAGAAATCTCAGGCATTGCACCATTCTTCATCGTAAAGAATGTTCCCGTAGCCTTGTCGTTTTATCACGATCGGCTTGGGTTTGACATCACGTTTCAAGGGCCCAGTGAAGACGATATCTTCTTCGGCATTGTCCAACGGGGTGCCGCGATGATCATGCTGAAGGAAGTTGGTGTCGACCCGGTGCCGAACTACACGCGAGATATCAAAAAAGGCATTGCACGCTGGGATGCTTACCTCCATGTACCGGATCCTGATGCACTTGCAGCAGAATTTTCGTTGCGCAATGTCAGCTTTTTTCAACCACTAATGGACAACGATGATGGTTTGCGGGGATTTGAAATAGCTGATGCCGATGGATATGTGTTGTTTTTCGGGCGGCCTAACTCATAAAAATCAGATATAATATTAAAGACGGGGCTGACTAAATTATATATTCAGAAAGAAAGAAACGGGTCGCCCTGAAAGGGTAATATGGATGTGAATTTTTTGATTCGATCTGACTTATATTCTATTACTCGTTCCTCAAAAACCTCACCGGATTACTGAAGGCCACTTTTAACAGATAGTAACTTACAGAAAGCAACCCGATAACGAGGACACAAATGCCTGCCTTCACGAAAAAAGAAACATCCAACCCAATCCTGTACTGAAAAGTTTCCAGCCAAAGGTTTCCTAAATAAATGGCAGCAGGCAACCCGACAATGATCGCTGTCAGGTTAAACACAGCATAGCGCGAATAGAATTGTTTAATAATCGCCAGTTGGTCAGCCCCGAAAACTTTACGGATAGCTACTTCTTTCAGCCGACTGCTGAACAGCAAAGAACTCATGGCAAACAGGCCGTAACAGGTAAGATACAGTGCGATGGAAGTAAAGAAAAGAATCAGGTTACTTAATCTGGCTTCATTGGTATAGAGCTTGTCCATCTTTTTATCGAGCAGTTCATAGACAAAGGGCTTGTTTGAAAATTTCTTCCACGTGTCGCCAATGTGCGCAATCGCTTCCTCAAAGGAATGACCGGACGTACGGATCAGCGCAGTGCCGAACCCCGGGCTTACGGTAAGAATCACCGGCTTTACCGGCTTATGCAGGGATTCAAAATTATAATCTTCCATC
Source organism: Cyclobacteriaceae bacterium (assembly GCA_026129485.1). Lineage (GTDB taxonomy): Bacteria > Bacteroidota > Bacteroidia > Cytophagales > Cyclobacteriaceae > ELB16-189. The sequence goes on from JAHCHY010000013.1 coordinate 11,967, forward strand.
ATACCAATCACCCTGCCTTCGGCCATGATGTCGGTAGTGCCGGCAGCGAACACCTTCATTCTTTTGTTTATTGGATCGTCTGCCCAACCCAATTCAATAGCCGCTCTTTTGTTAATGAGAAAAGGCCACAGGGTATCTTTTTCATAGGAAGCATACGGCTTGAAGTTTTCTCCTGCCAGGAGCTTTATCTTCAGTGTGCCCAGGTAGTCGTGATCCACCCAAGCCAGTGGAAACAGGAAAGGTCTTTCTTCCGAGCCACCTTCAGGCACAAACCGCCAGCCGTTATGTGCGCCACCGGGCACAGCGCCTCCGCTTACTTCTATGACGAGGTCGTTTTTCTTCAGTTCATGCTTGAATGCTTCCTCGTGACTGTAAATATCTTCGTTCAATTCCACCAGCACGACATTCTGCTTATCGAAGCCTAAATCTTTGTTCTTAAAAAAATCAATCTGGCTGCTGACGATAAACGAAAAAACGAGCAGCACAAATGAAAAGCATACCTGTAACCCGATCAATACGTTCCGCTCTCCAGCATGACTACGGTTTCCTTCTTTTTGCGACAAGAGGTAGCGCGATGGTTGCGTGGCATAGCGCATGGCAGGACGGATCACGGCCATAAGGCAGATGGCAATAATGATTGCCAGAGTAGCACCAATAACCATGCGGGGGGCTGACAGAAGGTCAAAGTTTTTCTGAACAAGATCGTTGAAGAAAGGAAGGGCAACGAAGCACAACAAGATGGCCAGGCTAAAGGCCAGTAATCCAATCAGCAGGCTTTCAAAGGAAAGCTGTGTAATAATCCGCGCGGCATTTTGCCCGAGAAACTTGCGGATACCCACTTCCCGCATACGGCTGCCGATCTTAAAGCTGGAAAGGTTGATGATGTTAATGGCAGAAACGATCATGATGACAAACGCTACAACAGAAAAAAGTTTCACGTACAGCATGTTGCCGCCCGGTTCCATCTCGTTGCTCAGACCTGCGGTGAGGTGAATATCACTAATGGCCTGCAAGTGAAACGCTCCATCTTGTTTGTAACGGTCGGGAAAATATTTATTAACGACCAACGGGAGCTTGGCTTCTGCCTCTCCCGGTGAAGCCGTATTCCGTAAAAGCACATACGTGTAGGCGCCAATCCAGAACCATTTGTTTTCGCGTCCTTCAAGCCCGGTTCGACTTTTCCAGATGCCAAGTTGATAGGCAAGTGGCACGATTGCGTTAAACCGAAGATGTGATTGTTCAGGAACATCTTTCATCACCCCGGTAACCGTGAGCGGCTGATCATACGCCAGCAGAGTTTTACCCAACGGATCTTCTGTTCCGAAGTATTTCCTGGCCATAGATTCCGTGAGGATGATGCTGGCCGGTACATTCAGGGCTGTTTGCTTATCACCCGTAAGCCATGAAAAGGAAAACAAGTCAAAGAAATGTTCATCGGCCATGATAATACGCTCCGAAAACTTTTTTTCATTGAGGGAAAACTCGATCTCTTGTCGAAAAATGCGAACGGCATATTCAACTTCCGGGATTTCGGATTGAATAGCCTCTGCCGCAGGAAAAGGCGAGGTAACCATATTATACTCTACATCACTCAGCTTCAGGTGTGTGGTCAGCCGGTAGAGCCGGTCTTTCTTTTCGTGAAACTGGTCGTAAGAAAACTCATCGTGGATAAACAGCATGATGAGGATAAAAGAAGTGAGGCTCAACGCAAGTCCTAACAGCGACACGAGGTAATAGCCGAGATCTTTGCGTACAAGCCGACCGAAGAAAAGAAAAGTATGACTAATCATATTGGTTGTTGTTTGCATGGATACACTCTGCGGAAGTCTAGCCATTTTTAAAAACCCGAGCGCCTCAACGACAAAGAAGAACTTCGCTTTCCAGCGCGGGAAATTGCCGCGTATCCTTGAATTAAATTTTTCTTCCAAGTCGCCTAACGAAGCTTCCAGCACGCGGTTATCAAGAAACATCGCCAGAAGTTTCCTCACCCACTTGGGAGAATTGATTTCAGGGAGATCGTTTTTCATAAGCTGAATGCAGTTTTGGGAATGGCACGCCACAATTCATTGCGCATTTCTTTTGCGTGAGCCAGCGATTTCTGACCCGATTTGGTTACCCGGAATAGCAGCTTTCTTCGTCCGCCCCGTTCGGGGGTAGCGCCATCGAAGCGCGATTCGAGGTATCCTTTTTCTTCCAGCCGGTGCAGGGCTACGTGGATGGTGCTGAGTGTAGCCTTCCGGTTGCACCGTTGCTCCAGTTCTTCCTGGATGGCCACACCGTATGCCTCATCAAACAGCACGCCCACCACAAGCAATACAAGCTCTTCAAATTCACCGAGATTTGTTCCTTTCATGGCGTGAAGATAATATTTGTTTCGTATTTGTCAAATAACTATGTTTGTAAATAGACCTATGAGGTTTTTGAAATCTCATAGGTCTAAAAAAATAACACTGAATTTTAATCTCATGAAATTGACCCTTTATTTTCTGCTAATCGGATTAAGCTGGACTGCTTGCAATTCAGACAAATCGCAGACTGATAAATCTGCAGGATATCGTCATGATATGCTTGTGGCACTCGATTCTTTTGAAACCTATTTGAATGATCGGTGGTCTTATCGTTTTGCAAACAATGCCGATTATGCAGAACCTATTGACAGCCTTCGTCAAAAGATTAAAGTGGGATTATCGAAAGATGAATTCGGCATTGAAATTGAAAAGATTATTGCGCTGGGCATTGATGGACATTCCCGTGTTCGTGGCTACACCTGGCCACAAGGAGGATGTCTGCCATTTCTCATAGAAGTTGAAGGCGATCATTTTATTGCCACTCATCCGGACAGAAATGCTTTTCTGATTGAAGACTTCCCCTTCCTGAAGAAAATAGACGGAAGGCCAATAGAAGATTGGTGCAAACATATATCCACCAGAGTGCCCAAAGGATCACCCCAATGGGTCAAGCACAGGTGCGTGGTTCGATTTCTTGTCAGGCTTGACTATTGGCGCGAAGTGATGAATTTACCCATTAGTGATTCTGTGGAAATCGAACTGACTAACATATCAGAAAAGGAGTTCAGAGTGATCAGGTTAGCGACAGCTAAGACGCCACCTTCATTTGGAGTATGGCCGAAATCAAACTCGATGTTATTATCCAGTAATATAGGTTATTTAAGGTTGCCGAATATGCAGAAGGAGTCATCCACCAATGAGATCAATTTGTGGATGCCGAAATTCCGCAACGCTGATGGTTTAATTATCGATGTTCGTGATAATGATGGAGGAGATCGCGATGCCCTTAATTTAGTTTACGCTTACCTTGCTTCGTCCACTGATCCTCCGCGCGTTTTTACAGCAGCAGCTTATCGAATCCATCCCTCAAGAAAAAAAGATCATCTTGCCGGAGGGCATTTTATGTTTCCGGAAGAACATGAAGGTTGGACATTGGAAGATAAAGCTGCAATCAAGTCATTTAAAAAAACGTTCCATCCGGAATGGGAGCTGCCACCTAAACAGTTCAGTCAATGGCATTATATGGTACTTCACCGAAGCCCGGATTCAGAAATATATCATTTCAACAAGCCTGTTGTTGTTTTGATGAATTCAAAGTGTTTTAGTGCAACTGACATATTTCTTGCTGGCCTGAAAGGAATGAAGAATGTCACACTGCTTGGCTCTCCAAGTGGAGGAGGCAGTGGTGCAAGCGAGAGCTTTGAGTTAGGATCAACCAATATACGGATGACACTTAGCTCAATGGCATCATTTCAGTCTAACGGAAAACTCTTTGACGGTAATGGTGTTGAGCCGGATAGAATATTGTACCACGTTCCGGAACATTTCATTGGCTTGCGTGATAATGTATTGGATACTGCATTAAGTATTATCATGGACAACAGAAAATAATTTTATAATGTACTACTACTTTTCAAAACCTCATAGATCTAAAAAACTGTAAACCATGAAAAACCTCATGTACGTCATGCCTTGTTTTATTGTTGCGGACTTGAAAATTTCAGTTTCATTCTATGTTGATAAGCTTGGGTTTGAAATCCGGTATATGGGTCCGGACGAAAACCCGTATTGGGCTATTGTTGGCCGCGACACTGTTTCCATTATGCTTAAGGCAGTTGCTCCGGATATAAAACCCATTCCTAATCGTACGCGACACGAATGGGCGCCCTCGGATGCTTATATTTCTGCGGCTGAACCGGACACGTTGTTTGAGGAATATCGTTCAAATGGTGTAACATTCAGCAAACCTATCCATAACAATAGTGATAATCTAAGAGGTTTTGAAATAGAAGATGCCGATGGATATGTCCTGTTTTTCGGGAGGCCCTCTGCGGATTCGTGAATTTCCATTTGTGCAATTAAGAAAAAAGAAAATATCACCAATCCTGTTAAAAATGAAACATCAGTTATACGTCACACTGCTAACATTGGAGATAAGCCTGTTTACAGTTTCCTTTGCTTTTGCGCAACAGGCTTCTGTGGCCGACAGTATTGTCCGGGTCAGGTTTCACTCGGAAATACTGGAGCAAGACCGTGGACTTATCATTCATTTGCCCCGCAATTATGATCCCGGCAGGAAATACCCTGTTATGTACGTTCTTGACGGCAGCTCTCAAGACCAGCATATCGCTGACGAATTCGACAGTTTGTCTTTGCTTGGCCTTGTTCCTCAAACAATTATTGTTGGTATCCCTAACATGACAGCCGCGAACAGGACATTTCAATTGGTCCCTCCCTTTATGCTTACTGATCCAAATAATCCGGATAGTCCTGTGGGTACCGCTGATACTTTCCTGTCATTTATGGAATCTGAGCTTATTCCATTTATAGCAGAAAAATATGGAGCATCCGAATTACGTTCATTTGCGGGTAACTCAAGAGGCGGCTTGCTTGTACTGTATTCTCTGATTCTCAAGCCCGATCTTTTCGCGGGCAGATTTTGTTTTAGCACTCCGTTGTGGAGGCAGGATAATCTTTTGGTGTCCCGCGCTTCCGAGTTCCTGTCTTCCAAACAGCAATTCAATTCATTTATCTATTTAAGTGTGGGAGCCAATGAAACAGAAAACATCAGAGGCGGACTTGAGGCAATGAAGCAATCTCTTCAGCAAAATACACCAAACGGATTAACATGGTATGCTGCTATCACTCCCCATGTTGATCATCAGCAAAATGCAAAAGCTTCGGCAAGGGATGCAATACAGAAGTGGGGAGAGTATGTTAAGAATTTGAAATGATACCCATTTAATAATATCAGCAAAGCCACGAATGAGGTGGGGAGAATTTTTAAAAACCTCATAGGTCTAAAATTTAAAACATGATACAACCAAATGAATTGAAGTTAAACTTGCCAATGGAACTTTCTCATGGTGTTATATCCACTACGACAAAAGTGTGGCAAGTTTTGGTTGCAAGTAAAAATGGCGACTTGGACACCGTGAAGAAAATGGTTGACAAATGCCCTGAGCTAATTTATGCCCAATACAATTACACCCCGCTCATTCATTTCGCTGTTCGTGAAGGGCATTTGAGTTTGGTTACCTATCTGTTGAAAAATGGAGCACACAACCCCGATTACAGGACATACCCTTTCCAGGATACGCTGCAAACAATTGCACATGACAGGGGGTATGATGAAATCGTGACCTTGTTGAACGAATATGCTGCCGACAGCCTTCTGCATAAATTCAAAGGCGATAATGGAAAGATTTTTTATAACAGAACTGAATTGCAAAAAGAATTTGAAAAGGCGGTTGATAACAACGATTTGGAAAAGACTGAAAAAATATTGAAGCAACATCCGGAGTTTGCAAAAGATGAAACGTATTTCTGGGGCGAAGGGATTTTAACTTTCGCGGCAAAAGAAAACAATCGTTCAATGATTGATCTTTTACTAAGCTATGGAGCAAAAGTCCCTGACATATTAAAATGGACACAGTTTTACTACTTTGAGCATGACGATGGCGCTGCTTACATGATGGAAAAAGGAATGAACCCCAATACCATGAGTTGGCATCATGTAACTATTTTGCATGACATGGCACAAAAGGGGAATCTATATAAAGCAGAGCTACTTATAAAATATGGCGCTGATATAAATCCAATTGATGAAGAATATCAATCCACACCGTTAGGAATGGCAGCCAGATGGGGGCATATTGAAATGGTGAACTATTTACTCAAAAAAGGCGCTGCTCCAAACAGAGCGGGCGCATCATGGGCAACCCCATTAGCATGGGCAAAGAAAAAAGGACATACTGAAATAGAAAAAAGATTAACGGAAGCAGGTGCAACATAATCTGATTAAAAGAATATGAAAATGATTCCCACACTCCGGATCAGCAACATGAAAAAGGCCGTTGCTTTTTACACGCAGGTGCTCGATTTTGAACTAAAATACCCGGATGCACCACCAGATGAATGGGTAATGGATCTGGTCAACGGGGATGCCGAACTGATGCTTACCAGCCTGGAAGGCGACCAACGCGCAGCCATTAATGTGTATGCGCTTGTGGATGATGTAGATGCGTTGTTTAAAAAATACCTGCAAAGAGGATTGAAGATACCGGGCAAAAAGGATTCTCCTGTTCACCAAAGCCCGATAGACCAAACCTGGGGAATGAGAGAGTTTTATGTAACGGATGAAGACGGCAACACTCTGCGGTTTGGCACACCGATCAAATGAAAAATTATGAATACTTCATCACTTTCCACTAACAGGGTTCAGTCCGTTGACCTTCTTCGCGGATTGGTTCTTGTGCTGATGGCCATTGACCATGTACGTGTTTACTCGGGCGTTCCGGCTGGCGGGGCTGAAGCCAGTGTATTCTTTACGCGATGGATTACGCATTTCTGCGCCCCGGCTTTTGCCTTCTTTGCCGGCACCAGCGCTTTTCTTTATGGATTTAAAATCAACAACAAATCAACGCTTGCCCGTTACTTAGTTACACGAGGGCTCTTGCTGGTGGTGCTTGAAATTACGCTCATCCGTTTCCTGTGGGCATTTCATATTAACTATTCCGAATTTTTCTTAGCCGGTGTTATCTGGATGCTGGGCTGGTGCATGGTGTTGTTAGCTGCATTCATCTGGTTAAACCCGCGTATGGTGGGCGCAATCGGATTGATTATTATTCTAATTCAATCTGTTTTTAGTAAAGTGCCTTACCTCCTGCCGACAGACAGTCAGTTTGCGTTCGCAAAATTCTGGGAGTTCATCTATCCTTCCGGCTTTGAATCGTACGAAGGTGTAGCTGTATTATATTCCATTATTCCGTGGATTGGTGTGATGGCTGCCGGCTATGGCTTTGGTTTAGTTTTCACACTGAGCGAAGATAAAATCCGCAAAGTATGCCTTGCCATCGGCTTAACGGCTGTTGCACTTTTTATCATCATCGGAAGCATTGCAATCGTTCAGCAACCAAATGAAGATGGAATACCCTTTGTCTTTCAATTGCTCAATCAGCGTAAGTACCCGGCCTCACCTTTGTTCCTTGCCATGACGCTCGGGCCTGTCATTGCATTGGTGCCTTGGGCAGAAAAAGCGACCGGCTGGTTTGCCGATGTAATGAAAACATTCGGGCGTGTGCCGTTCTTTTATTACCTGCTCCACATTTTGGTAATTCACCTCAGCGCGCTGCTGGTGTATCTTATCCTTTACGGGTCAGTTCATCATGACTGGTTCTTATATGCACCTTATGTATTTATCGAAAATGAGTACCGTTGGACTTTACCGTTGCTCTATTTAGTATTCGCTATTGATGTGGTTATCCTGTTTTTCATTTGCCGGTGGTATGCCCGCTATAAATCAGGCCATCCCGAAAAGAAGTGGTTGAAATATGTATAAAGACCTGTCTTAGGCTACAGACCAACTTTAAACTTTCACCAGGTGTCGGACAGAAAGTGAGCGTCCCGGCTTTGGATAACTCACAAAGTATTACCTTTGAGAAATGGCTGGTGTAATCCGATTCTGGCGCAAAGGTTTAATGGCACGGGTAATAGCCGGGTTAGTCGCGCTGTACCTGTTCGATACCAGCGTGGATTTTCAACACGTTCGCAGCATAGAAGAAGATATTACGATTAACGAGATTGAGAGCTTAAGCGAATTGCTGCTGGAAGAGCTTATAAATCTGGAGGGATTGTTTGACGAAGTGCCCGAATCGGATCGTGAGCCGATCAGTAAGGTTTCGTTTGCGCTGATTTACCTCGTGCCGCCCGGCTTGTGCATGCAGTCAGTAGCCCCGGCCAAAAGACCTGTTTACCTCGTTACACAAGAGCAGGATTGTTATTCAGCGCCCTTTATCCGGCTAACCCCACCTCCGCGACAAGCTTAGTTTCTTCTTTGACAAGGGAATTTTAACTAAGCTTTTATGACCAGAAAATTTAAAACCAATCTTATATTTCTTCTTGTGCTGCTCGCACTGTTTGTACTTGCGATTTTAACCGACTGGCTCGACTGGTAAATGTCAGATGCCGGTTTGGAAACAGGAGCTACAGGATGGCTTCAGTTTCCGAATAACCAGCTTACAAAATCAGGCTCGGCAAATGCATGATCCCAACTGTTGTGATTTACGCCACCGTATTCGGTATATTTCACACTTGCCTTAAGCGATTTCAGCTTTTCTACCATTGTTCTTGATTCGCTTACCTGCACCAGGCCATCCTGGTCGCCATGAAAAATCCAGAAGGGTACTTTGGCGGCTTGCCTGGTGTAGCGGGCTGCATCGCCACCCCCGCAAATAGGCGCGGCAGCCGCAAACAGTTTGGGGTACCGGTACACGGCTTCGAACGTACCCATGCCACCCATCGAGAGGCCGGTAATGTAAACGCGCTTCTTATTAACGCCTTCTTCAGCAACTATTTTTTTTACCAGCTCAATGGCCGCACCCAGCGCAGTTGTTTCCGGCCGCGAGTAGTCGAACGAAAGTGTAAGCGGACTGGTGGATCGGTCAACGGTTACACTTCCCCAATAGTTATCGGCAGGGCATTGCGGAATAACGACAATAGCCGGAAAATTTTTACGGTTTTCTTCTTTAAGAAAAAGCCTGGCGCCATGCACCAGTTGCTTTTCATTGTCATTACCGCGTTCGCCAGCGCCATGCAGAAACAGTACCAACGGGTATTTTTTACCGGGATCATAATCTTGCGGAAGCAATAACCGGTATGGAAGCCCCAGCCCGTTTGAAGCCTGGTAGGTTTTCTTCAGATACAAGGAATCCTGTGCCAGGCCGGAAACCGAAACAATGAGGAGAAGCGCGGTTAATGTTTTCATGGTGAAGTGTTGAATGAATAAAAAGAGGCTGTATCAAAAGTGTATTCTACTGTCAGGTCTTCTGTATGACAAATGAAACTGCCTTTTGAAACGGCCTCTTTGGTTTAAAGCCTTTAGCTGTTTGCTTTCTTGGCTCTTTTCTCAGCCCGCTTTTCTTTCAGCGTTTTAGCAGGCTTTTTCTTCTCTTCTTTTTTGCGATCCATTCCTTTTGACATAACGATAAAATTTTATTACCCGAATGTAAATAATTTATTGATTGTTCAAAACTTCAAAAACATGGTCGCCACTCATGCTGATCAGCTCATTATGGTTGGCATTAAGCTCGTAAAACCGAACCTGCGGTATTTGTTTGGTTAACCGTTTAACAAGCTTTGCCGGCACAATCTTATCGCGGGTGCCGGCAATCAGTATAATCCGGAGCGGGTTGCTGTTTACCAGCCGGGTAAGCTGTGCAGCGCTGCTTTTGAGATGCCGGAATTGTACCCACGAATTATACACCCGCTCACGTTTTGACTGGCTATCCATTTGCCGTTGGGCGAACCGGAGTAATTTCCGGTCGATAAGGTGCGTGGCTTCCAGCACCGACAGCAGCCGGTTCCATAATGCGGGCCGGGTAACGATCAGCCAGAATAATTTCCGCGACAGGTACAGGTAGGTGGCCAGCGCATACCAGAACCTGGACTGAATTCCATCGGGGGCAATCATTACCAGGTTCTGCACCCGATCGGCAAAGCTGTGAACGGTAGCCAGGGCGAACCTGCACCCGATGCTGAAGGCTACAATATTAAAATGTTGGATACCGGTTTCATTCAAAAACAATTGAAACAATTCCTGCCAGTCTTTCTTTTCAATGGGTTCAGCGCCTGCCCGGGAGCTGTTTCCATGAAAAAACAAATCGAAAGTGTAATGCGTGTAATTTTCTTCGCGTGGCTTCAGGATTTTATCAAACGCCTGGTGGTGTTGCCCGAAACCATGGAACCAGAGCACAACAGGGCCGCCATTACCGGTTTTGCGGTAATAAAGCGAATGACCATCGGGGTGATCCACGGAAGGCATCACCAAATTTAGCCAAACCTTTTATTTTGCAGGTTAGAGATTGCTTAAAGTTACCTCACCAGCAACCGGGTGATTTTTTCCGTACTACCCTTGAATTTCAAGAGGTAAACGCCCGGGCGTAAATTTTGAGCAAACGGGATTTCCACTTCAAGCGAATTTACCGGTACCGAAATCACAATGTTTCCGGCAGGATCCAGTATTTGGACCAAGTCGGTTGACCGGGGTTCAAAGTTGATCCGGATAGTAACATGATCATCCGCGGGGTTAGGGTAAACATCTATTGTTTGGCTGACAATGCGTTCGATCAGGATAGTTTGTGAGTATTCAAAAGAGCCGTCTTTATCTACTGATTTTAACCGGTAGTAATTCCTGGAGGCGGGAGCCTCAGCGGTATACGAATACTCATTTCTTTCAGCCGTATCGAAACCGGAACCCGCTACCTCGGCAACAGCCTTGTAAAGCTGGCCATTAACCGAATGCTCTATGATAAACCTGTCAAAGTTGTGCTCGGAAGCGGTTGCCCACGTCAGCAATACCATGGCATCCTGCAATTCTCCCTTCAGGAAAAGTAATTCTACGGGCATCGGGCTGCCCGGAATATTCTGCACCCAATTGCTGAACCCGGGGTTGGTGTTTATCATGGTTGCCTGATCGGCATTGTTTGGTGTTGTGCTGCTACCGCCACCTGAGTTGGTAATGGTTCCGTTTACATAAAGCCCGAACGGGTTGGTTGAGTTGTTGTTTACAATCTGGCTGCCGCCACCGCTAAAGTTGATATTACCGTGAACATATACCTGGCCTCCATTGTTAATGGTAAACAGCGTACCACCGCCTGCAGCGGTAACATTACCAAACACGGCTACACGGCCATTCCGGTTAACGGTTATATCACCACTTGTGTTAGACACAATATTTTGATAGACAATTAAATCTGCATAAGGTGGAGGGGCCGTACTGGTTCCCACAGTCAGGTAATCGGAGCTGTTTACCGTCAGGCTTCCGTGAACAATTACACGGCCACCGGGATAAATCCTGAGGTTTGAATTCAGCGTTACGTTGCCATTGATCTCTAATGTGCCATACACATTTACGTTACCTCCTCCACCAACGGAAAAGTTGCCGGTAACCGTAACCGTATGGCCTGCATTAATTAAAAGGGTTGCGCTGGCAAGACTGTAGTTGCCTGCCACGGCCATATTGTGATTGACAGTAGCTGTTCCCGAGCTATGGCCACCGGTAATGGAAGGTGTTGTACCGCCCCAGCCTGAAGAATTGTTCCAGTTAGAGGCAGTAGTCCAGGAGCCGGCTGCCAGTGTGGTATAGTCTTGTGCTGAAACCGAATAAGCAGATAGAACAGTTAAAAAAACGATGGCTGTCTTTACAACAGTCTTGAAATGGTACATACAAAAAGTTTTGCTGGTAGATCATCAAAAATTGAACCTGATGTAATATTGGTGCCGCAAAAATATACTTTGGAAGCATATCTACCTCACTTATTCAAATTAAGTTGCATTTGGCTTGTTTGAAGGACGATTTCGCCTTAATTCGGTATGTACCATTTGCATGGATCTGGTACCAGTTCAGGAGTAATTTTGCCATTTTGGGATGTATTTTTACGGTAATGGTTACGGTATTGCAGTTCAAAAAAGCCGCACTCGGGCTGGCTGGCTCAACAGAAGAGCCTCACTTCGAGAAAACATCGTTTCGCATCCGGAAAAAGATTTTTGCGACCCTGGATGTTAAGGCTGCGCGTGCCTGCATTAAGCTCAATGAAACGGATCAGTCTGTATTTTGCCTGGATAAGGCTGTTTACCCCGTACCCAACAAGTGGGGCAAACAAGGATGGACTTTTATTGAGCTGAAAACCGTGCACAAGGATTTATGCATGGATGCGCTGCAAACCGCCTATAATACAGTAGCCGGTAAGCAGCGCCAATCCTGATCAGGGATTTTCTTTATGAATAGCGGGCCGCCCGATTACAAGACCCTTGTTGATAAACGAGGTGCCGCTTACGTTAATCTCGGGTTCGCCAATCGCATTGATACGTACCTCATCAGAAGCATTTACCGTTAAACGCCCTTCGCCATAAATGCTGCTGCTGATGGTGTGGCCATCCAGGTTGCGGCTATCGATTTTGTTTTCGCCATACAATACATAACGCTGGTTACCCGCCTTGCCGGCTTTAATCTTAATGCGATTTTCGCCATAAGCAACCACTTTAAGCGATCTTGCCTGTAATGTATCGATGGTAATATGTGCGCTGCCGTAAGCCCTGACCAGGAATTGATCGGCCCCCAGCACCTGGTTAACCGTTACATCCTGATCGCCCCTGACTTCAAGCAGGCGAAGATCACGGAAAGTAACATAAGCCGTAACTTGCGCATGGTGGTAAATGCTTCGCCTGCCGTTGTGATCATCGTAGTAGGCGCGCTTGTCAACGATCCGCGCTTCGTCCAAGTAAAGCCTGAGCTTATTGTTTTCAATGGCCACATTTACCTGGCCTGCGTCAATACCCGAGTAGGTAATGCGGATGGATTCTTCATCGCCCTGCGTTAAAACGAGGTGAATTTTTGGCGATACGGTGATCTTGCTAAAGGGCCCCAGCTTTTTTTCGAATTCCTGCGCGGTGGCAATTCCTGAAAACAGCAGGATCAATGCCGTAATCCTAAGGACTGATTTTACCATGGCTTTGTGTTTTGCAGGTAAGACAATCCCGGAACCCGATACCCCTAAGCCTGTCGGAAAAAATTATCCGCTCCGCAACTTTTTTTTGCTTTCGAAGCGAAGGCGCCTGACGGCTTGATTGCAGGAGCAAACAGCCGCCTGACGCCTATACAATAAGTTATGGTCATTCATTCCTTAAGCTATCCACCGGGTTGCTTTGCGCGGCCCGAATGGTTTTTATGCTGATGGTGGCAAACGCAATGGCTAACGATGCAATTGCCGTAAGCGCGAATATCCAGATGTTAAGCTCAACGTGGTAGGCATAGCCGCTTAACCACAGGTTGGCGCCCCATATTGCTACCGGTATGGCAATCACAAATGCAACAAGCACAAAGATTAAAAAGTCTTTGGTAAGCAACAGGGTAATTTGCCGGACGGATGCACCTAAAACTTTCCGGATGCCGATTTCCTTGGTGCGTTGCGTGGTGCTGTATGAGGCCAGCCCGAATAGTCCCAGGCAGGAAATGAAAATGGCAAACAGGGTAGCGGTGTTGATCAGCTTGGCAATTCGTTGCTCGGCCTGGTAAAAGTTTTTGAGCGTTTCATCGAGGAACGTGTAGGTAAACGGGGCATCCGGGTAAATTTTCTTCCAGGCTGCCTCAATTTTGTCTAAGCTGGTTTTCATGTCGCTGCCGTTTTTGCCGGCCGTATGTAACCGGATATTAAAGCATGTGAAGCTCTTGTTTTCGCAACCCAGCACAACAGGCTCAATCACATTGTGCATGGATTGAATGTGAAAATCTTTCACAACACCTACAACCGGTAATTGGGCATTGTTGAAGGTAACTACTTCGCCAATGGCTTTTTCAGGAGAGTCGAAACCCAATTGCTTAAGCAGGGTTTCATTAATCATGAGCTCTTTTACCGTATCGGATTCTGCCAGGTTCCTTCCGGCCACGAGCTTGATGTTGTAGAAGCTGATGTAGGCAGGATCTCCGTTTTTCCGAAAGGTATTGATCTTGCTTGCACCGGTTTCGTTTTTGTGCTCAAGCGTGGAAGAGCTCCACCCGTTGGCGGAAGGTGGCGCATCGCTCATGGAAAAATCTTTTACATCACTCAACGCCCTGATTTCATTTTTAAGCAAAGCTGTTTTTTCAGATTTCTCCCACCAGGGTGTATCAAAGTAGACCACAGCGTCTTTGCTAAAGCCCAGATCCTTATTTAGCACATACCGGATTTGCCAGCCTACCACCAGCGTGCCGATAATAAGTACCTGGGCAAAAGTAAACTGGAATACGATCAGTGTTTTTCTTAAAAAGGCTGAACGACTTTGCGAGCTGTTGATGTACGCGGTGTTTTTTAAGGCCAATACCGGAAGAAAGGACGACAGGACAAAGGCCGGGTAAGCACCGGCCAGCATACCCACCACAACCAGTATAGCGATAAGAAATGGCAGGATATTCACTAAGCTGAATGTTATACCCTGCGGAATAAATTCAGAGAAGAACAACAGGCCGGCTTCGGTAAACGGTAGTGCAAGCAGCACGCTAAGCAGGGCGATCAAAGTGCTTTCGGCAATAAACTGGATAATAAGCCGCGCACGATCGCTCCCCATTACTTTGCGTACGCCTACTTCCTTTGCCCTGCGCACCGCCTGGGCAGTTTCCAGGTTAATGAAGTTAATGCACCCGATCAGCAACAGCAGGATGGCCACAATAGAAAGCGTGGTTAAGGTAGGCATGTGTGCCGGATCGCGGCTGAAATCGAAGATGCCCGAAGTTGCATCATAATGAAGGTTAGCTAATGGCTGCAGCTTAAAATTATTTTCCACATCCCACATTCTTTTTTCCTTGTATCGTTCGGCCAGTAAGGGTAACTGGGCCTCGATATCGCTTTGCGAAACATTGGCTTCTGCTTTTATAAATAATTGGGAGCTGCTGTTTACGCTGTTCCAATCTACGCGACCAAAATTCTTTTTGAGCCATGAAGATTCAATGGTAGCATAGCTGATGAAGTCTGTAATTTCAAGGTCGGTGTTAAAGGATAACGTGGCTACAATGCCGGAAACGGTAAGATGCAGCGAATCGCGATAGATCAATTCCTTGTCTATGTATTGATCGGCCGGCAGTTCACCAAAGTAGTGTTTTGCTTTTTCATCGGTAAGCACCACCTGGTGCGGCTTTGATAAGGATTGTTCCGGGTTTCCGGACAGCCATTGGTAAGAATCAAAAACCTTGAAATATTCAGGCGAAACCAGCGCCAGCTTTTCCTGTCTGCCAAAATCTCTCTGATTCGGGCCGCTGGTTTTTACAGGCACGGAATAGGTATGAAAATGAGCAATCGCTTCAACTCCTTTAAAGTTTTCTTTTATATAAGGAGCTGTGGCAGTTGGTACACCGCGGTTCAGCCCGGAGAATACGCCTGAAAAAGAAGAATGAATGCGGTAAATGCTTTCGTACCCCGCAAACCCTTTATTATAGCTTAGCTCGAAGCGAACCAGTAAAAAAATGACAAGGCATGCGCTGACTCCTATCGCTAACCCGAAAATATTTATGGCGCTATGAAACTTGTTTCGCCACAGGTTGCGGAACGAGATGGTTAAGTAATGTTTCAGCATATCGGTAAGGTTTTGGTTTTTATGAATTGGAATCTATCATTTTGTCTACGGTCAACAGACCACTGTCCACAGTTGACTGTCGACTGTGGACTGTGGACTTTATTCACTCGCTTCTTAAGCTTTGAGTCGGATTGGCCATAGCCGCTTTCAACGCTTGTGTGCTTACAATAATGATGGTTAGCAACAGCGCAAAAGCACCGACTGCGCCAAAAACCCAGTACCCCATTTCAACCCGGTAATGATAGCGTTGCAAAAATCCATTGAGGTACCACCACGCCAGCGGGGCCGCCAGCACAAAGGCCACTAATACCAGTCGGGTAAAATCTTTCGAGATCAGCAGCACCAAACCCGAAACGCTTGCGCCAAGCACTTTGCGTATACCTAATTCTTTGGTGCGTTGCTCTGCTGTAAAAGCAGCCAAGCCCAATAAACCTAAGCATGTTATGGCGATGGCAAGCGCGGCAAATATTCCTGCTATACGACTGATCAGGTTGATGCTGGCAAACTTGCGGTTGAAAACATCATCTGTGAACTGGTACTCGAACGGGTAATTGGGATTATGCTTTTTGAATACCGACTCTACTTGTGTAATCGCAGCTTTCAGATCATTTGTTTTATTCAGGCGGATGGTAATGGTGCTGCTCCAGCCCGGGATGAGGTACATCATCAGGGGCTGCACTTCGCCTAAGGCATCGGCCATCACCATGTCCTGCATCACACCGATTATCTCATAAAATTCATTATCGTTCCACTCTAACTTCTGACCGATGGGGTCTTCAAACCCGATCATTTTCAGCGCAGCTTCGTTGATGACAACGGCCATTGAATCGCTGGGAAAATCGCGCGAGAAATCGCGGCCCATAATCATCTTCACGCCCATCGTTTCCGCGTAATCATATTCGGTGGCAATAGTGCTGAAGGCTACGCGGGTATCGCCTGGCATGCCTTGCCACTTTATTGAGTTGCTGGAAAAAACAGACGTTACCGGGCTGTTGCTTTTGCAAATAGACTTTACCGCACCGGTGCGCACCAGTTCCTCGCGGATAGTTTGAAAGTTGGTTTCAAGCTCCCCGTTCGTCCACACCTGGATCAAATTCTCGCGGTCATACCCCATGTCGC
The DNA here is from genome assembly GCA_026129485.1 of Cyclobacteriaceae bacterium. Classification (GTDB taxonomy): domain Bacteria; phylum Bacteroidota; class Bacteroidia; order Cytophagales; family Cyclobacteriaceae; genus ELB16-189. The sequence goes on from JAHCHY010000013.1 coordinate 28,697, forward strand.
GGCTCTTCACGTGCTGTATCTGCTGGTAGATAACCACCGTGCCAATGATAAACGCAATGCTGGTGGCAAACTGCAACACCACTAAAACTTTGCGGGGCGTGCTTCCACCTTTGGCTGCATTGATTTTGCCTTTCAAAACCTTCACCGGCTGAAAGCTTGACAAATAGAACGCAGGGTAGCTTCCGGTAAACAACCCGATAACCAGTACCAGGCTGATAGCGGTAAGCCAGATCCACCCGTTGGCGTAATCAACGGAAATATTTTTGTCAACGAGGATTTTGTAATAGGGAAGGAGCAATTCCACAAGCGCCATGGCAAGCACAAACGCGATGGCCGTTACCGCTACCGACTCGCCCAAAAACTGAAGGATGAGTTCGTTTCTGCGAGAGCCTATGCTTTTGCGTATGCCCACTTCTTTTGCGCGGCTTTCGCTGCGGGCCGTGGCTAAGTTCATAAAGTTGATGCACGCAATCACCAGCACAAACACGGCTATGGCGGTGAACAAGCGCACATAATCAATCAGGCCGCCCGTGTTTTTGCCTTCTTCAAAATTGGCGTGCAGCCGCCACTTGCTCATGGGGTGAAGAAAAAGTTTAGCTGTTGGAGCTTTAGGATTGTTTTCATTAACAATATTTACAATGGCTGCATTGGTGTCTTCTTCGGTGGCGCCATCGTGTAATTGAACAAATATCGGGAAAGAGTTATTGTCCCACTGGTTTTTGGCCCTCTGTACCCACGGCTGCGTAGCTTCATAAAAACCAAATGGCAACAGGTAATCGAAACGGAAGGCTGATTGCCTCGGCACATCGCGAACCACACCCGTAACTTTCTGTTCGCGGTCGTTGTCGATGCGGATAAGCTGGCCCATAGGCTCGTCATCGCCAAACAAAGCTTTGGCCGTTGACTCGGTTATGACGATTGAAGTCGGGTCGTCCAGCGCGTGCTCGTCATCACCTTTAACAAGCGGGAAGGTGAACATCTTCAAAAAATCTTCCGACACGCAACGCCCAAACTTGTTCATTCGTTTCTCGCCAACCTGCAGCATGTTGCCCTCGCCCCAGTTCGCGATGCAGATCATCTTGACCTGGCTGGCTTTTTGCGGCAGCATCTCCTTCATCGGGTAAGGCATGGCCGATCCGGTGCCGATGTGGCCCATGTTCCACTCCTGGCTTTGATAGAGCTGGTAGATTTTATCGTAGTTGGTTTGGAACTTGTCGTACGAATATTCATCGGCAATCCACAAAAAAATCAGGATGGCCGATGCCAACCCCACCGCAAGTCCGCCAATATTGATAAAGGAGTAGCCGCGATTCTTGACTAAGTTACGCAGCGCAATTTTCAGATAGTTTTTAAACATAGGGCGAAAAGTTTCGCCTGCTGGTATTCTAAATCAGTGCCAGACAGAAAAGCCGGTTTTTGATTGAATTTGGATGAAAGTGAATTCCCCGATCGGTCAGTTACGAACGTACCCGTCCGTATCCGGTCAATCCAGCTCTCCGTGGTAGCGCATCTCCTTTTCGCGCTCGCGCTCTTCTTTTTCGCGCTTGATGCGCACCTTGGCAGGCGGGCCTACCATAATGGGTACACGTTCTACTTCTACGTTTGCCAGCTCAAGGCCATACATTTCTTCAGTCGCCAGACTGTAATTTTTGATGAAGCGATATCCCTGGATGATCAGGTTATCGAATGTGGAAATCTCACTGTCAACCGAGGCCAATGAATGTAAGATCACAAACTTGAAGTCGGCCGGCATGCTGTGGCGCTTCAGCGAATCGTAATGGCTGATCAGGTCAATCTCGGCCGTCTCGGCCATGTCGTGCAGAATCTTGTTGAAGATCAGGTTTACGCGGTGGTCGGATTTAAACCCAAGCTTAATCCGCACAAAGAAACATTTACGGGGTATGATGGTGTCCACCGAATATTTCGAGGTGTACGGGCTGTCCACCGTATCCACGTGTATAAACCAGTACACATCGGCCCGCTTGGGGCGTTTTTTAAAAATGGAATAGACAATGTTTGAATCGATGTAACGCCTGCTGTTGGCAACAGCCATATAAACAAGGTTGGTTGCTTCTTTGGGAACGGAAGTATCATTTTGTAAATCCTGGATCAGCGGAATGTAATGTTTCAGATCGACAAACTCCGTGTGCCGGTCGCGCAGCATGCGGGCCCGCAGTAAAACGTACATCATTAAAAAGAAGAGCAATGCAATGGTAAACGAGAACCAGCCGCCATGCGAAAACTTGTTCAGGTTGGAAACCAGGAATGCGCCTTCGATGGTGAAAAACCCAAGCGCCAGCACAGACGATCGTATGGTGGATTTTTTGGAAGTAGAAAAATAATAGACCAGCAGCGAGGTGGTCATCAGCATATCGAACGTAATAGCCAGACCATACGCGCCTTCCATAGCGCTGGATTCTTTGAAGATAAGCACTACGATAATGCAGCCAAACATCAATATCCAGTTAATGGCCGGAATATAAATCTGGCCTTTTAACTGGTTGGGGTAGCGTACGCGGGTGGCCGGCCACAGCTTCAGCTTCATGGCTTCGTTCACTAAGGTAAAGGCACCGGAAATCAGCCCCTGGCTGGCAATAGTTGCGGCACAGGTAGCCAGCAATACACCTGCAAACAGGAGTGATTGCGGCATGATTTCAAAGAAGGGTATGGCCGTTCCCAGCGTAGCGCCTTCATGGTTCAGCAGCCATGCGCCTTGCCCGAAGTAGCTGAGCAGCAAACAGATTTTTACAAATACCCAACCTATCCTGATGTTGGCCTTTCCGCAATGGCCAAGGTCTGAGTACAGGGCTTCGGCACCCGTGGTACATAAAAATACCGCGCCTAAAATCCAGAAACCCTGCGGGTACTTTACAAGCAGGTTATAGGCGTAAGCCGGGTTTAATGCTTTTAATACTTCAAAGTTTCCGATTAGCTGGTAAGCCCCTGTTGTGCCGATAAACAAAAACCAGATGACCATTAACGGGCCGAATGTTTTGCCTACTACACTGCTGCCAAATTGCTGAAACAGGAACAAGGCAAGTAAAATGGCGATTACGATTGTAAGAATTGTTTGCTGCGAAATATCGGGATTGAGTGTCCGCAACCCTTCAATAGCCGATGTTACGCTAATGGCGGGAGTTATAAACCCATCGGCAATCAACGTACAACATCCGATAATAGCCGGAAAGATTACCCATTTGGCTTTATACCTGCGCACCAATGCATAGAGCGCAAAAATTCCACCCTCGCCTTTGTTGTCGGCATTAAGCGCCAGGTACACATACTTTACGGTGGTAATAAGGGTGAGCGTCCAGAATACGCACGAAAGTCCGCCAAAGATCAGATCTTGTGTAATGGTGTGCTTACCTACAATAAATCGCAGCGTGTAAATGGGCGAAGTGCCGATGTCGCCATAGATAATCCCCATGGCGACTAACACACCGGCAGCAGATGCCTTGTGCAGCTTGGAATTTTTTGAATCCATCAGGTGGATTGTTTGGCCAGCTCTTCCTGGTTAATTTTTTCTTCGTTGCGTCCTATAATCAGCCGGTTGCTGCGATCATACGAGAAGTAATTCCACATCCAGCTAAAGAATGTGAATACCTTGTTGCGGAAGCCTACAATCGACATCAGGTGTACAAACATCCACACATACCAGGCAAAGAATCCCTGGAAGCGCACGCCTCCGCGCATATCCACCACGGCTTTATGGCGTCCTACGGTTGCCATCGAACCTTTATCGAAATAGATAAAGGGCTTTAGCGGCTTTTTCTGAATCAGGCTCCTGATGTTTTTTGCTACCAGCCTGCCTTGCTGCTGGGCCGGTGGCGCCATCATGGGGTGGCCTTTCGGAAATTTTTCATCACCTTCCATTAAGGCGACATCGCCAATGGCGAAAATATTTTCGTGGCCCTTTACGCGGTTGAACTCGTCAACCAGTATGCGGTTGCCGCGTGTTATTGCATTTTCCCCAATACCTTCTACAGGATTCCCTTTAACACCGGCCGCCCAGATAAGCGAGCGTGAGATGAGGCGTTCGCCCGTGCTCAGTACAACTTCATATCCATCGTACGACTTTACCGCTGCATCCAGGTGAACCTTTACACCTATTTCAGTAAGAAACTGCCGGGCCTTCTCACCGGCCTGCGTGCTCATACCATTCAACAATCGCGGAGAGGCTTCCACCAGGTGGATATCCATCTGGCGCATATCCAGCTCTTTATAGTCTTTCGGAAAAACGTTCTTCTTTAATTCAGTAAGGGCACCGGCCAGCTCCACACCTGTAGGGCCTCCGCCTACAATCACAAAGTCCATCAGGCTGTTCATCACCTCGTTGTCTTCGGTAAGCAGGGCGTACTCGAGCTGCCTGATAATTTTGTTCCGGAGCTTGGTGGCATCCACAATGTTCTTCATGGATGAAGAATTGCGGGCCACTTCATCCATCCCGTAAAAATTAGTTACGGCACCGGTGGCAATAACAAGGTAGTCGTATCGTACACCGCCTATCGAAGTTTCAATGTAGTTTTCTTCCGGCCGGATGCGCTTTACTTCTCCCAGGCGAAAGTAAAAATCATCCTGCGATCCAAACATTTTACGGAAAGGCGCTACAATGGCATTGGTTTCCAGGCCCGATGTGGCCACCTGGTATAAAAGCGGTTGAAAGGTATGATGATTATACTTGTCAAAGAGTACTACCTGGGCCTTTACATCCCTAAGTCCTTTGATTACTTCCAACCCTCCAAACCCCCCACCAATAACGATAATCCGAGGTTTGCCCAGGTCTGCAATACGCGTGCGCGTGGTTATCAATTTGGGCATTTGCAGAGATTTCTGACTCTAAAAGCGCTGCAATTTACGGGTTGTCGAAGGATTTAAACGGCTTTGAAAAAAAAAATTGTTCTTAGGGCCTTAACCCGTGTAAACCCTTTAATTTTGATCAACTTAAACTAACAACCGTTATGGTAAAAAAACTTGTATTTGTCCTGGCCATAGCCGCTGGCATGATGAGCTGTGGTAAAGAAGCTGAAAAGCTAAAAACCCAGGTTGACTCGCTGAAGAATGAGCTTCAAACCAGTCAGCAATTTGCGCAGACCTTGCAGGAAGTAAGCATATTAATGGATTCAATCGATGCCAACCGCAAGCTGCTTCGTGTAAACATGGTAGAAGGTACCACGTACGATGATTACACTTCGCGTATGAAGGACATCAACAACTATGTTAAGGATACGCAGAATAAGATTGAAGACCTGGAGAAGTCGCTTAAAAATTCCAAGGGCAATACCAATGCCCTGAATGCGACAATCAAAAAGCTGAAGGCAGACCTGGAAGAACGCAACAAGGAGATTGCCGCATTGAATGAGCACGTAGAGCAACTGCGTAACGAGAACCAGAACCTGATTACCACGGTAGGGTTGCAGGAAGCCGAGCTGGCTGATAAGGAAGCCCAGGTACTGGCCAAGCAGCAGGAGCTTGCGTTGATTGAAGCCCGCATACAGGAATTGATGATCTCCAGCAAAGTAAGCGAAGCAGATTCTTATTACGCGCGCGGCCAGGCAGTGGAAGAAGCCGCTAACCGTACCAAGCTTGCCCCGAAAAAGAAGAAAGAAACCCTGAAAGAAGCTATCGAGCTTTATAAGAAGGCGCTTTCGTTAGGCAAGCAGGAAGCCCAGGCCAGGATAACCGAGCTGGAAAAAAGAATTTAACGATTTGGAATTTTTTCTCGAAAAGGGTGTCTGAGAAGATGCCCTTTTTTATTGCGCTTACTCCATTCCAACCAGGTATACCGTGTAGGCAATGTAGCCGGCCAAAAGCATAAATGCTTCCCACCGGTCCAGCTTGCGCTGATTGTACGTAAACATGAAAAGCATAAGTGCGATAGTGGAAACCATCAGTACATACAAATCAAAGTTCATGATTGAATTGTAGGGCATAGGGTTGATTAAGCCCGTAATCCCCAGGATAAAAAAGATGTTGAAGATGTTTGAACCGATTACATTCCCGATAGCAATGTCTGTATTCCTGCGGTAGGCGGCTACGGCAGAAGTGGCCAGCTCAGGCAGCGATGTACCGGCTGCCAGAATAGTCAGCCCGATCAGCTTTTCACTTAAGCCATAGTATTGGGCAATTGATGTTGCGCTGTTTACCACGGTTGTTCCACCGCCAATTAACATGGCCAGCCCAAGAGCTACCATACCTACGGCAATGCCGGTTTTATAGATCTTTATTTCTTCAGCACCCAGGTCAGCCCCGGCCTTCATGGTGCGATAGATGTAAAGCAGAAAGCCGCCAAAGCACAACAGCAGGATGAAGCTATCTAAACGGCTCATGGTGTTATTTTCGGCATTCCAGAGCACCCGGTCGTTTACAAGCAGGAATAAAATTCCGGCCGCCAGCAACGACAGGGGCACTTCATACTTAACGGTATTTCGTTGCACAATTAACGGGTAAATTAACCCGGAAATACCAAGTATAAAGAGCAGGTTAAAATTATTGCTCCCGATCACATTACCAAACGATGCATCATTCTTGCCCTCCAGCGCAGATAACAAGCTTACGATCAGCTCGGGCATGGATGTGCCGAATGCCACCACGGTTAAGCCAATGGCCAGGTTAGAGATACCATTTTTTTTGGCGATTGATGAAGAACCGTTTACCAGAAAATCGGCTCCTTTAATCAGGATTACAAAACCCAGCAGAAGGTCTATAAACTGGAAGGTAAGACCTTCAAAAAAGTACGAAAGCATGGTAGGGATGTTTGAGGTTCCCTAAAGATAAAATCTTTTCTTTATCGGCTGAAATGGTACATCTGAAAAAATACCTGCTTATAGAATGCCGTTTCTTCTTAAATTTGCCGTTTGCCAAGCCATGACATTCGAGATTTTTATTACGCTGTTCCTTGTTTTTCTGAATGGATTCTTTGTGGCGGCTGAATTTGCGATTGTCAAAGTGCGTTCGTCCCAGATTGCACTGGAAAAGGGAACGCTTTCAAAAGAGGCGGCCAAAGTGATCATCAACAACCTGGACGGCTTTCTGGCAGCAACCCAATTAGGTATTACGTTAGCCAGCCTTGGCCTGGGTTGGGTAGGCGAGGATGTGGTGTCTGAATTGGTTCTAACGGCTATGCACAACATTGGCGTTAACCTGAGCGAAGCAACCGCGCATCGCATTGCTTTACCGGTGGCCTTCATTATTCTTACTATTCTGCATATTGTGTTTGGCGAGCTGGCCCCGAAATCCATCGCCATCCGATACCCGGCCAGCACTACTTTGCGGGTATCCATTGCCTTACGCGCTTTCTATTTTGTTTTCCGGCCGTTTATCTGGTTGCTGAACGGGTTCGCCAACCTGATCTTGAAAATATTCGGGATCAAGCCCATGAGTGAAATAGAAATACATTCGGAAGAAGAGCTGAAGCTGATCATTGCCGAGAGTGAAGAAGGCGGGGCCATTGAAACTTCCGAACGTGAGCTGATTCAAAACGTATTTGATTTTGATAACCGGGTGGCACGGCAGGTAATGGTGCCCCGTGTAAAAATGAGCATGATCAAGGCCGACACGACTATTGCAGAGGCCATGAATATTCTGCTGAAGGAAGGATATTCGCGGTATCCGATTTACGAAACCAGCAAGGACGAAATAATTGGTGTGGTTCACTCCAAGGATATTGTGTCGGTGTATATTCAAAACAATGGTAAAACCCTGAAGGATATTATGCGTGCCGTGCACTTTATACCGGAGACGAAACCGATTGATGTGCTGCTGCGCGATTTTCAGCGAACCAAAGCGCAGATGGCTTTTGTGGTGAGTGAGTTCGGGGGTATTATCGGGTTGGTAACGCTGGAGGATATCCTGGAAGAACTGGTAGGCGAAATCCAGGACGAGCATGACCAGGAGCAACAGATTGTAGTACCGGTAGATAAGCAGGCCTATCACATTGCGGCACAATCATCTTTGCATGATATCAACAAGCTGCTGGATGTTCCTTTTCCCGAATCGGAAGAATATGAAACCCTGGCGGGCTTAATTACCTACGAACGGCCGGCCATTAAAGAAGGTGATGAGTTTGTATTGTTTAATTACAAGATCAAGATACTGAAGATTACCCAAACGCTGCCCGAACAAGTGGAGGTAAGGCTGCAGGAAGAAACTCCGCAGGATTAGCTGTTAGAAGCTATCTCAAAAATCAGCAAAGGCGTTTGATTCCTCACAATTAACTCCTGCTAAAACCATTTCTTGTATTTGAAGTAGCCGATCATGGCTAAAAAGATTGCGCCCATTGCACCCAGCACGATATAATAGCCATTGTGCGTTTCCAGCTCGGGCATATTGCGGAAATTCATACCGTACACACCGGCAATAAACGAAAGCGGGATAAAGATGGTAGTAATAACGGTAAGCAATTTCATGACTTCATTCATCCGGTAGTTGATGGTGTTCATATACAAGTCCATCAGGGTAGAGGTAAGATCCTTGTAGGTATCCAGCGAGTCAATCAGGTGGATTACATGATCGTACACATCTGCGAAATATTTGATGTTCCGGTCTTCAATAAAATCATCCTCATTTTTGATTACCTTGTTCAGGGCTTCGCGTAACGGGTACACCATCTTGCGCAGGTAAATAAACTCCTTCCTGAGTTTTTGAATCTGTTGGAAATCCGCTACGGTAGGGTTATTGGAAATGTTGTCTTCAATCTCTTCAATCTGTGTCCCGGTTTTTTCAAGAATCGAATAATAGCTATCCACAATAGCATCGATCAGCCTGTAGAAGAGATAGTCCGCGCCCCGTTTCCGGATAATGCTTGTGTCCTGCTTGATGCGGCTGCGTAAGCTGTCAAAAAAATCACCTTCTTTTTCCTGGAACGACAACAGGTAATTCCGGCCCAGCACGAAGCTGATATGTTCGTAATCAATGCTTTCTCCTTCTATCCGGTAAAGCATTTTTAAGGTAAAGAACAGGTGATTGTCATACTCATCAGCCTTGGGCTGATGGTCGGTATTCATCATATCTTCTACCAGCAGGTAGTGAAGATCGAAATGTGTGCTGATCTTCTTTATCAGCTCATGATCGGACAGCCCGTCCACATTAATCCAGTTCACCTGGTCGCGCCCGCATTGTTGCAATAGTTGCTCAACCGGTAAATCGGTTTCAATGCTAAAGCTGTTCTCGTTGTACGAGATCAGCTCCAGGATTCCTTCGTGGTCTTTCGTTTTGTGCGGATGATCAATTAGCTGTTCATTAACCTGTTTTAGTACAGCTTTCCTTTTGATCTTGTCATTTCGTTTCATCAGGAGAAGAATTGTTACTTGTAATCATTATCCTGCCCGGATATCCAAACTCAATTTGTTCTTCAATAAAGCGTTTCTGAATAGCCACAAAAACATCGCATCGCAGCTCAAAAGCCAGCGCGGAGGTTGCCGCCCATGCATAACCCCGTAATTGAATGCCAAAATCGCCAAATGCAATGGCCCGAACCCGTACCTGCGGATCTCCTTTGGTCAGCTCTTCGGGCGAGCGGTTATCAATACAGTTCGGGTGCTTCAGGCTTTCCTCCCGAATAATATTCATGGCCTTGTCAAGCGGGGCGTTGAAGGCAATGGGTACTTCTATAAAAATGCACACTTTTTCATCCGTAAGGGTTGAGTTGATGATGGTTTCATTGCTGATGACACTGTTGGGAATTACAATTCTCCGGTTTTCAAAATCTTTAATAACGGTATGGCGCAGGGTAATGTCTTCTACAATGCCCATATAAAGCTGGCCAATGCGCACCCGGTCGCCCACGCTAAAAGGCTTGAATATTACCAGGAAAAAACCGCTGATAATATTGGAGAAGGCAGACTGCGAAGCAAAACCGACTATAGCCGCCAGCACACCGGCACCGGTTAGCAAGGTGGTGCCAAAGGCTTTGAAGGCCGGTATCGACCGGAAGATAATGATAGCGGCCACCAGGAACACGATAAAGTCCATCGCATTCTTAAAGAAGTTATACCGGGTAGGATCGACTTTCAGTTTTTGAGCAGCGCTTCGGATAAATCTTCCGATAAGCAAACGCAGCAGCCGGGAAACAATAAGCGCTATGGCCAGTACGGCCAGGGCAAAAAAAACTTGTTCTAATTTATGATCAGTCCAGTTCATGAAGCCGAAAATAAGCATTTCGGAATGAGTTCTTAAATCATCACTCCTTTAAAAAGTTGTTTCCCTGTATTGCTGTTGATTGTGTAATATTGCAGCACATGTCAAAATCGCTCGATAGCATTAAGGCACCTGTAGCCCGCGAAATGGAAGAGTTCGAACACAAGTTCAGGGCTTCGATGAAAACCCGTGTAATGCTGTTAGACAAAATCATGACCTACATTGTGAAGCGTAAAGGCAAGCAAATGCGCCCGCTCTTTGTGTTTTTAAGCGCGGGTACCACCGGTACGATCAGCGAGTCAACCTACCGGGGCGCAGCGCTGATTGAATTGCTGCATACGGCTACGCTGGTGCATGACGATGTGGTAGATGACTCTGATTACCGGAGGGGGTTCTTTTCGGTAAATGCGTTATGGAAAAACAAGATAGCGGTACTGGTAGGTGATTTTCTGCTTTCACGCGGAATGGCCCTTTCGTTGGAGCATGATGAGATTGACCTGCTGCGGATTGTGAATACTTCTGTGCAGGAGATGAGCGAAGGGGAGCTGCTGCAAATGGAGAAGGCCCGCAGGCTGGATATACAGGAAGATGTGTACTATGAAATCATCCGGCAGAAAACAGCCTCGCTGATTGCTTCCTGCTGCGCGGTTGGCGCCAGCTCGGCCGGGGCTGATGCGGATGTTATTACGCGGATGAAGCAGTTTGGCGAGTATGTAGGTATGGCCTTTCAGATCAAAGACGATTTGTTTGATTATGGCGATGAAGAGATCGGCAAGCCCGTAGGCATTGATATTAAAGAAAAGAAGATGACCCTGCCGTTGATCCATGCGCTTTCAAAATCGGGGTGGCTGGAAAAACGCAAGATCATAAGCCTGGTAAAGAGCGGCTCGGAGGACCCGGCAAAGATCAGGCAGGTGATTAACTTTGTAAAAAAATCGGGAGGTATTGAGTACGCCAAAACCAAAATGAAAGAATACCACCGGGAAGCTTTAGCGGTGCTTCAACCCTTACCGGGTTCAGCATACAAATCTTCGCTGATCGACCTGGTTGAGTTTACTATTGAAAGGAAAAGCTAAACCGCCACGCGGCTGCGCCCAGCTTCCAGTATGGCATAATCCTTCAGGCTGGTATAATCGGATGGCTCAAGCGTTTGAACTGCGGGGCCGGTATTATCAGGTGTAAATGAACCTTCGGATGCCCACCACTTCCGGGCATTTTCGCGGGCCTGGGTCTTATCTACTTCAAAGTAATTAATAATGGAATCGCTTATGATCCAGGCTTTTGCAATACCGGCATACTTTTCAAAAATCATAGACCGCATTTGGGTGCCGCTTGCCTGGTTTTTAAAGTGCGACAGGGTATAGGAAAGCGTTTCCGGCTCAGTCATGATCATATCCCAGTATTTTCTGGATGTTACAACCTGCGCTGTGGTAAGCAGGTAGCCAAAGCCCTTTTCAATGGGTTCTTTGGTAATCTGGCAGGAGGCTTTAAATTCTTTTTTCTTTTTGCCGAACAGGGAGTTGAGCAAGGCCATAGTATATATTAGGTTATGAATTACCCATTAGATACTTGGTTTGGGGCAAATAGTTGCATGTAGAAGTCAATTTTTTGAGTAAATCCCCAAAAAACTGTACTGAATCGATTGAATCGCACTTTAATTTCAAGCTCAGTAAGGCGCTGTAATGTCTATGGAATTGGCTTTGTACCTTTTTGAACACCCGTTTTGCGATTTTGAACGAACTTTTCGTGCCGCGTAAAGAAGTCTTCCAGTTGCTTTACCGGAAGCTTTTTGGCAATGATTTTATGGTCGCGATCGAGAATATAAATAGACGGTGTGGATTCAGCGTAATAAAGCTTGGAGTAATGTTGCGGCAGATAGGTGCGCGGACCATTTACATTTACAAAAGATTCCATCTTCATGGTTTTGATAAAGTTGCGCATTTTCTGCAATGAAGTATCGGAAGCAACAGAGTACACCTGGATATCAAACTTTTGATGATTTTTATTGTAGAACTCTACCAGCTTGGGCGTTTCTTCTTTGCAATGGCCGCACTCGGGGTCGTAAATCCACAAAATAGTGTACTTGTTCTTTATATCGTACATCGACTTGGGTTGCAGGTTTATATCCTGCATGATCAGGTTGGCCCCTGTCTTACCCACTAAGCTGGTGCGCAGCTTATCGGCATACTCTTTCACACTTTTTTTCATGGAAGCATTTATCCAGTAATCCATTTCACCGGAGGCAAAGTATTTATCATACAGCCGTACAAACACTTCATCAAGCCCCATGACCTCCGGGTTTTGATACAGGAACATGCAGTTCCACACCAGGTACTTATAGGTTTCGGGATTTTTTTTTGCTTTGGCTACCATACCCTCAATCGCCATCATAATCGTATCGGGCACGGGGGCATACAGCTTTTCGAGGTACTCTTTAATTTTCTCCTGGTAAACCGGTCGCGGCAAGCGGATCAACGCATCATCGGCCAGGTCGAAGTTATCAAAGAAGTGTTGCCGGTAATAGCGTAATTGAAAAGTAGAATCAATCGAGCCATTTGCTTTTTTGGGCGCAGGCGGTACTTCCACATTAAGCGTGGTCTTTAAAAGTCGGGCGGTCATCGTAGCAGGATGCTTTTCGATCAGTTGCTTCTGGTAAGCTATTACCTGCTCGCTTATTTTTGAGAACTTTTCGCGGGCTTCTTTCTTCTGATCTTCTTTCAGCGTGCTGTCGCGCAGAATGGCAATGTACGGGTCGGCTTCCCTGCCGCGCTCTGCATTGTGTTTCAGGTTGTCGAAAAAGAGCGTGTTATCGGTATCTCCTTTAACGGTCGACTTTGTAAAATCGTCAGCGCTGGTTTCAATGGAAAAGCGTTGATTGACGCCTACCACAAAATCAAAAATCTTAGTCTTGTTTAAAACGATAAAGTAAACCCCTTGCGGAAGGGCTTTTGAATTGTCAAAATAAAAATGACCGGTGCTGTTTACGCGGGCGGTGTCATTCAGGCGGGTTTGCTCACCATAATAAGAGCCGAGGTAGGCGGTAGTATCTTTCCAGCCCTTTACGTGAAACTCTATTTTGTAACCGGTCTGTGCTACAGCAGCAGAGGTAAAGGTGATGCAAAGCAGTACAATCCAGCGTTTCATTATTTGTTAACTAAATTTTTACGATTCAAAGTTCCTAAATCAGGACGATTAACGCAATTAATGAGCCATCTGTGCGTAAGGTAAGTTACCCGGTTGGCTTTATGCACTCTCAACTTTTAAAATTACTTTTGCTGCGGTAAAAAATGTCGCTACAGGTTTCCAATCTCACAAAAATTTACGGACAACAAAAGGCCGTTAACAATATTTCATTCGCGGTGCAGCCGGGTGAAATAGTGGGCTTTCTGGGGCCCAATGGTGCGGGCAAGTCCACCACCATGAAGATAACCACCGGCTATATGCCGCCTACATCGGGGCAGGTGCGGGTTAACGGGCTGGATGTTACCACACAATCCTTGCAGGTGCGCAGGGTAATGGGCTATCTGCCGGAGCATAACCCGTTGTATCTCGATATGTATGTGCACGAGTACCTCCGCTTTGTGGGTAAGGTGTTTGATCTATCCAGCCGCGAGCTGAAAAGCCGGGTGGGGGAGATCATTTCGCTTTGCGGACTGGAGCGTGAGCAGAACAAAAAGATAGAGCAGCTTTCAAAAGGTTACCGCCAGCGTGTGGGTTTGGCGCAGGCATTAATACACAACCCGCAGGTATTGGTGCTGGATGAGCCAACAACCGGCCTTGATCCCAACCAGATATTAGAGATCAGAAAATTGATCAAAGAGATCAGCGCCAGCAAAACGGTAATCTTCTCCACACACATTATGCAGGAAGTGCAGGCGATCTGCAATCGCGTAATTGTAATTAACCAGGGCGATCTGGTAGCCGATGCGCCTGTAGCTGATTTATTGAAGTCGCAAGCGCAGGTACAGGTTGTGGTGGAGTTTGATGGCCCGATCGATGAGCAGAAGCTTGCAGCGCTTCCGGGTGTTCAGCAAATCGCACAGGTATCGGCCGGTGTATATAAGCTTACGGCTGCACAGGGCGCTGATTTAAGACCGGAAGTTTTTCGCTTTGCTGCCGAAAACAATTTGTCGCTGGTAGGGCTTAAGCAGGAACAGCTTTCACTGGAAGAAATTTTCAGATCGTTAACCGCTAAAGCCCCGGAAGCATGATCCAGGTTTTTACGAAGGAGTTTAACAGCTTTCTCAATTCATTGATTGCCTACATGGTAATTGGTGTGTTCCTTACGGGAATTGGTTTGTTGATGTGGGTATTCCCGGATACTTCCGTTCTGGATTACGGCTTTGCCGATATGGACACGCTCTTTTCGATGGGGCCTTATGTGTTCATCTTTCTGGTGCCGGCCATTACCATGAAAAGCTTTGCAGAAGAAAAGAAGCTCGGCACACTTGAATTACTGCTCACCAAGCCGTTGAGCGACTGGGATGTGGTGCTCGGAAAATTTCTGGCTGCCTTTGCATTGGTGCTGCTGGCGCTTGCACCTACTGTTATTTATTATTTCTCGGTTTATAAGCTCGGCAACCCGGTGGGTAATATCGATTCGGCCGGAGTGTGGGGCTCTTATATTGGTCTTGCTTTGCTGGCTATGGTATTTTGTGCCATCGGCTTGCTTGCTTCTTCCCTTACCACTAACCAGATTGTTTCGTTTATACTGGCTGCGTTCCTGTGTTTCCTGATTTACACCGGCTTTGATTCGCTGGCTACTTTCGGCAACAATGCTTTGCTGATGAAGCAGCTTGGAATCCTGTATCATTACGATTCGCTGAGCAAAGGATTGGTTGATAGCCGCGATGTGATTTATTTCATCAGCGTTACCGCGCTTGTATTAGTGATAACCAAAACCATAATCGGCAGCAGGCAATGGTAACGTGGAAGAACAGTAAACGTACGGGCGATTTATTGCTGCTGGCCAATGTGCTGGTGTGGGTGGTTATGCTTAACGTGCTGGCTTCGTTCTGGTTTTTCAGGTTAGATCTTACGGAAGAAAAGCGTTATACCATTCAGCCGCAAACCCGTGCATTGCTGCAGTCGCTGGAAGATGAATTGTTTGTAGAAGTTTTCCTGGAAGGAAAAGACCTGAACCCGGAATTCAGGCGCTTGCAAAAATCCATTCGCGAAACGCTCGATGAGTTCAGGATTTATTCCGGCAATAGAGTAAAGTTTGTGTTTACCGATCCCTTGCAGGCAAACAACGAACGGGCCCGTAATGAATTTATTGCCGACCTGAACGCACGCGGGGTCAGTCCGCGTAATGTAATTGAAACCCGCAATGGCGAGCGGGTAGAAAAATTTGTGTTTCCGGGCGCATTGGTTTCGTACCAGGGATTTGAAACGGGCGTCATGCTGCTGCGCGGCAATCGTGCGCAGAACATCAATCAATCCATTGAGGAAATTGAATTTGAGCTGGCCAATGCTATTCATAAGCTGAGCAACACTGACCGTAAACGTATTGGTTTGTTGCGCGGACATGGCGAGCTGGATAGTCTGGAGTTTGCCAGCTTTAACAATGCACTGCTGGAACAATATGATGTGTTTAAGGTTTCATTAAATCGTAAGACGACTTTAACCGGTTACGATCTCATTATAGTAGCCAAACCAACACAACCTTTCAATGAGCAGGACAAATACAAGCTGGATCAATACATTATGCGCGGAGGCAAAGTGCTGTTCCTGCTCGACCGGTTGGATGCTGACATGAGCCGCGCCTCGGAAGAAGAATACTTTGCGTTTCCGTACGACCTTAATTTAGATGATCAGCTATTTAAATACGGTGTGCGCATCAATCCCGATTTGATCCAGGATCGTGTTTCAGGAAGATACCCGGTTGTGGTGGGCGGTGATCGCAACCAGCCGCAGATCATGCAATTGGAATGGCCCTTCTTTCCGTTGGCTAACCAGTATGCTGCACATTCGGTAACGCGAAATTTAGATGCTACTTTATTTCGTTTTGCCAGCAGCATTGATACCGTTAAGGCAACCGGTGTGGTAAAAACCCCTTTGGTATATTCTTCGGTGTATGCGCGTAAAATGGTGGCGCCTGTTAAAGTAACCGTAAATGATCTGCGCAGGCAGATGCGCGATGAAGCCTTTACCAGCGGCCCGATCGCGATGGGCTACCTGTTGGAAGGAAAATTTACTTCACTCTATAAAAACAGGTTTGCCCCGGAAGGAGTTGATGCCGGTGGCTTCCGTGAAGAAAGCGCTCCCACCAAAATAGTAGTAATTGCCGATGGCGACCTGGCCCGCAATGATGTGAATCCGCGTGATGGTAATCCGCAGCCGTTGGGGCTTGACCCGTTTACACAATATACATTCTCCAACCAGGATTTGTTGCTCAACACGGTTGCCTTTATGTTAGATGAAAACGGCCTGATTAAAGCGCGTAACAAAGAAGTAAAGGTGCGGCCGTTGGATAAAATCAGGATCAAGAATGAACGCACTTTCTGGCAAGCGCTCAACCTCGGCTTGCCGGTAGTGGTTTTAATTGTGTTTGGATTTGCCCGTGCGTATTGGCGCAGGCTTAAATATTCCCGGTTCTGATGCAGGAGAAACGAAACATACGGTTACTGATAACATTGATTGTGTCGTGCGTGGCATTGGCAATATTGATCTATGCCGGCAACCGCGAAGCGTTCAGCACGATCGATAAGCAGATGTTCCGCGTGGAGGATCAAACCCGGATCAATAAAGTGGTAATTAAGCCGGTAGCGGGTGGTGCTGTAGAGCTTCGTTTTGACGGAGCGAAATGGCTGGTGAACAACTCCTACCAGGCCGACCGGCAGATGATCCAAATCCTTTTCGCTACGCTTTTACAAACCGAACCGAGGCGCGAAGTGGCGCAAACCTTACAGGACTCCGTAAGCCATCACATCAAAACAACCGGGTATGAGATACAGCTTTTTGAAGGCGACCAGTTAGTGAAGCAATTCCGGGTGGGAGGGAATGCCTCCAAAACAGAAACGTATTTTCAGTTGCCGGATGGTGTGCCGTACATCGTGCAGGTGCCCGGTTACCGGTTATACATTGCTTCGGTGTTTGAGCTTTCGCCTCTGGAATGGCGCGATAAGTGGCTGTTCAATTTCAACTGGCAAAATTTCAGAGCCCTTACGGCCAGCTTTCCGACAAAGCCGCAAAACGATTTTACCATTGCCATGCAGCAAACTTATTTCGGAATTGAAGGCTTGCCCGCAGCCGATACCACCAGGCTCAATAATTACCTCGATGCCGTTTCGCTGGTGCAGGCCAGCCGTTTTGTGCAGCCCTCCGAATTCAAATACCTCGACAGTTTGGTTCAGGCCGGGCCGGAGTTTACCATCCGGGTATCTGACATCGCCAACCGAAACTATTCGCTTGAGGTTTACCCGGTTACGGAGAAAAACACCGTACGCCTGGCCCGTTTGAATGGAGAAACCGTGCTCTTGCTGAACCGTGCCGACCGCGAAGCTATTGCCCGCACCCGAAGCTATTTCGGCAACTGAAAAGCGGCTGTTTTATTCGTTTTTCAGATTGGTTTTTCTTTCTAACTTTACCGCCCATACAACCACAAATCACTGATTTACAATGAAGTTTATTGTTAACTCAAGCTACCTGCTCAAGCAGCTTTCCAATATCAATGGCGTAATCACTACCAACCCGGTGGTTCCTATCCTTGAAAACTTTCTTTTTGAAATCGATAAAAGCAGCTTAACCGTAACCGCTTCTGATCTTCAAACCTCGATGATCACCGAGCTGAGCGTGGAATCGAAAGAGAAAGGTAACATTGCCGTGCCGGCCCGTATCCTGTTAGATACATTAAAGAACCTGCCCGATCAGCCGGTAACGTTTTCCATCGATGAGTCAACCTACAGCATTGAGATCAGCTCTGACAACGGACGTTATAAATTATCGGGTGAGAATGCAACTGACTTCCCCAAAGTGCCTTCCGTATCAAACGACTTCTCGGCTTCTATTTCATCGGAAGTACTGGCACGCGCCATCAACAATACCATTTTCGCTACCAGCAGCGATGAGCTTCGCCCGGCTATGACGGGTGTGTATGTAAACCTGGGCGAAAAGAATACCACATTCGTGGCAACAGACGGCCACCGGCTGGTGCGTTACCGCAGAACCGACATCAAATCCGATAATGGTAATGCCATCATTATTCCGCGCAAGGCGCTTAACTTATTAAAAGCTACATTGCCAACGGAAAATACAGACGTAACCATCGACTTTAACATGTCGAATGCGTTTTTCAAGTTCGGTCATATTCGCATGATCTGCCGTTTGATTGACGAACGCTTCCCGGATTATGAAAATGTAATCCCTTCGCAAAACCCGATCAAGATGACGATCAGTCGCACGGATTTGTTGGGTTCGTTAAAACGTATTTCCATCTACGCCAATAAGACCACGCACCAGGTTCGTTTAAAAATCACCGGCAGCGAGCTGCAGGTATCAGCCGAAGACCTGGATTTCTCTAACGAAGCAAACGAGCGCCTGTCCTGCGAGCACGAAGGCGATGATATTGAAATCGGATTCAACGCCAGGTTTTTGATTGAGATGCTAACCAATTCGGATACCGACCAGATTAAGCTCAACATGTCGGCACCAAACAAAGCCGGTGTGATTCTGCCGGCCGAAAAAGATAAGGGAGAAGACATCCTGATGCTGGTAATGCCGGTAATGCTGAACCAGTACGTGTAGCATATAGACCGGCACATCGCGACATTAAAAAAAGGAACCGTACGGTTCCTTTTTTCTTTTAACCTTCTTTACGAAAGATATTTAACGGTTACTTTTTAACCTTGTAATTCATCAATTTCCGGTTTATCTTATCGAAAATTGTCTATGGAAGCTTTTGGCGCCTGGTGGGAAGGGTTGAGTACCATTCTCAAAATTTACTGGGGTATTGCAGTGCCGTTTACGCTGTTTTTTGTGCTGCAGCTCATCATGTCTTTTCTGGGAGCAGAGTCGCCCGATGATTTGCCCGATGCCGAGATTGAAGCCGATCACGGAATTCCGTTTCAGTTTCTCACGCTTAAAAACCTGGTCGGGTTCTTTACCATTTTTGCGTGGACGGGCATCGCGTGCATTGAAGCCGGTTATTCCGACACTACATCGCTGATTGTTGCCGTCATTGCGGGATTGCTGATGATGAGCCTGATGGCAGGCTTGTTTTACATGATGGCTCGCTCCGGTGCCGATGGTACTATGAAAATCAGTTCGGCCATCGGCCAGACGGGCGAAGTGTATCTGACCATTCAGCCCAAACGGGGTGGCCTGGGAAAGATACAGGTAAAAGTGAGCGGCTCGTTGCGCACGCTGGATGCGATGACGGACGATGAAGAGCCCCTTGCTACCGGCCAGCTTGTACATGTAATTCAGATTGTTAACGATAATATACTTTTAGTAACCTCCAAATAACGATTCAGTATGCTTACCCTCCCCATTATCGCCATTGTCGGGTTATTTATCTTTATCATGATCACAACCATGCTGCGCAGGTACAAACGGTGTCCGTCCGACCGGGTGCTGGTTGTATATGGTAAGGTAGGCGGTGGCGGATCAGCCAAATGTATTCACGGTGGTGCCGCTTTTATCTGGCCGGTGTTCCAGGATTACTCCTTCATGGATCTTACACCCATTTCTATTGAGGTAAACCTGACCAATGCGTTGAGTAAGCAAAATATTCGTGTGGATGTACCATCCAAGTTTACAGTAGGTATCTCCACCGAAACCGGTGTAATGGAAAATGCAGCCGAGCGTCTGTTGGGTTTGCAGCGCCAGGATGTGCACTCCCTGGCACATGATATTATTGTGGGGCAAATGCGTTTGGTGGTGGCCATGATGGATATTGAGGAGATCAACACGAACCGCGATAAGTTTTTGCTCAATGTTTCGCACAACGTAGAGGCGGAGCTGAAGAAGATCGGTTTAAAGCTGATCAACGTAAACATTACCGATATTAAAGACGAGAGCGGTTACATTGCGGCTCTTGGTAAGGAAGCTGCCGCCAAGGCGATCAACGAAGCAAAGATTCGTGTGGCAGACCAGGAACGTTTGGGGGACATCGGTAAAACCGAAGCAGAAAAAGAACGCGATATTAAAGTAGCGGAAATGGTGCGCGACCGCGATACACAGGTGGCTGTTACCATTAAAGATAAAGAGGTCTTGATTGCCGGGGCCAAGCGCGATGAGCAGATTGGTAAAGTGGAGGCTGAGCGAGATACCCGTATTAAATCAGCCGAAGCAAACGCGCTCGCGGTAACCGGTGAAAACCAATCCAAAATTGCCATTGCAGATTCTGATGCGAAACGCAGGGAACGCGAAGCCGAAGCGTTGAAGAAAGCGATTGCTGCAGAAAAAGTACAGGCTGCAAAGGCTTTGGAAGAAGCCTACCTGGCCGAGCAGAAAGCCGAACAGGCCCGTGCCGAGCGCGACCGTGCTTCGCAGAATGCCAACATTGTGGTAGCTGCCGAGATACAGAAACAGAAAGCGATTATCGAGGCGCAGGCCGAAGCCGAAAAGCTGCGTGAGCGTGCAAAAGGTGAGGCAGATGCCATCTTTGCCAAATTGGAAGCCGAAGCGCGCGGTATGTTTGAGATATTAACCAAGCAGGCGCAGGGTTTACAACAGATCGTTCATGCATCGGGTGATAATGCGCGTGATGCCGTGCTGCTGCTGATTGTAGATAAGCTGCCTGAGCTGGTTCGCCTGCAAACAGAGGCAATTAAAAACATTAAGATTGATAAGCTTACCGTGTGGGATGGCGGTAATGGCGGAGCCGGTGATGGAAAAACTTCTACCGCGAACTTTATTTCAGGCTTGTATAAGTCAGTGCCACCCCTACAAGAGATTTTCAATATGGCCGGCATGGAGCTGCCGGAATACCTGAAAGGAAAAACCGCTACCGAATTACAGAAGATGGCCGATGAAGTAAAAGAAAAGCAGGCTCAGTTGGGTGAGGCGATCAAAAAAGAGGAGGGGAAGGAGAAGAAGTAATTGAGTTGTGTGAATTGAATAGTCCAAAAAGCCAGGTTATACCTGGCTTTTTTTGTGCGCTTGATGATAGTTAATAACATGTCAGTCAGGAAACCAATAAGATCCCCTGATCTAAATATAGAAGCCTGTTTTTGTTGGGAGAATCCCGGGATTTTATATCTTTATATACACACTTCACACAAGCCTTGTTTGGTTATGAAACAACTTTATCTGTTTGTTCTCACTATTCATCTTTTTATAAATGCAGCTAATGCTCAATTGCTAACGGTAACCGGTAAGGTGTTAACTTCAGATGGAGCGCCCCTGGCGAATGTAGTTGTATCTGGGTATGGGAAGCATCAATTATCAGTTACCGATACTGACGGGAGCTACCAGGTAACGGCACAGCGCAAGGCTATCCTGGTATTCTCAAAGGCAGGTTATATCAGTAAAGAGTTGCAGGTAGAGGATGAAGTTGTGATGGATGTGTCCCTGGATGAAGACGTGATTTTAAGCCGGTCAGTTCAGGATATGGTTTATTATTCTTTACATAAGGATAAAATTGCTGGCGCTGTTGGCTATTTAGGTAATGATAATTTTAATCAGGGTAATATTTATGATCCTGTTATGTTATGGCAGGGTAGAATGCCCGGGCTGAGCGTTAACAATCGAGGTGGTGATCCAAATGCCGAAAGCATTATTCGTATTCGTGGGCTAAGCACATTTGACGGGAAAGCTCAGCCGCTTATTGTTATTGATGGTGTGCCGATGGCAACGCTTCTTAACCTGGACCCCGAGGATGTTGCCAGCATAACGGTATTAAAAGATGGAGCTTCCGCTGCTCTATATGGAATCCGGGGATCCAATGGAGTAGTTCTGATTACCACGAAGAAGAGCGCTATCACAAAAGGACTCACAGCATCTCTGAAGGCTCAAGGTTCTTTTGCCGTGTTAGAAGGTAAACAACCTGTACTCAATTCAGATCAACATATTGAGGCAGGAGGTAACGATTTAGGTAGTAGTACAGATTGGCAAAACGAAATCACCCGCCCTGGAGCAACCCAGGAATATCATATTGCTGTTTCAGGTGCAAACGAAAATTCATCCTTTCGGGTTTCCACGCATTTGCGTTCGGTTAATGGAATATTACTACACTCAGGATTTGACCAGGCCAACACACGCATAAATGTGCTGCACCAGGTGCTGAATAAACGACTTCGTTTTAATTTCAATGCAGCATTCTCAAATCGTACCATTGACTTCTCTTTTCCTGAAGCATTCAAGTACGCTTCAACCTTTATACCAACCGCACCGGTTCGCTTTTCGAATGGCGCATTCTACCAGGCCGCGCTATTTGACAGCTTTAACCCGGTGGCTATACTGGAGCTAAACATTAATGAAGGTAAAAAACGGGCAACCAACCTAGGTGGCAAAATTGATTGGGATATCTCGAATAGCCTAACAGCTACCATTAATATCGCCCACCAGCAAAACACTAACTACTGGGGCCAGTATTATTCGAAAAACTCTTTTTACAAGGGAATGAATACTGATGGTTACGCTGTAAAGTATTCAGATAAGCTTTCCTTTACTTTTGTTGAGAGCTTTGTAACGTATCAATATAACCGTGATAACCTTCTGGTCAACCTTTCGGGAGGATATTCTTACCAGGAAGATCGTGCCGATAGCTATGGTGCGTCTTTACGAAACTTTGAAAGTGATGAAGCGGGATACAAATCCTTATCCTACTCGTTCGAAACTCTTTCGGAACAACCCGGCTTGATGAGTATTTTTAACCGGAGCACACCTGACAACCGGACTATTGCGGGTTTTGTACGCACGCATTGGGCATTTGGTAAACAGGTAAATATGTTTGGTACGCTCCGTTACGAGGGCTCAAGCAAACTGGGCGAAAACAACAAAGCGGGTTTGTTTGGATCATTAGGGGTAAATGTTGATGTGCTGCCTTATTTCAGGCAGACAAGCCTCCAGGCTTTTAATGCCCGGCTGAGTTATGGAACAACTGGCTCTATACCGGTTGAACCTGGTCTTGCACAAGACCGGTATCAATATTCGGTAAGCACGGGTAATAATACACTAATTCATATTGGTAACCCCGGCTTAAAATGGGAGCAGAAAAATGAAATCAACTCAGGGGTTGATTTAAGTTGGCAAAACCTCTCTTTTTCGTTAGATGTTTACAGTCGTAAAATAAAAGATATAATTCAACGCAGATTTGTAGCGCCTGCTATGGAATTTCAGTACCTGAATGAGTCTGATCTTTCCGGTCGTGGTATTGAATTTACAATGGGTTATAAAATCGGGCATCGCGAGAGGTTTCAATGGCACCCGATGTTAATGCTGAGTGGTAATCGAGTTAAGATAGAGAAATATCCATGGCAACAGGAGCTTCGGGCTTCAAGTGAAGGTTGTGGATGCGGCACACAACTTATTCGAAATGCAGTTGGAGAAAGAATAGGACAGATATGGAGCCCCGTTTTTGCAGGAGTAAATGCTTCCGGGTATCCAATTATGAAAGATATCAATGGGGATGGAGTTTTAACGACAACCCCCGGGCAGGCGCTTGCCCCCAATACGGACTTTACTGAGGTAGGGTATGGTATTCCAACTTGGGAAATGGGCTGGAACAACAGGTTTGCTTATCGTAACTGGCAGGCGAGTTTATTCTTCAGGGGGTCATTTGGGCATAGCCTGATTAACACCTTACGCCTGGTACACGAACCCGAGGATATGGGTTCAATCAATACATATAACAGGGTTCGCACTAACAAGGCCGTTGCCGGCCTGACCAGTTCAGTGTATAGCTCTCTATATGTAGAACGGGCTGATTTTATCATGCTTGATAACTTTACCCTGGAGTATACGATGCCTTTGAAGCTTGGTAAAAATTTTAGCCCTCTTAAGCTATATGGCGTTATACAGCGCTTGTTTACCGTTACACGCTATTCGGGGGTTGATCCGGAAGCAGCATGGTTTGATCCGCCTCTTCCCGGAGGTACGGAGCGGGATATGCAGGCTCCGGGTATTGACCGAATGGCAAGCTATTTCCCGGCAAGAACTTTTTCGATAGGCTTATCCCTGGGTATATAGGAAGATTATCAATAAAAGAAAATCTCACTTCAAATCCGAAAAATCGAAACTCGTTTCTAAAAACTTGGTAGTAAACTTACCGGAGCGGAACGTGGGGTTATCCATCAGCTTGAGGTGGAACGGAATGGTGGTCTTAACCCCTTCAATTATAAACTCGCTCAGTGCGCGCCTCATGCGCGTAATCACTTCCTCGCGCGATTGGCCCGTTACGATCAGCTTACCGATCATCGAATCGTAATTAGGCGGAATGGTATAGCCCGCATACACGTGGCTGTCCACACGAACTCCATGACCACCGGGTGTGTGCAGGTTCACGATCCTGCCCGGGGAAGGGCGGAACCCATTGCCCGGATCTTCGGCATTGATACGGCACTCCATCGAGAACAGCATCGGGAAATAATTCTTACCGGAGATCGGCACACCTGCCGCTACTTTAATCTGCTCTTTGATCAGGTCGTAATTGGTAACTTCTTCCGTAATCGGGTGCTCTACCTGTATGCGTGTGTTCATTTCCATAAAGTAGAAATCACCATGCTTGTCCACCAGGAATTCTATTGTTCCGGCACCCTCATAATTAATAGCTTTGGCTCCTTTAATGGCCGCTTCGCCCATCTTTTCGCGCAGTTCCTGGCTTACAATCGGGCTGGGGGTTTCTTCCACTAATTTCTGATGCCTGCGTTGTATAGAACAATCGCGTTCCGACAGGTGGCATACTTTGCCGTATTGATCGCCTACTACCTGTATTTCAATGTGGCGAGGCTCTTCAACGAATTTTTCTAAGTATAAACCATCGTTACCAAAAGCGGCACCGGCTTCGCGCTTGGCATCATCCCATGCTTTTTTGAATTCCGATTCATCATTGATGATGCGCATACCTTTACCGCCACCACCGGCCGTTGCCTTTACAATAACAGGGTATTTGATCTCTTTGGCGATCTTCATGCCTTGCTCCATCGATTCGAGCAAACCGTCAGACCCCGGGATGCAGGGCACACCGGCTTTGATCATGGTTGCCTTGGCGGTGGATTTATCGCCCATAGCGTGGATCATTTCAGGCGTGGGACCGATAAACTTGATGCCGTATTCGTGGCACACTGAAGAGAACTCGGCATTCTCCGAAAGAAAACCATAACCCGGATGGATGGCATCGGCATTGGTTATTTCGGCAGCCGAGATAATACGCGGAATATTGAGATATGAATTTTTACTGGGCGCATCGCCAATGCACACGGCCTCATCGGCAAAACGTACGTGCAGGCTTTCCTTATCGGCAGTGGAATAAACCGCTACCGTTTTAATGTCCATCTCTTTACAGGTACGTATTACCCGCAATGCGATTTCTCCCCGGTTGGCAATTAATATTTTCTTAAAC
Source organism: Cyclobacteriaceae bacterium (assembly GCA_026129485.1). GTDB lineage: Bacteria > Bacteroidota > Bacteroidia > Cytophagales > Cyclobacteriaceae > ELB16-189. Next base: position 54,336 of record JAHCHY010000013.1, read on the forward strand.
ATACTAAAGTTGCTGGTTACGGGTTGCTGGTTACTGGCAGAAGTCAAACGAGTAACTTAGAAGCCAGCAGCCGGCAACTAAATGAATTAATCAACTTCTACTACAAACAGCACCTGGTCGTATTCTACCGGTGTAGCATTTTCTACCATCGCCTTTACGATCGTGCCCGAAAACTCAGATTCAATTTCGTTGAACAGCTTCATGGCTTCAATAATGCAAACGGTTTGTCCTTTGGAAATCTTATCGCCCACGGAAGCAAACGGAGGCGAATCGGGGTTTGCCGAACGGTAGAAGGTACCGATCATAGGCGATTTGATTTCCACCGTGTTTTTTCCTGAAGCGGCAGGCTTTTCTACTTTAGTCGGTGTTTGAGTTACTGCAGGAGCGGTAACAACGGGAGGTGCAACTGACACAGGAGCTGCGATAACCGGGGCAGCCGATTTAATTACTTTCTGATCGGGTTCGCGCTTGACATGAAGTTTTAATTCTTTGGTTTCAATATCCACTTCATTTAAGCCTGACTGGGCAATGAAGTCGATCAGATCCCGGATTTCGGAGGTGTTCATTTCAGCTATTTTTTTGGTTTCAGAAGCGCTGCTTGCGCTGTTTTTTGCAGTTGAAGTTTTTTTGGTTGCCATGATTTATTCTTTCACGCGTTCAACGTATTCGCCAGTATCGGTTTTGATTTTAATATTGTCGCCTGTGTTTACAAACAGCGGCACGCGGATTTCGGCACCGGTGTCGATCGTGGCAGGTTTCAGGGTACGGGTGGCCGTATCGCCAGCCAGCCCGGGCTCGGTATAGGTAACATTTACCACTACGTGTGCGGGAGGTTCGGCCGTAATCGGGTTAGTGCCGTTTTCGAATGCGATCAATAATGTAACGCCTTCTTTAATATAGTTTACCGATTGACCTAATAATGTCTTATCGATATACACCTGCTCGAAGGTATCGTTATCCATGCACACTAAGCTTTCGCCATCGGCATACAGGTATTGGTATTCTTTGGTTTCAACACGCAATTGGTCTACTGTGTCGCCCGGGCGAAAGCGGTTCTCCACAATTTTACCGGTACGCACGCTGCGCATTTTTACCTGGTAGAATGCGCGCAGGTTGCCGGGTGTGCGGTGTTGCAGCTCTTCTACCTGCACTACTTCGCCATTGTAGCGGATGTAATTTCCTTTACTCAGATCGGATACAGTTGCCATAAAAAAATCAAACTTTAAGTTACAAATGAAACGGTTAATGTCAATTGAATAGGGTTGCGGAAGCGCAGTTGCTCAACTATTATAAGCCCATTTTACATAAACGGCACCCCAGGTAAAGCCCCCTCCAAAGGCGGCCATTAAGATGTTATCGCCTTTTTTCAGCTTCTTTTCATAATCCCACAGCAAAAGCGGGATGGTGCCGGCCGTGGTATTGCCATACCGCTCAATGTTCATCATCACCTTATCTTCACTAATGCCTACGCGGTTGGCTGTGGCATCGATAATGCGTTTATTGGCCTGGTGCGGAGCCAGCCATTGTATGGTATCGGCATCCAGGTTGTTGCGTTCTGCCACTTGTGCCGAAATATCGGCCATGTTGGTAACGGCAAATTTGAATACGGCCGCGCCTTCCTGGTACACGTAGTGCTCGCGTTTGGCCACCGTTTCGGTAGAAGCAGGATTGCGGCTGCCCCCGGCTTTCATGTGCAGGAATTGCTCGCCACTTCCATCGCTGCGCAGCTCCCAGTCCATAATGCCTACATCTTCGGTAGCCGGTTCCAGCAGCACACATCCGGCACCATCGCCAAAAATGATGCATGTGGTGCGATCGGTATAATCCACAATGGATGACATCTTATCGCCACCCACTACCACTATTTTTTTATACATGCCCGATTGAATGTAGCTGGCCCCGGTTGCCAATGCGTAAAGAAAACCTGAACAGGCAGCGCCCATATCGAAGCTGAAGGCCCTGGTTGCGCCAACGGCAGATGCTACAATGTTGGCTGTTGCCGGAAAGGTCATGTCGGGTGTAACGGTAGCGAAAATAATCGCATCAATATCTTTCGGGTCAGTTTTGGTTTTGGCCAGCATGTCTTTAACAGCGGCAATGCCCATTACCGATACGCCCTGGCTTTCGCCTTTCAGAATGCGTCTTTCCTTTATGCCGGTGCGTGAGGTAATCCACTCATCGTTGGTTTCCACCATGGTTTCCAGCTCCTTGTTGGTAAGGATGTAGTCGGGAACGTACCCGCCAACACCGGTAATGGCCGCTCTGATTTTATTCATATGATTTTTTGACTGTGGTTTAATAGGCCTATAAAAACAAAGGCCCGATTGCTGAACAACCGGGCAATAACAACACGTACGTTACACATGCTTTTCGGGGCACGAGAAGCTGATGGAGAAGCTACACGGGTTTTGCTTTCGCAGAACGTGCATGGCGTATTAAGCCAGTACTTCTTTCTCCATTACCACATTACCCTTAAAGTACAGCTTACCTTCGTGCCAGAAGGCGCGGTGGGGCAGGTGGGTTTCACCGGTAGTAGGACACACGGCTAATTGCTTGGCAGTAGCCTTATAGTGTGTTCTTCTTTTATCTCTCCTGGTCTTTGAGGTTTTACGTTTCGGATTTGGCATAACCTGTTCTAATTTAACGTTTACTTGTTCTGTTTACTTTAGCTTTTTCAGCTTTTCCCATCGGGGGTCGACTGAATCATTTTCCTGTTCTTCTGTTTCGCTCTGCGAAGTGGTGTACACCATTTTCAGGTCTTCCGTTGCTTCGTTGGCAAAGCGCGGGTGTAACTTTTTCATGGGTATGGCTAATGCAATAAATTCGTACAGATACTGCCCCAGGTCAATGCTGTCCTGATCGCGCGTAATGATGACGATTTCATCGCTGATTTCCCGGGCTTCTTCCCCGTATTTGAAAACCACTTTATGGGTTTCATTTACCGGGTAATCGAATGGCTCAAGCGTGCGATCGCACACCAGCGCGGCCTGACCCGAAATCTTAAAGTCCACTTCAAGGAACGTCTCCTTTTTATCGAGAATCACTTCCACATCAAAACGGCCATCCGAAACGGATTCGGTACCATACTTTTCAAAAAAACCTTTTTCGAGGTGATAGTTGAAAAGATGGGCCTTTTTACTAAGGCCGATGATATTGACAGCAAATTCTCTCAAACCCGAAGGTTTTTAAAATGAGCGGGCAAATTTATTAGTATTTATCGGATTTACGCCCTTTAAGAGAGGCTTTTTTGAGCATTTTGTACGCATGGAAGGCACTTGCAGGCGTTATTACCAGTATTCCGCGAAAACTGTGCTTTTTAATTCGGCATGTGTTATTTTTTCCGAATTTTCTATCAGAAAATCCACCACATTTTTCTTGAAACCCAGCTTTATGGCAATGCTTTTGGTGAAAATCACTTCACTTTCAAATACTTTCTGATCGGCAAAGATCAGGTCGATGCAATCTTTCAGGTAGTCAAATTTCTGATCGTTGGAGAGCGCACCCAGCGTATCAATAGGTTCGGGGTTACGAATCAGTTGATTTACTTCTTCTTCCGGAAACTTTCTTTCGCTGGCAATTTTCAGAATCATTTCACGCTCGGCCCTTGCAAAGTGCTTATCGGCTTCTGCCAGCTGAATCAGGATGTTGAGTTTCTTTTTTGTAACAATGTCCATTCGCTCCGCTCACAAGTTAGATTTCATTCGGGTTTTCAAAGTAAACACTTATTGTGAGCTATCCGTGCTGGTACGGATAAAGCGTAAAAAAACGATGTAAGGTTTCTTATTTTTCTGCCATTTGTTCTATGCGGTTCTTAATAATATCGCATGCAACATACATGGCCTGCCGCATCGAGCTTTCATTAGCCAGGTTTTTTCCGGCAAGGTTATAGGCAGTGCCATGATCGGGTGATGTGCGTACATAAGGCAGCCCTGCCGTATAGTTAATGCCCGATTCGAACGAAAGTGTTTTGAACGCTACCAGGCCCTGGTCGTGGTACATGGCTACTATACCATCATACTTGCTGTGCTGGCCGCTCGCAAAAAAACCATCGGCAGCAAACGGCCCGAAGATCAGCTTGCCTTTTGATTTAAGGTCGTTGATAACGGGCTTGATCACTTCCTGCTCTTCATGGCCCAGCAAACCTTCATCGCCAGCATGCGGGTTTAAGCCCAGTACGGCAATACGGGGCTTGCTGATGTGGAAATCCTGCTTCAGCGAAAGCTCCATTAACCTGATCTTGAGCTCCACACGCTCCTTGGTGATAAAGGCCGGAATTTCTTTTACCGGGATATGTTCCGTAACCAGCCCTACGCGCAGGTTATCGCCCACCATCAGCATCAGGCTTTCACCGGCACCGAACTCCTGCGTCAGGTATTCGGTGTGGCCCTGGAACGGAAACGCTTCACTGTGTATGGTGTTCTTGTCGATAGGGCCGGTAACCAACGCATCAAGGTGCCCTTCCTTTAGCTCTTCCACGGCACGCTTAAGGCTTAACAAAGCTGCCCGGGCGGTTTGCCTGGATGGCTGCCCCGGATTTATTTCGATTACTTCGTCCCAGCAATTTATTACGTTGACAGACTTGTGGAAGTACTGGCCTTTTGATTTTACCTGGCTGTAATTGAATTCATCCAGCCCCATCTGCTTGCGGTAGAAGGAGAGCACTTTGGCAGAGCCATACACAACGGGCGTAAAAAGGTTAACCAACCGATGATCGGCAAGGGCTTTTATAATCACTTCGGCACCAATACCATTTAAGTCGCCAATGGTTATGCCTATGCGGGGTTTATCGGTTGCAGTCATACGAATCAAAAAAAACTTGTGTGTGGCAAGTTAACCGAAATTTCTTGTTTTGAGTTTATAGTTTGTAGTTTGCGCACGATCTGCATAAACCGATGAGCATACGTCCGAAAAAATTCCTGGGCCAGCATTTTTTAAAAGACAGGGGAGTGGCGCAGCGTATTGTAGAGGCTTTGCAATTGCCTGAAGCCGCACAGCAGGTAGTGGAGCTGGGACCGGGCACCGGTGTGCTCACACAGTTCCTGGCAGAAAAACATTTGGTCGATTTACACCTTGTGGAGATTGACCGTGAGTCTGTAGCATATCTGGAAGAACACTATCCGCAGCTTGCAGGCAAAATTACCGGGGGCGATTTCCTGGAGCTTGATCTGCACGAGAAGTTTCAGAGCCCGCTGTTTATTATTGGTAATTTTCCTTACAACATTTCATCACAGATTTTTTTTAAGATACTGGAGCATCGCAACCAGGTAACACAGGTGGTGTGCATGCTGCAAAAGGAAGTGGCCGATCGCATTGCCGAAAAGCCGGGCAGCAAAACGTATGGTATTTTAAGCGTGTTATTGCAAGCTTACTATGATGTTACCTATTTGTTTAAAGTGCCGCCCGGAGTTTTTTTTCCTCCGCCTAAAGTGATGTCGGCTGTAATCCGGCTTACGCGCAATGCACGCATGCGGTTGGATTGTGATGAAAGCTTGTTTAAGACTGTAGTGAAGCAGGCTTTTCAAAACAGGCGCAAGACCTTGCGCAACGCACTTAAAGTTCTAAATTTGCCGGCCTCATTACTGGCCCATCCACTGATGGATAAGCGGGCCGAACAATTAGATGTAGAGCAGTTTGTTTTCTTAACCCGTCAACTGGAGCAGAGTCGTGAAGCACGTTGAATTTGAGCTGAACAAAGAGTTTCGGGATCGCTTTCAGGAGGCGCTTGATGCGCGCGACAGTGATTTTATCCGCACTACGCTTAAGGATGTTAACCCGGCTGATATCACCGCATTGCTCTATGAGTTTAATGGCGAAGAATCCAAATACGTATTGGATATTCTGCCTATCGAGATCAGATCCCGGATCATAAACGACCTGGACACGGATACGCGAAAAAGCTTTCTTACCAACTACAATACCCCCGAGCTTACCGATGTGGTCAATCAGCTGGATTCGGATGATGCTGCCGACATTCTGAATGAGTTGCCTATTAAGACCAGCGAGGAGATTATTGCCGGGCTTGAACCGGATCTCAAATCAAAGGTAATTGACCTGCTGCGCTACGATGAGAATGTAGCCGGTGGCTTGATGGCCAAGGAATTGATCAAGGCCCGTGCCGACTGGAATGTGGTGCAATGCGTAGAGGAAATCCGCAAGCAAGCCGAAAACGTAAGTAAATTTTATGCGGTGTACGTGGTAGATGATGCAGACCGGCTGTTGGGCAAAGTATCCTTGCAAAAACTGATCCTTACCGACCCGCGTACTACCGTAAAAGATCTGCTTGATGAAGATGTGGTATCGGTAGAAACCTACATGGAAGATCGCGAGGTGGCCGAAATAATGAGCAAGTACGACCTGGAGTCGGTGCCGGTAGTGAATGTGCAGGGGCAACTGGTTGGTCGTATTACCATTGATGATGTGGTGGATGTGATTACCGAACAGGCCGAAGAAGACAGGCAGCTGATGTCGGGTATTACGGAAGATGTGGAAGAAGATGACAGCGTGTGGCGCAATACACGTGCGCGTTTACCCTGGTTGCTGATCGGTATTTTAGGGGGATTGATCAGCGCGCGGTTTATGGGCTTCTTTGAGCGGGAAATAGCACAGATCACCGCTATTGCCTTTTTTGTTCCGCTTATACAGGCAACGGGTGGAAACGTGGGCATCCAGACATCATCACTGGTGGTGCAAAGCCTGATGAATCCCGGCTTTGTGGACGGGGGATGGTGGAAGCGTTTGCTGAAAGTATTCAGCGTGGCGCTGCTGAATGGATTTTTCCTGGGCCTGATCGTGTTTGGCGTTAACTGGATTGTGTTTGGCGCCAAGCCGTTAAACCTGGTTGTATCACTGGCTTTGTTCTTTGTAGTGGTGTTTGCATCGTTTGTTGGAACTTTAACACCGATTATTCTCAACCGGCTCGGGTTTAACCCGGCTCTTGCCTCAGGTCCGTTTATAACCACTACAAACGATTTATTAGGATTGGGAGTTTATTTTTTGACTATTCATATTTTGTTGTAACTTCTAAGCGCGATAACGGGTGTTCGTTTTGGAATGATCGCGAACTATTGTTTTTTTAAGATAGTGTAGTTATACTTTTTTAATTTTATTTTGGAAACGGGTTATGCCCGATCGCTAACAGGAATGTGTTATGCCCCACTTCGATAAGTTCAAACATACCCTTACCGAGCGTTTCAATCACATCATTGAAAAGCCCCTGCTCACGTCAACAATCGTGCTGGCATGCGTGGCTGTACTGGTGTTGAGCCTTAGCTTTACCTATTATCTCCACGACTTTGATAACTTCTGGGAGCAGATATTGGCTGAGGCTCACGGAATGATTTTCGATATCGCCATCATCGGTATTTTGATTTTCTGGCTGAACCAGAATGGCGAAACGCGGCAGCGCATCCGGTTTTATAAAGATGAGATTGACGACTTCCGGTTGTGGGAATCGGACGAAGCGGCATTTCGTACGGTAGGTAATATCAAGCGTTTAAACCGGCATAAAATTCACGAGATTAACCTGGTAAACTGCCACCTGTCCCGAACCAATCTCAATTATGTAAACCTGAAAGGATCTAACCTTAACTCCGCCAACTTTTCAAGCTCATCGTTAATCGAAACCAATCTCGAAAACACACGACTCAACCAAACCAATTTTGAGAATGCCAACCTGAACCAGGCCATGCTGAAGGGAGCGTACGCCAGCGGTGCAAACTTTAAAGATGCATTTCTGATTAAAGCCCAGTTCGAGAACTCATTCCTGATCAAGACCAACTTTAAAAATGCATTTCTGATGGAGGCCAATCTTACCGGCAGTTACCTGATGGGTGCTGATTTTGAGAATGCCAGCTTATATAAAGCCGACCTGAGAGGTGTAAAAGGACTAACCATTGAGCAGCTTACCAAAGCCAAAACGCTGTACCTGGCCAGGTTTGATGATGAGCTCCTGGAGCAGATTAAGCTTACCTTGCCTGAGCTGGTGGGAGCCTGATTTTGTTTTCGTGAATTAAAAGAATACTTTTGAGCTATAATTACGACAACGGCTTTCCCTGTGCAAAGCCGTTGTTCTTTTTTTGTCGGGTTCAGAATGAATTCCGAAAAGATTAAAACAGAAGGTTATGAGTAAAAAGATTTCGTATTACACCAAGGAGGGATTGGACAAGCTTACGCAGGAGCTGAGCACGCTTAAGACAAAAGGCCGTGCAGATATTGCCAGGCAGATTGCAGAAGCACGCGATAAGGGCGACCTGAGTGAAAATGCTGAATACGATGCTGCCAAGGATGCACAAGGACACCTGGAAGCCAAGATTGCACAATTGGAAGAGCTGCTGGGTAATGCCCGCTTGCTGGATGAAACCAAAATTGACACCAGCATAGTATCTATCCTTTCGAAGGTTACGATCAAGAATAAAAAGAATGGTGCTTCTATGACGTATATGCTGGTTTCGGAAGAAGAGGCAGATTTGAAAGTAGGGAAAATTTCTACACAATCGCCTATCGGGAAAGGTTTGCTGGGTAAGAAAAAAGGCGAAACTGCCCTGATCAAAACCCCGGCAGGCGAAATGGAATTTGAAGTGGTAAATATTGGCGCCTGATTTTTTATGGCTTCGATCTTCACAAAAATTATAAATCGTGAAATCCCGGCTTACATCGTGGCCGAAGATGAAAGCTTTATTGCCTTCCTGGATGTGATGCCGTTGGTGGAGGGGCATACCCTGGTGGTGCCCAAGGTTGAAGTGGATTATATCTTTGATCTGGACACGGCTACGTTAGCCAACCTGATGGTTTTTGCGCAGCGCGTAGCGAAAGCTGTTGAAAAATCGATTTCGTGCAAACGGGTAGGTGTGGCGGTTATCGGTCTTGAAGTTCCGCATACGCATGTGCACCTGGTGCCGCTGAACACCATGAACGACATTAACTTCACGATGCCCAAGATTAAGCTGCCGGCCGAAACCATGCAGGCTATTGCAGACCGCATCAGGGCAAACCTGGCATAATCAGATAAAATCGATATCTACGTTAAGGGGATAACGCATGAGAAATTCAAGCGCTTCTTCCACGGTCATTCCTTCAAACAAAACTTTGTATAACCGGTCTGTAATTAATGCGCGAACCTTGTAATGGTCTGCGCACTTTTTGGCAATGCGCACGGTGTTAACACCTTCGGCCACTTCGGTCATATCGGCCAGTATGTCGCTTAGCGTTTCACCTTTTGCCAGCCGGTAGCCAACAGTAAAGTTCCGGCTCATAGGGCTGTTACACGTGGTTACCAGGTCGCCAATGCCGGCAACGCCTAAAAATGCTTTCAGGTCGCCACCCAATGCACGGCCCAGGTAAACCATTTCAACCGCACCGCGGCTGATCAGCAACCCTTTTGCGTTTTCGCCATAGCCCAACCCGCTTAATGCACCCGATGCGATAGCAATAATGTTTTTCAATACACCGGCAATCTCCACGCCTACAATATCGCTGTTCTCGTAAACCTGGAAGCGATCGTTGCGCAGCATGCGCTTACCGATCTGGATAACTTCATTAAAGTGGCTGGCCACCACAGTAGCCCCGGGTTGACGTTGTGCCAGCTCTTTTGCGAGGTTAGGGCCGGCCAGGCAGCCTACGCGCACCACCACGCTTTCTTCCTGTATTACCTCGCTCATGGTTTTAACCTGTTGCCGTGTAAGCCTGGTTACATTTTCCAGCGACTGACCCGGTGGCAAAGTAATGTCAAATCCTTTTGTACCGTGTATGAGAATGTGATAGGGTTGCAGGTAAGGCGACAGTTGCCGCATCATCGCACGAAAGTGCAATGAAGGAACCATTGGAAAAAGCACATCGCACTGCCTGGCCAATTGCTCCAGATCATGAACAGGCTCCACATTGCTGTGCAAGGCATACCCCCGGTTCTGATTTTCGGATTTTATGCGGGCTGCGGTTTGTTCATCGCGTGTGTAGAGCAGCACCCTGCGGTTAAGCGCCAGTATGTTGGCTATAACCGTTCCGAAATTGCCGGCACCAATTACCCCAACAGGTTTCTCAGATATACTGTTCAAGATCATAGCCTGCCAGGCGATTATGGTAATAGTACAATACGGTGAGGTCTTTGGTAATGATGTTGCCTTTTTTGTTTTTGAGCAGCGGACGTTTCAGGTGGAAGATGCCCACGTTTTCAATGCCGAGCTTAATTACCTGGTCTACCTTGCCTTTCAGGTGCGTGGCGTAGTGCATCCTGCCTTCATCCTTCATCTCATAGATTTTCTTTCGCACCCGTTTAAACGTGGCGCGGAATTCGGCATAGTCCAGCTCCAGGTCTTCTTCCGGTAAGCGCAGCAAGCTGAATAAATCCAGCTTGGGGTGCTTCTTTTGCCACATTTCAAATGCTATAAACGCAGCCAGGTGGCTGGCAAACACACGGTTGATGCGGTGGTACTCGGTAACAATCCGGTTGCTGAGCATGCGGGTGTATTCATCTTCGCGTTGCTTATCGTCTGTAATGCTGCCATTGGATATGAAGTAACCGCGGGTATCGATCACACGGCCTTGCGGATCAAGGCTGTTTCCGTCATCATCCAGGTAATTACCCATCACATCTAAACCCGGGCCTATCGAAACCGAAATGTTGGAACCTTTTGTAAAGAACTTGAATAAGAACCGAAGCAATTCAATGCTTCCGTATTTGTCCTGCTCCTGAAAATATTTGTCCTGGCCTTTTACCTGCAGGTAATCTTCAACCAGGTCGGGAGCCTCAAGCACAAAATTGTAGTTAAGCGTTACGGGCACTACAAAAATTTTCCGTACCTCTCCGGCAGGTGTTTCCTGGTAAAGATTGCGCTGGGCTTCAATGGCTGTGCTGAGCAAGCCTAATTTGAGCTGCTTTTCAATTAAGCCGGAACGGGATCGGGTGCCGCCCGGGAAGAACAGGCTATGGGCGCCTTTCTGAATCGCCAGGCTGGAGTACATCTTTAAAGTTTCGAGGTAGGGCAGATTCTTTTTTCTGCGGTCTACTTTATAAGCGCCAAGGCTGTTCATAAAGTAGGCGAAGATTTTAATGTTGAACAGGTTTAGCCCTGCACCATAAATAAATGCCGGTAGCCCCAATGCGTGAATTACCCAGCCTATAAGAATGGAATCCAGGTTGCTGAAGTGCGTGGGCACCATTACTACGGTTCCTTTCCGGGCAAGGCTGCGCAGCATCTTTACTTTGCCTACCACGTGAATTTTGTCGCGTAAGGTGTATTGGTTGCGGAAGAAGGCACCAAACTTTTTTACGCGGGCGCCATTCAGCAATCGCTGAAACCAGAACTTGACCACTTCGCGAGTAAACCGGTAGGAGTTGGGCTTAAAGTTACCGGCAATTTCGTTGGCATACCGGCTTACAATTTTTTCCAGCAACACATCTTCTACCGGGCCGGCTGTTTCAGGGGCTTTGGAGCTGAGGTCTACCAACTGGTTTTTGATATTTGACCAGAAGCGGCTATCATCTTTCGGATCTACACGCCAGCGGTTACGCTTAATGCGGTTTTGTTCGCGATAAGCGGTGGCTTCCAGCTCATCGATTAGCTGCTTACGGGTAGGGCGTAGTTCTTTGATGCGCTTGATGGAATGCCGTGTTACCAATTCAATAAACTCCTTCCTGTTTTTACTGAGCTGATACACCGGCCATTCCGGTATGCCCTCCAGGATAGGTTCGTATTTTCGGTTTTTATTTTTCTTTTCTTCCAGTAATTCCATGCTGCAAACTAAAGCGGGGTTTCAAAGTTAATGGCAAAAGGGTCAATACCAAATGGCTACGCCAGGCGCTGCATGGCCCGGCCAAATGCTGTGGCCATCTCGCGGAAGCGGGCTGCTGCCGCGCTTAAAAATTCAGAATTCAGAATTTCATCCATGTCAGCCTCACCGGTTACATCCCATTCGTTCACTTTAAAGGTTTGCTCAAACAAATCCCACTCTAATTTAATCAGGTAGCGGTTGTTCCAGTGAAACAGGGTAACCTTAATATCGTCTTTCAGAAATTCTTTGATAATGCGCATAAAAGCTTAATTCTTAAATTTAGAGAATTAATTGATAGCGGGAACAGCCGATTATATTATTGGCTGGTTTGCAAATATTTGCGGAGTTGTTTCGTTCTCCGATTTGTGGAGATAGTGTTTGGTAAGGCTAAGTATTTATTGTTACTTGTAACTTAGCGTTGAGAAGTGTTGTTATAGGAAAAGGTAAAAAATCAAGGCATCAGACATGTTAAGCAGGGCGATCAGGATCTTAGGGTTGGGGCTTTTTTTAATGAGCTTGCCGGCTTCCGTATGGGCCACACACATCCGGGCGGGTGAAATTACGTTGCGCAGGCTGGATTGTACTTCGCTCACCTATATAGTAACCATTAACATGTACACCGACACGGGATCGCCTATTAAGTTTGGCGATGGTGAATTGCGCTTTGGCGATGGTTCCCCGGTTCACATTACGCAAGAACGCCCCAATACATTCCCCCCCGAAATGAACCTGCCGCAGGAAGTTGCGTTTGTTACATATTCAATTGAACATACTTTTCCCGGGCCGGGCAAATACACCATCAGCTACCTGGAAGCTAACCGCAATGAGGGTGTTCTGAATATTGCCAACTCGGTGAATACCACCTTTTACATTGAGACACAAATTATCATCGACCCGTTTCTGGGTTGTAGCAATACCCCGTTTTTGTTGATTCCCCCTATTGATAAAGCCTGTACCGGTGTGGCGTTCTTCCACAACCCCGGTGCGGTAGATACCGATGGTGATAGCTTATCGTATGAGTTCACGGTTCCCAAAAAAGACAAAAACTCAAATGCAAATGCTTACCTCGACCCTAACCATAAAACATTCTATGACCGCATCGGTCTGAATTACGGAACTGCAAACGAGGCTGGCGATGGTCAGCCTTCCTTTGCGATTAACCCGGTAACCGGAACCATTACATGGGATGCGCCCGGGGCCCCCGGGGAATACAACATTGCATTTAAAATTATTGAGTGGCGCAAGGTGCACGGAACCTGGGTTCAGCAGGGTTATGTAATCCGCGATATGCAGATTATTGTGGAAGATTGCATGAACCAAAGACCTGAGCTGGAAGTACCCTCCGATTTTTGCGTGGTAGCGGGTGAAACCATCACATTCGATGTTTTTGGCACCGACCCGGATTATGATAGTGTGAAGATCGAGGCATTCTCACAGATTTTTTCGGTAAACCCTTCCCCGGCAACATTTACACCGCTACCCGTAAAATTTCAATACACCGCACCGGGCATCAAGGCAAAGCAAACCTTAAACTGGAACACTAAGTGCGATCACATCAAGGATCAACCCTACCAGGTAAACTTTAAGATAACCGATAAAGGCAGGCCTGCATTGGTACAGTTTAAAACGGTGAATATCCGTGTGGTAGGTCCACCGCCTGTTTTAGAAGCGCCCGTGCTGAACCTGGCTACCCGATCGGCACAAATAAGCTGGGAAGACTATGAATGTGAAAACAAAGCGTTGAGTATGCAGGTATGGCGCAGGGTGGACTCATCCATCTTTACCCCGGAATGCGTTACCGGAATGCCTGAATTCCTGGGGTTCCAGCTAATCGGAACAGTACCCATTGGCACCACGACATTTAACGATGATAATGGCGGCAGGGGCCTGGCTTCCGGGGCAAAATACTGTTATCGCTTGGTGGCCTTGTTTCCGCAACCCGGTGGCGGAGAAAGTCTTGTTTCCCAGGAAGTTTGCCTGCCACCGATCCTGGCAGATTTACCAGCCATCACCCATGTGTCGGTGGAAATTACAGGACGAACTAACGGACAGGTTCTGGTTCGCTGGACAAAACCGTTTGAGGCAGACCCCGGGCAGTTTCCACCGCCCTACACGTACGAGCTGCACCGGGCCGAAGGCTTTTCGGGTAACATTAATATAGCGCCTGCATTTCCGGGCAGGCGGTCGGATACGGTGTTTGTAGATACACAGCTTAACACACAGGATTTGATCTATAATTACCGGGTTACCGCGTATGATAATAACAATGTTAAGGTTGGCGAATCCGCTACCGCATCAACGGTACGATTGGAGGCTGAATCAAAATTTCAACGGATCGATTTGACATGGAATGCCGATGTTCCCTGGTCAAACAATTCGCAAAGCTTTCCGCGACACCTGGTCTACCGTGGCCTGGAAGATGTAACGGAGGCTCAGCTTGTTCTGATTGATAGTGTGAATGTAACGCAATATGCATTCAACTATGCTGATTCGGGTCAGTACAACGGCCAGCCGCTCGTTGAAACACAGGAATATTGCTACCGTGTGCTTACCCGCGGAACGTACGGTAATCCTAAGATTAATGCTCCGCTGGAAAACTATTCACAGATTGTCTGTGCCACACCGAACGATGACGTGCCGCCCTGTAAGCCGGAGTTTACCATTGCCGGCCGCGACTGCAAAGATTTTATTGAATCTTCATCATGCGGTGTAAACCTGTACAGCAATACGCTATCGTGGCAACGCCCTATTGACCTCGCATGTCGCGATGATATCCGAAACTACCGCATCCTGATGGCTAACCGTCTTACCGAAGAGTTTACCCAAATAGCAGTAGTATCCGATACTTTTTTTGTGCACTCCAACCTGCCTTCTTTTGCCGCATGCTACAAGATTGTGGCGGTAGATCGTGCCGGTAACGAAAGTGAAGCAAGCGATGTGTTCTGTTTTGAGAACTGCCCGTACTATGAGCTGCCAAATGTATTTACGCCTAATGGCGATCAGTGCAACGATTTATTCAGCGCTTACAGCGACCGGATAGGCGCTGTGATTGGCGAAGGTGGTGAAGGACCTTGCGGGCAGGATCTTTCTGACTTGCGTAAACGTTGTGCCCGGTTTGTGCTCAAGGTGGATTTTAAGGTGTACAACCGGTGGGGCAAGGAAGTGTACCGGTATGCATCGGGAGGAGAGCGCTCCATTTATATTGACTGGGACGGCCGCGATAATGATGGCCGTGAGCTTACCACCGGCTTTTACTTCTACAGTGCGGATGTAACCTTTGATATGATTGATCCGGCCCAACAAAATAAAACATTGAAGGGATGGGTACACCTGGTTCGGTAGATCAGCCGGTAATCCTGTTTGATGGGGTGTGCAACCTCTGCAATAGCTCGGTGTTGTTTGTGATAAAGCGGGACCCCGGAGCAAAATTCCGGTTTGCTTCCCTGCAATCTGATTTTGGTAAAGCCCGGATGCGCACGTTTGGCCTCGATGATTCTGAGCTGAACAGCGTGCTGCTTATTCAACACGATAAATTGTACCGGAAAAGCCGCGCTGCCTTGGAAATAGCCAGGCAATTAACCGGGGCATGGCCTTTACTTTATGGGTTCATGATTATTCCTGCTTTTCTGCGCGACTGGGTTTACAATTGGATTGCCCGTAACCGGTATCGGTGGTTTGGTAAGAAAGACGCCTGTATGATTCCAACGCCCGGGCTGAAAGCGCGGTTTGTAGCCTAACTGTTATTTTGATCTTAAGGATGCAACCTGTAAACTGCAACCAAATTTCACACACATGACCGCTTTTGTTTTTCCGGGGCAGGGCGCCCAGTTTACCGGAATGGGTAAGGAGCTTTACGAGTCTAATCCTGTTGCGAAAGCACTGTTCGAAAAAGCTAACGGCATTCTCGGGTTTAACATAACCGAAATCATGTTTACAGGCTCTGCTGAAGAGCTGAAGCAAACCCGTGTAACACAACCTGCTGTATTTATACATTCCGTTGCTACAGCCCTTGCGCAGGCTGCTGAGCCGCAAATGGTGGCCGGTCATTCGTTGGGTGAGTTCTCCGCCCTGGTGGCCAACAAAACGCTTTCGTTCGAAGATGGCCTGAGCCTGGTATACAAGCGGGCAATGGCCATGCAACGCGCATGCGAGATCAATCCTTCCACTATGGCTGCCATACTGGGCCTTGACGATGCCAAAGTGGAAGAGATTTGCGCCTCCATACAGGAAGAGATTGTTGTGGCGGCCAATTATAATTGCCCGGGCCAGTTGGTAATTTCAGGTTCGATAAAGGGAATTGATATCGCGTGCGAGAAGCTGAAAGCAGCCGGTGCAAAACGGGCTATGCCGTTGCAGGTAGGTGGTGCATTTCACTCTCCGTTAATGGAGCCTGCCCGCGAAGAGCTGGCCGCAGCCATTAATACCACCACGTTCAACACGCCTGTTTGCCCCGTGTATCAGAATGTGAATGCCTTGCCCGCTACGGATGTTACGGTTATCAAAAAGAACCTGGTCGATCAGCTTACCGCCCCGGTACGGTGGACACAGCTTGTTCAAAATATGGTGAAAGACGGGGCCACCCGGTTTGCCGAGAGCGGACCCGGCAAGGTGCTGCAGGGATTGGTTAAAAAAATAGAGCCGCAGGCTGAAACACTAAGCCTCTGATAGCCTGGTAACTTCGAGGGAGTCGGGACATTCATCCAGTAGCTGCTGTTGTGTTTTGAGGAGCACCGGGTGAACAAAATCAGGGGCAATTTCCACTAAAGGAATAAGCGTAAACCGCCTCAGGTGCAGGGCAGGGTGCGGCAGTGTTAATTCCGGTGTTTTCAATATTGCGTTACCGTGATAGAGTAAGTCAATATCTAAGGTACGGGCGCCCCATTTTTTGATGCGGGTTCGTCCCATAGAAAGCTCAATCTGAAGCGCGGCTTGGAGTGCGGTTGATGCACGGCCCGAAAAAGATATACTAACCACTTGGTTCAGAAAGTCAGGTTGATTTGTTTCGCCCCAGGCCCTGGTTCTGTAAAGCGATGATGCCCGTTCAATCTTGCCGAGGCGCTGCCCAAGCTGGGCGCGGGCCTGCTCTAATATTTCCGGGCTTTGCCCCAGGTTGCTGCCGAGTAACAATATTAATGGAGTTCCGTTCATCCTGGTGCGAAAGATAGAAGGCTGTTTTAAATCCCGTTCTTCTTTCTGTAATTTTCGAGCCTTTAATATTCAATCCATGAACTTTTTCAAGACTTTATTAGCCTCATGCCTGGGGTCGCTCATTGCCTTTATTGTACTGTGTGTAGTGGGCTTCTTCATATTGATCGGCATGATCGCCAGCATTTCGGATAGCAACCAGCAGGTTATTGTAAAAGATCAGTCGATACTGCACCTGAAGCTGGACGGCCCCATTACTGAAAACGAGGCGGAAGATCCGTTTGAAGATCTGCCGATACCGGGAGCCGTTTCGTCTACGGGGCTGCTTCCGTTAAAGCGCGCCATCAGCCATGCAAAGAATGATCCGAAGATAAAAGGGATATACCTGGAGTTAAATACACTGATGGGCGGATACGGAGTGGCACGTGAATTACGCCAGGCTGTTCTTGATTTTAAAGAGTCGGGCAAGTGGGTGGTGGCTTATAGCGAGTATTATGGAGAGTCTGCTTACTATGTCGCTTCGGTGGCCGATAAAGTTTACTTGAACCCGGAAGGTGAGCTGGAATTCAATGGACTTTCGGCTGAGGTTTCGTTCTTTAAAAAGCTCTTTGATAAGCTGGACATAAAGCCGCAGATATTCCGGGTTGGAGATTTTAAAAGCGCGGTAGAACCTTTTATGCTTGATCACCTGAGCGCTGAAAACAAGCTCCAGCTTACGGAAATGATAGCGGATATGCACCAGACCATGATCGGTGATATGGCTGCTTCCCGCAATTTGGAAACTAACCGTCTGAAGGAGATTGCCGATAAAATGCTGGTGGTGAATACAAAGTCGGCTGTTCAGCATGGATTGGTGGATTCACTCATGTACTTTGACCAGGTACAGGCTGAAATACGAAACAGGCTGGGCTTATCCGGAAATGCAAAGATCAACCTGGTAAAGTATAATAAATACAAGCGCAGCTTTACAACTACCGGTACGTCTAAAAATGAAATTGCAGTAATTGTTGCCGATGGTGATATACTTCCCGGTAAAGCGCACGAAGGCATAATTGGTTCCGATACATTTGCCGAGGAATTGCGCAAGGCCCGCACGAACGATCGCGTCAAGGCAATTGTGATCCGGGTAAACTCCCCGGGCGGGAGCGCGCTGGCTTCTGATGTGATGTGGCGCGAGATTAAACTGGCGACAGAAGCTAAACCGGTAATCGCCTCCATGTCGGACTATGCCGCATCGGGTGGATACTACCTCGCTATGGCCTGTGATACTATTGTGGCGCAACCCACAACCATTACCGGTTCGATTGGCGTATTTAGTGTGTTGTTTGATATGAGCACATTCCTCGACAACAAGCTGGGGATAACGTTTGAGGAAGTTAAGACAGGTGAAATAGGAGAGCTGATTACCGTTACCCGCCCGCTTACAGCCGTGGAGAAGAACATCTGGCAGAAGAAGACAGATGAAATATATGAAAGCTTTACATCCAAAGCTGCTGACGGACGCAGTATGGCCGTGGAGGAGCTAAGGAAGGTTGCATCAGGCAGGGTGTGGACCGGAACACAGGCCAAGGCAAGGGGTCTTGTAGATGTGCTGGGCAACTTTGAAGATGCAGTAACCATTGCCGCCCGGGCTGCCCGCGTGGGTGATGACTACAAGCTGAAATACTACCCGGTTCCGAAGAATTTCTTTCAGGCCTGGCTGGGGGGGATTGAAGAAAGCGCCCGGGTACGCATGATGAAACGGGAGTTGGGTACGCACTATGACACCTATCAATACCTTAAAAAATTGAAAAATTACCAGGGCAGCCAGGCCAGGATGCCCTTTGAGTTGGTGATAGAGTGAGCGGATGGGTAATGTAAGGTTGCACCCCGGAAATGTTAAAATCAGGGTGTTTTTTGAATAAATCAAGACACATCCCACGCAGACCTGGGAGGTCCGCTTAGGTCGATTTGGTGGCTCGTTGCCTATGTAAGCCTTCTGAAAGGCTATCCCGGTAAGAGCCGATAGCGTTCGTAAAGCCTTCTTCCCTCACATGAAGAGAAGATTGCTGAAATTGATACCTGTAAACAGGTTACCTTAGTAACCGGATTACCTTCGTTCTTTGAATATTTTGAATAGCTTAATCCTTTAAAGCAAAGCCTCCGCTGTGTGGAGTAGCGATAACTTCTTTTTGAGCTGCCGGCTTGGTATTAGCTGATCTGAAGGCTACTAAAGATGATACAGTTATCACGGCTGCAGCCAATACGATGATTGATTTTGTTTTCATGTTGATTATTATTTGGGTGTAGAATTTTTTTATGATTGTTTATCCTTCTTTGATTGGTGAACCGCCCTGATTGTTTGATTCGATTTTTGGAGCTACCTCCTCGTCAGTACAGGAAGTGAAAGCGATGGCGGAGAAAGCAGCAAAAAGAATGATAGCGAATAATTTTTTCATGTGGAGTTTTGTTTAAAGATTAAGTGAATAATATTAATAAGTTGACTTTATCCTTCCTTAATTGGAGAGCCACCTTGGTTGTTGGATTCCCAGCCGTCAGGAGCTACCGCTTCTTCAGTACATGAAGTGAAGGCAATAGCAGAGAAAGAAACCAGGAGGAGAATGGCGAAAAATTTTTTCATAAGTTGTAGGGTTAAAGATTGGTTATAACTTTTTTGGTTCATTTAAATTTTCTTACTGTCTTGTCTTTGATGATGCAAAGGTGGTAGCTATGCAGAACTTAATTTTTTTATTTTGTCAGGTCAACTTACATATGTGCCGGAACATCTTTAAGTATTTTAAATTACTATCCCTCACCTGGATTTTGATATCTACTGCTGCTGCAGAACTGTTTTCTCAAAGTGTAAATCAGCGAAGAGATTCGTTGGAACGGCTTCTTCCAAAAGCCCGCGACACATCCCGGTATTCAATTCTGGTTCAGCTGCATTATGCGTACCGCCCGGAATATCAGAAAGCGCTCGACTATGCTACCTTAGCCTATAATCAGGCCGAAGCTTTAGGCGACAGTGTGAGGATTGTGGAAAGCGGAAGAATGATGGCCTACTCGCTGGATGACCTCGGAAGGAACGATGAAGTTATCGTTATGCTGAACCGGGTTTTGGCTATTGCGCGGAGAAACGTTGGCCGCTATCCTGCACTAAAGCCCCAGTTTAAGCTGATCCTGAACAATGCCGGAATCGCCTATATGTACAAGGGAAATTATGATTCTGCATTGAGCTATCATTTCAAGTCGCTGGTATTGCGCGAAGAAGAAGGGGACAAACGCGCAATAGGTAATTCACATAACAATATAGGCTTGGTTTACTTTAAGCTTAGAAATTACCAGCGGGCGCTTGATCATTATTTACAAGCATTATCAATCAAAGATGAATTAAATGATGTTACAGATATTGAGCGAATACTAACGAATATCGGCCTGTGTTACAATCAACTTAAAATGCCGGATGCCGCAATTAATTCGGTGAAACGGGCTTTGAACTCTTGCGGAAACAATTGCTCCAAGAGTGTGTTGAAGGAAGCAAATTTTGTATTTGGAATAAGCTACCTTGATAACAGGAATTTGGAAAATGCCACTAAACACTTGAATATATCTTTGGAAATAGCCAAGGAACAAAACGACCAAAGATATTGGATCGAAAATCTTATTGGACTTTCTAAAGTCGAGAATAGGAGTGGTAATTATGAGGCCGGCCTTACTTATTTGAGTGAAGCAAATTCACTTGCTCAAGGCTCAGGTTTTGCCGAATTGTTGCTGGATATTTATAAAGAGTCATTTAAAAACTATAGACAAATTAATGATTTTAGAAATGAAGCATTATTTCAAACCCGGTATATTGACTTGAAGGATAGTGTTTACGGTGAAAACCTGCTTAAAAACCTCGCCACGATTCAAACTAATTATGAGCAGCGTGAGAATTTAAAAACCATTCGACTGATTAATGAAAACATCAGGCTGAAAGATGAGCAAATTCAGCGGCAGCGTATTCAATATGTATTTGTCGTGCTGGTTACAATACTGGTTGCTTCTTTGGCCGGGGTATTGGTATGGGCGAACAGGCGCCAGCAAAGGCACAACACGGCCCTGAGCGAAGCCAAAAGCATTATTGAGCAACAAAATAAAGAGCTTACCAAAACAAATGAGGAGCTTGATAAGCGCGTGCGTGAAAAAACAATTGACCTGGTAAACACCAATACCATGCTTCAGGATGTGAATGAAGAGCTGGATAATTATATCTATCGGACAGCGCACGATATACGCGGACCGCTTGTAACCTTAAAGGGTGTTTGTAATGTAGCCCAGATGGATGTGAAAGACGTGCTGGCGCTTGATTACCTGAGGCGTCTTGATCTGACTGCCGAAAGACTGAATTTAATTCTTACCAGGCTATTGATAGTAAGCCAGATTAACCATGCCATGTTGTCTGTGAGGCAGGTTGATTTTAATAGTATCATGCAGGAGGTGCTGGAGAAATTTAAGGAGCTTCCGGCACGAATGAAGATTGAGTACCGGGTTGCGGAAGGAGTGGTTTTAAGATCAGATCCGGATCTGGTGTCCATTGTTTTAGAGAACCTGATTGGTAACGCTATCAAGTTTTACAATACCTCGGATCGTATTGAGCCGTTTGTAAAAGTGGAGATCGGCAATTACGATGCTGACCATGTTATAATTTCCGTAGAAGATAATGGCATCGGGATTAGCCAGAAGGATCGGAATGAGGTTTTTCACCTGTTTGTGCGGGCCTCTGAACGGTCGGAAACGGGGGGTATCGGGTTATACCTGACCAAGCTGTCCGCCCACAAGCTGGGTGGCGAAATCTTTTTGATGGATACGTCTGATAAGGGGAGCAAATTTCTGGTTCTTTTCCCGATCGATCTGCAGCCCATTCTGGACAAACGCGAAGAAGAAGAACGTGAACGCATGAGGGAAAAAGAAATACGCGATAAGGCATCGACTGAGTCGGGCGGAGCCGATGCGCTGGAACGCTACTATTCGTCAAGACGGAGGAGTAAATAATCTCTTTTTCGCTGCCAATTTTGCATCTTTGTGCCCTGTTTTTTACAACAGGTTTTCATGAGCGCAACTACTTATAATCGCTATACGGTAACTGCGGCATTACCGTATGCCAACGGCCCTAAGCATATTGGCCACCTGGCGGGGGCTTACATTCCTGCCGATGTGTACGTGCGCTACCTGCGGCTTACCGGTAAAGACGTGATTTTTGTTTGCGGAAGCGATGAGCACGGTACGGCTATCCCCAACCAGGCGTTGAAGGAGAATACAACCCCGAAGGCAATTATTGACAAGTATGATGGGTTGATCCGCGATTGCTTTACTAAGTTGGGTATGTCGTTTGATGTCTATCACCGCACAAGCGAAATTCTTCATCACCAGACATCTCAGGAGATTTTTCTAACGCTCTACAACAAAGGCCTGCTTACCGAAGAGGTTTCGGAGCAATATTTTGATGATGAAGCAAAAGTATTCCTGGCAGACCGGTACATTGTGGGTACCTGCCCGAAATGCGGACATACCAATGCCTATGGCGACCAGTGCGAAAAGTGCGGTTCAACCTTGAGCCCGCGCGAACTGATTAACCCCCGGTCTACCTTAAGCGGTAAGCCCCCGGTTTTGCGGGAAACAAAACACTGGTACCTGCCGCTGGAGAAATATGAACCCTGGTTGCGCGATTGGATTCTGAAGTCGCACCAGCAGGACTGGAAGCCAAACGTGTATGGCCAGTGTAAATCATGGATTGAGGCCGGGCTTCAACCCCGCGCCATGACCCGTGATCTCGATTGGGGAATCAGGGTACCATTGCCCGATGCAGCGGGAAAAGTTTTATACGTCTGGTTTGATGCGCCTATTGGCTATATCTCGGCAACCCGTGCGCTGTTTGATGAAGTAACCTCCGGAAAATTAAAATATGCCACGCCCCGCAGGGATTTTTCAACTGCCGGGAAAGACGACTGGAAAAAATACTGGCAGGCTGAAGACACCCGGTTAATTCATTTTATCGGTAAAGACAATATCGTTTTTCATTGCATCATTTTCCCGGTAATGCTTCATGCTACAGGCGAGTTTATTGTGCCCGATAATGTTCCGGCCAATGAATTTATGAACCTGGAAGGCGATAAGATGTCAACCAGCAGGGGCTGGTCAATTGAAATGCACGAGTACCTGGAGGACTTTCCGGATAAGCCCGATGTATTGCGTTATGCGTTACTCACCAATTTGCCGGAAGCAAAAGACAGTGAGTTTACGTGGAAAGACTTTCAGTCCAAGAACAACAATGAGCTGGTAGCTATACTGGGTAACTTTGTTAACCGGGCGGTAGTGCTCACGCAAAAGTATTTTGCCAGCAAGGTTCCGGCCCGTACGTCCTTAACCGGTATCGACCGGAAAGCATTGGAAGAGCTTGGTACGTATCCATCGATCATCGCTGCTTCTATCGAAGCATTCAGATTCAGGGAGGCAACGGCAAACCTGATGGACCTGGCGCGGGTGGGGAATAAATACCTTGCGGAAACCGAACCCTGGAAGCTGGCCAAGACCGACCTCGATCGGGTTGGTACAATATTGAACGTTGCCCTGCAGATTGCAGCTTCGCTGGCGGTTGTAACCGAACCTTTTCTGCCGTTTACATCGCGCAAGCTGAAAAGCATGCTGGGCGTGGGTGATCTTTCCTGGGCGGATGCCGGCAGCCCGGATTTGCTTAAAGCAGGAGCTGAGCTGCATGAAGCACCTTTGTTGTTTGAAAAAATTGAAGATAGTGTAATTGAATTTCAGATCAGGAAGCTGATGGATACCAAAAAAGCTGTTGAGCTGGCGCAACAACCGGCCATACCGGCCAAAGCAGAAATTACATTCGATGATTTTTCGAAAATGGATATACGTATTGGCAGGATTATAAAAGCTGAGCGTGTAGAAAAATCAAAGAAATTATTGAAGCTTCAGGTTGATACCGGCATAGATGTACGCACGGTTATGAGCGGAATAGCTGAACATTTTTCACCGGAAGAGGTAACCGGAAAGCAGGTTACGATCTTGGTTAACCTCGCGCCCCGCAAAATTATGGGTGTAGAGTCACAGGGGATGATCCTGATGGCATCCGATAAGGACGGGTCGCTGAAGCTATTATCGCCATCGGGCGAGGTGGCACCGGGTGCGCAGGTAAGCTGAATAACCAGGTCAGAGCGAGCTGATTATTTTTTCCCACTTACGTTTTTGACGGTTATGGAAAGTGTCTAAGATAAGCTCCTGGCGTGTGTGCAGGTATTCCCGGAGCTGTTCAAGATTTGGGCGGTCCTTCAGATGCTCATAAAAATCGGCATTAATGGCCTGAATACGATTGCGCTGCTCGGCATCTAATTTTAATTCACTGGCCCAAAAGGAGGGGTCATAGGAAAACGTACCGGTGCTCTGTGTCTCTTGCCCGAATAAAGCAGGTGAGCTAACCACCAGAATCGCCCAAAATGCTATTTGTCTGATCATGGATGCAAATTTACGACAGGCAAGCCTGATCCTGTTGCTTTAGTTGAACTTATTAGATCAACACCTGAAATGTATCGACAAAACGAATAGCAACTCAAAAAAGTGTGTGATCGGAAAGAAAGCACTTGCAAACTTGTTGTTTGCTCTTACCAATCGTTTGCGTTCAAGGGTTCGTGAAGAATATATTGCTCCAGCGAAAGGACAAGTGATTGAGATACACTGTTTACAGCATGATGTTTTTAAACCCGCACATCACGGCTATTTTTAAGATCCCGATTAACCTTGGAAGCCGGATTGTAAAAGTGGCTCAAGATAAATTGCATGATGAGCAACTCGCACCGGGTTGATGCCTTGAGCTGCCCGGCTTGAATAAGGATGTTTTTAGAAGTAATATAAAAAAGCCCTTTAATTCAGGAGAATTAAAGGGCTTTTGGTTTAGAAGTAGTCCGTACGGGAATCGAACCCGTGTTACCAGAATGAAAATCTGGTGTCCTAACCCCTAGACGAACGGACCGTTTTGGAAATGGAGCCGCAAAGATAAATGCCAGTTCTGCATTCGCAAACGTAACCGTTAAAAAAGTTATGCCGCGCGGGGTTTATTCATTGGTTTTAGTGAACAGGAAGTATATTTTTGGCATCGCAATTTTAAACATATAACTACCATGACAAAAGTTGGAATTAACGGCTTCGGTCGTATTGGTCGCCTTGCTTTCCGGGCTGCTATTAATCGTAAAGACATTGAAATAGTGGGTATCAACGATTTGGTTGAACCGGACTATATGGCCTATATGCTGAAGTACGACTCCACACATGGTCGCTTTGACGGAACGGTAGAAGTAAAGGATGGAAACCTGGTGGTAAACGGAAAGAAAATCCGTGTTACCGCAGAAAAAGATCCTTCAAACCTGAAATGGTCTGAAGTAGGCGCTGAAATTATTATTGAATCAACCGGCCTTTTTCTTACCCAGGCCGATGGCCAGAAGCACATTGCTGCCGGGGCTAAAAAAGTTGTATTCTCAGCGCCAGCCAAAGATGATACGCCAACATTTGTAGTGGGTGTTAACCATAAGAAGCTCACCGCACAACATACCATTGTATCAAATGCATCTTGCACAACCAACTGTCTTGCGCCTGTGGCAAAGGTGCTGAACGACAAGTTTGGTATTGCAGAAGGATTGATGAGCACCGTGCACGCAGTTACGGCTACCCAAAAAACCGTGGATGGCCCTTCCGCTAAAGATTGGCGCGGAGGTCGCGGTGCTTACCAGAATATTATTCCTTCTTCAACCGGGGCGGCTAAAGCGGTTGCGCTTGTCATTCCCGAACTGAAAGGAAAATTAACCGGTATGTCTTTCCGTGTTCCTGTAGCTGATGTATCAGTGGTTGATCTTACCGTGCGTCTTGAAAAATCAGCCACGTATGAAGAGATCAAGAAGGCCATGAAAGATGCTTCAGAGGGAGAGCTGAAAGGGATTTTGGGTTACACCGAAGAAGATGTAGTATCCCAGGACTTTATCGGTGATGCCCGGACTTCAATCTTCGATGCCAAGGCAGGTATTGCGTTGAATGACAAATTTGTAAAAGTGGTTTCCTGGTACGATAACGAGTGGGGTTATTCCAACAAGCTGATTGACCTGGTGCAGGAGCTGGCCAAATTATAATCGTACTTCTATACTTTAGAAGGAAGGGTTGATCGGATCGATCAACCCTTTTTTATTTCAGGGTTTCTGTAACTGATGTTACGCAAAACACAACCTTTAATGTCAGCCTGAGCCTGTCGAAGGCTATTCCTGTACGGAGAATCGGTTTCGACAGGCTCAACCTGACACCTTGTTATTAGCTTTACGTAACATCAGTTATGTAAAGATTTATTCATTTCGTAGTGTTTCAGCCGGGCTGGTACGAATGGTTTTGAAACCCTGAATCGCAATCATGGTTAAGGTGATCAGGGTTATTCCTGCCAGCGCAACGCCAAAAATCCACCAGGGCATCTGGATGCGATAAGCATAGCCCGACAGCCATTGGGTTGTGCTATACCAGGCGAGCGGCAGGCCCGCGAGGGCTGCTACAGCTATTAATAAGATAAACTCGGTGCTGAGCATGCGCAGGATTTGAAATGAGGTAGCCCCTAACACGCGCTTAATACTAATTTCCTTTCTGCGTTTCAGCACATTATAGGTAACCAGCCCCACAACACCTATGGTGGTAATTACTAATGAGAGAAGGGTAAAGAACACCAGCATGATGGAAGCGGTTCGCTCGGTTTTATACATTTTGTCGAAAGCCTCGTCTATAAAATGATACTTCATGGTAAATGCGGGCTCATACTTTTTATAAACTGATTCGATCAGGGCAAACGCTTCGGCTGTAGTGCCGGGAGCATACTTTACATATAACCTGGAGCATTGCAATAGGTCGTGGGGATACAGGATAACCGGCAGTTGCTCCTGCTTCAGGTTGGCGGTATGAAAATCTTTTATCACACCAATAATGGTGCACTCTGGATTACCAATGCGAATGGGAGCGCCAATGGGTTCCTCGAGGTTCATCCGCTTTACAGCGGATTCTGAAACCACTACTTCAATACGCAGCGTATCTTTTGGCTGTGAGCCAAACATACGGCCCTCCAGCAGGGTAAGCCCGAATGTTTCGGCCATTTCAAAGTTTCCGCCCAGCAGCTTGAACGGAGCATTCATACCATCGGGCATACCCGGCCAGCTTACGCCAGTGGTTTGTATGGCCAAATTAACCGGATCGGCATTGGTTGCTGTAACCTGCTTTATCTGCGGGTGTGCGAGCAATTCATTTTTAAAGGCATCATATTGCAGAAGCAGCTTATGCGTGGGTTCAATGTGCAGGATGTTTTCACTATCCAGGCCCAGGTTTTTTTTCTGAATAAATGATAATTGCTGAAACAGAACACCTGTAAAGATGACAATGCCAAGCGATACCGCTACCTGCACAACCAGCAAAACCTTACGCAACTGCTGTGCTCCTGAATGCCGTGTAGTTATTGTGCCTTTTAATACCTGTGCGGGCTGGAAGGCAGACATGATAACGGCCGGGTATAACCCTGCTGCAATTGTAACCAATACTAAGAAAACCCAGATCCAACTTATCACCGAAATATTTAACAGGCCAATACTGAGCGGCTCATTCGTTAACAGGCTGAAATAAGGCAGCAGCAACTGCGCACTGATTACTGATAGCACCAGGGCAACCGCTACGATCATGAACGACTCACCCATAAACTGCATGACAATGCTCAGGCGTTGTGCGCCTGTTACTTTCCTGATGCCTATTTCTTTCGACCGGTTTGCTGCCCGTGCCGTGCTCAGGTTAACGAAATTAATTACCGCCATAGCCACTACCATAATGGCTACTATCCTAAACAGGTTAACATACTGAATCCGGCCCCCGGAGCTGATGCCATTTACAAACTCGCCATGTAACCTCGATTTTATAAACGGGAACGCACTGTAGCTCACTTTATCTTTTTTCAGATCGTCTGTAAGAATGGATGGTTCGTTAAGCTTTTCGGTAAGCGCTCCGGGAGTAATGGAGGTGTTGGTTTTAAAATAAACCGGCAGAAAATCCCTGCTGAAAAAATCAGGAGGAAGTCCGCGCATGCGGGCAAACACTTCTGTGGGAAGCACAAAATCAAACTGTAAGGAAGAATTAACCGGAACATCCTGAAAAATGGAAGCAATTGTTACCGGAAAGTGGTCATCAATCTTAATGGTTTTGCCGAGCGGATCTTCATTGCCATAAAGCTTATAAGCCATGCTTTCGGAGATAGCGATATTACCCGGACTGGCAAGCGGATTTTTATCTCCTTTCAGAACAGGAAAGCTGAACATGGAGAAAAAGGTTTTCTCCGAGAAAATCCCAAACAGGTAAATACATTCATGGGGCTTGTCTTCCGGCCGGAAACATAATTCATTTGGCCATCGGCTTCCGGTAATCACTACAGCTTTTTCCGTAATCTCAGGAATGGCTTCCAGGTTTATATTGGCCCGTGCTGATCCATATGTTTCAAGAGTTCCGTTGGCGTTTACATGGCTCATTACTTTAAATATCTGATCAGGCTTATGGTGAAACGTATCGAACGAAGTTTCATGCATAATCCACAACCCGATGATAACAGCAGCAGTAAAGCTTACCGCTAAGCCGGCTATGTTTAGTAACGAATGCCCCGGCTGCCGAAAGAAATTTCTTACTGCAACTTTAAAGATGTTTTGAAGCATGCCTGTAGAATTAAAATATTTTTGTTGTTTACGTTTTCTGATATTTTTCCACCGGCAAAACCGGATTACGTTCCAGATAAATTTCCAATCTGCTTTGCGTTTGCTTACAGCAGCTTCGCGGTAATAAAGCTCAAGCACATCGCCTTGTATTTCGTCCAGCAGCTCCGGGTTGCAATACCATTCTAAAAAACGGTTGGCCCAGGCTGGGGGAGATGGTGTTGGTTTACGGCCTGCTGATTTCATGCTGCTTAACCTACAATCTTGAATTGAAAGGCTACTTTAGGAATCTGGTTGAACATTTGTGCCCGCAGGGCTTGTGCTTCTTCTATGGCACGCTTGCCTGCAGCCGTAAGGGTAAAAATGCGTTTACGCCTTCCGCCCCGTTCCTCGGTAGGTTCGCTCATGGAGCTTTTCAGCATACCTTTTTCTTCCAGCCGGGTAAGCACAGCATGTATGGCGCTGATATTTAGTCTGCGATCGGCCTGTCTTTCCAGTTCATCCATTACCGCTACACCATAGGCATCCGGGTATAAAATGCCAACCGTTAACAAAACCAGCTCTTCCAGCTCGCCTATATAGCTTCCTTTCATTTTTGTCAGAATTAAATTTACAAACGTGAAAGTAATACTAATGTTTCACTTTTGTAGAATTATTGGAAGATACTGAAATCAATATGTACCCTGCCAAAACTATTTTGTAATGCGGGGCGGGATAAGCTTATACACTACGGGAGTAACCACCCGCGAAAGCAAGGTTGAGCTGATCAGTCCGCCAATAAGCACAATAGCTAATGGCGATATTAACGGGTTGGATGAAAGCGCTATAGGCAATAACCCGCCAATGGCCGTCATGGAGGTAAGAATGATGGGCAGGAAGCGCACTTCACCGGCTTCTCGTATAGCTTCGTCTAACGATTTTCCCTGCTCGCGCAGTTGATTGGTAAAGTCAACTAACAAAATGGTGTTCTTTACTTCAATCCCCGCAAGGGCAATCAGCCCGACTATAGCTACAAACGATAATGAGTTGCCTGTAAATAAAAGCGCTAACACCGCGCCTACAATACCAAGCGGAATTACCGAGAGCACGATCAGCGTGCTTTTAAATGTGCCGAACTCCAGGATGAGCACGGCAATGAACAGGAAGATGGTAACAATAATCACGCTCTCAAAGCCTCCAAAAGATTCCTCGCGGCTTTCGATCTCTCCGCCCATGCCATAGCTGTAGCCCGTTGGCAGATTCAGGTTATCCATTTGTTTGATCACATCATTCAGTACAGTGCTCACTAAAAAATTCTTGTCAACAAATGCCGTTACGGTAACCATCCGCACCTTATCAAAGTGATTGATGTTAAGCGGTGAGGCTTCCAGCTTAAGATCGGCTAACTGCGTGAGCGGTACGGCATGCCCGGCATGATTGTTTACATAGATGTTTTGCAAGGCATCGAGCGTAGGTGTGCCGATGTTGTTTTTGGTAACGAGGATGTTAATGTCATCACCGTTATCATCAGAATATTTCCCCACGTTCAATCCGGCTATTGCCAAACGAACGGTTCGGTCGATGGCTAATGTGGATACGCCCAGCATCTGCGCCTTCTCTTTGTTGATATCCACCTTGATGTCGGACTTAAGGTGGGTAACCGGGTTGGCGATATAAATAGTGCCCGGAGTTTTTTCGAGCAGGCTTTCTACCCGTGCCGCCAGTGTGCGAAGCGTATCGAGGTTATCGCCAAACAGCCTTACTTCCACGGGAGCATTGATCGGTGGCCCCTGCTCAAAATTCTTGACTTCTACTTTGGCCCCGGGGTAAGGCGTCCATTGCTTGCGTAAGGCTTCAATTAATTCCAGCTTTTCATCAGTAGAGGTATTGTCCTGCAACTGAACAAAAATCTGGGTATAATCGGTGCGTTCATTTTCAGGAATAATATTATAGTAGATGCGCGGGTTGCCTTTGCCTACGTTGCTGGCGTAGTATTTTACCTGCTCATGCCGGGCAAGCTCCTGTTCTACTTTTCGGGTTATGCTATCGGTATAAGCGAGGTTGGATTGCAGGGGAGTAGTTATCTCTACGAGGAACTGCGGCTTTTCGCTGGCCGGGAACAGGCTGAATCCGATAACCGGGAACAACTGCAACGACCCGATAAAAATGATAACAGCTATGGCTACCGTCCACCAGGGTTTGGCTAATGCTTTTTCAAGGAGTACCGAATAGCTTCCATGAATCAGTTTTTTCAGGCCGCGCATAAAGATGTTACCATCCGGGTGGCCGTGCTTTTCTTTCAGCAACCGGCTGGAGAGAAAAGGTATAATGGTAAGCGATACCAGCATGGATGCCAGCACGGACATAATTACACCCATAGGCAGGCTGCGGATAAATTCACCTGCTGCTTCGGGTAAAAACACCAAGGGTAAAAATGCAATAATGAGCGTGGCTGTGCATCCCACTACGGCAAGACCAATTTGCTGCGTGGCTTTCAGGGCTGCTTCCAAACGCGAGTGCCCCTCCAATATCCAGCGTTCAATGTTCTCTACCACCACAATGCTGTCATCCACCAATAACCCCAGCGCCACAACCAGCCCGACTATGCTAAGCTGGTTCAGGGTGTAGCCTAACATATTCATTAATACAATCCCGATAGCCAGCGAAAGCGGAATGGAGATCATAACAATGATAGCCGCACGCTGACCAAGCGGCAACAGGGTAATGGCAACCAGCAGGATAGCCAGCATAAAATCAAAGCCAAGCCCGCTAAGCCGTTTGTTTACATTATCGGCCTGATCGAAGTGATGCACCAGGTCGATGTTGGCGGGAAGCTGGCTTTTGAAATCGGCAATTACACCTGCATAAATTTTTTGTGTTTTGGAAATATTCTCACCCGGCTTTTGTGCAGCCGTTACAAATATGCTTCGGTAGCCGTTCAGGCGGGTAATGTGTGTTTCATTTTCAAATGCGGGATATACTTCTGCTACATCGCCTAACAAAATGTTTTTGTTGTTGGCCGAGTAAACTATCGTGTTTTTGATTTCCTCGTAGCTGGTATAATTACCGCTGGTTTTTACATTGAATGATTTGGTACCCGCATTCACATTCCCTCCCGGTATGTTGGCAATTTCGCTTTGCAATGTTCCGATAATCACATCAACCGGTATGTGCATCTGCGCAAGCTTTTCCAGCTTCAGGTCAACCCGTACAATTTTCTCAGGCAGGCCATGAATCTCTACTTTCTTAAGCTGCTTGACCTGCTCTAATTTTTTCTGCAGATATTCAGCCTGCTTTTTCAGGCTTTCACGCGAAGCGTTTTCCGATACCAGCGCGATCTGGATTACGTTTACATCGGAAGGTGTAACTTTTCGTACCTCCATGCTGGCAATGTTCTGGGGCAGCTCTCCGCGCAAAGCATTTACTTCCCGCACAAGCTCGGAATATTTTTCGTCCACATCGCTTTCGTATTTGTATTCCACAAGCAACACGGCAACACCATCGTTTATCGTGGTTTTGATTCGCTTGATGTCTTCCAGCCCGGAGATTACGCGCTCTAATGGCTCCACTACCAGCTCCTCCATGTCTTTCGGGCTTGTGCCCGGATAGACTACTACGATCGGGTATTGGGGTGCGTTAAGCTCAGGGTCTTCCGAACGCGGCATATTGAGGATGGTGGTAACCCCAAGCGCAATTATCATTAAGAATATCACCAGCGTAAACTGGTAATTCTTCACGGCATAGTCTGATATTTTCATGGTATTCCGCAGCGATTAATGTTTTACTACCTGGAGCACGGTGCCTTCTTTCAGGTATGCGCTTCCGCTGACGATAAGCTGCTGCCCGTCCTGCAAGCCGCCTGAAATCAATACCGTTTTTTTATCGATGCCCGCCACCGTTACCGGCACTTTATGGGCCTGACCGGCATTTGCTATAAATACATAGCCCGTATTGGCATCGCCATCCAGCAAAGCCTCATAAGGAATTTTCCATACCTGCTGTTTCTGTGTGGCCGTAATGCTTGCTTTCCCGAACAGCCCGGCAGCAAGACCGGCTTCGTTGCTGCTTAAAGTGATCTCTACCTGCAAGGCGCCATTGTAGGCATCAACGGTTGCTGATTTTTTGGTAACCGACCCTTCGAGGGTTTTGCCGGTTAATGCATCGCTGGTAATGATTGCCTTATCGCCTGTTTGAATGACAGACCATTCCCGGTCGCTAACCCCCGCTTTTAAAATCCATTTGCCTGAGCCGGCTCCGTTGGTTTGAACTACCGGGTTACCCGGTGCAATTACCTGGCCTTCGTTTGCGAGCTTGCGAAGCACCATGCCATTACGGGTAGCTCTTATTTCGGAGTATGCCCGGTTGAACTTCGCGCTTTCCAACTGCTGGCCGGCTACTTCTAAACCCGTGCGTGCATTTTGAAATTGCTCAAGCGTGGCTACGCTGTCTTTATACAGGTTTTGAACGCGGTTAAAATCTCGGGTAGCTTTTTCAAAAGCAAGCTCGGCCTGTGCAACCTGCGCATTTATTTCGGTGGGGTTTAGTGTAGCGAGAACCTGACCGCTATGCACCGGGTCGCCTTCCTTTACAAAAATCTTTTCGATAATGCCGCCTGTCTTAAATGACAGAAAGGTTTCATCATCGGTAGTAAATACACCGGCTGTTTGAATTACCGGTTGCAGATAATCGGACTGAAGCGCTGTAACCTGAACGGGCACAACATCTTTAGGTGTTGATGCTGATTGCTCAGCACTATTGTCGGTGCTGCATGCGTAAAGCAAGAAGATGAGCGGTATTAATACAATTCCTGGTTTCATATTGCGAATGGGTTGATTGGTGATCGGGTTAGTTTTTAAAAGTGTAAGAAGCGGTTTCCCGCTCCAGGCTGGCAAAAGCGATCAGCGCCCGGTATTGGGTAAGAGTAAGCTGCAACTGCGCGGCCGTAAGCTGGGTGCGGGCATCAATAGCTTCTATAAATGTGTTGGCGCCTTCCTTATATCCTTTGTCAATCAGGCGCTGGTAGCTCTGTGCAGCCTCTAATTGCTTTTGTGCCGACCGGTAGTTCTGCTGTGCAGTAAGCCATGCATGGTGCGAAGTGCTTACGCTGAGATTCAACTGGCTGGTAACCTGCCGGGTGTTGAGCTCGGCATGCTTTACTTCCAGTCTTGATTGCGCAACCCTGTTCCGGTTGGTAAAGCCTGCAAAGAGGGGCATTTCCAGTTGTACGCCAATCAGGTAGTAGTTTGCATTGTTGTTGTATTTCATGCGCTCGGCCTGTGCGCCTATATCGGCAAATGCACTTAGCCGGGGAGCCCAGAAAAGCTTGGTCATATCCAGCACGTTTTGTTGAATGAGTGTGGCGGTTTCTAATTGAAGCAGCTCTTCGCGTTTTTGCGAAGCAGGCTCTGTTAAATCCTGCTGTAATAATTCTGCCTGGGCCGGGTAGCTGTTGTCAATAGCAGCTTGCGGCTCACGATTCAATAAAAAGTTGAAATAAAGCTGCGCGTTGATTACCTGGCGTTCAGCATCGGCAAGCTGCGCCTTTATACTTTCCAGCTCGCTTTGCGAACGCAGGATATAGGCAGGTAAGCCTTTGCCGTTTTCAAGCAGCGATTCATTCACGCGCTTTCCTTCTTCGGCACGGGCAAGGGCGCTTTCGTAAATCTTTACGCCTTGCTGCGCAGCGAGGTAGTTGTAATAGGCTACCTTAATGTTCCTGACCAGCTCGCGTTTATATGCCGTTACTTCAAACTCCTGCAATAGCGTTTGCTGTGCCTTTATTTTTTTATTGTAGATCAGGTCGGTATTTATCAGGGGCATGGCGGCACGTGCGCGTACATCATAGAAATCGCGCGGAAAAAAATTCTGGTTCACATTTTCAATCGTGGGAAAATTGTCGGTGCCGGTTAACTGATTAAGCGTGGCGTAAACCGGGTTCAGCATATCACCAACCGGTATGCTGATGCTTCGGCCGCCATCGCCTGTGGTATAGTTTCCCAATAAGGTAAGCGAAGGAGCGAACATGCCATTGGCTACTTTAAGGGCAAGCAAGGCCTTGTCAAGCGCTATGTTCTTTTGCTGGAGTACAAGGTTGTGCTTCAATCCTTCCGCGATATAAAAATCAAGCGGCTCCTGTGCCCGGAGCGCAAAAGGCATGAGCAGGAAAACCCCGGCCGCCAGGCTCTTAATGAATAGTGTTTTCATAATAAACAGTGTTCAATTTTTGGGTAAATTTTTTTATCTTTTCAGTTTTTCGGCAAACGATACAAAAGTTTCAAAAGTGGAGCTCATCAGTTGATCGAGATCCATCAGGTTGGCTTTGGCAGCGCCCACGTGCGCCAGGTGGCCGGTTATGCGCAGCATACACAGCCCGTGCATCATGCTCCAGATCATGAACGACATCTGCTCGGTAGCAAAGCCGGGAAAATACCCGATGGACTGACACTCTTTAACCGTCTGTAGCAAAATATCAAAAGCCCGGTCGCCTTCATCCCATTCCTCAAAGCAATTGGCTACATGCTCAAGCGGCTCTTCCATGTTGAACAGAAGCTTGTAGGTATCAGGATTTTGCAAGGCAAACTGTATATAGGCGCGCCCCATTCCCTTTAATCTTTCAAAAGGATGCGAGATGTGATTCAGCACCTGGAAGTAATCCACCAGCAGCTTGAAGCCCTCGCGGTGCAGGGCGTGCACAATCTCATTTTTGTCTTTATAATACAGGTAGATAGTAGCGGGCGAGTACTCGATTTTCTCGGCAATGGCCCTTATCGATGTTGCCTCCAGTCCTTTTTCGGCAAACAGCACTTTGGCTGCATCCAGGATTTCCCGTTTCAGGTCTTCTTTGTGGCGCTCTTTTCTTTCGGCAACTCCCATATCCATGGCAAAGTAAACGAGAAATTGTGAACAGTGTTTAGTAAATTCGGGAAAATTTTTTCCGAACTTTAAACTGGTTTTAAAGCGCGTGTGCCGTGAAGCGATTTTTTTTCCTGATTAGTGCCAGTTTCATTTTTAGCTGTGTGCAGGCACAGCACCCGGCTACTTACGATGGTACCGATGAGCGGGTATTCCTGTTAAACGACCTCGAATTCCTGATCGATGCTACCAATAGCCTGGGATTTGATGAGGTTACCTCACCCTCGTTCGCCAGCCAGTTTAAACGAAGAAGCGCCTACCAGAATAAAGATTACCGCTCGGGCGAATCGTACTGGATACGGTTTACGGTGGAGCATATCTCCTCGGAGAAGGTGTGGCTGATCGAGTTTTACGATCAGACAATTGATCACATCGAAGCTTACGTGCCCCGGCCGGACGGCACTTATGAAAAGAAGGTGATGGGCGATGCCTACCCGTTTCATAACCGGAAGTTTGCGCATAAGAACTTCGAGGTGCAGCTCTACCCGCACGATCCGTCCGTGCAGCATTATTATTTCCGGGTGCAATCGCACGAGTTTGCCGATATCCGCATCGCCTTCAGGTCGGTTGACCGCTTCATCTACTATGCCCTGAACGAATACTTTCTGTTCGGCACTTTCTATGGCATGATCATGATCATAGCCCTGTATAACTTCCTCGTGTTCATAGCCATTCGCGAGATAAAGAATGTGTATTACATCTTTTATATTATAAGCGTAGCCCTGTATGCCATGAGCTTAGATGGTGTCGGGTTTCAGTACCTCTGGCCCAACTGGCCTCAATGGAATGACTATGCCTCCGGTATCTGCCTGTATTCTGTAATCCTGTGGGCGCTGGTGTTTACGCGCAGGTTTTTAAGCACCCGTACCAAGGCGCCCCGGCTTGACCTTGCCCTTAAGGTAATGATAGTGGTGCGCACCCTTGTTTTTCTTTTTGAGCTGTTCTTTTATCCTGAATTCTTTGCCTTCCGGTTTATCGAGATCATACCGCTTTCGCTGATCTATTACTCCGGGGTATATGTGCTGATGCGCGGCTACCGGCCTGCCCGGTATTTTGTTATTGCCTACGGCCTGCTGCTGATCGGGTTTTTCATTCGCACATTAGTGTTCTTTAATATCATTGCGCTTACAACGGTTTCGCATTACAGCCTGCATTTCAGCTTTGTGGTAGAGATGCTGTTCCTCACATTCGCGCTGGGCGACCGCATTACGATCTTAAAAGACAATCGCGACCGGGCCTTGCGCAGAATTATTCACCAGCATGAAGTAAACATGGCTTTGAAAGACAAGGTTACGCGAGAGCTGGAGCAGAAAGTAGCCGAACGTACAATTG
This sequence comes from Cyclobacteriaceae bacterium, assembly GCA_026129485.1. Classification (GTDB taxonomy): domain Bacteria; phylum Bacteroidota; class Bacteroidia; order Cytophagales; family Cyclobacteriaceae; genus ELB16-189. Next base: position 91,205 of record JAHCHY010000013.1, read on the forward strand.
AGCTGAACAGCAAGAATGCCGAGCTGGAGGAGAGCAACGAAAGGCTGGTAAAGCAAACCCATGAGATCAACCAGATCAATTCCGTACTGGACTTAGACAACTGGAAGCTGAAGAACAGGATTAAGGTAGTGCTGGAAGAACGGCTGCTGGAAAAAACGATGGACTATGAAGAGTTCAGAACCTTGTATCCCGATTCGCTGGCCTGTTACCGGTTCCTGGAAGAATTAAAATGGAGCGGTGAGTTTTCATGCCGCAAGTGTGGTAACTCCAAACATTTTGCGGGCGCCCAGAAATTTGCCCGCAGGTGCACCCGCTGTGGCTACAATGAGTCTATCACGGCCTTCACCATTTTTCATGGAATTAAGTTCCCGATTGAAAAGGCTTTCTACATAGCCTACTTAGCCGTTACCGGCAAAAAGGCGGCTACGCTTGAGGTGCTTTCAACCCAGTTGGAAGTTGGCGTTAACGCGATCTGGGGATTCAGGAAAAAAGTGCTGGAGCGGATGGCTGAGCTAAGCGAGCTGGGTAACGCGGTAACAGTAACCAAATGGCAGGACATTATACTGGATGTAGAGCACAAAGCCTATAAGCATAAGCCAAGATCAGCCCAACCAGAAAACGTTTCCTGAAATCCTGTTGCCGTCATGCTTTGCGTACGATTGTTTTTTTAAATGGAAATGATCTGCGATAATGTCCCGAAATGTTGCTGAAAACGTTTGAAATCAATGTTTTTATTGGATAAAAACAAGATTTTTGCAACTCCCAGTTTGCGGAACTGATTTTTTACTTTTCTGAAAAAAAATTGGCTATAAATATTGTATATGTCAAAATTGACTATGCGAATAAATCAAATCGCTTAAGTCTATGATGAGAAAACTACTACTAACTGCTTTATTTTCAGCGTTTTTGCTGGGTACTGCAATGGCCCAGGACCGTGTGGTGTCCGGGAAAGTAACCTCTGCGGATGATGGGACCGGCCTCCCCGGGGTAAGTGTGCTGGTGCAGGGTACTACTAAAGGAACTGCCACCGATGCCAATGGTTCTTTTTCACTTACGTTGGCACAAGGTGAAAATACGCTGGTCTTCAGCTTTATCGGGTACAGGACCCAGACTGTGGATGTAGGCGCCCAAACTTCCTTAAACATAGTTTTGGAAGCGGACATCACCTCTTTAGACGAGGTTATTGTGGTAGGCTATGGTGTGCAAAAGGAAAAAGACCTGACATCAGCCATAAGCACTATCAGGGCTGACGAGCTGATCAAGACACCGCAGGGTCAGGCCATGCAGGCGTTGCAGGGTAAAGTAACAGGGGTTCAGATTGTGAACACGGGCGCCCCGGGAAGCTCGCCTACAGTCAGGATTCGCGGAATCGGCTCCTATCCCGGAATCGGGAACACAGACCCGCTTTACGTGGTAGACGGAATGTTTTTTGACAATATCGATTTTCTTAACCCGACTGATATCGCAAGCATTTCTGTATTGAAAGATGCTTCGGCCGCAGCCATTTACGGTGTTCGGGCTGCTAATGGTGTAGTATTGATTTCTACCAAATCAGGTAATTATAACCGGAAGTCGGAAATTACTTATGATGGATATGTAGGTACGCAGGTTGCCCAGAACGTGCTGAAGATGGCGAATGCCGAGCAGTTCACTAACATGGCGCTTGAATCCGGGTCAGCGGCTGACATCTCGTACATTGATGCAGCCATGCAGCGCTATGGCAGAAGCCGCATAAATCCTAACGTGCCCGATGTAAATACAGACTGGTACAAGGAAATTCTGCGCCCGGCAACTATACAAAACCACAGCATTGGTATATCGGGAGGCGACAAGAATACCTCGTACTCTGTCGGAACCAGCTATTTCAAGCAAGGCGGTATTTTGGATATGAAAAACAGCTATGAACGTTTTAATATTCGCCTGAAGCTGGATTATGCCGCCAATGAATGGTTAACTGTGGGCGGAAGCGCGTTGCTGAGCAATGGTATGACCTACGCACAGTCCCCTTCGGCTTGGAACGTAGCCTACTTTGCCGTTCCGGTTATGCCCGTTATTGATGAGCAGAATACAGATGCTTGGCCGGTACGGTATGCCAGCGCGCAAACGCTGGGTTACCGCGATGGAAAAAATCCATTCCCTTACATGGATTACAGCAATAACCAGATCAGGACCAGGAAATTGTTAACCAATTTCTATGCTAAGCTGAATCTCTTCGAAGACAAACTGACTTTCCAGACTACGTATAACGTGGGTGGCTCGTTCCAGAATGAACGCTATGTAGGGTTGCCCTATTATGTTTCAAATGCGTTGCAAAGAAACTTGTCATCCATCACTAAAGCCTCCCACAACACCTTCAACCAGATCTGGGATAATGTGCTTAACTATCGCGAGAGCTTCGGAAATCACAACATAGAAGGCATGCTGGGTATGTCCTATCGTGATGAAGCCTGGGAAAGGTTGTCCGGTTCAGGTAATGAGTTACAATCGATAGACCGGGAAGATACCTGGTTCTTAGGCCAAACCCCGGTAGAATCAAGAACCGTAACAGATGGAGGTAATCGTATTTATGGCCTTTCATATTTCGGAAGAGCTGCCTATAACTATAACGAGAAATACTTCATTTATGCAACCCTGAGAAGGGACGGTACCATGCAGTACCAGGAGAAGTGGGGAACATTCCCCGCGTTTGGAGCAGGTTGGGTAATTTCGGAAGAAGCCTTTATGAGCAGCTCGCCTGTTAACTTCTTAAAGCTTAGGGCAGGATGGGGAAGACTGGGGAACAGCAGCGTGCCCTCGAGCAGTGGCGCCAATACATCGGCTGTGGTAACAACAGCTATAAACGGAACCCTTCAGTCAGGCGTGGTTCCTACCAACAACTTCTCGTATTTGTTTTGGGAAAAGGTGGAAGGCTCTAACATAGGTATTGATATGGAGGTGTTGGGCAACCGGTTACATGTAACCGCTGACTATTACCTGAGAGATACCAAGGATGCAGCCATCCCGGTTGTTACGCCTATTACCGGGCAAACCGTTTCACGTTCAGTAGGAGTGATCCGGAACTCCGGTATTGAAGTGGCTTTAAACTGGAGCGATGAAATAGCCAACGGTTTAAGGTATAACATTGGTGTGAACTTCACCACGGTTAAAAACGTAACGCGCGAAATATACGGCCAGCCTTATATTGATGGCGGCCAGGCAGAATTCCGCCAGCGTACCATAGTAGGCCAGCCATTGGCGGCATTTTTTGGATATGAAGTGCTGGGCGTGTATCAAACTGCTGAGCAGGTTGCGGCCGATCCTACTGCCGTAGCCCAGGGAGGTATTGTACCGGGCGACTTTATTTATAAAGACCAGAACAATGATGGCATCATTGACGAAAAGGATCGCGTAGTGTTAGGCTCCTATTTACCAAAGCTGACGTATGGCGCCAACCTCGGGCTGAGCTACAAAAACTTCGACCTCGGTGTTAATATTTATGGTCAGAGCGGAAACAAAATCCTGAACCGCAAGCGGGGCGAGATCATCTGGACAAACGATGGTAACATGGATGCCGACCTGGCCATAAACAGGTGGCATGGTGAAGGCACCTCTAACAAGTATCCTTCATCAGCAGGTTTGCGGAAGGCATGGAACCAGAAAATGAGCAACTACTTTGTTGAAGACGGTTCGTTCTTCCGGATTCAGAACATCAACCTGTCGTACAATATAAAGCAGAAAAATGTAGGCGGGGTTAAGCTGCCGGATATGCGGTTTACCTTAACCGCAGAGCGTCCGCTGACCACATTCAGCTACAATGGCTTTAACCCGGAAATTGTGGATGGTATTGATACGCAAACCTACCCGATACCGGCAGTTTATACAGCAGGTGTAAGCGTTAAATTTTAATTCATAAAGATGATATCTATGAAATCAAAAAATAAAATATTCAAAATCGCAGCATTTAGCCTGGTCATGTTCGGTGCCGCCTCGTGCGATGTGCTGGATAAGTCGCAGCAAAACCTTGTGTTTGTAGGCGATACGGATTATACGCTTACCGAAAACATGATACAGCCCTTGATTGGTGCGTATGCAGAATTCCAAAGCAGGGGGTGGGAACAGTATCCGCTTATTGCTGTACGCGGTGATGATGTGAATGCAGGAGGACTGGGCGACCAGCCACAATTTGCTGATACAGACATATTTATCTACACCGTAGATTACTGGATGTATAATTCAGTCTGGCAGGGGATTTATGGAGATGTATTGAACATGCATTCTGCCATGGAAGAAATTGCCAAGTATCGGGAGTTTGCTCCCAATCCTGCTTTGGCGGATCAATACATTGCAGAAATTAAAGTGCTGCGCGGTTTCTTAATGTTGCAGTTGTCCCGTGTGTGGGGTAATATTTTTATCCCGGAAGCCTCCGATCCTTCCAATTTCCTGGTGATGTCGCTTTCTACAAAGGATGAGGTCATGCAGCACATTTCCGACCAGATGGATGAAGCTATACCGTTGCTGGCCAACCAGCGGCCTAACCAGCGGGTTGATGTTACCGGGGGGGTTACCCGGCACACCGCTTTGGCGGTAAAGGCTTTGGCCAACCTGGAGCTGAAAAACTACCAGCAGGTAGCGGATGCCACTTCGCAGATCATCAGCTCTAACCTGTTTACCCTGGAGCCAGACTATTACGAACTTTTCAAAATTCCGGGAAAGCTCAACAATGAAAATTTATTAGAATTACAGTACACCGATCTTGGGCAGGGATCAGGCCCCTCAACAGGTTATTTGTTTGATTTTTTTGGCCCGCAGGCCTGGGTACCCGCAGTAGCCGGGTCAGGTGGTGGCTGGGGCTTCTGGGAACCAAGCATGAAGTACATCAAGTTCATGCTCGATCGTGGTGAGCAGGAACGCCTGCTGACCAGTGTAATTTTTACCAACAGGGGCATTAATGCCATTAAAGCAGATCCAAACTATGCTACCCTTCCGGCCTGGATCAGTAACACGACACCCGATGGTGATGTATTTTCTGATTATCCCCGTGCCATGTTTGCGAGCGGAAAGCACTATTTACCTTCCAACCAGCTAACACCTGGCCGCACCGGATACGGAACAAACAAAAACTTTATTTGCATTCGGTATGCCGAGGTTTTATTAATGCATGCCGAGGCTTTAACGCGCGGGGCAAGCAGCTCGGCCATGACAGCCGATGCAGCCGTTAACTTAGTTAGAGACCGGGTAGGAATGGGGCCGCTATCCGGTGTTACTGCGCAGCAGGTAATGGATGAGAAATATGCGGAGCTGGCAATGGAGTGGGGTACCCGCTATTATGATTTAATTCGCCTTGGTGAATATGCTCCCCTGAGCTATGATGGCAGAACATTCGACCCCGGTAAAATCTTTTTGCCATACCCGCAGGCCCAGCGCGATCAGCTGGCCGTGTTACGTGAAGCGGGAAGCAGCAATTAAATCAAGCTCAATTAAAACTATATGAGAATGAAATCATTAACATTAAATAGAATTGCAGGAATAGCCTTGATAGGCATTATGGGCGCATGTAACGATGGGATAGACCCGATAACGGCTGTTGCTCCCGGACCGGATGAAACAGCACCGGTGATTAATGTTACCTACCCGGCTGAAGGCACTGAAATAAAAGTGGCCGAAGTGCTGACATCCATAAACATCAAGTTTGAAGTAACCGATGACATTGAGATCAAAAGCATCAATGTTAAAATGGATGGTACCGATGTGGCCACATTTAACGAGTTCCTGGATTACCGGAGGTCTGTTAAGGATATTTTATATGAAGGGTTAAGCACCGGTGAGCACGTGTTAACGATTGTTGCCACGGATATTGATAACAAGGTAACCACCAAGAATGTCAACTTTGAAAAAACTCCGCCTTATACACCCGTTTTTGCAGGCGAAGTTTTCTATATGCCATTCGATGGTATCAATACAGAGCTGATCAGCATTACTAACCCTACGGTGGTAGGCATCCCATCTTTTGCCGGTGAGGGTAAGAAAGGCGGTAATGCCTATAAAGGCGCAGGAAATGCCTACCTCACATTCCCCGCTACTAACCTGACCAAGACCAATGAATTCAGCGCGTCCTTCTGGATGAAGGTCAATGACGCTCCCAACCGTGCAGGCGTACTGGTTATCAATTCGCCTGATCCTAATTCGACAAACCCCGCTGATCCCAACCTCACGAAAGGTTTCCGGTTCTTCCGCGAGACTGGCGATGGGGGCAAGCAACGCTTTAAGCTGAATGTCGGCAGGGGAACGGCCAACTCCTGGTTCGATGGCGGGATTAACGCTGATGTTGCAGCCAATACCGGTGAGTGGGTTCACTTTGCCTTCTCCATCTCAGCAACCAATGCAGCAGTTTATATCAATGGCCAGGTGGCTTCGCAGGGAGCCCTTCCCGGCCCGATTGACTGGACGGGTTGCGATCTTCTTTCCATTATGTCAGGTGAGCCACGATTCACACAATGGAACCACAAGTCAGACGAGAGCCAGATGGACGAATTGAGACTTTTCGATAAAGCCCTTACACAAGCTGAAGTTTTGGCCATTATCGATAGCGATTACACACCGAAATACGCTGGCGAAGTGTTTTATATGCCATTCGATGCTGACTATGGAGATCTGGTAGGCGGTTCAAATGCAACTGTGGTGGGTTCACCATCTTTGCAAACCGGTAAAGTCGGAAAGGCTTACGCTGGTGCAGCGGATTCGTATCTTACTTACCCGCTGTCTAATTTAGGATTAGGAAATGCCTTTAGCATTTCATTCTGGTACAAGGCGAATATCACCCCTGACCGGGCCGGTGTTATTACGGTAGGCCCCCCGGGTATTAATACCCGCACCAGCGGTTTCCGCCTGTTCCGCGAAAATGGGGCCAACACTTTTAAAAGTAACCTGGGTATTGGTACCGGAGATTCCTGGAACGATGGTGGCGCTATTTCAGCAACAGACTGGGTATTTGTTACGATGGTAGCAGGAGGCGGATCGCATGGCATCTATGTAAACGGAACCCTGTTAAGAGCTGAATCAACTTACACCGGAGGCATCAGTTGGGCCGACTGCGAGACTATTTCGATCGGATCAGGAGCTCCCGTTTTTACAGAATGGGGCCACCTTTCTGATAACAGCCTGATTGATGAGATAAGGATATTTAATCGTAAGCTTTCTGAAGCTGAGATTCAGGAAATGATGAATGATTAATTAATTCGTTCTTAAGATACTGGTGAGTGAACCTCATCCGTTTTATGGTTTAATTTGTTTGTTAGGAGTTGTTTAGGAGAGGATACCGATCCCGGTATCCTCTTTACTTATCGGCTATGTGGAAGAGATTCTTTGTATTTTTTTTGGGAGTGGTAACGCTTCTCTTTTCGGGTTGTAAGGAAGATGAAAATATTGCCGCCCTTGAGCTGATTGATGTGTTTGCGGGCTCCGGCAGGCTTGATCTTTTGGGCGCAGTAACTTCCGGCATTCCTGCCGATGTAACGCTCACCCTCTCGTTTTCCGTACCGGTTAATCCAGCTTCGGCCAGCGCTTCCATACTGCTGACTACAGAAGCTGGAGCGGTTGAGGTAACGTACAGCTTCTTAGATCAGAATAAGCTGGTATTGCTACAACCCGTGGGGGTATTATCAGCCGGTACTATTTATAAGCTTACCCTGACCGATCAGCTTCAGGGGGCAAACGGTGCCAGCTTTGCTACCCGCGAAGTGAGCTTTAAAACTTTACCGGCCAACCTGCAATTAACGGCAGTGCGCATTAACGGTAATCCGGTTACGGCCGCGCGTGTTACAGGCGTGCCGGTTACGGCCCTCCAGGTTGAATACGATTTTTCGGTTGCGCTAAACCCGGCCACGGTTAATAATGCTGTGTTCAGGGTATCAGGCCCGACTACCGTATCCGTATCTGCCGAATTGCTGAACGAAAACAAAACGGTCAGGCTTACTTCAGTATCAACGCTTCAGTACCTGGGCCGGTATGTGGCATCGGTTTCAAATGCTTTAAAAGGAGCCGATGACCAGGCGTATGCCGGATTGCAGCGCGAATTCTACACAGCTTTTGATGTTACCCCCAAGTTCCCGATCATTCCCGATGAAGAGCTTCTTACATTGGTTCAGCAGCAAACCTTTAAATACTTCTGGGACTTTGCTCATCCTGCCAGTGGTATGGCACGCGAGCGAAATACATCCGGAGATCTGGTAACCAGCGGTGGCTCAGGCTTTGGGTTGATGGCAATAATAGTGGGTATTGAGCGCGGATTTATCTCGCGTGCGCAGGGCATTGAACGATTAGATAAAATTCTTGATTTCCTCGAAACAGCCGATCGCTTTCATGGCGCATGGTCGCACTGGATAAACGGTAACACCGGAAAAGTGATTGCTTTTAGCGCCAACGATAACGGGGGCGATCTTGTAGAAACGGCATTCTTAGTGCAGGGACTGATTACATTCAGGCAATACCTCAATGCCGGCAATGCAACCGAAAGCCTGCTGATTGCAAGAATCAATGCACTATACCAGGCCGTAGAGTGGGATTGGTACCGGCAGAATAACCAGAACGTGCTGTACTGGCATTGGTCGCCCGACAAAGGCTGGACTATGAACTTACAGATCAGGGGCTGGAACGAAGCGCTGATGGTTTACCTGTTAGCGGCTTCATCGCCTACCCACACCATTCCCAAAATTGTTTATGATAATGGCTGGACAAGAAACGGAGGCATGCAGAACGGAAGCAGCTATGAGGGTATTACACTGCCATTGGGTTATGAGTATGGCGGGCCGCTGTTCTTATCACAGTACACTTTTCTCGCGTTAGACCCGCGCAACCTGGCCGATGCGTATTGCTCGGATTACTTTAACCAGAACAGGAATCACTCGCTGATCAATTATAAATACTGTATTCGCAACCCGCGCGATTATGTAGGTTACAGCAGCGCTAACTGGGGCTTAACGGCAAGCGATAACCACCAGGGCTATAATGCGCATTCGCCCACTAACGATTTAGGTGTGATCACGCCAACGGCTGCCTTGTCTGCATTTCCTTATACGCCTGAAGAGTCAATGGAAGCTTTGAAGTTTTTCTATTATACGATGGGAGATAAGCTTTGGGGGCAATACGGCTTTTACGATGCGTTTAATATTACCGAAAGCTGGTATGCAAGCTCATACCTGGCAATAGACCAGGGGCCGATTATTGTGATGATCGAGAATCATCGCACCGGGTTGTTATGGAATTTATTTATGTCGGCACCGGAGATACAATCGGGGCTGACCAAACTGGGTTTTACTTATTGATTTTTGGAAACGAATACTATTATGAAATCACTTTATCCGCTTTTATGTGTGGTCGTGCTTGCCTCATGCGGTGGCCCGGCACAAAAACAATACGGCATTGACGCCCGTGTGGATTCCGTGTTAAATTTAATGACACTGGAAGAAAAGATCGGGCAGTTGAACTTACCATCGGCAGGACAGTTTACGACAGGCGCAGCAGAAAATTCAGATATAGCGAAGAAGATTGAGAACGGGCAGGTAGGAGGATTGTTTAACATCAAGCGTGTGGCTGCTATCCGCGAGATGCAGCAGATAGCAGTTGAAAAAAGCAGGTTAAAAATCCCGTTGATCTTCGGAATGGATGTAATTCACGGTTATGAAAGCGTGTTTCCCATTCCGTTGGGCTTAAGCTGCAGTTGGGATATGGAGCTGGTGGAACGCAGCGCCCGTATTGCCGCTACGGAAGCCAGTGCCGATGGTATCAACTGGACTTTCTCGCCCATGCTGGATCTGTCGCGCGACCCGCGCTGGGGCCGCATTTCAGAAGGTAACGGTGAGGATACTTACTTAAGCTCGCAGATCGCGAAAGCAATGGTAAAAGGTTACCAGGGCGATGATCTTTCGGCTAATAATACGATCATGTCGTGTGTGAAGCACTTTGCCCTGTATGGCGCGGCCGAAGCAGGCCGTGATTATAATACTACCGACATGAGCCGTCAAAGAATGTATAACGAGTACTTTCCGCCTTACAAGGCAGCAGTAGATGCCGGGGCCGGTAGCTTTATGGCTTCGTTTAACGAGATAGATGGTATTCCGGCAACAGCCAACAAATGGCTGCTTACCGATGTATTGCGGAAGGAGTGGGGCTTTAACGGTTTCGTGGTTTCCGATTATACGGGTGTAAGCGAAATGATTGCGCATGGTATTGGCGATTTGCAAACCGTATCGGCCCGTGCAGTAGATGCCGGCCTCGATATGGATATGGTAAGCGAAGGCTTGCTGAATACGCTAAAGAAATCTGTTGAAGAAGGAAAAATTACAGAGAAGCAGATCACAGAGGCCTGCCGCAGGGTACTGAAAGCCAAGTTTCAATTAGGGTTGTTTGATGACCCCTATCGCTATTGCAATGAAGAACGCGCTAAAGCCGAAGTGTTTACAGCAGCCAACCGGGCAGAAGCGCGTAAAGCCGCTACTGAAAGCTTTGTATTGCTGAAAAATGAAGGCAACATTTTGCCATTGAAAAAAGCAGGCACTATTGCCGTAATCGGCCCGCTGGCTAACAATCGTGAAAACATGACGGGCACGTGGAGCGTAGCGGCCCGCTTTTCAGAATCTGTTTCTGTAATGGAAGGCTTGACCAAAGCGGTTGGCAATTCGGCTAAGCTGGTGTATGCGCGTGGCTCAAACCTGCACGAAGATGCAGCTATTGAAGAACGGGCCACCATGTTTGGAAAATCATTGAACCGCGATAAGCGTTCGGCAGAGGAGATGCGCAGTGAAGCCGTGCGTGTTGCGCGTTCGGCTGATGTAATTGTGGCTGTAATAGGAGAGGGTGCCGAGATGAGCGGTGAAGCCAGCAGCGTAACCAATCTTGAGCTTCCGCAAACGCAACGCGAGCTGTTGAAAGCATTGTTGCAAACAGGTAAGCCTGTGGTAGTGGTTCTGTTCACCGGCAGACCATTGGTTTTGAAGTGGGAAAATGAGAACCTGCCTGCTATGCTTAACGTATGGTTTGGCGGAAGCGAAGCAGGCGATGCCATTGCTGATGTATTGTTTGGAGATGTAAACCCTTCCGGTAAGCTGAGCACTACATTCCCGCAGAATGTAGGGCAGGTACCGTTGTATTATGCGCATAAAAATACCGGCCGTCCGCTCAGGGGCCCCTGGTTCCAGAAGTTTCAATCCAATTATATCGATGTTTCAAACGACCCGGTTTACCCGTTTGGCTATGGCTTGAGCTATACTTCGTTTATATATGGCGATGTGAAGCTGGATAAATCATCCATCACGCCTGCAGAAACACTTACGGTTTCGGTTGATGTAACCAACACCGGTAAATATGACGGGGCAGAAGTGGTGCAGCTTTATGTGCGCGATTGGGTGGGTTCCGTTACCCGGCCGGTTAAGGAATTGAAAGGATTTAAGAAGGTGATGATTAAGGCAGGTGAAACCAAAACCGTAACATTTCAATTAACCAAAGAAGACCTTTCTTTTTACAATTATGATTTGAAATGGGTTGCCGAACCGGGTGAGTTCAGTGTGCTTGTGGGTGGTAATTCAAGCGATGTGAAGGAAGCGAAGTTTACGCTGGAGTAAGTTTTATTAACCGCAGAGGCGCAAAGGGAATAAATAAATCTCTGGATACTTTACGACTCAGCGCCTTCGCGGTTTAAATTTTTCACGCAAAGCCGCTAAGTCGGCAAAGAATACATTTGAAGAATTATTTTTTCTTACCCTTCTTACCGCCCTTCTGCTTGCTCATTCCACCATGCACACCACTGGTTGAACGGGGGGGCTTATTGGCAGCCTTAAAGCTCTCGGCATGGGTAGTAACCTTGGGCTTATAGGCGTGCTTGATTTGCATAATGCGCGAAATGCCAAATGAAACCGAAAGAAAAATTTCCCTTCGCTGGCCATAAATATCCGGTGCACCGGGATTGCCATGCACATCGTCAGGGCCGGCAGGATTTTTTAGCTCATTGATGTAATCCGGCTTGCGGGTATCGAAAATCCCGAAGTTGGCCCGGCCGTCAAAGTTAATGCTCCAGTCATCATTCAGATCGAAATCACTTCGCAGGCCTACTGATCCGAACAGCTGGAACGCATTGAACTTACTTTTCGGAACATATACCTGCTTATCCAAGCTGGGCACATATACGCCATCATACACAACTTCATAGCCCGGATCGGTAGAAACACTTACTCCGCCCGGGTAGCGTAGCTTGGTCAGGCCGGAAGGTGAATTAATAGTAAAAGTTTCCTGCCCGGCAATCAGCACGCTGGGTGCAACGGCAGCTACCAGGCTCATCCTGAAAAACGACATGTCGTTTACATGAAGTTTGAGCGCCACCGGTACGCTCAGGTAGTTCATCTGCACATCGCGAGTGCCAACATCGCCACCGGTCGTGTTTCGGATGATAAACTTCTGGCCGATCTGGGTAAAGTTCGGGGTAAGCAGGATTCCGTGGCCTACACGGTCATACCCGTAAGAAAACCCTACCGGGGTAGCCCGGATAGTGAATTTACCATAAAAACGAGCATCTTTCTGCAGCCCCTGATCCACGGTAAAAGGAAAGTTAAAGCCTCCGAATATCCCGTAAGCCTCTACGTCCTGGGCTGAAGCCGGTAAAATCAGTAGGAAGAGCAAGCCCGTAAAAATGGCTTTCATTCGGGTGTCCAGGTTGGGTTTAAATTCGTCTTAAAAACGACAAAAAATCCATTTTCTGCTTTGGCAGAATTACAAAACTAAGATAATTGAGGGAATAAACATGCCGGTTTTTGAACCGTTTACCGGATTTTAGCCTCAAACCAACTGTTTTTCTTAGGTTAATAACTGATGTTACGCAAAATATTGAAAACCATGTCAGCCTGAGCCTGTCGAAGGCTATTTCAGCATGAGAAATCGGTTTTCGTCCCGATAGAGCGATCGGGACAACCTGACACCTCGTTACTGATTTGCGTAACATCAGTTAATAAGAGCCTACTAAGGTTTTAAGGGCCAGGGCTGTGAAATTGAGCTGCACAATTACCATAGTGGTGTTGGCCCGGTCGGTTTGATAGGTAACAAAACCATTATTGTCCATTTTGACGGAGTTACGTACCACATACTTAACTTCATCGCCCCACAGGTATAACACCCGCAGTTGGAAGCCCGGATGAGTGGTTTTCTTCGGGTTGGTATAAAAGCCCAGTCCCAATCCGTAGTTCAGACCCGTATCTTTTACATTATTGATTACCTCGCGCTGATCGGTATTGAAGATAATATCCGTAACGTCTTTATCGATTTTGGTTTTGGAGTTGAAGAGCTTCAGGCCCAACAAGCCATCGGCAAACGGAATAACACGCCCCTTATCGTGTTTCGGCTTAAGGCGTGCCATGCCATTCCAGGTAAATACGTTATGGGTTGTTTTTAAAGGTGGCGTGCCGGAGTTGCCTTTTTGCTTCTCGTTACCATAGGTAAAAAAGCCAAAGTCTGCACCAAGCAGAACAGGCGAGGGTTTCTTTTCGCCTAACGGACTCAGCACCAACCCGAAATTCAATCCATACCCCAGGTTGCCAAACGAGTTATTGATCACCTCGCGGAACTCGCGTGAAGGCACGGCCACCTGTGCGCCTCCAAAAAAATGAATGGTTGAAAAACGAACCGAATCCTGGCTATTGGCAGCTAAACCTATATGCATCAATATCAGGAATGCTGCGTATTTCATTGTCAGGCTAAGTTATGATATACGTTTTGCACATCATCATCAGCTTCCAGCGCGCTTACGCACTCCATTACTTCATCCTGTTCGGCTTCGCTTAGCTCTTTGGTGGTAGTGGGAATGTATTGCAGCTCCGAGCTTTTTGGTTCCCACCCTTTCGATTCGAGAAATTTCTGCATCTGCCCGAAGTCTGCAAACTTGGTATAGACTACAATCTCTTCTTCATCGCGCTGAATGTCTTCCGCACCTGCATCTATTAGATCCAGCTCAACTTCATCAAGATTGAGCCTGGCCGGATCGAATTTGAAAACACCCCTGTGCTCGAACATAAACATGACCGAACCGGAGTTACCCATGTTGCCACCGTTCTTTGAAAAGTGTAGCCGTACATTCGCTACCGTGCGTGTAGGGTTATCGGTAGCGCATTCTACAATTACCGGTACACCGTGCGGGGCATAACCCTCGTAAACAGTTTCCTGGAAGTCCTTCTCTTCTTTGCTGGATGCCCGTTTGATGGCCGCTTCAACGCGATCCTTCGGCATATTTACACCTTTCGCGTTCTGTATGGCCATGCGCAGGCGTGGATTGTTGTCGGGGTTAGGCCCGGCCTGCTTTACGGCAATGGCTATATCCTTACCGATTCTTGTAAACGCTTTGGCCATCTTGTCAAAGCGGGCGAACATCTTGTGCTTTCTCTTTTCAAAAATACGACCCATGTCAAGGAAAATTTGGGTTGTAAAAATAGAAAATTGAAGCAAGGATGCCACGTTTAAACTGCCCGCCTGCGGACAATTTTGTACGATCAAGGACATGGCGAGTAGTCATACCCCTTATTTGCGTTACAAAAACTGCATTTTCTAATGGCATACCGATTGTAACGGTGGCTGTTCAAACCTACAACCATGTTAAAAAATTACCTGATTACAACCTTACGCTCCATTGCAAAGCGTAAGGCATTTACCCTTCTGAATGTATTTGGGCTATCTATCGGTCTTGCTGCGAGCCTGCTCATCCTGCAATATGTAAAGGATGAATTGAGCTTTGATGATTTCCATGCCAAACACGAAAATATTTATCGTGTGGAGTTTGATGCCTATCGCGATGGCAAGCAAATTTTCAGGTGCGCCACCGCTTTCCCGAAAGTAGCGCCCATGCTGAAAGCTGATTTTCCTGAAGTGGAAGATGCCACACGCTTGTATTTGCGCTACGGGGGCGGGGTAATCCGGTACAATGAAACAGCGATAAAAGAAGATAATCTTTTCCAGGCTGAACAGAATTTCTTCTCGATTTTTTCATACCCGTTACTGAGCGGTGTTGCGAAATTAGATCAGCCCAACACGGCCATTGTAGAGAAAGAAACTGCCCGCAAATATTTTGGCGATGCCGACCCGGTAGGGAAACGGATCAGGTTTGGCGATAACGAAGAATACGAGATCACCGGTGTGATGGAATCGCCCGTGAACTCGCATTTGAAATTTTCATTTTTGTTTTCGTACCCGACACTCGTTACACTATGGGGCGAACAATTTGAAAATGCCTGGGGCTGGTATGATTTTTACAACTATGTGTTGTTAAAGCCGGGTAGCAGCCCCGAAGCATTGGAAGCAAAATTTCCTGCCTTCGTTGACAAATATGGAACGAACAACAATTCAGGGATTAAGGAAAGTGAACGCACAAAATTTGTGCTTCAACCTTTAAAAGAAATTCATCTTTATTCTGATCTCATCCAGGAGGCCGGTGTGAATGGCAACGGAACGGCAGTTTATTTTTTGATGATTATAGCATTGTTCATCCTGGTGATTGCCTGGGTCAATTATATTAATCTTTCAACGGCACGCGCTGTTGAACGCGCCAAGGAAGTCGGTATCCGTAAATCAATCGGTGCGCACAGAGCACAGTTGATTTACCAGTTTATTTCAGAAGCCTTTGTGATTAACCTGGCGGCAGCGCTGTTTGGTTTGTTGCTGGTGTATCTTGCCATTCCGGCATTTAATGAAATGGCCGATAAGCATTTAACCTTTAGCGTGTTTGCCGATAAAAACCTTTGGTTTTCTTTGGCAGCGCTGTTCATGACCGGATCGTTATTCTCCGGCCTTTACCCTGCATTTATTTTATCATCCTATCAGCCTGCCAAAGTTTTGAAGGGTTCTATGAAAGGTTCGCGCGATGGATTGTTCCTGCGCAAAGGTTTAGTGGTAGGGCAATTCATTTTTTCGGTGGCACTTATAGCAGGTACTCTTATTGTGTACCGGCAGTTACAATTCATGCAGAACCGCGACCTGGGAATCAACATTGATCAAACAGTTGTAATCAATGGCCCCGGATTTCTTGCGCAGGATTCGTTGTATGGAAATTACCTGCAGGTTTACAAAAATTCTCTTGCTGCACATCCTGCAGTGAAAAATTTTACAGCCGCTACGGAAGTTCCCGGTAACCTGATTTACTGGACTAACGGAGCCCAGCGAATAGGAGATGAAGTATCCCAACGCAACCAGATGTATATTATGGGTATTGATCACGATTTCTTTAAAACATTTGGAAATACATTGTTATCCGGAAGGGGATATGCCTTTGAATTTACAGCCGATAGTTCCAGCGTGATTTTAAATCGCAAAGCTGTTGAGATATTCAATATGGAAACGCCTGAAAACGCGATCGGGCAGAGGATCAGGATTGGCGGTGATACACTGAATGTTGTGGGCGTGGTGGAGAATTACCACCAGGAAGGTTTGAAACAGGATTTTCGCCCAACTGCTTTCCGGTTAGTACAGAACGCACGCAGCTATTTTTGCGTGAAGGTTGATACAGACAAGCTCGGTCAGACGATGGCATTTCTGAAAGAGAAATATGCAGAGGTGTTTCCGAACAATCCGTTCGATTATTTCTTTCTCGACACTTTCTTCAACCGGCAGTACAAGAATGAACGTCAGTTTGGAAGTGTGTTTGGATTCTTTGCCGGTCTTGCCATTTTTGTAGCGTGTCTCGGCTTGTTCGGATTGGCTTCTTTCACGGCAGCACAACGAACAAAAGAGATCGGAATCCGGAAAGTGCTGGGCTCATCGGTTTCAGCAGTATTTATTTTGTTATCCAAAGATTTTCTGAGGCTGGTTGCCATCGCGAATGTTATTGCAATTCCCGTTGTATGGTATATTATGAATCAATGGCTGGATAGCTTTGCTTTCAGGGTGAGTATTGATGTTTGGATTTTTATTGTGGCGGCTGTTCTAACAACACTCATCGCTTTAATAACAGTCAGCTATCAATCTATTTCGGCAGCTACCACAAACCCGGTAAAATCGCTTCGTTACGAATAAAAAACAAAAATTCATTTTTATGCTAAAGAATTACATACTCATCGCCTGGAGAAATTTTGCAAGACAAAAAGGATATTCATTGCTGAATATTTCAGGTTTGTCTGTCGGCCTCGCCTGTTGCATCGTGATTTTGCTTTATGTAAGCAGGGAGCTATCCTATGATTCATTTCATGAAAAAGGCGACCGGGTATTCCGCGCTTACCAGCATCTTGAAAATGACAACGACTGGGCGTGGACGGGCGGAGTAACCCCGAGCATTTTGCGTTCTGAATTTAAGGAGATTGAGCTTGCCGTTTCCCTTCACCGCATGGCAACGTACATCAGCTATGAACGCCCCGATGGGGAGGTCATTACCTCTCCGGAAAATCATTTTGTTTTTGCCGACAGCGGTTTTTTTGAAATGTTCAATTTCCCGCTTGTGAAGGGAAGCATAGGGAACACGCTAAAAGAGCCTTATGGAATTCTTATCACCGAATCAATCGCTGAAAAATATTTTGGTGAAGCTGACCCCGTAGGAAAGGAACTGCGCACTACGGGCAATTTTGCTTTCGTGGTGAATGGCGTATTAAAAGACGTGCCCGATAATTCGCATATAAAGTTTGATTTCATTACAGGCATGGTTTCTTTTAAGGCTAGAAATAATTACCCGCTTACGGCAGAGTTTAGCAGCCATTGGTGGCCTCGGGTCTGGACGTATGTTTTATTGGATAAGCCGGAATCTGCCGATATAATCAACGCTGTCCTGCCCGAAATCATGCCTAAGCACAGAGAGGCAACGGAAGTAAAACGTTTTGCATTGCAGCTTCAACCCATGAAGGACATACACCTGCATTCCCAAATGGGCAATGAAATACAACCAAACGGAAGCATAGGAGTGGTTTATATTTTCTTAGGCATAGCCGTGTTTACGCTTGTTCTTGCCTGCATCAATTTTATAAACTTAGCCACAGCGAGAGCCATAAAGAAAGCGCAGGAAATAGGCGTGCGAAAAACAATCGGTGCAAAACGAAGCCAGTTGATCCTCCAGTTCTTTACGGAATCTGTTTTAATGAATGTAATAGCTTTTGTTTTTGCGCTGGTTTTGGTGGAGCTGGCTTTACCAATTTTTAATACGTTGTTCGGGCAAACTATTTCGTTCGGCCTGTACAGTAATATTAATATTTGGATTTTTATTATCGCTATCCTGATTGTTTCCGGTTTCCTGTCGGGGTTTTACCCGGCCCTGTATCTTTCACGTTTCAGGCCGGTGCAGGTTTTAAAAGGTAAAGCATTCAGGCCGGGAGGCGGAGATATAAGAAAGGGGCTTGTTGTTTTCCAGTTTGCGCTTTCCATCGCCCTGATTTTCTGCACGTCTGTAATCTGGCTTCAGGTTCAGCATTTCCGCGATGCCGGTTTGGGTTTTGACAAGGAGCATGTGCTGTTGCTTAAATCGGGGCAGGTGGTGCGAAGCCGGTACGATGTACTGCTGGAAAAAATGAAATCATTAACCGTAGTCAATGACGCAACCGGTATGAACAGCCGCCCGGGTATGGATTCAGGTTGGGGGCCTCAGGTCGAGTTTGAAGGCTCTGACCCCGAAACACACCGTTATGTTCATCAGCAATCTGTTGACCATAATTTTTTTGATATGATGGGTGTACCTGTTTTGGAAGGAAGGGGATTTTCCAAAGATATTAAAGACGAAGGCACAGGCACTTTGATGCGCAACCAGTTCCCGGCCTTTGAGAACAGGAACTTTATTGTAAACGAGGAATTTGTACGCTTCGCAGGCAAGACAAATGAAACAGTAATCGGTATGTCCTTGCGCTTATATACCGAGGAAGGAGGCTTGCTGTTCAGCGAAACAAAAGGAGCGGTTATCGGTGTGGTGAAGGATTTTAATACGTCAGATCTCCGTGAAGCTGTCCGGCCTACTGTATTTTCTCCTGTCAGGTCTGATTTTGGAAATGAAGTGAACTTTATTGCGCTGAAGCTGAAAGCCGGTAAATTTTCTGAATCGCTGGAAATGATTGCTTCGGTATGGAAAGAAACCGTCCCGGAAATACCGATGGAGTATTCCTTCCTCGACCAGGATATTGACAACCAATATATAAAAGAGAAGAGCTTGGGCAACATTGTCGGTTTGTTTGCCATTGTAGCCATGCTTATTTCCTGCCTCGGTTTGTTCGGGCTTTCTGCATACACAGCCGAAACATGCACCAAGGAAATAGGCATACGCAAGGTGCTGGGTGCATCGGCAGTAAAAATTGTGAAGTTATTGTCTAAAGACTATTTGATGCTGGTGATGTTAGCTAATGTCATTGCCATGCCTTTGGGCTGGTGGCTAATGAGTAAATGGCTTACACAGTTTGCCCATCGCGTTCCATTAGACTTTACCATTTTTATCACGGTAGGCTTTACGGCAATACTTATTTCCTTTTTGACAGTGAGCTTTCAGGCGTTTCGGGCGGCTACGGCCAACCCGGTGAAGTCGTTGCGGTATGAGTAGAAGCATTTAATCGTTAATGGTTAGCCGGCTCACGGATTAACCATTAACGATTTTCGATTAATAAGCTATTAGCCTGTAACCTTCGTCCTGAACAGGAGTATTCCTTTAAAAATCGGGCTGCTTATGCTAAAAAACTATCTCATTTCCGTTTGGCGCTATGTTTCGCGCAACAAAACATTTACCGCTATTAATTTATCCGGCTTAATTATCGGGATGACGGCCTTTCTCCTCATCATCCAGTTTGTGATACACGAATTGAGCTACGATAAATTCTGGACAGGCAGCGAAAAAATCTTCCGGGTTCAGCTTGACCGTTACAACAAGGGAGAAATTAGCACACGGTGGGCTTCCGGCTGTGCCGGTATAGGCCCTGACCTGAAAGCTAACTTTCCTGAAGTTCAATACTATGTGCGGATGAGAAGTAGCAATGCCTTGCTCTCGTATGGCGATACATTTTTCAAGGAAGAGAATGTGTATTACGCCAGCCAGGATTTCTTTAAAGTTTTTGGTTATACGTTGCTGGCTGGCGCTGACTCCAACGCATTGAAAGGCCCCAATAAAATAATCCTTTCACGTTCCATGGCTAAAAAATATTTTGGTGAAGACGACCCGTTGGGAAAAACCATGCGCAACAACGGCCAGGTGGAATACTTGGTAACAGGAATATTTGAAGACCTGCCCGAAAGCTCGCACATGAAAATTGATGCGTTGCTTTCTTTTGCTACCTATACAAAATTAATTGGCCGCAACGATGAGTCGGAGCTTACGCAATGGCAATGGGATGGTTTTTATACCTACATCCGTTTAAACCAATATGCCGATGCAAAAGCCCTCGAAGCCAAGCTTCCCGATTACGTTGAAAAGCGCGAAGGAGAAGAATTGAAACGTTGGGAAGCCGGAATGGTCTTTCACCTGCAACCCGTTTCCGACATACACCTTGATTCCGATTTTATTGGCGAGTTTAAGCCTAACGGAAGCCGCGATACAACGTATTTCCTGCTAATAGTGGCCGTGTTAACGATCATCATTGCGTGGATCAATTACATTAATTTGTCAACAGCCAAATCCATTGAACGCGCCCGCGAAGTAGGCGTAAGAAAAGTGATGGGAAGTTTTCGTACGCAATTGGTTCATCAGTTTTTGATGGAATCGCTGCTTTTCAATACGCTGGCCGTAGCGGCAGCCATCGGTGCGGTAGTTATGCTTACACCCTGGTTCAGTGAATTGACCGGCCGCGTTTTGGATTTTGCGTTATTCAAGCAAGCTGCCTTCTGGCTCTGGACTATTGTGCTGATCGTTGCCGGTGCATTGCTATCGGGGCTTTACCCTGCATTGATTCTTTCGGGCTACAAGCCGGTTGAAGTTCTTAAAGGAAGGTTTAAGAATACAGGCCAGGGTGTGCTGTTCCGCAAGGGCATGGTGGTTGCGCAGTTTGTTGCATCCATTGCGCTGATCGTGGGCACGTTCACGGTTTATCAGCAAATTAATTTTATGCGAAGCCAGAAGCTGGGCGTGAACATTGACCAGACCGTGGTGATGCGGTCGCCCAACATTGTTGACTCAACCTACACACATAAGTTTGAAGCCTTCAAGCACCGGATTACACAATTCCCGGAAGTGTCGTTTGTCAGCGCTTCTTCGTCCGTGCCCGGTGAGCAGCCCGGCTGGAATGCGGGAGGCATCCGCAGGCTCAGCCAGCGCGAAGATGAGGCCAATCAATACCGGGTGGTTATGATGGATCATGATTTTATTCCTTCTTACGGGTTGGAAGTCTTGGCAGGCCGCGCCTTTTCAGGTGAGATGCCTAACGAAACTAAATCTGTTCTGCTGAATGAATCGGCAGTAAAAGTTATGGGTTTTGAAAAAATGGAAGATGCGCTGAATGACCAGATTCATTTCTGGGGGGATACTTTCAAAATTGTAGGCGTATTAAAAGATTACCGGCAGGAGTCATTGAAAAAATCTTTCGACCAATTGGTATTCCGGTACAACTCCGCCCCAAGCGGATTTTATTCCATCCGGTTCAATGCATCCAATGTAAAAGAATCCATGGCAAAATTTGAGCAGGACTGGAAGGCGCTATTCCCAGGAAATCCTTTTAATTATTTCTTTCTGGACGAGCATTACAACAAGCAATACAAGGCCGATCAGCAGTTCGGAACGGTGTTCGGGATATTCTCTGCATTGGCCATTTTTATTGCCTGCCTGGGATTATTTGGATTGTCTTCACTCACGGCTATTCAACGTACCAAAGAGATTGGTGTGCGCAAAGTGCTGGGCGCATCAGTGCAAAGCATTCTCACATTAGTAAGCCGCGATTACCTTGTACTGATGGGAGTTGCTATTTTGCTGGCTACACCGCTTACCTGGTGGATTATGAATAGCTGGCTTCAGGAGTTTGCCAACCGCATTCCCCTGGCATGGTGGATTTTTGCTTTACCCAGCCTGCTGGTAATTTTAGTAGCCTTGCTTACGGTAAGCATTCACACGCTTCGTGCTGCACGCACCAACCCGGTCGCAGCCTTGCGGTATGAATAAAATTCAAGATTAAAAATTTGCAATTCAAAATTGATAGTGTTCCGATCAATTTCAAATCTTGAATTTTAGATTTTATAAATAGCCGGCCCGGCATCATTGACCGCTACATTCCATTCGTTCATCGCAAAACCCGGAATAAATAGATTTTAAGGATGCAGGTTGCGTTTTTAAAGCGATCAACCTGTCAAAAAAATTATGAAAAAAATTCGGTTAGTTTTAATGATGCTTATGCTCTGGCCCGGTGCTTACCTTTTGCAATCCTGCGAAGAAGAGGAAATAATCAAAGAAGATGAAACGGTAGTGGACGGAAGTGATCTGGACTTTACGACCAATTCAAAAGACACCACGGTTGCCAATGCTGTACTGATCGTGTTTTCCGAAAGTGCGGTTACGGTTACCAACCCGTTTGAAAGTACAGGCGTGGCTATTGCCGTTTCCGGCAGTGATGTGGTCATCACCGCTACCACAACCAGCACAGAAGTGGGTTACATGCTTTCGGGCATTACATCAAACGGTTCGCTGAAGATAAACAGCGACTACAAGTACAACCTCGTTTTGAACGGGGTTGGAATTTTAAACCCCGATGGCCCCGCCATCAATATACAATCGGGAAAGAAGGCAACTGTTACAGTGGTAGGCGGCACATTGAACAAGCTGGTTGATGGAGCCGCCTATTCATCTTCTGAGACGGACAGTAAAGGCGCATTTTTCAGCGAAGGACAGTTGATATTCAAAGGAACAGGCGCCTTATATGTTACCGGAAATTACAAGCATGCCATTTGCAGCGATGATTACATCTCCATTGAGCAGGGAGATATTCACGCCATCTCGAACGTGTCGGATGCAATTCATGTGAATGATTATTTCAAAATGTCAGGCGGTAACCTGGAGATTGCTTCTGCGGGCGATGGTATTGAAGCAGAAGAAGGATATATCGAGATTAGCGGAGGCACATTGAATGTAACCACAGCAGATGAGGGAATCACCACTTCCTACGATGGTACGGATACCGGCATAGCGCCTTATCTGAAGATTACGGGCGGAATTATTACGGTTACCACCACAGGCGATAAAGGCCATGCGTTAGAGAGCGCGGGTGATCTCGCCATTCAAAATGCGGCTGCAATATCGCTATATGTATCCGGTAAAGGCTCCAAGGGTATTAAGGCGCTTCATGCATCGCTTACCGGGGGCAATGTGGAGATCAAGACGAGCGGTGCCGCGTTTTATGATACCGATGATTCCGATGTTTCATCACCGGCCGGTATAAATTGTTCCGATACCTTCCTGCTGGATGGCGGAACACTTACCATAACGAGCACAGGCGCTGGCGGTAAAGGGATAAAAACCGATGGGGTTCTAACCATTAACAAAGGAACGCTGTCAGTTACGGTATCGGGAAGTGCGTTTACCTACAACCGGAATACATACGAAGCCAAAGCCATTACCAGCGATGGGGCCGTAGTAATCAATGATGGCGTAATCAATATTTCCGCAACGGATGATGGAATAAAATCAGAAGTTTCAGTTATTGTAAATGGCGGTACCATTAATATTACCAAATCAACGGAAGGAATAGAGGCACCTGTAATTACATTGAATAACGGAAATATAAATGTTATCTCCAGCGATGATTGCCTGAATGCTACAAAAGGTAACGGGGGAGAATCCAATGATGGCAGCCTGCTGACCTTTGCCGGGGGAACAGTATCTCTAAGTTCAACAGGTGGCGACCCGGTGGATAGTAACGGTAACGTGGTAATGACGGGCGGTACCGTGATTGTGCAGGGCCCGTCTTCGCAGCCGGAGGTGGCATTGGATTACAACGGTACGTTTAAAATTTCAGGCGGACTGCTGATCGCATCCGGCCCATCGGGTAATATGGCCCAGGGTATCAGCAATTCATCTACACAATACGGAGCATTTATCCGGACAAGCGTTTCGGCTGGTACCCTGTTCAATATCCAGGATGCCGGTGGTAGCTCGCTGGTTACCTATAAACCCGCCCGCAATGCCAGCTACTTTGTTTTCTCTTCACCTGATCTGAAAACCGGATCGTATAAAGTGTTGACAGGTGGCAGTGTGAGCGGGGGAACTACAACCAACGGGTTGACCGTAAACGGAACCTATACGGGCGGTACGCAAAAAGGTACGTTTACCATAAGCAACATTGTTACAAGCGTTGTGTTTTAGGGTTGAAAGCAGGAGCTTGCTCCTCGCGTGTTTGATCGTTTGTAACGAGAAAGGTTGGCGAAAGCCAGCCTTTCGTTTTTTATTGACTAAGTGTTGATTTCAGACACCAGTTTTACACCCTCATAACCACTCGCCACTATTTGATTCTGTTTTTCGGGGCAAAGCGTTAGCTTTCATTAAAAATCCATGTAATATGAAAAGGTTGCTTGTATTCCTGCTGTTGGTTTCCGCATCAGGCTATAGCCAGAAGCTGGTAGACTCGCGTCAGCGCGAGATCGTATTTACTTCGGTGAATGTGGTGCCGATGGATACCGAAACAATTCTCACCGATCAGACCGTGATCATTAAAGACGGTAAGGTACAAGCCATCGGTAAAAATCTTAAATACAGCAAAAATGCTTTGGTGATTAATGCCAAAGACAAGTACCTGATACCCGGCCTTGCCGAAATGCATGCGCACGTGCCGCCTAACGATAACCTTGAATCGCACAAAGAAGTGCTCTTCCTTTTTGCGGCCAATGGCATTACCACTATCCGGGGAATGTTAGGCCATCCGAGCCACATTACATTGCGGTCAAAGATCAATTCGGGCGAAGTATTGGGGCCGCGATTTTATACTACAGGCCCGTCATTTAACGGGTTGAGCGTAAAAACTGCCGAACGGGGCGCTGAGATGGTGCGCGAGCAGAAAGCAGCAGGTTATGATTTTCTGAAATTGCATCCCGGCCTGACAAAAGAAACGTTTGCCGCCATCAGCTCAACAGCAAATGAATTGAAGATTCCGTTTGCCGGTCATGTTTCGTTTGGGGTAGGCGTGTGGCGCGCTATTGATGCCGGTTATTCCTCTATCGATCACCTCGATGGCTTTATAGAAGGATTGGTAGAAGGTGTTCACAAGGGTAATGTAAGTGAGCAGGAGGCAGGATTATTTGGAATGTACCTGGTTGATAAAGTCGATAATCAATTGATTGACTTGTTAATGTATGGATTGAAAGAAAAGAATATCTGGGTGGTGCCCACACAATCGCTGGCCGACCGTTGGTTTGCAGCCAACTTTACCGGTGATGATTTCCTGAAAGACCCGGACAGCAAATACATGAGCAGGCAAACCGTAACGCAGTGGATCGATTCCAAAAAGAACCTGATGGCCGATGCCCGGTACAATGCTCAAAAGATTGAAGACTTTATCAAGCTCAGGCGGAAGCTTATCCTGGAATGCCAGAAAAATGGGATCGGGTTATTGTTAGGTTGCGATGCTCCGCAGGTCTTTAACGTACCCGGTTTTTCCACGCACAACGAATTAAAATATCTGGTGGATGCCGGGCTTACACCATATCAGGCTTTACGCACCGGTACGGTAAATGTAGCCGCTTATCTCAACCTGCCGGATGCCGGGATCATTAAACCCGGTGCTGTGGCCGACCTGATATTGATTGACGGAAACCCATTGGCGGATGTAACCAACACCAAAAAAGTTTCGGGGGTGGTGCTGCGCGGGCAATGGTTATCAAAAACTGAAATTGAAGCCGGACTAAAGAGATTAGAGAAGTAGCGAGCCGCCAGCAACTATTTTAATGTATATCTTCTCCTTCAACCTCAACTACACCGAAATCATAATCATTCTTAGTGTGGCTTTGCTCACCGGCATGTCTAAAACAGGCGTGCAGGGTGCAGGCATGTTATCGGTGCCTTTACTGGCTATGGTGTTTGGCGGGCAGCTTTCCAGCGGGGTAATCTTACCCATGCTGGTTATAGCCGATGTCTTCGGGGTGTGGTATTACCATCGCCATGCATCGTGGCGCCACCTGAAAATTCTTTTTCCCTGGGCAGCCTTAGGGGTGGTGGCCGGAACAGTGCTCGGTAAGTTTATTGATGATGCGGTCTTTAAGCTGATAATGGCCAGCACCATTATTGCAAGCGTGGTGATTATGCTCTGGCTTGAGCATACTAATCCCGACAAGGTTCCAAAACAAAAGTCTTTTGCCGTGGCTACCGGAATTGCCGGTGGGTTTACCTCTATGGTGGGTAACCTGGCCGGTT
Organism: Cyclobacteriaceae bacterium; assembly: GCA_026129485.1. Classification (GTDB taxonomy): domain Bacteria; phylum Bacteroidota; class Bacteroidia; order Cytophagales; family Cyclobacteriaceae; genus ELB16-189. Next base: position 117,477 of record JAHCHY010000013.1, read on the forward strand.
CGGTTATGAGTGTTTATTTGCTTGCGATACGCCTGCCCAAGAATGTTTATATCGGAACAACAGCCTGGTTTTTCCTGGTGGTGAACTGGTTTAAGGTGCCGTTTCACGTTTTTGCCTGGCATACCATTACATGGAATACGGTGCTGCTGGACGTATTGGTGTTGCCCGTTATTTTATTGGGTGCTTGGCTGGGAATTTTTATTGTACGGCAACTGACGGACAAGATGTACCGCTGGTTCATTATTGTAATGACGTTAATAGCTGCGGCAGGGATGTTGATTTAGCAGGATAAAATAGGCCCATGAATGAGATTATTTAATATCTTGGAAGATATAACGCAAGGATATGACTTCTATTGACATTCGCGAAAAATTCAATCTCTTTTCTGAAACATGGACGCCCAAAATAATAAGCGAGCTCAACGGCCAGTATGTTAAGCTGGCTAAAGTAAAAGACCAGTTTGTATGGCACAGTCATGAAAATGAAGACGAGCTGTTTATGGTTTTTAAAGGAACACTCTACATGGATTTTCATGACCGCACCGAAATCATTCGCGAAGGCGAGATGATCGTGGTACCTAAGGGAGTGGAGCATAATCCCCGAACCAATGGCGAAGAAGTTTGGGTATTATTGTTTGAGCCTAAAGAAACAGCGCATACCGGGAATGTGGATCATGAACGCACGGTGCGCGATCTTAAATGGATATGATAAGCGCAGGCGGGTCATTTACAGGAAAGCTGATGCTGCTGTTGCTGTTGTGCATAGCAGGAGCTAAGCTTTGCGCACAACCTCAAATTGGCATTACGGCCCGGTTGAGCGAAGACAGCACACTTGCCCGGTGCGGATATGCGTTTATTGTGGAAACGGTTGGGAATACGGTTTCACCTGAAATTCCGGATGCGCAGTTTGAAGAAAAGCTAACGCTTATGAAAGACCTGCAAACACCGGTGTATGCCCTGAATGTATTTATACCGGCTGAGCTAAAGCTGGTTGGCCCCGATGTAAGTGAAACTGCGCTGCTGGCTTATACCCGGAAAGTGCTGGAACGTTGCCAGCTTGCCGGAATAAGATTAATAGTATGGGGAAGCGGTGGCGCCCGCAGAATCCCGGAAGGCTATCCGGTAAAGAAAGCAAAACGTGAGTTTATACAACTGGCGCGAAAAGTTGCGGCACAGGCTGCGCAATATGATGTTACGCTTGCGCTCGAAAACCTGAACACACAGGAAACCAATTTCATCAACACGGTTGCTGAAGCCTTGCAGGTTGTAAAGCAGGTAAACCATAGTAACTTCCGGTTATGTGCCGATATTTACCACATGCTTCGAGAAAACGAACCTGCCGCGGTGCTGTTGAAAACCAAAGGCTATCTTGTGCATTGCGATATTGCCGAAAAGGAAAACCGTACCCCACCCGGTGTTGCACAAGATGATTTTACGGATTATTTGCAGGCCTTAAAGCAAACCGGCTATTCCGGTAAAATAGTTTTGGAATGCCGTTGGAATAACCTGGTTGAACAGGCCGGCCCGGCACAGGTATATTTGCAGCAACAGATTAAACAGGTATGGAAATGATTCGCAGCGTACTTACACCGGTATTTATATTTCTTTCCCTTGCCCTGGCGGGGCAGGATCCCCTTCGCTTTGAGAAAGAAGTTAACGACCTGATTGTTGCCGATTCGGCAGTAAATCAAAAGCGATTGATTTTATTTACGGGAAGCTCAAGCGTAAGGTTGTGGCATAACCTGGAAGAGAGCTTTCCGCAGCATAATGTGTTGAATCGCGGCTTTGGCGGATCGGAAATGAGCGATTTGGTGTATTATGCCAGCCAGTTAATCCTGAAGCACAAGCCCGGGCTGATCTTTATTTATGAAGGTGATAATGACATCAATGCCGGCCGCAGCACGGAACAGATCCTGGCTAATGCCGATTTGTTGGTGAAGCGGATCAGGGCAAAAATGCCTAAAGCTAAAATTGTATTTATATCGCCCAAGCCGAGCGGATCGCGCTGGCACCTGAAAGCACAGTATGAAGACTTTAATGCACAGCTGAAGCAATGGACAAAATCGCAAAAGCGTATTTACTTTGCCGATGTATGGTCGCCCATGCTGGATGCAAGCGGTAACCTGTTACCGGGTTTGTTCCTGGAAGACGACCTGCACATGAATGAAAAGGGTTATGCCATCTGGACTAAAGTGTTAAATCAATTTTTTTAACGGGTAAAAGCACGTGCGTAAAGTTTTCATAGCCGTATTGTGTTGCATGGGCTTTGTGTTTTCGCCCCGGGCAAATGCGCAGGATAATATCGAGGTGCGTGTGCCGGGTGCAGTTACGCATCTTACGGCATCCAATAAGCTTATATTAAGAACCACACACGCACCCAGGCATAATATTTTCAAAAAAATACTTTGCTTTAATGAAGGTTGCAGGCGTGCGGCAGGCTGGAGACGCGGGCAAACAGCCCGCAGGTTCAACGACTATAAAAAAATGCCGCAGGTAAAAGGTCTCAAACGCGATACGATACACGCTGTGGTGCATACTACAGAACCGCCCGCGCCCAAACCCGATACAGCCGACATCCGGAAAAAGGTTACGCCACCCAAACCGGTTGAACGCAAATTTATCCTGAGCGATGTGCTGTTTGATGTGAACAGTCCCAACATCAAAAAAGAAGTTACCACACAGCTCGATACGCTGGTCAGGCTGCTCAAGGCCAATGAAAAAATTACGGTATTGATTATCGGCCATACGGATAATACCGGGCGCGAGTCGTATAACCAGCGGTTGTCGACCAGCCGTGCCGAAGCTGTGGGCTTGTACCTGATGGATAAAGGCATAGCCATAGGCCGCATCAATTTTGAGGGCCGGGGCAGCAGCGAACCGATTGCCGATAATACTTTCGAAGAGGGGCGCAGGAAAAACAGGCGCGTGGAGATTATTCTGAAAGAAGGAAGCGATTAGCGCTGATTTTGTTAACAGAACTTACCGTTTCATTTAGAACATACTGGTTTGCTAATCATTAAATTTGTGCGGTGATGCGGATTACCCCGGTAACATATTTTCTTTGGATGACTGCGCTGATTTTTTCGTGCAGCGATCCGTTAATTGTTCCGCCAGGTGCAACCGATGAGAATTTTATTCCTGTTGATTGGACAGACCGCACGCACAGTAATAAAGCTGAACCGGATTATGAAACAGTATTTGCGCAAAACCAGGTAAGCACGCTTGAAATCGAGCTGGGAAGCACGAACTGGAAAAGTATCCAGTCCGATATGAAGAGCCTTTTCGGGTACGACTTTGGTATCGGTAACCAGCCCGGTGGATTCCCTGTTACCGACCCGGTTTATGTACCGGTTTCAGTAAAGTTTAATGGTAAGGAATGGTATAAGGTTGGCTTTCGCCTGAAGGGTAATTCAACATTAGGCACAAGCTGGCGCAACGGCATTTATAAGCTTCCGTTTCGTTTAAACTTTGATCGGTTTGAAGACCAGTATCCGCAGATCAACAATCAGCGTTTCTTCGGCTTTAAGGAATTATCCATGTCGCCCGGGGCTATTGATCCTTCCCTTATTCGTGAAAAAGTGGGAGCCGATATTTTTCGCATGGCGGGTATTCCCAGCGCGCGTACGACTTACTATAAAGTGTATATCAACTTTGGCGATGGCCTGCAATATTGCGGGGTGTATACTATGGTAGAAGTTGTGGATGATACCATGATTAAAGATCAGTTTGGCAATGATTCCGGGAACATCTACAAGCCGGAGAGCAACTTCACCGGTTTTGTAATGACAAAGTTCGAGAAGAAAAATAACAAGGCCGCAGCCGATTACAGTGATGTGGTGAGGCTGATCAATATTCTGCACAGTGACCTCCGGCTGGATAACCCGGTACAATGGCGTGCCGAGCTGGAAGAAGTATTTGATGCCGATCATTTTATGAAATGGCTGGCGGTTAATACAACCATGCAAAACTGGGATACGTATGGCCGTATGCCGCATAATTATTACCTGTACAACACTCCGGGCAAGGGCCTTACCTGGATTCCCTGGGATAATAATGAATCCTTGTCTAACCGGGGCAGCTCCCCGGTAACCATTGGCCTGGAAACCGTAGATAACAGTTGGCCGCTGATCCGTTACCTGATGGATGACCCCGTATATGCAGCTCGTTACCGCATACACATGCAAGCCTTTTTAGCCGATGTATTTACCGAATCAAAAATGAATGCCTTGTTTGAAAGCAATTATAACCTGATTGCACCTTATGTGCTTGGTCCGCAAGCAACCGAGCGCAACAAGTATTCGCACCTGCTCAACCTCGAAGCGTTTATACAGGCGCAAACAACGCTGAAGCAACACGTGATCAACCGTATTCAGACAGTCAATAGTTATCTTCAGAAAGATTAACTGAAACCTGATAATAATCATTTCAGCACATTCCTTTTTCAATTAAATTGAAGCTGTATCACTATAACCGGTATTGATAATTATGAAAACAAATGCAATCGGGTTGGATACCCAAAAAGCCGAAAATCTGGCCATGCGCCTGAACGAATTATTAGCCAATTACTCTGTGTTTTACCAGAATACACGGGGCTACCACTGGAATATTAAGGGTGAAAAATTTTTTGAGCTGCACCTGAAGTTTGAAGAGCTCTACAATGACCTGTTGTTAAAGATTGACGAGGTGGCTGAACGCATTTTAACGCTTGGTTATTCGCCTAACCATCGCTATAGCGATTACCATGCGGTATCGCAAATCAAGGAAAGCCCGAAGGAATCTGACGGATTAAAGGCTGTGGCTGAAATCCTGGAATCGTTTAAAGTTATTATTTCTGTTCAGCGTGAGTTGCTCGCGCTTTCCGCAGATGCCGGGGATGAAGGTACCAATGCCCTGATGAGCGATTACATCCGCGCACAGGAAAAGCTGGTTTGGATGTACTCCGCTTTTCTGAATAAGCAGTAACAAGCCTTTCCGCTTTTAAGCTAAAACTTTTTTAATGCTCAATTAGGGGTAACTCTGCCCGGGGTTGTCATACTGGTATAAAATCAAAATACCGTATGAAAATCCGATTTATACTTGTTCTTACTGTCCTGGCCAGCCATGCAGCGTGGGCGCAGGAAATTCAAACATTGTTTGGTAAAGGCAGCAGCACCGGGGGATATGGCGCTATCTCCAATAAATTCACTACGATCAATGGCGACTTTGCCAACCTGAACGAGGTTTATGGCGGGGTTTTTATTAACCGCAGGTGGATGGTTGGGCTGGGGTTTGCAGGCTCTACGAATGATATCCGCGTGCCGCAGCAATACAGCGTTAACCCATGGCAACCCATGACGTACCAGTACGGTCAGGGCGGCTTAATGCTGGAGCGTGTGCTGGGCTCCAGCCGGTCGATACACGTGGTGCTGAATATGTTTAGCGGGGTAGGTTTTACAGCGCAATACCACCGGCCCCAGTGGGGTGATTGGGATGACTGGCGTGATTTTGATGATTTCAGATCGCATGATGAAAACTGGTTTTACGTACTGGAGCCGGGCGCTCAGTTAGAAATGAACTTGTTTCGCTGGCTGCGGCTTAGCCCGGGTATTTCCTACCGCAAAACCTATGGCAGCAATGGCATCGGGCTTTCCGATAATGACCTGAGCAACTGGTCGTACAACATTACCCTGAAGATTGGTGCATTCGGAAAAAGAAACCGTACACATTACAGCAGCGACACAATTTCGAACTAATCTCGTAAAATGTGGTTTATTTGAGAGTAAACCACGTGTATGAAATGGCTTGATGTGCTGCAATATGCAGGCAAAGGAAATTTAACGCCACCCCGCAGGGTTGAAAAAACCGATGCGGAGTGGCGTTCGCTTTTAACCGAAGAGGAATTTTACATTACCCGCAAGAAGGGCACCGAGCGCGCCTTTACTGGCGAATATTGTGAAGCCCACGAACCCGGGCTTTATGCCTGCCGGTGCTGCGGTACCGTGTTGTTCGACTCGCGTACCAAGTTTGAATCGGGCACCGGCTGGCCAAGCTTTACTGTTCCGGTTGAACAAAACGTAATTAAATACACCAAAGACACGAGCTATGGCATGACGCGCGTTGAAGTGGAATGCAACGTATGCGATGGTCATTTGGGGCACGTGTTTCCCGATGGTCCGCCACCGACCGGCCTAAGATTTTGCATTAACTCCGCTTCGGTGAGGCTGATGAAGTAGAAAGTACTTGGATGGGATGCGGTGAAAAAATGAATTATTCACCGCAAATTTGCGGTGAATAATTTGCATATTTGCCGTTACAACAGGTTCAGGTAATGGCAAAATACATTTACGAGCATAAAAACTGGACACAATTTTCGTGGCAGGACAAAGCCATCAATGGCATGTTTGGCGAGGTGCGCCTGATGCAAGGCAAAATCATCGGGCAAATGAACGCTTTGGGCTTTTCCGCCAAAGAAGAAGCCACGCTTACCGCCTTAACCTTAGATGTAGTAAAGTCATCTGAAATAGAAGGTGAATTGCTCAATTATGACCAGGTGCGTTCGTCCATTGCAAGGCGTTTGGGTATCAACACCGCAGGATTGGTGCCGAGCAGCCGCCATATAGAAGGCGTAGTAGAAATGATGCTCGATGCCACCCAACGCTACACCTTGCCTTTAACCGAAAAACGTTTATTTGGGTGGCACGCAGCGCTTTTTCCCACAGGATACAGCGGACCTTACGAAATAAAAGTGGGCAGGTACCGCACAGGTGAAATGCAGATAGTTTCAGGGGCGTTGGGAAAAGAAAAAGTGCATTACGAGGCCGTAAAACCCAGGCTCGTAAAAGCGGAAATGGATAAGTTTTTGAATTGGTTCAACAACGACAACAGCCTTGACCCCGTGTTGAAAGCTGCCATAGCACACTTTTGGTTTATCATCATTCATCCTTTTGATGACGGAAACGGGAGAATTGGAAGGGCGATAACCGATATGTTGCTTGCCCGTGCAGAAGGTAGCGGAGAACGGTTTTACAGTATGTCGAGCCAGATTTTAACAGAACGCAAGCAGTATTACGAAGTATTGCAAAAAGTGCAGCACAGCAAAGGCGACATTACCGGGTGGCTTGAATGGTTTTTACGTTGCCTGAAAAACGCCATGCTTGCCACCGAAAGCACTACGCAAAAAATATTGCGTAAAGCCGAATTTTGGAAACTGCATGAACACACACCCATCAATGAACGGCAACGATTAATGCTTAACAAACTCTTTGAGGATTTTGAAGGTAAACTGCAAACCTCAAAATGGGCAAAAATTGCCAAAACCTCTACCGATACCGCCTTACGGGATATAAAAGACCTGGTAGAAAAAGGCATCTTGCAGCAAACAGACGAAGGAGGGCGAAACGCGAACTACGAATTAGTTAGATTTTAAACCAGGTAATCATTGACTTTTAAATACGGGTTTGTGCCAGGTGCAAACTTTGAACTTAGTGTAACTTTTTACTTTTCCATCAGTCTTTGGCTTTAAAGCTTATCATGTTCAGAAGAATCATACAATCCTTTTTGCTGGCCTTTCAGAACATCCGCGCCAATTTCTTTCATACGTTTCTTTCTGTTCTCGGAATCGTGATAGGCGTGGGTGCGCTCGTTTCCATTCTTTCGCTTATTGATGGCATGGAAGAATATGCACGTGAGGAAATTGCTACCACAACAAGCCTGAACAGCATGAGCGTAAATTCTGATCACTATATCCGTAAGGATGGAATTACCATTCGGAAAGATTCTGTAACATTCCTTACTTATGACAATTACCAGGAAATAAAATCGTCATTAACGTATCCTGCCACCTGCTATATCTTCCAGCGACTGGCGAAAGAGGTTACCGTACAGGGCGATTCTGCTAAAACGGCAGCGTATGTTACAGGCGTGGCTGGTTTGAAACCTGATTCGGTACTGGCCGGGCGCGCCTTTACAGCAGATGATTTTTCAAGCCAGGCTCAAAGCGCCACTCTAACCGAAGCGCTGGCAAAAGCTGTTATGAAGAATGGAAAGATGAATGACTTAATCGGAAAAGAGATCCGGTTTTCAAACAGGAAATTGAAAGTTGTTGGTATTGTTTATCTCAGGCAATCACAGGGCCCGGAGCTTTTCTTTCCGTTTACACTGCTTACAAAAGCTGATCTAAAAGGCAACGCTCCCCAGTTAGTAGTAGAAGCGAAAAGCGTTGAAGATGTTACAGGTCTGAAAAAAGAAATCAATTCATATTTAGCACAACACTTTGGTGAAGCGCATGATTTCAAAGTGAATACAAACGACTTCCGGTTAGAGCAGGCCGAAAAGGGTTTCTTTTTGTTTCGCGTGATTATGGGCTTGATCGTTGGAATTTCCGTTGTAGTAGGGGGGATTGGTGTGATGAACGTATTGCTTATCTCGGTAACGGAACGAACGGCTGAAATCGGGATTCGGAAAGCAGTAGGCGCGAACAGGCGCGATATTGTCTTGCTGTTCCTTTCGGAGTCAATCACGGTTTCCGCTTTTGGCAGCTTCTTCGGGCTGATTTTCGGGATGTTATTTACCATGGCCGTTATCCCCATCGTAAAAGCCCTTACAAAAATACCTTTCCAGGCGGCTTACACAGGCAATACATTGCTCATTATCGCGGTGCTTGCTGTTATTGTAGGGATCATTTTTGGAACGTATCCTGCGTTACGGGCTTCCCGCCTGAACCCGGTAGATGCTATCCGGCACGAATAGATAAGTTCCGCTGCAACGCCTTGTGGTATAGCAAAATTCATTCTTTCGCAGGCGGTTTCATCGTTCGGTATTCCTTACCGGATATCACTACATTTGACGCTTAAACCATTACCATGAGCCAACCTGCGGTATTGATTTTGGCTTGCCTGGCCGGAGCGCTGCTTTTGTTAGCGGTTATCATTTATTTGATCGCCCGGTTAATAAGATCAGAGAAGATTTCGAAAGAAAGCGCGCACCAGCTTCAGCAACTGGAAGGAAAGGTAAATACGCTTCATCTTGAGAACCTGCAGTCGAGATTAAATCCGCACCTTTTTAAAAATGTGCTTAACTCCATCCAGTCGCATGCTTATCAAACCTATTTTGCATTGGATAAGCTGGCAAACGTGCTTGATTATATCCTTTATGAAAGCCGTAATAAATTTGTAACG
>JAHCHY010000014.1 GCA_026129485.1 Cyclobacteriaceae bacterium
CGTGCCTTTCATTTGCTGCTGATCGCGATCACCGGTTACGAATAGCATCGTGAAGTTGCTTCTTGATCAGAATATTTCATATCGGTTAGTTAAAAAGCTGGAGTTGGTCTATCCCGGTATCCAGCAAATAAAGCGCATTGGCTACAACAATAAACCAGACAGGATTATTTGGGAGTTTGCAAAAGCAGAAGGATATACCATTGTAACATTTGATTCGGATTTTTATGACCTGAGTCTTTTGTATGGACATCCGCCTAAACTGATCTGGTTAAAGTGTGCTAATCAAACCAGCAAGTACATCGGGAATATATTGAAGGCGAAGTCAGGTCAAATACAGGAATTTGTAAATGATCAAAGATTAGGATGCCTCGAAATCATGGATTGATGAACTCTCTTGAAAAAAGTTCGGATTGCCTGTTGATACTTTCACGGGTGTCTCAGATTAATGCCTGCGTTTAGCCTCCGAACTTTATTCCAACCAAAGTTAATTCAACTACAATAAGGTTTTTATTAAAATTAGAATAAAGCAATTTTACCAAATCTTTATTCTGAAGATTGTTGGCGAACTCAAAAGCTTTATCGAATTCTTCGGGAGGGTAATTCAAAAGCTCCTGCACGTTGCCCATGCCGCCTTTTTTTACGAGGTTTTGAAGCACATGTAGTTCGGTATCCGTCAGGTTCATGGATTGGATGTAATTGTTAAAGGTAAATTTATTTTTGTTTATTCGATGCATCATGAACTACCAGCGGATTGAGCCGGATGTAATACTAAGCCAATGGGTGGATTGCTACTGGTTTGCCGACAGCAACGGTACCCAGCGCGAAAAAAAGAAAATTATACCCGATGGCTTTGCCGAAATTATCTTTCACTATCGCGACCCTTACCGGGTCAATATTTCAGGTAAGTGGCAACGGCAAGGTAAAAACCTGTTTGCCGGGCAAATCCGGAAATTCTTTTACTTGGAGAATACGGGCGCTTCCGGCATGGTGGGGATAAAATTTAAGCCCGCAGCGCTGGCTCATATTTTTGATCTGAAGATGACGGATTATACCGACCGTGTGGTGCCATTGCCGCATGTGGCTGGCAAATCGTTTGAAAAGATAATCAGTAATATTCATGACCCTTTGCAGCCCGAACAGTTTGCAAAATTCCTGGATCATGAGCTGGCCCTGTTGATTAAACCTTCTACAGATGATGTAAACAGGGTAGAAGGCGGCCTTGATCTGATCTTCTCCCGAAAGGGAAATGTAGAGGTAAATGAGCTGCTGCATCATGTTGCTGTAACCGAGCGGCAATTGCAGCGGCTGTTCAACCGGTATGTGGGTTTGCCGCCTAAATTTTATTGCCGTATCATCCGCTTCAGTCATATTTTTAACCTGATGGAACAGCATGATGCCTCGTGGGTGGAGATTGCGCTTGAATCCGGGTATTATGATCAGTCGCACTTTATCCGGAACTTCAAAGCCTTTACGGGAGAAGACCCATCGGCTTATTTATTTGATGAGCAAACCTTCGCCAACTTTTTTATGAAACGGGCCTGATTGTCGGGTTTATACAATACCACAAGCTGAATGGCTGTTACTTTCGGGAAAAAACTTAAAATATGAGATCATTAATTTTTATTCTGATGTTAGCGGCAGGGGCTGAGCTACAGGCTCAATCAATAAAAGACCTTTCGTGGCTTACCGGTACATGGAACCGAACCAACGTAAAAGCCGGCCGTACCGCGCATGAGCGTTGGGTTCAGACAGCCGAAGGATTGCAGGGTTGGGGAGTGAACATGAACGGAGCCGATACAACATTTGTGGAAAAGCTGAAGATCATATCCAAAGACAACAAGCTGTACTATGTGGCCGATGTTCCGCAAAACAAAGAACCAACTTACTTTTTAATAACCGGGATCACAGCCACAACTTTGGTTTGTGAAAATCCGCAGCACGATTTTCCCAAGAAGATCACCTACCAGTTGGATGGCGATAAGCTGAAAGCGACCATATCCGGCAACGGCAAGTCGATTGATTATTTCTTTGAGCGTAAGAAGTAATCAAACGCCTTTTCCGGTTTAGGTTTGCTCTTACATGAAGTATGCTTTCAGATCAAGCTGTTCTGAAATCCTTTTTTGAATCAGTTCCCGCGCATGGTTCACGGCCGTTTCCACGGAAGTGTGTTCATCAGCCAGGCTGATCACTTGCCTTATCCCGGCTTGCTTCCATTGTGCTTCGGTCAGTTCATTCTTACCCACAACCGCAATTACAGGTTTGTTCAGTCGAACGGCTGCGGACGTAATACCGGCTACTACTTTGCCATGCAGGGTTTGCGTGTCCAGCTTACCTTCCCCGGTAATCACCACATCTGCATTTTGAATTGCCTCTTCCACCTTCAATTCCTGCAATACATACGCAATGCCGCGTGTCAGGGCAGCACGCAGAAATACTTTTGCACCGGCACCAAGGCCTCCGGCTGCACCGGCCCCGGCAAAATCTGTTGAAACAGCAAGCTGTTGTTGTGCTATTTTGGCAAAATTCTGTAAGCCTTTATCCAGCTTCATCACATCTGGCATACCCGCGCCTTTTTGTGGCGCGAAAACATGTGCCGCACCGGTAGGGCCATAGAGCGGATTGGCTACATCACATAAAATCAACACTTCGGTTTGATTCAGTTGCGGGTTAATATGTGCACCATCAACCCGGTGTAATCGTTCCAGGCTTTCACCCACCGGAAGCAGCTCCCGGTTGTTGCGATCGTAAAACCGATAGCCCAATGCGCTGGCCATTCCCAACCCGGCATCATTGGTGGCGCTGCCGCCAATGGCTAATACAATTTTCTTTACAGGATGCTGTAATGCATTTGCAATTAATTCACCGGTGCCCAATGTGGTGGTCTTTAACGGATTCCGTTCATCCGGTTTCAATAATTGCAAGCCCGATGCGCTGGCCATTTCAATAAATGCCGTTGAGCCATCGCCCGATATGCCATAACCGGCATTGATTTTCCGGAAGAGCGGATCGTGTACCATGCACGTAATCCATTTTCCCTTTGTGTGGGTGGTAAGCAATTCCGCGGTGCCTTCACCGCCATCGGCCATCGGTAATGTTTGAATCTGAAGGGATGAATCCAGTTTTAATAATACGCTGCCGATCGCTTCACCTGCTTTCTGTGCCGAAAGCGAACCTTTAAACTTATCGGGTGCGATCAGGATTTTCACAACATGTAAAGTATGATTGAAACAATTAGTGCGGTAATACCCTGCGCCAGCGTAATGAGCGTGTAACTTTTATACGCATCGCGTTCGGCTATGCCCCCAAACTGCGACACAACCCAGAAGTATGAATCGTTGGCATGTGAAACCGTCATGGCGCCACCGCCAATGGCAAGCATTAATGTAGCCAGGTCGAATGGTGAAGCAAACCCTGCCGCTATGGTGAGCGGAGCAAGCAATGAGCTGGTGATGATTATTGCCGAGGTGGATGAACCCTGCGCGGTTTTCAGGATCGCGGCCAACGCAAATGCGATGCTGAGAAAAAGAGCTCCGCCTGCCTGCGAAGTGGCGAGTACATCTTTCAGTAATAAATCTATTCCGCAGGATTTAATCACGCTGCCAAAGGCTCCGCCTGCCCCGGTAATCAGCAAAATAATTCCGGCATCTTTCAATGCATCCGAAATCCAATCCGGCCATTCCTGCTTTTGCTTGCCGCGAATGAGGAGGAATGAAAGCATTAACCCGATAAGCAAAGCGATTGCGGGGTTTCCGATAATCGATAAAAACTTATTCCACAACAGCAGAGAGGGAGCAAGTGCCGGCAATGAAGCCATCGCGATCAATACGATTGGAATGAGCAATGGCAGGAAAATAAGAATGCCGGAATGTGATTTTGTTTCTGTGCTTACAACAGGGGGTGTTGTGGTTGTGATGTGCAATCCGAACTTTCGCGATAGCAGGTAAGCCACACCCGCAACCGGTATGCTGCCCACCAGCCCGATTACTATAGCCAGGCCAAGGTGTGAAGCCAAGCCTAAGTTAGCGGCAGCCGCCAATGGCCCCGGTGTGGGTGGCACCAGGGTATGCGTAGTGTATAATCCCGATGAAAGCGCCAGCGAAAGTTGAGCAGGTGTAGCGGAGGAAGAGGCAAGTGCCGGTATTAGCCTGGACAGGATGATGAACCCGGAATCGCAGAAGACGGGGATACCCACCAGAACGCCAATTGCCGACATGGCCAGCACCGTGCGCGAGGCTCCGAATGCGGTAACAATTTTGTTTCCGAGCGAAGCCATCGCCCCGGTTTTTTCCATCACTATACCGAGGCACGACCCGATTGCGACTAAGAAGCCGATCTGTTGCAAAAGCAATCCAAAACCCGATTGCATGGCCGTAAGAATTTCGGGAAAGGGTTTGCCCATGATAACTCCGAACAGCACAGCGGCCAGCAGCAACGAGAAGAATGCATGTAGCTTAACGTATCGCGAAACTGCGATAAGGGTTACAACCGAAATCAATAAAGCGATACTAACCTGGATCATTAGCTGCGAAACGGATAGTAGCGAAAAACCTGCCCGGCTTTGAAATCGGTTACCTCGGCCGGCAGCTCAATAAAACCATCCACATCCTTCAGGTTGGCAAAATCGCCCGAGCCATCACCGGCAAGGGGGTATGCTTTTAGCTGGCTCATTTCGTTTTTCACTTTTACCTGCAGAAAATAAGTAAGTGCAGGCTTGAAAGAAAAATTCTGCGCCAGCACCACCTGTTGTGCAGGAGCTTCAATGCCCAAGCTTTTCATCAGCCACGGCCTGATGTAACGATAGAAGCACATGTAGGTGGAAACCGGGTTGCCCGGAAGCGCAAATACCACGTGCCGCGATGATGTGCCGAACCAAATCGGCTTGCCCGGGCGTTGGCTTACCCGGTGAAATCTTTTCTGAATGCCGTTTTGCTCCAGCGTTTGCGGAATGTAATCGTACCTGCCTTTTGAAACCCCGCCCGAAAAAATAACGAGCGAATAGTGCTGGAGAATTTTTTTTACTTCGGCATCTAATATTTCGGGCTGATCGGGCAGATGAAATACATCGGCACTGCAATTCAGCTCGCGTAAAGCGGCTTGCAGGGCATAGCTGTTAGACCTGCGAATTTGATAAGGCAGCGGAATCAGGTCAACGGGAACCAGCTCATCACCTGTTGAGACAATGGCTGTTTTAGGAAATGCGGCAACCGTAATTTTCTTTTTACCCACTGCGGCTATCAGGGCTACTTCGGCAGGTGAAATTTTTATACCGGGCGGAAGCAGCTCATCATCACGGTGTGCATCTGCGCCCTGGTAGTGAATGCTTTCACCTTTTTCAATTTTTTCGGCTTTGATGTATGCATTACCTTCCTTTATTTCCAGGCTTTCGTAAGGTATTACGGTGTCCGCTCCTTCCGGGAGCATGGCACCGGTCATTACTTCGAGGCACGCATTTGGGGTAGTTAATCTTTTCTGTTGCTGCCCGGCTGCCTGTATGCCTTCGATAGCAAAGGTGCGCTGACCTTTCAGCCAGTATTCGTGCGCGAGGGCAATGCCATCCATGGTGATCCGGTTGAAAGGAGGAAAATCGCGATCGGCCCGCACGGTTTCTTTCAGCACACGGCCACACGCTTCCTGTATGGAAACTTCTTCCACACCCGTTTCGATGGAGTGTGAGAGAACAATGGCTGTGGCTTCTGAAACACTTATCATTTATTACCTTTGAAAGATCATGAACAAATGAAAAAACAATTTACGCATATTGATGCATCAGGCAATCCTAAAATGGTAGATGTATCGGAAAAGCAGGTTACCAAACGTGTAGCCCGGGCACAGGCTGTGGTGATTTTAGGTAAGGAAATTCTTGCCCGGATCAAAAATGATGAGCTGATCACCCAAAAGGGCCCGGTATTTCAGACGGCTATTATTGCCGGGGTAATGGCTGCCAAAAAAACGCACGAGCTTATTCCGTTTTGCCACCCGCTGGCGCTGGAAGATTGCCAGGTACATATAGAAGCGCGCAAGGATAGGCTGATCATCACCACAGAAGTCCGCATAACAGCTAAAACCGGTGTGGAGATGGAAGCGCTTACAGCCGCCTCTGTAGCTGCGCTTACCGTGTACGATATGTGCAAGGCGCTTTCGCACGATATTGTGATTGAAGCTGTAAAACTGCTTGAAAAACGAGGCGGCAAGAAAAAATTTATCAGAAAAAATTAGCGGCCCTGTGGCCGGCTTAAGTTATCAATTCTTAGATACTTACACGTTTGCGGGTTAACTGTTCTGGTAAGTACAATTCAAATGGTTTCCGGTGCGGTTAAACCAATTTAAAGACGTTCGCGTTATCTTTGTACGTCTATAAATCTTAGTTGGTATGAAGTTAATTGATCGAAATTTCTTGCTGAACCCCATTAACCGCGATTTGCTGTTGGTGTTTGGTTCAGCGCTTGTTATTGCGGTAGCAATTATCACCCTGGCGGTAATGATTGTAAGTCAGCTCTAAGGATGAGCCGACACCCATTGGTCCCCATCCCGGAAAAATTCTTTTTTCCAGATGGGGACTGTTTTTTTTAAGGTATCAATAATAAACTGACAGGCTGCGAATGAATCTTTCCGGTGTGGAGTGGATACCGCTACTACCACCGCTACTTCTCCGGGCAGTAAAGTTCCGGTGCGGTGGCTGATAGCCCAGCGGGTGAGCTTCCATTTCTGCCGGGCCTCGTCTATCACTTTCTGAATTTCAAGAATGGCCATAGGTGCGTAGGCTTCGTATTCCAGTTTCACCACTTCCCTGCCGGCTGTATGGTTGCGCACGGTTCCGATAAATGTGTTCACAGCCCCGGCCTCGTGTGCAGTTGCAGCCGCAATTATTTTGGATACATCGATAGGGTGGGCGGTTAGCTCAATCATGGGATAGCTTTATACAAAAATATTGTACCTGGCGGAATTCGTTTTAGCCTCGCTCATTTTAATTTATCAGTTGACAAAGATTGAACCGGCAGATGAAGAAAAGTACTATTGCGCGAAAAAAATATCATACAATACAGGCTCTTTTCGCGGAATTTTATTGAGATTGGCTATCGAACGCCATAGGGAAAATAGAAGCAATAGTTGCGTATATTCGGTGTTGGTAACAATATGGCCGGGACAATTTAGTTTTCATATTAATTTCATATTAAGTTGACACTTAACGTAGGAGAGATTATTGGGGAAGAAGTAAACGACCTTGAAATCGACCTGGACAATTAACAGCAGACACGGAATAATTCCTCATCGACATTCAGAACATTTAAATTTAGAAACATTGACTTTCCAACGTTACTTGATCATATCAATTCTATTTGTTTTTAAGCTTGAAAGTGGACTCTGTCAGGCTGAAAAAATTGACTCATTATTTAAAGATTGGGATTCTCTAAATAAACCTGGTGGCGTGGTAGCGGTAATTATGGACGGTGAAGTTGTATACAAAAAGGCCTACGGAGCAGCCGATACAAAAAGCGGAATTCCAAATTTAATAAGTACACCGTTTGAGCTGGCTTCTATGGCTAAGCAATTCACAGCTACTTGCATAGGGCTGTTGGAAGAACAAGACAAACTCTCGAAAGAAGATGATATTAAAAAATACTACCCAGAATTACGGTTTAGTGAAAATATAAGAATAAAAAATCTGCTCGACCATACCAGCGGAATAAGAGAGGCGTATGTTTTAGCGGTTTTATCAGGTAAGGTGAACTTAAAAGGACAATTACCCAAAAAATACCAAACCAAGGAATATCTTTTTAAAACCCTTCATAGAGAAACCGACCTGAATTTTAAAACAGGCGAGGAGATGGTGTATACGAATGTAAATTACATTCTATTGGGTGATATTGTTGAAAAAGTGAGTGGCATGAAGTTAAAGCACTTTGCGGATAGCGCTATATTCAGACCATTAAAGATGAGTAGTACTTTTTTCAATGATGTAGAGAGTAAGACCGAAACTGTTGGCTATTCGTACAATGGAAAGAGATTCAAAAGAAGAAGCACAAGCGGTGGTATTGTAGGAGATCATAATTTAATAAGCACGATTGACGACTTAATCATTTGGAGCAATAATTTTTATCATAATAAGCTGGGCAAGTCCGATCTTAATTTGTTTGATAGATTGTATTTGAGCGGTAAGTTAAATAATGGTGAAGATACCGGATACGGATATGGAGTATTCGTTTCGAGTTATAAAGGATTTAATCAGATATATCATGGGGGAGATAATGGGATTCACACCTCAATAATGATAAGAGTACCTGATAAAAAACTCGTAGTGATTTGCCTTGCAAATTCATCAAGATATGACGACAATGAGAGAAAGGCATACAAAATCGTTGATATGTTTTTGGAAAACTCATTAGAGACATCAAAAACTTCGGAACACTTCAGTTATGTCAATTTGAATAAGACGCAACTTTCTTCTAAAACAGGTCTTTTTTACCTGATCGGAAAGAATGGCCTCGGTCAGCTAAGGAAAATTATTTTGGAAAATGAGAGCTTGTACATAAGCGACAACCTTAATGTTAAGGGTTTGAAACTAAATCCCATCAGCGAAAATTACTTTGTTGCTGAAAATCCATCTAAGGAATTTATTCATGTTCGTTTTTTGAAGGACTCCACAGATAAACTAATTCTTCACGAGATATATTTAGATAAAGTTGACTTGAAATTCTCTTTATGTAACCCCACTGAGATTCAAAGCAGAGACTATAAAGGCACTTACATTAATGAAAGTACAATGGCAAAAATTAAAGTGAAGGCAAAGAACCAAAAAATTAAGGCAAGAAAAGGAATAATACAGATTCCTTTAATTCCTTTCAAAGAGGATATTTTTTACGCAACACAAAATGACGCTGTGTTTTTATTTGACAGAGACTCAGCCGGACAAGTTGTTGGTTTAAGAATTAACGCCCAGGATTTTAGAAACTTTAAATTAAAAAGGGCGGATTGACCTAAATGAAAAAGTTTACTTATAAAATTTGTACATTTGGACTATGTATCGAGTAAAGGACTACATAAATATTGACAAGGAGATATTATCTGGAAATCCGGTTTTTAGGGGGACGAGAGTGCCCATTCAGACACTATTTGACCACCTGGAGAAAGGAATACCCCTTGACGAGTTCTTGGACGACTTTCCGACAGTTAAAAGAGAACAAGCTATTGCAGTAATTGAAATTGCAAGCAAAATTGTAACTTCAAAAAACATCGAGTAAATCTATGAGACTGCTGCTTGATGAAAACCTTCCCAAAAGATTAAAACAGTACTTTAAGGAACATGAAATTTACACGGCAGCCGACAAAGGTTGGACTGGTGTTTCAAATGGAAAATTATTGGGACTGTTAACAGAGAGCAAGTTTGACGCATTGTTAACGTTTGATAAAAACTTACAGTATCAACAGAATTTCACGAAATATACAATTGCTGTTATTGTGTTGAACGCTCCGGACAACAGTTTATTCAACTTTGAAAGATTTGGTTCAAAAAATAAAGGACACTCTAACCACCGACTTAAAAACAGGCCCGACTGAAATTAGGTTAGAAGAACCAGATGGAAACAATGCGCATATGCCATAGCGGAGGTTCGGTGTTGCGCCTGCCTACCGGCAGGCAGATTGTAGTTTTTGTTTCTTAATTTCGTTCACCCCCGTGCACAGGTCGTAGTTTTCCTTGCTGTCAGGTCTTCCGATCTGACAATTCTACTCTCCATTTCAATTTTGAAAGTGTGTAGGTAGAATACCAGGCATCAAAAAAGAATGATTTGTTGTTGGTTCGGTGGATTAGCATTCTTATTTGGATTTGTTAAAAATTAGCCAATACATCGTAGATGTTTGATTTTAACAAGACATCCGGGTATAATTCTTTTTACCTTTAGTCATCAAAAAACTATCCTGATAAACCTCCAACCACTATGGCAACATTCAATCTTACGGTTAATGGAAAAAAGCAAGAAGTAGATGTCGATCCGGCAACGCCCGTGTTGTGGGTGTTGCGCGATCACCTGGACCTGGTGGGTACCAAGTTCGGTTGTGGCATAGCCCAATGTGGCGCCTGCACCATTCATTTGGATGGTACCGCTACCCGTTCGTGCATGCTTCCCGTGTCTTCGGTGGGGGACCAGGAAATAACTACGATTGAAGGGCTTTCTGAAAAAGGCGATCACCCGGTGCAAAAAGCATGGCTGGAACATGATGTGCCGCAGTGCGGCTATTGCCAGGCCGGCCAGATCATGAGCGCGGCAGCCTTGCTAAAGGAAAATCCCAATCCTACCGATGAGCAGATTGAAACCGCCATGAATGGAAACATCTGCCGGTGCGGAACCTATGTGCGTATTAAAGCAGCCGTAAAAACAGCATCTAAAAACATAAACGCCTGAGATCATGACAGTACTAAAAACTTCAATTGGCAGAAGATCATTTCTGAAAACTACTGCGCTGGCGGGCGGAGGCTTTATGCTCAGCTTCAGTTGGCTGGCCGGCTGCAAGCCCACACCCGAAACACTGGAACTTCCCAAAGAATGGTTCGAGTTAAACGGGTATTTAAAGATTGGCGAAAACGGTTTGGTTACGATCATGTCGCCCAACCCGGAGATTGGTCAGAATGTAAAAACATCCATGCCCATGCTGGTGGCCGAAGAGCTGGATGTGGACTGGAAGAATGTGATCGTAGAACAGGCGCCTCTCAATACTACTGTATTCACACGCCAGCTTGCAGGAGGAAGCCAGTCGATAAGCCAGGGCTGGAAAAGTTTGCGTATGGCCGGTGCAACGGCAAGAAAAATGTTGCGTGAAGCCGCAGCCAAGACCTGGCAGGTACCGGTGGATGAAATTACTACCGAAGCCAGCATGCTCTATCATAAAGCCAGCGGTAAATCTGCTTCGTATGGCGAGATGGCTTCGGCAGCAGCCGGAATTGAAGTACCCAGGGAAGTTGAGCTAAAAAATAACAGCGACTTTAAGATCATCGGTACATCGCGCAATAATGTTGATGGCAAGAAGATTGTTACCGGCCAACCTTTGTTTGGACTGGACTATCGCAAGGAAGGAATGCTGATCGCCATGATCGCGCACCCGCCTGCTTTTGGTATGCGCTTAAAAAGTGTGGACGATTCGCAGGCTCGGAACATGCCGGGTATAAAGGATGTGTTCACGATCAAAACCTATCCGGAAGATTATGCCCAACAGTGGTGCGATGTAGATTCTTTTCCTGAACTGGTAGTAGTAGTGGGTAACACTACGTGGCAAGTAATGAACGCGCGTAAAGCCTTGAAGCTGGAATGGGAGCAATTTCAGGATCATGAAATTTCTTCGTCCACTTTCTGGGGAACAACAGTTAAAATAAAAGTACCGCGTGGTTTAGAGAACAGTACGCAACATACCCGGGTGATGACCGAGTTTTCTTCAAAGGTTGCGAAAGTTGTTCGTAAAGACGGCAATCCCGAAGCGGTATTTAAGAAGGCGGCAAAAGTTATTGAACGCACCTATTCGGCCCCGTTCCTGGCGCACAACACAATGGAGCCCATGAACTTCTTTGCGGATGTTACAGACGGGAAGGCTGAGTTGGTGGGCCCGATTCAAACTCCGGAGTTCATGGAAAAAAGTGTGGCGGCCCGGCTGGGTTTACCATTAGAGAAGATTGATATTCAGATGACGCGCCAGGGCGGTGGTTTTGGCAGACGATTGTATGGACACTTCCTGGTGGAGGCTGCGGTTATTTCACAGAAGGTGAAGGCGCCCGTTAAGCTGATTTACACACGCGAAGATGATATGAGCTTTGGAGTTTACCGCCCGGCATACTTTGCGAAGTACCGTGCGGCATTAGATGCCGATAACAACCTGGTTGCGTTTCATGTAAATGCAGGCGGAATTCCGGAAGGCCCGTTGTTTGCCAATCGTTTTCCGGCCGGTGCTGTGGATCATTACCTGGCGGAAGAATGGTCAGTCCCCTCTAATATAAGTGTGGGTGCATTCCGGGCTCCGCGTTCCAATTTTATTGCCGGTGCAGAACAATCTTTTCTGGACGAGGTAGCTGAAGCGGCAGGAAAAGATCCGATCCAGTTTCGCCTTGATTTACTGGATCGCGCCCTGAAAAACCCGGTTGGGGAAAATAATGATTATGAAGCCAAACGCTATGCGGGTGTGCTGGAGCTGGTGAGGAGCAAGGCAAACTGGGGCGAAGAAATGCCGAATGTTTATCGGGGTGTATCGGCTTACTTCTGTCATGATAGTTATGTGGCGCACGTGATTGACCTGGTAATGGAGAATGGAAAGCCGCGCGTAGAGAAGGTGCATTGCGCGGTGGACTGTGGTATCGTGGTAAACCCGGTGGCGGCAACCAACCTGGTGGAAGGTGGCTCGGTAGATGGAATCGGTCATGCCATGTACAGCGGGTTAACGTTTACGAACGGAACCCCCGATCAGAATAACTTTCACCAGTATCGGCTGATCCGCCATCGCGAAGCGCCAAGATCGATTGACGTGCATTTTGTGAAGAGTGATGTTGATCCTACGGGTTTGGGAGAGCCGCCCTTTCCCCCGGTAATAGGAGCGTTGGCCAATGCACTCTATAAGGCCACCGGCAAGCGACATTACCAGCAACCGTTATTGGGAGTGGGTATAACGTTGGGGTGAATAATTTAAACGCAGAGAACACAGAGTTTCGTGATAGGATTTGTTATGAGAATCTGTCTGCTATTCAGCGTGCCTTGCGATTTAATAATGCAAATTGTTTTACCCCCCGCTCACGGGCGGAATCAGTGCCACTTCATCTTTTTCCGTAAGCGTGTGTTCATCGGCAGCATATTCTAAATTGATGGCAATAAAAAGAGAGTTGAGTTTTTTAAGATCGGGATAAGTAATGTAGAGTTGCTTACGCAAGTCGCCAACAGAATTACCGTTCAGCACAAGCTCAGCTTCACGTCCGCCTAATATATCGCGTGCAATGCCGAAGTTTTTGATTTTTACCTTCATTTAGCAAAGATAAAGGATGTTATGACTCGTTAAATATCAGTTACTATCCTAACTTTCGAAGTTGGTAAAAAATGAAGAAGCAAACCCTATACGATAATCACGGCCGGCCCATCAGCTACCTGCGGCTTGCCGTTACCGACAGGTGTAACCTGCGCTGCTTCTACTGCATGCCCGAAGAAGGAATCAGGTATTTACCGAAGAAAGAGCTGCTCACGTTTGAAGAGATAGAACGGCTCGTCCGTATTCTGGCTCAAAATGGTGTTTCCAAAATCCGGCTAACGGGTGGCGAACCGTTTGTGCGCACCGACCTGATGCAGTTGATCCGGAAAATAGTTTCCATTGAAGGCGTGGAACACGTGCACCTTACTACAAACGGCATTCTTACAGCGCCTTATATTCACGAGCTTAAGCAATTGGGAATTGCATCGGTTAATTTAAGCCTGGATACGCTGGATCGGGAGCGATTTAAAACCATTACACGCAGAGATGAGTTTGAAAACACCTGGAATACCTTGCAGCAATTAATGGCGCAGGATATTCCGGTCAAGATTAACGCGGTGGTAATGGAAGACAAAAACATAGACGATATCATACCGATGATTGAGCTTACCCGCACACACAACGTGTCAGTTCGGTTTATTGAAGAGATGCCGTTTAATGGAGAAGGTAATCATTATACCCGGCTTGTATGGACGTATAAAAAAATCTTGGAATGGATCAGGAGTCATTACCCGGATTTGCAAAAGACAGAAGATGAGCCTCATGCTACGGCATACCATTACCAGGTTCCGGGTTATCGTGGTACTGTGGGTGTAATTGCCGCCTACAGTCGTACCTTTTGCGGAAGCTGTAACCGCATTAGGGTAACGGCACAGGGTGTTTTAAAAACATGCTTGTATGATGATGGCGTGCTGAATATAAAAGAATTGATGCGGGCAGGGTTAAGCGATGAAGCATTGGAAGCAAAGCTGCTCCGGGCTTTTGCTTCGCGTCCGCGCGATGGGTTTGAAGCAGAGGCGCATAGAAGAAGTAAGTTTGTAATGGAGTCTATGTCCACCATTGGCGGATGAGGTTAAAAATTTTGCGAAGGGATGTGAGTACATCAGCTCAAAAAGACTTTGGATTTTCGTTGTGCCTTCGCGACCTTGCCTACCGACAGGTTTGCGAGGAACATTCGAAACAATAAATTGAAATATATGAGAGTATCTTGCTTGCTGCTGCTTATTTTCTTTACAGGATCGGCCTTTGCACAGAAAAAAATTGAACAAACGAAATTTTTTGTAGTTACAGGCGCTGTAAAGGAAGAAAAAAAAGTTACGATAGATGATTTTACAAAATACCGCGAGTCATCGCTGGGCGATGTAGTCATCACCAACCACCTGGGTGAAAAAAGAAGCGAGCAAAAAAAGCTGAAAGGCATTCTGCTGCGTGATGTGCTGGAAAAAGTGGAGATCAAAAGCGAGAGCCCGAAAGAATTGAGCGCCTATTACATTGTATGCAAGGCTAATGATGACTACACCATTATCTATTCCTGGAACGAGCTATTCAATAATCCTGCGGGCGAATCGGTTTACCTCGTTACATCTAAAGACGGTGTGGCTGCTAAAGACCTGGACGAATCCATCCTGATGATTTCGCCCCGTGATTACAAAACCGGCAGACGTTACCTGAAGGGATTGGCAGCAGTGGAGATCAGGAGGGCGGAGTAAGGAATGGAGTCCTATATCCTGATCAGTGCCTTCTTTGTTATTGCGCTTATATATTCATCAGTAGGTTTTGGCGGAGGCTCCAGCTACCTCGCTTTGCTGGCGCAACCGTTCTTTGCCTTGCTGCCTGAAACCATTAAACCGGTCGGGCTGCTTTGTAACATTGTGGTGGTAACGGGCGGCACCATTATTTTTTACCGGCAAGGCGCTTTGAAGTGGAAAGAGATATGGCCGTTTCTGGTGCTGAGCGTGCCGGGTGCATTTTTGGGCGGATACTGGAAGCTGAAGGAGAGCACATTTTTTATCCTGTTAGGCTTTACGCTTTTGCTGGCCGCTGTATTTCTCTGGATAAAGCCGAAATCGTCAGATTCAAAAGAGCTGTCGCTTACAGCCCGGCTGGGTTTGGGCGGAAGCATTGGTTTGCTTTCCGGCCTGGTAAGTATCGGAGGCGGTATTTTTTTATCGCCCATTCTGCATTTGATCAACTGGTCAACCGCAAAAAAAATCTCCGCGCTGGCCAGCGCTTTTATCTTGGTTAATTCCATTAGTGGCTTAACCGGGTATTTTGCAGCCGGTGGCCGACCGCTTGACTGGCAGTTTGCCTTGCCTTTGCTGGTTGCAGTATTGGCGGGCGGACAAATCGGCTCACGATTGGGCTCACAGGTGTTCAATGCGCTTTACATCCGTAGAATAACTGCGGTTGTCATATTAGTTGCGGCTGTCAATATTTTGAAAGATCATTTGTAAAAGGGCATTCCATAACTTATGATGCCCAACTTCCAGCTTCTAACCTCTAACTCGTGTGATCATACACAATCACCCACTCATTGTTTTTCTTTTTGAAGATCAGTGTAAAAGGCCCGCTGGGCTGGTCGCTTTCGCGGAACAGGGTGTACTTTCCGGTTAGTAAATAAGCATCAGACGCAAGCGGCACGATCTGCCAGATATCGAATTGCAGGCGGCCCATCAGTTCGCGCGTAGCATAATTTTTTTTGTAGTTATCCAAAGTCTGCTGCCAGCCATACCGGATGGACGAGCCGATAAATTGAAGGGAATCGGATTTCCAGTAGCCTTCCATAAAAAGATCGAGATCACCTGCATTCCAGGCATCCTGCTGCCGGGCCAATACTTCACGGATTTTGGCTTCAGCAGCCGGGTCTGCACTTTGTTTTGCTGGCGTACAGGAAGCGAGCAAAGCCAGCATGGCAAATGGTATCAGGTATTTCATCTCTAAAAATTTTCGTAAAGGTTGAGAACCTTTTAAAGCTTCGCAAGTAAAGGTTGTCAACCTTGCCAAATCCTTCCTATTTTGCACCTCAAACCATTCCGAATGCGACCAATTAATTTCTCCCGGCACGTATTGCCACATGTAATTGCCGTGTGTGTGTTTCTGCTGGTAACTATACTTTTCTTCAGGCCGGTATTTTTTGAAAACAAGTCCATTCAGCAAGGCGATATTCAGCAATGGAGCGGTTCATCCAAAGAACTGCGCGATTATCGCGAGAAGACCGGTGAAGAAGGCCTGTGGGCGGGTACCATGTTTTCAGGCATGCCGGCATACCTCGTGAATATTAAATGGAGTGATGGCGTGGTGCTGGGTATGAAGAAAGCGCTTTCGTTTTTCCTGCCGCACCCGGTATCGCACATCTTTCTCGCTTTTATATGCTATTACATTATGCTGCTTTCGTTTCGCGTGCGGCCGTGGCTGGCCATTGCCGGTGCGCTTGCATTCGGGTTATCTACTTACGTGATTATCGGGTTATCGGCCGGGCATAACGCACGCATCGGGGCTATTGCGTACATGCCGTTGGTGCTTGCCGGTGTTCATCTTGCATTTTCAGGCAATCGTATTTTAGGTTTTGGTGTAACGGCTGCCGGTATGGCGCTGCACCTGCGCGAAAATCATTTGCAGATTACCTATTACTTGGTGCTGATAGTAGCCGGTTACGGGTTGATGCAATTGGTATTGGCCATCAGGTCCAAACAGTTGGGTGAATTTTTCAAAAACATCGTCATCTTAATACCGGCAGTGGTAATTGCTGCCGGAACTTTCTTTGGCCAGTTCTGGGCTATTAGTGAATATACACGGTATTCTTTTCGCGGGCCGTCTGAAATTGCTGTAAAATCAACCGAAGATGCTTCCGGTCTGCCCAAATGGTATGCGTTTCAATACAAGTATGGCGTTTGGGAACCCATGACCTTGTTCCTGCCTAATTTCTATGGCGGAAGCAGCCGCCAGTTTTTTGTGCAAGATCAGAACAGCGCCTCGTACAAAGCGCTGGTACAATCGGGCGATAATGAATTGGCCAACCAGTTGGCGAATTATACTTCTGCTTACTGGGGCCCCCAGGATTTTACCATCGGGCCTTATTATGCCGGAGTGCTGGTTTGTTTTCTGTTTATTCTCGGGATTGTATTTGCCGAACGTAAATATATAGGGTGGCTGGTGCCGCTTAGTGCGTTGAGCTTAATGCTTAGCTGGGGCGATAGCTTTTCAACATTCAATTATTTTATGTTCGATTACTTCCCGGGCTACAATAAGTTTCGTTCAGTAAATTTTGCGTTGGTGATCATTTTATTCTCCATGCCTTTGCTGGGACTGATCGGCTTGGAGAAGCTGTTGAGTTTAGAGTGGAATAAAACAGTTCGGAAGAAAGCAATTTTGCCGGCAGTGATTACCATGGCGCTCATCGCAATCTTCCTTGTCATAAGCGGCTTTAATCTCGGCTCTTTCTTAAAGCCGGAAGAGCTAAGCCTGCCTGCCTGGTTTAAAATAGCCTTGAATAAAGATCGTCATAATTTGCTGTGGGACGAGGCCTGGCGTGCATGGTGGTTGGTAGGTGGATTTTCAATATGTCTTTTTGTCTACTTAGAGAAGTTCCTTAAGCCTGTAATCACGTATGTAGCCCTTATTGTATTGATCTGGGCCGATTTGGCCCTGGTCAACAGCCGTTACTTCAGCAAAGACAACTATGTGCGCAAACGCGATAATTCAGTGCTAACGGCTACGGCCGCAGATGAAGCCATCCTGCAGGATAAGGGTTATTATCGTGTATATAACCTTCAGGGTGCGATGGCCGAAGCGCGAACTTCGTACTTTCATCATTCGTTGGGAGGATACCATGGCGCCAAGCTTAGGCGCTACCAGGATTTATATGATTCGGCCATTACCAAAACCACGCAAAAGCTTTTTCAGGATTTTCAGGACGCTACTCCGAAGTTTGCACAATATCATGTGTTGAATATGCTTAACGCGAAGTATTTTGTGTATGGGCCCGATCGCGATAATGTAATTCTCAACCCGGCAGCAAACGGACCTGCCTGGTTTGTAAAGGAAGTGCTGCATGCCAATTCGCCTGCAGAAGAGCTTCACCTTACCGGCCTTATCAATACCAAAGAGGTTGCCGTGTTTGATTCAAAGCTTAAGGTAGAATATTATCAATCGTCTATCGATACCATAGCCAACATCAGGTTATTAGAATACACACCGCCTTATCTGAAATATGAATCGGAGGCGGCCGCCAATGGATTGGCTGTGTTTTCTGAGGTCTACTACCCCAAAGGCTGGCATGCGTTTGTTGATGGCAAGGAGGTGCCGATACTTCGTGCCAACTATGTGTTGCGTGCGCTGGAAGTACCGGCCGGTAAGCATACCATCGAGTTTAAGTTTGAGCCTAAGCCGTATGCGGTGGGCGATAAGATCACGTTGGCTTCAAGCTGGTTGCTGTTGTTGACAGTGCTGGGCAGCCTGGGTTGGAGCTTGAAAAAGAGTGAAGATTAATTGGAAATCATCTCCGCAAAACTGTGAGCGCCACAGGTTACGAACAAGCATTAGGAATTTGCTCCATTTAACTCAAAACGTACCGGTACACCGGTGTCAGGAACGCACTGGTTTATAACCGGGGCATCGCCACTTGAAAAATAATCGGTACTCGCGGGGGCAGGAGTGTTGCTACTTTCAAAAAAGAACCTGATTTTTAATTCGAAAACCATTGCGGAAAATGCAGGTTAAGAATCAGATCATTCACTACTAAACTTAAACCTATACTACTTCCATGAAACTTCAAGACTACATTGTATTTGTTATTTACTTCATTATCGTGGCCGTGTATGGGTACTGGATTTATCATAGAAAAAAGAAAGCTACGGCTGATTCCAAGGATTTCTTTTTAGCGGAAGGTTCGCTTACCTGGTGGGCGATCGGGGCTTCGCTGATCGCGTCCAACATCTCGGCCGAGCAGTTTATCGGCATGTCGGGCGATGGCTTTAGCATGGGGCTTGCCATTGCCACATACGAGTGGATGGCTGCCGCAACACTTATTGTAGTGGCCGTGTTTTTCCTGCCGATCTACCTCAAGAATAAAATTTACACCATGCCCCAGTTTCTGCGGCAGCGTTATAATCCCCAGGTAGCTAATATCATGGCTATCTTCTGGCTATCACTCTACATTATTGTAAACCTTACCTCCATCTTGTTTCTGGGAGCGCTTGCCATCAGCACGGTTTCCGGCATCAGCTTTACTTTCTGCATGTTGTTTTTGGCCGTGTTTGCCATTCTGATCACACTGGGCGGAATGAAAGTGATTGGTTATACCGATGTGATCCAGGTGTTCTTCCTGATACTGGGCGGGTTGGCAACCACGTATCTGGCGCTTAACCTCGTATCGGAACAGTTTGGCACCAGCGGTGTGTGGAACGGGCTTTCCTTGCTTAACAAAATGGCACCCGATCACTTCGACATGGTGTTCACACAGGACAATCCGCACTTCATCAGCTTGCCGGGGCTCACCATTATGTTAGGCGGTATGTGGATCGTTAACCTCAACTATTGGGGCTGTAATCAATACATTACACAACGTGCGCTGGGTGCAGATTTGAACACCGCCCGCAGCGGTATTTTGTTTGCTGCGTATCTGAAAATGCTGATGCCGATTATCGTTGTATTGCCCGGTATAGCGGCATACGTGTTATGGAAAAACGGTTTGTTCCAGACCGAGATGTTAAAAGATGGCGAGGTACTGAAAGATAATGCTTACCCGGTATTGCTTAACCTGTTGCCGGCCGGCTTGAAAGGTTTGTCGTTCGCAGCATTGACAGCCGCGGTAGTAGCCTCGCTGGCGGGTAAAGCCAATAGTATTTCTACCATATTCACGCTGGATATCTATAAAAACGCCATCAACAAAACGGCATCTGAGAAAAACCTGGTTTGGGTAGGCCGGATTGCCGTGGTGGTATCGATGGTACTGGCGCTTATTATCGCTCCATTCCTGGGAATCGACAAGAAAGGCGGTTTTGAATTTATACAGGAATACACGGGCTTCGTTTCGCCCGGTATTTTTGCCATGTTCATTTTCGGCTTCTTCTGGAAACGGACTACTTCCGGTGCCGCCATGTTTGCCATTATCGGTGGATTTGCCAGCTCGGTGATCTTTAAGTTCCTGCCGGGCTGGGTCGATCTTTCATTCCTGCAGCCTTTTGGCTTTGCCGTGGTAAGCCCGTCCAGCGGGTTGGTTGAGATCCCGTTCCTCGATCGCATGGGCTTTGTATTTATCATTTGTGTAATCGGTATGGTGCTGATCAGCTTAATGGCGCCTCCGCATAAGCGGCCGGCCAACACGCTCGAGGTTGATTATAAAATGTTCCGGACATCGCCAGGGTTTACCGTAGGAGCTCTTATAGTTATAATCATGTTGATTATCCTGTATTACACCTTCTGGTAGAGTAAGCATGAACTTAAAATAGGTAGGTTTATAGATTTGGGTTTATGAATCGAATTGACAGACTTACCGCCATACTCATTCAACTGCAGACCAAGCGGGTGGTGAAGGCAGAAGAAATTGCCGACCGGTTTGGCATGAGCCTGCGCACCGTGTATCGAGATGTAAAAGCCCTGATGGAAGCCGGTGTACCCATCGGATCGGAAGCCGGCAAGGGGTATTTTATTGTCGATGGTTTTCATTTGCCCCCGGTAATGTTTACGCAAGACGAAGCTAACTCCATGATACTGGCGGGTAAGCTGGTAGAGAAGATAGCTGATAAATCTGTGCGCGAAGCGTTTAATTCCGCGCTATATAAAATCAAGTCAGTATTGAGCGATGATGACAAGGACGGGGTTGAAACGCTTGATTCAAACATCCGGGTTTATTTCCGCGGTCGTGCCAATAATACCGATCATTCATTTCCCGATCACTTTATGACGGAGATTCA
The DNA here is from genome assembly GCA_026129485.1 of Cyclobacteriaceae bacterium. GTDB lineage: Bacteria > Bacteroidota > Bacteroidia > Cytophagales > Cyclobacteriaceae > ELB16-189. Next base: position 20,907 of record JAHCHY010000014.1, read on the forward strand.
GCGTGCGGTTGCGCGGAAGCAGGTATTGAAGCTCAACTATGTAAACCAGGCAGGGGAGGTATCGCAGCGATTGGTAGAGCCGGCCGGTATTTTCTTTTACAGCCTGGCCTGGCACCTGATCGGCTGGTGCCGCCTGCGCAATGGCTATCGCGATTTCCGGTCAGACCGGATAAAGAACCTGGCCAATACAGGCGAAGAATTCAGTGAACGCAGCAACATATCGCTTAAGGAATATTTCAAGGCCATGTATGCAGCCAACGAAAACCTTACACCTGCTGTGGTGATTTTCGATAAAAAAGTATTGAATGGCAGATCACTCAGCTCCACCACTACACAAACTGACCTGGGCGATCGTATTCGTGCCGAATTTGTCATGGACAGCATTGATTTTATCGCCCGGTGGTTGCTCATGTATGGTAAGGGGGTTGAAATCGAATCGCCAGATCGCCTGCGCGAACGGGTAGCTGAGCTAACAGAAGAGCTTCATGTACACCATGTGCGGAACAAGGTTAACATCTGATCCCTGACTTCCAGCTTTACAGCTCCTGACATACCATTGTCAGTTGGTTTCAAAAAATTGTGAAAAAAGATTTTTTCTAATGACATAGGGCTGTCAGTAGCATGGGGTTGATTCGCATAAAAACACAATCGCCATGCAAACATCAACACCTGTTATTAAAACAGTAAAGCCAATCAATTTTTTGTTTTTTCGTACCGAAACTACAGTAGACAAGCTTAACACCTTGTTTTGGGTTGCGCCCGAACTATTCCGCGAAGCGGTTTTGCATCGCCTTATGATAACCGGCCCCGTTCACTGGCATTATTTCGGGTTCACCGATCCGTCAAAGCCTTTTACGTTAGAGATTTCTTTGCCGGTAAGCGAAGTAATACCGGACTATGATGGCAGGTTTCACTTTAAGCGAACGGATGAATTTAAATGTATGTCAGTAATCCATGAAGGTAACTGGCTTGAGATGTCAGGCAGCTATCAAAAGGTAATGCAGCTTGTTGGGGAGCAAAAACTACAGCCGCTGGGTATTAACCGCGAGCTGTATGTGAACGTGGACTTCAATTTCCCGGAAGCGAACACCACTGAAATACAATTGGGTATTGTATGAACCGCAGTCGCTTGCTCATATTATTAGCAGGGTTGGTTACGGCAGCATTAACGTTTTACGTTATCATGTTCGGATATGGAAGTGCTGGTATTTAAAACATCGGTGCAGTCGGCAGAAAGTGTGAGCCGGCTTGCGCCTGTATTGAATAGCCTTGCAGGTTCCAATCAATGGAATTTTGCGCTGGATGATTGCGACCGCATTCTGCGAATTGTTTCACCTTCGGTAATGCCGGATGAGGCTATTCAACTGTTGGCTGCGCATGGATTTGATTGTGAAGAATTAGAATAACACTTAACTTGAAAGCTATATGCGAAAGGTGATACTTGGCCTTGCCATAAGCCTGGATGGCTTTATTGAAGGCCCGAATGGCGAATACGACTGGTGCTTTACCGACCAGGATTATGGGCTTACGGAATTTTCAAAAAGTATAGATGCATTGCTGATGGGTCGCAAAACATACGATCTGATGAAGCAATACGATGGCCCCAGCCCGTGGAGCGAAGCCAAAACATACGTGTTTTCTAGGACCATGAAGGAAGCGGCAAACTCAGAAATTCTGCAGGGCGACCTGGTTCAGGTTATACATGCATTGAAGCAGCAACCCGGCAAAGATCTGTGGCTTTTCGGAGGAGCAGATCTTACCACGCAGTTTATCAATCACAACCTGATTGATGAATACTGGCTTTCGGTGCACCCAATCTTATTAGGTGCTGGTAAACCTTTGTTTCATGATATTAAAGAACGGAAGAAGCTGAAGCTTACAGAGAGTAAGGTTTATGATACCGGCCTGGTATCTTTGCGGTATCAGCCGGATTCAGATGCCTGACTTTGTTTTAACTTTATAAATAACAGGATTGCACCATGAAGGCAAAAACATCCACACCTAAAAAAGCCGCGAAGAAAACAACAGCCAGAAAATCGTGGGCCGATAAAATGGAGCAGGATCATTCGGTTGTAAAGAAGCTGGATAAGGACTTTGCCGATATGAAGGCCGGCAGCATGATGTATATCTCCAACCCGAAAACCGTTGATGCCTACATCCGGAATATTCCGAAAGGCAGGGCGGTCGCGCTTAAAACCATGCGACAGGATCTTGCTCTTGAGCACCGGGCCGATGTCACCTGTCCCGTAACCACCGGAATTTTTTTGCGTATCGTGGCAGAAGCGGCACATGAGCAGCTCCGGCAGGGAAAAGCGGTTAGCAAGATCACACCATTCTGGCGGGTGATGGATGCAAAAATGCCGTTGGCAAAAAAGCTGACTTTTGGAAAAAAGCTGATCCGCGAGCAGCGCAAAAAGGAAAAGCTCGACCTCGCTTGACCGGGTTAATAGGGCAGACGGCTGGTTAGTGTAATGCGGAAGTCCATCATCTTTACCAGGCTGTTATATACATAACCTACATGATGCTTGTGCACCACCTGCGTTTGGGTGTTTATAAAGTCGGCCGTAAAATCACCGGCACGATTAGCCGGGGCAGGCGCGTGATGATCGGGCGCATCGGTATTCATGTAGTTTACCATTCCGCCCTGTGTGTAAAACGCGCTCAGGTTTAAGCCCAGCAAACCTTCCGGCATGCGTTTGAAAATATGACTGAGATCGTATTGCAATCCGCCACCGGCAGCATATACCAATGTGCCGTCTTTGTGCAGCAGTGCTGTTTCCACCGGTGCGCAATTATCAAGATCATCAGGGTCGTAAATGTTCAGGTTTGTCCTGAACCATGAGTACCCGGCTTTAAAGCCTACAAAAGGCACCACTTTCTTTCCGGCAGTAAGGTTATACCGAACCGATGCCATCAGGTTAGTGAACGTGTTGTTCACGTTAATATCCATATCGGCCGTAGCTCCATCATCAAATGTGTATTGCTGGCGCGATTTGTCGCGACCATAGATGGTATAGTTCATATCCAACCCCAGCGACAATCGCTTTTCTGCCACTATACGATGGGCGCCAATGGTTACGCCATGCCCTTGCCGGATGTTCTGCTGCATTTTGCCGGAAGGCGAGGCAAAAGTATACCCGGCAGCCCATTCAATTCTGCTTTGACTAAAGCTGTAAGCTGTCAGCAGCGTAAAGATTAGCGTAAATAATGTTTTCATGGCGTGGAGTTTTAGCTTAGTGAAAATAGCAAAAAAAATTGTTTTGGGATAGGTGATAAAACCGGGGGCTGGCATTTGATTATTTTTGAGGCATGACATTGGAAGAAAAGGTTAATGCGGTAAACGAAGTGTTTGAAAAGCTGGATGCCCGTATTGAAGCCTTTCAGGCCAATACGGCTCTGCATTGTAAGCCTGGGTGCGGTAAGTGCTGCTACAAGCCCGATATTGAGGCAAGCGTACTGGAGTTTCTGCCGTTCGCCCTGCATTTATACAAGCACCATCTTGCGGAGCAATGGCTTGAAAAGCTGGAAAGCAAGAACGATCCATTGTGTTTGATTCTCAATCCGACTCAGGCTGGTGCGGGTTTGTGTTCGGAGTACACGCATCGCGGGTTGATTTGCCGCCTGTTTGGCTACTCGGCCAGAACCAACAAGTACGGAAAGAAGGAGCTGGTTACCTGCCAGGTCATAAAAACAGAACAGGCTGAATCGTATCGGGAGGCTAATGAAAAAATTGAGTCGGGTCTTGATATACCTGTCATGAACCAGGTTTACATGCAGCTTCATGCTATTGATTTTGAGCTTGCCCAAAAATCTTACCCGATTAACCGGGCTATCCGGCATGCTATTGAAACGGTTTTACATTATTACGCGTACCGGTAATTTTTACCAGGTATTAGCAACGATCTTTCCTATTTTTTGAAGAAGCGTACCCTGTGATAATTTGAATTGAGGGACCAGTGAACCGGAATCAGCCAGCGCTGAAATATCAACCAGCCAGGAGGCCAGTATAATAACTAAGGCCACGAGTATCCCGGTTATTAACAAAATGTCTTTATGCGTGATCTTTGATTGCACGGCCTTTCGGTTTCCAAAACCAATGCCACCCTTGGAAAAGGTGAAATTTTGAGTTTTTTCGAAGTTTTGGATTGGGTTCATGTTCGGTTTCGTACAATTGAGCTGACCTGATTCGTACATCCGGTTACAGCGGCCCGGTGTTTGTTAATTAAACCAGCGGAACTTGTTTTCTTTTTACATTTGTTACAAGACTTGACTCAGAATTACAGTTTTATGAAAAAATATTTGTCGGTTTTGCTGGTGGTAATGTGCGGGCAGGTATGGGCTCAGGATAAGCAGGGAACAGCCGAAGCAACTGTAAAGTGGATGACGTTTGAGGAGGCTGTTGAAAAATCAAAAACGGAAAAGCGCAAGATATTTATCGATGTGTACACCGATTGGTGTGGCTGGTGCAAAGTGATGGACAAAAACACCTTTACCGATCCGAAAATAGCTGCGCTGCTTAACGAAAAGTTTTACGCGGTAAAGTTTGATGCTGAACAAACAGCCGATGTGGTATTCCGGGGTACTACGTTCAAGTTTGTGCCTTACGGGAATAAAGGTTCTCACCAGCTGGCCATGGCATTGCTCAATAACCAGATGAGCTATCCCAATTTTGTGTTTTTGGATGAGGAGTTCCGCATTATCCCGGTCATTCAGGGCTACCAGTCGCTGCCGGGCTACCGCAAGCCGGAAGACTTCCACATTTTTGTGGCCTACGTAAGTGGTGATTTTTATAAAACGAAGCTGATCCAGGATTATCAGAAAGAGTATAAATCGCCTTACAGCCCTGTTGCTAATTCAGCAACGGGTAGCGGAAAGTAAATCCTGTATGTTCGGACGGGGCAAAAAATAAAGCCTCCTGTTTTGCAGAAGGCTTTATTTATGGTTTAAGTTCAGGTATTAGTGCTTGTCTTCGCCCGGTTTTTTTGAGTTTTTCGTAAAATCCAGGTAGCCAATAGCGGCTACAAAACCGATAATAACCGCTACTATTGTTACAAACAGGTTGGCCCCGTCCCCTACATTTTGCTCAAACATAATATGTGGTGTTTTAATTCTGCTTCAAATGTAAGGGTTATAGGTAAAAATTCAATGCCTGCCAGGCACCCATGTTGCATTAAATTCCTAATTCGTGCCGGTTGGCTTTAAGCACCTCAATAATAAATGCAATGTGTTCAGTAAGATTTACATCTAACAGCTCCACGCCTTTATAAACTTCATCCCGCTCTACTTTGGCTGCAAAGCCTTTGTCTTTCAGTTTTTTGATTACCGATTTGGGTTCCAGCGTAACGATGCCTTCCGGTCGTACCTGCGCACAGGCAACAATAAAGCCGGTAAGCTCATCGCAGGCCAGCAGGGCTTTATCCAGCCGGGTGTTATACGATACATTCCATTTGGTGTAGTGTGCGGATATGGCATGTGCAATAGCATCTTCCCCCATCGCGTAAAGCTTTTCAACAATCACCTGCGGGTGCTTTTCAGGATAGGCTTCATAATCCGCATCATGCAGCAGGCCGGCTATTGCCCAGGCCTCCTTGTCTTCGCCAAATTTTTCAGCGTACGCTTCCATTATCAATTCAAGGGTACGCATGTGGCGGAGTAAACTCTGGCTTTGGGTAAGGTTAGCCAGCATTTCGCGGGCTTGCGTGCGGGTAATCATTTGCGCTTAACAGCCGTAATGGATTTTCTTTTCGAATAGAACAGGTTAAATCCGCCCAGCACAAGGCCCAGGCCAAGAATTACAATGGTTATGACCATGCGTGTTTTCTGGAGCTCCAGCGAATTGATTTCGGCCTGGGTCTTTAGCGCTTCCATTTCACGTTCTTTCTCCTGCAGATCAAGCGCAATTTCCATTTGGGCAATTTTACGACTGCTTTCTTCGCCATATATTTTTTCCTTCACCACATCATACCGCAACATGGTTTCATAGGCTTCTTTCATCTTGCCCTGTTTGGAGTAATTCAGCGCCATACTCTTCAGAATGTTCGGCTCAAGTAAAAAAGCCTGCATCTCTCCGCTCAGTGTCATGGCGCTGTCTAAGTAAGCCTGTGCATTTTTAAACTGGCCGGCACGCGCATATACTTCACCCATGCTGCTAAGCGCATTTAGCACCACCAGGTTGTCGTTTGCCTTGCGCGCAATACGCAATGCTCTTCCGTAATACTCGGCAGCGCGCTGGTAGTTGTGTTGTTTAAAATAAATGTTCCCGATATTATTGAGCGGGTCGGCAAACAGCTGTCCCTTTTGTTCTGCCAGTTGGTATGCTTCGGTATAGTATTTAAGCGCCTGTTCTGAATCCTGCAGATTGCTATACAGGTTTCCGAGGTTATTCATCGATTTGATAAGATTGTCCGGATCACCGATCTCCATAAATTTCTCGTGCGCATCTTCATAATATTTCATGGCCTGGGTATGATCTTTCTTGATGGAATAAATATTCCCGATGTTACTCTTGGTGGAGGCAATTCCTTCTTTATTATCCAGCTTGGTGTAAATCTGCAGGCTTATCAGGAAGTATTCCAATGCTTTATCCAATGCCCCCTGGTTGCGATAGGCCACCCCTAAATTATTGTACGAAGCAGCCATTCCTTTCCGGTCGTCAATTTCAGTAGCCAGCGAAAGCGCCTGACGGGTGTACTCAATGGCTTTTACAGGATCGGAATTAAGGTAGGCTCTGAAAAATTCATTCAGGGTTTTTACTTTCAGATCGCCCTTAGAGGTTTCAAGGGCTTTTTCCAGGCTGTCCACTTTGCTTTGCGCAAAAGCAGCTACCGATATACCCCAAACCACCATTGCCATACAGATGCGGTTCATAAAGTTGGTTTAATCTGCTAAAATTAAGAATTATCCGCTAACCCGTATTCAAATTCAAGCCGCCCATATAGAACCTGTATTGATCTTTCGTTTTTTTAAGCGTATTTCAAGTTCAAACTTCAGGCTATGCGTATCGCGATCTTTTTTATTTGTGGATTACTGGGAGTTGCATCGGCAAATGCACAAACCAAAGCCGATGAACATGCTGTTATGGAACCCATTGTAAGGTTATTTACCGGGATGAATAAAGGCGATAGCGCGTTGGTGCACAGCGCTTTTGCCAAAGAAATCACCATGGCAACCGTAACGATAGATAAAGCCGGTAATGTGGTGGTAAGGCGCGAAAATTCCCTTACCGGGTTTCTGAAGGCAATTGCCACCCCGCGCCCTGAACCGTTCAGTGAACCGATCTGGAACACGCGGATAGAAATAGATGGAAGCTTTGCCCAGGTGTGGACCGAGTATGCGTTTTACATCGGCAAAAAATTTAGCCATTGCGGAGTGGATGCCTTCCAGTTGGTGAACCAGGGTTCCGGCTGGAAGATTTTTCACCTGGCCGATACCAGGCGCACGGCTGATTGCCATGTACCGGCAGCCGTTTCCGATCAGTTTAAATAACACAAGCCATGAAGTATGTTCTTATAGGTTTTTTATTGCTGCAAAGTTATAGCTGGACACAAGCCCAGCCGGTAACCACGGTTATATTGGTTCGTCATGCTGAAAAAGGAACAGATGATCCTAAAGACCCTGAATTATCAGAGGCCGGTAAACAGCGTGCACAACGGTTTGCGCAGGTATTGAAAGATACAAAAGTGGATGCGATATGCTCAACACCCTACAAGCGCACACGCAGTACGGTAGCTCCATTGGCAGAAGCTAAAGGGCTTTCCGTTCATCATTACAATCCATCCAAAAAGGAAGAGATTGATCAGATCTTACAAAAGTTTGCAGGAGGGACTATCGTGGTGGCAGGTCATTCCAATACCGTACCGGGCTTTGCCAATTATCTTACCGGCAAATCTGAGTTTCAGGATTTTGATGACAGCGATTACGACAACCTGCTGGTGGTAACCGTGGTTGAGAAAGGAAAATCGGCCACGGTTGTCTGGCTTACGTATTAAATAGTTCTTAGATAGGATATCAAACAACGTTAACCATCAATCAGGTTCTTTTTATACTTCACCAGGGTAGCCTTTATCATTTGCCCTTTGGTGTATTTGGTTTTGGAACCGAAGATTCCCAGGAATCCGCGTCTTCTTCCGGCACCTGTTGCCGCACCCCCCGTTGTACTGCCGGTATTGGTAAGTGAAATTTCATCGAACAGAATGGCATCGGCACCTTTTTCTTTTACACGGTTAACAATTTTTGCCTGTACTTTATCCGAGCTGCGTTTAGCGGTTACCTCGTACGTTACCTTACCCATTATTTCGTTTGGTTCGGTTATATCGCTTTCGCGGAAAAAGATGGCTACATGTTGAGTAGGCGGGTAGGTGCGCCCATAATAGATGATTTTGTTTGAGCAGGATGCTGTCGTGATCAGAACCAGCAAGAAAAGTATCCGTTTCATGTGTTAATTTTTATTTCAGGGTACAGTTTTTAAAATGCAAAGGTAAGGGCTTTCTTTTTTCTCTTCACCGGGTTAAATTCGATTCATGAAAGCCTATTGGTTGCTTCTTGCTTTTGGTTTGTGCATGTGCCTGCAAGTTGGTGCGCAGGTGCAGGAAGAACTTCGCAAAAGCATTTACTTTAACGGTGGCAGCTACGATATAGACGAATTTCAGGCCAGCATGTTATCCGACTGGCTGGATTCGATTCCCAACCTGCTCGATAAATACCAGGTTCAGCTTATCAGCCATACCGATCCGATAGGCGGAAAAGAATACAACCAATGGCTGTCGCAAATGCGAAGCCAGGCCGTGTTTCAGCTGCTCACCGAAAAAGATATCCCCGAAAAATACATCTCGATAAAAGACTGGGGCCTGGAAAACCCGGTGTATAACAATCAAACTTACCGGGGCATGCGCCTTAACCGCAGGGTAGATGTAATCCTGCACCCGCTGGTCTTTTAGCCGACATTTAATATTTGGGAGGTCCCGGAAAGCGGTCGCTTTCGGACACCTTTTTTCAGTTACGGACGTAATTTTGTGCAACTAATCGCGTATTTGCGCGTCTAAACCGATATTACAGTCTTGGCATGTTATTGGCCAATAGGGGTCAGGCTGGCAAGACTTCACAAACAAAAGCCAAAAATTCATGATTGTTTTAAACAACATCGACAAGTACATCGACTCGCGTTTTCAACGCACATTTATTCTCAAGGGCATAGACCTCGAAGTAAAGCAAGGCGAATTCGTAACCATAATGGGGCCCAGCGGTTCGGGCAAATCCACCCTGATGAACATTATCGGTATGCTGGATGAGGCCTCGGCCGGAGAGTATTATTTCTTTGATGAGCCGGTGCATAAAATGCGCGAGAAGCAAAAGAGCGATATGCACAAGAACTACATCGGCTTCATTTTCCAGGCTTACCACCTGATTGATGAGCTTACGGTTTACGAGAACATCGAAACCCCTTTATTATACAAGGGGGTAAACGGGAGCCAGCGCAAAAGCATGGTGGCCGAAATGCTGGATCGCTTTAACATGGTGGCTAAAAAAGACCTGTTTCCCGAGCAGCTCTCGGGCGGGCAGCAACAACTGGTTGGCATTGCAAGAGCCATTGTAGGGCAGCCCAAACTGTTGTTGGCCGATGAGCCTACCGGAAACCTGCACTCGGAGCAGGGCAAGCAAGTCATGGATATTTTTCAAAAGCTGAATGAAGAGGGCATAACCATCATTCAGGTAACACACTCGGAAGAAAATGCCAGGCGTGGCAAGCGCATTGTGCAGATTGCCGATGGCGCCATTGTATCAGACGAAAAGGTTAGCTAAAAAAGATATGAAGTTTAGGGTTACGATTTTATTCCTGGTAGTAAACGTTGGGTTGCTCCAGGCGCAGCAGGTACTTACATTCCAGAATGCTATTAAGTTAGGCCTGGAGAACAACCTGCTTTTGAATCAGCAAAAAAACCTGTTGATTTCAACTAAGGTAAATCGTACATCGGCCATGTTGCAGATGGGCCCCAGCGTATCGGCAGGCGGTAGTGCAGGCCGGTTTGACGGGAATTCTTTTAACCAGCAGCGTGGCGAAGTAGTAAACGGCCAGGTTGATTTTGTCAACGGGGGGCTGTCTGCCAGTGTGCCGATATTCAACGGGCTGAACCAGTTGAACACGTACCGCCAGGCCGAAAGCCAGAACGAAGCGCAGTTGAATTTCGTAATGCGCACCAAGCAGGATGTGATCCGAAATGTGGCCTTTCAGTATTTAACTTGCCTGTTGGATCAGCAACTGCTGAAGATTGATCAGCAAAACCTGGAAACACAGAAGACACAGCATGACCAGATCAAACAGCAGGTCGAGCTGGGTAGCCGTGCCGAAGCAGATTTGTATAACCAGGATTTCCAGGTGCGCAATGCCGAATTGCTGGTTGTGCGTTCGGCCAACCGCCTGAAAAATGACAAGGCGCTTTTGGCGCAAACCCTTATGATCGATCCGATTATTTCATTCGATCTTGAAGATGTGAGCTGGAGCCAGGAAAATTACCAGGTTAATGAATTGGGGCTGGAAGACCTGAACGCACAGGCCCTGCAACACCGGGCTGACTTAAAGCAGGCATCAAACACCGAGCGGGCCGCACAGTTGGGCTACTTTGCCTGGCGCGGACGTTACCTGCCCAGCATATCGGCATTTGCAGATCTTAACTCCCGCTATAATTACATACATGGCGCTACCGACAACCGTACCTTCGAGCAGCAGTTTCGCTCGGATAACCGGCAGATGAGCTATGGCATGTCTTTACGGGTTCCGATTTTTAACGGGTTTGCGAATCGCGCACAGATAACCCAGCAACGGGTAATGTTTGAGAACGCCAGGCTGACCACCAAAAACATGGAAGTGCGGGTAAAGTCAGATGTGTTAATCGCCTACCAGAATTTCCTGGATGCAAAAGCCAGCTTCAGTTCGGCAGAAGCGCAATTAAAATCCGGAGAGCTTTCGTACAAAATGGAGAAAGAACGCTTCGACCTGGGAATATCCAACATCGTTCAGCTAACAACAGCCCAGCAGGCATTTGTAAGGGCCCAGTCTGATTTTGCCAGCGCCCGGTTCACGCTCATGTTCCAGAAATTACTAATCAACTATGCCGCAGGCACGCTGCAGGAGGAAGACATTCCTTAGGTATTAAACATGGCCTGATTTTCAGATATTTTCCTACATTTGCAGCCCCATCATTTGGTGGGGCTTGTTTTTATGGTAAAAACAGGTATTACAAACCAAATTTGCAGCCACCGGCCCGCTGGCTGCATGTAAAAAGGGGCAGGAATTATGGCGAAAGTCCAGAAAGAAAAATCAGAAGAGTCAAAAGCAAAGGCATCCAAGCCGTCCGTTGACGATGCTCCTGTAAAGAAGGCAGTTAAGGGCGCAGCGGCAGAAGAACTCTTCGAAAAAGATGAGCTTACCGAATTCAAGCAGGCTAAAAAAGCGGAAGAAGAAGAAGGTATAAGCCGCATGATCAAAGACGTAACAGCGCGCAAGGCTGCTACGGAATCCAGCATTTCAACGGAGAACTTTGACTGGGATGCTTACGATCGCAAAGGTTTTGGCGAAGGTTATTCCGCAAAAGACCGCGAAGCATTGCTTAAAAAATATGAAGGAACCGTTACCACCATCAACGAAAGTGAATTGGTAGTGGGTATTGTGGTGGGCATTAACGACCGCGATGTTATCCTGAACATCGGTTTCAAGTCGGACGGCCTTGTACCGCTGGCAGAATTTAAAGACCTGCCTAACCTGAAAATAGGCGATTCGGTTGACCTGTTTATTGAAGAGCGTGAAAACGTAATGGGTCAGCTGGTGCTTAGCCGCAGAAAGGCCAAGCTGCTGAAAGGCTGGGAAAATGTGCAGAAAGCGCTGGATAACGATTCAGTTATTGAAGGCTTTGTGAAGCGCAGAACCAAAGGTGGCTTGATTGTAGATGTGTTTGGCATTGAAGCATTCTTGCCGGGTTCGCAAATCGATGTGAAGCCTATTCGCGATTTCGATATCTATGTGAATAAGAATATCGAGGTGAAAGTGGTGAAAATCAACTACACCAACGATAACGTGGTAGTATCGCACAAAGTGCTGATCGAGAAAGATCTGGAACAGCAAAAAGCGGTAATCCTTACCAACCTGGAAAAAGGCCAGGTACTGGAAGGTGTGATCAAGAACATGACCAACTTTGGCGTATTTATCGACCTGGGCGGTGTAGATGGCTTGCTGCACATTACCGATATTTCATGGGGCCGTATCAGCCACCCGGAAGAGCTGCTTAAGCTTGACCAGGTAGTGAAGGTGGTTGTGCTTGACTTCGATGAAGACAAGAAGCGGATTTCGCTGGGTATGAAGCAGCTTACGCCTCATCCGTGGGAATCGCTGCCTGCAGATGTTACCATAGGCTCAAAAGTAAAAGGCAGGATTGTAAACGTGGCTGATTACGGAGCATTCCTTGAGCTGCAGCCTGGCGTAGAGGGTCTGATCCACGTAAGTGAAATGAGCTGGAGCCAGCACCTGCGCAATCCGCAGGACTTTATTAAAGTAGGTGATGAACTGGAGGCCGTAGTGCTGACCATCGATCGCGAAGAGCGTAAGATGTCGCTGGGCATCAAGCAGCTTACGGAAGATCCATGGACGCGCCAGGATGTGCTGAGCAAATATGCAGTAGGTACACGCCACAAAGGCGTGGTTCGTAACCTGACCAACTTTGGCCTGTTCATTGAGCTGGAAGAAGGAATTGACGGATTGGTGCACGTATCTGACTTAAGCTGGACACGCAAGATCAAGCATCCTTCCGAGTTCACTAAAGTAGGCGAAACGCTGGAAGTACAGGTACTGGAGCTGGATGCCACCAACCGCAGACTGGCATTAAGCCATAAGCACCTGGAAGAAAATCCGTGGGATACTTTCGAAACCATCTTTACTACAGGTTCCGTACACAAGTGTACGATCATCAGCAAGAACGATAAGGGCGCAGTACTGGAGCTGCCTTACGGAATAGAAGGCTTCTGTTCGGCCAAGAACTTAGTTAAGCAAGACGAAAGCAAAGCTGAAGTAGGCGAGGCTTACGACTTTAAAGTACTGGAGTTCTCGAAAGAAGAGCGCAGAATTGTATTGAGCCTGAAAGCAACCTGGTCTACAGAAGTTGAAAAGGCCGAACAACCTGCTGCCAAGAAGAAGACTGCTCCTAAAGGTAAGAGCATCGATAAGATCAACCAGGAGGCAGAGAAATCGACACTGGGTGATATTGAAGCGTTGAGCGCACTGAAAGAAAAGATGAGCGCAGCCAAGAAGCCAAGCGAATAACCTTAACCGGTTATAGCTGGCATAACAACAGGAAGGTGGCTGCTTAAATAGCCACCTTCTTTTTTAAGCGGGTTGTAATACGAAGCGTTTTTTATAGTTTTGTGCTTTACCGGTTCCGTGGCCGAGTGGCTAGGCTGAGCTCTGCAAAAGCTCCTACAGCGGTTCGAATCCGCTCGGAACCTCAAACCCTTTCGGTTTCCCGAAAGGGTTTTTTATTGTGATAGAACTCGGATGATATTGGATATAAATCTAAAAAAGAAGTCAGGATTGAGAAACCTGACTTTAATGATAATCTCAAAATCAGTCGTTTTTTCCGTAACGCATTTCCAATAATTTGTCAAACGTCTTTACGTTTTCATTGTCCTTGATTTTTTACTCTTTCGCTCTTGTATATATATACCTTGTAGGTGTTGTTATTATAGGCAGAAATTGTCCTGTTTCTTCATCATACGGAATTTCCCAAGCATCATAATAATAAACTAATTGGTCATTTGAAGTCAGGTTAATCCCCTCATTTGAGTCAATAATATTTCCGTCTTTAAGAATATATTCTCCATTATATTGACTCCATTTTTCATGACTCACTACGGATTTACAAATCATTTTAGTAGAATCAAAATAATAAGTAGTGCGAATAAGTTTACCGAAATCGGACATAGTCGCGGTAATGATAATTTCTGACTGACTTGTACAAGCGTTAAGTTGTGCAGATAGGCCATTTACCTTTATCTCTGTCAATATCCAATGTCCCTCTATTGGGTTATGTTCTTCATTATTAATACAAGATGCTATTATTAACAAAGGCAGTAGAAATATTATAAATTTCTTTTTCATAATTACTCAATGTTTCACTTCCACGCAGGGTCTGCGGAGCGACCCTGCGTTAGTTCGCATGCATTGTATGCAAGACCCTGCTGTGAAAGAGTCTACTCGATTGTGGCCCGTACTTTTAGTCCCTACTTTTCTCATTACGACTTAATAACTGAACTGTAATTTGTCCACTGTCCATGTGAATTGATAACATGAAGTGATTCACAACATTTTTGTTGTTTCTTAAGGCCGGTGTCCAATTGGGCAATTTTTTAATAGCCTTCAATGACTGGTCATGAAAAATTTGATTGTCTGGGAAACTTGTAAGAGAAGGTCCACTTGGGTCCTCTGTGATTTTAAACTTTCCTGTTTCATCAATCATTATTATAAACATACTTGACCTTAGTTTTTGAGAAGCAATGTAAGCCTTTGATAATTTGATGTTTTTACGAATCGTACTTGTTAAAGAATCAATTCCACCTGGAAATTCTGCAAGCTTGTCAAGTGGGAATACAGATGAGTCAACTTTGGGGAGAAATTTAAGATAAGGGTACGCTTCTATTGAGGCGTATTTAGATGCTGACCATTTCTCAAGCTTTTCAAATTTTTTTGTCTCCGGAAGTATATTCATTGTCGGCCGGCCAATATCTTGAATGCTACCACCACCCCAATAGTATTTACCTCTTATGAATTTGCCATTGTCGTATTCCTCAACACACTCGAGCTTTTGTTCATGAGTAATACCCGGAATTAAACTTTTTCTATAAGACTTCCATGTCCCATGTCGTAATGTGTCCTTGTACTGCCCGGTTACATTAATTATCTCTCTTACTAAATCATTGTAGTATTCAGTTTTCCATTCACCTGTTCCGTTAGTCATTTTTGGGCTTCCGTCTTCTTCATAGTACTCAAGAGCACAAATGAAATCTCCATTAAATAATATTTTGTCTTTAATACTCCCATTATCATAATAATTAGTCCATATGCCATGCCTGATATTATTTTCGTATAATCCCTTTGTCATTAGGGTTCCATTTGGATAATAGAAATAAAAGGTGTCTACTTTTATATTGGCATTGAACTCACCTTTCATTTGGAGTTTCCCATTCATATAATAGTCTTTCACTTCTCCATAGTACTGATATTTGTCCGTGGTAATGATTCCTGTTCGATAATATTGTGCGAAATTCTTAGTCGTCAATAGCCACGTGCTGTCGTGATATGTAATGGCAATTTTTTGTGAGTAAGTCGTCCCCAAAGTAGTCAAAAGAAGTGCTGTAAGTATAACTTTAGTCATTAGTCAAATTTTCATTAAAAGTATGCGCCACAACGTCTGGCTATATCCACCTTGTGGCACGTATTTTACCATTGCCTGCTGAGGCAGGTGCATATAGCTGTCTTTAAAGGTAAGTATTATGCACCTGATCTCAAATTTCTAAAAAATCAAGTGGACTCGAAATTCACTTCCACGCAAGGTCTGCGGAGCGGCCTGCGTTATCCTCAACTCTCCCGGTTTTTTCAAAAGAGTTTTTTATTACCTTTAAAAGAATGAAATCGCTATACCTATTATTCATGGGCCTGCTTCTGGCGGCCTGCTCAACAAAAGAAAACAAAACGGATATGAGCGCCTCTTCCGGTTGGAGCATTTACCCTCCATTGCATACCCTGGTAGATACGTTAACAAATCAGAACGGCCTGAAAGTAACCATAATGCCTTATGGAGGTAAGGCGGTCAGCCTTTGGGTTCCGGATCGAAATGGAAATATGGCTGATATTGTGCTTGGTTATGACTCGGCCACTCAATATATAACAGGCAATCCGTATTTCGGAGCGCTGATTGGCCGGTATGGAAATCGGATTGGAAAAGGTCAGTTCTCTTTGGATGGTAAAACATATCAACTGGCCACTAACAACGGAGCTAATGCGCTGCACGGTGGCCCGGGTGGATTTCATAATGTCATGTGGAGTGTTGAGCGCGCGACCTCTAACAGTATCGTGCTAACCTATACCAGCTCGGACGGTGAAGAAGGCTATCCCGGTACACTCCAGGTTAAAGTTGTTTACACGCTAACGGATAATAACGAGCTTACAATCGATTATGAGGCCACCACGGATAAAGCCACTGTTGTAAACCTTACCCATCACTCCTTCTTTAACCTGGCCGGTGAAGGTGCAGGCGATATCCTGGATCATGAATTACAGATTAATGCCGACCGGTTTACCCCGGTAGATGAAGGTCTTATTCCTACTGGCGAACTGAAGCCGGTTGCCGGCACGCCATTCGATTTCAGCAAGCCGACAGCTATTGGTATGCGGATTAATGACGATGATGTGCAACTGCAATACGGAAAAGGATATGATCACAACTGGGTGCTCAATCGTAAAGGAGATGGATTAGAGCTGGCAGCCGTTGTTACAGAGCCTGCATCGGGTCGCGTAATGGAAGTATGGACAACCGAACCCGGTCTCCAGTTTTACTCCGGTAATTTCCTGGATGGAAGCGATGAAGGAAAAGACAGGAAGAAGTACCCGTTACGTTCTGCGTTTTGCTTAGAGGCACAGCACTTCCCCGATTCCCCCAACAAACCGGAATTTCCATCTACAACATTGAAACCCGGTGAAGTATATAAACAGAAAACAGTGTACAAGTTTCTGACGCGGTAATTCTTTATAATAACTGGAATACGCAAAAACACTAAGCTGTCAGTTTGAGCCTGTCGAAAACTATTTAATTCAGAACCAAAAAAGACTTCGACAAGCTCTGTCTGACATTCGAGGTCGTGTTTTTGCGTAACTCCAGATGATGTAACCTGATCCTGGTTAACAACAGTTGAAGTGAAACGCAAGCCTTGCGTTCACTTCAATTTTTTTTCTGCCATTCAAACGATTTTTCTGCGTTTATGATCAGGATCATAAACGAAAAATAAGACAGTCATAATATTTGGTGGTCAATGCTATGAAAAAGAATAGCGTACCATCAAGCCTCACGGAATACAATTCCATCTGGAATCCTTTTTTAGGGGCATTCTTAAGGGAAGTCATGTTTCCTGCTGATGAAAATCATTTTTTGCCGCTCCCCTCAAGGGTAGGTTTGATTAAGAAAATCTACCCGCTCATGATTGATCCATTAGTTTTACAGCGTTACGGTGCAAAGGAAATCAACCTTCAGAAAGACGAAGTGCTTTTCCGCGAAGGCGAAGAAGCATTGAACTATTTCCAGGTGCGCTGTGGCGCCATTAAAATGATCACGAGTAGCCCGGATGGCCAGGAGCTTATCCAGGGAGTATTCAAAAGCAATGACAGTTTTGGCGAGCCGCCTTTACTTTGCTCGTTCCCTTATCCGAGCCATGCCATCGCATTAGAGCCAACGGTTGTAATCAAGCTGTCGAAAGAAAAGTTTCTTACGCTGCTGCGCGAAAACTTTGAGATACACCTTCAACTGGATAAGGTGTTGTGTCAGCGCCTTCGCTACAAATCCATGATACTCTCTGAAATATCATTTTATGATCCGGAGCACCGCATCATGAGCTTGCTGCAATACTTAAAAGAGGATGCAGCCAAAAACAGGAAGGAAGCAGGAGCGATTCAGCAGGAGCATACATACGAGGTGCCCTTTACCCGCCAGCAGTTAGCAGACATGAGCGGCTTAAGGGTAGAAACGGTAATCCGCACGGTGAAGAGAATGGAAGAAGAAAGGAAAGTAAAGCTGGTTGGAAGAAAAATCACACTCTAAATAAAATTACCTACTATGACTACAGCGAAATACCTGATTGGAGCAAGCGTGGCAGCGCTCATGCTTGCCTGCGCACCAGACAAGCCTGCAAGCATTACAGAAAAGCCCGACCTGAATAAAAGTGCCGTGGAGGCTATTACCGATCCTACAAAAGGAATAGGGGCTGTGAAAAAAGTAACCCTTAATACTCCCCTCGAACAGGATCGCATCAAGCGGGGGCTGGCTATTTATGAAATGAAATGTTTGTCCTGCCACAAGCTGGATGAAACGCGGATTGTAGGCCCGGGCTGGAAAAATATTACCAAGAACCGGAAGCCGGAGTGGATCATGAACATGATCACCAATGTGGATGTGATGCTGGATCAGGATCCGGAAGCGCAGAAGCTGCTTGAGCTTTGCCTGATGCGGATGCCGAATCAGAACGTGTCGATCGGAGATGCCCGCGATATACTTGAATTCATGCGCCAGAACGATGGCGAGAAATAGACAGACTTAAACTATGCAGCTATGAAAAAATATATTTTAATTCTTGCCGTGTTTGCCTTCGCCTGCGGCCAGCAAACAGCCACTACCGAAACAGCATCTGTTGCCGAGGCCCCGGCAGGCGGGCAATCCAATGTAAAAGATGATGACTCACAACAGGATGTTGTAAAGATTGCTGTCAGCTCGCCCGATCATACCACATTGGTTGCTGCCCTTAAAGCGGCTGAATATGTGGATGCGCTTTCCAATGCAGGCCCGTTTACGGTATTCGCGCCAACCAATGCTGCCTTTGATAAGCTCCCTGCCGGTACAGTAGAAACACTAACCAAACCAGCGAACAAAGAACAGTTGCGCACCATCCTCGAATATCATGTTTATGTAGGTGTGCTTACTGAAAATATGATCCGGGATGGTATGACGCTTAACCAGGTAAGCTTGGATAATGTAACCCTCAGCAAGAAAGACGGGAAGATCACCATTAACGGGGCCAATGTGCTGGGCTCAGCCCGTGGCTCGAATGGGATTGTCTATATAATCGACACCGTATTGCTGCCTCCCGACAAGAAATAATCTCAACACTTTAATATTAACACTATGAAAACTAAAATAATATATCGCACGCTTACGGCATTGGTTGTACTGGCCACTGTGGTAGTGTGGCAAGGTTGCAAGCCAAAGGCCCCGGCCAGTATTTCAATGGGCGATGCCGCATCAAAGGCTTATGTGCCTCCCGGAAAATATGACGAGTTCTACAATGTAGTATCAGGCGGGTTCAACGGCCAGATGAGCATTTACGGGCTTCCGTCCGGAAGACTGTTCCGCATCATCCCGGTTTTCTCGCAGTTCCCGGAAAGCGGTTGGGGCTATAGCGAAGAAACCATACCCATGCTCAATACCTCGCATGGATTTGTACCCTGGGACGATCTGCACCACATTGCATTATCCACTACCAAAGGCGAGCACGATGGCCGGTGGGCATTCGGCAATGCCAACAACACACCACGTGTGGCACGGGTGGATATGAAGACCTTTAAAACAGTAGAAATACTGGAGCTGCCCAATAGCGGTGGCAATCACTCATCACCCTTTATTACCGAAAATACAGAGTATGTAGTAGCGGGTACACGCTTTAGCGTGCCGGTAGGCGATAAAACCGATGTTCCGATCAGCTCGTTCAAGGAAAACTTCAAAGGTTACATTAGCTTTATTTCGGTTGATCCTGCTGATGGCAAAATGAAGATTGCATTTCAGTTGAAAACTCCGGGTGTAAGCTTTGACCTTGCCCGCGCGGGTAAAGGAAAATCGCACGGCTGGTTCTTTTTCTCTACCTACAATACCGAACAGGCCTATACACTTTTGGAAGTAAACGCTTCGCAAAAGGATAAAGACTTTATTATGGCGGTAAACTGGAAAAAAGCGGAAGAATACATCAGGGCAGGAAAAGGCCAGATCACAAAAGCCAAATACGCCCACAATGTTTGGGATGAACATACACACACCGGTGTATCTAATATTATGAATGAAGTGTTGCAGTTAGATCCTGCCGAGCTGAAAGACATTATTTATTTTATCCCTTGTCCTAAATCACCGCATGGCTGCGATACCGACCCGACAGGCGAATACATTGTGGGTAGTGGTAAGCTGGCTGCCCTGATTCCTGTTTTCTCGTTCACAAAAATACAACAGGCTATTGCCAATAAAGATTTTGAGGGAGAGTTTGCCGGTATTCCGGTTATCAAATACGAAGCCGCTTTACATGGCGAAGTGAAGAAGCCCGGCCTGGGCCCGTTGCATACCGAGTTTGATGCGAATGGCAATGCCTATACTTCTTTCTTCGTATCCTCCGAAATTGTGAAGTGGAATGTGCAATCGCTGGAAGTGCTGGATCGTGTGCCTACCTATTACTCAATCGGGCACCTGTCGGTACCGGGAGGCCCCACTACAAAACCGTACGGTAAATATGTAGTAGCGTACAACAAGATTACCAAAGACCGCTACCTGCCTACAGGCCCTGAGCTGACACAATCCGCGCAGTTGTATGATATATCAGGCGACAAGATGAAGCTGATTCTTGACTTCCCGACAACCGGGGAGCCGCACTATGCCGAATCGATACCGGCTGAATTAGTGATGCCAAACTCAACCAAGATTTACAAGCTGGAGGAAAACAAACATCCTTATGCTGCATTGGGTGAAGGCCAGGCGCGGGTTGAGCGTAAAGGAAACCAGGTGCATGTGTATATGACGGCCATCCGCTCGCACCTTACTCCAGACAATATTGAAGGTGTAAAGTTAGGCGATGAAGTATATTTCCACGTTACCAACCTCGAACAGGATTGGGATGTGCCGCATGGCTTTGCTGTAAAAGGAGCAAACAATGCGGAGATTTTGGTTATGCCGGGTGAAACCACTACCCTTAAATGGAAGCCGCTTTCCATAGGTGTATTCCCTTTCTATTGCACAGACTTTTGCTCGGCATTGCACCAGGAAATGCAAGGGTATATCCGCGTATCGCCTGCGGGCAGCAATGTTCCTTTAAAATTTTCAACCGGTAAAATCGAAGATCAGGCCAGTGGGGCTGGTCTGTAGATCTCATCTGTATAGGTGAGTTTGTATTCATAGTTTCCGGGTTGAAAAACCCCGCTCCGCGTAAGCGGATGCGGGGTTCTCTAAAAAAGATTTGAAATGAAAACGCTTAGACCAGTATCCCGTTTGCTCGTAGCCCTCGCTGCCTTAATGATGATAAGCGCTTATTATGTACCGCTATGGCAAATTTTGATGTGGGCGCCACAATACCCCGAAGGGTTGGCGATGAAGATATGGATCAATACCATTACCGGTGATGTGAAGGTGATCAGCGCGCTTAACCATTACATTGGCATGAAGCACATTGATGTAGAAATGTTCCCCGAGTTCGGATACATGATCTACATTGTAGGCTTTCTGATCGGGTTTGGATTAATAACAGCAGCGCTCAATCGCAGGTTTTTGTTGTGGATGTACAGTGTTCTACTGATTGCAACGGCAACGGCAGCATTGGTTGACTTCTGGTTATGGGGTTATGATTACGGCCACAACCTCGATCCTACGGCTGCCATTAATATTCCTGGTATGTCGTACCAGCCACCCCTTATCGGAACCAAGCAGTTATTAAACTTCACGGCTTTCTCGGGGCCGGATGTGGGCGGATGGATTTTTATTATATCGGGCATCCTGGTTTTGGGAACACTGGGCTTTGAATTATACACCTCTAAGAAAAGAGTATGAGATTGAGATTATTCCTATTGAGCATATTGATTGGTGGAATGATCGGGTGCACGGCCAAACCCGAACCATTGGTATTTGGCCGTGATGCCTGCTATACCTGCAAGATGACCTTAATGGACAGAAAGTTTGGTGCGGAGCTGGTAACGCAAAAAGGCAAGGTCTACAAGTTTGACGACCTGAACTGCATGCTGAGCTTTTACAATTCCGGGTATGAAGATGTTTCTGATTTTAAGTTTATACAGGTGGTGGATTTTGCCAATCCTGAAATGCTGATTGATGCGCACCATGCATGGTACCTGAAGTCGGATAACATTCGCACACCTATGGCCAGCGAGGTGGCTGCTTTTGAGCAGGAAGAAGCCACCCGGCAGTATAAAAAAGAGTGGAGCGGCATATTAATGAGCTGGGGAGAAGTGCAAACCCAATTCAAATAATGCTTGTGCTTTTTTGAAGATGAGAACAGGGTTTGTCATAGCAATTATAATCTCTTGCCTTTCGGCTAAGGCTGCTGTTATTCCGGTGGGCTTGCAGGAGCGGGTTACCCGTATTAAAGATGCGGTTGCATTGGCAAAACCGGGCGATACATTATTAATCCGTCCGGGTGTGTACCGTGAAGGGAACATCATTCTGCAAAAGTCGCTGGTAATTTTGGGCGAAAGCTATCCCGTGCTGGATGGCGAAAATCAATATGAAATTTTCACCATTCATGCAGACGGGGTTGTTATTCAGGGTTTGAAGTTTATCAATACAGGTGTTGCCAGCATAAACGATCTGGCCGCTATCAAGCTGCTGGAGTCGAGCCGGGTTCGTATTCTGCAGAATAAGTTTGATAATACTTTTTTTGGAATCTACCTCGCTAATTCAAATCATGTGTGGATTGAAGAAAATCAATTACAGGCCGAAGCGGAAGCTGAGCACCAGATCGGTAACGGTATTCACCTCTGGAAATGCGATCATATTACCATCCACAACAACCGCGTGGAGGGCCACCGCGATGGAATTTATTTTGAGTTTGTTACCAGCTCGTTAATTACCCATAATCACAGCGAGGGCAATATGCGTTATGGATTGCATTTCATGTTCTCGCATAAAAATGAATACCGCAACAATACATTTAAGGATAACGGGGCAGGCGTGGCCGTTATGTACACCCGAGAAGTTACGATGGTGAACAATTCGTTCATTCATAACTGGGGACCATCCGCGTATGGCTTGTTGCTGAAAGATATACGCGACAGCTTTATTACAGGCAATTCCTTTGCAGAAAACTCTGTTGGAATATTCATGGAAGGGAGCAGCCGGAATAAAATTCAGCACAACCGGTTTAATCAGAACGGCTATGCGCTGAAGTTACAGGCCAGTTGCGATGACAACGAAATCATTCAAAATAACTTTCAGCAAAACACGTTCGACCTCGTAACCAATGGCAGTCTCGTATTGAATAAGATCGAAGCCAATTACTGGGATCGGTATGAGGGCTATGATCTCAATAAAGATAAGACCGGAGATGTACCGTACCGGCCCATCAGCATGTATGGTACTATTGTAGAGCGAATGCCCCAGGCTATTTTACTCTGGCGCAGCTTCCTCGTGCTTTTGTTAGACCGGGCCGAGAAAGCCATTCCGGTGCTTACACCCGAAAACTTAATAGACCCGTTACCCGCTATGCGACCGTATGATTTTAATTGATAAAATATCCAAGAATTTCGGATCGCTTTCTGCGCTCAACGAGGTTTCGCTGGAATTAAAAGGCGGAAAAAGCTATGCGCTTATCGGCCCCAACGGATCGGGCAAGACTACTTTAATTAAAAGTATCCTCGGGCTTGTAGTGCCCACTTCAGGCAATATTCAATTTGAAGGCAAGAGTATTTTTAATGACTGGAAATACCGCGAGAAGATCGGCTACATGCCGCAGATCGGGCGCTACCCGGAGAATATGCGTGTGGGTCAGCTTTTCGAGATGATGAAGCACATCCGCAAGGATAAGATCAAAACTGATGAAGAGCTGATGGATGCCTTTAAGCTGTACAAGATATTCGACAAGCGGATGCATGCGCTATCGGGCGGCACCCGGCAAAAGGTAAGCGCCTCGCTGGCTTTCCTGTTTCATGCGCCTGTGCTGATCCTCGATGAACCGACTGCCGGGCTCGACCCTGTTTCAGTAGAAATCCTGAAAGAAAAAATCATTCGCGAAAAGCGTATGGGAAAGCTGTTGATCATCACCTCCCACATTCTGAACGACCTGGATGAAATTGCAACCGAAGCCGTGTATTTGTTTGAAGGGCGGGTTCAATACGATAAGTCTATCGCGGCATTGAAGGGAGAAACCGGTGAATCTAAATTAAACAGGGCGATCGCTACGCTGATACGGCAACGCGAGCTGCTGGAATCAGTAACCGATGTAGAGCCATGACCCGCATCATTAAATATGTGTTCTACGATATACTGCGCACGCGGTTTATCATTTTTTATACGGCTTTCCTGCTGGTGTGCACGTTTGCGTTCTTCCAGCTGGACGGTGATTTTGGAAAAGTGGTGCTAAGCCTGATGAATGTAGTGCTGATGGCTGTGCCTTTGGTATGTGTGGTTTTCTCCACCATACATTTTTTTAACTCGTATGAATTTATTGAGCTGATGCTGGCGCAACCCGTTAACCGCAGGGTAATATTCTTAAGCGAGTACATAGCCGTAGCATCCTCGCTTTGCCTGGCCTACGTGGTGGGAGTGGGCTTTCCTTTTATAATCTATGGCGCTTGGCAACCTGTTTCCACATTATTGATAACCGGCATTTTTCTTACGCTGGTGTTTGTATCGCTTGCATTCTTCTCTTCCGTTCTGACACGCGATAAAGCCAAAGCCATTGGTATTGCCTTGTTGTTCTGGTTTTACTTTTCACTGATCTATGATGGCATCCTGCTGTGGGTGATCTATACCTTCAGCGATTACCCCTTGGAAAAGCTGACCGTAACCTTGATCGCCTTTAACCCGGTTGACCTGGCCCGTATTATTATGCTGCTTCAGTTGGATATTGCTGCGCTGATGGGCTACACCGGTGCTTTTTATAAAGACTTTTTTGGAAGCAGCCTCGGGATCGTGTTTTCCATTTCGTTGCTGATGTTGTGGGTGCTGTGGCCGGTCATATTCTCGATGCGCATTTTTTCAAAAAAGGATTTATGAAGTGGCTGATCTTGCTGCACGTATTAGGTGCATCGGTTTGGGTAGGAGGCCACCTGGTGCTTTCGCTTGGTTTTTTGCCGCGCGCCTTACAAACAAAAGATGTGAACGTGATCACTTCGTTCGAAAAAGGTTTTGAACGAATAGGTATACCGGCTTTGCTGGTGCAGGTTATAACCGGGCTATGGATGGCGGGTAAGTATATTCCGCCCGCGCAATGGTTTAGCCTCGCCTCGGTGCATCATCAATACCTCTGGATAAAGCTTGGCCTGCTGACGGGCACAATAATGCTGGCCATACATGCACGATTCTTCATTATTCCAAAATTGTCTGAAGAGAATCTTCCGGCTATGGCATTTCATATTGTATTGGTAACCGTGCTGGCCGTGGGGTTGGTGCTTACCGGGTTAAGCTTTAGGTACATCTATTTTTAGCCACGTATCCGGGCACAAAGTATAGCTATAATCTTATACGTATTGGTTACACTTTATGAACCATGCGCTGTAAATACAGCGTTGTAATTAGCCAGTTTTTTGAGCTGCATAAGGCCATGCCAGTTACAGTTTGGGTTATTCCCGATCTTAAAATCATGTAAATGAGAATACTAACCAATGCGAATGGCGGTATTTCTAACCGGGCTGTTGTTTAAATTAATTCTAAATAAGATTTAGCTTGATTTTCACAGGCAGACCTAAGTCAAAAGCTGATTCAAAGATGCTGTGCGCTACCTGAAAACAAGGGTGTGATACGTGTTCTATCTCACTTCAAAATTATTGTGCCACTCACTAAAATTAATTTGAAATGAGGCATTTGGCATGTAGATTTGTGCGATTCCGTAAAAAAGCGGATATCTCTAAACGTGCCACGATGAAGAAAAGATTATCTCGTCCCGTTACGATCCTCACTTTCGCGCTCATTTTATTATTCAATCTTTCATCTTTTGCTCAAACTATCCCAACCGAACCTGAGGCCATCAGTGCAGGCGAGGCGTTGTTCAATGGCAATTGCAAATCCTGCCACCGTGTAAAGCAGAAGCTGGTAGGTCCTGCGCTGGCAGGGGTTGAAGATCGCGCTCCTTCCGTAAAATGGATTATTGATTGGGTACGAAACCCGGCCAAGGTTATTGCCAGTGGCGATGATTACGCGGTAAAGATTTATGAAGAGTATAATAAAAGCCAGATGACGGCTTTTACCAGCTACACCGATGAGCAAATCCTGAGCATACTGGCGTATGTAAAAGCCGATGCGGCTAAAGTTGATCAACCTAAGGGAGATAATGGGGGTGAGAAACCTGAAACACCAGGTGTTCCTACCGGTTACCTGAATGCTATCCTCATCGGGCTGGTGGTAATATTAGTATTGCTGCTGATCATCCTCGGCCTTATCATCAACGCGCTTAAAAAATATCTTGATCAAAGGGATTTAAGTGAAGAAGACAAGGAGGTCGTTCACTCTAAATATACAATCAACTCATTTGTTAAGAGCTCCGGCTTTATATTTATCGTCATATTCCTGGTGGCATCCGTTACATTTAAGAACGTAATCGATGGTCTTTACACCATTGGTATTCAGCAAAACTATCAGCCCCGGCAGCCGATTGCCTTCTCGCATAAAATTCATGCAGGCGAGTATGAGATTGAATGCCGCTATTGCCATACCGGTGCATTAAAAGGTAAGCAAGCCAACATTCCTTCAGCCAATATCTGTATGAACTGCCACTCGCAGATTCGCGAGGGTACCAACACCGGCACAACTGAGATCAGCAAGATATACGCAGCCATCGGGTATGATCCCGCCACAGGATCTTATACCGGAAAGCAGAAGCCGATTGAATGGGTGCGTATCCACAACCTGCCTGATCTGGCTTACTTCAATCATGCCCAGCATAATAATGTGGGCGGCATCCAGTGCCAGACCTGCCACGGCCCGATTGAAGAAATGGATGTAGTGAAGCAATATTCATTGTTAACGATGGGCTGGTGCATTGACTGCCATCGCAAAACAGATGTGAACACGAAAGGCAATGAGTATTACGACAAGCTGCTGGAGCTGCACAACAGCAAGAAGTCTTTGAAAGTGGAAGATATTGGTGGTTTGGAATGTGCCAAGTGCCATTATTAAAATATAAATAATCGAACTCGACCGGATTTTTTGAATATATGACTACAAAAACATACTGGAAAGGATTAGCCCAACTGAAAAACGACCCCAAGTTTGTAAAGCATGCAGACAAGGAGTTTGTTGATCTTGCCGTAGAGGAAGATGCGGGGCATTCGCGCAGGGATTTTCTTAAGATGATGGGCTTTAGTGTAGCGGCCGCTTCATTGGCGGCTTGCGAGGCTCCTATCCGTAAAGCAATTCCTTATGTGGCCAAGCCTGTTGATGCTGATCCCGGAATATCCAACTATTACGCCAGCACCTATATTAATGGTGGCGATTATTGCAGCATTGTAGTTAAGGTAAGGGATGGCCGCCCGATTAAAATAGATGGTAACAGCCTTTCAAAAGTTACCCTGGGCGGAACAAGCGCACAAGTTGAAGCTTCGGTGCTTTCGCTATACGATAACTACAGGCTTCGCGGCCCGCGTGCAGGAGAGAAGAGCGCTGATTGGGAAACCATCGATAATGAAGTAATTGCCAAACTGGGTGAAATCTCGGCTAAAGGTGGTCAGATCAGGATTGTAAGCAATACCATTCTGAGCCCAAGCACCAAGGCAGCTATTGACAAGTTTGTGGCCAAATATCCAACCACTAAAGTGGTGCAATATGACCCGGTTTCTTATTACGGAATTGTAAAAGCAAACCAGGAATCATTGGGTGCAGCCATTATTCCGTCTTACGATTTCAGTAAAGCCAAAGTAATTGTAAGCATCGGTGCCGATTTCCTCGGCTCGTGGTTATCGCCAATTGAGTTTACCAAGCAGTTTGCTGCCAATCGCGAGATCACTCCCGATAAAAAGGAAATGTCGCGCTTATATACATTTGAATCAAACCTGTCGTTAACGGGTGCAAATTCAGATTATCGTACAGCCATCAAACCTTCGCAGGAAGGATTGGTGGTAGCACAGCTTTATAAGCTGATTTCAGGTAGCGGCTCAACCGGCATAGAAGGTATTCAGTACCTCGAAAAAGTTGCTGCCGAGCTAAAAGCCAATGCGGGCAAAGCGCTGGTGGTTAGCGGATCGAACGACAAATCCGTCCAGGTTGTAGTAAATGCGATCAATAATTTATTAGGTAGCTATGGTGCTACCATCAATACCGCTGCCCCGGTTAAGTTCCGCCAGGGTAATGATGAGGAGATGGCCGCTTTTGTAAGCGAGGTAACATCCGGTAAAATTGATGGCGTAATCTTCTACAACTGTAACCCGGTTTATGATTATGCCAAAGGTGAAGAGCTGGAAAAAGCATTGAAAGGTTTAACGCTTTCGGTTTCCACGTCAGCCACGCCAGACGAAACAGCTTCTTCAACAGCATATATCGCTCCCGATCATCATTACCTGGAATCCTGGAACGATGCAGAGCCGAAGCTGAATTCATTCAGTCTTTCTCAACCGGCCATTACACCTATTTTCAAGACCCGCCAGGTGCAGGAAAGCTTGCTGGTGTGGGCGGGTGAAGCCGATACGGACTATTTTTCATTTGTGCAGCAGTACTGGAAAAATCGTTTCTTTTCCGGTACCGACTTCCAGGGCTTCTGGGATAAGTGCTTGTACGATGGCGTATTCGAAATTCCAGGTAGCGGAACAGCCTATTCATTCAATGGAAATGTAGAAGCCGCGTTGTCTGCCATTGCTTCAACCTATAAAGCTTCCAATTCAGGTTTTGAATTGGTGATCCAGGAAAGCTACGGAGTAGGGAATGGCTCGCAGGCTAACAACCCGTTGTTGCAGGAACTGCCTGATCCGATCACAAAAGCTACGTGGGATCATTATGTAACGCTTTCGTTGAAAGATGCCGAGGCGCTTGGTATTGAAAATGATGCCGAGGGCAGAACGCAAAAAGTAAAGCTTACAGCCAATGGTAAAACGGTAACAGTAGCAGCTTTGGTTCAACCCGGCCAGGCACAAGGCACCTTGGGCATTGCCTTGGGGTATGGTCGTACTAAAGTCGGATTGGTAGGAAAAGATATTGGTGCAAATGTATACCCGCTGCTTGCCCTTGGTGAAACAGTAGGGTACAGCATTACATCGGACGTAAAAATTGAGAAAACCGATGAGGATTTCCAGATTGCACAAACCCAGATTCACCAGACGTACATGGGCCGTGCAAACGTAGTGCAGGAATCCTTGTTAACGGACTACTTAGCCAATCCGCAGGAGTGGAATAACAAAGCGCCTAAGGTTACCTCGTGGGATAAGAAAGTGCCGCCCGGTTCCCTGAGCTTGTGGAAGGGTCATGATTATAAGAATCACCATTGGGGTATGGCCATCGACCTGAATACCTGTACGGGTTGCGGCTCCTGTGTGGTAGCCTGTAATGTAGAAAACAATGTGGCGCTGGTAGGTAAGCAGGAAGTGATCAACCGCAGGGAAATGCATTGGCTGCGTATCGATCGCTACTATACTTCTGATGCCGAGATTGATGATTATCGTGGAATGGAAAAAGCTGCCGAAAACCCGGAGGTAGTATTTCAGCCGATGATGTGCCAGCATTGTAACAACGCACCCTGCGAAACAGTGTGCCCGGTGGCTGCCACCACGCACAGCACGGAAGGCCTTAACCAGATGACGTATAACCGTTGTATCGGTACACGGTATTGTGCCAACAACTGTCCTTATAAAGTAAGACGCTTCAACTGGTTCAAATACCACGATAACCAGAAGTTTTTGCAGGCTAACCCTGCCATGAACACAGACCTGGGCCGCATGGTGTTGAATCCCGATGTTACGGTACGTTCACGCGGTGTAATGGAAAAATGTTCTTTCTGCGTGCAGCGCATTCAATCCGGTAAGCTTAATGCCAAGAAAGAGAGAAGGCCATTGAAGGATGGTGAAGTGGTAACGGCTTGCCAGGCGGCCTGCTCTACCGGGGCCATCCTGTTTGGCGATATGAACGACCCTGAAAGCAAAATCAGCAAGCTGCTGGGCATCGAAACCCAATACAAAGAGGTTGAGATTGATGGTAAGAAACAGCAGGTAGTGGATTACGGGTTCGATAAGAAAGTAACGAATCCGCGTGCTTACAGAATGCTGGAAGAAATAGGGGTGAAGCCGAATATTTTCTACCTCACCAAAATCCGCAATAAGGATAAGGAATCTAAGAACGCATAAACTATTTGAACAGGAACTGATACGAACTAAAGTATGCAAGCAACTTCATCAGTACGTGAATCATTAATTACGGGCGGTAAAACGGTCCGCGATGTATCGGAAGATATCAGCAGGCACGTGGAGAACAAGCCAACCACCTTATGGTGGATAGCTATGGGCATATCGCTTATTCTTTTTGCGTTTGGCTTTTACTGCCTGGCTGCCTTGCTGTGGGAAGGCATAGGCGTGTGGGGATTGAACAAAACAGTAGGCTGGGCCTGGGATATCACCAACTTCGTATGGTGGGTGGGTATCGGTCACGCAGGTACGCTTATTTCGGCCATCTTGTTGCTGTTCCGTCAGAAGTGGAGAATGTCCATTAACCGCGCAGCGGAAGCGATGACCATCTTTGCCGTTATCTGTGCGGCAACTTTCCCGCTGGCGCACATGGGCCGTTTGTGGTTAGGCTTCTATTGGGCGCTTCCGTTGCCCAATACCTGGGGTTCGCTTTGGGCAAACTTTAACTCACCGTTGCTGTGGGATGTGTTTGCGATCTCGACTTACTTTACCGTTTCATTAGTATTCTGGTACATCGGGCTGATCCCGGATTTTGCCGTGATCCGCGACCGCGCCACTCGCATGGGTAACAAGACCCGCGCGGCTATCTACAATGCGCTTAGCTTTGGATGGGATGGCGCAGCCAAAACCTGGATGCGTTACGAATCGGTAGCGCTTATTCTGGCGGGCCTGTCAACCCCGCTGGTGCTTTCTGTACACACCATCGTATCGTTCGACTTTGCAACTTCCGTAGTACCCGGATGGCATACCACCATCTTCCCGCCATACTTCGTGGCTGGCGCGATCTTCTCCGGTTTTGCAATGGTGCTTACCCTGTTGATTGTAACCCGCAAAGTGTTCAAGCTGGAAGACTACATTACGATTTACCACATCGAGCTGATGAACATTGTGATCATCATTACCGGTTCAATTGTGGGTATTGCCTACATCACTGAATTCTTTGTGGCCTGGTATGGTATGGTTCCGGCAGAATTCTATGCTTTCTACAACCGGGCAACAGGGCCGTACTGGTGGGCGTACTGGTCTATGATGACGTGTAACGTAATTTCTCCGCAGCTCTTCTGGTTCAAGAAGATCAGGACCAATATTGCAGCAACGTTTGTGCTGTCCATCATTGTAAATATCGGTATGTGGTTCGAGCGCTTCGTGATCATTGTTACCTCTATCCACCGCGATTATGTTCCGTCAAGCTGGTCGATGTTCTATCCAACCATGTACGATCTGGGTGAATACATCTTTACGTTCGGCTTGTTCTTTACAGCCTTCTTCCTGTTTGCCAAATTCTTCCCGGTTATCAATATGGCAGAGGTAAAAAGTATTATTAAATCATCTTCCGAAAAGAAGCATTAATATGAGCAGCACTGGCGAAAAATTTCTGGTAGGTATTTTTGACGATGAAGATATATTGCTTCATGGCGTTGAAGGCATTCGTGGAAAAGGCGTAAAGATTCACGAGGTGTACACGCCTTTCCCGGTTCACGGGTTAGATGAAGCGCTGGGCTATAAGCGTTCGCGTTTGCCCATTGCCGCTTTCCTGTTCGGCCTAACCGGTACCATACTGGCTCTGGTTATGCAGATATGGATGCTGGGCTTCGATTGGCCCATGATCATTGGTGGTAAGAACTTCGTTTCATTGCCTCCCTTTATCCCGGTAACATTCGAGCTTACGGTATTGCTTTCCGCCCTCGGTATGGTTGCTACCTTTTTTATTGTAAGCGATATGAAGCCCTATAAAACACCGCGCTCGTATGACATTCGCAGTACAGACGATAAGCATGTAATGGCTATTGATTTGACTGCCAACAAAATGAGCAAGGAAGAAATTGGCCAGATTCTGAAAGCCAATGGAGCATCGGAAGTAAACGAAAAGAATTTTTAATTATGCCGAATATGCGTATAAAGTCAGGAATATGGGGTGTGGCTGCGGCCTTGTTGTTAGCCGGGTGTAAAGCCGGGGGCGACTACCAGGGAATGGAGTATGCGCCCAACATGTACCACTCTGTAGCCTACGAACCGCTTACCCAGATTACGGATGAGAATTATGGAGTTTGGGTTAATTCGCTGGACAACGGACGCGGGGAATATTATAACACCAACAAGTTCAATCCTTTTGGCATGAACATGAGGCTGCCTGCCCCTAACACTGTGCGCAGAACAGATAATGGATGGTTACCCTATCGCGGTGCGAATGATACTACCGGCTTACGGTTGGCAAACAGGCTGGTGAACCCGTTGCAGGAAACCCCGGCTTTGCTGGAGCAGGGTAAATTACTGTACGATATTAACTGTAAGCATTGCCACGGTGCCAAAGGCGCTGGCGATGGAAAGGTAGCCGATAAATACCCGGGAGTGGCCAACCTTACCGGTGATGCAATTAAGGGTGTTACCGAAGGTCATATATTCCATGTGATTACGTATGGAAAAGGTTTGATGGGTGCGCACGGATCGCAGGTAAGCGAAGAAGATCGTTGGAAAATTGCCCGTTACGTAAAACAACTTCAAAAGAATTAATCTCTACTTAGATCATACAATCAATGGCAGCAGACGAACAGTATATTTTTAAACCGGAAGCAAAGAGAAACATTCTTATCCTGTTGGGTGTAGGCGTGGTGCTTTTTGTGCTGGGCATATTCTTAGCTAAATCCGGTGGACACCACGAAGGTGCTGATCATGGAACAATTGAGGTAACCAAGTCTTTGGTGGCCAGCACCGAACATGAGGCTGCTGCTGAAGCCGGTGGGCATCATGGAAGCGATCCCTGGTTGAAGAGAATTTACACCTCACTTTGGCATAACAACATTTTCTTTGCCGGTATCGGTATTATCGGGTTGTTCTTTGTAGCCATTCAGTATGCCGCGCAGGCAGGATGGTCCGCCCCGATCAAACGCATACCGCTGGCGATGGGGCAGTGGATTCCGATTGCCGGTGTCCTGATGTTAATTATCTGGTTTGTGGCAAAGGGAGATATTTTCCATTGGACACATCATGATCTGTACGATCCGCATTCAGCCGACTATGATACCATATTAGATCAAAAGAGTGTTTACTTTTTCTGGTTAGGCACAAAGGGCGGTTTCCCTACCTTCTATATTTTAAGGATGGTGTTGTTCTTTGGATTGTGGTACTGGTTCTACACCCTGATCAGGAAGCAGATGCTTGCGGAAGACATTAACGGTGGAACACAGCACTGGTATTCGGCCAGGAAATTATCGGCAGTATTCCTCGTCATCTTTGCCGTTAGCTCATCCGTAGCTGCCTGGGACTGGGTAATGAGCATTGACCCGCATTGGTTCAGCACCATGTTTGGCTGGTATGTGTTTGCGAGCTGGTGGGTAACGGGTTTAGCGGTAATTACACTTATTGTCGTGTACCTGAAAGATGCCGGCTATCTGAAAATGGTAAATGCCAATCACCTGCATGACCTGGGCAAATTTGTTTTCGCGTTCAGCGTATTCTGGACGTACATCTGGTTCAGCCAGTTCCTGTTGATTTATTATGCCAACATTCCCGAAGAAACGGTGTACTTCGTTGAACGGATGAAGCATTCACCGTATTCCTGGATATTTTACCTGAACCTGGTGCTGAACTTCGTGCTGCCATTCTTATTATTGATGACGCGGGATGCAAAACGGCACATGTCTATGCTGAAAGTGATTTGTCCGATTGTAATTGTTGGACATTGGTTTGACTTCTATAACATGATTACACCCGGAGTGATGCAATACAACGGTGGTGTTGGCCTGCTCGAAATCGGTTTGGCCTTTATCTTCTTTGCTTTGTTCCTGTGGGTGGCATTAAACGCGCTATCCAAAATGCCATTGGTGGCGAAGAATCACCCCATGATGGAGGAAAGCTTGCATCATCACATTTAATTGAAACGCTGAACAAATAACTTATATGCTTACGTTTATAATCGTATTAGGGATCGTACTGGTGCTGGCCATCCTGTATTTCATATTCAGGATCGGGAACCTGGTGGAGCTGGTAAAAGAAAAGGATGAAGATATCTCGTCTTCCAATTCCGTTCATGCCTATTTGTTCATGCTCTTTATGATTGCAGGGTTGGTCGGATTTTTCTGGTATTCCTATGCTCATTTTGATTCGTACAATTTGCCCGTTGCTTCCGAGCACGGAGAAGTAACCGATTATTTGTTCTGGGTAACCATGGCCGTAACAGTAGTGGCTTTTGTGCTGATTTTTATTGTGATGTTCTGGTTTACCTTCAAATACCGTTATGAGAAGGGAAGAAAGGCAGCGTTTTTTGCCGATGATCATAAGCTTGAAATTGCCTGGACAGTTATCCCCGCTATTGTGCTGGCATTACTGATCTTCAGCGGTCTTCGCGCCTGGAATGATATTACCGGTGAAGCCTCCAAAGATGCTGCAGTGATTGAAGTAATTGGTCAGCAGTTTTTTTGGACGGCCCGTTATCCGGGCAAGGATAACTTGCTGGGTAAGCATAACTACAAGATGATTGATGCATCCAATGAGTTTGGTTTAGACCTTTCAGAAGAGAACACCTGGGATGATTTCAAGTCAATGGAGCTACACCTTCCAAAGGGAAAAGAAGTAAAGCTGGTGATTCGTGCAAAAGATGTTTTACACATCGTGTTCCTGCCACATTTCCGCGTAAAGATGGATGCCGTGCCCGGTATGCACACTACATTCAAGTTCACGGTTACCAAGTCAACAGCTGATATGCGTTCAGAAACCGGTAACCCGAATTTTAATTACGAGATGGCCTGTACTGAAATTTGCGGACGCAATCACTTCGCTATGCGCTTTCCGGTGTTTGTGCACGATACTGTGGAAGATTACGAAAACTGGCTGAAGTCGCAGGAAGCATGGCTAAAGCAAAACCCCGACTACCTGAAGTATGTGCCCGCAGAAAAGCGTGAAGCGGCAATAGTAAAGGCAGGAATTCCGGCCGACAGCCAGGAGGCGATTCAGGCAGCGGTAACGGTAACTTTAAATTAAAGATATTAGTAAGTCATGGCAACTATCGATATACATTCTCAAACAGCAACACCTCACCACGATGACCATGCACACGAGCATGACCATCATCATGGTAACTTCTGGACTAATTATATCTTCTCAGAAGATCATAAAGTAATTGCAAAACAGTTCCTGATTACAGGTATGGCCTGGGCCTTGATCGGAGGCACGCTTTCCGTACTGTTCCGTCTTCAATTAGGTTTCCCGGATGCTGACTTATCATGGCTTAAGCCTGTTTTAGGCGGCTGGTTAACTCCCGAAGGTAAGATTGACCCGGAATTCTTCCTGGCTTTGGTAACCATGCACGGAACCATCATGGTGTTTTTCGTGCTTACGGCAGGCTTGAGCGGTACGTTCAGTAACTTCCTTATTCCGTTGCAGATTGGCGCGCGCGACATGGCCAGCGGATTTATGAACATGTTGTCCTACTGGTTCTTCTTCCTTTCGAGCGTGATCATGTTTATCTCTTTATTTATCTCTACCGGCCCTGCATCCGGTGGGTGGGTAATTTATCCGCCTTTAAGTGCATTGCCGCAGGCTATGCAAGGTTCAGGATTGGGGATGACGTTGTGGCTGGTGGCCATGGCGATCTTCATTGCGAGCTCGTTGCTGGGAAGCATTAACTACATTAGTACCGTAATCAACATGCGTACACAAGGCATGTCGTTTACCAAACTCCCGCTTACAATATGGGCATTCTTCTTCACCGCTATCATTGGTATATTATCATTCCCGGTATTGTTTGCAGCAGCTCTGTTGTTAATCTTTGACAGAAGCTTCGGTACGAGCTTCTACCTGTCGGATATTTATATTGGAGGTGAAGCATTACCCAATCAAGGCGGAAGTCCGATATTGTTCCAGCACCTGTTCTGGTTCCTGGGGCACCCCGAAGTGTACATTGTGTTGCTGCCTGCATTGGGTATAACATCAGAAATTATTGCCACCAATTCGCGTAAGCCGATCTTTGGCTATAAGGCGATGGTGGGCTCCATGCTGTTCATTGCCATTCTGTCGTTCGTGGTGTGGGCGCACCACATGTTTGTAACGGGTATGAACCCCTTCCTTGGATCTATCTTTACCTTGTTAACGCTGATTATTGCAGTACCTTCTGCTGTTAAGATTTTCAATTATGTAACTACCCTTTGGAAAGGGAACATCCGGTTTACATCGGCTATGCTGTTCTCCATCGGTCTGGTATCATTCTTCTTAACGGGTGGTATTACCGGTATTTTCCTCGGTAACTCTGCTATCGATATTCAGCTGCACGACACATACTTTGTGGTAGCGCACTTTCACTTAGTAATGGGCAGCGCATCATTCTTCGGCATGGTGGCGGGTGTGTATCACTGGTTCCCGAAAATGTTCGGGCGAATGATGGATGAGCGCCTGGGTTATATTCACTTCTGGCTGACTTTTGTAGGTGTGTACATGGTATTCTTCCCTATGCACTACATCGGTATTGCAGGTTTCCCTCGTAGATATTACAGTTGGACAGACTTTCAGGTATTTGAAGGTTTTGCTGACCTGAATATGTTGGTGAGCACGGCTGCTATTTTTACACTCTGTGCGCAGTTTATTTTCCTGTTTAATTTTATCTACAGTGTTTTCAGAGGCAAAGTTGCTCCGGCAAACCCCTGGGGCTCCACTACGCTGGAATGGACTACACCGCGTAATCCCGGCCACGGTAACTGGCCCGGTGAAATACCAGCGGTTTATCGCTGGCCGTACGATTACAGCAAGCCGGGCGCGAAAGAGGATTTTATACCGCAGCATATACCTTATTCCGAAACACCTGAGTCAAATCTTCCGCATGAGAACGAGCTCATTAAGCTGGAGCTGAACAACGGATCCATCAACATAGAAGGTAAAGAAGGTAAGGACGACAAACATTAATCGCTCCCGGCATTGATCAGTACAGCGACCAGTCGTTTTCACAGGCTTTGCCTGGTAACACTGGTGGCTGTTTATTTTTTGATCCTGGTAGGGGGCATTGTAAGGAGTACCGGTTCCGGAATGGGGTGCCCCGATTGGCCAAGGTGCTTTGGCTCGTGGGTGCCGCCCACATCAGCCGATCAGCTGCCTGCTGATTACAAAGAAAAATTTGCAGCATTTCGCGACAAGAAGAACCAGAAGTTTGCGTGGTACCTGCAGGTTTTTGGATTTGAATCTACAGCCAACGCAATTCTGAATGACAAATCCATACTGGTTGAAGCCGATTTTAATGTAGCCAAAACCTGGATTGAGTATGTAAACCGTATTGTAGGGGTAACAATCGGCCTGTTGATTATAGCCGTTTTTATACAGAGCTTCATGCTCCGTAAAACAAACAAATCCTGGTTCTGGATTGCATTCGCAACCCTGGTTACGGTAATTATACAAGGATGGTTTGGCTCTATTGTAGTATCCACCAACCTTACCTCGTGGACCATAACACTGCACATGCTGCTGGCTTTTGTGCTGGTAGGGCTGTTAATCTGGTTGTTTGTGCGCAGCGGTGAAACGATTGAGCTGGCCACCGGGAAGTACACTCGCCTGATGCTGCTTTTTTGCATGCTGCTCCTGATCATACAGGTATTGCTGGGTACCGAAGTTCGTGCGGCCATCGATCGTGCTGCTAATTTACTTTTACCCCGAACAAGCTGGATTTCGGAAACCGGTGAGGCTTTTTTAATACACCGTTCGTTTTCATGGGTATTGGTATTTTTTCACGCCATCCTGGCTTACAGATTATTCAAAACAACACCCTTCAATTCTTTAACAGTTGCCCTTGTTCTGCTAATTTTGCTCACCCTGATTACAGGTGCGGGCATGGCGTATTTTGCTGTTCCGGCCTTTCTTCAGCCCATACATTTGCTGGTGGCCACAGTAACCTTCGGTATCCAGTTTTTGTTGTTTTTAAGACTAAAAACGATTTGAATGGCACAACCTGTTAATACAGCTGCAACGCACACCGGATCGAAAATCCGGGCCTGTATGGAATTGCTGAAAGTGAGGCTGTCTTTATTGGTAGCGTTTTCCTGTGCCTTCGGGTATGGCCTTGCCACACGCGGAAATATGGACTGGCAGGTGCTGCTTATGTTAACATTAGGCGGGTTTTTGCTTTCAGGGGCATCTGCAGGCATTAACCAGATACTTGAAAAAGATCTGGATGCCCTGATGACCCGCACGCGCAACAGACCTTTGCCAACAGCACGACTCAGCGTAAGCGAAGCAACCGTTTTCACGTTAATCTGTATGGCTGTAAGCCTGGTTATCCTGTGGATTTACACAAACCCGCTTACGGTAGCGCTTTCCATTGTTTCCATGCTGTTATACAGCTTCGTTTACACGCCTTTAAAGCAGGTAGGGCCGGTTGCCGTTTTTGTGGGCGCCATTCCGGGGGCCTTTCCTCCGCTGCTGGGCTGGATTGCGGCAACGGGTTCAGTTACCTATGAAGCCATTATCATATTCGGGATTCAGTTTGTGTGGCAGTTTCCGCATTTCTGGGCTATTGCCTGGGTGGCTGATGATGACTATAAAAAGGCCGGGTTTAAGCTTTTGCCTTCCGGAGGCGGAAAGGATTTGAATACAGCCATCCAGATTATGGTGTACACGCTGTTCCTGATTCCGTTGGGCCTGTTGCCCGCTACGTTTGGCATTACCGGAATTTATTCTGCCGTGGTGGCCACACTCTGCGGAGCAGCTTTTTTCGGGCAAACTTTTTCGCTGATGAAAACAGGCAGCAGGCAGTCTGCCTTGCGTATCATGTTTGGGTCATTTATTTATTTGCCGGTAGTGCAGATCGCATATTTGTTAGATAAAATTTAGATGAGGATGGAGAAGACTACAACCGGGGAATTCAGGATAGTAGAAGAGCCCGGAAAGCCGTTGGCTATGGAGCCCAGGAAATTTTCCATGTGGCTCTTTATCGGCAGCGTGTTCATGCTGTTTGCAGCGTTAACCTCTGCTTACATAGTGCGGGAAGCAGAAGGCAACTGGGTGTATTTTGAAATGCCCGGTGTGTTCACGATTTCAACGGTAATAATTTTGGTTAGTAGTATTACCATGCAATGGGCATATTGGTCAGCCAAGAAAGATAATCTTGAAAATATAAAAATCCTGGTAGCTGTAACGGCTGTGCTGGGCTTTGCTTTTTTGATTTTGCAATGGCAGGGTTGGGTAGAATTGGTAGCGAGTAAGATTTATTTTGTGGGAAACCCTTCGGGGTCTTTCCTGTATGTACTTACAGGAGTTCATGCCATTCATATCATCAGCGCCATAGTTTTTCTGCTGATTGTCCTGGTGGCTGCTTACCGTTATAAAGTCCACTCCAAAAACATGGTAAGCATGGAAATGTGCACCACTTATTGGCATTTTTTGGGCGGACTTTGGCTATATTTGTTCGTATTTCTATTATTGTACCGATAAACCCTAATACCTGATTATGGCACATAGTACAGCCACTGCAGTATCCGGAAAGAGCGTTTGGGATGGCGGGGATTCGCCCATGAACGCCAGCTACGGCAAGCTCATGATGTGGTTCTTCCTGCTTTCGGATGCATTTACGTTCTCCGGGTTGCTGATTACCTACGGATTGGTTCGTTCATCCCACCAGGCGTATGAGGGCTTAGTTAAAGATTTTACGTTCTCTACTGAATATTGGCCGATACCGGAAAAAGTATTTGAAGCGGTTCCGTTCCTGCATGGCTACGAGCTGCCGCTTGTGTTTGTAGGTATTATGACCTTCATCCTTATCATGAGCTCGGTAACCATGGTGCTGGCTGTTGAGGCGGGGCACAGGATGGATCGCAAAGCCGTAGAAAAATGGATGTTGTGGACTATTGTCGGTGGGCTTACCTTTTTGGGTTGCCAGGCTTGGGAGTGGACTCACTTTATTGTGGGTACCGATACACCAACGATCGTTAAGGATTTTGTAAATGGCCAGTGGATCACGAAAGAAGTAACCGGGGCGAATCTGCATATCAACCAGTATGGCCCACAGCCGTTCGCAGACTTCTTCTTCTTTATTACAGGCTTCCACGGCTTCCACGTGTTTAGCGGGGTGCTGTTGAACTTCCTTATTTATTACAATACGGTAACAGGCGTGTATGAGCGCAGAGGCCATTATGAGATGGTTGAGAAAGTTGGCTTGTACTGGCACTTTGTAGACCTGGTTTGGGTATTTGTATTTACTTTCTTCTATTTAGTTTAAACATCTTTCGAATATGGCACATCATGCGCATGAACCAGAAGTAACGGTACTTCCCCCGGATAAGGAGAAAATTAAAAAGCTGTGGACGGTAGCAGGTATTTTAGGTATCGTAACTGCGATTGAGTTCATATTCGCATTTACGATGGCTGCAGGAACATTAAGAACCTCGATTTTCGTGGCCCTGACTATTGTTAAAGCTGCCTACATAGTAGGGGAGTTTATGCACCTTCGTTATGAAACCAAAGTTTTGTTCTGGTCAATTCTTATCCCGGTAATTTTTATTGTCTGGATGCTGGTGGCCTTCGTATACGAAGGTATCAACATGCCGGTGTTTTAATAATTGTAGCTGTTAAATGAAATTGAGAAGGCTAAAGTGTCGAACTTTAGCCTTCTTTTTATGTTATCCGATTGATGTCGAAAAAGTTTACCTATCTCTTTTTAGCATTGCTTCTGCCCGGGCTTATTTTCGCGTTTCTGCGTAAGTTCGGTAAAAACGAATTCAATATACCGGTGTATTATGAAACAGGAGTGGATGATGTCCCCGGTAGTTGCGGCAGCTATCCGATCCCTTACCTTGTGCCGGACTCTGTGATGCAGATTATGAATACCGAGAATAAGCCTGTTTTGTTTGTTACGGATTCGTCACTTGTGGTGAAAAAGAATTTGGATAGGTTGAAATCCGAATTAAAGGAATCATTTACAGTTGTATGGGCCGATCCTGACAGGCATGAACGCTGGCCTGATTGCGTTTTCTTGCTGCAGAAGCCGTGGACTGCCGCATTGGTCGACACGCAAGGACAGATCAGGGGATATTATACCCCGGTAACGCGGGAGGAAGCGGATAGGTTAACGGTCGAGTTACGTATTTTATTAAAGCAATATTAAATATGACTGAAGCTGCAAAGTCTCCGTATCATAAGTTAATCGTTACACTTTCAATCGTGTTGCCTGTTGCCGTAGCGGCATTGTTCAGAATCAGGATACCGGGATATGATTTTAGCTTCCTGCCACCGATTTATGCTACAACCAATGGAATTACAGCCGTGCTGCTGGTAGCAGCCGTAATTGCCATTAAAAAACGAAAGCGAAAGCTGCATGAAGCGCTTATAAAAATCTGTATGAGCTTATCCGCAGCTTTCCTGGTCATGTATGTCTTGTATCACATGACCAGCGATTCTACGGCTTACGGTGGGGAAGGCGGCTGGAAGATATTTTATTATGTGATCCTGATCAGTCATATCATTTTATCGGTTGTGGTGGTTCCGTTTGTTTTGTTCACCTTCTCAAGGGCGTTATCCGGTAATTTTGAAAGACATAAGGCGTTAGCTAAATTTACTTTTCCATTGTGGTTGTATGTAGCCATAACCGGGGTTATCGTTTACATCATGATTAGTCCGTATTACACGTAGGCATTATGAACAGGATTGTGAGATTGGTGGTAATAACATTGTTCTTTGTGCTGGTTCAGCTACCAGCCCGGGCACAGTGCGCCATGTGCAGGACCACCCTGGAAAACAACGTAAGTAACGGAGATATCGGAATAGCGGCAGGAATCAACTTTGGAATTTTATACCTGTTTGCGGCCCCTTACCTGATCATTTCCCTGATTGCCTTCTTTTGGTACCGAACCAGTAAAAATGCCAGGCGAAACGAATACGCTTAGCAGCATCTGGCATGCCAGGTGCCCGCGTTGCCGCAAGGGCAATATTTTTAAGCATCGGCTGGTGCAGTTTACGCGATTTGCTGCCATGAATTCCGAATGCCCGGTTTGCAAGGCATCATTTAATCCCGAGCCGGGCTTTTATTTCGGAGCCATGTTTGTAAGCTATGCGTTTACAGTTGCGATAATGGTGGCCGTGTGGCTGGCGCTTTATGTATTGGCCGATCCTGCCGATTGGATTTACGGCATCGGATTGGTAGTAGGTGCAGTCGTGTTTTCTCCGCTTAGCTTCCGGCTTTCGCGCGTGCTGTGGCTTTACTGGTTTGGTGGCCATAAAGCTGCGTAATTCTTAACCGGATTTCTTACTTTTAAGAAACAGTTATGCATGTTTAAGCGGCAAACATGGTTGTTTATTCTCTTCATCGCATGTCTTGCCGGTATGCTATTGAGCGAAAGGTACTATAGCAGCAAGGGTACCAATTTTAAGGAAGATATTGCCCGAAACCTTGAGTCTGAATTTGTAAAGCTTCGACAGGAAGCAAAACAAATCGGTATTCAATTGCCTGCTGCATGGTCGGCTTTGAATGGCGCCCACTACCTGGTGGATGAAAGTGGCGAGATAAAGGCCTGGAGCAGAACTGATTTTGCCCCTGACGCCCGCATGGTTTCGGATACAGGTACTTTACAGTACAGGCAAACCACACTTGGCGATTTTATCGTTATCAAACAAGCGCATGGTACCGGTGAAATTATCTCCATGCTGCCCTTAGTCAGGCGCTATCCCATTGCCAACCGCTATTTGCAGACACAATTGAACGAGGCTGTGTTTAATCATTACCAGGTTCGCGTGTTTTCGATAGATTTTCCGGCAGGCGAGTTAATTACAGTTAACAATCAACCGGCATTCAGGCTTGCCTTGCAGGTTAGCGCATCAGGGCCGCAGTATATTACCTTGTTTTTGGGAACATGCGTTCTTGTTTTTGCGGTGCTTATATTGATTGGATTGATCCGAAAGCTTCATAAGCAGCATAAGTATGCGTATGCTTTTTTATGGATGTCAGTTGCTTACGTGGTTGTGCGTATTGCT
Organism: Cyclobacteriaceae bacterium; assembly: GCA_026129485.1. Lineage (GTDB taxonomy): Bacteria > Bacteroidota > Bacteroidia > Cytophagales > Cyclobacteriaceae > ELB16-189. Next base: position 63,943 of record JAHCHY010000014.1, read on the forward strand.
ATGGTAGAATTTAACTTTCCATCGCGCTGGTGGCAATCGGATATTTTTAGTCCGCAGGAGTTTGCTTCGTCCACGTACAATGCTTCGGTAGGAGACCTGGTGCTTAATTCGCTGGGTATAGTATTGATTTGCGGGTATGTTTTTTTTACGTATGCCAGGTGGCCGGTGGTGCGGAAGCTGATCCGAACGGGAAACAGTAGCTTAAAGATTTTAACCGGTTCGGTCGTTCTGCTCGCAGCACTGTTTTCGTTTTTATATCCGTTCCTGTTCATTGAAACCATCTTTCATAATTCAGAAATATCGCTGGATATTACACGAACCTTATCCATTAACACCCTGCGTGGACTTGCTTTCTTCGCATTACTGACCGGTACAATCAGCGGGTTTTTCTTTACGCATGTATTTGTCCGGTTGTCCAAGGCAGTCAGCAAAAGTTCTGCCGGGTTTGGGATTACTTTTGCTGTAGCGCTGGCTTTATTTATTGCCTATTTTACCTGGGAAGGGCGAAACTATTGGATAACAATTGCAATTGCAGTGCCTTACTTTACGGTGCTGCATCTTACGAGGCTGAATCTTGTTCGCAAAAGCACCTTTAAATCTTTTTTGTATTTCTTTCTTGCGCTGGTGGTATTTGGTATTCAGAGTGCATGGAGCGTGATGCGATTTTCAGAAGAAGAAAAAACCGAATCGCAATTCAGGTTTGCGGCAAGTTACCTGATTGACCGGGATGTAATGGCCGAATACCTGTTGAATGAAAGCCGGAAGCGAATAGCTGCAGATGCTTTTATTCAATCGCGGTTAACGAGTCCTTTCCTTAGCCGTTCGGCAGCCCGCCAGAAGATCAAACAAGTGTTTCTCAGCTCATACTTTGACCGGTACGATTTACAGGTTCATTTGTTTTCCCCGGTGAAGGAACCCCTTGATGAATTGTCAGTAGATCATTGGACGGAGTGGAATCAGCAAACCGGGAATTCGCAATATGCTACCGAGTACGAAGGTATTTATTTTATACGCTCGGCTTCGGTTGAAACCGGTAAACGTTACCTCGTGATGATCCCGGTTTCACGATCTGCCCAGTTGATCGGGTACGTGGTGCTGGATTTGTCTTTAAAGCGAACCATACCACAAAGTGTGTACCCTGAATTGCTGGTTGACAGCCGCTTTGCGGAATACTTTGAAAACCGGGATAAGAGCTTTGCCTTTATTGCGGATAGACGTATTCAAAGCAGCTTCGGAAACTTTAACTATGAACGTGATTTTGACTTGAGTCTGCTTGAAAACACGAAGCTGTTTGGTAAAGGCATTCGGACGAATGGGTTTATTCATACTGCTGTTGAGGATGATAGCGGGCAGGTGGCAGTGGTTACGTCACATACGTACCCATACTTTTTTGTGTTCACTAACTTTTCCTTCTTTTTCGTTTTGTGCGTGAGCTTGTTAGCTGTGGCATTGGCGGTTTATGGAATCCGGAACTGGATTGCCGGCAAACAAATAAATTACGCAACCCGTATTCAGCTTTATATTTATCTGGCTTTTGCGGTGCCCTTAGTAGTAGTGGCCGTTACTACCTTGAACAGGGTTTCACGTTCGGAGGAAACACAGCTCACCCAGGACTACTTGAACAAGGCTCGGGTATTGGGTGAAAACCTTTTACCTGCATTGGTAAGCTATGTGCAGGACCCGGAAGAACATCGTACTGAGCTGGAAGATGGGTTGGGATCTGCAGCCCGGTTTGCAGATGCAGATATTTCTGTGTTTAGCAGGCAGGGCACGATGATAGCCTCAAGCCAGCCGGCCATAGCAGAAGGATTACTTTCATCCGGTTTGCTAAACCGTACTGCCTGGGAGCGGGTTTATGACCGGGGTGATATCGCTTTTGTGCTGAATGATAAAATCGGTTCGCTCAATTTTAACAACGCCTTTTTTGCATTACGATCCCCGGAAACTTCTGATGTGCTGGGTGTGATCAGCTTACCTTTTTTTGAATCAGCTCAATCATTGGATGCTACGCAAATAACCGTATTGGCCAACATTCTTACCGTGTTTACGCTGATCTTTATGGCGTTTTCGATGCTATCGTTTTACGTGGTTGAATCGCTTACGTTCCCATTGCGGTTTATTACCCGCACCTTGAGCAGCACTACACTTACCGGTAATAAGCCATTGGAGTGGAAGTCGAATGATGAGATCGGGCTGATGGTGAATGAGTATAACAAAATGGTGGAGAACCTTGAGCAAAGCAAGATTGAGCTATCGCGAAGCCAGAAGGAGAGCGCCTGGCGGGAAATTGCACGGCAGGTAGCGCACGAAATCAAAAATCCGCTTACGCCTATGAAGCTGACCTTGCAGCAAATGCAGCTTTGGCTTGCGAAAGATACATGGGAAAAAGACCGGGCTAAACAATCCGTAAATACCCTGCTCAACCAGGTTGATATTTTAAATGAAATAGCATCTTCTTTTAGCGCCTTTGCGCGTATGCCGGCTCCCATCCTGCAAAGAATGGATCTGGTGGCCTTGCTCACCAAAACCATAAACCTGTACAGCACCTATGAAGGGGGCAAAGTTTTGTTCAACTACAAAGGTTCGCCTGTATTTGTAAATGGCGATCCGCAGTTGCTCGACCGTATTTTTTCAAACCTGGTATTAAACGGTCTGCAGGCAGGAAGCGCGGCACCGCATGTAATCATAGATTTAAAGCAGGAGGGAGGCAACGTAGTGGTTATGGTTCAGGATAATGGTTTCGGTATCCCGGCAGCGCTTCACGATAAAATTTTCATTCCTTACTTTACAACAAAAAAATCAGGCTCAGGACTTGGATTGGCAATTGCCCGGCAAGGCATTGAGCTAAGTGGCGGCAAAATCTGGTTTGATTCGAAACCGGGGCAAACTATTTTTTACGTGGAGCTTCCGCAACAATAGAGGCCATCTCAAAAATCAGTTTCCATGTCAGCCTGAGCTTGTCGAAGGCTAACTACCTTTCAGGCTGCGCATTACTTTGTTGGTGAATACAAAGTCATCCAGTTCTTTTACACCGGAGTGTGTCAGGTCATTGTTGGAACCTTCCCAGAGCTTACTTCCTTTATAGAGGAACATAATCTTTTCCCCGATTCCGAGTACCGAGTTCATATCGTGGGTTACCACCACCGTAGTGATGTCGAACTCGTGTGTAATCTCCATGATCAATTCATCAATCAGGATTGAAGTTTGCGGATCAAGGCCGGAGTTAGGCTCATCGCAGAAAAGGTAGTTGGGGTTGTTTACAATGGCGCGGGCAATACCCACGCGCTTTTTCATGCCTCCGCTTATTTCGGATGGCTTTTTTTTGTTCACACCTTCAAGCCCTACGCGCTTCAGACAAAAATTAACACGCTCAATTTTTTCTTCCGGGTTCATACGGGTAAGAATATCAAGCGGAAACATCACGTTTTCTTCTACATTCTTCGAGTCGAACAGCGCGCCTCCCTGGAACAGCATGCCGATTTCTCTCCTGATCTCAGACTTCATTTCCTTATCGGCTTCGGTAAAATTCCGCAAGTCGAAAAACACGCTGCCGGTGTCCGGTTGAAACAAACCCACAATACATTTAAGCAATACACTCTTGCCGGTTCCGCTTGACCCGATGATCAGGTTGGTTTTTCCTTTTTCAAACTCTCCGCTAATGCCACTCAGAACGGTCTTGTCGCCAAAAGTCTTCGATATGTTTTTGATCTTAATCATTTCTTACAGCAGCAGGTAGGCAAGGAAGTAATCGGACAATAAAACGGCTATGATGCTGGTGGTTACCGCGTTCGTGCTGGCAATACCTACTTCCAATGCTCCGCCATTGGTAAAATAACCTTTAAAGGAAGAGATAGAGCTGATCAGAAACGCAAACGTAAAAGATTTGGTAAGTGCAAACGTGATGAAGTAAGGGTTGAATGTGTACCGGATGCCATAAATGTATTCGGTGGGGGTTAAGGCCCCGGTAAGGCTTCCTACAATATATCCGCCCAGAATAGCGCACACGCCTGATACAATTACCAGTAATGGATACATAAGCAGCGCAGCGATTATTTTGGGAAGTACCAGGTAGGAGGAAGCATTTATTCCCATTACTTCCAGGGCATCAATCTGTTCAGTAATGCGCATAGTCCCCAGCCCACCGGCCATGCTTGATCCCACCTTACCCGCAAAGATTACCGCCATAATGGTAGGCGCCAGCTCCAGTACGGTCATTTCCCGTACTACCTGCGCAATTACAAACCGGGGCACAAACGGGCTAACCAGGTTGGCAGCCGTTTGAATGGTAGTTACCGCACCCATAAATGTGGATACGAGCATGAAAAGCAGCACGGACTTCAGCCCGATCTGTATACATTCCTCCAGCGTAAGATTGTAGTACGTTTTGAACGATTCCCTGCGCACAAACAACGAGCCCAAGAAGATAACGTACCGGCCAAAACCCTTCATGCAGTAAAGTTCAAATGCTATATTGCCCAAAGATAAAACAAATCCGATGAACAAACTGATTGTAATAACCGGTGGAACGAAAGGCATCGGGCGGGCTATAGCACAGAAGTTTGCGCAGGCAGGATTTGATGTGGCCACATGCGGCAGAAGCACGAGCGACCTGACCGTGTTTAAATCAGACCTGGAACAGGTGGGCGTAAAGGCTTTCGCTATTGCTGCCGATATGCGCGATCCGGCCCAGGTAAAAAGCTTTTGCGACCAGGTACTTGCCCTTAAAAGACCGGTGGACGTACTGGTAAACAATGCAGGATGCTTTGTGCCCGGTTCTGTGCTGGATGAACCTGCCGGAACGCTGGAAAGCATGATCGAAACCAATCTTTACAGCGCTTACTATACCACCCGCGGGATTATATCTGCCATGAAAGGGCAGAGTGGGCATATCTTTAATATGTGTTCCATAGCCAGCATTAAGGCTTATCCGAACGGGGGGTCCTATGCAATCTCCAAATTTGCCTTGCTGGGCTTTTCCAGGGTGTTGAGAGAGGAGCTAAAGCCTGCCGGGATCCGCGTTACCGCGATTCTGCCGGGGGCCACCAAAACGGCCAGCTGGGCAGGCACCGATTTGCCAGACAGCCGGTTTATGAAGCCGGAAGATGTGGCAGAGGCTGTGTTCTCGGCCTGGTCGCTTTCGCCACATAGTGTGGTTGAAGAATTGCTTATCAGGCCCCAATTGGGCGACATTTAAGCCGCCAGCCGAAACAAACCGGCATCAAAAGGGTTAACTTTGTGGTTAAATCTCAGCTTGTGAATTCAGTACTTCAGGTAAAACAGTATTGCGATAGCCTGGTAAGCTACAGGCGCAGAAAAACCCGCGAGGTAAAAATAGGGGGTATTCCCATGGGAGGCGATAATCCCATTCGGATCCAGTCCATGACCACGGTTGATACGATGGACACCAAAGGCTCCGTTGAGCAGACCATTCGTATGGTGGAAGCTGGCTGTGAGTATGTGCGCATTACCGCGCCCAGCATAAAAGAAGCACAGAACTTAGCTGAGATAAAAAAAGCGTTACGCTTGCGCGGATATGATGTTCCGCTTATTGCCGATATACACTTTACACCCAATGCGGCCGAGCTGGCTGCCCGTATTGTTGAAAAAGTGCGCGTTAATCCCGGTAACTATGCCGATAAAAAACGGTTTGAAGAAATTGAATATACCGATGCCACCTATCGCGCAGAGCTGGAGCGTATCCGCGAAAAGTTTACGCCATTAGTCAAGATTTGTAAAGAGCACGGTACAGCCATGCGCATTGGCACCAATCATGGTTCGCTTTCCGATCGGATCATGAGTCGCTATGGCGATACACCGCTTGGTATGGTAGAATCTGCTCTTGAATTTTTGCGCATCTGCGAAGACCTGAGCTACTACGATATTGTGCTTTCCATGAAGGCCAGCAACCCGCAGGTAATGATACAGGCGTATCGCTTGCTGGTTCAGAAGCTGGACGAAGAGAATTTTCAACCTTACCCGCTTCATCTTGGTGTAACCGAGGCTGGTGATGGAGAAGATGGCCGCATCAAATCATCGGTGGGTATCGGAACGTTGCTGGAAGATGGCCTGGGCGATACCATCCGGGTTTCGCTAACGGAAGAACCAGAAGCCGAAGTGCCTGTGGCGAAAATGCTGGCCGATCGCTACACCACGCGCAAAACTTCGAGCATTCCGGAGATTACCACCAATCCGATTAATCCTTATGCTTACACCCGCAGAACCACACGCGAAGTTGGTAACATCGGGGGGCACCAGGTGCCACGTGTTATGGCCGACTTCTCGACCAAGGAAAAAATAACAGCAGCCTCGTTGTTTGCTTTGGGGTATCAATATTCTGTTCCGTTAGATAAATGGAACATTACCGATATGGCCTGCGATTATGTTTTCCTGGGCGACAGGGCCGTGGATTTTGAAATTCCCGGTATGCTCGGGCTTGTTTACAATCATGCTACCTGGCTGAAAGAAAAAGATAAGGCGCGTACGTACCCGTTTATTACTCCGAAAGATTACCTCGCAGGCGTGGAACGCTCTGCACAAATCAATTTCGTCTATACACAACTGAAAGATATTTCAGATGAGTTTATAAATGCGATCGCGAATGATACCAAGGCCGTGCTGTTGATTGATACGTATAACGATCATGGTCTGGCGGAACAACGCAGGCTGTTTGTCGAGCTGATCAACCGGCAGTGTGATGTACCGGTAATTATTGGCCGGGCGTATGCAGATTTACAACCCGATCAATTACAATTGTATGCTGCTACCGATATGGGCGGGTTGCTGATTGATGGACTGGGTGATGGCGTATTCATTGCAGCCGAGCGATGCGGCTCTGACAAAATGATTAATGAAACGGCATTTGGTATTTTGCAGGCTACACGCACGCGCATTTCCAAAACAGAATACATTTCCTGTCCTTCCTGTGGCCGTACGTTGTTCGATTTGCAGGAAACAACGGCAAAGATTCGCTCACGTACCAGCCATCTTAAAGGAATTAAGATCGGCATTATGGGTTGCATTGTAAATGGCCCCGGTGAAATGGCCGATGCCGATTACGGATATGTGGGGTCAGGCCCCGGAAGAATTACCTTGTATCGCGGTAAAGAAGTGGTGAAGCGTAACGTGCCCACACCGCAGGCAGTGGATGCGCTCATCGGGCTGATTCAGGAAGATAATAATTGGATTGAACCTCAACCGGTAAACTAATAACAGCATGGAAAAGCAATCAACAACCGAAGAAAAGAAAAAGCTTTCGATACGGGAGTTTTTTACATTAGGCGAAGTAGGCGGGTATTTCTTCCGAAGAAAAGATGCTTCGCGTCCTTCCAATATCAACATCCGGATGATGCATGGCATTAACAAAATTTCAATTGTTGTTTTTTTGGCCGGTGTACTATACCTCATCTTAAAACGTTTCATTTGAATATAGAACAGTTTCAGAGTTATTGCCTGGCCAAACCCGGTGTTACAGAAGAGTTTCCATTTGGTGAAGAAACGCTGGTGTATAAAGTGATGGGTAAAATGTTTGCCCTGGCTGATGTAACGCTTTTTGAAAGCATAAACCTGAAGTGCGACCCGGAGCAGGCGGTAGCGTTGCGCGAGCAGTACCCGGCAGTGCTTCCGGGTTATCACATGAATAAAAAGCACTGGAATACCGTGCAGATGGATGGCAGCCTGCCCGATAAGCTGGTAAAAAGCTGGATTGACGATTCCTACAACCTGGTGGTGGCCAGCCTCCCGGTAAAGGTAAGGGCAGCGCTTAAGGCACTTTAACTTGATTATCAGTAGATTGCAGGGTTTTAGAATCCGGGCATCCTGTAGATTACTTGGGTTAATTAATTAATTTTGTTGATTGCGAATGTCTGTATTGGAATGATCCGGGCTTTACTTTTAAGTTTACTCGTTCTGTTGGTTATGGGTTCATGTACCCAGCGCCTGATTTGCCCTGCCTACCAGAGTTCGTTCATTTACGATAAGCCGGCTGCGAAAGAAAAGTTTGTTTACTATAATGAAAGCACCACACAGCCCCGCGAGGTGCTGGCATCTGCAAACAGCAAAACCATAACGTTACCTCCCCGTGATTCAACATGGCGCAAGAGCGATGCTTTACCCGGACCTGCCTTGCCGCATGTCAGAAGAGTGAAAAAGGATCGTTACCTCCTGTTGCCGGAAAAAACCTACAGGAAGGCTTTGAAAGCGTTGCGCACGGTAGAGATGAAGCCCGTATATCCAAAGAAGCAGGGTGACTCATTGGATATTGCAGCCGCATTGGATAGCGCAGCCCGCAGCATTTCCGATACCCTTACCGGCCAGGCTGCCAAACCCCGGCAGGCTGAAGACAGTGTGTATGCGATAACCAAAACCAAAGAGAAGTATAATATCGACCAGGATGCCTATATGTGGTATTTCCGCGATGTGCTGGTGTTGCCGGATGTACGTGCGGCCATGATGGAAGAAGGAGAAGTGCAGGCAGCGAAGAAAAAAGCAACGAAGAAATCCAAAGGAGGATTCTTTAAAAACCTGTTTAAGAAAAAAGATAAGAAGGCAGCAGACAGCTTGAGTATAACAACCGCGCAGCCGGACTCCATACAAGCCAAGCCTAAGAAAAAGCTGTTGAGTGGATTGTTCAAAAAGAAAGCGAAGGCAGATAAGACCAAACCGGATAACCAACCCGATGAAGCCAGGAAGGAAGATGAAGATGATGGCTTCTGATTTCTAATCAAACAAGGTGAGGTTACCATGCTGGTCAGCAGCCGGAGCCGGTAAAATCAAGGAAGGTTTATCAAATTGAGGCGTAAATACAGCAGGTGATACGGTGTGATGACTAAGATCATTTTCAGGATAGGGTGTTACGAGCGCAAGCAATTGTAATTCGGTCGCCCTTGGGTTTAGCCATACCGTTTCCTGTTCAGCGTTAAAAATTACGGGCATCCTGTCGGTAACAGATCCCACCGTTGCGTTGGCAGGCATGGTAAGCATGGAAAAAGTATGAAACGAATTTCCTTCTGCATCATCATACTCTTCCCAGGTTCCGGCAAACGAAACTAATTTTTGTTTGGGTGCAAAGAACCAGGGCACGGCAGATTTTTTGCCGATCTTTTTCCAGGCATAAAATCCATTGGCCGGGATTAGGCACCTGTATCGCATCAAAGCCTTGCGCAGCACAGGCTTATCCTGGATCCATTCTACCCGTGTATTGATGATGCGTTCAGCCACTGCTTTGTTGCGCGTCCATTGCGGGGCAATGCCCCAATAGAAATAGGAAAAGCCTTGCGGACTTTGATGTGTAATTACCGGCAGCAATTTGGCAGGGGCTGCATTGTATTGCGGCTCGTATGCAGGCGAATCTTCAATGCCAAATCGCGTAACGAGCTGTTGCATGGAGGCATGAATGGCGTATCGTTCTATCATGTACCTGTCTGAATGAACTGAAGTGCCCGCAGTTCGCTCCAATATACCCTATTTTTATTAAACTGCGCGAAGCCCACATGTCCTCCGCGCACGGGATATTCTGCTTTGAGATAACGATGTTGTGCAAAGTTTTGAGGGTAGCATCCTGAACTCAGGAACGGATCGTTCGCTGCATTTACCAGCAAGGCAGGTCTTTTTATTTTATCTAAGAAGTATAACGAGCTGCAACGTTCGTAGTAATCAATTGCACCTTCAAAACCATGAAGGCGGGCGGTGTACGCATCATCAAAATCCAAAAGGTTATGAATGCGGTGCAACGATTGTGTGTCAATGCCCGGCATAAGGGTGGCTTTTAGTGCAACTTTTTGCTTGAGTGTTTTTAAAAAACGCCTGGCATATATTCCGAACGCGCTCGAAGCAATCTTTTCGCTGCTGCTGTGTAAATGCAGTGGCACAGAAAAGACTACTGCACGTTTTACAGGGGCTGGCAGGTTGTCGCCCTGTTCGCCCAGGTATTTTAATGCCAGGTTTCCTCCCAGGCTAAAGCCGACCAGGTTAATTTCCGTATAACCTTTGGAGATGGCATGTTGTATTACCGTATTCAGGTCATCGGTAGCGCCACTGTGATAAAAGCGGAGCTGCCGGTTCATTTCACCGCTGCACCCCCGGTAATTCCAGGCCAGCACATCGAAGCTATGTTTAAAGAATAGCCTGGCCATGCCTTTCATGTATGCACGATGACTATTTCCTTCCAGCCCATGTGAAAGGATAACTAATTTTTGCGAGTGGTTGTTAAGCCAGTCCAGATCCAGGAAGTCATTGTCGGGAGTGCTGATGCGTTCGCGTTGGTAGATTATTCCGTCAACCGTTCGTAACAGGGCCGGGTATATGGTTTCGATATGGCTGCTGAACAAAAGCGCGGGTGCACGATAGGCTTGCATAACTACCAGTTCATCCGCTTGCGCAATTGAGTAATATGTGCAGTATGATGTGCGCCATGCCAGGCGTACAGGGCTATCATGTTATGGATTGCTACATGCTTTTGTGTTTCCGGGTGCAGAAACTCTTTTTGTAATTGATCAGCGCTTAGTTGTTCAAGCAGCAACGCAAATTTATGGTGAAGCGGCCGGATTAATGAAAGCGACACAACGGGCGAAAGCATGGTTTCCGGAGTTTCAGCCCATAGCTTTTCAAAGTAGGATTTAATAGTTGGTGTATCTTCCGTTATGGTCCACTTAATGCGGATGTAAGCATTCATGTGGCTATCGGCTACATGGTGTACTACCTGCCGAACGGTCCAGCCGCCTTCGCGATACGGTGTATCTAACTGGCTATCGCTTAACCCGGCAATGGCGGCCTCAAGCTTTGCCGGTAAGGCCCGTATCTGATCCAGACAGGTTGCGATTTCTGATGAAGTATGAGAAGCTTGTGGTGTGAATTTGCCTATCGGGTAACGCAGGTCTGTTTGGCCGGCACTCATGTTATTTGTTCAATTCTTTTACGGCTTCTTCCAGCTCCTTGTCATCATATCCCTTGTTCAGCTTTACCGGGTTTGATTTTGCCTTTCGCTTCTTACGCACCCGTATGTTGGTAAACTCAATCAGTAATGAGAAAGCCACGGCAAAATAAATATATCCTTTCGGGATTTCCTGGTGTAAACCTTCCAGCAGCAAGGTAAACCCGATCAATATCAGGAAGCCCAGCGCCAACACCTCCATGGAGGGATGGTTCTTGATGAACGTACTGATTGCACCGGAGAAAAACATCATCACGATAATTGAAACAATTACCGCGATGATCATAATTACTACCTGCTCAGGCGGCACTATACCGACTGCGGTAAGGATAGAATCGAACGAGAAGATGATATCCAGTAAAATAATCTGGATGATAGTTCCGCCAAACGTAACAGCTCCTGATTTGCCACTACCTTGTTCTTCATCGTCATCGCCCTCCATTTCATGGTTGATCTCAAGCGTGCTTTTGGCGATCAGGAACAAGCCGCCAAAACCCAGGATCAGGTCTTTACCGCTGAACGACATGTCATGCTTGATCAGGAAGTTAGCCGGAATAGTAAACAACGGCTCTACAAAGCCGATGATCCAGGTAATACACAAAAGCAGAACGATGCGAACAGCCATAGCAAGCGCAAGTCCTATGTTACGGGCACGCGGCCGTTGTTCTTCCGGAAGCTTATTGGAAACAATGGAAATGAAAATGATGTTGTCGATACCCAGCACAATTTCCAGAAAACAGAGGGTTAGCAGGGCCAGCCAGGTATCGGCTTTAAGGAACATTTCCATACTAAAGTGCGAAGTTTGGTACTACTTTAAACGCTCAAATTAGGCAAAGGAACTTACATTTAAAACTCACCCGAGTAAAGAAAGAACCGCCTGAATTGAACTGATTTTGAAGGTTTTTGGGGATTATCCTACATGGTGAAAAAAGCTAAAAGGCTTAAAGCGGAAAGGCTTACAAGTTTAAAAACCGCTTTCCAGCTTTATAGCTTTCCGCTTTTAATGCACTACCATCACCTTCTTCCTCACCACACCGGTTTTGCCGGAGCCGATTTGTAAAACATAAATACCCTGCGCCAGGTGTTGAGTGTTTACCGTTTTGGCCTGCTCGCCTTTCTCAAAGTAGAGTTGCTGTGCCGGGCGGCCTACCGGATCAATCAGGTTAACGGTTAAACGGTGTTCTGCTTTTACCGGCAACTCAATTTCAAAACTTTCATTGGCCGGGTTAGGGTAGATGCGGATGTATTCGGCTATGTCTTCGATGGCGGTAACTAACGTAGGTTGATCGGGTAAGAAAACAGGGTTAAGGTCTATACCGGCCTGGTAAACCTCATAGGTGTTTACATCCTGTATGAATGCTACAATGGCCAGCTCCGAAACATTGATTTGCGGCTTTTCAATTCTTACACTATCAATAATGCTGATAACATCGGATTGACTCATGCCCACAGGAAGCGCATGACCGATTGCATTGGGTACCAGCTTGCGCAGCACAAACCGATTTTGATCCACCGTTTTCTCTACGACTGCCAGGTGAAGCACGGGACGTTTTGCATCGCCAATATCCGTATTGACTGTTACAACAGCTTGTATTTTGAAATAGCTGTTATCTGACGCATCTAATGACTCCACGTCCACTTTGAAATCACTTGTCTTCAGGCTCTGCTTGCTAAAACGGGTAGTTGCCCAATTAGCCAGGTTAGGGATGCCATTGTTTGTGGGGTCTAACGCACCATCGCTTATTCCATCGATATAGCTGCGGGGTATCTGCTGGTCGGTCATTGGAATACCGTAATAGGCGGCCCGTGCAAGCGGGTCAATAGTGTTCACTTCAAACTCAGAATCGCTGTTCGGAAAGCCTACATGGTACTGTATTTTGGCCACCTCGGTGTTAGGGATTGCATTTGTAAATACGGTATTATTATCACCGTACCGTGATGAACCATTGTTGGTGAAGTTTTCAACCAGGGAAATTCTATCTCTTGAGGTAATGTTGAAATTATTAAACGCAAATCCTTCGTATTCATCAAAAGCATCTGTTGCAAATGCAAATCGGAACCGGACATTACTGCGTTCTGCCAGGCTCAGGTTGGCCAGGTTATCCAAAGCTCTTCGGGCTTCCGTAAGCGTATCCCGGTTGATGTTATCCTCAAGAGTCCACGAGCCGCCCGACCAGCCTAACGGGCTGCTTCCGATATTACCGATACCAAATCCGCTGGTGTTAAACCAGTTGATTCCTGAATTTGTTCCACCCAAAGGAAACCAGGTTAAACCTCCGTCTTTGGAGAATTCCAGGGCTACGCCCTCCCGGTTTTGATCTGTATCCAATACCAAGTTCAGGGAAACAACGGGTCGGTCAACGCCTGTTATATTAAAACAAGGGCTGTTAAGAAAGGATTTTTCATTTGGATTATACTTCGTATTCAAGCCTGTTGCCCATGCCGGAGTTGTAAGCTCTGACATTTTGGGTTTGGCGGCACCAGGAATACCAAAGGCCCAGGTGGAATTTCCGTTTACATCTTCTATACGCCAATAGCCTTGTCCGCTTTCTTCATCTGTCATTAAATATGGATTGAATGTAGTACGCCTCAGTGTATCTAATATAGTAACCGGCTTGGTAATGGATGCGAAACAGCCAAGATTGGTATAGGAAGTAAGTGTAACGTTGTAAACCCCGGACGAACTTGTTGGATCACTTGAGATAAACTGGTGTATTGGTCTTTTATGAGTTCCTGCATTCGGAAACGGTACATTGGTTAATGAATCTCCTCGCAATACATTGTCCCCTTCATCACCAAAATCCCATTCAAATTCCTGAACATTGTCGTTACTTGAAGCAATAAATCGGGTTCCGTCCCCTTCACAAATTAAACTATAGGTAAAGTTTGGTTGGGGATTGATACCTACTGTTACGGGACGTGTGTCTTCATTCGTACAGCCTCTGTCATTCTCCACCTTCAGCCGGATGACAAAGAGTCCGTCAGACGCATAATTATGAGTAACAAATTGATTGTTACTAACTATAACCGGGTCAGTTTTATCGTTGAAGTCCCATGTATAAATATCATAGGGTTGTAAGGTGTTAGCATCGACTGGCCCTGTAATAGTAAAATCTTTAAGCTCACAAATAGTGGGTGGAGTAAAAGCAGCGCTTGGCGCTGGTTTAATTTCAATATTGACTGGTGTGGCATCGCCCCTACAGCCACGGTACTGCTGGCGAACCAAATATGTCCTGACAAGCGGAGCTAAACCTGTAACACCGGGTGCCGTAAAGGTCCAATTGCTTGAATCAAGCACAACGGTAGGTGCCAAGGCATCATACCAAAACGGCTTATCGTGAGGTCCGTTTCCTCTTCCGGTTACAGTAAAAGGCCTTGCCACACCATCTGTAACCTGGCAGTATTCTTCATCCTCGGTAATTGGAGTTAAGGGCTTATTTACCCAAACAAAATTTCTATTGACAGAATTGGGACAATTATTTTGATCGCTGTAATTCATCCTAACGGTCAATAATCTTTCACTTACTCCGGGACCGGGGAGTGAATTATGACCAGGGTTAAACTGATTTCCACTTATTGAACCGGAAAATGCAGGATTAATAGTAAAGTTACTAATAGCGTAGTTTGTGTTTGATGAGGATAGGGAAATAGCAGGTTTATCAAAGCAGATATTTTGTAACTCATTTATCCCAATTATTGCAGGTTCGGGCCCATTCTCAACAACCTGAAAGAATGCCCAGCTTTGCAGTACTTCATTACCAGAAGCATCCTTTCCAAATACATCCAGGTAGTAATACCCGTAACCCCAGCCATTTCTCACATGATCAAGATTCAGCGAGTAAAATCGGGGCAGGTTTATGGGCAACCCGGTTTGTATATCGTTTACTGTGGAAGGTTCCCTGTCTATCAGGCTTAATGGATAGGTCGCCCCGGGAGGCATTCCACTGGCGAGTGGTGTACCGGTAGCTCCCGGAAGTAAAAAAGGCAGATCATAATAATAAGGAGAAGTATTACCATAAAAACGTATTCGGGTAAACTGGTACCCAGGTCTAATAGCGTTAGCTAAATTCACCCTAATGTCATTGTCAGTTATATCGCTTTGGCAATAAATTTCCTTGGCACCATTTACGGATAGTGCCTGGACAATAAAGTTTACCTGATCGGTATCGCTACAGCCATTTGCATTAGTGTAGGTGTAAATTATTGTCCAGGTGCCAAGGCCTGCATTTGCAGGATTAAAATAATAATTGCCATCACTTTTTTTGAAGGTACCCTGCCCTGAAAAATCTCCTCCGGCAGGAGAACCACTGAGCAGGTAATCGCGATTTTCCACCACGTAATTAACCCGTATTGCAGTTTCATCCGGGTTAGGGATAATAGTTGCTACTGGTTTAGGATTTAAGGTTACGTTTACTAAATCCGTAACGATGTTATTTGCATTGTCCTTAACCTCTAATGTATATTCGGTATTTACTGTTGGGGTTACAGTGGGGCTTGAGCTTGATGAATTTAAAGTCGGATCTGGGGGTGAAGCAGTCCATCTAAATTGATAAAAACCAGTGCCGCCACTTGCTGAGCCAATTAAAGTAATTGGTGATCCGGCACAAACAGTATTGGTAGGGCTTGTTGTACTAACGCTTACCGCAAGCGAGGCCACCGTTAGCGTAACCGGGGTATTTGTTAAAGTCCTTGTTGCACAACCGGTACGTGATACGTCTATCCGGTAAGTATAGTCGCCAATTACGTCCAGGTTGGGATTCCCCTCTGAAGTATTGAGTGTCCTGGTTCCACTGTTGCCTGTTAGTGTATGCACGGTTGCAGGAGGGGTAAGGCTGTAGCCGCCCGGTGCATTTGTAAGGATCAGGGCATAGCTGTAATTACTACTCTGGGTGTTCAGCACATCAATGTTTACATTAGTATTTTGAGCGGGCGAGAATGTAGCGGGAGTAACTGTAAGACCGGTATTAATGGCCGGAAAAACGTTGAGATTACTTGAATTTACACTAACAAGGTCGCTATCGTTATTACGGATCGTAATCGGTCCGGTGGCGGAACCAGCCGGTAAAGTGAAAACTACCTGGGCTGAATTGAATGATACTATGTTAGCAGGTGGAATGGTAACTCCATTAACGGTAACGGTCGGCTGGGTGTTACCGCTAGCCGGGCTGCCCGTTCCGGTGAAGCGAAAGCCATTTACGGTAACATTATCACCAATACAGGTTCCTGCTGAAGGAAGGAACCCGCTGATAACAGGTCGGTTTTCTGTTGTGAAAGTGATACTTTGAGCCGATGAAGCATTACCAGCCGCATCTTCGACCGGGTTTATTTCTACATAATAAACCTGGCTGTGTAGCAAGGTAGCATTCGGGTTGATGGTGATGACGGTATTGGCCACATTGATGGTAGCTGTAAATGGAACAGAAGCACCGGCATTGTCAGTCAGTTTAAGCTCAACCAAACCGGATTGAATGTCTGCAGGTGTAATTGGCGAATCATCGATATTTCTTATGGGCTCGTTGAATGTTAATGTAATGTTACCCACAGCCGAAACATTCGTTGCTCCATTGGCAGGATTAAATGTTACCTGGGGCGGTAAGCTGTCGCCCGTGGTAAAGGTAATGCTGGTGGCTACAGTAGCATTATTACTGGCGTCTTCCACCGGGTTCATTTCCACATAGTAGAGTGTATTTCCAGTGAGGTTGCCGGTTGGAGTTACGGTTATAATGGTATTGCTTCCATTTATGGTCGCACTAAACGGTACCGATACACCGGCATTGTCAGTAAGCTTTAGCTCAACCAGGGTGTTCAGGTCTGCCGGGGTGATAGCTGAGTTGTCGAGCTTACGTACAGGTTCGGTAAAGGTTATGATGACCTGTGTTGTTTCCAGCACCCCGGTAGCGCCATCAGCAATATTGAAGGAAACGGTAGGAGCGATAGTATCGGGTGTGGTGAAGGTAATAGAGGTTTGGGCGGTTTCGTTTCCATCTGCATCCTCTACCGGGTTCAATTCAACATAGTATGTGGTATTGTTGCTTAGATTGGCATCGGGGTCGATTGTGATCTGGTTAGTACCATTAAACGTTGCGGTGAAGGGTACGGGAGCCCCGGCATCGTTGGTGATCTTTAGCTCAACAATACCGCCCTCAATGGCTGCTGCATCTATAGCCGAGCCATCCGTTTGAAAGACGTCCTCATCAAATGTAATTACAATGTTGGTGCTAACGGGAACCCCCGATGCCCCATTAACCGGGTTGAATGTAAAGGTAGGTGTGATTACATCCTGGAAACTATACGTTTCGCCTGTTATTGAAACAGCATTTACAGTGCCTGTAGCAGTAACATTGGCTTGGGTTAATGAAGGCGTAACAGCAGCAGTACTGGAGTTGACTGAGCTAACTATATCAACTACTACAAAATACCGCCTGGTTTCAGCTCCTGATGCATTGCCAAAGGTTGTAATTCCACCTGTAAAATTAATGGACAAAGCGCCAAACGCAGGCGTACCAACCGGGTTGGCAAGATCAGCCGGATCAAAGTTGCTGTTGTTGTCTGAACGTACCAACCTGGGGTTGGTAAACCGGCCCACCGGATTCTGATCCAGCACTATGGAAATTGCAGTAATGGAATTAGTGCCTCCGGCAGCTTTACTGAACTCAAGACCCAGTATGGCAACGTTTGATGCCGTATTGGCAAGAGGAGAAGCGGAAACTCCTGTTGTCAGCTCGGTAACAGTAATATTCTGGGAATAAGCTGTGAATGATAAGGTTATTACCAGTATAAAAAATGAGAAGCGATTTAGAATTCTACTCATACAAGTCAGTTAGTTAAATCTCCGTTCTTATCTATTCGCATTAAAAACACCGAAGAGTATCCGCTCAAGGTATTGGTTCCACAAACAATAATATCGCCATTGTTGGCTTCTGTAACTCCCACAGGAACTTCGTCACCAATTCCGCCCATGGTTTTAATCCAGACAATGTCGCCAGTAGCATTCAGCCTGATCAGGAAGAGGTCTTTACCTCCATTCCCTTTCTGAGGCGTAGTGGCCATTGTCCCTGCAATTACAAATCCACCATCGCTGGTGTGCGTTATGGCTTTGCCTTCATCTATAATTTCAGAATCATTTTTATTCAGATTAGGATTGTTGAAGGAAGCTATCCCGTCAAAATACCGGTCGCTGCCAGGTATGATCGTGCCATTGGCGTCTACTCTTACAAAAAATATATTGGATCTGGAGCCATCCGTTACTTCGCTGTAAGTTCCGGCTACACCATAACCGAAAGCAGGAGAATAAGCCGGTTGAATATCGCTTGGCAGAAAAAGTTGGGTACTGGTTTGCCCGGTCTGGCTAAAATTAACCGGGACAGATTGCGCTTGCACAAAGGGTATAGCCAGGTATGAAGAAGTAAAATTGCCCTGAACATCCGCAATAGCCGTTGCCCAGATAATGTTGCCATTTGAATAGTGGATAGATTTGGCATTGGCATAGGTATTGGAAAGCAGGGGATAGGTTTTTAGCCAGGCACTATCGCGGCTTTGGGTAAGTCCAAAAAGCAGTTGTTCTTCCGGGGCATTTTGCTGGTTTACAATTCCTTTCTTAAATGTACCCAGGATAACGGCTTCGCCATTGCTTGTAAGGGTTACTGCCCCTCCGAAGTAGTCGTCTTTAACCGGATGGCCTGCGGTAAGCGGTTGCCTGTCGGTTATGTATAATCGTTTTGTTTCGGTATAGGAGCTGTTCAGCAGCAAAACAGCAAGCGAGGAGATGCTCACATTTGCAGCCTGATCTACGTTAGGGTTGATAATTACACTATCGCCTACGATGATAAAACCGCTTAAAGATTCGCCATTAACAAAAGGTTTAAAAGATTTGCCGGTTATGTTGTTGTACTTGTGGTAATTCCCAACCCGGAGCCCGCGTTCATCTGTTTCAAATAAAATGGTTTGGGTAAGCGTACTATTGGGTGTGGCCGAAACCATATTAGCCAGAACAGCAAAGCCACCCGGAATTTTTTCAACAGCAGCCGCAGACATGGAGTAGGGGCCTTCATAAAATTTTATGAAAGTGCTGCGGAGTGCCGGATCGTTGCTATCCAGGTTTTTGCAGGTAATCAACATAAAAGCTGATGCAACGAGTATGTAAGAATATATTTTTTTCATGAACGATTCCGAAGCTTCTTGGGATTAAACATATTTATGATGTATGACCCGCTTATTGAGAGAGAAGAAAGTTTAAATACAGAGTCTGCATAGTAAGGCCCCCAGGCTGCCTGCTGATTTTGGTAAGCGGTTTCGGACGTACTTACTTTTGACAGGCCGTGCATATACCTGGCCTCCAGCACCACATATCCTCCGCCAACTTTTGATTTAATTCCTGCTGCTACCAAGGCACTCATGTTAATTTTTTCACGTAGGAGGTTAAAAGAAGTTTCCGGTATTGCGGCTGCTTCATCGCGAAACCGCTCAGCGCGTAAGGTGCCATTGCCCATTAAGTAGCCTACCGAAAATCCACCCGCTATGTATGGATTAAGTTTTTCGTTACGGGTAAATGCATATTGTGCGCTGATGGGTATGGTAAGCCAGTTCTGCGATTCAGCAGCCTGAAGAGTTTGGAACAATTCCACACCATCCAGGTTAACGCCTTTGTTTACTTTTTGTTCAAGCTCAAACTTGTGTTGCATGTAAAGCAGCTCTCCATGTAAGGTTAACCTGTAGTGCTTTTTTTTTCCAACCTGGAGCGGAACATCAGCCGAAACACCGAACTGAATGCCAATGCCATATTTATACTTACTGGATGCATCCAGCTCGACAGCCGAAATAGTATTGATTACGTTTGGTTGACTGGCGTTTACCCCAAGGGTAGCACCGATACGATAAATTTCCTTTGTGCGGAATGTGCGGTACAAAGCAACAAATTCAGCCGGGTCAACCGCTTCATTGATCTGGAAGTAATGATCGGTTTGCAAAAGCTTTAGCATGGTGGCATCTGCCTTTTGAGGCTCTTCCAGGTAGATGTAGGTGAGCGTAAGCAACTTTAACAAACTGATCTGTTCGGCTTGTCCGCATTGGGCTGCCGGGTTGTTGAGTGCCTTGGTAATAAGATCTTCCAATTCGTGCAGGCGTCCCTGGTCGTAAACGGATTGGGCCAGTCTTACCGATTGTGCGCATGAAGTGGTTTGTGCCCATGCGCTCCATGTTGAAGCCGAGAAAAGTAAAATCAAGTAGAGTTTCTTCATAGATTATTTTCCCGCCTTTTTAAGTGTGGTGTTTGAATTAGCCTGCAACCCGCTTGGGTATTGCTCACAAGTCAGATCGTATTTATAGTCTTCCAGGTTGCCTACGTAAATGGTCCATTCTTCCTCCGTCAGGTTTCGCTTTACTTTATCGCATAACAAAGAAGCCATCCCGTTAAAGTCTGTCGGGTAGGCGTGAATGGTCTGATCGATTCCTTTCACGGTTTCACGCACACTGTTGATACCCGCCAGTAACTGGGAATCATCGGGTGAGAAGGTTACGCTCCATACCCAGTCGTGATCGCTTACCGTAATGGGCTGCTCATTCAGTTTTCTGAAGTTCCACAAGCGTACAGAGTAGTCTTTGCTGGCTGAGGCCATAAATGTTCCGGCATGGTTGAACTTAATATCTTCAATCTGCGAAGAGTGACCGGGTAAATCGCGAATTACGATTCCATTACTCACAATTCGTAATAATCCGTTTCTGCTCCCGGTAATGATCTGTCGCCCGTCAGGGGCAAAGCAAACAGCAGTAAGGCCATTTGATACTTTGGTCTTGGTTACGGCAAAGTTTTTATTGATATCCCAAACGTAAAGATTACCATTATCACCAGCGCCAGCCAACAGGGTACCATTTTCATTCAGATCCAACGACACAATTTTTTCATCGGAAGTGATAACCTCTTTTGCGGTTGTAAGATCAGAATACTTGATGCTATGCCCGGAATTATCGCGGGCATAAAATCCCTTACCATCCGGGGTGAAATGAATGTTCTCAATGTTGTATTTAAACCCGGGTATCTTCTTTGCCGGGGCCGATGGGTTACGGAGATCGTAAAGCTCAGCATAGTTAGCTTCCGGGTTGGAAGGGTATAGTCCACCGGCAATCAACATGTTTCCGTCAGGGCTTGTATCAATAGTAAAAACAAGATAGTTAAGTCTTTTATCCACAATCATTTCTGCTGTCCACTGCCTGTTTACATAATTCCAGCGTATAATCCGGCCATCACTTCCTCCTGAGTAAATGTGGTTACCCTTGCCGTGCGTTTCCAGCGCACGGGCTGCACCGTTGGTATGGGCTTCCAGGCTTTTGGTCAATGGCTCATCCCAATTCTTGAGTGCCGTGTACAAGCCACCATACACATCGCTGTTATACTCATAGCCACCATACTGCTTATTGAATTTGTACGCTTGCTGGGCTACCAATCCCTCCAGCGCAAGATCATTACCAAGCTCTTTCGATTTGATAGCCATAGCTTTTGCAGCAGCAAGGTATTTTTCACGCTCAGCACGCTCAGCATTTTCATTTGCCCGTTTTTCGTTAGCCAAGGCTTCTCCTTCTGCTTTGCGGGCGGCTATTGCATTTATTTCAGCCTGGTTTCTTTGTCGTTTCGCTTCTTCTTCAGCTATTTCAGCCTGTATTCTTCTTTTTTCAGCTTCTTCTCTTTGAAGGGCTTCGGCTTTTTGAGCTTCAATGGCAACCAGCCTGGCAGAATCGGCTGCATCTCTTTCTTTTTGAGCGATATCCTTTTGTCTTAGGGCTTCTGCTTCATTATCCTTTGCCCGGGCTTCATTTTCTTTAGCAAATTGTTCTTGTCGTTTCGCTTCAGCCTGCTGTACATAAGCATACACAAATGCTACGAGCGCAATAGCGGCCAGCGAACCAAATACAATAGCCGTAACGCGGGCGCGTTGCAGCTTGCGTTTGGCCTCCAGCTCTTTAATGCGCTGCTCGGTATCAAATTCTTTCTTGGAATATTCCAGGAAGATCATGGTACGCTCAAATGCCGGATGGTAGCGCTGGCCCCAAACCAAGGTAGGCTTATGCTTGGCCTGCCAGTTAAGCGCTAATTGTAAATCAGGCGGACGCCATAAGCCGGCTTTGCCTACCTGGTATTGTGAGGCGGCCTCAGCCAGACGCAAATACATTTGTACGGCTTCGCTTTCATCATCCACCCAGTTTTTCAAACGCACCCAAATGCGCATCAAACTTTCGTGCGAAATGTCGATCATGGAGCGTGAACCAAGCTCAATACCATAAGCCGGGGTAAGCAATGAACGGCCGGGCTCGCGGAATTTTTCAATCACTGCGGCTACATCCGCTTCCGATACATCGGCAATGGAAGCAATTTCATTTAAACGGGTAGGTCTGCGTATTCCAAAATTCTCACCCCGTTTTTCGGTAATGGCTTTGAACATGATCTCGCAGATGCGTTGCTGTTCCTCATCCAGTTCGTCATACGCTTCGTTGGCGTGCATCGAAAGCGCTTCCGACATGGTGCCTATCGCTTCGTAATGCTTCAGGTCAACCGGTTCGTCTTCGTAATCGCGGTAACGCGCCCAATAGCTCCAGGTACGCATCAGGGCATGTTGCAGAATGGGCAACTGGTCGGGGTTATCTCCGAGGTCGTTTAATAACTGCTGAACCAACCGTGGCGTAATTTTGGCATTACCTACCGCTACAGGCCCTTCAACTGCCCTGCGTTTCTGATCGCGCGTCATTTGCGGAATCAGGTAGTGGCTATCGTTGATCTTGCGGGTTAGCTCCGGGAACTGCGCACACTCGCCAATAAAATCCGAGCGCATGGTAATGGCTACATAGATAGGCGAGTCTTCATAGTTTACCGCTTCCATCAACAGGTTAATGAAAGCCAGCGATTCATTTACAGAGTTTGGATCGGTGCTGTCTTTAAAGCGGAAAAGCTCTTCAAACTGGTCGACCAGGATCAGGTAATTGATGTCTTCTTTCCTGCGTGATTGCTGAATGGCTTCCACCAAACCCAGCGAGCTGCTTCGCAACAGGGTGGATACAATGGTGCGCTTTATCTTTTTATCTTCCGCATCGGCAGCGTTATAGTCTTTTACAGTCTTCAGAAGCGATTCGGCCAGGTTATCGATAGGGCCGGCACCGGGGCGCGTAACCACCACTTCCCAGTTGGGGCTTGCATCGGTCAGGAATCCGCCATAAAGAATTGGCAGCACACCGCAATAAATGAATGATGATTTACCGCTACCGGAAGGACCGATAACTCCCACAAAGCGGCTCTTGGAAAGCTTGAGCAGCACTTCATCGCTCTGGCCCTCGCGGCCAAAGAACAAATGGCTCTCTTCAATTTTGAACGGACGCAGGCCGGGAAACGGGTTGGCGGTTCCTACCAGTGTTCCGTGTTCATCTATTACCTGGCTCATAGGCTTATGAGTTTATGTCTTGCAGAAATACTTTCAGATTTTCAATGGAACGATTAGGGTCGCCAGAGATTAACGTAAGGTTTTGATTCTTAAATCCATCCAGCGTTAAATTGCCGGCAGCAACAATTGCCTTGCCCTGGATCGGTTTTTTTCTTCCGAAGCCGGGGGCCTTTAACAGGTCAAGCACTTTCATGCGCACCCATTGATCGTTCACCTTACCTTTAAAGATAATGGCGCCATCAAAGTTGCGCAGGTTGTCGATATGCTGTTTGCGTACATCCAGCAGCTCGCCTTCAAAAGCCGGTGTTAAAACTTTGAATCCCGATTTTTCAATCACATCCCGGAAAGGCCTTACCTCGCTGTCGTCAATCTTGTCGTGCACTAAGTAAATAGATTTACCGCCCGATTCATCCATACTTTTGCGCTCCTGCGATTCGAGCAGCTCTTCGCGCATAATGTTTTTAAAATCTTCCAGCGGGTTCTGTAAAATTTCGGCACCTTCCTGCGCTTCGGTATCGCGCTTCAGCGTATCAATAAATGCACGTTGCTTGTCGCTGGCATTTTTCAGGTTTTGCGAAATCCAGATCAACCTTGAAAAGTCTTGCTGTTGCTGTTTTTTCTCAAGCGCAACTTCTGCCGCAACCTGGTTTTGAATATCTACGATGGAACGATCGGTACCTTCGGGTATTTCGCCATATGCGCTGCCTACCAGGTGAACGGACAGGGAGCATTCTTCGATATCTTTCCGCACAATACGGGTTACTTCACTTACGTGCGAGGGGAGCGTGTTTTTAGGTAATACGATATAACCATGGCGCTGCAATTCGCGCTTGATGATATTGCGCTGCACCGACAGATCATGGCCGGTTTCGGCTAAGTAAATAGATTTACGTTTGTAGATATTTTTAACTTCCGAACGGGCATCGCCTTCTTTCAGGATCATTAAGGCCTCGTGAATATCATAGGCAAGGTCAACTAATTTCATCCAGTATTGTTTCTCTGCTTCCTGGCTGAAGAAATCGGAGTATTCTTTTTGAAGGCCGGTTTCGGTATCCAACTGGTACATTTCATAGCCGATCAGGTCGCGCAGGCGGGGAGGTTGTTCCGGCAGGGAAAGCGGGGCTTTCATGACCTTAAACACACGGTTGATTTTAGATTCCGATGAGCTTTTGTAGAACGTTTCAAGATTATCGAGGCATCTGCCTGAGAGTGTAAACTCTTTGGTAACAATGGGTACCAGTATGGCGGCATTGTTCAGTGCCGGTGCTGTGGCGGAATCAAACTCCGATTTGAGAAGGATGTTCGGTTTGGAGCCCTGCACCTGGATCAACATCAGCTCCAGGAATTTTTTGAATTGCGTAACCCAGCCCGTTTCACTTTTCTGGGCGGTTTCGTTGTCTTTCTCGGCAAAGGTGATCAGTACATCTATTTCAAATGCCATAGCTTAAAAAATTAGTTTACAGGTTGTTTTTCAGGTTGCGAGGTTATGTTGTGTATAAGGCCCTGTGCCAGCTCGTGGTGGTTGGCCAGCACGAAATAGAAATCCACCAGGCTTATTTTGAATATTACGCTGCGTTCAATTGCAGCTACTTCTGTAATAACAGGCGTGGGGCCTTCCTGGAATAAATCGCCATACACCGCCCCGGGCTTTAGCTCCATAATTTGCTGATCGCCATTATTGAGTACAGCCTTTCCGTGCGCCATAATTAAAATAGGCATCTCTTCGGTTTGAGGAATACTTAGTTTTTCACCGGCTTTAAGCGTGATGGGTTGAATTTTATCAGCCAGATCACTTAGTACTTTCCCTTCAATATGATGGAATGCCGGAATGGACTTGATCAGCATGATCATTTCGATGAAGAGGAAAAAGCCGTCATCCAATCCGTCCAGCAACTGGTTGTTTTCAATAGAGGAATCAAGAAACTTCTTGTCTTTGTAAGGCAGGCGCTCCGATATAGACTGGTATGCTTCTTTGTCTTTATTATAAATTACCCATGCCGTAGTTTCCTGCAGCAGCTTATCGCTGTTGAACATCTGGCTGATGAGTCCGCGGCTTACACGAAAACCGGGCATGTAAGCGGTAGCGTGCACCGCGCATACTTTCGTCCACCGGTTGTTAAGGTTAAAATCGCGGTTCAGAATGTAGTTGATAACCTGTATGGGGTTATAGCTTTCGCGGGGGAAATAGACTTGCAGCTTCTCCAATTTCTTGTGTATAGAGGAATCATCCAGCAACGGAATGAGCTTGGGCTTCAGATCCTGGTCGACAAACAAATCCACCAGCTCGAGCGCATACTGCACGCTGTCCGGTGTGCCGATCTCTACGTTCTCTTTTACCAACTGTACCGATTCCGGGTCGTATAATAATGAAAGGAGCAAGCTCAGGTGTTCGTAGTTGTCGCGAATCTCATCGCGCAAAGCATCGCGCAGGTAATGGTAAATGGGCTCGTCTGGCAATTCATGCAAAGCGGCCAGGTTCCACAACGTTTTGCTCATTTCGGTATCGAGCAGATCTTTTACAGCCAATGCCTCACGGCCGGTAGCCTGGTAATTGATGTAGCGAAGCGAATACAGAATCTGCTTTACAATGCGCTTATCCGGGTAGTCGATTTTTTTCCAGAGCAGCTGCAGGCTTTCCCTGCCGGGAATGTGGCCAATAATCTGGATGATCTTGAGCATCACCAGGTCATGCTGGCCGGATTTGTGAAAAGCTGTTTCCAGGACAGGAAGCGCAGCAACACCTGCTTCCTTCAAGGCTGAAGCTGCCTGGTGTGCGTAGCGCGGAGAGGATAACAGCTCAATTAACACGTTCCACGTTTCGGGGCGTTTTACTTTGCGTGCGGTAAGCAAGGCCTCGGTGCGCACTTTGGGGTCGGCATCACGCATCAGCTCCAGCAGGATGAAAATGGTTTTCTGGTTGGTGAGCTTGCGCATGAGCTTGGCTGCCAGCAACCGGTCGGTTTGCTTAACCGATTTGCTCAGCTTCATCAGCTTTTCTACCGGAATGTTCAGCAGGTCGCTGTCTTCGGCCATGCCGGCAGCCTGTACAGCCAATCCTTTTATTTCATTTTCCTGGGCCAGGATTCCAAGCTCTTCAATTTTTTTGCGGGCAAACTGCGATACTTTTCTGGAAGGACTTTCTGTTAACTGAAGCAGGGATGATTCAAAGAGCGCAGGCTCCAGCTTTTCCATCAATTTTAGCCCATAGATAATTTTTTCTTCTGCGGTGCTGCGTACTTCTTTTTCCAGCACGCTATCCAATGTGTATTCTTTCACCAGGTTTTTTTGTACCGCGGATTTGTTCTTAACCAATGATCCCTGAAGCGTATCGCGGTAACCTTTATACATGCGGTTGGTAGTCCAGTACCACAGCACCAGGATAGGTATGGTGAAAAGTGTAACGGAGAATACAGTAAAGATCTCGAACGAGTTGATCAGCACGATAATACCCCCGGCAATGGCGGTGGCCAAAGCGGTAACGGTTCCCTCAATCTTGGTTTGTGTGTCAATGCTGATGGAACGGTCTATCGGAACGTAAAAGAATTTAAAGGTAGGCTCATCAAGCGCTTCGCGCAGCGAGTTAATAAAGAGCTTGCTCATCGCCACGGCAATGAAGAAGAAAGTAATGGTGCTTTTTTCTCCCGTTGTTAGATCATACCCGAAATATGAGCCCAGCGCAATAGCTGCACCTGTAAAAATAAGCAGCACTATAGGGTTGATTAACAGCGAAACACGCAAGCCGTAATCCTGGTTGATGCGGTCTGTTACAAACGTGGTAAACAAGAAGCTGAAAACAACAACGGTTGCCTCAAACAAGCTGAGAAAGGTAGCAAGCTGCTGGTCATTCATTTCATTGTTGGCATCGGTGTATTGAATGGTAGTGGCATTAAAGAAGGCATAATCCACAAACTGAAGGGCTACCAGCGAGATGATGATGAAGAGCGAAAGAGTAACAATGTACCTGTTACCCAGAAACTGCCCGATAGTGAGCTTCTTGATTTCAGATTCACTTTTAATAGCTGTCCGGCCGGCAGAGAGGTACTTCCTGGAAAGAACAATGAATAGTATAAGGTAGCCCGTAATGCTTACCAGGCCTATTGAATAAAGAGACTCGGGCCTTACATTATAGCTGAGTATGATGGGAATGGTGAAGAAGGCAACAATGGCAGCCACATCGGTACCTACATCCACGCTGCCAATCAGGCGTTTTGAATCGCGCACATTAAACATGCGATTAAACGAGCCCCAGAATACAAGCTGAATGATGAATGTAAAGGGCAGGATAAGGGTAAACCCGAAATAGAAAAGCAGGTTGGTATCGGCTACATAAGACTCTCCAAACTCGATAAAAGCGGTAAGGGCAATTACCAAAAGCAGGTTAAAAACAGCGAGGGCCGTGAATGGTATCCGGCCCTGAAGACTGTTATAAAGTATGGTTATGAGTATGCCTATTCCCCCCGAAATAGCCAGCGCCTCTGGAAGGTCTGTTCGTTCATCAAAGCGAGCCAGGAAAAGCGTTTGAGAGGCAACGGCTACGGTGGCCAGGAAAAGCCCCATCAGGAAGCTCATGATCAGCAGCAGCGATACCTGGCCGGTTTCGTCAGGTTCAACATCAAGCACTCTCCAAAGCCGTTGAAGCATAGGATTGGGTTTAATCGCTAAATTTTGCACAATTCATCGAAAAATCCTATTCAATTAGGAGTTGATTTAAGTTCCGTTATCAACTGATTGATAGGAAGTTGATGATCAATACTTGTCTAAAGTCCTTTCATTCTACCGAATAATTCGTTCAACACAGGTAGTGAATCTTATCGGCTGCACACAGGTAAACAGTTGCGCTAACTTTTTTTTCGGAACAGGAACGAGCTATCTCCATAGCTGAGAAAACGGTAATTGGCGGCAAGGGCAGTTTTGTAGATTTTTAGCCAGTCATCTCCAACAAAAGCAGCTACCAGCAAAATCAAGGTTGAACCCGGTTGATGAAAGTTGGTGATCAGGGTGTCTACCGTTTTAAAAGTATAGCCCGGCACAATATAAATAGCAGTTTCGCCAATCAGCATGTCAGCTTTTCTAATATCCATATAGTCAATCACTTGCTGTAACGAATCCCGTTTGGACACGTGCTGTGGCAATGTATAGGCATCATGCTGGGTGATGTGAAAACCGGAGCCCGGATGGCTTAATAGTTTTACACCAAACCAGTACAGGCTTTCTAAGGTACGCACCGAAGTAGTGCCAACAGCAACGGAAAAGTTACAGTTCAGCATGGCTTCCACATTGTTCCGGGTAATTACAAGCTGCTCCTGGTGCATCTGGTGTTCCCAGGCGTTACCGGTCTTTACCGGCTGAAAGGTTCCGGCACTTACGTGAAGGGTTAAGTATTCTTTTTTAATGCCCGTTTGTTCCAATTGATTCAGAACGGTTTCCGTAAAGTGAAGGCCGGCTGTAGGCGCGGCAACAGCTCCCTCGTGTTTGGAATAAACAGTCTGGTACGTTTCCCTGTCAGCTTCTTCAGAAGCCCGGTTTAAATACGGAGGCAGCGGCACATCCCCGCTAAGGGTAACCACTTCGGCAAATGAATGTGGTGTGCTCCAGGTAAACGCTACCATGCCTTCCGTTCGGTTTACTAAACGGGCAGTCAGCTCAAAAGCAGGGTGTGTGAAATGCAGTGGTTTATTAACCGGCCAGCGCTTTAGGTTGCCAATGGTGCATTGCCATTGGCAACTGCCGGTGGCTTCCATAGCTTGCTGCACAATGGCCGATGGCGTTACCGGGTGGAGCAGGAAGATTTCAATTGTGGCACCGGTATCTTTTTTAAACCGCAGGCGTGCCGGTATTACCCGCGTGTTATTGAAGAACAACGTGCTTTGGGGCGGCACGTGTGTAATCAGGTTACTGAACCAGTCATGACTGATGTTTCCATCGCGGTACACCAGCAGCTTAGACTGGTCGCGTTGCGATAAAGGAAATTGTGCTATGCGCTCGTTCGGAAGCTCGTAGCTGTAATCCTGGATAGTTATTTTTTTACCAGCTGGCATAAATTTGGGCAAAGGTATTAAAGCCTGCTGGCCATCTGTAAATAAATGTTCATCTTGACCTTACTTTTTGTATGGGTTTAACAGCACAGGTACATAAGCAGATTTTTGAATTCTCATTTAATGCCCGCACCTCGCGCGGTGCCATGAAAGATAAAACTTCGTGGTTTATCCGGTTAACCGATGAGAACGGGATTTCAGGGATAGGTGAATGCGGCCCTCTGCCGGGATTAAGCCCGGAGTTAACGCCTGAGTTTGAAACAGGATTGGAGCAGTTGATTGAAGACCTCAATCAGAAACAACTTCCTGCTCCGGTTGAACCCGATCTGAAATCGGTTAGCGAGTGGATAGACAGTAATTTGAGTAACAGGCAACTGAGTTCGTCAGTAAGGTTTGCGCTGGAAACGGCTTTGCTTGACCTGGCTAACGGGGGCGGCAAGCTGATATTCAAAAATTCCTTTACGGAAGGCGTGCCTATTCCCATCAACGGGTTGATCTGGATGGGTGGGCTGGATTTTATGCTGCAGCAAATCGAGATAAAAATC
The DNA here is from genome assembly GCA_026129485.1 of Cyclobacteriaceae bacterium. Lineage (GTDB taxonomy): Bacteria > Bacteroidota > Bacteroidia > Cytophagales > Cyclobacteriaceae > ELB16-189. The sequence goes on from JAHCHY010000014.1 coordinate 93,872, forward strand.
CGCGATGGGTTTACCTGTATAAAACTAAAGGTGGGCAGCCATGATTTTGAAAAGGAGTGCGATGTGCTGCAATACATTCGCAGAAAATACTTTCGTGAAAACATTACGATAAGGTTAGATGCCAACGGAGCTTTTAAACCCGAAGAAGCATTGGATAAACTCAACCGGTTAGCCCGATATGACATTCATTCCATCGAACAGCCACTTAAGCCCGGCCATGAGTTTCTACCGGAGCTGTGCCGGCAATCGCCCATACCCATTGCGCTGGATGAAGAGTTGACTGGCGTGGAAGGCAAACAAAACAAGATTGATTTACTTAATCACATTAAGCCAGCCTTTATTATACTGAAACCAACCTTGCATGGCGGGTTAGCCTCGTGTGCCGAATGGATTGAACTGGCCGAAAAATCGAACTGTGGCTGGTGGATAACCTCGGCTTTGGAAAGCAACATCGGGTTAAATGCCATTGCGCAGTTTACTGCGAATTATCCGATCACACTTCCGCAAGGGTTAGGTACTGGAATGATTTATACGAATAATGTGGAGGGGCCGCTGGTGGTTAACAAAGGGAAACTGTTCTATGGGAATAGCCTTAATTGGGAGAATTTTGAGGCGAAATCAAGCTCTTCATCAGGATAAGCTAATTTTTTTAGCTTTAATTCTTGGATTTTCAGGATCGGGTCGCTTAATTAGCTAAAAATATTAGCCAATGAGCGATTTTAAGCTGAAAATTGAGACCAAAAAGCTGCAATCAGGCAGGTTTCAGGTGAATTTTAGTACCGGGCAGGAAGGTGGGTATTATGGCTACCTGTTAGCTGAACCCCAAACTGCCGTAAGCGATATTCTTTCCAAGATCAGCCGGCACATTACTGCCTTTGATAATTCCGAAAGGTATTTTCAACGCAATCTTTTTTCGCTGGGGAACCGTAAAATTAATAAAGGTCGTATCCTGATTTTTAAACGCTGACAATATGGTAAAGCTGAATGAAAACATCCGTATTCTGCGCAGACGCCTGTCGCTTACGCAAGATCAGTTCGCACAGAAGCTGGGCATAAAAAGATCGTTGGTAGGCGCGTATGAGGAAGGGCGGGCAGAGCCCCGGTTGGAGTTGCTTCAAAAAATGGCAGAGCTGTTTTCTATTTCAGTCGATCAGTTGATCGGTCAGGATTTTTCGGCAGCAGCTCAGCCGGAAGCCAGGTTATTCACGCGTGGCAAGGATGTATTGGTAGTTACGGTAGATGCCAACCAGAAACCCAATATTGAGTTTGTGCCGGTAAAGGCAGCGGCCGGTTATCTGAACGGGTACGCCGATATGGAGTATGTAAAGGAATTACCGTTGTTCAGCTTACCCAACCTGAAACAGGGAACATACCGGGCGTTTGAAATTAGCGGTGATTCCATGTTGCCGTTGATGCCCGGCTCCATTGTAGTAGGCGAGTATGTAGAAGACCTCGGGCATATTAAGAACGGCAAGACTTACATCCTGGTAACCGAGCGTGAAGGCATTGTATATAAGCGCGTGTTCAATTACTTAGATGAGAACGGCAGCCTGTTCCTGGTTTCGGACAGCCGCCAGTATGCACCTTACCAGGTAAAAGGAGAAGAAGTATTGGAAATGTGGGCGGCAAAAGCCTACATCAGCGTTCAGTTTCCGGATGTTTCCGAAAAACCGGATGTAACGGTAGATCAGTTAGCCAGTGTAGTGCTCGATCTGCAAAAGGAAATTCTCGAACTGAAATCAAAGAAATAAAACTTAGCGGTTTACTTTGCCCGACCTTTCCTTCGCAAGAGGAAAGGCGGGTGAAAGGTTTTATTTTTTACCACATAGATACATAGGTCAGATAAGGGTTTCACACTTTGCCCTTAAAAGAATTTAACTAAACTTATGCGCTCTATGTGCCTATGTGGTTATTATAAGCGCTAATGTTTCAGCCCGGTTAATCTTCCCGCTTCGGGTATAAACAAATTGTTCTACAACGTGAATCGATTTTGGATTTTCATAACGCGAAAGTGCCTGGGCCAACGTTTGTGAAAGTGCCTGCTTTGTTTTCGGTTGCAGTGTGCCCTCAATAATCAAGGCAACGGACTGCCCGAATTGTAGATGCGGAATACCAGCCACAAAAAAACAGTTATTAAGATTAAGCTTTTCAAAGACGGCAGCAATCAGGGATTCTGTTTTCTCCGGAATAATTTTTACGCCACCTGTATTGATCACGCCATCCATTCTTCCCAGCCAGCGAAACTGATCTTTGCTTACTAATTCAACTATGTCGTTGGTAATGATGGGTTCACTGCCAAGATGCGCAGTTTTAATGATTAAGCAATCGCTTTCATCCGTATCGATTTCAAATCCGGGTAGTACCCGGAAAGTATTTTCAGGTGCGGGGCCGTTTAGCTTTTGAAGGGCAATGTGTGTCAGGGTTTCCGTCATGCCATAGGTAGCGTAAACAGCATTGGTAAAAGTGCGTAACTCACTCCGGACTTGCCCCGGCAGGGGAGCTCCGCCAATTATCACATTTCTGATTTTGTTCAGCCCTTCGCGCTGTGGCGATTTCAAAATAGCTTCTACCTGGTAAGGCACCAATGCAACAAAATCAATCGTAATACCTGCGCTTAACGATTGAAGCGGATTGGCTTCCGGTTGTGCGACTACGATGTTCATGCCAACCTCAAGCGCACGTACTAACATCATCAACCCGGCCACGAACGAAATATCCAAACATACCAATGCAGTTTGCCCGGACTTGAGGTTAAGATATTCAGCAGTAATGCGGGCGCTTGCTGCTAATTGATGCCGGGTAACGTCAATGCGTTTCGGTGTTCCGGTTGAGCCTGACGTTTGTAATGTAAAGCTTGTTTGTCCGTTTAACCATTGACTACAGAATTCAGTAGCCGAAGAATGTTCAAATGCTCCGTTTTTAATTTCTTCAAACGTATAGCGATTACCATTTTCCAGCAACCAGGGCATAGCTTAGTTTTAGGGGAGGTGTCAAGACAACTTTTGAAGTTGTGTCAGACACCTTAAATTGATTTATGGAAACTTAGGGAACTTGGAGAAGTCGGGTTCTCTTTTTTCCAGGAATGAATTTTTACCTTCTTTGGCTTCATCGCTCAGGTAATATAAGAGCGTAGCATTACCGGCTAATTCCTGAATACCGGCTTGCCCGTCAAGCTCGGCATTGAATGCAGACTTGAGCATACGAATAGCCAACGGACTCTTTTTCAAAATTTTCTGCGCCCACGCCACATACGTTTCCTCCAGCTTATCAAGCGGAACAACTTTATTCACAAGCCCCATGTCAAGAGCTTCCTGCGCATCATACTGATCGCACAAGTACCATATCTCACGCGCTTTTTTCTGCCCTACAATTCTGGCGAGGTAAGAAGCGCCAAAGCCGCCATCGAAGCTCCCCACTTTGGGGCCGGTTTGCCCGAAGCGTGCATTTTCTGCTGCTATTGTTAAATCACAAACCACATGCAGCACATGCCCGCCACCAATTGCCCAACCGGCAACAGCAGCAATTACGGGTTTTGAAATGGAGCGAATGATTTTTTGCAGATCGAGCACGTTAAGGCGAGGTACGGTATCAGACCCGACATAACCACCGTGGCCGCGTACACTTTGATCGCCCCCGCTGCAAAATGCCTTGCCGCCTTCCCCGGTAAGGATTATTACACCAACAGATTCATCTTCGCGGCAGATGAGCATGGCGTCAATCATTTCCTGAACGGTTAAGGGTGTAAAGGCATTATGCACTTCGGGCCGGTTGATGCTGATGCGCGCAATACCATCGTATTTATGAAAAAGAATTTCTTTGTATTCTTTTATCGGTTTCCAATCGTAGTTAAGCTTCATAACTCTTTTTTATTGCTTGTTTAAATTCCCGGAATGTGGCGGTGGCCTGCATCTGACTGCTCATTATCTCCAGTACTTTCGTTCGGCCATCAAAAGTAAAAAACTCTTTTAAAGCAACATCCAGCGCTTTTGCAGTATTAGCCTGTAGATAATCTATATTAAACTCTTTGGCGAGATGCTGTGCCGTTAGCGCTTGCCGGGTTACAAAGTATTCATCTTTCTGATCTACTAAGCCGGGGCCATCAATTAAATTAAAGATTACGCCTCCGTGGTTGTTGATCACCACCACACGCAGGTTAGGTAAGCTGTAGTTGTGCCAGAAGGCATTGCGATCGTAAAAGAAGGCGAGATCTCCTGTAAACAGGATATTAGGTACTTCGCTGCTCAAGGTATGCCCCACGGAAGTACTGGTGCAGCCATCAATTCCGCTGGTGCCGCGGTTGGCATATACGTGCACACCATTTTTCTTTTCGGATAGCCCGATTAAGTTGGCATAACGCACCGACATGCTGTTGGCTATGTGCAGATTGCAACGCGCAGGTAAGGCATCCATAATTTTGCTTACCGCAAACAGCTCGCCAAACGGAAGCCGCGAAAAGAATTTTTCATAACTATGGTTTGTACGATGCTCTTCCACATTCCACAACTGGCTGTAATTATTTTTTTTCTGAAGCTCAAACCGGGCAACAGCCGGTGTTGTGCTTAAGGCTGAGAAGAATTGCTTCGGATCAGAATAAATAATCCGCGTGAGCGATTGAAAAGGATCGGGCGCAATACCAGCCGGTTGAATGTGCCAGTGTTGTGCCGGGGTGTACTTTCGCAGAAACGTTTTCAGGTTTTTGGATATAACGGATTTCCCGAATGTGATAATAAGGTCGGGTTGCAGGGTAGCCTTGACATTGTCCGGTGCATGTGCCAGGAAAACATCGGCATACCGGATGGTTTTTGTGTAAGGATGAAAGTTTGAAATGATATCGCCCGCAAGGGCTGCACCTTGTATTTCGCAAAACTTTGTAGCGGCTTTTAGCACACCGGGTTGATTCTCCTGCTGACCTGCAATTACCAGGATACGGGTAAAGCCGGCTAACTCGTTCTGTAATCTTGCTTTGCTTTCTTTCGTTATTTCAGGTTGTGTAATTTCCGGTGTTACTACTTTAACGTTTTTACTGAAAGAAATCTTTTCGCCCGGCATGGGATAAAGCGGTTCCCGTAAAGGAACGTTAATATGAACTGGACCGTACGGGTATGTTTGCGATAACAAGACAGCCTCATTGACTACACGTTGAATATGCCAGTGTGAATCCGGGTGTGTGTAATCAGCGGGCAGGTTATAAGATCGCTTTACATGCGAACCAAAGATATTTTCCTGCCAGATGGTTTGTCCATCCCACTGATCGATCCATTCAACCGGACGATCGGCCGTAAAGATCAGGAGCGGCACTTGCTGAAAGAAAGCTTCGGCTACTGCTGGTGCGAAATTATAAGCAGCGCTTCCGGATGTGCATACCAATACAGCAGGCGAGTGAGTTTGTTGTGCAAGCCCCAGTGCAATGAAGGCTGCGCTTCTTTCATCGCTGAACGTGCGCGTGGTAATGCCTGCATGAGAAGCAAATGCTAACGTAAGCGGGGCGCATCTCGAACCCGGACAAAGCACTGCCTGTTGAATGCCCTGTTGTGCGCAAATCTCGGCAATGTCGTAAATGGGTTGGAGTCGGGCGGCCACTTAATAAAATAGTTTTTTCAGGTTATGCATTTTTATCTCGGTTTCATTCCATTCATCGCCAGGTACAGAATCAATGGTAACACCGGCACCTGCATAAAAGCGAACCTGGTTGGCAAAGAATTGCATGCATCGGAGATTTACGTACAGCTGTGATTGGTTCCGGATATTTAAAGGGCCGAGATAACCGCTATAAAATTCGCGCGGGTAACCTTCGTGGTTTTGCAGAAACTCCAGGGCCGACTCCAGCGGCATACCACACACGGCCGATGTAGGATGAAGCAGTTTAAGCATAACAGAACCTAATTGCGGAAAGTTGGTGGCTTGCATATCCACTTCAAATTCAGTTTTCAGATGCAATACATTACCGGCTACAATAGTCTTGGGGCCATGTTCTTCGTATTCGCGCAACCTTATTTTCTTAAAGCAGCTTATAATGTACCGGCTTACCAATGCCTGCTCCTCAATTTCTTTTTGAGTCCACGCTACGGTTTTGAGGTTAGTATCGGGCGAATAGGGCAGGGTGCCTGCGAGAGCTATGGTTTTAAACCGGTTCCGGGAAACACGCACCAACAATTCAGGTGTGGCGCCCATCCAGGTTCCCGTTTGCGGAGATGAGATGAAGGATACAAATGCCTGCGGATGTTTTTCACAAAGCCGTTCGAACATCGCAACGAGATCAACTGTTTTATCGTAAGCGGAATCCTCAAACCGCGATGGAACAACTTTCTCGAAAGCGCCTGATGCGATTTGGGAGATGCTTTGATTAACCAATTCTTCGTAGTTAACCGGTAGGGTTTGACCTGTTGCCTTAAAGTGATAATCTTTTTGGGTTGCCGGATTTATTTCTGCATTCGGTAGCTTTCCTTCAACCAGTTCACCATTTTCAAAGCGGTAGAGTGTTTCTGCCGGGAAAATTATTTTTTGTGCTGATGGATCAAACGGTGCGAAGGCAAACCCGGGTGCAGCATTCTCGAGGCTGATTTCATTTTCCAGCACTATCTCGCGGGTAATCAACAGGTATTTTTCATCCAGCGCGGGTGTCTTCCACAGGCAAAAGGAATTACCCCGTTGCAAGGCATTGCCGATCAACCCGGATATAATCCTGGTTTCGGTATGCGCTGCTATGCTTCCGGCTGATACCACTCCAGCGCTATCGTTTATCTAATACAGCCATTGTTATGCGGCTTATACAAACAAGTTCCTGCTGTTCGTTTACAATCCGTATTTCCCACACCTGGGTTCGTTTGCCAATGTGAACCGGTTTGGCTGTTCCGGTAACATAGCCATCGCGAACACTTTTGATGTGGTTGGCGTTTATCTCCAGGCCAACGCAATATTGCACGGCAGCGTTCACACAACAGGTAGCGGCCACACTGCCTAACGTTTCGGCCAATACTACTGAAGCGCCACCATGCAATAATCCAAGGGGCTGACGGGTTCGGTTGTCAACCGGCATACGGGCTTCAATAAAATCGGTTCCCACGCGGGTATACTCAATACCGAGGTGTGCCACCATCGTATTGGGCGATCGTGCATTTAGTATTTCTGGCGTTATTTCAGGACTTATCAGGGACATGCGTTCAGGGGCTGCGTTTAAAACTATTTCCTTATTTTTGCGCCCAATTTATAACAGATACCTCAAAACTTAATTAGAAATTGAGCACTAAAAAAATATACCTGATCCGCCACGGCCAGACGGATTTTAACCTGAAGGGAATTGTGCAGGGTAGCGGAGTGGATTCATCGTTAAACGATAAAGGTGTTGCCCAGGCGGGAGCCTTTTTTGAGGCTTATAAACATATTCCTTTTGACAAGATTTATACTTCAGCGCTGAAGCGCACCTGGCAGTCGGTTGCCGGGTTTATTGAGCGCGGGATTCCGCATGAAAAGCTGAAAGGTTTAAATGAAATCAGTTGGGGAGCCAAGGAAGGCCAGCCCATTACGCCTGAAGAGGATGCTTACTACCATTGGATGCTGGATCAATGGCGTTTAGGCAACACGCACGAAAGGATTGAGGGTGGAGAAAGTCCTGAAGATGTATGGAAACGGCAGGACGAAGCGCTAACGCACATTATGAGCCAACAGAATGAAAAGCAGGTTTTGATCTGTATGCATGGCCGAGCCATCCGCATTCTTCTTTGCCGGCTGTTGAACTACCCGTTAAGGAGCATGGATATGTTTGAGCACGAAAACCTGTGCCTGTACCTGCTTGAGCAAACGGGCGATCACTTTTCGGTGAGGAAACATAATGATACCGTACACCTGGAGAACCTGGTGGTTGAAACTGCGACTGCCTAAGACTGGTCTTTTGCTGTATTAAGCAATTCCAGCTCAGTACGCGCTTTGCTATCAATGCTGTTTTTATATTCGTGCCGCGGGAAGCTCAGCGCCAGCTCAAAGTATTTACGGGCGCTTGCGAAGTCTTTCTGCTCTTTTGCAATATATCCCAATTGCAAAGCTGCATTTGCGCCAAAATACCAGGGGTTATTTTTAGTCATATCAATGCTTTGCCGGTAGAATAGCTTTGCCGCGCTTAGTTCCCCGGTTCGGTGAGCAAGCCTGGCTTTGCGGTAATAATATTCGGTTTGCTCTTTAACAGCAGGCAAGTCAGCTGGCGAAATAGTTTGTAAAGCAGCATTCGCTTCTTTGTAATATCCGCCATCGGTACTAAACCGGACTTTCGTTAATTTTTTATTTGGCAGGCTACCGGTTTCGAGCTGAGAAGATGCATACCGGTCGGGCTCTGCCCTGGCGGTGCCGGTAATTTTTGCCTTGTCAAAATAAAGCTGTGCATTGCGGGTATCATTCATCAGCCAGTAGTTAAGGGCAATCTTAAAGTGTGCGTCTTTTTTAAAGCTGATGCTGGGGTACACGTCAATAAATTTTTTAAACGATTCAATAGAGCGTGCATGTTCCCCTTTTTGAAGCTGGATTTCACCACGCAGGTAATTGATATAATGCATGGGCAACCCCTGCGTTTGCTGATCGATTCGATGAATGAGCTGCAAGGCCTCTTCGCTGCGGGCATCTTTTACCAGCATGTTTACACCCATAAACAATAATAACCGGTTGCCCGGCTGGTCTTTCAGGCAATCGTTTATGCCCTCGGCCGCTTCCGCAAATTGCTGGTTGATGAATCCCTTAACAGCGAAATAGAGAATGCCGGCCTCGATGCTGAGCGATGACGGGGACTTGCGTAAATCAGCAAGCAGACTTTGACCTTTCATTACCGAACCTCTCATGCCCAATAAGCTCATAAACCATTGATATTTTTCGGGCACTGAGCCTACCATTACCTGGATGGCCCCGGCAGTCTTTTTTAATGGAATAAAAGCCGGAAATTTTTTCTGGCAGTCATACACGAATTGGTTTGCCTTGCGGATTGACAGGACTGCATTTAGTTCCTGCCCCAGGTTTAAATAGCAGAATCCCCGTTGCAGGTGAATCTCGGCTTGCAGAAACAAAGACTCTGCCGAGGGAGCTAAACCTTCGAGGTATTTGAGGCGCTCTTTAAAGTTTTCGTCAAACCCGGCAAACTTTGCATGATCTTCCGTAATCAGAATCTGCAAGGTTTCATTCAGGGTTTGCACATACATTTTGTGTAATGTGTTACCGGTATAGCGGGCCAACAGCTCGTTTGCCTTGTCGGGATTCAGGTTAACTACACACTCGTACGCTTTGAACAGGTCAGCATCAAATTTCCAGTCCTCGTTGCCATTCGCATTCGCTATCCATGAAAACAAAAAAAGGCAAGTGGTTATACCTGCCTTTTTAATATGAGTTATGCGAATTGTGCTATTCAACTTTTTTGGCTCGTTTTGCCGGGGCCGCCTTTTTTGGTTTTGGCTCTTCTTCCATCGATCCCAAATCCACATCGGCTAAAATCCGGCCTGAGTGCTCATCAATTACAATCTTTTTCTTTTCACGAATTTCGGCAATCTTTTGCGGAGGGATAATGATGTTGCAACCTTCTGCGGCACCTCTTACCACGCGCACAACTGCCAACCCATTCGACAGGCTGCTTCTTAAACGGGTATAATGCTTCAGCAGCTTATCTTCAATTTTCTTTACAGCCTTTTCGCGTTCGGTCAGCAATTTCTTTTCCTCTTCCTCGCTCTCAGCCAAAATACTATCCAGCTCGTCTTTCTTGGTCTTCAGATCTTCTTCCTTGTCTTTAATTACCGATTCAATACCGGCAATCTCAACTTTCTTGGCTTCGATCTTGTCTTTGGCTTCTTTAATACGCTTTTCGCAGATCTGAACTTCAAGCTCCTGAAGTTCTATCTCTTTGGTTATCGCATCAAACTCGCGGTTATTCTTAACGTTCTTTTGTTGCTCGTTGTATTTTTTTACCAGCTTTTCAGCCTCTTTTATGCCTTCCTTGTTCTTTTTAATGGTGTCTTCCAGCTCTTTCTGTTCCCCTTCAAACCGGGCTAACCGGGTGCGGTAGCCTTCCATTTCGTCTTCCAGGTCCTGAACCTCATCGGGTAAATCACCCCTCAGTTTCTTGAGTTCGTCCAGCTTTGAGTCTATTGATTGTAATTTTACTAAGGCTTCGAGTTTCTGCGCAACTGTTTGATTTTCCATTACTTACAGGTAACAAATTGGATTGGTAACAACTTTTGAAAAAGCGATTGCAAAAGTAGGAAAATTTTCTCTCAAAAACGCATGCAGCAAGTCTTTCGTAAACTGCTCGCTTTCGTAATGACCAATATCGGCTATCAGGATTTTGCCATCCGCATCAAAGAATTCGTGGTATTTGAAATCGGCCGAAACATAAGCATCGGCCCCGGCTGCCATGGCCTTGTGTAACAGAAAACTGCCCGAACCGCCACAGATTGCAACTTTTTTAACCGCATTTTGGGGGATTGCTGTATGGCGGACACAATCTGCACGCATTTTATTTTTGACATGCTTCAGGAAGGCAAGACCTTCCATAGGCTCAACCAGCTCGCCCACCATGCCCGAACCAACTTCTTGATTACCATTCTCTAATGCAGTAAGATAGTAGGCCACCTCTTCGTATGGATGATTCTTTTTCAGGGCATGAAGCACTTGTTCGCGGGCAGAAACCGGTAAGATCACTTCAACCCGGATTTCTGTGGCCCGCTCCGGTTTTCCTGGCGTGCCCTGGTATGGATTTGCTCCTTCTGTTGGCAGGTATGTGCCCTCGCCAGCCACGTTGAAGCTGCAGTTTTTATAGCTACCGATTTGCCCGGCTCCGGCTTCGTAAAGTTTTTGGGTTACGGCCTCGGCTTGTGCTGCGGGAATAAAAGTAACAAGCTTAAGCAAGGTGCCTGGTTTGGGGGCAAGGATTTCCAGGTTGACAAGGCCAAGCTGTTCGGCTATTTTTTTGTTTACCCCCGTATGTACATTATCTAAGTTGGTATGAATAGCATAGATCGCGATATCGTTCCTGATGGCCTTGATCAATGTTCGTTCTACATAATTCTGGCCTGTCAGCTTCTTAATTCCTTTAAACAGGATGGGGTGGTGCGCCACTACCAGGTTACAGTTTTCCCGGATGGCTTCTTCAACTACAGCCTCGGTGCAATCTAATGTAACCAATATGCCCGTTACAGTTGCTTTCGGGTTGCCGGTAATCAGCCCGCTGTTGTCGTAATCTTCCTGGTAAATCCGGGGAGCCAGTTGTTCCAGTTTTGCGGTAACATCTTTTATGGTTACAGTAGCCATTGATTGTGTACTTTTGGTTCAAAAATAATGAAAGATTAGCGGCAGGCTCTATGTCTTTTCTCCGGTATCTGTGGTGGCCCTTTGCGGTGTTGGTCGATGGGATAATGCGGGTACGCAATTACCTCTACCGGATTGGTCATAAAAAATCCTTTCAGTTTGAAACGGTCGTGATCAGCGTGGGTAACCTGAACGTAGGCGGTTCAGGTAAAACACCTATGGTGGAGTACCTGATCCGGTTGCTGAGTCCGCACTACAGGATTGCCACGCTTAGCCGGGGGTACGGCCGTACTACATCCGGGTTTCGGTTAGCTGGTGCGCTGGACAATGCCCGAACCATTGGTGATGAGCCTTTTCAACTATACAAGAAATTCAAGAATCAGATTTATGTAGCAGTAGGCGAGGAGCGTGCGCTGGCTATTCCTACCATTTTAAATGAGCGCCCCGATGTTCAGGTGATTTTGCTGGATGATGCTTTTCAGCACAGGGCCGTGGTACCCCAGTTTTCTATATTAATTACGGATTTCCAAAAACCATTTTATAAAGATGCCTTGTTGCCTATGGGCCGCCTGCGCGAAAATCGTTATGGAGCAGCCCGGGCCGATGTGGTGGTCGTTACCAAGTGCCAGGCAAATGAAGCACAGGCGTTGCATGAAGTCAGCGCGCATATTGCCCGCTATGCACCCGGTAAACCGGTATTCTTCTCAACCATTAAATATGCAAGTCCCTTACCTATGTGCAATTCCGGCACCGTAACAGGCGAGGTGATCCTCGTAACCGGTATTGGAAATCCCAAACCATTTGAGCAGCACATTGCAAAAGATTTTAAAATCCACCGGCACTTCCGTTTTGCGGATCATCATCGTTATACGGTTGAAGATGTGAGCAGGATCAACCGCGAGGCGGATGGACGAAGCATTATGACAACCGAAAAGGACATGGTCAAACTTATCAACCCGGATTTGCTTACGCATTTACAACAGGCTGACTGGTTTTATTTACCGATGGAAACCGGGTTTTTAGTGAATGGTTCGGAATTTGATGGTATGATGCAGGCTGTTGTGGCCGAAAAGGTAAAAGAGGCGGCAACACCGGGCAACGATAATCTTTCCTAAAACTGGTCTAATTTTGCACGTGCGATATTCTCTTTTTCTTTTGTTGATACTGCTGGCGGTAGGGGCGATGGCCCAGGAAAAGCCGCTACCTGAAAAGGAACGCATCTCCGTAACGGATACAACAAAGCGAACAAGCACCGGAAATGCCCTCCAACCCAAAACCGGGAAAGGCTCGCAGATTGTAGATGACTCCACCAAAAATGTCTATGGGCCTAAAACCACTTTATGGATTACGGAAAATGATATTTATCTCAACAAGAACAATTATCAACCGCTTGATACGGCCATCCAGGACTACCATCGCTGGACATTTATTCAGAAGCTGAATAACTTTTACCAGGATCTGGGTAATGTGGGCACCGCGCTCAACCCGCTTTTTCCGCAGGTCCCGGTAAACATTGGAGCAACACCGGGTTATACCACGTACACACCTTATTTTGATTTGGCCGAGCCGCGCTATTTCGATTCCAAATCGCCATACACCCGGATACTGGTAGTTTGGGGAGGAGACGGCCGGGCTAAAACACACATTGAGTTTACACGCAATATTAACCCGCGCTGGAACTTCGGTTTTAATTACCGTCCCGTTTTGGTAGATAAGCAGGTACAACGATCCGGAAAAGGAGACAGGCAAACCGTAAGTCATTATTATGACTTATACACCTCCTATAAATCGGAAAACGAACGATACCGGTTGCTGGCATCGTATAGAAGGATGCGCCACCGGGTATTTGAGAATGGAGGCATACGTCTTTCTTTAGATACAACCTACGCAGGATATTTTGATGTGAATGCCGCACCTTACCTGGCAGCTGCTCAATCGGAAGAATTACGCAATGTGATCCACGTGTTTCACCAGTATCAACTTGCTTCTCCTTTTCAGTTGTACCACAAGATTGACTTGACGCGGCAACGTAATTTGTTTACCGATAATGCATCCAGCGAATCAAATTACAATGAGTATTTTGGCTATACCAACCCGGACAGTGATATCAATACAACTACCGTAAGTGATGGTATGCGATTCAGCACGTTGGTTAATGAAGCCGGCATAAAAGGTAAAGCAGCTTTTTTTTATTACAGCCTGTATTACCGGTTACGCTTATACGATGCGGCTAACAAATACCTGGATCACCTGGCGCTACCCTACAAACGAACCGGTGCCGAAAGTTACCTGGGCGGACAAATTGCTTTCAGGTTTGATTCCCTGAGCGAACTCTCCGGCCAGGCAGAATACCTGCTTGACGGAAACTATCGGCTGCATGCGCAGCTGCGTACACCCTGGTTAGATGCTACCGGAACGAGTGCGCTGATCAAACCCGGTTTTATGGCGCAGGCATACCGGGGTAGCCATCATGAGTGGATCAATAATTTTTCAGATCCTTTTTTCAACCAGCTTTCGGCATTCCTGAAAGTAAAGTGGGGCAGGCTCTTTGTTTCACCGGGCGCAACCTATACGGCATTGAATAATTATATCTATTACAAATCAAACCCGGTTGAAAATGAACCTGCGGTTATAGCTGCGCAATCGGGCGGCAACCAGCAGGTTTTTGTTCCGGAAGTAAAAATGAGCTTACGGTTTTTCAGGCATGTGTACCTGCGGCCGCAGGTGCTGTACACCTCTTTCCTGAATAATGATGGTAACGTGTTGCGTATTCCGAAGTGGTTTGCCAATGCGCAATTAGCTTACGAGAATATGTTGTTTAAAGGCAATTTGCAGGTGCAGATTGGCGTGGATGCACATTGGCGATCGGAATATACTGCGTTGGGTTACGATCCGGCCATACAACAATATTATGTGCAGGATGCAACTGCTGCGCGTGCGTTTCCATTGGTAGATGTGTTTTTTAACGGGAAGTTCAAGCGTGGCCGTTTCTTTGTCAAGTATCATAACCTGCAGCAAGCCGTTACCGGTTTAGGGTATTTACCTACGCCAGGCTACCGGGGCATGGGCAACATCCTGGATTTTGGTTTTGATTTAATCTTGTTTGACTGATGGAAAAGCATGTGCTGGGCTTAGAGTTGCCCACTGACCCGCGTTGGGTAAACATCGCGGAAAAAAACATTGCCGATATCCTGGTGGATCATGCCTACTGCGAGCAAAAGGCGGCCTCGTCCTGCATTTCATTAATTGTAAATTATCCTGAAAAGGAAAAATTGGTAGAGATGCTTACCCCGGTTGTAGCCGAAGAGTGGGCGCATTTTGAGCGTGTGCTGGAGCAATTAAAAAAGCGCGGCTTTACCTTAGGCCACCAGCGAAAAGATGAGTACGTAGAGCAACTGCAAAAAATTGTAAAGAAGGGCGGAAGCCGCGAGCAGCAGTTAGTTGAAAAGCTATTGCTGAATGCCCTGATTGAGGCACGAAGCTGTGAGCGGTTCCGGTTGCTGTGGAAAGAGATTGGCGATGCCGAGCTGAGCAGCTTTTATTACGAGCTGATGGTTTCGGAAGCCGGGCACTACAAAAATTTTCTGTTGCTGGCCAAGGAATACATGAACCCGGAGCTGGTAGAGAAACGCTGGCGCGAAATTCTTGAACAAGAGGCTGAAATTCTAAAGCGCATGGAAGTGAGGGGAGATAGAATGCATTGAAATGAATTACGAATGTTGAATTACGATTGACGAATAGAAATCGTAATTCAACATTCAAAATCACGTTTTCTGCTTTTTCTTCTTAGCTGCCGGAAATAAAATATTATTCAGGATCAGCCGGTAGCCTGCCGAGTTAGGATGCAGGTTCAGGTCAGTCGGCTCTTCGCCTACGGTGTGCTGGTAATCTTCCGGGTCGTGCCCGCCATAAAATGTCCAGAAGCCTTTGCCGAAAACTCCGTGCAGGTACTTGGTTTCCTTGATGTCAGCATTTTCGCCCATGATCACCACATCGGGCTTAACTAATCTTTTCTTAAAACCGGTGGTCTGCCCGTAAAAGCCCTTGATCACGCGGGTATGATTCTGCGTAAGCATGGTGGGGATGGGATCCCACTTGGCTGAGAACTGAAACAGGTTGAAGTAATCGTTATCCTGCCGCAGACCACGGTCCGGAAAGTTGTTATCAATATCCGAGAATTCATATTGGTACGGATCGCGTACCAGCTTGAAATCGCTAAAGGCAAATGTATTGTCGTAGTTCAGCTTTTGCTGGGCTTGCGGATCGGCCGCATCACCATCATACATGCGTTCGCAGATATCCACACCTTCAGCAGCCAGCGCAATATCATACGTGTCGGTAGCCGAGCACATGGCGAACATAAACCCGCCACCGGACACAAATTCTTTTATTCGTTTAGCCACTGCTAACTTTAATTGCGATACTTTATGAAAACCGAACCGGCCGGCTGTTTCTTCGGCTTCCTTTTGCTGCTCGATGTACCACGGGTAATTGGCATAGTTGCTGTAAAACTTTCCATACTGCCCGGTAAAATCTTCATGGTGCAAATGCAGCCAATCGTACTTGGGCAACAAATCGTTCAGCACCTCATCGTCAAAGACCACATCGTATGGAATTTCGGCATAGGTAAGCACTAATGTAACAGCATCATCCCACGGTTGTTTGGTTTTGGGCGAGTACACCGCAATGCGCGGGTACTTTTCCAGCTTCATGATGTCGTAGTTCAGGGCCGGGCTGGCAATTTCGGTAACAATGGCATTTACTTTCGCTTCTGAAATGATCTCGAAGCTAACCCCGCGCACCACCAGCTCGTTCTGGATTTTAGGATGATACTTGCACATAAAGCTGCCGCCCCGGTAGTTCAGCAGCCAATCCACCTCCATTTCGTTTTTCAGAACCCAATAGGCTATTCCATAGGCTTTCAGGTGGTTAGTCTGTTTTTCGTCCATGGGTATAAAAATGGAGTTGGCAGAAGCCCGCCACGAAAACAAAGAAATCAGGAACAAAAAGCCGAATCTTACCGTTAAACCTCTCATTTATCGCACAATTTGTAACAAACCACGGCTGGTAATGGTCTTACCATTTTACCGATTAAAGATATACTTTTGAAAGCGAAATGTTTCTGTAACCTCCTCAAAAACATACATACCGCATGAATTTAGTTGAAAACGTGAAAGAAGGTCTTCGGTCGGTAAAGGCCAATATGCTGCGCTCGGTACTCACTGCCCTTATTGTGGCCATCGGAATTACTTCTTTGGTAGGGATATTAACCGCTATTGACGGGATCGAGTATTCCGTAAACGAAAGCCTTTCCTCGCTGGGTGTAAATACGTTTGAAATTTATTCGAAATGGAACAGGGGAACCAACCAGGATGGCGTACGCGAAAAGGTGTCTCCGCGCCTTAACCTGCAGGAAGCCCAGAAGTTTATCGAACAGTACCCGGTGCAATCCTCCATCTGCCTGCAGGCCCGCCTCACCAACCTGGCCGAAGTAAAGTATGGTTCAGTCAAAACAAATCCGAATGTGGACGTTCGGGGTGTTAACGATGAATATGTTCCGATTAAAGGGCTGAACATTGAAGACGGAAGGAATTTTTCAAAGTTTGAGATTCAGAACGGGAGCAAGGTGGCTATTTTAGGATATAAGCTGGCAAAGGCCCTTTACGGGGATAATCCAAGACCGGTTAATACAGAGATATCGTTTAAGGGTACACAGTTTAAAGTAATCGGTCTGCTGAAAGAGAAGGGCGATTTTTCGGACAACAATTATGATAACATGGTGATCATACCCATCCTCGTTGCCAACCAGCTGGCGGCCGGCCAACCATTGTATTATCGCCTTACCGTTGGCATTCAGGACATGAACCAAGTTGACTATGCGATGGGAGAGGCCACAGGCCTGATGCGTAACATCCGGCACGACAGGATAGGAACCCCGAACTCATTTGAGATTGAAAAGAGCGAGTCGCTTGCGGAAGAAATGGAGAGCATAACAAGCGGGCTGCGCTGGGGCGGATTTGGTGTGGGATTTATCACATTGTTAGGCGCTTCTATTGCGTTGATGAATATTATGCTGGTATCGGTAACAGAGCGCACCCGCGAGGTGGGTGTACGCAAGGCCCTGGGGGCAACCCCGCTGCGCATTCGTCAGCAGTTCGTGATTGAGGCCATTGTGGTATGCGTGCTGGGCGGAATAGGAGGAGTATTACTGGGCATCCTGATCGGGAACGTGATTGCCCGGTTTATGGGAATTACAGCATTCGTATTACCCTGGTTCTGGATGCTTGTGGGCATGTTGATTTGTATAATTGTGGGATTGTTGTCCGGGTATTACCCGGCACATAAGGCTTCCAAATTAGACCCTATCGAGTCGCTCAGGTTTGAATAATCTTCGTGCGGAATCATTTTCCCCACCTGAAATAGAGCAGAAGCAAAAAAGCGGCTACCAGTATTACCGGTATCAAAACACGTATCAGCTTTCCACGCGGTGATTGGTATTCTCTCCAATCCCGTTCGTATTGATAAACAAAATTCAGCTCGCGGGTTCCAAGCGCAATGGCTGGAATCTTACCTGTTTCTTTCAGCGTTTTTCCTAGGGTAAAGTAATAGTCGGCAACTTCAATCCAGACGGATGGGTCTGTAGCGTGCGAAATATACAGGTAATACGGAAACCCGCTTCTTGAGTAGATTTTGTAATAGGGGTCTTTGTAAATTTCAAGGCGCACATCTTTACAGGGAATGGTGGTAGTATGTTGCGAAAACCTGTGAAGATACGTGATGATGAGCGAGTCGCCCTCCCATGCTATCTGTATGGCCGTAGGTTTCCGGGGCATGAAAATAGTGCGGGCCGTTTGATACAGAATTACTTTACCTCCGGAAACAGGTTTCATCTGTAGTTAGTTTTAGGTCAGCGCATGGTAAATGCGAAATGAAGATAGCTATTTGCGAAGACAGATCAATATTTTCAATCTCCAGTTCATAACTTTGGCTGGCGTTTATTTTAGACCCGTTTCGGAGAGGTGCCAGAGTGGCCGAATGGGACGGTCTCGAAAACCGTTTACCGACTTGTCGGTACGAGGGTTCGAATCCCTCTCTCTCCGCAAATTTTCTGTAGCTTAAAGTTGGCCTTGTCAAATGATAAGCTGATCGTTATTGTTTCGGCAAAACGGGATTTACGCAACAGGTAGCGCCATAATAGATTGTGATTTTACCTGGTTCACAATGTGGTTGGTCAATCCTTTTACCCGGGTAAGATCGGTTCCCCAGAAGTCTGTGTTGCTGAGTATAAGGTGCATGGTTTTCTCAAGAGAAGATTCATTCCAGGCATTTTTAAAATGCTCAATAACTTCCAGGGCATCGTTTAATGGAGTAGAGGCTCCGTTCCATTCACCTTTGTAAAACAAGATCAATGCTGTAAGCGATAAGACCAACCTTTCGGGTAACGTGCCGGTTTGATTATAGTAGGTGAGGAGCGAAGGCAACACCCGTACCTTAAATTTTGAAACAGAGTTGAGCGCAATGCTGGCCAGCTCGTGCCGGATAAACGGATTTTGAAACCGTTCAATCACATCATGGGCAAATTGGTTTAATTCGCGGGCAGGTAATTCCAGCGTAGGCACAATTTCGTTAAAGATCGCTTCGCGGATAAACTTTCCGGTAATCGTATCGTCTACAGATTCCTTTACGGTACGAAGCCCCCGTAAATAGGCTACGGGAACCAAAGCGGTGTGTGCACCATTTAAGATACGCACCTTGCGTGTACGATAGGGAGTAAGGTCGCTTACAAATTTTACGTCCAGCCCGGCTTTGTCGGCAGGGAATGCTTTGCTTACAGCTTCGGGAGCTTCAATTACCCACAGATGAAACGGTTCTGCCGTAACCACGAGGTTGTCTTTGTAGTCAAGCTCTTTTTGTATAGTGTCAATGGTATCTTTCGGAAAACCGGGTACAATTCTGTCGACTAATGTGTTGCAAAATACGTTGTGTTCGTTCACCCACAGTTTGAAGTCGGCCGGAAGGTTCCACAATTCAATGTATTGATGGATGGTAGTGCGGAGCGTGTCTGCATTCTTTTCAATCAGCTCGCAAGGCAGAAAGTATAAGCCTTTGTCAGCAGCGCCATTGAAATGATTGTAACGGTGCCACAATAATTGGGTAACCTTTCCCGGAAAGCTTTTTGCCAATGTAGCGGAATGACTATCGGTAACATCGAATGCAATACCAGACTCCGTTGTATTGGAAATTACGAATTGAAGTTCGGGGTTTTCAGCTTGTTCAAAAAAAGCAGCAGGGTTTTCGTACGGATTTATAGCCCCGTTAATGCTGGTGATCAGCCGGGTATCTGAAAACGTTTTTCCCTGAAGGATGCCGTTAAGGGTTACATGATAAAGACAATCCTGCTTGTTTAATGCGTCCGTCATTCCGTCAGGAAGCGGTTGCACGATCTGAATATTTCCGTTGAAGCCGGTTTTCTCGTTCAGAATATCCACCATCCAATCCGCGAAAGCACGCAGGAAGTTACCTTCTCCGAATTGAAGAATGCGTACCGGGCGTTGCGGTTTGCCGGCCGTGCTGGCATTTAACTCGCGAAGCATAGAGAATCAGTTTTATCAAAAGTACAAATTTGCGCAATCGATTGCGCATTTACATTGAAAATTATTTTTACTTTGCTCCCGCAACGCACATTACTAAAATGACTTTTATTAAACCTGACTTTCTGCTGCAATCACAACAAGCTATTACACTTTACGAGAAATGCGCAGCTCCCAGTGCCATTGTTGACTATCATAACCATCTATCGCCTAAAGACATAGCTGAAAACAGGCAGTTCAATAACCTGTCAGAAATATGGCTGGAAGGAGACCACTACAAGTGGCGGGCCATGCGCATTAATGGCGTGCCCGAAGAGTATTGCACGGGCGCACGCGATCCGTATGAAAAGTTCCTGGCGTGGAGTAAAACGGTGCCTCACACCTTGCGCAACCCGTTATATCACTGGACACACCTCGAATTGAAAAATTATTTTAATGTAAATGAATTGTTAAGCGAACATACCGCCCGAGCTATTTACGATCATGCATCGGCACAGTTGCAACAGCCGGAGTTTCGTGTGCAGGCGCTTTTAACAAGAATGAATGTAGCGGTGGTTGGTACTACGGATGACCCTGCCGATTCGTTGGAGTACCACGTCCGGTTTGCCGAATCAACAGCTGGTTTTAAAATGGTGCCGACTTTCCGGCCGGATAAATCCTATACCACGCACGATGCTTTAGCTTACAATCAATACTTGGATACGCTGGGCAGGGTAGCCGGGGTAACCATTCAATCATTAGATGATCTGTTACAGGCGTTGAAAATGCGGGTCGATTTTTTTGATTCGCTGGGGTGTCGTGCGTCCGATCACGGTCTTGAATTTTTGTATTTTGAAGAAGACGCATTGATTAAAGCCGCGGGCATTTTTAAGAAAGTTCGTAAGGGTGATAATCTATCCGTTTCGGAGCAGCAGACATTGCGTTCTGCTGTCCTGTTGGAATTATCGAAATGGTATCATGAAAGGGAGTGGGCGCAACAATTTCATTTGGGAGCAATCCGGAATAACAATGCCCGTATGATGAAAACACTGGGGCCCGATACGGGCTTTGATTCGATTGGAGATTTTGCCCAGGCTAAGCACATGGCACTGTATTTTAACGCATTGGATACAACTAACCAGTTAGCCCGTACAATTATTTATAATCTCAACCCGGCCGATAACGAGGTGTTTGCTACCATGCTGGGTAATTTTTCTGACGGCAGCATCCCGGGCAAAATGCAATGGGGTTCGGGCTGGTGGTTCCTCGATCAGAAAGAAGGTATGGAAAAACAGCTCAATGCGCTTTCCAACATGGGTTTGCTATCGCGCTTTGTAGGGATGGTAACAGACTCCAGAAGTTTTCTTTCATTTCCCCGCCACGAATACTTCCGTAGAATTTTATGCAACATGCTGGGCGAAGACATGAAGAACGGTTCTGTACCGAATGATCTGGAGCTGGCCGGTGAGCTGGTAAAACAGGTGTGTTACCACAATGCCATGCGGTATTTCCGGTTTTAATTATTAAAAGAAGTAGGCAATGGAGAGGCGAAGTAATCGTTAGCTTTTGCGCAAAGACGATTGACGGATTATCAGCTCAGGCTTTAGCACCACTTTTTGCGGGATAAATGTTTTGTTCCTGTTTTCAATCTCTTCCAGGAAGATTTCGGCAGCCGTATTACCAATACGCATGCTGTGTTGCTCTACCGAAGAAAGTGAGGGTTCGGTTAGCTCGGTGAATGCTTCGTTGCTGAAGCCAACCAAAGCTACCTGCTGCGGAACTTTTATGTTATGCTCCTTGAGAACCTGCAAGGCTCCCATAATTCCCAATGCGCTGGCTGAAAATATACCGTCCGGTGGTTGTGGTAAAGCCAATACCTGCCTGGTGCTGCTGCGTCCATCTTCTAATTGGAGATTACTTTCCACAATAAGGTTTTCATCGAAAGGTAGCTTATGCGCCTGCAAGGCTTCCTTGTAGCCGCGCAACCGTTCCCGGTAAATGCTGAGCTTCTGAATGCTGGTGAAGTGAGCAATCCGCGTACAGCCCTGCTGAATAAGATGCTCGGTAGCTTTGTAAGCGCCCAGGTAATCATCAATTACTACCTGGCTCACCTCCAGCTCATCGTTTGAACGATCGAACAGGATTACGGGCACACCTTTTTCATGCGCTTTTAAAAAGTGAGAGAAGTCTCGGGTTTGCTTGGCAAACGATGCGATGATGCCATCCACCCGTGCATTCAGCAACGCATTTACGGTAGCTACTTCTTTTTCGTAGTCATCGTTGGTCTGGCAGATCATCACGTTGTAACGGGAGTCATTTGCGATCTCTTCAATGCCCCTCACTACAGAGGAGAAGAAACTCCGGTTAACGGTAGGCACAATGATGCCGATGATATTGCTTTTACCGTTGCGTAGCGCTGCAGCAATATGATTGGGTTGGTAGTTAAGCTTTTCGGCCGCTTTGCGGACAGCCTTTTTTGTGGCTTCGCTTATGCGGGGATGATCATTTAACGCACGTGATACGGTAGACGCAGTGATGTTAAGCTTTTCGGCAATATCATGTATGGTATATTTTCCCTTTCTCATGGTTAGTGTTCGTTGGCTGGTTTTCCGATCGTGGCCAGAATACCTCCATCAACAAAAATAATCTGTCCGTTAACAAAATCACTGGCAGCCGAAGATAAAAAGATAGCCGTGCCGGCAAGATCTGACGGATTACCCCAGCGGCCAGCGGGTGTACGGTTGATAATGAAGTCGTTAAAAGGATGACCATCTACCCGGATTGGTGCAGTCTGTTCAGTAGCAAAATAACCCGGCCCTATTCCATTTACCTGTATGTTGTACTTTGCCCATTCGGTAGCCATGTTTCGCGTAAGCATTTTTAATCCGCCTTTTGCTGCCGCATAGGCACCTACCGTATTTCGACCCAGCTCGCTCATCATTGAACAGATATTAATAATCTTGCCGGCCTTGCGCTGAACCATGTACCGGGCAACATGCTTGGATACGGTGAAGGGCGCTACAAGATCAATGTCGATAACTTCTTTAAAATCAGGTACGCTCATATCCAGCAATGGCACCCGTTTGATGATACCGGCATTGTTGATGAGGATATCAATCGGCCCAAATTCTTTTTCGATGGTAGCAATGTTTTGCTCCACGGCTTTTTCATCTGTTACATCGAACAGAAAACCATCGGCCTTGTATCCGTTTTTGTTGTAGGCATCAAGCGCCCGTTTCATTTTATCCGGGTTATGGCCGTTGATAAGCAGATGCGCACCTGCACGGGCAAGCGCCTGGGCCATAGCCATGCCTAAGCCGTGTGTGGCCCCGGTAACAAGGGCCCGCTTGCCGCTGAGATCAAACAGGTTCATACTCACCTGAGTTCGGTTGGTTTAACTGCATCCATATCGTTGTAATCCAGGTTTTCACCGGCCATACCCCAGATAAAGCTGTAATTGCTGGTACCCGCACCGGCATGAACAGACCATGGTGGCGATAGCACAGCCTGGTGGTTTTGTACCCAGATGTGTCGCGTTTCCTGTGGTTCGCCCAGGAAGTGGCAAACCGTTTGACCCTGTGGAACATCAAAATAGAAGTAGGCTTCCATGCGCCTGTCATGTGTATGCGGAGGCATGGTATTCCACACGCTTCCGGTTTTTAGTTCCGTAAGCCCCATCTGAAGCTGGCAGGTTGGTAGCACTGAATTGATCAACAGCTTGCGGATGGTACGTTGATTGGCTGTTTCAATAGCACCGGCTTCTACGGCATCGGCTTCGGCAAGCGTTACTTTACGGGTAGGGTAGGCGTGATGTGCCGGAGCGCTGTTATAATAATAAAGTGCGCCAGCCGATTTTTGAAAAACAACTTCTTTAACGCTTCTGCCAATATACAGGGCATCCTTGTTTTCTAACGGGTACGAAACACCATCGGCCACAACTACACCGCTCGCGCCAACATTAATAATACCAATCTCCCTGCGTTCCAGAAAGAAGCCGGCTTTTAATTCCGGTAAGGTTTCAAGCTTTAAATCCCGGGTTGCCGGGTGCGCTCCTCCAACAATCAGGCGGTCGTAGTGCGTATAAGTGTGAGTGATCCGATCGGGAACAAAGATCGTATCTAATAAAAACGCTTTGCGGATGGTTTCGGTATCCAGCGTTTTAAAATGTTCGGGGTGAATAGCGTAACGTACGTTGCTCATAAGTATAAGTGTGCGTAATCGGTTGCGCAATATATGCGTATTAAACCAAAAATGAATGTGAATAATATGACAGCATCACTAAAGTTGGCTTGAAATATCAATCGATTAAAACGAGGTATTTTCAAGATTTTTGTAAAAAATTATTCCTAAACCATTGCAAGTATGAAAAAACCTTTCTAAAATGCAATCGATTGCGCATAAAACTGTAATAGAACACATTAAAAATGATCTCAAAACCGCTTAAATCAGCAGAAAAAAACAGTTTTTGGAGAGTGGTCTGTGTGCCTGTTTTGGCTTGCCTGCTTGTATTGAATAGTGTTACGGGCAGCATGGCGCAGGATCATGCAAAGAAATTCCCGGAGTCCTTTCAGGTTGAAGTAATCAACCCCCTGAACGATCAGCGGGAAGAGGTGCTCATAATCATACCGGCTTCGGCAATACAGGCACGAGCTGCCTCTTTTAACTCAAAAGCTTTCGT
>JAHCHY010000015.1 GCA_026129485.1 Cyclobacteriaceae bacterium
TGCTTCTGAGCTGGTTAGCCGGGGGGCCGAGCCGCATACCATCGCACAAAAAATTTACGATACCAATTCGCTGGAGCGATTACGCCTGACGGGCTATGTGCTGAGCGAAAAGTTAGTGGTGCTGCCCGCATATCACACCGCTTACATGACGTTGAGCCAGGAAGAGCTGAAAAAATTTGGCGCCCAGACGGGAGATACCGAAGGCCTGGTAAACTATGGGCTCTCTATAAAAAATGTGAAGATGTCGGTGCTCATGTACGACCGTAAAGAAGAGATCAAGCTTTCGTTCCGGTCGTTGGGCAATTTTTCGGTAAACGAGCTGGCCCGAAAACATTTTGAAGGCGGTGGCCACCGGAATGCATCGGGCGGAACATCCAAGCTTTCGCTGGAAGAAACATTGAAAAAGCTATTAAGCGTGCTGCCGGAGTATCAGCAGCAATTGAACAAAGATTAACAAACAACTTAATTCAAGACTATAAAATGAAAAATTCCTTTTTGCTGAGCGTATGTGTGGCCGGTATGCTGATGGCCTGTTCCAATACCAAAGAAACGCCTTCGGGTTTAAAATTTACTGTATTAAAATCGGGTAGCGCGGGTGTGGCTGAAAACGGCCAGATTATGATTATCGACTTCCTGTTTAAAGACAATAAAGATTCCGTGTGGACAGACAGTCGCACAAATCCGCTCCCTGCCATGTTCAGGAAAGATTCCGCCATGACCATCGACCCGGTAATGCAGGTGATGCAGATGCTGGGCAAAGGCGATAGCGTTACGTTCAGGATTCCTGCAATAGAGCTTTTCCAGAAAGCGTTTCAGCCGTTGCCTCCGGGTGTGGATAGTACAACAGTCTTTATATTTCAGTTGGGAGTAAGAGATGTGGTAACCGAAGAGCGTGCCCGTGAGATACAGAATGAGTATATGGCCAGGCAAAATGAAGAAGCGCTAAACGCTGAGAAAGAACAATTGAGCAGAGATACCGTTGCCATTGACTTATTTCTGAAAGAAAAAGCAATTGTGGCAAAGAAAACACAGTCAGGTCTTCGTTATGTTATTGCCAGACCCGGTGCCGGAACTAACGCACAGGAAGGCGACAGGGTAAAAGTGAACTATACAGGCACATTGCTGGATGGCACTTTCTTCGATTCCAGCATTGAATCTGTGGCTAAGGCAAACAATGCGTTTAATGAGCAGCGCCCTTACGGCCCGCTGGAATTAACATTAGGCACCGGCCAGGTAATACCCGGTTGGGAAGAAGCGTTAGGCCTGATGAACAAGGGATCAAGAATGACGGTTTACATTCCTTCCACCCTGGCTTATGGTAACAGGAGGAGAAGCGAGGTAATTGCCGAAAATTCAATCCTGGTGTTTGAGATGGAGTTGGTGGATATAGAAAAAGCAAAGTAAGAGAATGAGATCATTAAGACTGGTGTTGGGAGTAGTGTTGGCAGGTGGGTTCCTGATAATTCAAAGCTGCAGGAAAGATAACGACCCAGCGTCATCCTGTACCAAGGAAGTGGCGGAAAGCAAATTATCAATACCGGAAGAACGTCTTGCAATTGATATTGGCCTGATAGAGCAATACCTGGCCGATCATGAGATTACCGGCACCGAAATAAAGAACAATGTATATTATAAGGTTACCGAATTGGGAACAGGCGAAACACCACCATGCCTGGAGAGCCTGATTAAGCTGAAATACCGGGGAAGCCTTTTAAAGACAGGCTATATATTTGATCCCGACCAGGAAACGAACCCGGAAACAAACTGGCAGGAGCGCGAAGTAACCTTTGCCCTTAGTAATCTGATTGTCGGTTGGCAAATTGTGCTTCCATCCATGCCGATGGGCTCTAAGCTTACCCTGTACATTCCTTCCGGCTACGGTTATGGAGTTTCCGGTGGAGGCGGAGGCGCTATCCCGGTTAATGCTCCTCTTATTTTTGACATTGAGCTGGTAGAGATTGTACAGTAATGACGCTTTGCTTTGCTACAAACAATGCCCATAAAGTAAGTGAGATACAGGCCCTGCTGGGCGATTCCTTTAAGCTGGTTGGATTGGCGGATATTGGCTGCACCGAAGAGCTGGCCGAAGATCAGGATACGCTGGAAGGAAACTCGATGCAAAAGGCACAATATGTTTTTGATACCTGTAAGGTGTCTTGCTTTGCCGATGATACCGGCCTGGAGGTAGCTGCGCTTGAAGGAGCACCGGGGGTGTACTCGGCACGCTATGCAGGAGCGCAACGTAACCCGGACGATAATATGGAGCTGCTGCTGAAGAACCTGGACGGCCAGCCCGACCGCAGGGCGCAGTTTCGTACGGTAGTAACATTAATTACTCCGCAGGGAACACACCAGTTTGAGGGCGTACTGAAGGGATCGATCATCGACCATAAAAGGGGAACACATGGTTTTGGTTATGATCCTGTTTTTCTGCCGGATGGATATACGCAAACACTTGCAGAACTTGATTTATCCGAGAAGAACAAGATCAGCCATCGTGCACGTGCAGTTGAAAATTTAGTTTTATTTTTAAAGGCACAGGCAACATGAGTAAACCTTTTACTTTGGGAATTACAGGCGGAAGCGGCTCAGGCAAAACTTATTTTTTGCAAGGGCTCTCAGCTTGCTTTGGCAGCCATGAAATCTGTCTTATCTCGCAGGATAATTATTATAAACCCCGCGACCAGCAACCCATAGATGAAAACGGGATCAAAAATTTTGATTTACCGGTTTCCATTGATCGCGAAGCTTTTCTGCATGACCTGCTGGAGCTTAAATCGGGGCATGATGTGATTAAAAAGGAGTATACGTTCAATAACCCGCAGGCCGAAACACGCATGCTGCAGTTTAAAGCAGCGCCCATTATTGTAGTAGAGGGTTTGTTTGTTCAGTATTTTGAAGAGATCAGCAACGAGCTTGACCTGCGCGTTTTTATTGAAGCCAAAGACCATGTAAAGCTGGGCAGGCGCATCAAGCGCGACCAGGTGGAGCGGGGATATGACATTGATGATGTGCTTTACCGGTATCAGTATCATGTAATGCCGGTGTATGAACGCCTGATTGAGCCGCTGAAGCACCACGCAGACATTGTAATTCCCAACAACAGCAAATTTGAGCGGGCGCTGGAAGTGTTGGTAGCCTTTCTGAAATCGCGCCTCCGGGCAGTTGCAAATTAGCCGGTAAACCCTACTTTTGTGGTCTTCAAAAAGAAAAGCTGTGCTTAAAAAACGCGTTTACAGAGGTATTTTAATGGTTGCGGGCCTTTTGGCAGCAGCAGTTATTGTGCTTTCGCACGGGTTTACAGCGCAGGAGTCGGTGGCCGAAAAGAAGCCCACAGAACAATCCCGGGAAACTGAGCCTCAAACTGTAATCAGCGCTCCCACCGTAGCCGTAACACAAAGCTCGGCTGTACAGGTTGACGAGCAGGTTCCGCAGGCCCTGCTGGAAGTTTTGTCTGAGCCAAAGGCGCAATCCGTGGTGATCCCCGTAGCCGAGCAAATCTTCAGCAACTTTTTAAAGACGCTTTTCCGGGTTATTATTTCCCCCAACGCTCCCTGACAGCTCGTTACTTGTAATTCTTCAGATGCAACCTGCTTGCAAGGTGGCATACGCTTTTTTTCTCCGAATCAATTTTAAATTTTAATAATTCTATTCTATGCGTAATAAAGGTTTCGTTATTGTACTGGGCATTATCATTACCCTGTTGTGCCTGTACTATTTGTCATTCACGTTTGTGTCGCAGCGTGTTGAAAAAGATGCTGTAGCCTATGCTACCGATGCCAGCGGTTCTTTGAGCCTGGGCAAAAAGCAAAGCTACTTAGACTCTGTATGGAACAAACCGGTGTACAACCTGTTTGGCGCAGAATACACCTATAAGCAAGTAAAGGAAAATGAGCTGAGCCTGGGGCTTGACCTGCGGGGTGGTATGCACGTAGTGCTCGAAATTTCTCCTATTGATATTCTTAAAGGCCTGAGCGGAAACAACCAGGATCCGGCATTTATGGCAGCCCTGGAAAAGGCGCGCGCCCAACAAAAATCCAATGCCGATAGTTATGTGAATTTATTTTACAAGGCTTTCAAAGCCGATAACCCGGATAAAAGCCTGGCCTCGTTGTTTACTTCGGCAGCCAATAAGGATCGCGTAAAAATTACCGACTCGGATAACACGGTATTGGATTTTTTGAATAAAGAAGTAGATGGCGCTATTGATCGTTCATTTACCATTCTGAAGACCCGTATCGATCAGTTTGGAACTTCACAACCCAACATTCAACGCTTGCAGGAAAAAGGTCGTATCCAGATCGAAATTCCCGGGGCGGATAACCCGCAGCGTGTACGTAAATTATTACAAGGTGTTGCCCGCCTGGAATTTTGGGAAGTGGTAGAGTCTTACGATCCGCAGCTCCAGCAATCGCTTAGTGCAATCAACGATCTTCTTGTAAAAGAACAGAACCTGAAAAAAGCGCAGGCTGTTGCCGCTGTGCCCGAAACAAAAACCGTTGCCGATACCACGCAGGCTAAATCTGCGCTGGAACAACAACTGTCGCAGGTGCGCGATAGCACGGTAAGCTCATTGGATTCTTTGCGTCAGGCTACGGCATCCCCGCTGTTGGCATTAATGAACCCAAGCTATCCTTTCCTGTACCAGGTAAAAGATACATCAGCGATCAACAAGATTTTCAGGCGCAGCGAGATCCGTAACCTGTTACCCCGTACAATTGGTTTCTTCTGGGATGTTAAGCCCGATCCGAAAATAACACCGGGTGTAGATGATATTCAGCTCAATTTCGTAAACCTGGGCCGTGCCGGTAAGCCTTTGCTAACCGGTGAGGTAATTAACGATGCCCGCCAGGATTTTGATGAGCATGGTCGCTATGCCGTTAGCATGAACATGAATACAACCGGTGCCAAAACATGGGCCAAGGTAACGCGCGAAGCGGCCGCCAAGCAACCACAGGGTCGTATTGCCATTGTGCTGGATAACTACGTGTACACAGCGCCTACCGTGAACGGAGAAATTCCGAACGGCAACTCGCAGATTGCCGGGAGCTTTGAGCTGGAAGAAGCAAAAGACCTGGCTAATGTACTGAAAGCAGGTTCATTGCCTGCGCCTACGCGCATTGTGGAAGAAGCTATTGTAGGCCCCAACCTGGGTAAGGTAGCGCAGGACCAGGGCTTGATTTCAATGGCTTGCGGTTTAGGCATTGTGATTTTGTTTATGATCGCCTATTACTCCAGGGGTGGTTGGGTGGCCAACATCGCATTGTTGTTTAATATTTTTTTCATTCTTGGAATTTTAGCTCAGCTTAAATCGGCCTTAACCTTACCGGGTATTGCGGGTATTGTGTTAACGATGGGTATGGCGGTAGATGCCAACGTGTTGATTTATGAGCGTATCAAAGAAGAATTAAGGCTGGGGCGCAAGCTGCGCGAGGCCATCAGCAAAGGATATAATCGTGCGTTTACAACAATTTTCGATTCCAACCTGACAACACTTATTACCGCGGTGGCCTTGTTTGTATTGGGACAGGGGCCGTTGAAAGGTTTTGCTATCGTGTTGATGATCGGTATTGCCACATCATTCTTTTCGGCAGTTTACATTTCGCGCGTTATTATCGAGTGGATGGCGCGTAAAGGTGATGACGCCAAAATATCATTCGATACACCGTTGGCCAGGATTGTGAAAGAGCGCAGAAACTTTGATTTTATCGGGTTTCGTAAAAAAGCTTATCTGGTTTCCGGGGCAATTATCGTAACCGGCTTTGTGCTCATTATCATCCAGGGATTGAACCTGGGTGTGGATTTTAAAGGTGGCCGTTCGTACGTGGTAACCTTCAATCAGCCGGTAATTGCTACCGATATGAAAGTGGCCCTTACCGAAAGTTTTGAAGGTACGGGTGTGGAAGTAAAAAATTATGGCAGCGATAAAGTAATGAAGGTAACCACCTCTTTTCTGGTGGAAGATGAAACCGAAGAAGCGGATGAAAAGGTAAAGAGCGCTTTGATAGAAGGTGTGGAAAAATTCAAAGGTGTGAAGTTTACAACCAACGAAGCCCAGCTGGATGCCAACCACTTTATTATTTCATCATCCTCTAAAGTAGGCGCTACTATAGCCGATGATATTAAAGGATCGGCATTTGAGGCGGCTATGGCTTCTTTGATCCTGATCTTTATTTACATCCTGATCCGCTTTAAGCGCTGGACGTATAGTGCCGGAGCCATCGTATCTACCGTACACGATACCTTGTTTGTGGTGGCCGCATTTGGTATTGCCCGCGCGTTCGGACTTTCATTTGAAGTTGACCAGGTATTTGTAGCGGCCCTGCTAACCGTTATCGGTTACTCCATCAACGATACCGTGATCATCTTCGACCGTATTCGCGAATACCTCGGCTTTGGCGCTAATCACGATAAGCCTAAGGTATTTAATGATGCCATTAACAGCACATTAAGCCGTACCATCATTACATCGGGAACTACCTTAATTGTGGTGGTAGTGCTGCTGATATTCGGTGGCGAGGTGCTGCGTGGTTTCTCGTTTGCCCTGTTTGTGGGTATTGGTATAGGTACATTCTCTTCTATATTTATTGCAGCGCCTGTGGTGCTGGATCTGGAAGATACTTCAGTGCAAACCAAAAAAGCCGAAGCGAAAGCTGCTGCATAAGATTGTTGAACTATTTCTTAAAAAAGGCGGGCCGGAAACCCGCCTTTTTAATTTTTATTTGAGAGCCTTCTAACAAAATTTTAATGAAGATTGCCGGGCAAGACCTTAATTTTGAATGAATGAAATGAGCATAAAGGAACTATACCCAATCCCGCATCTGCGGGAATAATCTGTCCTGCATTGACGGGATGGCTATTATTAAAGAATAATTAACGCATGAAGATACTGCTGATTGAAGACGAGCGTAAAACCATTCAGTACATCAAGAAGGGACTGGAGGAGAACGGCTACGAGGTAGATACAGCCGAAGATGGAAAAACAGGCCGTAACCTCGGCTTCAAAAATCATTACAACCTGATCATTACCGACATCATCATGCCCGAAATAAACGGGCGCGAATTGTGCAAAGAGCTGCGGGCAGCAAAAATTGAAACGCCAATCCTGATGCTTACGGCTTTGGCCGACACCGATGATGTAGTTGAGGGGCTGGACAGCGGGGCGGATGATTATCTTTCCAAGCCTTTTGAGTTTAAGGAATTGCTGGCACGCATTCGTACGTTAACCAAACGCCAGCCCAAGCCGGGTAACGACAGTTACCTGCGTATTGCCGACCTGGTGCTGGATCTGAATGCCAAAAGCGTGGTGCGTGGCGGAAAGAAAATCGAGCTAACCTCTAAAGAATTTTCCCTGCTCGAATATTTTTTGCGCAATCAGGGCCGTGTGATTCCACGCGCAGAGCTGTCCAAGCATGTCTGGAATGTAGATTTTGACACCGGGACCAACATGGTAGAGGTCTATGTAAACTACCTGCGCAAAAAAATCGACCGGGATTTTGATGTTAAGCTGATTCATACGCAATTTGGTATGGGTTATATCTTAAAAGAGCCCTCGTAATCCGTGCAGATCCGTACCCGGTTAACCCTTCAGTTTACGTTGCTGGTAAGCACTATTGTGCTGCTTTCATTCCTGGCTATCTATCTTTTTTCGCGGCAGTTTGCCGAGCAGGATTTTACACGCAGAATAAGGGAAAAA
Source organism: Cyclobacteriaceae bacterium (assembly GCA_026129485.1). Taxonomy (GTDB): domain Bacteria; phylum Bacteroidota; class Bacteroidia; order Cytophagales; family Cyclobacteriaceae; genus ELB16-189. The sequence continues at coordinate 7,697 of JAHCHY010000015.1, forward strand.
GCCATTACATCGGCCTACCTGCTTATTAAGGTAGACCAGGTTGATACTACCTTGCTAAAGATCATTGATCGCGCCAAGCGCGATAATTTGTTTCGGGAGCGTATCCGCGTGTTCGATAAGAACGATAAAGAGATTTACGCCAGTGGCGATACCATGAAGCTCCCCATAACCCACCAGGTAATTGACCGGGTTAAGCAAGAGGGCGAGCTGCGCATGGTTTACAACGAATTTACGGTGGCCGGTATTCCGTTCCAGGATCGTGGTTCGGATTATATCATTGTAGCTTCGGCCGAGGATGTGATTGGCTATAACCGTTTGGTGGATCTCAGGCGGTTATTAATGGCTTTATTCTTTATTGTAATAGGACTGGTTTTTATATCCGGCTGGATTTACTCCGGCCGCGCGCTGCGACCGATACAAAAAGTTATTGCCGATGTGCAGAGCATCTCACCGCAAAATCTTTCACAGCGACTGGAAGAAAGCCCGCACCCGGATGAAATCGGTAAGCTGATTTCGATTTTTAATGGCCTGCTAACCCGTATTGAAAACGCGTTCAAGCTCCAGAAGATGTTTGTATCCAATGTTTCGCACGAATTGAAGAACCCGCTTACCAACATTACTTCCCAACTGGAAGTAACCTTGCTGAACGAGCGCCCGCGTGAAGAATACCAGGACACTATTGAATCCGTTTTGGAAGACATCAAAAGCCTGAACTACCTTTCGGTAAGCCTGCTTGACCTGGCCCGCCTTACGCACGACTCCGATACGTTTACGATGGCCGAGGTAAGGCTGGATGAAATTCTGTGGGATGCCCGCGAGCGCGTGGCGGCTATAGATCCGGGTTATAAAATTGAAGTAACGATAAAAGACATGCCCGAAGATGAGAGCCGGCTGCTGGTTAACGGCAACCCGCATTTGCTCAAAACTGCTTTTCAGAATATTATCGAAAATGCCTGCAAGTTTTCGGAAGGTCGCGCAGAAGTAATACTGATTTGTAAAACCGGTGAGTTATTGGTGGAGGTGGTCGATAATGGACCGGGTATTGAGAAAAAAGATCTTGAAAATGTTTTTCAGCCTTTTTTCCGAACCGATGCTACTTCAAAAGTGAAAGGTTATGGTGTGGGGTTGTCGTTGAGTCAACGAATAATTTCAATTCACAAGGGTAAAATTTCAATTGAATCTGCACCCGGCCAGGGTACCCGCATCTCGGTAATGCTGCCACCCGCACTCGGTTTCTAATTCCTTTCTAATCGACTCCCATCTAAACGGAAGGCTTCCGCGCCTACATTTGTTACATAGTTTTTTTCTAGGTTGTTTGAGTTTAGAACCAGTTTTACAGGTTTCGGTGGAAGAGCAATCCTAATCAAACGTAAGCCAACTAATGATTAACGCTCTTCCTGAAATGGGGCTCCGTAAGGGCCCCGTTTTTTTTGAATCAGTTTTCGGAAGCTACTTCCACACGGAGCCCAACCGCTAACACACCCGCCAGTGTGTCCTGCCGGTTTTCCTGTTGTAAAGTGAATTTGTATTTGCCGGGCTGTGCGAAATTATAATTCTGCAGAATCATAAACTGGTGATCATACACATCGCCCAGGCCACTGCGCCCAAGTGGCTTGCCGCTTTTTTCGAACAGGTAATTTGAAACTAATTTTTTTGCCAGCGTGGAGCCCGCAGAGTCGGCCAACTGGTATTGAACAAAAATGCGTTGCCACGGATAATCCAGCGAGTTGCGCACCTCATAATACAAATTGTATTGCTGTTGGGTGTTGGTAATTTCAAACTCAAAAGTTACCGGCTCCTGAATTTTCCAGGCGCGCTCTTTAAACTCGGTGTAGTCTTCATAAACGCGACTGCTGTCGCACCCGCAAAGCAAAATGGCGGTTGCCAGGAAAAGTACTGAAAATCTCATCGTGGGTTGGGGCCTTTAGGATTGCGCGGCTGCGGTTTCCGGTTTTGATTTTGCTGTGCCGGGTTTCCCTTATCGCGATTGCGATTTTTGTTCCGCTTCTTTTTCTTCGCCTTGCCCTGGTATTTTTTATCGAGGTTTTCAAGATCGCTGTTAAGCTTGGTTACCGGTACTTTAGTTTCGGCTTCATTTACCTGCAGCGTGGCCGGTTTTTTACCTTCTCGGTTCAGCGCAAGAATTTCGTTTACGCGGTTGATGTCTAACGGATACCAGGTGTTTTCTTCCTTGTATCCGAACCACATAATGCGCCTGAAAATATCGGTCTTTTGCAAGCGGGCTTCGCCTTGTTCGGTAAGCAGGGGGGCATCCACTTCCGGAATATCTTTTAACGCTTCCATGTAGGTTTCCAGCTCGTAATTAAGGCAGCACTTTAGTCGCCCGCACTGGCCCGAAAGCTTGCTGGGGTTAAGCGACAGGTTTTGGTAACGGGCAGCGCTGGTAGTCACGTTCTTGAAATCGCTTAGCCAGGTAGAGCAACACAGCTCGCGTCCGCAAACACCAATTCCGCCCAGGCGCCCGGCTTCCTGCCGCAAGCTGATCTGGCGCATTTCTACACGTATTTTAAACTCAGCAGCCAAAATTTTAATCAGCTCGCGAAAATCCACGCGGTCTTCGGCTGAATAAAAGAATGTTGCCTTGGTGTTATCGGCCTGGTATTCCACGTCCGAAAGCTTCATGCCCAGCTTTAGCTGGTGGATGATTTCGCGCGTACGATACAGCGTAGGCAGCTCGCGCTTCTTCACGTCTTCGTGTTTTTCCAGGTCTTTTTGCGAGGCTACCCGGTAGATTTTTTTGATCTCGTCATCATTCGCCACTTTTTTCTTTTGCATTTGCAGGCGAACCAGCTCGCCCTGCAGCGATATATGGCCCAGGTGATGCCCGGTGGATGATTCAACAATTATAGCATCGCCAGTAGTAAGCGTAAGCTTATCGGTATTGCGATAAAAATCCTTGCGACCGTTTTTAAACCGTACTTCCACTACCGGAAACCGATCCTGCACCGGCATATCCATGTTGGAAAGCCAGTCGAACACATTCATTTTATTGCAACCGCCTGTATTACAGGCTCCGTTATTGTTACATCCGGCAACCTTCCCGCCTTTACTTGTGCCACATGCACATCCCATTGCGTTAGTTGTTTAGATTAAACCTTAAAGGTAGAAGGTTAACCGGGTATTGACAAACACGTTATGGATTACGGTTTAGCGCTTTTTCGATACGGGCCAGGTCCTGGCCGATGTCTTTGCGATAATACACGTCTTTCCACGAAATCCGGGATACGGTTTCGTACGCCTGGTGAGCGGCTTTCTCAAGTGTTGAGGCATTCCCGGTAATGGCCAGCACCCGCCCACCGGCATTAACCACATGGTTATCCTTAGCAGCCGTGCCGGCATGAAACACACGTGCCGGTGTGGCCGAATCCAATCCGAAACAATATTCTTTTTCAAATTTATCCGGGTAACCGCCTGATGCCATAATCACGGTAACAGCATAGTGCGGGTTAATGCTGATGCTTTTGTTTTTGAGCTCACCTTTTGCGCAGGCCTCCAGCAGTTCAACCAGGTCAGAATCAATCCGGGTCATTACCGCTTCTGTTTCCGGGTCGCCCATGCGGGCATTGTATTCAATCACGAAAGGTTCATCATTTACATTCATCAGCCCGATGAAGATAAAACCTTTGTATGGGATGCCGTCTTTTTTCAACCCGTTTATGGTGGGAACAATTACCTGTGCTTCTACTTTCTGCATGAAAGCCGAGCCGGCAAAAGCCACTGGCGATACCGCGCCCATACCGCCTGTGTTAGGGCCGGTGTCATCATCACCAATACGTTTGTAATCTTTTGCTTCAGGAAGAATCACGTAGTCTTCACCATCGGTAAGTACAAATACCGATAGCTCAATGCCATCCAGGAACTCTTCGATCAGCACTTTTGCGCTGGCCTCGCCAAACTTTTTTTCAACCAGCATTTCGTGTATGGCTTGCTTAGCCTCTTCTATAGTAGGGGAGATGATGACGCCTTTGCCAGCCGCCAGCCCGTCAGCCTTTAGTACAATGGGCGGCTTACAGGCTTCGAGGTAGGCAAGTGCCGCAGCGCTTTCATGTGCCTGAAACGTGCGTGCTTTGGCGGTAGGTACGCCATGGCGCACCATAAACTGTTTGGAGAAATCCTTGCTGCCCTCTAACAAGGCGCCTGCTTTGCCGGGCCCCACTAAAAGTATATGTGCCAGCGCTGCAGCGCTTTCAAAGTAATCGCGAATGCCCTGCACCAGCGGGGCTTCCGGGCCAACCACCACAAGTATTATCTTTTTGTCAAGGCAAAACCTGCCCAAAGCAGGAAAGTTATCGGCTGCAATAGTCACGTTTTCTCCAACTAATGCAGTGCCGGCATTACCCGGGGCAATATACAGGTTGGAGCAACGGCTGCTTTGTCTGATTTTCCAGGCGAGCGCATGTTCGCGACCTCCACTTCCGATTAAAAGAATGTTCATGATCTGTAACAATGAAAGCAAGCCGCAAATATAGGAAAGTTAGGCGGGGCTTGCCGCATAAATAAAGCGTTGCCGAAGTAGGGCTTCATGATTTCCGAACGCTTCCGTTTATAGCTGGATTTTTTTTCAGGGTTGAATAACCGGGTCGGCAAACATAAACCCTTTGGCATCGGCACCTTCATAAAAATCAACCTGTTTCCCGATCAGGTACATGGTATGCTTCTTATCGATATGCAGCGTAATACCCTCAATGGTATAAGTAAGATCAGTTGGTTTTTCTTTATCGAAGCCAATCATCAGCGCCACGCCCCCGCAACCGCCACCGCGTATGCCCACACGAAGACCATACCCCGCAGGTATGTTTTTGGTTTGCATAATCCTGCGCACCTCTTCAGCGGCCCGGGCCGTTAATCCAACCGGTTCAATTTTTTCAAACATCAGGTGTTAATATTTGGACTGCCAACGATCAAAATTATCTAAAAATTAAACACCTTTGAATCTCATTTAATTCCTATGGAAGCATTAATTGAATTTGGTAAGATCATTATTCCCGCTTCATTGGTACTGTATGCGGTTTACCTGACCGTGCGGAGCTTTATTATCAAGGAAATTGAGTTGAAAAAACTGGAAGTACGCACCCGCAGCATCGAAACCATTTTGCCGGCACGGTTACAGGCGTATGAGCGCATGACGTTGTTCCTCGAGCGCATTGCTCCGCAAAACTTATTGATCCGGCTGAATGGCCCCGGCTTTACAGCACGCGATTTTCAACGCGTGTTACTGGACGAAATACGAAACGAATACAATCACAACGTATCGCAACAGGTGTATATGAGCGATGAAGTGTGGAATCAAATACGCAATGCAAAAGAAGACCTGGTGATGATGGTGAATGATGCAGCTTCGGCTTTGCCTGCTGAAGCAACCGGCATGGATCTCTCAAAAAAGATTTTTGAGATCGTGATGTCCAAGCAGGTAGACCTGATCGGGTTAGCTTTATCGGAGTTGAAAAAAGAAATTCAGCAAACCTTCTAATGGCACGCACAGCACTCCTGGCCGGGGCAACCGGCTTAATCGGCAAGCAATTGCTGGAATTGTTGCTGAACGATTCGCAATACGATAAAGTAATTGCATTAAGTCGCAGCGCTTTACCGGTTAATCACCACAAGCTGGAAAATGTGCTGATGCAGGCAGGCGAATGGGATAAGCTGCTTGCCCTGAAGGCACACGATGTATTTTGTTGCCTGGGCACCACCATGAAGCAGGCAGGGTCAAAAGAAGCGTTTCGCAAAGTAGATTACGAATACCCGCTTGAATTAGCCAAAGCATTGAAGGCCAACGGTGCTCAACAGTTTTTGCTGGTGTCGGCACTGGGCGCGGATAAGCTGTCAACTGTTTTTTATAACAAAGTGAAGGGCGAAACGGAAGAAGCCATAACGGCATTGGGTTATGATGCCACATTTATTTTCAGGCCCTCATTATTGTTGGGCGACCGGAAAGAGCAGCGTCCGGGTGAAGATGCGGCTAAGGTGGTTTATAAAATATTTGGCTGGCTTATTCCAAAAAAATATAAAGGTATTGATTCGGTAAAAGTAGCGCAGGCTATGTTAACAGAAGCGAGATCCGGAAAAACGGGAAAACAGGTGTATGAGTCGGCTGCATTGCAAGGCTATTAACAAAGGATTATTTCTCTTTATCGTGATCTCCTTTTCAGCGGAGATCGCGGCAGCCCAATCCAATAAAATTTCCGGAACCATTACCGATGCAGAAACAGGCGAACCGATTCCTTTTGCCAATGTGTTTTTTGCCAACACCAGCATTGGAATAAGCAGCGATACTGAGGGCAAGTTTGTCTTGCAGAACTTCCCCAATGGGAAATATGATTTTACGGTAGCCTATGTCGGGTACGAACCTTTTCAGCAGGCATTTGAGTTTAATGAAACTGAATTCAGGCTTACCATTAGCTTAAAAACGGAAGAAGTTAAACTTCGGGAAGTTATCGTTAAGGCCGATACCACCGGGTGGGCCCAGAATTTTGCAACGTTCAGGCGTAACTTTTTGGGCGAAACGGAAAATTCATTGAAGTGCAGGATTCTGAATCCTCGTGATATTCATCTTTACTTCGACAGGCAGGCCCGTGTGCTGGTGGCGCATGCCAGCAAACCTATTGTAGTAGAGAATCTGGCTTTGGGATTTACGCTTACTTATTATTTAAGAAAATTTGAGCTGGATTATGCTGCCGGCAGGCTTGAGGTGTTTGGCATACCATCATTTCAGCAGCTTATACCGAAAAATGACAGACAGAAAAAACAATGGAACAAAGAACGGGAACGTGCATACTATGGATCCATTCCGCATTATATGCGATCGGTACTGGCTGACACATGGCGTGAGGAAGGATTTGAAGTACGCCAGATAAGCCTGGTGCCTAATCCCGATCGTCCGCCAAAGGAATTCCTTGATAAAAAGCTGGCTGCACTAAAAGCAGATATCACATCATCGGGCGATAGCCTGGTATATTACTCGAAGCTGGCAACCAAACCTGAGCTGGTGGAAGAAATTTCAAAAGGGCTTGCCGGCACGGAATCACTGGTGGACAGAAAGACCGGCATATTAGCCAAGGGCGCCTATTCTATCCGGTATAAAAATGAGAAGGAAGAAGCGGGGTATCCGCCTACGGTCGGCCGTACAACTCGCAAAGTTCAGGATTCCATTCTTCGGCTTTTTGATTCGATAAAAGTATATGAGAACGGATACCACGAACCTGTGCAACATGTATTTGTAGAACAATACTGGGGCTGGTCGGAAAAAATCAGTGATATGCTTCCTTTCGATTATAAACCTCAACCCGATAAGGAATGATAGCCGTAATACAACGTGTTGCACGTGCATCTGTAACTATTGATAATCAGGAAAAGGCCGCTATCGGATCGGGCCTGCTGGTATTGGTTGGCATTGAAGATGCCGATACGCAGGAAGATATTGACTGGCTTGCGGCTAAGCTGGTTAACCTGCGGATATTTAATGATGAGCAGGGCGTAATGAATGTAAGCGTAAAAGATGCAGGCGGAGATATAATAGTAGTAAGCCAGTTTACCTTACACGCCAGCATAAAAAAGGGAAACCGCCCCAGCTACATTAAAGCGGCCAAACCGGAAATAGCTATTCCGCTATATGAAAAATTTGTAGCGGCCGTGCATCTTCAATCCGGTAAACCCGTGCAGACCGGGGAGTTTGGCGCTGACATGAAGGTAGAATTGCTGAATGACGGGCCCGTAACGATAATTATTGATACGAAAAACAGGGTATAGATACTCAAACCTAAAGTTGCTTTTTGGTTTACTGATACAAATTTCCTATTTGTTCTTGTTCGTTTCTGTCAATATCAAACAATCTTTTTTCAACTTGCCTCGGAGTCAAATTCATTTTTAGGGCAAGGGCTCTAATTATCTCCAAATATTTTTCCCACTCTTTTAATCTAAAACCTTGCCCACGTTCGTTTGTGTCAACAAGCCCCGCTTTATATAATTGCTTCCATACTCGAATATCAATTATCGGATATTTCGTTTTGTCGTAAAACATTAAAATAGCCGAAGCCGCTGGATAATTAACTCCATTCAATGCGGTTAAAATGTGTATTCGTATCCTTTCGTCCGTTGAGTTGAAAGCAATTTTAGAAATCCCTAAAAAGTCCTCTTCTGAATTTTTTTGATAATGTCTAAGTGGTCTTGGTGATTTCCACTTCAAAATTTTAATTCCTTGTTCTTTTGTCAAATAACCTTGCTTTTTTATATCACCAATCCCTTTGAAAAGCACTTGAGTTTTTTCGTCTTCAAAGTCTGGAGTTCTTTTTATTTTCTCAATTAGTTTAGTTGCCATTTATCTCACGAAAGATACTTTTTTATTCAATGTCTGAATCAAACGCAATTTGATATTACTTAGTTTTTTGTCTTGAGGATTCAACAAAGTCATTTCGTCTAAAATTCTCAAAACGTTTTCTTTTGTCAAATAATTAAAACCCTGCATTCCAAGGTCTTTTCCTTTAGGAAGAAATTTGCCTTTATTTTCTGATGTTAATTGAACGTAATTCTCCAAGAGGTGAATATCTTTTGGGAACGCACCAACATTTACTTCTCTTGTTTTCATCTCGGGGATTCCAGATGGTAAGTTGGTATCTTTTTTAAAAATTGGAAATACATACATTCCAATGATATAGTTGTTTTTGTCTTTCCAATTAACCGCTTTAATCAAAATAATCTCAATGTTTTTTACTTGTGGAGTTTTTGACCAAAGCTGCGGAAAGTTTCCCCAAAAATATCCGTTGTCATCGGCAGGAAAATCGTTGTGGCCAAAATTCAAAAAGGTTTGAGTTATCTTACTGTCCTGTACATATTTAAAATTAGAAGTGTCAATATCTTCTTGTGTTGGAAATTTTTTCCAACCATTTGAATTCCAATCTATCGAAGTCAAAATCCCTACGCTTGGATTTTCCATTTTTTGATTCTCTTAATTGTTAAATGATTTTTATTCTCTGTACGATGCATTGCTGCCAACTTTTTTGCCATAAACTACATATAGACCCCAAATTTTGTATCGGCTTTATGTAGTTAGTTGCTGCTATTTCAAAAATAGCGTTTTGGGCGAATTCTACAAATCGTCAAACGGACTTTCCTCAGTTGTGGGTTCGTGCCCCGCTAACGAACCACAACCACAAAACCCTTGTTGGCGGCAGGTTTCTATGCAATTAACTGTTCAAATATTTATTAGGTATGTTGGGCGGTGTATAATCAATGCCGTTAGCCGCTTTAAGTAAAATAGCCACCACTTCATAAATCATTTTTTCCGTTCTTTGAAACTGGCGAAGCAGCCCCATCATGGCATAGCTAATAGGATTGACAGACGGAATAAATGTTTCCCACTCATAGCCTTTTCCCCACACAAGCCCTTTGACTGTAAGCGTTAAGTCTGCCGATTCGGCAATAAGATAATTCATTACATCTATGCACTTATTTGCGTTTTGATTTACGGTATGAAAAATGGGCGTTTGCCCGCCAAACCCGTTTTCGTCAATTCCAGCCTTAACGTTTACATCAATGCCGTGCTTTACTAATATTTTGGCGCAGGCAAGATGATTGTATTCTGCACAAATATGAAGTAACGATGCCTCATACAAAGGCGTGAATGTGCAGTCAAACGTATATTTATTATGTATTGCCGGCTTATTTTCACTTAATAAAGTATCTAACGAAACAGCATCATCCAAAAAAACGGCTAACAGTATCTTATCCCCGAAGTTTAAGCCATAGTCCACAAAAACTTTAAAACATTCCCTGAATTTCGGACCCCGTGAATACTCGGTAATGAGCTCATAAATGAGCGGCTTGCCCTTAAAAAAATCATTCGGGCTTACTCCATTTTCAAAGCATTCCCTTATTCCGTCCACCGAGTGAATTTCAATTTCACCTATAATTTTTTGTAAATAATCCATAACAGGTTGTTTTGGTTGTGTCCGAAAAATTACCGCCAACGGTTCAGGACTGACGCCATACCCGTGTTACAGGGCGTTTTCTATTCGTATCGTTTTTTCATACAGGCAACAGATTTTTCAACAAGCATTTTTAGTTTGTCCGTATCAATGTCGGATAGCTTTTTCACATACAGGCAGGATGAGCCTGTTTTATACTTTCCTAATCCCTTCATTATTGCGTCATATTCCTTAAACCCTGCTGTGATATAAATGGTAAGATTTGCTTTTCTTGGCGAAAAGCCTGTCAGAAACCAGTCGCCTTCACGTCCGCTATCATATTTGTAGTGATAACTTCCAAACCCAACAATGCTTTGTCCCCACATTTTGGGCCTTTCATTCGTCAACTGTTCAAACAGCTCAAGAAGCTTGAAACAGTCATTTTTCCTTTCTTCATTATCAATTTCATTCAGAAATTTAATAATGTCGTTATCGTTCTTTTTTGTTTTGAGTTCTGCCATAGCTTAAGAGTTTGTTGATGTCGGTTTCTGTCGTGTATTTCATTCTGCCTGTTTTTAAAATGCCCTATAACTTCCTGCATAGCTGCATAAAATTACACAATCGAAAAAATCTCAACGATTTGCGGTTAAAAATATCACGGTTTGCGTAAGTCCGGCTGATAAGCGCTTGAGATTAGCCGGGCAAAACGTTAATCTTGTAAGCATGAGGGCCATTGGTATCGTGTTGTGCTTATTCGTTTGCGCCAGTAAGGGTTACGCCCAGAAGCCGGTAGTAATAAGCGATACGGTTAAGCAGCACATATTTGCATTTAGCGAGATAGAATTTTTTGAAGACCCGGCCGGCCGGCTTACCATACACGATGTTACATCAGCGCCTGCCAACAGCCGGTTTAAGCCCAGCGTTAGCTTTAATCCTGAAAATGTAAACCGCAAATCAGCCTACTGGCATCGTATAAAAATTAACCACCACCCAACCGAAAAAGAATGGGTGATTGAGTTTTTTGATCAAACCATAGATCGTATAGATTTTTTTGTTCCTGAACAGAACGGCACTTATAGGCACGTAACGTATGGCGATTTGTTCTCATTTCCCGCCCGCCCGCTGGAGCATAAGAATTTTGTAATTCCCATTGATAATGATGCGCCCGGTGAGAAGATCTATTACTTCCGGATAGAATCGCAGCAGCAGGCCGAAGCTATTGTAGTGCTGCGCTCCAGCAACTACCTGTTTGAGTACGCCATTGACGAGTATTTCCTTTTCGGGATTTTTTATGGAATGATACTCGTATTCTCTTTTTATAACCTGCTGATGTATGCAGCCGTACGCGAGAGCCACTACCTGTTTTATATCCTGTACCTGGTGAGCATCGGGTTGTACGAAATGAGCGCGGATGGCATCGGGTTCCAGTACCTGTGGCCGGATGCTATAACATGGAATCAATATGCCCCGGGCCTTACCATGTATATGGCCTCTACCGCTTCGTTGCTGTTTGCCGTTTCGGTCTTAAACCTTCGTACCGAAGTGCGATGGCTATGGAAGCTGATCTGTGGCGCATTTATTTTCCGCACGGTATTTTTACTGGCCAGCATTTTCTTATTCCAGTCGTGGTTCAGCTTTCGGGTAATTGAGCTGGTGCCTTTTTCAGTTACTTTTTTTGCAGCTATCTACCGGTGGCGCAAGGGGTATTCGGCTGCACGCTTTCTTGTTATCGGCTATTCCTTCCTGCTGTTTGGCGCTATCTCTAAAGTATCGTTGTATTTCGATTTTTCGTGGATGCCCTTTGGCAAGCTTTCGCATTACGGCCTCAGCTTTTGCTTTATCATGGAAATGATATTCCTGTCATTCGCGATAAGCGATAAGATACGGATGCTTCGTATAGAAAGGGCCGAGGCGCAGGACAGGATAATTGAGCAGTTGGAGATTAACCAGCAGCTAAAGGATAACCTGAACCGTGAGCTGGAAGAGCAGGTTAAAATAAAAACAAGAGCGTTGGTTGTAGCTAACCAGCAGCTTTCGCGGCAGGCCGATGAAATTGCGGCTATGAATGCCTTGCTCACCAAAGACAATATCCAGTTGCAGCACGATGTGGCCGAGGTAAAAGAGGCGCGGGTTTTATCCAAGGAGGTTGACTTTGAGGAATTCAGCGCCATGTACCCGGACGATGAAAGCTGCCTCAGGTTTTTGGCCGAAGCCAAATGGCAGCATGGGTATGTGTGCCAGCATTGCAGCCATACTACTTATAGTGCAGGCAAAGCCGCTTACAGCAGGCGGTGTTCCCGGTGCGGGTACGATGAGTCGGTAACAGCCCACACCATATTGCAAGGTACCCGGCTGCCTATCAATAAAGCTTTTTATATGATATTCCTGGTGTATTCCACACGGGGCAGGATATCTTCACACAAGCTTTCGGAAATACTGCACATCCGGCAAAGCACGTGCTGGTCGTACAGCTCAAAGATCAAAAAAGCGATCAGGGAGAAACGCAAGCACGGACATTTGCATACTGCCGAAGGCTGGAAATCCATTCTTATTGAAGAAAGAGCCCCTGAACTGCATACCTGAAACAGCCAATACCGACCATTTGTGAAAAAAATTAACTTTTTTTTCCGGAAGGGCCGGTTTGCTAATTAACTGACAATCTATTTTTTATCATTTTCCAAAGTACAAACGATTGCGTTGGTAAGGCGTATCAATCGTTTTCTATACACCTGGCAATACCTTCCAAATGCTTCAAAAAACATGGATATGGGTTTGCGACTGAAGCGTATCATTTTTTGTAACTATCTACTTGTCAGCATGTTATATTGATATTTTTCTGCGACATTCTATATTTGGCAGTTCAATAAAAAGAGGACTTATCAAGTCAAATCAGAAGCTTATGAAGAAAACACTACAACTAACATTGGTTCTGTGGTTTGCTGTGCTGGCAGGTGCCGCTGCACAGGACAGAACGGTGTCTGGAAAAACCGTTGCGCAGGGTGGCGAACCCTTGCCCGGTGTGAATGTTCTGGTGAAGGGCACCAACAACGGAACAACTACGGATGCCACAGGAAACTTTACTGTGGGCGGGCTGTCGGAAAACAGTGTGCTGGTATTCAGCTTTATCGGCTACAAGACACAAGAGGTGTTGGTAGGTAGCCGGTTGGTGCTGGAGATAACGCTGGAAGAGGATGTTACGGCTTTGGGTGAAGTAGTGGTGATAGGCTATGGAACCCAGCAAAAGAAAGACATTACCGGGGCGGTTACGGTTGTAGGCAAAGAGGCTATGGAGTCAAGGCCCAATACGCAGTTCGGTAACCTGATCCAGGGCAAAACGGCCGGTGTGCAGGTGCTGTCATCATCGGGTAAGCCTTCGGCAGGATTCAGCATGCGCATACGAGGTACCAGCTCCATATCCGGAAGCAGCGAACCGTTGTATGTGGTGGATGGTGTTATCTCGCAGGATACGCGCACCATTAACCCGGCCGACATTGAAAATATTACTGTGCTGAAAGACGCATCATCGGCCGCTATTTACGGTGCGCAGGGCGCTAATGGCGTAGTGCTGATCACCACCAAGCAGGGTTCAAGCGCCAAGCCCCGGTTTGAGTTTGGCGCTTATACGGGTTTTGCATCGGTATGGAAAACATTGCGTGTGCTGAATGCCGAACAATACCGCGACCTGATGACCGAGATGGGACAAAGCACGGACTGGAGCCAGTACACAGCTAACACCGACTGGCAAAATGAAATTTTCCAGAACGGCCGCTCTCAAAACTACCAGTTCTCCGTTTCGGGAAAGAACGATAAGACAACCTACTACCTTTCCGCAGGATGGATGCAGCAGAAAGGTGCGGTGCGCTCTTCCGAAATGGATCGTTACAACTTCAAGGTAAACCTGAAGCAATATGTAAATGATAAGCTCGCTATCGGAACCAACCTGAATTATTCTCGCTACCATGATGTGGACGTTAGCGATAATACAAACGTAAACAGCGGAGGTGTAATATTGGGAGCCCTTACTTCTCCGGCCAACATTGGCATTTACAACGAGGATGGAACCTTTACGCGCAACCCGTTTCAGGATTGGGAAAACCCGGTGTCTGCTACCGATGGATCGGATCGCGGCTACACCAACCAGCGTGTGCTGGGTAATGTGTATGCCGAGCTGGATGTGATTGAAGGCTTGCAGTTCAAAAGCAACCTGGGTATTGATTACATCATGGGCATTTACGATTACTTCCTCGATCCGTTCAGAACGAGCTATGGCCGTGCACGCCAGGGTATTGCCCGGAATACGACCAGCCTGACGAACTATTACATTTTTGACAATACACTTACTTACCGCAAAGTAGCGGGTGAGCACAACTTCAGCGCACTGGCCGGTACCGTAATTCAAAAAACACGGTGGGAGAACAACGCAATAGAAACCAACGGGTTTTCAGGCACATCCGTGCCTACCACCGGTGCAGGCTCTACCATCTTGTCGGCCAGCAACGATAAGGCAGAAAAATCCAATGCATCGTTCATCAGCCGGGTTACGTATGATTATGCCGGCAAGTATTTGCTTACCGCCAACTTCCGTGCGGATGGTTCTTCTGCCTTTGGTCCTAACAAGCGGTGGGGATATTTCCCGTCTGCTTCCGTAGGCTGGCGTATTTCGCAGGAGAGCTTCTTCCCTGCGGTTGATGTCATCAACGATTTAAAAATTCGTGCAGGCTGGGGTATGGTAGGAAATGATATCGGCAGCTATGCTTACCTCGGTTTGGTGGGCACGGGAGCCAACTACCCGATAGGCAGTGAAATATTGCCCGGCAGCTATCCTTCTACTATTCAGAATAATGATTTGAAGTGGGAAGCTACCCAGCAAACCAACATAGGCATTGATGTAACCGTGCTGAATAGCCGCATTACATTTTCAGCAGACGCCTACATCAAGAAAACATCTGACCTGCTGCTGTATGTGCCGCTGCCCAAATCAACCGGCTTCGACACCGGTTTGCAAAATGTGGGCGACATCGAAAACAAGGGTCTGGAGTTCGTAGTGTCCAGCAAGAACCTGACCGGTGCATTGCAGTGGGATACGGATTTTAATATTTCATTCAATCGCAACAAAGTGATTAATGTAATCGGCAGCCAGATCACAGGCGGTGCTGTGGCAGGTCGTGGTGATGTGAGCTTATCGCGCGAAGGCCATCCGCTGGGTATGTTTTACGGATACATAGGCGGAGGAGTTGATCCTGCAACCGGGAATTACTACTATATCAGGAGCAATGGTGAAAGCACATTCACACCATCTGCTGATACGGATCGTACATTTATCGGTAATCCTAATCCGAACTTTATTTTCGGGCTAACCAATAATTTCTCTTACAAGAATTTTAGCCTGAGCATATTCCTGCAAGGCTCCCAGGGCAACGATATCTTCAATGCTACCAAAGTGGAGATGGAGGGGATGAACGATGCCAAAAGCCAGGCACACTCGGTAATAAACCGTTGGCGTGCACCGGGCGATGTAACCAGCATACCTAAAGCCACTCCTAACAGTGCAGCCAATTCGCAAATATCTACGCGGTTTGTAGAAGACGGCTCGTATCTGCGGGCAAAGGCCGTTACGCTTTCATACAACGTACCTTCATCCGTTCTGCAGAAAGCTAATCTCGGTACGCTTAAGCTTTATGTTACAGGCGAAAACCTGTTTACCATTACAAGCTATTCAGGACTTGACCCTGAAGTGAACGCATTTGGCGGCAGCAATACGGTACAAGGTGTTGACTTTGGCACCTACCCGCAAACGCGTAACCTCATTATCGGATTGAACTTAACATTCTAAAAGTAACAGACATGAAATCGATATTGAAAACCACATTGGCCGTATGTGCCCTTGTAACATTAGCTGCCTGTGAAGACTTTCTTGATCTGAAGCCGATATCAAGCATAACCGCAGAAAACGCCTACAATACGGCCAGCGATGCAGAAGCCGCTTTAATTGGCGCCTACGATTCTTTTTCGCAGGAATATTATATCTGGGACAACGTGCTCTTTAACGATGTGCTTTCCGATAATTATTATGCCGGTGGCGATAACCCGGAGATTTTCCAGATCGATGACCTGAACATTACCCCGCTTAACAGCCGCCTGTTTAATAACTGGAGCCAGATTTACAACGCTATCTTAAAAGCCAATACCGTGCTGGACAAAGTGCCGGGCATTACCGATGCCAAATTAGATGTGGATAACCGCAAGGCCCAGATTTTGGGCGAAGCATCTTTCCTGAGAGCCTACCATTACTATCAATTAGTGAAAATGTTTGGCGGAGTGCCGTTGGTTATCCAGGCATCCAGCTCAACGGATCCTTCTGAAACGCAGAAGACGAGAGCCAGCGTGGCAGAAATATACGCGCAGGTTATAGCTGATCTTGAATTTGCCATCGCCAACCTGCCCGATACGTACGGCAGCGATGCATCCACAAACAAAGCCCGTGCTACCAAAGGCGCGGCCAACGCGCTGATGGCAAAGGTGCAGGCACAGAAGCCCAACCGGGATTACAGCAAAGTGCTTGAACATTGCAATGCCGTTATCAGCAGCAGCGCGGGTTACCAGTTGCTTACCGATTACACACATCTATGGGATGGTAACCACTACAACAATGCAGAGTCTATCCTGGAAGTGCAGTTTGTAGGAAGCACCGAAGCCAACTGGGGCCCTCAGTTGCTGTTGCCGCCTTCCATCAGTGGCGATAGCTGGCGCAAGTTTGTAACACCTTCGCATAACCTGGTAAATGCATTTGATAGTGAAGGCGATAATGTGCGTAAGAATGCCAGCGTTTTATTTGAGAGCGTAAACTGGGTGGACGAATTCTGGTCGGCCACTACCGGTGGTAATGTGCCGTTTGCCTATAAATGGAAATCGGCCAACGGCTGGGCCAGCACCAACCGCCAGTACATCCTGCGCCTCGCTGATATTATTCTGCTTAAGGCCGAAGCATTGAATGAAACTAACCAGTTGGAATTAGCCCGTGCCGAAGTTAATCGTATTCGCAGCCGGGTAGGGTTAGACCCGACCACCGCTACCGATAAAGCATCTATGGCGCTTGCCATTGAGAAAGAGCGAAGGCTGGAGCTTTGCCAGGAAGCACAACGGTGGGACGACCTGGTGCGCTATGGCAAAGCGGTAACCACCATGAACAGCCTGATCGAGGTGAACCTGCTTACAGGCGATACCAAGAGCTTTAACATGACAGAGAACAAAATTCTTTTGCCCATTCCGCAATCGGAGCGCAACCGGAATCCAAGCTTAGGTCAGAACCCCGGTTACAACTAATAATAAGAAATGGAAAAAATTAACGTAAGAAATATGAAACACTACCATAGCTTACCGGCATTCATGATGATCCTGATGCTGGCATGGTCTTGCGGTGAAAAAGATAACCTCGATCCGCTTGGCGAATGGAGCATGACAGCCCCCGTGCTGGCCACACCGCAAGCCGGAACCGACATTATACTGGATGAAAGTACGCCATCCGCAAAGTATAAATTTGAATGGCAGGCAGCCGTTACCAGCAACCGGTTTGTGGTGCAATACACGTACTTGCTGGTGCCGGCCGGCAGCACGGATTATCTTAACCCGCTGCTTTCTGTTACACCGGCCAACTCCGGGCGAAATAATTTTATAGAGATTACAGCAGACCAGGTTGATTATGCGCTGTGGGTAAAATGCTATCCGCCCGGGGCGAAGGTCAACCTCACCTGGGTGGTGATCGCCAAAGTGATTGATCGCACGGAAACCGTTACACAAAACATAGCGTTCACACGCTTTGAAACCGAGCGCATACCACCGGCCTTATACCTATATGGCACCGGCACCGAAGCAGGCGATGATCTGGCTCATGCCACCCGGTTGCGTGCCCGCAAAAATGCCGATGGCGAGCTCACCGGCATATATGATGTATATACCACTTTAACCCAGGGCGGCACTTACCAGTTCCGCGACCTGCCGAATGCAGCATCCAAACTATTTGGCGGTGAAAGCGGAACCATAGCAGGTTGCGGCCCTGCCATTATTGCTCCTGAAGCAACAGGTGTGTATCGTATAGTTGTAAACCTGGAAACAAACGAGTACGAGCTGCTGCCCATTGAAAAGTGGAGCCTGGTAGGCGATGCCGTGGAAGGCGGATGGGGTGGCGATGTGCCGTTGCCTTATAAAGGAAATGGCGTGTGGGAAGGAAAGATAAACTTTGTGAATGCCGCTAATTTCATTTTCCGCGCCAATGGCGACTGGGGTTACATTATCAAGCGTATTCAGGGTACGGCCAATGCAGCCAATACAGGCGGCCGGGTAATTATGGAATCGGAAGCGGGTGATGCAGGCGTTACTTTCCAGGATGTGCCCGCACCGCTTTCCGGTATGCACACAGTAACGCTTAATTTGTCGGCAGACGGTTATACTTACCTGCTGGTATCTGATGTGCCAACACCTGATCCTGTAGCGGTGATTGGCGAGTCGCCCAATCCGAATGGCGACCAGGTAGGCGGTAATTTTGACTTTGGTGAATATGACACACCCGACCAGTTGTTCCTGGTGCACAACGGTACAGCCGTGGCGGAGCTTACCAAAAACGGAAACATATTTGAATCCGGCAAATTCCTCGCGCTGGAGGCAAGCAAAACATACATTGTGAACTCGGCCAGCGATGGTTCGGGAACCACGTACAATGAGTTGACGGATGACGGCTCCATTGCGGTAGCCCGCGACCAGGCTTACCAGATCACTGTAAACTTTGAAACCGGGAAGCTGATCTGGAAATACCGTAACATCAAGCTTTTCCATTGGGATGATGCCGGTGGCGGATGGGATGCGCGGCAGGAAATAGTCATGACATACGAGCATCCCTATACTTTTAAAGTTGCAGGAGCATCACTTTCGGCAGGCTTTGATTCCAAATTCAATTCACCGTGGGAAGTGCAATTTGGAACAGGCGACATGACGCTTACCGGCACCATGACAAACGGTGGCCCTAACTATAAAGGCATTGTTTCATCAGGTACCTATAATGCTACTATTGTGATAAGCGATACCTACGAATCCTGTACCTACACATTTGTAAAACTATAAATTCATAATATTTTGCCGGGGCTGACTAAAAAGTAATCACAGAATGTCAGTCTGAGCCTGTCGAAGACTATTTCAGTATGGAAATTGGTTTCGCCAGGCTCAACCTGACATCAGAACACACTTTTTAGTCGGCCCCGGGCTTTTTACTGATTTTCATTGCTCATGAATCGTTTTCGTAATTCCATCTGTGCGCTGTTAGCATTAAGCATGGCTGCGTGCTCCGGCTCTAAAAAAGAAACAGTTGCCACTGGAGATGTAGAGCTGTGGCTGACTACCGGAGATCGTACCCATTTGTTTGAAAAAGTTGCCGGCCCCCTGTTTGCCGACATTGAGTTTAAAGGCCCTGTAATTGAAGTGGATACTTCGGTTACGTATCAAACTATGGACGGGTTCGGTTACTCGCTTACAGGCGGAAGCGCCTATCATATTAATCAAAAGCTGGATTCGGCAACTCGAAGCAAGCTGTTGCACGAGTTGTTTTCTACTGAGGGAAACAGCATCGGTATCAGCTACCTGCGTATAAGCATTGGCGCATCCGACCTGGACGATCATGTTTTTTCGTACAACGATCTTCCGAAAGGACAGGTTGATCTGAAGTTAGAGAAGTTTACGCTGGATGAAGACCGTAAAAATCTTATTCCCGTGCTGAAACAAATTTTAGCCATCGATCCATCGATTAAAATTATGGGTTCGCCCTGGTCTCCGCCAGCCTGGATGAAAACCAATAACAGTCCGAAAGGCGGCTACCTGAAGCCTGAATACTATTCCGTGTATGCTGCTTACCTGGCAAGGTATATTCAGGAAATGGCTAAGGAAGGAATCACCATTGATGCTATTACTTTACAGAATGAGCCGGAGAACCCCAAGAATAATCCAAGCTTGTTAATGACGGCTGAGCAGCAGGCTGAATTTATCAGGGATCATGCAGGCCCGTTGTTCAGGCAACAAGGCATTGCTGCCAGGATTGTATTGTTCGATCATAACTGCGATCACCCGGAATACCCGATTACCGTGCTTAATGATCCGGAAGCTCGCCAATACGTGGACGGATCAGCTTTCCATTTATACCTCGGGGAAATTGAAGCGCTTACCAAAGTGCATGACGCGCATCCTGATAAAAATTTGTACTTCACAGAACAGTGGACATCGCCACAAGGAACATTTGACGGTGATTTGCGCTGGCATGTACGCAATCTTGTTGCAGGAGCGCCACGCAACTGGAGCCGTGTTGTTTTGGAATGGAATCTTGCAGCCGATGCGGACTTTCAGCCGCACACCGACCAAGGCGGTTGCACCGAATGCCTCGGTGCGCTTACCATCCAGGATTTATCGGTAACACGTAATGTGGCTTATTATATTATTGCACATGCCTCCAAATTTGTGCGGCCGGGTTCAGTGCGGGTACAATCTAATATTGTTGATGATTTATATAATGTAGCGTACTTAACGCCATCGGGTAAGCGTGTGCTGGTTGTAGTGAATGATTCTGATGAAGAAAAAAGATTTGCTATTGCATACAAGGGAAAAAAGGCGGAAACTATTTTGCCGGCTGCATCGGTTGGTACGTATGTGTGGTAGTAGTTTTGTTTGAATAAAAACTGAAGTCATGAAGCGTGTGTGGAATGGTGCAACAGGATTATTTCTTTCAGGTGCTTTACTTTTCTCTTTAGCAGGATGTAAAAAAGACGAGCCGTTTAATCCCGGCCCGCCTAAAACACCGGAAGAAATCGGGAAAGCATCGGTATATCTGACTACGGGGGATAAGAATAAATTATTCAGTGCAGAGCCGGAGATTTCCGTTGTGGAAACTACTTCTGCTGCGGTAACATCCCTGATTACGATAGATGCCGGCCAGAAGTTCCAGCAGATCGATGGCTTTGGTGCGGCCCTCACAGGCTCATCGGCCTATCTCATTAACAAGAAAATGAGCTCTGTACAGCGCGATGCCCTGCTCAATGAGCTGTTCAACCCGGAAACGGGCATAGGTGTTTCTTACCTGCGCATGACCATCGGGGCCTCGGATTTTTCATTGTCTGACTTTACCTATAACGATATGCCAACCGGCCAGCAGGATTTAACGCTGGCCAGCTTTACGATTGATGCGGATAGGGAAGATGTGATCCCGGTTTTTAAACGGATATTAAACATAGCACCGGGTATAAAAATTATGGGCTCGCCCTGGAGCGCCTCGGCCTGGATGAAAACCAACGGAAGCCTGAAAGGCGGTGAGCTGCGCACCGAAGTTTATAATGTGTATGCGAACTATTTTGTAAAATACATCAAAGCGTACGCGGCTGAGGGCATTACCATTCATGCCGTTACACCACAGAACGAGCCTTTGCACTTTACCGCCAATTATCCGTGCATGAGCATGCCCGCATCGGCACAATTGGATTTTGTGAAGAACCATCTCGGGCCGGTGTTTGAATCTGAGAATATCAATACAGAAATTATCCTGTACGATCATAACTGGGATAATACCGCGTATGCCATTTCGGTTTTAAATGATGCCAATGCCAAAAAATATGTAGCGGGTACAGCCTTTCATGCCTATGGCGGTTCGGTTTCGGCTATGAGCACGGTGCGCAACGCCCATCCCGACAAGGGGCTTTACTTTACCGAGATTTCCGGTGGAGGCTGGGCTACCAACTTTGGCGATAACCTGATGTGGAACATGGAGAATATTTTTATCGGCACTACCAATAACTGGTCAAGGAATGTGCTGCTCTGGAACCTGGCGCTGGATCAGAACGATGGCCCGACCAACAACGGGTGCTCCAATTGCCGGGGTGTGGTTACCATAAATAATAATACAGGATCGGTTACCAAAAATGAAGAGTATTATTCTATAGCGCACTTTAGCAAGTTTGTAAGACCCGGGGCATCCAGAGTTTCATCCCAGGCAACGGGTGTTTCACAGTTTCACCACGTGGCTTTTATCAATACCGATGGAACAAAGGTTTTGGTGGTAGCGAATAGCAGCACCAGCTCACGCACATTCACAGTACGCGAAGGTGGTAATCAATACTCGTATGATATTCCCGCAAAGGCAGTGGCTACGATAGCCTGGTAGTGTAAAAGTATCGTTATCTTCTTACATACGGGTATGAAGAAATTTTTCCACGCAGGGTCTGCCAGCGATCCTGCATTTAATCTCACTCATTTTATACGGACCCTATCTAAAAAAGATAGGCTGCCTTACAAGGCAGCCTATCTTTTTTCAAATACAATTCTTCCTTTACTATCTCGTTAAAGATTAAAGAAAATTATCCAACATTATATTATAGTGGGTTTTGCACCGCAGCCCTATTGGCATCCAGTTCGGCACGCGGAATAAGATACTCCCACCGCACGTCCCCGGCCGGCACATCAAACAAGCCAGCTACTACAGCCGAAATGAAGTTGGCACCGTTGCGGTTAAGCGGCAGGTTCAACCGCTTCAGGTCGAAGAACCGGAAACCCTCACCCCATAATTCTATTCTTCTCTGAAGCAGGATCTCATCGATAAGGGCCGCACCCGTATTGGTAGACAATACATAGTTAGGGTCGCGTGCGCTTACTAATGTAAACAACGTATTTTGTGCGGCTGCTTCCTTGGCTCCACCCTGGCGCGCCTGCGCTTCGGCTTCGATCAAATACATTTCAGAAGCTCTCATATAAACAACATCGCCCGGAAAACTGGTGGAAGGGGCTGCTGCTTCAAGCCTGAACTTTTGCACCATGTACTGAGGCTTAATACCTCCGGGAGGGGCAATTGTATTTGGATCGTTTGCTGTAGCTGCCCACATTAGCTTTCTGACATCGGTAGCCGGAATTTGATCGTACAGTGCGCTGTTAACTGTTTTGGGGGTTTGCCTATTAACCGTTGAGTTAAAATTACAGGACATGTATTGATGAAATCCCCAGAAAAATGTGGTATGAACTTCCAAATGATCAACTCCCCACATCCATTCTCCAACAGTAATGTTTGAAAAACCCCCCTGGTATTCAGCGGGAGTCATCAACGGAACACCCTGACGGGCCTCATTGGCTAATGTTTCTGCCAAAGCCCAGTTCTGCTGAACAAGGGCAACCCTCGCCTTCAAACCTTTGGCCACTTCTTTATCAGGATGTGATTTATTTACGGGTGTTGACGGCAACAGGGCAATCGCCTGATCCAGGTCAGCATTGATTTGTAAATACACCTCTTCAACTGTTGCCCGGGGTTGTCCTTCCAGAATAGGCTCTAACACAAGCGGAACACCCAACTGGGTGTTGGTAGTGCCAGCTACATACCGTTTACCATACATTTGCACTAAGTTAAAATAAGCCCAGCCCCTCAAGGCATGAACTTCACCCAGTAACCGATCCCTGTCTGCCTGCAGCCCTGCGGCATTAGGTATATTCAGAATAGCCATATTGGTATTGGCGATTACCCGGTAATACATCCGGTAGGGATGGGTTGTAGAAACATTATTGTCGGTTCTGTGGCCAACCCACCTGACATCCGTTAAGTTCCAGGCATTGGTGGTATTGGGTAAAACCACGTCATCGGCCATAAGATCCCATATATACAGTTGGGCCGGGTGATTGGCATGCCCCTGGTCTCCACCGGTAACCTGGGAGTACAGCAGCCTGTATATACCATTTACGGCAGCCTCGGCATTTTTAGTTGTTAAAAATGCCGCACTGGCATCAACAAGATTAGTAGGTGCCGTGTCTAAATAGTCCTCACCACACGATAACGTGAAGAAAGAAAGCGCAACAAAGAGAATAGCTGAAATTTTATTTTTCATAACCATTATAATTTTTATAGTGTTATAGAAGCTCCGAAAACCAAGCTCTTGGCAGGGCTATATACGTTACTGGTTGTACCGTCATAGTTCTGCTGCACATTCATACCCTTCCTCTTCGATTTAAACAAAAGGTTTTCACCGCTAATGTAGAATTGTGCCCTGCTTAAGAATATTTGATTAGCCCATTTATTGGGAAGGTCATACGAAAACGTTAAAGAACGAATGTTCAGGTAGCTCGCATCAATCAGCCACCGGTCGGATTGAGCATTATAATCGGCTGTGCGACCATCATCCATACGGGGAACGTTGGTAACATCGCCCGGGTTACGCCACCTGTTCAGGATATCCACGTGCTTGGCGCTGCCAAATCCACCGGACCCCATCAGGCTGGCATAAGCCCCGTCATATACCTTGCCGCCAATCTGGTAAACCACTACTGCCGAAAGTGAGAAATTCTTATACCGGAATGTATTGGTAAACCCTCCTGATACCTTAGGAATGGAAGTTCCGGCATAGTGAAAGCGGCCATTGGATTGAGAGTTCGTTACGGTATCGCCCGCTTCATTTACAAACGAGTTGGCAGGATTCCATACATCAGCACGGTAGAGCACATCTCCGTTTGCGGGGTTTATACCCATGTACTCCCTTAACCAGAAATCATACCTTGACTGGCCCTCTTTCAATTTTTTGGTACCGTCAATAATTTCTTTTGATTCTTCAGGCATCTTGGTGATTTCGTTTTTAATTTTTGTGGCATTCACATCCAATTGCCATGAGAAATCGCCCAGCTTCAGTACTTCAGCGCCTAAGCTCACTTCGATACCACGATTCGCCATCCTGCCAATGTTTTGAGTAACAGTTGCTACACCTGACGAAAGGGGCATGGGAACAGCAAAAAGCAGGTTTGACGATGCCCGGTTAAAATATTCAACCGTTCCTGTAATGCGGTTTTTGAGCACACCAAATTCCAAGGCTACATCTGAAGCATCGCTGGATTCCCATGATAGATCCCTGTTGCCGAGGCTGCCTTGTAAAATTCCGGGTTCAAGGGCATTATCCCAACCTAAGCCATAAACTGGTTGCCATGCGTAGTAGCTGATACTGGTACCTGCACCGCCATCATTACCCGTTTGACCATAAGATGCCCGGAGCTTTAACTGGCTGATGGCAGGAATGTTCTGGATGAAAGCTTCCTGGTCTAATCTCCACGCACCGCTTACAGACATAAATGTACCCCATTGTACATCTTTACTGAATTTACTTGACCCGTCTCTTCTGACAGAAAATGAAGCGAAGTACTTCTCGTTGAAATCATAGTTTATACGCGAAAAATATCCCTCCAAACGGTACCTGTCCAGGTAACCATTACCACTTGTTAAAGTAGCAAAGTTGGGAAGTTCAATATTCCCCTCCAGTGACTGCTGTGATTTTGATACCGTTAAAAAATTTGCGCGTCTGTCATAGTTCTCATGTCCCAACAAAACCGAAACATTGTGCACACCAAAAGACTTGGTATAATTCAACAGTTGATTCAAATTGAAGGCGGTATTGTTATCAAACCGATGCGTTGTACGACCGGCCGGTGCACCATCCCCAACTTCCGGGTTGCCGAAGGTTACGTTGTTCTGGTTGGTTATATCCAATCCAACATTCGTGGTAAACCTAAAATCCTTCAAAAAAGAGATTTCCATGTAACCACGGGTGTTCAACGCATTTCTTCTAAAGAAATCCTCGTTTAATTCAGTTTCGGCAATGGCATGACGGCCACCATACTGGGGGCGGTTAGGCAACCCCAATGCCGACATGTTTCCATAGTCGTAGAATTTTTCACCGTCACGCAGCAAAAACGATCCGGGATTTGCCGGGTCATGTGCATAGACGGGGAAAATAGGCCCCATACCTCTTGAGAAGAAGAAAGGGTTAACAAACGTAGTCCCTCCGTCAGCGGCAGACTGTCTTGATTCAGTGAATGTTGTTGACAGATTACCACCCGTCTTAAGCCATTTTTTAAGCTGGGTGTTATAGTTCATCCGGGCTGTGTATCGGTTATAATCTGATTTTATCTGGTAACCCTGGTCATCCAGGTAGGCCAGCGAAATAAAATAATCCGACTTATCGGTAGCACCGGAGAAGCTTAAATTCAACTCATCCCTGTTACCCCGTCTCATAATGGGAGCTTCCCAATCCAAATCGCTTTGGCTATATAAAAGTCTTGCATTAGGATTCAGCACCCCGTTTGCGTCTACTAATTGGTTAAACGGAACATCGTAAACATTATAGTGGGCATTCGCCCCTAACGTTGCCGTGGCATTGGCACCTGCCGTTGGTAAATCCTGGGCGGATGGTCCGTAAGCTAAATTATTCCGAAGCATTTCCCATATCAGCGGGTAATAATCAGCAGGGCCTACACGATCATACTCCGGCATCCCCCGTGTACTAAAGCCTTTTGTATAACGGAGATTGATAGATCCGTTTTTATCTTTTCCCTTTTTAGTTGTGATCATCACCACCCCGTTGGCAGCACGTGCCCCGTAAAGGGAAGTCGAAGCGGCATCTTTCAATATCGTCATGGTTTCGATATCGGCCGCATTAAAGTTGGCGATGCTTTCATTATAGGGCACACCATCCACAACATATAAAGGGGCATTGGTTGCAGTAATTGAACCGAAACCACGAATCCGTACATCTGGTGCTACCCCGGGCTGACCAGTACCTGCAGTGGTTGTAACACCAGCCGTTGAACCTGCAATGGCTGCAACAGCATTACTGAGCGGGCGTGCAGCTATATTCTCAGCATTAATCTGTGAGAATGACCCGGTGAAAGAAGATTTTTTTACTTCACCAAAGGTAGTAACAACGACTTCGCCTAATTGTACAATATCAATATCTAATGCTACATCTAATTGTGTACGTTGGCCTACAAGAACCTCTTGTGTTTTCATACCAATAAATGTAAATACTAATACTGCATCAGACTGTACAGATAGCGCATAGCTACCATTTGCATCAGTAGCCGTACCCATGCTTGTACCTTTAATCACCACGCTTACCCCGGGAAGTGGTGAACCGTCCTCGGCTGACGTTACCTTACCGGTAACCGTCCTCTCCTGTGCCCATGCTACACTCGTTATTAGCATAACGAACAGTAGCGCGAACCTTTTCGCTAAGTAAATTTGCTTCATACTGTTTGATTTGGTTAATTAATTTTTACTAAAAAGATATCAAACTTATTAACAAAATATTAATCAACAAAGATTCTATACTGCAAAATATGACTCCACTCAATCACCCTTAAACGTATTTTTTGCGCTAAAAACCATTTTTCAGCATTATTCATCGGGTTAGAGCTTTTTTCCTGCGTTTTGCAGCAGCTTTATTATGAACGGGCCCAAGCCTTGGTTCGTGCCGACACGAACCACAACCCGAATTTTGCAGTATGAACTTTACGCTGAACGGGCGTGGATCTCACCCCTTACCGCCCTGGTTTGTGTCCACGGATCGAGGGGTTACAAAATAGCCAACCCTATCATGATGACATTTAAGATAGCGTAGACCCAAAGCACAATCCTGGCCCCTTTCCTGTTGACGCGCGTAGCAGCTTCTTTTTCACCATTATCGTAATACTGCAGCGCTATGGCTGAAACTACCAGTGTGCCGAATATTCCTAAGAAGGTTAAGGTATGCAAAGTATCAACCAGTGTAAACGCAGAGGTTTCGGGCAGAATAGAATCGATAATATATTTATTACCCACAGTGGCAAACACGCCACCCACCGGTAAGCCAAAGCGGGGCTCCAATTCCTGTATCTGGATGGTGAAGCTGATAATGGAGATCAGGAAGGCGATGTACATGCCGATGAAGATTTTCAGGAACAAGCCCCACGCGTTGCGTTCAATATCCAGCTCGATCAGGAAAGCAGAAAAGTTTTGCAGGCTTCTTTCCGGTTTCGGATCGCCAAAGCCGGTTTCATAATCGTTTACGATAGTGGATACTTTGAAGCTCGTAATGTCCCATCCGTCCAGCGCATCGGCTTTATCGTATGTGCTGCCTCTTATATCGGGCTTAAACACCAAGCTGTTATTATCAAACAAAGTGTTTTCAATCTGGACTTTCAGGTGCTGCTTATCGAACGGAAAATCGGCCACCTGCCAGCTTTCTTTCATGGTGGTTTTCATTTTCATAATGGCCCATGCCTTGTTGTCGATGCTATCTACAATAATTTCGGGAGGGTCTATCGACTTGGCATTGGGTATGTCTAACTGGGTTGAGAAATCGAAGTTAGGGTTATCATACAGGAACCACAGCCAAAAGCGCATGGTATATTCCTTATCGCGAAAATTAATATCGTGTACGCTGATTACATACGCGCCAACTTTAACCGTATCGGGCTGGGCTTGTGCCTTTGTAAGTGAAAATAAACTCACCAAAAGAAGCATGATGAGCGAAGGATAGATCTTCATTGGATTGGAATAGATAAACGAAATTTAATGAAAAATCTGAACTTCAAATATCTTACTTGGATGCGGTTTTAAATAGACAAAGCACCATTGCCAATGGTGCTTTGTCTACTGCATATTGTAAAGTAACTCCCTATTCTCAAATCAATACTTCATGTTCACCTTGGTATCCTTCGGCTTTTCCTTCGGATTCTTTACATACGTTTCCAGCCAGCTATCCATCTCCCATAAAGTGTGCAGGATACTTTCCTTGGCAGCATAACCATGACTTTCGTAGGGCAGCACTACATAACGGGCTGTACCGCCATGTCCTTTAATGGCATTGTAAAAACGTTCGGTCTGGATCGGGAATGTGCCCGAGTTGTTATCGGCCTCACCATGGATAAACAGAATCGGTTCTTTCAGCTTATCGGCATACGAAAAGGGCGACATCTGGTAATACACTTCGGGCGCCTGCCAGTAGGTTCGCTCTTCCGCCTGGAAGCCGAATGGTGTAAGCGTGCGGTTGTACGCGCCACTGCGGGCAATGCCTGCTTTAAAAATATCAGAGTGCGCCAAAAGATTGGCTGTCATGAACGCCCCGTACGAGTGGCCGCCTACACCTACACGGTTCGGATCAAGCACACCTAATGAAGCTCCGTAATCTACCACAGCTTTTGCGCTGGCAACTAATTGCTGAATGTAAGTATCGTTGGGTTCGGCATCGCCTTCACCAACAATGGGCATGGATGCATTGTCAAACACGGCATAGCCGCGCATTACCCAATATATGGGGCCGCCCCAGCTTAAGCGCGTAAAAGTATAAGGCGAACCTTTTACCTGCCCTGCCGCATCGGCCGATTTGAACTCGCGCGGATAAGCCCATACAAATCCCGGCAACGGACCATCTTCTTTTTTATACCCCGGAGGCAAATACAAATCAGCAGTAAGCTCCACACCATCGGCACGTTTATATTTCAATACCTGCTTCTTTACATCTTTAAGCTGCGGATAAGGATGCGGAAATGAAGTAACGGGACTTAGTTTAGCTGAGCCAATAGTGCGCGTGTAATAGTTCGGATTTTCGTTGTTCGATTCGCGCGAGGTAACAAAGGTACCTTTCTTCGCATCCAGGAAAGTGATGAAAGTTTCATAATAAGGTGCGGCACATTGCCACTGGCGGGTTTTCTTTAGCGTGTTAAGATCGAGCTTGTCCAGAAAGGGTAAATCACCGGCAGGGGAGGAGCCTGCCCCGCTTAGATAAACGGTATTGTTATTAATGAGCATTACATTACGACCGAATGCATTTGGTGCTGTGATCACATTGCCCGGATCGTTGTAAGCATCTTCGTAGTTGCGATCGAATACGGTTTTCTTTGCCCCGGTTGTTGGATTTACCTGGTACACGCGCTCTTTCCTGTCGCTTACCCAGCGTTCATAAACCCACGCTACGTTATCATTGCCCCATGCAATGCGCGAATGGCGTAACGGCAGGCTGATCAGTTCTTTCGCGCTTCCGCTGAAAGGATAATCCCACGTAAATACCTTATCGCGGATGTCCGCTTTTGCTTTCGGGTCGCCACCATCCTGTGCGTGCACCCATACCAATGTGGCGGGTTTATCGGCACGCCAGTTGTGTGAGCGTGGTTCGCGTTGTGTGGCGCTAAACCCGGTTGGGATATAATCCAGCAATGGAATTTTTGTAATCTCTTTTACCAGCTTTCCATTCAGATCAATTACACTAACTGTTGTTGGAAATAACCGGGCAGGCACTAAATAGGAGTAGGGCCGTTGAATAATTTCGGAAAGGATCAGCTTTCCATCGGGCGAGGGATTAAAATCCGCATGAATGGATTTGGTACTAAGTGTCTTTTCGGTACCGTTAATATTTTTCAGGATCAGATCTGATTGCGCATAGTAATCAAACGCAGCTTCATCGTGTGGATTCTTTAACATATCCTGGTAGGTGCGTGAAGGCGCTTTCTTGCCGAGATTCTCCTCTACAATAGGCCCTGCCGGTACTCTTGATTTTTCCGAAAGCGGTTTCAGGTTTTCGGGCACGGCTGCAAACAGGATTTGTTGCGAATCGGAAATCCACGTGTAACCTCCCATTACATTGTTGATTTTGCGCTCGGTTAGCCTGGACGCGGTAAGCGTAGCTACATCAACCAGCCAGAGCTCAATTTTATCCGGGTTGTTTTGAAGAAAAGCGATCTTCCTGCTATCGGGTGAAAATGAAATGCTGCTTGCCAAAAGCGAATTGGGAAGATTTTTGATTTCCAGCTCCTCATTATCGCTCAGGCGCTTTAGCTTAAGCCCGATGGTATAGTTGCTGCGGCTGGGGCCGAAGTTCTGCGGATTAATACGTAACCCGCCAATGCGCAATTCGGGTCGCGATAGCTGCTCGATGGTAGGATAATCGGATCGATCCAACAGCAACATCCATTGCTTGTCTGGCGAGAATGAAACAAAAGGTGTTAGCGGTGCTTCCAGCAGCTTGGCAATTTCTTCGGGTGGCCGTTGGTAACCTTGGTTTTCTTGTGCAAATGCACAGTACGTGGTTAAAACCAGTAGATAGAGTATTTTTTTCATAATTGGAATGATTACTAATATGTAAGGGACGAAGATACCCCGGGTTTTAATCCGGCAACTTATATTTTCCGCCAAGGTGCTAATTTTGGATTTAACTGGCCAGATAAGCGGAAAACTTGGTAATTTTCGGAACTAAACACATTCGTTGTTAATATGACTGATCTACTTGTACTCACCCACTCCACTTTAAGGTATTTTATCATCGTGTTTTTGCTTATCCTGTTGTACCGGTCATTCCAGGGTTGGCAGAAGAAAAACACCTTTACCGCTACAGATGATAAAGTGAGCCTGTGGTTATTTATTCTCACGCATTCGCAATTGCTGCTGGGCCTTATTCTTTATTTCGTTAGCCCGCTTGTAATATTTGATGGAGCTTCCATGAAAAACGCTGTGGCACGCTATTGGCTGGTGGAGCACATCGGCATGATGCTGATTGCGGTGGTGTTGATTACCATGGCCCGTGTTACCGCTAAGAAAATGACCGATGCCGTGGCTAAACACAAGCGGCTCTTCATTTTTAATTTGATAGCATTGGTTATTATCCTGGCAGCTATTGCACAAAGCGGCCGGGGCTTTTTCAGTTTTCCTGAGATATATCAGGCGCTTTAAAATAAATGACCTGGAATAGAAAATTATGAAATACACATTTACCCTGGCTGTCTGGTTGTCTGGCTTTTCATTACTGGCGCAGGAGATAAGTCCGCGCTACGAGCTGGTAAAGATGAACGATAAGATCAACACACTTTACCACCAGGTTTCGCCTGTAATTTCGATTGATGGAACCAAGCTGTATTATTTTGTGAGTAACCATCCGCAAAATACGTATGGCAAGGAAAACAGCCAGGACATCTGGGTTTCTGCGCTGGACGATAAAGGGGAGTGGTCGGAAGGAAAGCGTGCAGGTGCACCGCTCAATCAAAACCGCTACAACCAGGTGTTTAATGTATTGCAGGATGGCTCGTTGCTGGTGCGCGGTGGTCGCGCCAAAAACGCGAAAGGATTTTCGATTGTAACTGCCGGGGGCGGTTGGACGGAGCTGAACATTCCGGGCTTTGCTGCAATGGACAAAGGTATTTTTAACGGAGGCACCATCTCGGCCGATGGCCAGCACTTAGTTATTTACATGAGCGAAAAGCAAGGCGATAAATTCAGTGATTTATACATATCGAATCAGGCCAACGGGCAATGGAGCAAGCCGGTAAAATTAAAAATCAGCTCACCGGCTGATGAGTTCAGCCCGTTCCTGGCGCCCGATCAGAAGACCTTGTATTTCTCCAGCGACCGGTATCACAAAGACAAAGTAGGCGGTACGGATATTTACAAGGCAACCCGGCTTGACGATACGTGGCAAAACTGGAGCGAACCGGTTAACCTCGGTAAGCAGGTGAACACACCGGTAGCCGATGCATACTTTTCAATTGATACGCACGGAAATATTTTTACCGCCCGTGCAGGAGCGCGCATTGATGGAGGAAATTATGATTTGTTTGTTCTGAAACCCCGTAACTTCAGAATAGTGCTAACCGGTACAACCTACAACCAGAAAACCAATCTTACCGTGCAATCGCTGGTGGATATTAAAATGAAAGATCAGCAGCCTGTGCATTTGCGTACCACCCCGAACGGAGTTTTTGAAACGCGCGTGCCTGAAATTGATACCTATACATTAGATGTGTCCGCAACGGGATTTATGCCGTTTACACAAGCGTATAAAGTGCCGCGCATCAACAGCGACACGACTATCCACGTAGATGTGTACCTCACACCGCTTACCAAGCAATTAGTGCTGGCTGGCGACCTGATCGATAAAAAGACCGATCAGAAAATCAATGTGGGCAAGGTTGACATTACCTATAAACCGGATCGCAGTATAAAATATAACCTGCCTGTAACTACCGGAAAATATCAGCAGAACATTGCTGGTTTGGGCTGGTACTTATTTACCGCTTCCGCAGAAGGTTACCTGAACACAACCGACAGCGTGCAGGTGGAGAGCGAAGAGATTACACCGGTTATTAAAAATCTTTTCCTGGCGCCCATTGAGGTGGGATTAACCGTGCGTTTGAAAAATATCTATTTCGATTATGACAAAACCACGCTCAAGTCAGAGTCTTATGTGGAGTTGAACAAGGTGGTTGATTTTCTGAAGCAGAACCCGTCCGTATCTATCGAAATAGCAGGCCATACCGATAGCCGGGGATCGGATTCCTATAACGAAAATCTCTCGCAGGGTCGTTCACAGGCTGTGGTCGATTACTTAGTTAGCCAGGGAATAGATTCGTCAAGACTGGAAGCACATGGCTATGGCGAATCCCGGCCGATTGATACCAACGATACCGAAGCGGGTATGGCTAATAACCGGAGAGTAGAGTTTACGGTGTTGAAGATTTAGTAATTCAAAATTTAAGATTTAACGGTTCGGAGCTTGGCGTTCGGGCGGGAAATCTCCGCAGGAATTTCATGTGAACGTCAGCCCACCTGACGCCAAACCCTTGTTAGTGGCAAGTGGCTTTTTGTCGTCTTTTTAGTTAAATGACTGTCTAAACTCCAAAGGCGAAAGTTTTGTCTTTGTCTTGAAAAGTTTGCTGAATGATTGTGAATGTTCAAAGCCAAGTTCGTAAGCAATTTCGCTTACTGAAAGATTTGTCGTAGATAGTTTTTCTTTGGCTTTGTCAATAAGTTTGTCGTGAATATGTTGCTGTGTGCTTTGTCCTGTCAGCACTTTGAGTAGGCTACTTAAATATTTTGGCGATGCGTTTAGGTTGTCTGCGATGTGTTGAACTGTCGGCAAACCTTTGGTTACTAAATCTTCTTTGTCGAAATAGTTTGTAAGTAAATTTTCTAATCGGTCAAGGATTTGATGATTTGATTTTTGTCTTGTAAGAAACTGACGATTGTAAAAACGTTCGGAATAATTGAGCAATGTTTCAATATGCGAAATGATAATGTTTTGGCTAAACTTATCAATATTGCTGTGGTATTCTTGCCGAATGTTTTGAATGATGTTATTGAGTGTTGCTTCTTCTTTATCGGAAAGCCATAATGCTTCATTTACCGAATAATCAAAAAATTCATATTGTTTGATTGTTTTCGTCAATGAAGTATTCCAAAGAAAGTCAGGGTGGATTAGGAAAATCCACCCCGAACGTTCTTGATTTATTGTGTCATTTGGATTCTGTTCAAGTCTTAAAACCTGATTAGGTGACATAAAGTACATTACGCCCTCGTCAAAGTCGTATTGCTGTTGCCCGTAAAACATTTTTCCTACACCTCTTTTCATTGAAATCGTGTAGAAATCGAATATCATACTTACTGAATTGCCACTTGTGAACTGTTTGAGTTTCGCATAGTCCACAATGCTAATTAGTGGATGTTCGGGCTGTGGCAAATCATTAAACCGATGATAGTCGGTAATAGTTTTAAATCTCATTGGCTAATTGTCCATAAGGCACAAGTTTAATCATTAAATTGCTTGTCCGCCCGAAACTTCAATGCGTTGTGCGTTTATCCAACGTGCATCATCGGCACATAAAAACGCCACTACACCGCCAATATCGTCAGGTAAACCAACACGACCAAGAGCCGTGATACCTGCAATGTAATCGTTCAGGTCTTTTGTATCACGAACTACACCACCGCCAAAATCGGTTTCGATTGCTCCCGGTGCAACAGAATTTGCACGGATTTTTCTTGCTCCAAGTTCTTTTGCAAGATAAAGTGTAAACACTTCGATTGCTCCTTTCATTGAAGCATAAACCGAATAATTTGGTAATGCGAAACGCACAAGTCCTGTTGAAACATTTATAATTCCGCCACCGTCATTAAGAAATGGTAATGACTTTTGTGTCAAGAAAACCACACCTTTGTAATGAATGTTTACGGTGTCGTCTAATTGTGCTTCGGTAACTTCTTGTATTGGTGCATACAGCGATGTTCCTGCGTTGTTAATCAAGAAATCAAAGTTCGGACTTCCTGTTTTTGTCTGTAAATGCTCGGTTACTTGTTTGATGAAATTGTCAAACGAACTTACATTTCTTGTGTCTAACTGAAAAGCAACGGCTTTTCGCCCAAGCGACTGAATTTCCGAAACAACTTTTTCTGCTTCGTCTTTGCTTGAATTGTAGGTAAGAACTACGTCAATACCTCTTTTGGCAATGGCTAACGCCATATTTTTACCAAGTCCACGGCTACCACCTGTAACCAATGCGATTTTTGCTTTTGTGCTCATTTTATTATACTTTTTTGTTGATACAAAGGTCAGCACAATTCAAAAAACAGATGTAGCCAAAAGTCAGGTTGTTGTAGCCAAAAAGGAAAATGTCAAAATAATTTTGGGTGGGCTTTGGTCTTTTTTTCGTGTTGTTGTCTGGTGTTTGTCTGTCGGTTGAGTGTCGCCCTGCCATTGCCACTAACTTGTTTATAGATGTAACAAGATTACACAAATATCTCAACGGTCTGTTGTATGGGTATGAGTTTGCCATTTACTATTTAAGTCTAATCAGCCGATGGGCAAGCCGGGCAGGAGTGAATACCGGGCGCTTAGTCTTTCAGAATTTCCTTAACCCGTAACAGGTCCTGTTCAAAAATGTGTAAACGAACACCGGGAAATATATCGTTACGGATAGGATAGAGAGATGTAATGTGCTCGTCCGTAAGAAAACATGGAATACCGTAAGCATCTAATTTGGTCTTTGCCAGGTTAGCCGCCACCACGGTATCGTATGCATCAAATACAATTATTTTGTCTTCAACTTCTTCCATACCATCCAATTTAACCAATTCCCAATTCTAATCCCTAATGCCCAATACATACCTAATTCCCCAAAATTTTTTACCTACCTTGTAACATCCAGCTAACCTCCCCGTCTTGCCCCTGAAACGATGATGCTCGAAGACTTTGAAAACCGGGTGCTGCCAACCAAAAACAAGCTTTTTCGCTTTGCGTTCAGGCTTTTGGGCAGCAGCGAAGAAGCCAAAGATGTAGTGCAGGAAGTGCTGATCAAGGTGTGGAATGGCCGCGAAAATCTTACCGCCATTCAGAACATAGAGGCGTGGTGTATGCGCATCACCAAAAACCTCGCGCTGGATCGCCTTCGTTCACGGCAACGCAGGGCCACCAACCCGATAGAAGAAGGAGCGGAGATCAGGAACGAAACATTAACGCCTCATGAGCGGGCAGAAATTCATGAGCACATGCAACGAATAACTGAAATGATAGCCGCGCTGCCGGAAAAGCAGCGCCAGGTGATACACCTCCGCGATGTGGAGGGGTATAGCTACAACGAAATTTGTGAGATCCTGGAGCTGGACATGAACCAGGTAAAAGTGAATTTGTTTCGGGCACGCAATGCCGTGCGCGAGAAGTTTGTAAAAATTAATGCGTATGGACTCTAAGCAAATAGAAAAATTGCTGGAGAAGTATTGGAACTGCGAAACTTCGCTGGAAGAAGAGCACCGGTTGCGCGAATATTTTCGCGGGCAGGTGCCCGAAAGCCTGCACGATGTGGCCAGCCTGTTCCGCTACTTTGAAAGTCAGCAACAAAAAGAAATAGTAAGCCCGGATTTTGATGTGCAGGTGAAGCAGAAAATCCGGCAGCACCGCCCGAAAGGCAGATTGGTAAACCTGTCGTTTGCCATGCGCATTGCGGCAGGATTGCTGGTAGTAGTGGTGGCAACCTACTTTGTGCGGCAGGAAATCCGCAAGGCGTATCCGGCCGATGTTGCAGATACCTACACCGATCCGCAGTTAGCGCTGGAAGAAACCAAGAAAGCGTTAATGATGCTCTCGAAAGGCTTTACCAAAGCCGAGAAAGAAGCCGGCAAACTGAAAGTGTTTAACGAAGCCGAACAAAAAATTCAAGGCAAGGTTTTGGATAGTGATTCGGAAACAGAAGGACAGATATAAAAATTGAACTCAAAACAGGAACAAAATATTTAAATGAATACAGGTATGAAAAAAGTAATAGTTGGATTGATGGTGATGACAGCTTCATTTGCTGTGCAAGCCCAGGATGCTGTTTCTAAATTCTTCAGCAAGTACCAGAACGATGAGTCGTTCAGCCAGGTAAACATCAGCAGCAAAATGTTCAGCCTGATGGCTAACCTCGATGTTGAAAAGCCGGAAGACCAGGAAGTGGTGAACATGATCAGTAAAATAAAAGGCTTGCGCATTCTTGCCAAAGAAGGCGCCCGTAATTCCCGTGAATTATACAAGGAAGCGCTGGGCATGATACCGCAGAAAGATTTTGAAGAGCTGATGACTGTGCGCGATAAGGATAAAGACATGAAGTTCTTTATCAAGGAAGCCGGGGGCAAGATCAGCGAGCTGGTGATGGTTGCCGGGGGTAATGACGAGTTTATGGTATTGAGCTTGTTTGGCGAAATTGATTTGAAGCAGGTTTCCAAGATCAGCAAGAAGATGAACATTGAAGGATTGGAAAACCTTGAAAAAATTAAAGACAAGAAAAATTAATTTTCATATTTAAGGAGAAAAAGGATGCATCGCCCGCATCCTTTTTATTTTTATATACGTCTTAGTAAAAAGATTACGTCATCAGCTAACCTACAGGTATGAAATCAAAATATTTACTACACTTACCAACCCTGCAAGTGAGATCGCGGCCAATAAATAAGATGAAAGCGGTAATTATTATTGTATTATGCGGTGTGCTGGGCAGCGCGTATGCCCAAACTAAAACCACGCAGGCATTAGACGAAAAATACGATGGGTTGTCATTATTTTTCTATCGCAATACCTTGCGCATGCTGAACCAGAAAGACGACCCGGCTTTTGACGAGCTGATTAAAGACATTGAAAAGATGCGCTTTATGATGATCAACAAGGAAGAGTCGAGCTTTACGGATAACGACTACAAAAAGCTGCTGGAAGGATATAAAGGCGAAGCATACGAAGAGATCATGAGCGGCCGTGCGGATGGCCGCACCTTTACGGTTTACCTGCGCGAAACCAATGGTAATGTAAAGGGAACCGTGATCCTCGCAAAGGATGCAACCTCGTTAATGGTATTGGATATACTGGGAAAAATTTCGCTCACGAAGGTGCCCGAATTTTTTAATGCGATTGATAACAGTACCGATATAGGCGGCAAGATTAAAAGCTTTATGAGCGATAAGGACGAGAAGGCGGAAAAAGAAAAAAAGGAAGTGCGCGATAATCAATAACCTGACTGAAATTGGAAACTGTTTTATCTGTTAGCAAGCTCACCAAAAATTTTGGAAAGCTTTGTGCCGTAAACCACCTCGACCTGGAAGTAAAGCGCGGCCAGGTGTTTGGTATGCTGGGCCCCAATGGAAGCGGTAAGACTACCACCTTGGGCATGCTGATGGGTGTGGTCAACCCGACTTCCGGAGATTTCAGTTGGTTTGGTGAGCCTGCCACGCACGTTACGCGCAGAAAAATTGGCGCTGTGCTGGAGCACCCGATTTTTTATCCATACCTGAGCGGCCGGAAAAACTTAGAGCTTAACGCAATGATCAAAGGCGCTGACCCCAACAACATTCCCAAAGTGCTGGATATTGTGGAGCTTACCGCACGCAAGGATGATAAGTACAGAACCTATTCGCTGGGCATGAAGCAACGGCTGGCTATTGCATCAGCCCTTGTAAGCGATCCGGTTATTTTAATACTCGATGAGCCCACGAACGGTTTGGACCCGATGGGTATTGCTGAGATCCGCGAAATCATAAAGCGCATTGCCGATGATGGCAAAACCATTATCCTGGCCAGCCACCTGCTGGATGAAGTGCAAAAAGTATGTACGCATTTTGCGGTATTAAAGCGCGGTACTCTCATGCACATAGGCCCGGTGGATGATGTAGGTAAAGGTGAGGAGATAGTGGAGGTGCAGGCATATCATGATGACCTGGGAGTTTTGTTACAGGAATTTATGGGCAGCGCTACCATCAAAAAAGAGAACGGATTATTCCAGGTGATGATGAAAGACGGCTTCCATAGCAAAGACCTGAATCGCTTTTTGTTTGATAAAGGAATTGTGGCATCGCACCTTGCTACACGCAAGAAAAGTTTGGAGAAACAGTTTCTCGAAATTCTGGCGGATGCGAAATGATTTAAAATTCAATATTCCAAATTCAAAATTGGTTGAGCCTTTGAAAATTAACTCGCGCTGTATTGAAATCTTAAATTGATTTATGTTACACCTGCTTAAAATAGATTTAAAGAAAATGACTAACTACAGAACCTTCTGGGTTATCTGTGGACTGTATTTTCTGACATTAGGTTCAGTCACCATCAGCGGAATGGAGATTCTGAAATGGCTGGCCGGCAAAGGGGCGGAGTTTGGAGCGGCTATAAATATTAATCGTATTCCGCTTTATCATTTCCCGGACATCTGGCAGAACCTGATCTGGATAAGCGGTTTGTTTAAGATCGTATTGGCCGTGATGGTGGTTATTTCCATTACCAACGAATACCAATACCGGACGCTCCGGCAGAATATTATTGACGGGCTAAGCCGGTGGGAATTTATGCAATCTAAAATCCTCACCAATGTATTGCTTAGCTTAATAAGCGTGGTGATGATTTTGTCCATTACCTTACTAACCGGTTTTATTTACACGCCCAAAATTGAGTGGGATTTTTTCTTTTTAGGCGCTGAGTTTTTCATTGCCTACTTTATAGAAGTGTTTGCTTTCCTTTCGTATGCCCTTATGTTAGGAGTGCTGGTGCAACGTTCGGGTTTAACCATTGTGCTGCTTATGCTATCGCACATGATAGAAGCGATCATCAAGGTTAATATTTTTCGTTCCGGTGTGGAAGCTGAAATAGGATGGTTGAAGCAATTCTTTCCGCTGGAGTCAATTACTAACTTAGTGCCATTGCCTTTTGCCCGGTATGCCTTGCAGGAAATTCAGGATTATGTTTCATTAACGGCTGTGCTGATTGCGTTGGGCTGGACGGTACTCTTCAACTATTTCGCTTACCTGAAGCTGAAGAAGTCGGACATCTGATCTTACTTAAAGGCATCTCTAAAAACCCATCTTCGAGTGTCGGGCTGAGCTTGTCGAAGCCGATTTGGAGTTGATTTTTAATATTTATGTTTCGACATGCTGTCTGCCGACAGGCAGGCTCAACATGACAAGGTTTTTAGAGATGCCTTTAATTTAATCGTTTTACAAAGTGTAAGCTGGTTTGCGTGTAACCACGCTGTTGGTAGAACACGTGTGTTTCTGTTCGCCTGTTGTTACAGTTAAGCTCAACCTTTACACATTTCTGTCCGGCTAAGTATGCTTCGGCATGATAGAGCAGTTGCGTACCCACACCCTGTCCGCGAACGGTTTCATCCACACAAAAAGTCATGATCCGGCCAGTTAACCCGGCAGCGTGCAGGTAAGTATAGGTGTGCGCTACAATAACACCTACAACCTGTCGGTTAACTTCTGCCACAAAAGTTTTATACCCGGGGCGCTGGTTCTCTTCAATTCGCTGGGCTATGGCCTGAACATCATCCGGGTAACCCATTTGAAATAACAGCCGGGCTATGGGTTCCGCGTGTCTGGTTGTGGCTTCAAAGATTTGAACGCTCATAGATTGCTAAGGTAAGCAAGAGTTGTACTTTTGTGAAAAACAATTTCGTGTGGATGCCGCTAAAATTTTAGGACTGGTAGCCGGGTTTCTCACCACGGTGGCCTTTGTTCCGCAGGTAGTCAAAACATGGCGCAGCAAGTCCGCACGCGATCTTTCGCTGGTCATGTTCTTGCTTTTTTGCACGGGTATTTTTTTGTGGATGATCTACGGCTTTATGATCAATGAATTACCGGTAATTCTCTGGAACATCATTACATTAGTATTGGCATTGATAATCCTCTTTTTCAAGCTGCGGTTTAAAGATTAGCGTAATGCTCAGCTCCATTAAATCAATAATCGCAAATCACTAATCACCAATCATTAAAGCCCTTTCACGCTAAAGCCACCGTCAACGGCAATGTTCTGCCCGGTAATGTAGCTGCTTTTATCCATAGCCAAATAAGCGGCCAGGCTTGCTACTTCTTCCGGTTTGCCTACGCGGCCCATCGGTGTGCGGCTGATAATTTTTTC
Source organism: Cyclobacteriaceae bacterium (assembly GCA_026129485.1). GTDB lineage: Bacteria > Bacteroidota > Bacteroidia > Cytophagales > Cyclobacteriaceae > ELB16-189. The sequence continues at coordinate 48,609 of JAHCHY010000015.1, forward strand.
CAAACGATCTTGTTGTGAAAGCACGGGCTGGGCTAATGGTGTTTCGATATACCACGGTGAGATAGCATTTACGCGGATATGATCGGCACTCCACTCAGCAGCGAGATGCTTGGTTAATTGAATGATGGCTGCCTTCGTCATCCCGTAAGGCGGCCCGCTTTGCACATCTACCATGCCGGCTACCGATGCAATGTTAATCACACTTGCATGACCGGATTTTTTAAGGAGCGTGTGGCACAGGTGTGTAAGCTGCACCATGCTGAACAGGTTGGTTTCAAAAAGCTGCCGGATTTCGGCATCGGTATAATCCGTAAATTTTTTACGCAGGTTAGTGCCCACATTATTTACGAGTATATCCAGCCGGCCCCAGTTTTCATATATCTTTTGGGTTAACCGGTTACGAAAATCCGGGTTGCTTAAATCGCCTTCGTGGGTAAACAGGTTGGCCGAGTTTTTTACTTTGCCCTGAATGGTTTTGGTGTTGCGGGCCACTACCAATACTTCAGCGCCTGATTCTAAAAACTCGCGGGCGATGGCCAGGCCAATACCTTTAGTGCCTCCGGTTATCAATGCTTTTTTTCCTTGCAGGGTCCAGCTCATTGGGGTTGTGATTTGGGTGATTCTCCTTTTACTACCAAAAGGTACCAGTTATTCTCTAATGGCAAATAGCCTTGCTCGTAGCAGAAATTATACACGGCACCGTCTTTGGTTTTATACTGGCTGGTAAAGTAAGTAAAGTCGAAGCCTTTTTCGTTCAGCTTGTCGCGGTTCACTTTGGTTTTGCCGCCTTTGTTCAGCTCAAGCAGTATCCTGCGGTTCTTGCGCAAAATGTTGGTTACGTTGTTCATGTAAGCCGTTTCATCGCGGTTCAGCTTGTTGTTGTACGAAACCCGGCATTGGTCCGAGCAGAATTTTTTATCGGCCCGGCCGGTAATCTTGGCGCCACACTCTAAGCACACCTTTTCTTCTTTTTTTGCCATGATTTAAGGGTTTCGTGTGATTTTGATAGCCGTTTTTAAACGTTTATAAACGAATATAACCGAAACTAATTGATTAAAAAACGACTAACCGGATGGCGCTGCCTCACCTTTGCATCATCAACCGGCACAAAACCCGGTTGCGGTTCCGGAAAATAAATGTTTAACAATTAAATACTACAATTATGAAAAGCGTAAGAAACAGCGTACAGTTAATCGGGCGGTTGGGTAAAGACCCGGAAGTGAGAACGTTTGGCAACAACCAAAAGGCTTTTTTCTCTATCGCCACTACCGACAGCTACAAGAATGCGAAAGGCGAGAAGGTGGAAGACACGCAATGGCACAACGTGGTGATGTGGGGCAAGCTGGCGGAGATTGCCGGCCAGTACTTAAAGAAAGGTGCGGAAGTAGCCGTGGAAGGCAAGCTGGTGCACCGCGTATATGAAACCGACAAAGGCGAGAAGCGCTACATTACCGAGATCAATGTGAATGACCTGGCCATGCTGGGCGCTAAGCAGAAGTAAATCTTTTGATTTGGAATTTTGAAAAGGCCCCGGTAATGACGGGGCTTTTGTTAAATTTGGAATATAGATAAGTCATTGTTGTGTATAGCCGAAGGTTGTGGCCAATTGGTCGACTCCGTGGACAATGACGACTAAATGATTTTAAACCAGATGAAAATGGAAGGTAATTTAAGAATTGGAGTTTTTTATGATGGCTCACACTTTAATTACGCACAAAACTATTTTTGGGGTAAGAAGTTAGGGTGGCTTTCATTTCAACCGACACATAACCTATTTGAGGACTTTGTACGGAGACACTACCAGGGGTTTCTAGACTACAAAGTAGTTTACGCTGCTTGGTATCAAGGACTTTATCCAACGACAAACGCAACGGAGAAAAATTTAAAATTGGACAGAAACCGACACCAAGACTTATTGCATGCTGGTATTGAAACAAAGTTTCACCCAATGTCACAGAGTCAAGGAGAAAAAGGAATTGATGTTGCAATGGCAATTGACATTTTGCAAATCGGACTTGAAAATACTATTGATGTTGCAATCTTAGTAACGGGTGATGGGGACTTCGTTCCATTAGTTCGGGCATTAATGAAACGAGGTATGGGAGTTATTGTTGCATACTTCGAGTATGAGGACGAAGGTCGTAAGAGTTTTGCCAATCTAAGACTAAAAGATGCCTGCAATTTTGCACTAAATATTAACGCACTCGAAAAAGATAAGGATTATAAAAACATATTCAAGTCATTGTTTAAGCAAACGGACTCTAATTCTAATTCTTAGCGAGGTCTTCGCCTTTTAGCTTAGAACTTAGTTTTAATAGCGCGAGATACGAAGCGAAACCCTGTGAGAAATAACACATACTAAAATTCTACCTTTGTAAGCACTGGGTTACAATACATGGTCGATACCACCCAAACCAACCAGCAGACAGCCGTTAAAGCAACTTACTTTAGTATTGTTGGTAATTCGTTGCTGGCAGTAATAAAATGGCTTACCGGTTATTTCGGGAACTCGTATGCCCTGATTGCCGATGCCATTGAATCCACAACCGATATTTTTTCGTCATTGCTGGTGCTGTTCGGGCTCCGGTATGCCAACAGGCCCGCAGACAAGAACCATCCTTACGGCCACGGCCGGTTAGAGCCTTTGATCACATTTATAATCGTGGCGTTTCTTGTTGTATCGGCTGTAATTATTGCCCGCGATAGCATTATCAACATCCGCACACCACATGAGCTACCCGAAACATTTACGCTGTTTGTGCTGGCGCCCATCATTATCTGGAAAGAAGCTTCGTACCAGTTGGTAATGCGCAAGGCGCGGCAAACCAACAGCTCATCGCTTAAGGCAGATGCCTGGCACCATCGCAGCGATGCCATTACTTCCGTAGCGGCTTTTATCGGAATATCCATTGCATTGATTTTGGGTAAAGGCTACGAATCGGCCGATGACTGGGCTGCACTGTTTGCTTCCGGGTTTATCCTGTATAACAGCTATAAAATATTTCGTCCGGCATTAGGCGAGATCATGGACGAGAACGTGTACGATGACCTGGTGGCCGAGATAAAAAGAATATCCTTAACCGTAAACGGAGTGATCGCTACCGAAAAATGTTTTATCCGCAAAGCCGGCATGATCTATCATGTCGATCTGCATGCCACCGTGAATGCCACCATATCCGTAAAGGCCGGGCATGATATTGCGCATCGGTTAAAAGACACGCTCAGGAGCGAAATTCCGCAGCTCGGTAACGTACTTATCCATATCGAACCCCACCCGCAAGATCAGTAACAGATACCGCTGGTGTATTGGGTACAACAGGAAACATACAGGTGCGTTAATAACCCAACCGATTCGTTATTTTTACACTGATGAGTTTTAACTATCCGCAGTTTCTCTGGGCGCTTGCTGCACTGGCCATACCCATCATCATTCACCTGTTTAATTTCAGACGTACCACGCGTATTTTTTTTTCCAATACCCGGTTTCTGAAACAGGTAAAGCAGGAAACCACGCAAAAAAGAAAACTGAAGCGCTACCTGGTGCTGGCATCGCGGCTGTTGTTTTTGCTTTTCTTAGTGCTGGCCTTTGCCCAACCCTTTCTGCCGGCTCGTGAGCAGCTTACCGCGCAGCGTAATCTTGTTATCTACCTCGATAACTCGTACAGCATGTCGGCACCCGTACAGGAAAAAATGCGCGGCCTCGATGCAGGCATTTCGTATGTACGCGAAATAGCAGAATTGTTTCCGGCCGAAACCCGCTTTAAGCTGCTCACGAACGACTTCGCACCGTTCTCCAATTCATTCAAATCAAAATCAGAAATTATCGACCAGCTTTCGCAGGTGCGGTTTTCGTCTGCCGCGCGTTCCGCCACCGAAATCTTAAAGCGCATTGGCGATACAAACAGTACTGTGTTCTGGATTTCAGATTTTCAACAATCAACTTTTGGCGAACCCCTTGCGCTTGACTCTGCCTGGCATATCCGGCTGGCGCCCGTATCTTTTTCTGCCGTATCGAATGTTTATGTCGATTCGGTTTACCTCACCAACCCGTTTATCATCGGTGGTGAAAAAAATTCCATCCGGGTGCGGCTGCGCAACAATGGCCCTAAAGCAATTGAGGGACTGGTATCGCGGCTAACCATTAACGGGGTACAGGCGGCTACCTCATCGGTAACCATTCAGCCTAACAGTTCGGCTGAAACTGCTTTCGATCTTTCCGGTGGGTTACAGGGCAACAACAAGGCCGTTTTCAGCTTCAGCGATTTCCCGGTAAGTTTTGATAACGAGTTTTACTTCACGCTCAACTATGCGGGGCGGTTGCGCGTGGTCGAGATCAAAGCACAGCCTGCTGTTTCGTACGTAGAGCAGGTGTATGGCAATAAGCAGTTGTTCGATTTTAAAAGCTACACCACGGCCAATGTAGATTACAGCGCTTTCGCGGATGTAAACCTGCTGGTGCTTAACGGGCTTAACCACATCGACCAGGCTTTGGCAACGGCTTTGCAGCAATACCTTACCCACCAGGGCATGATGTTGGTTTTTCCGGGTACCGAACCGGATGTAAAGTCATATCAAAACTTGTTAGGTTTACCTGCGCTTGTGCGGATGCAGCATACAGCCCGAATGCCATTGGATAAGCCCGATTTCAGAAACCCGTTCTTCGAAAATGTGTTTGAAGAAAGAACGGCTGCCGTAGCGATGCCTGCCGCGCAAAGTGTATGGGGCTGGGGCGCGGATCGTTCGGCTATACTTAGCTTTCAGGACGGGCAACCGTTCTTGTCAAAAATTAATAACGTGTACCTTGCGGCCAGCGCGTTGAATACCGAAGCAACCGACTTTGCCACCCATGCCTTGTTTGTGCCTGTTATGTATCGCATAGCAGCCACCGGCAACCGGCAGGACAGCAAGCCCTATCATTATCTTTCCAGCGGGCTGGTTTCCGTTGCAGCCGATAGCCTGGCGGGCGAGGAGCCTGTACGCATGGTGGGCGAGCGCGAGCTGGTACCGGCACAACGCAAAACGGGCAACCGGGTGTTGCTGGAATTGCCCCGTTACGAGGTGAGCCCCGGCTTTTATTATGTAACCCACCAGCGCGATACGCTGGACCTGGTGGCATTTAACCTGGAGAAACGCGAGTCGGAGCTAACCACATTTACCGATACCGAACTGCTGGCTGCTTTTGGCGGAAGCCAGGTAGCCGTATTTGATGCAGATAGCCCGCAGGCTTTCAGTAACGAAATAAAAGCAAGATATTTGGGCACGCCTTTATGGAAGTATGCGCTGGCGCTGGCGCTGGTATTTCTGCTGGCGGAAGTTCTGTTAATCCGTTTTTTGAAAGGGTAATTGTAAGAAACTATAGATCTCAATATACGAGGGCACGTGAATTACGATGAAACAGAAAGTAATCAATAAATCATTAAAAGAAGCTGGCGAAATTTAGACCATGAAAATCCTCATTCAATCTGCCAGAATAGTTTCCAAAGGCTCACCCTTCCATCTTAAAACCCGTAATGTGCTGCTCAACAATGGGCGCATTGCCGAAATAGGAGATAAGAATTATGCAGCCGATAAGGTGATCAATGCAGAAGGAATGATACTCTCACCGGGTTGGGTGGATGTAGGGGCAAGCGTGGGCGATCCGGGGCATGAGCAAAAAGAAGATTTGCAGTCGCTGTCAAAAGCAGCCGCTGCCGGGGGCTTTACCGAAGTAGCGGTTTTACCCAATACCCATCCGGCCGTGCAAACCAAAAACGAGATCAGCTACCTAACCGCCAATAACAATAACCGCTTAGTGCAGGTACATGCGCTGGCTGCTGTAACCAAAAATTGCAAAGGCGAAGAGCTTACCGAGATGATCGACTTGCATCATGCCGGTGCGGTTGCCTTTACCGATGGCTTGAAGCCGGTGTGGCATACCGATATTTTTCTCAAGTCGCTGCAATACCTGCAAAAGTTTGATGGCGTGCTGATCGACCACCCGGAAGACAACTGGCTGAATATGTTCGGTCAGATGCACGAAGGGCCGCAAAGCACCATGCTGGGCTTAAAAGGTATGCCGCGCATTGCCGAAGAAGTAGCCATCAGCAAAAATCTTGAGCTGTTGGCCTATGCCGGGGGCCGTTTGCATTTCAGCAAGCTCTCTACGGCTAAATCAATTGAGTTGGTTAGGACTGCCAAAAAGAAAGGGTTGCAGGTTACATGCGATGTGGCAGCCTACCAGCCTTTGCTTAACGATGTGGTGCTGCTTGATTTCGATACGAATTACAAAGTAAACCCGCCCCTGCGCGAAAAGGCCGATCAGGATGCGTTGCTGAAAGGATTGAAAGACGGCACCATCGATGTGCTGGTAAGCAACCATGTGCCGCAGGATGATGAAAGTAAATTCCTGGAGTTTGATCAGGCCGAGTTTGGGTTGATCAACCTGCAAACATTCGCTTCACAGCTAACCGCTTTGGCGAATGAAATAGAGCTGAGCGACTTGGTGGAAAAAATTACAGATGCCCCGCGCAGGTTATTGAAGCTTGAGCCGGTGGTTATTGACGTAGATACACGGGCCAACCTCACCTTATTCGATCCGGCTTGCGAGTGGACGTTTACCCCGACATTAAATCTTTCCAGGTCTAAGAATTCGCCCTGGCTTGGTCAGAAATTAAAGGGCAGAGCCGTGGCGGTATTCAACAATACAAAGCAGAGCATAGATGTTTGAGCGTATTCCGCGGTTGGTGTTTATTGCCGTGCGCAATGGTCTGTTGGCGGCAGCATTGGGTATCGTGTTTTTGCTGGTGTTGTACTATGTGGGCCGCCACCCGTTTTTGTTTCCCATTTATTTTGATTTCAGGATCATCATGCTGAGTGTGTTTGTAGTCATGAGCCTGAAGGAACTGCGCGATGGCCACCAGCAGGGCCTCCTGTCGTTTGGGCAGGCTATGATTTGCGCGTTTTTGTTTACCCTGGTCTTTGCCGTGCTGGTGATGAGCTTTGTCTGGGTATTTTCCCGGGTACAGCCGGCATTTGTAACCGATTATATTAACCTGATGACCACGCAGCTCCAGGCGCTGGACCCTGCCATTATCGGACAGATCGGAAAAGAATCGTTTGAGCGTAATTTATCGGCACTTCCTGCCACTAATGGCGGTACATTGGCCTTTGACTATTTTATCAAAAGCCTGATGATAAGCTTTTTTGTAAGCCTGATAATATCTGTAATTTTAAGACGTCAACCCAAAAACTAAAATGTATGGAACAGAATGCCGAACCCGTAGCACTTAAAAACCACGTTATAAAATGGGGTTTAATTGTTGGAGGAGTAAGTATAACACTTACTGTATTGCTCTATGTTATAGATTACACGCTGATGGTGCAATTGAAGACACTGTTTGTGATGTTATTGATCTACCTGGGTATTACAATCTATGCCGGTATTGATTACAGAAATAATATTGGCGGCTTTTTACCTTACGGGAAAGCATTTGTACATGGATTTTTAGTGTTAGCCGTTTCTGCTTTGGTGGCTACGCTGTTTTCAATGGTTCTTTATAATGTGATTGATCCTGACTTGCCCCAGAATTTAACCGATGCTTCGCTGGAAAACACGCGGGAGATGATGGAAAAATTCGGAGCTCCTGAAGAAGCCATTGATCAGGCTATAGAAGATGCTAAGGGAAGAACGGCAAATCAGTTTACCATTACCGGGCAATTGATTGGTTATGCTTCAATTTTATTCTTTTCAGCAATAATGGCGCTTATTTCTGCTATTTTTGTAAAGAAAAATCCGCCAGTTGAATTATAAATGAACATCTCAATAGTCATTCCTGCCAAAGACGAGCAGGAGTCTATACCAGAATTAAGCGAATGGATTAGCCGTGTGATGCAAGCACACGGCTTTTCTTATGAAGTTATTTTTATTGACGATGGCAGCACCGATGGCACATGGAGCGAGATTCAAAAAGTAAATGCCGCCAACCCGGCTTTTAAAGGCATTAAGTTCAATCGCAATTTTGGTAAATCAGCGGCCTTGCATACCGGCTTTAAGCTTGCCGAAGGTGAAGTGGTAATTACTATGGATGCCGACCTGCAGGACAGTCCGGATGAGATACCGGAGCTTTATAAAATGATTAAGCAGGGTGGCTTTCACTTGGTAAGCGGCTGGAAGAAAAAACGCCACGATCCCATCAGCAAAACCATTCCGTCCAAATTCTTTAACTACTTAACCCGAAAAATATCAGGCATACACCTGCACGATTTCAACTGCGGGTTAAAAGCCTATAACCAGGCTGTCGTAAAAAACATTTCGGTATATGGCGAAATGCATCGCTACATCCCAGTGATTGCCAAGTGGGCGGGCTTTACAAAAATCACCGAAAAAGTAGTAGAGCATCGCGAACGTAAATATGGCCACAGCAAATTTGGTTGGACACGCATTCGCGGCCTCCTCGATTTACTTTCCATCACTTTTATCGGAAGGTTTGCGCAAAGGCCTATGCACTTTTTCGGCTCGTGGGGTATTGTTTCTTTTTTATTGGGATTCGGGTTTACCGTTAAAATCCTGTACGATAAAATTGATTCCGTTTTTATTTCTAAGATTCCGCTAAAGCGCGATGTAACCGACCAGCCTATTTTTTACCTCGCGTTGGTTGCGCTGGTTATAGGCGTGCAGCTTTTCCTTACGGGATTTTTAGCCGAGCTGCTGGCGCGACAGGGCATATCAAAGAAAAAATACCTGGTTATCGACCGGGTGGGAGTAGAAGAAGCTGAAAGCGACAGGGTCAAAAGTTATGAAGCTCAAAGTTTAAAGTGAAAATTTAGATATATGTCTTTCACTTTAAACTTTTCACTTTATAACTTTAAACTTAGGACTTTCAATTTTTACTCTTCTTCGCCCTCATCATCTTTAAATACCACATTATGCTTGGCACAGGCCGCATCTAGGTCGGCACGCCACATTTTTAACAGGGCACGACCTTCAGCCAGGTCTTCGTTGGCCCGGGTTATTATCTGGGCATCTTGTTTTTCGATGGCTTCAATAATGAGCTTGAAAGCCTGGAGCTGGTCGGCAGCAGCATGAACGTATTCTTTATGTAACGCAGCAACTTCTTCGGTAGCCGGCTTTATGGATTCCAGCAAGGAGTAGAACTCCTGGTATTTGGGAATAACCGTTTCGGTAATGGTAACATACATAATCGAATCATCCTCGTAGTTTTCACCGCTTACGCTGCCGTATGCCGTTATGGCATCAGACTCCAGCGTGGCTACTTTGGGCATCTCTACGTTAATGTAATTCAGCAAATCCTGCTGCACCGGGTTTTGACTGCATTGAAAAAGGGCGAGTAATGCAAGGAGCACGAATTTTTTCATGGAATTTTGAGGTTAGGTTTAGCTAAAGGTATTAAAATAGCTCCTCAGGTAGAACTATTTTTCAATTACATTTGTAACCCGTTTGCGTTCTTTGATAGTGATTTTGCGGCAGGGATAGAAGCGAAAAGCCCGAGCGCGCTGGTTTAAGGCGTGGCCGGATCCCGAAACTATCGGGACGGGGTAGCCCGTTAAGCCGCCCAATACAACCAATTCAAAATTCCGAGTTTTAAATTCGGAATTAATTACCGGGGCTGACCGGTTTTGACAGGATGTGTGGGGGTGTATGCCAGCATGCAGGCTCGTGGGATGAGAGCCTTGAAAGATAGTCCTGACCAATTTAAGTGGCGAGAATAACTACGCCATGGCTGCTTAATCTGACAGTATGTTAGGTTAGCTTATCCGCTGATAAGATCGGTGGAGGCCATCATCGCCCGGTGCCCTGTTTTGCGGTGCCGGACCCGCGGTGTCGATAGCATAAACTGGATTATGTTATGGTTACGTAACATAATTAAGACAACAGTAACTAAGGAATTATTTGGCCGTTGCCTGCCTTGTAATTCCCGACAATCAAAGCGCAACTAAGCATGTAGAACGTACACGTTCATCTTCTCTGGACCAGGGTTCGATTCCCTGCAGCTCCACTCCTTCGGAGTTTCGGCAGGCAAGGCTGCATTCTTCTCCGGGCGGTATTCAAACGGTAGTTTACTGCTACTATAAAAGCTAAAGAATCAGTTTTCGAAATGTCGTAAAATCACAAATTTTAAACACATAGACACATAGTTCACATAAGGGCATATCAAAAAAATCTATGTTTCTATGTGTTTAAAAATAAGATGCGTCAGCTCTGAGCTCCAAAGGCCTGCATTTTAAAGAACCGGTGTTTCTGTTACCTTTGCAGCCGGTAATTCTATTTCCGGCTCCGTAGTACAATGGATAGTATTTCAGATTCCGATTCTGAAGATGCAGGTTCGATTCCTGCCGGAGCTACATGATGATAAAACCGATGAGCCCGGACGTACTTTAGCGGTTTTTGTCTTATATCCTCCTTTCTCTGCCAGATTGTGCTTGTGCTACCTTGACATGCCTTGACTTATGCGAGCTTTCACCTTGTGCCTTCTTGTGCTGGCCGGATGCACTGCCAAAGAGCGGTACTCCCTCATTTTACTCAACGGAATAATTTATGATGACAGCGGTAATCCTCCCTTTCGGAGCGATACCATTGCGGCCATAGGTGAATTACATGCTGTAAGTGAAAAGGAGATTGATGTGAACAATTTACAAATAGATTAGTTAGCCGCCCGGCCAATTAAGTTTCGGATTTATCCGCAGGAATACCTACTTTCCTGTATTGGAATCTGAACCACTAATTCATTCTATCTCATGAAAAACAAGATTAATCGTAAACAATTCCTGGAGCGCAGCAGCAAATTGATGGTGGCCGGTATGCTGGCGCCTTTCATCAGCAAGGCCGGTGAGCTTTTTCAGACCAAAAAAATTAAAATCGGCCTTATCGGTTGTGGCAGTGTATCGGGCATGTACCTGCCGCACCTCTCCAAATCGCCTTATGTAGAATTGGTAAGCGTGTGCGACATCATCCCCGAAAGGGCAAAAGCAGCGGCTGAGAAATATAACGTGCCGAATCATTACGCGCACATCGACCAGCAACTGGCGGGCGCTCTGTTCGATCTGCTGGTAAACCTTACCGATATGCAGGAGCACGGTCGCCTCAACAAACAGGCTTTGCTTAAAAAGAAACATGTGTGGAGCGAAAAGCCTATGGCTAACACCTATGCCGAAGGGAAAGCATTGCTTGATTTATCGAAGCAGCAGGGTGTGCGCATCTGGGGGGCACCAGCTGTGGTAAACAGTCCGCAGTTTGCCTACATGGCACAGATGATCCGGCAGGGGAAAATTGGTAAAGTTTCATCTGCACACGCACATTACGGGCATCTTGGCCCTACGTGGTCGGCCTTTTTTTATGAACAGGGTGGTGGCAGCTTACCGGATTTAGGCGTGTATAACCTCGCAACCCTTACCGGATTGCTGGGGCCGGCCCGGTCGGTAATGGCCATGACCAGCATTGTTACGCCAGAGCGCACGGTGGACAACAAAGGAAAAATTAAAGTGGTGGCAGAAGATAATGCGATGGTGCTGATGGATCATGGCAATGGAATTCTTTCGCACGTGCAGTGTGGGTTTAATTATTTCGATCCGTATGGACATGAAGGCGAAGGCCAGGATAAGCCTACCATTTCAATTTGGGGTACGCATGGCAACCTGCAATTGATCGGGTACGACTGGGCGCCTTTTGGTGTAGATGTGGCCACGCATGATAATGAGAAGACGAGGCGCGAAGCTACCGACACGGGCACGTATGTTTGGGAGCAGGGCGCATCGGTTATTTCTGAAAGTCTTGCTACCGGCAACGAGCCGTTGATTGCTGCGGAACATGCGTTGCATGTGCTGGAAGTAATTGAAGCGGCCCGTGCCTCGCAGGAAACCGGCAAGCGAATTACTTTAAGATCGGCTTTTAAGTACCCTGTGGTGTAGTTGTTGGTTGCTTGTTGCTGGCTTCTGGTTACTTGTTACTGGTTAAATTCTAACTTCTAAAATACTAACTCCTAACTCCTCCCTCTGCCATGAAAAACCTGCTCCCCGCCTTCATCCTGCTTCTTCTTTTCGCATCGTGTCAAAAACAAAAATTCGATACTATCATTCGCGGAGGCACCGTGTACGATGGCTCCGGTAAACCCGGGATGGTAACCGATGTGGGCATCAATGCCGATACGATTGCTTTTATAGGGGATCTTTCCAAAGCCGAAGGCAAAACTGAAATCAATGCAACGGGTCTGGCTGTGGCTCCAGGCTTTATTAACATGCTGAGCTGGGCAACGGAAACGCTGATCATCGATGGAAAATCGCAGGCTGACATCCGGCAGGGCGTAACACTCGAAGTGTTTGGCGAAGGCTGGAGCATGGGGCCTTTAAACGATGCCATGAAGGCCGACATGCGGGCTGACATGCAGCGCAACCCCGATTGGAAATTTGAAGTGGATTGGACGAGCTTAGGCGAATATTTAGAGTCCTTGGAGCGGAGAGGCATTTCACCCAATGTAGCTTCGTTTGTTGGCGCTACTACCGTGCGCATTCACGAGCTGGGCTATGCCAACCGTTTGCCTAATGCTTTTGAGCTTGCGCGTATGAAAGCGCTGGTGATGCAGGCTATGGAAGAAGGTGCGCTGGGTGTGGGCTCATCGCTTATTTATGCGCCCGCCAATTATTCTTCAACCGAAGAGCTGATTGAATTAAATAAAGTAGCCGGAGAATACGGGGGCATGTACATTACCCACATGCGCAGCGAAGGCGATAATATTTTTGCGGCCGTGGATGAAACGATTCGAATTGCACGTGAAGCAAAGCTGCCTGCCGAAATCTATCACCTGAAAATGGCCGGACAAAAAAACTGGAACAAGCTCGATTCGGTTCTGGCGATGATCGATCAGGCCAATCGATCCGGGATAAAAATTACAACCGATATGTATAATTACATTGCGGGGGCCACTGGCCTGGATGCTTCTATGCCGCCCTGGGTGCAGGAGGGAGGAATAAAGGAATGGATAAAAAGATTACAGGATCCGAAAATACGCAAGCGGGTATTAGACGAAATGCGCAAGCCTGCTGATAAATGGGAGAACCTGTTACTGATGGCTGGCGGGCCTGACCAGGTGTTGCTGTTAGACTTTGCCAATGATTCACTCAAGCAGTTTATTGGTAAAACGTTGGCCGAGGTTTCAAAAATTTATGGTAAGAGCCCGGAAGAAACGGCCATGGACCTGGTGATTGCCGACAGCACCCGTGTGGGTACGGCTTACTTTATGATGAGTGAAGAAAATGTAAAACGACAAATCGCGTTGCCCTACATGAGCTTTGGCTCGGATGCCGGCTCACCCGCTACCGAAGGCGTATTCCTCAAGTCCAGCAACCACCCGCGCGCCTATGGTAACTTTGTACGTTTGTTGGGTAAGTATGTACGCGATGAAAAAGTAATTCCGATGGAAGAAGCTATTCGCAAGCTTACCTCGCTGCCGGCTTCCAATCTAAAGATACAAAAACGAGGTTCGTTAACGCCCGGCTATTATGCCGATGTGGTGGTATTCGATCCGCAGACCATACAGGATCATGCTACATTTGAGCAGCCGCACCAATACAGCACCGGTATGCGACATGTGCTTGTAAATGGCACGCTGGTTTTGAAAGAAGGCGAGCACACCGGGGCAAAACCGGGGAGAGTAGTAAGAGGGCCGGGGTGGAGGAAATAAGTGCCGGGAATAGGGGAGGCTTTATAGCTCTCCTTCACAGCAGACCTTGTGAAAGATGTGTAAGAAATAACGCAGGGTGATGTTTCCTGCTTTAAACGGGTTTTTTGAATTGAGGAAACTAAGCCGCAACAGGTGTGCGCAACCCTAACGATTCAAGCCCCGGGCTGGTATTATACCGCGAAGGTGCGCAACCGGCAAATTTTTTAAAGTCGTTGATCAGGTGAGCCTGGTCGTGGTAGCCCAGCTCAACTACAATATCCATCATGTCGCAATTGTTCTTTAACATGGTTACGGTTCGGTTAAACCGTAGCCGTTGCATGTATTTTTTAGGAGATACACCGGTTGCAGTCTGAAATCTTTTTTCGAGGTAGCGTTCGCTTATGCCAAGCTGCTGAGCTAACTGGCCAATGCGCACATCACTTTCTTCATGCATTTTTTGCAGGGCCTGCTGTATAATTAAATTGGCTTTGGATGATTTGGCAGGGTCGGGGTTTACCGCGTAAATCGACTGGTGGCTTAACATGCTTCAAAGGTTTACCAGCAGCATCCGGTTGCTGCTGCACACCAAATTGAAGATTCAAACCATGCTTGGGGACACCGTTGCGTAAGTGTGGCAGATGGCTTAGCAAGTGTACGCTTTTTTAGAGATGCCCTTAACCTAAAGCGGGAGGCGGGCTACCAGGCCGGCCTTTTTCCGTGCGGAGACTTCTATCTCTGTGCCATCGTGCATTACCACCACACCGCCCTGGCCTTTCCGGTATTCCCTTATGTGCGCGAGGTTAACCATGTGCCCGTGATGCACCCGCACAAAAGTTTCGGCTGCCAGAAGCGCTTCGTATTCTTTCAGGGTTTTGGAAACCAGGATGGGCGGCTCATCTTCTATGTGAAAGCGCGTGTAATTGCTGTCGGATTCGAGCCGGGTAATTTTACCAAGCTCAACAAGCCGGTATCCCGTTAAGGTAGGCAAGGCCAGCTTTTCCACCTGTTGCTGGCTGCCGCGAACCTGCCTGAGCAGGATTTCGATTTGCTGCAGCGAAGTTCTGATATGCGCCTGTTCGCGGAAGCGGTTTATCGAATCCACCAGGTCGGCCACGCCAACGGGTTTAAGCAGATAGTTCAGCGCGTTAAACTGGAAAGCGCGCAACGCATACTTATCGTATGCTGTGGTAAAGATCACTTCAAAGTTAAAGTCGCGGCAACGCTGCAATACCGAAAACCCGTCTTCACCGGGCATGTTTACATCGAGGAAGACTAATTGGGGTTGGTGTGTATGAATAGCGTTTACACCCGCAGCAGCCGAATGACAGGTTTCAATAATATCAACATCGGGGCAATGGTCGTTCAGCTTGGCCCGTAGCGAGTCGATGCACGGTGGCTCATCATCTATAATTACAGAGCGGATAAGGCGGGTTGAAGCAGGCACAACCAAAGATAATCATTATCAGGCGGTAGCGGCAATAGTTTTTTGAAGGTGTACGATAACTTCCGTGCCGGCCGCTTCGCCCTGCGCATCGGTAAGATCGTTTACTTCAACTTTTGCCGACACATGATGGGATGTGGACAGCAGGCTAAGGCGTTCGGCTGTAATGCGTGTACCCATCGACTGGTGGCTTTGCGGGTTGATAAGCTTATGCTGTGCGGCTGCCTTACGGCCTATCCCGTTATCGCGGATGGTTACTACAATGTTACCGGGCTTTCCGGTTACGTCAATTGTAATTTTCTTGTCAGGTTTTGAGTCAGGCCCTACTCCATGAATAAGCGCATTTTCAACATAGGGCTGGAACAGGAGAGGCGGTACTTCAAAGTCGAGCAATTGTGTATCTGCGTTTACCCCGTAAGCAAAGCTGTGCTGAAAGCGCATTTGTTCAATGGAAAGAAACAACTCCAGGCTTTGTAATTCATCTTCAAGTGTTATCAGGGTATGTTCGGAATTTTCCAGCACATGGCGAACCAGCTTGGCAAACCGTGTAAGCAGCTCGGAAGCCCGGGCACGATCGTTCTTCATAATGTAACCATCGGCCGCAGCCATGCAGTTGAAAATAAAGTGCGGATTCATTTGTGCCCGTAAAGCGATTTGCCGGGTTTCGGCAATCCGTTGGTTAAGCTCATGCAGCTCGCGCTCCTTCAACACCATTTGCTTACGCGCCCGTATATCGCGCCAAAAGATAACAGACCCGGCAACCAGCACCAGTACAATTGCCCCGATGCTGACCAGGAAGATGAATTGCTGCCGTTGTTGCTGCTGCTCCAGCCGGGCTATTTCGTTTTCACGATTTAGCTTTTCAATTTCCTGTTGCTTTTGTGCGGATTGATACCGGGCTTCCAGCTCGGCTGCATTTTGCGCCATTTGCTCATCAAAAATACTATCGTGGTATTGATAGGCTGTTTGCATGGCGTTATACACAGCTTTCCCATTTCCGGTTGTTTGTAATAAAGTAGCTTCGGCCAGGTAAGCATCGCGCAGCAGTTGTTTGTGCTGCGATTGCTGCGCATACGTCATGGCCTGGTCAAAATACTGGCGTGCCTGCTGAAATTGCTTTTTATCGAGTGCAGCATTTCCTTTCTGAATGAACCCCAATACCAACCCTTCATAATCACCGCGCCCGGCACTGGCTGTCGTTAAAGCGTCATCCAGGTAAGCATCGGCTTTGGTGCGCGATGCAGCATTCACAGAATCCCTGTACAGGATTTTGGCAAGCCGTTGTTTATTCTCTGCTTCATTTTTCTGGTCGCCCAGTTTTTTAGCCAGCGCCAGCGAAGCTTCGTAGTAAGCCATAGCCGAATCGGGCTGTTTCAGTTTTTCAAACGCACTCCCGATGTTCATGTAAGAGCTGATGCACAGGTGCTCGCGATTCAGTTGCTTAAAAAGTTGTATGGCCTGTTGGTTGTAGGTAATGGCATCCTTCCAACGTTTCAGGGTCATCAGCTCGCCACCTATGTTGGTGAGCATGGCTCCTTCATTAGATTTATCATTCAGGCTGCGGTATATTTCAAGCGCGCGTAAAAAGCTATCCAGCGCCAGCGAAGTTTCGCTTCGCTTGTTGTGCACATTGCCTTTTGCCACTTCCCAACCGGCTGTGTAACGCGGGTTATCCAACTGAACGATCAGCGGCTCAAGGTCTTTCATCAGTTGCGTCAGCACAGGGCTTCGGGCATTGTCTAATTGTGTGTACACATCAATAAGCCGTAACCGCGAGCGCACCTGCAAGGCTAAGTTGGGCAGCGCATCGGCCAGGCGGGCGGCTTCATCCAGGTAATAGATGGAACTGTCTTTTTTCTGCTGCTCGTAATAGCCCATTCCGGCAAACAGGCTGAATACACTTTGCGTGGAATCGTGATCGTGCTGCTGTGCGAGGGCAATACCTTCTTTTGCCGTTCGAATGGCTTCGCTAAAATTCCCGGCTTGTCCTGCAGCCGAAAGGCGTTTAAGCAATTCCTGCCTTTTTGCCGCCAGTGAGGATTCATTCGTTTGCGCGTGGGCTGCCATGCCGAAAAAGCAGGTTACAAGCAAACCCCATGTACGGTTTAACAGCATAGCAGGTTTAGGGAACCGTTAAACATACGAAAAGATGCTTATACAAACAGCATGTCAGCGTTAAGTAGTTATCAGAGCTCATCTCAAAAATTAGTTTCAGGGTGTGAGATGGTCACCAAATCACAAACATTTTAACTACAAATATTGTATTAATGAATATTTTAACTACATTTATATCAATAATAAATGAACCACCATGCCCGATCATACTTTAGGCGAATTTGAAGAAGTAGTTATGCTCACTGTTGCCATACTTCACGACAACGCTTATACCGTTACCATCATTAACGAAATGGAAGAGCGGTTGAACAGAAAGGCCAGCATTGGCGCTGTACAAACTGTGTTGCGCAGGCTGGAAGAAAAAGGAATGTTGAAATCTGCATTTGGCGAAGCTACTCATGTGAGAGGGGGCAAGCGGAAAAGATATTTTAAGCTCACTTCGCTTGGCAGTAAAGTTTTAAAAGATACAAAGGAGCAGCGTATCGGTCTTTGGAAAGCTATTCCAAAGCTGTCCTTCACTTAACCGGGTATTTAGTGGTCATCGCTTGGAAATATTTTTGACTTGACTAACAATTTATATGGAAAGCGAAAAAAGATTACCGCCAAAATGGATGCTCAGTATTGTAAAAATGCTCATCCACCCCGACTATCGCGAGGATATTGAGGGCGATTTATTAGAAATACACCAGCAAAACGTAAGCAAATTCAATGTTCAGAAATCAAATCAGCTATTCTTCCGTGAAATCATATTGCTCATCCGGGCTAATCTTATCGGTTTAAATTTTTTTAACAAAAGCGTAATGAAAAAGAAAGACATTCTCATTCTCACCATGATCTGCCTGGCCTTGCTGGGCGCGATAATGTTGCCATTTTTGCAAGGCTCGTTCAGCATAGCTACTGTTATTGTATCCGGCATCAGCCAGGCCGTAGGGTTCATTGGCCTTGTGTTTGTTCCTGTTGGTATAGTCGGACTGGCCGTGAACCAGATCAGCAAATTCAAAGCTGAGCCATCGTATAAAAGCCGTTTCAATTATGCGATGGCTTTGACTGCATTAATCATGGGCTCACTTTTGTATGCCGGCCTTAATACAGCATTATTTATAAATGGCGATATAAAAGCCGGCACGCTGACTTTGTTAATGGGTATATTCCTCGTCTACAGGGCGTTTTCCTATTTGCAGCGTAATGCACAGGTAATCCCGTTTCAACGGGTATTCGTATATTTGATTTGTATTCCCTTAGTGGCATTTTACGGCAGGAAAGTGCTCGCTTTTGAACTGGCTGATATGAGCCGTAACCATACCATCAACCAGGCGGCCATCTGGATAACCGAAATTGAAAGCTATAAAAAAATTACAGGCGAATACCCGGATTCCATTAATGAGTTAAATGCGGAATTACCGCAGCCAAAATATATGGGCATTAGAGATTTCAGCTACCAGAAGAAAAACGGAACCTACAACATATTTTTTGTGCAGTGGGTAGATATGGGAGCCGTGCAGGAAGTAGTGGTTTACAGCAATACGGACGACTATAATATGAAAGGCCATTTTGCAAGCTATGATGCATCCCAACCGCACTGGAAATATTTTTGGCTGGATTAAGCTGTGCCGCTGAGTTTTTTAAACAAAAAACATTTTTAAATACAAAGTCAATTATCCGCTTGCATTTCAAAGTATTAAGGAAAAAATAATAGTCAGCCTTAACCGATTATCCAGGTTGTTTTGGTTAATACGTACACTTACAGGGGATTGCCTCACTCACTTTTCAAATTGTTCACCGGCTTTACAAATGCAGCACGGATAGTCTGTGAACTAATGGTAATAGCCCCAAAGAAAATCAGAATAAATACTCGTTCTTAGCGGGGTCTGCGCAGCGACCCCGCGTGCAACCAGGGATCAGCTTCTATATAATGTACAATATTTCGTGAGATGCTTTGCCTTTCTCTAACAACGAGGGAATGGAAAAGGCGACATCTTCATTCTTTCCCCAAAAAATACGATCGTCTTTGATTTTGAATTTCCTGAATTGTGAAGGAGTAATGTATTTCAGGTTTTCACCCTTCACGTATTTTTGAAAAACGGGTAGAAAATCCAATTGCTTCACCTTTCCGGTATTGCATTCAAAAGCAATAGAAAAGGGCCCTGTCAATTGAGCACCGGTTATTTTGCTTTTAGCCTTTTTGATACCACTTCGAATTTTACGCGCTTGTGATAAATGAACACCTCTTCCCATTTTTGAATTATTTGTTTGTGGTACAACTTTAAAAATACTGATACTTCCCTGGCTTCCATTTCAGTAAGCGGGCGTTTTCCACGAATCTTTTTGAAGATCAAAAGTACCAAATCATTTTGAATCAAAAACTCTGCTTTAACTTCCCTTCTGCGTTCTTAGCGGGGCCTGCGCAGCGACCCAGCGTACATCAGTATTTATAAACCCTTTTGCCGCACCGCTTCATAAATAGCAATACCCGCAGCCACGGAAACATTCAACGAACTGATTTTTCCACTCATGGGGATTTTGGCAAGGTGGTCGGCAGCTTTCAGCAGTTGTGGCGAAATACCGTCTTCTTCCGACCCCATAATCAGCGCAAGCGGTACATTAAGGTCTAATTCGTACAGCAGCTGCTCTGCTTTCTCCGTACAGGCTACTACCTGCACGCCATTCTCTTTCAGGAACTGGATAGTTTTTTTCATGTCCTTTACCCGGCATACCGGCAAATGACTTAACGCACCGGCCGAGGTTTTCATGGCATCGCCTGTAAGGGGTGCATTACCGCTATCGCCCATTACAATAGCATCCAGCCCGGCACATTCTGCCGTGCGGGCCAACGCTCCGAAGTTTCGTACATCGGTTACCCGGTCTACAATCAATAAAAAAGGCTCTCGTCCTTGCTGATAGGCCCGGTCTATTATGCCTTCGAGATTGGCATAGCTGATGGTGGAAAGCAGGCAGATAACGCCCTGGTGATTTTTGGTGGATAACCGGTTGAGCTTCTGTTGCGGTACGAACGTAAAGGGCACACCGCTGCTTTTGGCAACCTGGATCAGTTCTTTTATAAGGTCATTAGTAAGCCCCGACTGTACAAAGATTTTTTCGATTTCGCGACCGGCCCGGATAGCTTCCATTACCGCCCGGGTTCCAAAAATCATTTCCGATTTTTCCATGAAAAAAATTTAAGCAAAGGTAGGAAAACCCGGCACTGCTAAAACCGGCTTTTTCGCCACAGGTCAATGGTGCTGAACCAGGTTTCGGCAAAACGCTTATCGCGAAGCAATACATAGTGATCCGGATCGTACACGCTGCCCCGCTTCACAAAAGTGAACCGTGTGCGTGAGCTTTTATAGAACCAGGTTTCGGTGCCATCATTCATACTTATTTCATCGGGCAACCCGAAAATAAGATAAGTCATACCCCGGTCGGTTTTCCAGCCTTGCTTGTACGAAGTGAAATAAATGTTGGCCAGTTCTACCCTGCGAAAATAGCTGCGCATAAATGTTTTGGCGCGCTCGCGATCGTTGGTAATATCGAGGATTACTTTGTCAAATTTCGCTTTGTCGTTTCCGGCAAGGGCAATCTCGTTATACTCCTCGCTGGTAGTTACATATAATAGAGGCTGGGCCAGGTCTGTAATGGAAGAGAATTTCGGGTAGATGTCTGACACACCGAGGAAGGCAAAACCTTCGGCTGCATTGGTATCGCGCTGAAACAAATACACGCCCGGCTTTTGGGGTACGAAGGTATCGTCCGATGCCAGGCGGAAAGTAGAATCATAAAACATAAACCGGTCGGCACGATCTACCTGTTCGGCAAAAGGAGGTGTGGCTGCATTGAAGTCATTAAAATAGACCGATACAAACACCGGTGCTTCACCGGCCATCTTAACCGGGTAAGGATTTTTCAGGGTGATGAACTTACTATTGACTTTCCTGCCATCTTTTTCGAGCCAGCCGATCTGTGGGTATTTGGGGTCTATCTGCCTGAAGTAAGTCCACGTGGTTTTGCTTTCGGTGTTGGTTACCCGCGCCACCAGCAACCACGAGGCAGCGGAGGAGGGAAAAATCCAGCTACCTTGTTTTTGTTTTTCTGTTTCGGCAATGCTGGTGTGTGTTTCTGTAAGCGCAGTTCCTTCGCGCTGCGTGTAGGTATCCCTGCGTTCCCACACAATGGAGTACTTGCTGAGCGGTTGCTGCCGGGCATCTATCGTATAATCCACCACCACACGGTCAGACAATCGTACAAGATTAAAGGTTACAGCTATCTCCGCATCGGGGTTGTACCATTCACGGAAGTTTAACCCGGTGATGGGTTGGGCGAAAGCTGAAACAGGAGCTATAAAAAACAGGTATAACAAAAAACGTTTCATGTGCATTATATTTTTGTGCGGCTGTGTGTGAAAACACGTACGCCTTCCGGTGTTTAAAGGTAAAACGATAATTCTAATAGATTAAGTTATTTTTGTGCCATATTTTTTTGAATGGCATCGGTTTACACTACAGAAATAACGTCAGGATCAATTCCTTCCGATAACCCTATCCACCAGCGTTTATTAAAGGCATACGTGCTGGCCCCGCAATTCGTTTCCGGCAATCTGCTTGAAGTGGGGTGTGGCGAAGGTCGTGGTATTGACTGGCTGTTACCGGTGGCGGAACAGTATACGGCTATTGACAAAATAGCACCGGTAATCGAAGGCCTAAAAAGAAAATATCCGCAGGCGGTGTTTCACAGTGGCAATATTCCACCTCTCCCTGTTTTTGCTGATAATACTTTTGATGCAGTGGTGAGCTTCCAGGTGATAGAGCACATCGAAAATGACGGTCTTTTCCTGGAAGAGATTAACCGGGTGCTTAAGCCGGGCGGTGTTGCTTTATTAACTACGCCTAACCGTCCCTTATCGCTTTCGCGGAATCCGTGGCACGTGCGCGAATATACAGCCGATGAGCTAACCCGGCTGGCGCAAAAATACTTTCGCGAAGTAAGCATGAAGGGAATTGGCGGCAATGCAAAAGTGATGGCGTATTACGAACGTAACAAAAGATCGGTTGCCAGGCTGATGCGGTGGGATGTTTTTAACCTGCAATACAAATTGCCCGCTTCGTGGCTGCGTGTGCCGTATGAGTTTATGAACCGGTTAAACCGCAATAAGCTTAAGGATGCGGCAGACGACCTGGTGGCCGGCATTCACCACGATGATTATGTGCTGACGGACCATGCGGCACAGGCGCTTGATCTCTTTCTTATTGTGCGTAAGTAGGGTCAAAAAAATAAACCCTCCCGCAAGGAAAGGGTTTATTATTGCCGGTTTTGGATTTTTAATAATCGCTTCTTTGTGCCGGCCCCCCGATTTGCAAGCTGGCCAGCAGCTTGTTGAAGGCATCCTCGTATTTTTTACCCAGCTCCATTTCTCCGTTCTCATAAAGTGTTTGCTGCAGCGAGTTCAGGATGAAAATATTTCTGCGCAGCTCCTGGCTCAAGCCATAATTCTCGGCAACCAGGTATTGCGCCATCACTTCGGCACGGTCGCCCAGTAGCCTGGCAATTTCAACGGCTTTTTCTTTCTGCCCCACCTGGAAGAGTAAATCAACGAGCGTGGCGGTAGTATGATCGTACGGAATAGCACGGTCAGGCATTTTGGTAATGGAAAACTCCAATACGGTGTTGGCTTTTTCCATCTGGTCTTCGTCTATCAACGCTTCGGCAAGCGAGTTAAGCGCGCTGCGGTGGTTCAGCACAAAGTTGCGGTAGTCTTCGCTGTAATATACCTTGTCATTATCCAGCTCGCGATAGCGGAACTTGTTGATCATATTATCAAAGGCTTTATCCGTATTTACGAGGTGCTCGCGGTCGGGCCTTGGATTGCGCACCGGTAAAATGCGATAGGCATTGCCTTCCTGCACGGCATACGGGCTTAAGTCAATATTGATCTGCGAAAGCGAAGTCTGGTTCAGGTAAATAGGACGTTCCCAATTGTTGGTTACTAAGAAATCCAGAATGGCCAGATCCTTTTTCTCCAATGTGTTTTTCAGCATACGGATCTGCATCTGGTCGACCAGCAGGCTGTCTAATCGCTTGGGGATTATGCCCCGGGCGCGTAAATCTTCTTTATCGATGTTCAGCGTAAATAGCCGGCTTGGAACAAGATTGCGGTCATCATCTCGTAATTGAGCATAGTCTTTTGAAAGCAGGTTGATAAATTCTTTTGCGTCAATGCTCTTCAGTTTAAAATCGGCATACAGCAGGTAATCGTTAGGGCCGCCCTGGCGATACTGGTGTTTGCTGAGCGTGTATGGAACAGGTTCTGATTCATATGCCTTGCGCATGGTTTGTTCAATGTACCAGTCGGTGTTGTAGTAGCTTAATACCACGGCCCGCATATCGGTGCGCACGCCTTCCACTTCCTGCG
Source organism: Cyclobacteriaceae bacterium (assembly GCA_026129485.1). GTDB lineage: Bacteria > Bacteroidota > Bacteroidia > Cytophagales > Cyclobacteriaceae > ELB16-189. Next base: position 72,220 of record JAHCHY010000015.1, read on the forward strand.
CATACCAGAGCGGGAAGGTATCGTTATCGCCACCGGTATAGATTACAGCTTGCGGATCGCACGAGTTAAGATAATTGTATGCAGAGTCCACCGAGAAGTACCGGTTTGAGCGGTTATGGTCATCCCAGCCTTCGGCTGCCATGATAGCCGGTGCCGTTAAGCCGATAAGCGATGCGGTAACAGCAGCCGCGCGTCCGTTCCTGATAAATGCTGAAAACAATTCATACAAACCAATAACGGCCAGGCCAATCCAGAAGGCGTATGCGTAGTATGAACCGGCATAGATGTAGTCGCGCTCGCGGGGTTCGGTGGGGGGTGAGTTGAGGTACACCACAATGGCAACACCCAGCATAACAAACAGCAACGCTACTACCGAAAAGTTTTTGGTGTCTTTCACAAACTGGTAGAACATACCGATTAACCCCAGCACGAATGGAATCATAAAGAAGTTGTTGCGGCCCTTGTTGTTGGCTAAGGCTTCGGGCACATCTTTGAATGCACCAATGGGACTTAACCAGTCCGCGCCCTGCTCATCGCTTTCGCGGCCGGCAAAATTCCACATGAAGTAACGCATGTACATGGTGCCGATCTGGTGTTGAAACATGAACATCAGGTTCTGTCCAAATGTGGGTTGCACGATCTGCTCACGCCCTTCGGCATCTTTATAGGATTTTAACCCCATTATGTTTTTATAAGCCTGCGCATGATCTGAATTCCAGGCGCGTGGCAATATGGTTTGCGAACCGGGTTCATACACGTACGAAAACTTGCGGTCGCTGATCTCGTACTTGTCTTTGCCCTTGGTGTAGATGGGTGCGCCATATTCTACGTTTATGGGGCGTCCTGTAAAGTACGAGCCATACAGCAACGGACGACTTCCGTATTGTTCACGCTTCAGGTAGCGGATAAAGCTCATTACATCTTTGGGGGCGTTTTCATTGATCAGCGTATCGTAGTTGGAGCGGATCAGTACGGTGGTGTAAGATGCATAGCCGATCAGGATAAAAGTGGTGGCGAGCAAAAAGGTATTCAGCACTACACGGCCTTGTTTTTGGGTGGCATAAATTCCATAGGCCAATCCGCCTATCAGCAGTAAGAAAAAGATAAGGGCGCCCGAGCCGAAGAACAGCCCTAAGGTGTTTACAAAAAACACTTCGAAATGACCGGCAATGGTTGGCAGACCGGGCACAATAAAATCGTTGATAAATAAAACCAATCCGCCACTAATGGCCAGCGCAGCTACTACACCCCAAATCGTGGTTTTAAATTTCTTGAAGTAATAGATAAGTCCCAATGCAGGTAATGCAACAAGGTTAAGCAAGTGTACCCCAATGGAAAGCCCCACCATGTAAGCCATGAGTAGTAGCCACCGGTTGGCTTTGCTTTCATCTTCAATTACATCCCACTTTAAGATTCCCCACACCACAAACGCGGTAAAGAATGACGACATGGCATACACTTCGGCTTCTACGGCCGAGAACCAGAACGAATCGGAAAAAGTATAGGCCAGCGAACCCACCAGGCCAGCGCCCATCAGCACCCAGGTGCTGGCACCGGTAATCTCCTTATCATTATTCAAGCCCATAACCTTGCGGCCAAACAGGGTTATGGACCAAAAGAGAAACAGGATAGTAAACGCACTGGCCAGCACGCTCATAAAGTTGATCCAGTAGGCTACTTGGGTAACATCGCCCATAGCGAGGAACGAAAAAACCCGGCCCATTAACAAAAATAAGGGTGCACCGGGCGGGTGAGGCACCTGGAGCTTATAGGAAACGGCAATAAACTCCCCGCAATCCCAATAGCTGGCGGTTTCTTCCATGGTAAGCCAGTAGGTAAGCAGCGATACACCAAACACAAACCAACCCGTAATGTTATTTGCCTTCTGAAAATTCATGTTCTTTTAGATTCTGTTGGAAATTGAAAGGGCGAAAATAGGGAAAATCAGGCATTATTAGGTATTGGGTAGCTGGGCATTGGGAATTAGGAATTTCGGTATTAGAAAATCGGTAATACCTAATACCCAATTATTTATACACGATCATATAAAACATCAGCCACAGCGCGAAGATGAGAATATAGGAAGTAGACACGATCCACCAAGCCGATTGCTTTTGCCGCCTCGCAAAATGATGCACGCCATTAACGAGGATAAACACATAACCGATTTCGAACAGGCTTAGCGAACGTAACGGGTAGGCATACCGTTTGTCAATAGTTTCGTAATCGGCAAGCTGCATCAGCGAAAGCGGGTAAAAAGCCTTTACCTGTGCCCATGAGGGGTCTGTTACCACAAACATGAACCATCCGATTTTGATCAGTTCGGCCAGCAAAAAAATAAACTCGGCTGCCATTACCACGCTCCAGCACTGGCTGAAGGTGATGCGGAAGCCAAACGTAAAGCAGCCCACCCAGATAATGAACCCGATCACGGTAAACTTCCACAGGTACACCAGCGGTATGGAAAAAAACTGCAAGGCGTTGATGGCTCGTAACACCATGCCTTCGGGCCGGTCTTGCAGAAACTCAAATGCGGCAGTTTCGTTTTCTATAAAATCTTTCTTTACGTACAACAAAAGCACGGAAAGCAGGCATAGGGTGATAAACGTCAGCTTTTTGTCGGATGTAAAGAGCGAGAATTGTGATTCCGATTCGGACATAGTTTTTTGGAGGTTACGAAATTGCCATCAGAAAAAGAAGATGAGGCGATTCTCCCGCTTTAGCGGGGCCTTAAGAAAACAATAATTAACACGTGAAAGTAAGATTTTGTTTATTTGAAACTGAAAAATGAGGGCTCAGAACTTTTTACAGACACGAATGAGGGCGCTGTGGGTTGTGGCGTTTATCCTGTTTTATTTTTCTGCGGCCGGGCAGCCGGCTTCTGCTAAGAAAGACACCACCATTATTTTAATCGCTGATATTACCATGCAGATTGAAATAAGCGAGGCGCTGAACGACCTGTATAACTTTAAGTTCGAGAAGGCTGAGCAGCAATTCCGGTGGTTTAAGCAAAAATACAAGTGGCATCCGCTGCCTTATTTTTTATTAGGGCTTAGCGAATGGTGGAAGATTATGCCCAATACCAAAGCTACTACGTATGATGACCGGTTCCTGGCCTACATGGACAGCACCATCCGGGTTGGTGAAAATCTCTACAAGAAATACCCGGAGTATAAGGTTGAGGCTGCTTTTTTCCTGGCGGCTGCGCACGGGTTTAAGGGGCGGTTGTATTCTGATGAAGAGCGTAAAAGCTGGCGCAAGGCTGCCGTGGAAGGTAAAGCGGCACTCAATTATATGGAGGTTTGCCGGGAGAAAGAACACCTGAGCCCCGAATTGTTATTTGGCGATGCCCTGTATAACTACTTCTCGGTTTGGGTGCCTGAAAACTACCCGGCTTTAAAGCCGCTTCTCTGGTTCTTCCGCAAAGGCGATAAGCAGCTTGGGCTAAAACAGTTGCATGAGGTTTCGTACAATGCATTTTATACCCGCACCGAAGCTATGGTGTGGCTGATGCGCATCAGCAACAGCTACGAAAACGATCAGGCCCGCGCTTTCCAGATTGCGGAGTATCTGTACACTTCTTATCCCGATAACCCGTATTTCGACCGTTACTATGCCCGTATGCTTTATGGTCGCGGGCAACATGTGCTGCTGGAGAAACAGGCCAAGCAAATTCTGACACGTATTGACAGTGGTCAGTTTGGGTATGAAGCAACCAGCGGCCGCTATGCGGCATTTTTCCTGGGCCAGATGTATGAGTTTCAGCGTAAGCTGGATGAATCTAAAAAATATTATGAGCTGGCCGTTAAGTATGCTGAAGAAATTGGCGCTACCGAATCGGGCTACTACCTGTTTTCGTTGATTGCTTTGGGAGAAATCAATGAAAAGCAGGGCAACAAGGCCGAAGCCAAACGTTATTTTAAAGAAGTGAAGAAGCGATCGGGCCGGAAAGATGAAGCCTATAAAGACGCGAAGAAGCGGCTTAAAAATCTGGAGAAGGGCGATTGAGTTTTTGCGTACCTTTCGGGATTGAATAACCTTGAATTGTGGAGTTACGCGACCTGATTGTTACCCCGTTGTTGCTCATAGTGGTTTACGTGGTAGCGTATTTCATAAGGCCTCGTGTAACCGATTCGCTAACCAGCCGGTATTTCTTTCCTGCTCTTACGGTTAAAGTTTTTGGAGCGATCGCATTGGGATTTATTTACCAGTTCTACTATTCCGGTGGCGATACCTTTAATTTTCACACGCATGGCAGCAGGCAGGTGTGGCTTGCCTTTACCGAATCGCCAGCCGCGGCTTTTAAGCTTTTGTTTGGGGGCACCGACCAGGTAGGCGTTTATAAGTATACTTCCAAAATTGTTTTCTATGGCGATCCGTCATCCTACTTTGTTGTTCGCATAGCCAGCCTGTTCGATCTGATCACTTTTTCTTCATACTCCGGTACAGCCGTATTGTTTTCGCTATGGAGCTTTGCCGGATCATGGGCATTGTATAAAACATTTTATAAACGTTACCCGCAACTCCATCTTCACCTGGCTGTTTGCGCCTTGTTTGTTCCTTCCGTTGTGTTTTGGGGTTCTGGAATTTTGAAAGATACATTGGTGCTGGGGGCGTTGGGTTTGGCCACCTATAGTATAGATATGCTGTTCAATCAAAAAAAAATAAAAGCATCAGTTATTCTTCTTCTGATTGTTTCGGTATATATAATCTTTCACGTGAAGCTTTTTATCCTTCAGGCCTTTTTGCCGGCTATTATTTTGTGGGTGGGCTATAAAAAAGTTATAAATTCGCCATCTGTAGTGGTGCGTATTTTGGTTTTCCCGTTTTTATTAGCGGGTGGTGCTTTTTTAAGCTATTGGATGGTAACAAAAGTGGGTGAAAATGATGCCCGGTATGCCGTTGGTAATATTGCCCGCACTGCACAAATTACAGCCTATGATATCGGGTTTTATACCGGTCGCGATGCCGGCTCGGGTTATTCGCTTGGTGAGCTGGACGGAACGTTTGGAAATATGGTTGCTAAAATGCCACAGGCGATTAATGTATCATTGTTCAGGCCTTACTTATGGGAGGTGAGGAACCCGCTCATGTTGCTTTCTGCTTTGGAAGGAACGGCTTTGCTGGCAATGGTACTTTATATAGTATTTTCGGTAAGGTTTAGAATATTCTCTATCCTTAACAACCCCGATGTAGTTTTTGCTTTAGTCTTCGCATTAACAATTGCATTTGCGGTTGGAATTACCTCTTACAATTTTGGCACACTTACACGATACCGCATACCTCTTCTTCCTTATTTTACGATAAGTCTGGCGCTTCTTTATTTCAGAAACAACGAGAGAAAGTTAGCCCGGTTGGATACCACTGAAAAGTGATCGATAACGGTTTTTCTCCCGGCCTTGCCCATTTGGGTGCGTAATTCTTTATTGTTGATGAGTAACTCCAACCGGGTTGTCCATTCTTCTGTGGAAGTACAGAGAAACCCGTTTTGAACCTGGTGAATGATAGAAGTGTTTACACCAACAGGCGATGCCACTGCCGGTATTTCCAGCGCCATGTATTGCAATGCTTTAAATCCACATTTGCCTTTGGCCCACTCATCATCTGGCAACGGCATAATACCAATGTCAGCTTCAAGCAGACCCTTTATTTCCGCTTCGAACGACCACGGTAAAAATCTAAGGTTGTGTAGGGATAGCCTGGGTGGCTTATCGGCAATAACCAGCATTTCCATCTGGGGATACTTTTTCTCCAAAGCAGCCAGCACGGGTTCGATTTCCGCCAGGTATTTCAAGGTAGAGTGTGAGCCCGTCCAGCCGATAACTACCTTGCCGGGGTTGCGGGTAACCTGGAATAAGGAGGGGTTGTGTAAAAATTCCGTATCAATAGTTGTCGGGTTCAACACCACATTTTGGCTGTACTGCCGGGCAAAGTCGCAGAGATACGGATTGCCGGCACTTACTTTATAGCTCCACTTGCAAATGGATGCCACTTTGCTGCGCCATTTAATTAACCGAAGCCAAACGGATTCATTTTTACGATCGGTTAGCCAGATGGCATCGTCAAAATCATAAATAATCTTTTTACGAAAAATTTTTGCAATGATCCATTCCAGCACCGGGGGGCCGAAGGGAGCGGCTTCGCGGTGGATGAAAACAAATTGGTAGGCATGCAGATGAAAAGGTATGATCAGTCGTTTAAATAACCCTTTTACCAGTACACGGAATTTCTGCAACCCCTTGCCCGGCTGGTAAAGAATAGCCCAGCCTTCGTTATCCAGAAAACTTTGAACATGGTATTGCCCGCCATTTTGGGTAAGCGTTTGAAAATACTGTTCAAAACGAAATCGCTGCGAAGGCGATTTTGCTATCGGGTACGGTACAATGAACAGTATTTTCATAATTTTGAGCAAAAATGCAGAATACTGCCTGCAAATCCTTTTGCAATCCCGGGAACTATGGCTGAAGTGTATGAAGATGTGATCGATTCCTCCCGCAGGGGCCTTTTTAACTGGAAAGAACTTTGGCGCAACCAGGAGCTATTTTATTTTTTTACCTGGCGCGATATTAAGATCAAGTACAAGCAAACCGTGTTAGGCTTTTTGTGGGCGGTTTTGCAGCCCCTGTTAATGATGTTGATTTTCACCTTGTTTCTGGGGCGGGCCTTAAACCTGCCCGATCAGACGCTGCCTTACCCGGTATATGTTTTCTCAGGCCTCATTATCTGGAATATATTTTCAACCGGATTAACCAACGCAGCCAATAGTATGGTAAACAATGCGCTTATCATCAAGAAGATATACTTTCCAAGGCTTATCATTCCGGTATCGTCCATACTGGTGGCGGTGTTTGATTTCCTGATGGCCTTTGTTCTGTTTGCTCTCGTCCTGGTTTATTATCAACAACCCGTTTCAATAAATGCATTGGTATATTGGCCTGCAAGTTTGTTAACCAGCATAATGGCCACTTTGGGTTTAGGTTGTTGGCTGGCTGCACTAAATGTAAAGTACCGCGATTTCCGGTACGTAATTCCTTTCCTGGTGCAGGTGTTGTTTTTTCTTACGCCTATCATTTACCCGGCCTCTCTTATAGATTATCCATATCTGCAATATGTGCTGGCAGCATCACCCATGTATGCTGCTGTGGAGTTTTTCAGATTTCCGCTTACATCGGTTATGGCCAATCCTACACTTGTTTACATAAGCCTTTCGGCCAATGCATTGTTATTACTGATTGGTGTGGTTTATTTCAGAAGAACAGAAGATTATTTTGCTGACCTGGCCTAAACGTGCAACCGATTTTAGAAATACAGAACGTGTCCAAGCGCTTTCGCATAAGCCATCAAACGGGTGGTTACCTGAGCTTGCGCGAGCGAATGGTGAATGCTTTGAAATTTGAGAAAAGCAGTATTGAAGATTTTTGGGCGCTCGACAATGTTTCGTTTACGGTAAGCCCCGGTGAATCCATTGGTATTATAGGAAGAAACGGAGCGGGTAAATCAACCTTATTAAAGGTATTGTCAAAAATTACTCCGCCTACTAAAGGAAAAATTATTTCGCGCGGGCGCATTGCGAGTTTGTTGGAAGTAGGCACAGGCTTTCATCCGGAGCTAACCGGTCGTGAGAATATTTTTTTCAACGGCTCACTGTTGGGCATGAAGCGGAAGGAGATCGAATCTAAGTTTGATGAGATTGTTGACTTTAGCGGGGTTGAAAAGTTTTTAGATACGCCTCTTAAGCATTACTCGAGCGGTATGCAGTTGCGCCTGGCGTTTGCTGTCGCTGCATTTTTAGAACCTGAGATTTTAATTATTGATGAAGTTCTTGCCGTTGGCGATGCGGAATTTCAGAAGAAATGCATCGGTAAAATGGAAGATGTGAGCAGGAGCGGAAGAACGATTTTGTTTGTGAGCCATCAATTAGGCCTGGTAAATGAGTTATGTCAAAAGGCAATCCTGTTGGAAAGCGGAAGACTGCTGCAACAGGGAAAAACTCCTGATGTAGTTGATCATTATACCCAACTATATAACACTGATAATACTTTTGCCAAAGCGCTTGTGGATGAGGCTAAGCCTTATTCTATAAAAAGAATCAGGTCTCTTAATGCTAATTACGCACCCGCGTCAAATTTTGCACACGATGAGAGTGTTGTTTTGGAAGTGGTATTTTTTGCCCGCCAGCTATTGCGCAATACACACATCATGGTATCGGTTAACAATAAAATCGGGCAACGTATTTTTTCTACCGATCTGCCGCTTGAACAAATGCGGGTTTTTACAGATGCAGAGAACCGGGTTTCTGTTACGATACCGCGCGCTACCCTTACTCCGGGTAACTATTCATTCTTTATTGCACTTCATTGCCCTAATACGGCCGGCTATGATGTGCTCGATCGTGTGTGCCCGATCGCAGTGTATGATAATGGATCTGAATTTGTCCAGTACGAAAACAGGTGGTTTTATGGCGATGTCTTTGTAAATTGTAAATGGGACTATAAATCTGATAAGGATGCACTTGAACAGTGAAGAACTGCTTAAACGATATGGGTTGTCGTATTTTAAAAATGGTATCAAAGTGCTGGAAATCGGACCCGCAGGAATACCATCAGCATACCAAAAGCTTGTAAGTAATTCAACCATAGAATGGCACACACTCGATTTGGAAGAAACTTTTACGGGGTTAACCTACATAGCAAAGGAAGAGTATCATTATCCTATTGAAGATCAATCCTACGATCTGATTATTACAGGTCAGGTGATTGAGCATGTAAAGAAAATCTGGTTGTGGATACCGGAATTAAAAAGAATACTGAAAAAGGGCGGAATATTAATTATTATTAATCCCATCAGTTGGCCCTATCATGAATTTCCGGTTGACTGTTGGAGGATTTATCCCGAAGGCATGAAAGCTTTATGTGATGATAACCAGCTTGAGATTTTAGAAAGCCGGTTTGAATCCATAGAGGCAGAGCATTTTGCAGGCACATACACGCCTACGGTGCCGGGGCAATCATATACTTATTTTGATCTGCGAAAACGGATTTTGCTGACAAAGATCTGGAATGCGCTCATTCATTTTGTTCCGGTTGTAAAAAAACTGAAAGTACCTGTAGAAGTTTCTTATGATACAATAACCATTGCGAAACGCGAAGTGGTGTAAAGATACAGATTGTTAGATGATTAAGCTTTTATTCAACAGGCTCAGGGTATTTCAACAGTTTACTATTGGTGAGCTTATTGAGCTGGTGGTGGGTAAGTTTTTTAGTGCCCGAAACTCCGGTCGCTTTAACAGACTTCAGCAACGGGAAATAAATCTTGTAAAGATTTTACAAATAGACGATCGGGCAATTATTGGCGAACAGGAGGCAGAGATTAATCACCCGGTTTCAAACAAACTTTGCACTTTTTTTCTAAGGATGGTTGGTAGCGATATTTGGGTTTTTAATCAGGTTTTTCAATCGTCCGGGTACGCAGTTGTGGATACGTTATACACTAAGTTCTACGGGGCACCTCCCACTACCTTTGTAGATGCTGGTGCAAACATTGGCCTGGTCAGTATCTATTTTGTTTCATTAAATCCCGAGATGCGGATACTTGCAATTGAGCCGGATCCGGAAAATTGCAGAATGGCCAGAAAAAACTTCTCGGCTAACAGATGTCAAAACATTGAGCTGTTTGAGCAAGCATTATGGCCAACACAAACCAACCTGAAGCTTGTGAATGATTTTCGCGATCAGTTAAATTGGTCTTTACGGGTTGAGGAGGATAATTCAGGGGGTATAACCACGATAACACCAGAAGCTGTGATCAGGTATTTTGACCAGCCGGTGGATATTATGAAAATCGATATAGAAGGCGGTGAGGATAAACTCTTTGGACATGCATGTGATCTGAATTGGCTTACCCAAATCAAAATAATTGCGATAGAAATCCATGACGAACAAACAGATCGGGAACGAATAACATCTATGTTGAAATCAAGCGGATTCTCACTTGAAATACATGGAGAGCTTACAATCGGTATTAATACAAGAACTTTAAGCGCATAGAAATGACATTGGGAAACTCTCTAATCAGGTTTTTGAACAAACCCCTAACGTATGGTTTGCTTAAGAAACTGATTTTTTTACGTTATCGCCAACGGGGAAGAAAAATTGAAAAGGTTGATTACCATGAACAATTTGGTGCGTGGGAATATCGAATTGATGGAACAAGCTTTTTGTCCTCAGGGCCGGGCTGGGTGTACGATAGAGAATACCTCTTCACACAACTAAAGCAATTATCTGGATTTTCCTATGTGCCTAAAAACGGTGATACCGTAGTTGATATAGGTGCCGGAGTAGGTGAGGAAACAATTATTTTTTCATCACTGGTCGGCACTACTGGTAAAGTATTTGCGGTTGAAGCTCATCCCCAAACATTCAAAGCCCTGAATTATTTAAAGGAAGTGAACAATCTTGAAAATGTGGTGCTTTCAAATATCGCTTTGTCCGACAAAACCGGCTCTGTAACAATTGAAGACACCGATAATTCTTTGGCAAATTCAATTCTTGATGTTTCTTCTGAAAAGTTCTTCACTGTACCTGCTGAAACATTCGATGACTTTGTTGAGCGTAACGCCATTGATTCAGTTGATTTTTTGAAAATGAATGTGGAGGGAGCTGAGCAACTCATTATAAAAGGCATGACAAAAAGCCTTTATAAAGTAAAACACTTAGCCATTTCTTGTCATGACTTCAGGTATCGCCAGGGCGAATCAGAATTTTTCAAGACCAAAAAACTTGTGATGGACTTTTTAACGAACCACGGCTTCAGGGTTACTATGCAGCAATCTGCTGTTTCCATGGTAGATGATTATGTGTATGGTATCAACCCCGCTATTGCCGGTAAATAACCTGTTTCATGAAGCGAGATAAGATCCTGTTTCTAAGTTCTAAAGATCCGTTTTCTAAGAAGGACTGGTCAGGAATACCTTATTTTATGATGGTTTCACTAAAAGAAAAATATGATGTTGACTATGCTGCAATTCCACGCTTCAGAATTATTCAGCAGTTAGGTTATTACTTCGGCCGGCTTTTTGAATTTGTAACAACCCGCAAGTACACATTCGATTATGGAGTATTTATGGCCTGGTGTTATGGTCGGGCCGGAACGAAGCTCGTAAAAGATAAAGCTGGTTACCGTTTTATCTTTGTTCCGGCAGGTTTAATGGAAATTGCATTCTTGAAAACTAATCTGCCAATTGTGAGTGTGGGCGATTGCTCAACGCTCCAGTTGTTCGGTTACTATCCTGCCTTAAAAGAGATTTCTGCTGTGTCAAAAAGAGAAGTGAAGTATGTTGAAGCAAAAGCTTTAAAAAAAGTTACACACGCTATCTTCTCGTCAGGCTGGGCAGGCGAATTTGTGTTAAATCAATATCAACTAAGTAAAGTCAATGTAATTCCGTTTGGCGCTAACCTGAGTGCGCAAGGAAGCGCAGAAGGCCGAACGCCTGATTCAGGGGAATGCCGGTTACTATTTGTTGGCGTTGATTGGGAAAGAAAAGGAGGTAGCACCGCTTTGGCTATATGTGAACAGCTTCAACAGGAAGGTGTGCAGGTCTCGCTTTCAGTTTTGGGGGCAGCACCACCATCTGATGCAGAAATTCCGGAAGGGATTACTCTTCAGGTTAAAAATGTAGATAAAGATTCTGTTGGAAGTGAGGGGGAGTATATTTCGATCCTGCAGCAAAGTGATTTTTTTATTTTGCCAACATTGGCAGACTGTACTCCAATTGTAATAGCAGAAGCATATTGGGCTGGTGTTCCGGTATTGGCAACCAATACAGGCGGAGTTAGTTCAATGGTAAATCACGGGGTAAGCGGATTTTTATTCGAGCCTGATGATGTAAACGGCTATGTTAAAATCATTAAGGAGTTGCTCTCATCGCCAAGACAATACCAGGAGATTTCCAAAAATTGTGTACAAATAAGTCATACTGTCTTTAACTGGCGCCATTGGGTTGAAGAGTTAGATCGGATAACGGCCTCATCCGCAAACTAAATGGCTAAAGTTTTATTTTATACTTCTATCAAAACCCGGGTTAAAGACCAGGAGAGTTTAATGAAGGAATTCGTTAAGCAGGGGCACCGCGTTTTCTTTCTGAATCAGCAACCTAACCATTACTTACCCGAAATAGCAAGACAAGCAGGGGTAATTTATAGCACTATCGATCCTGTAAGATCACGATTTAGTATTATTCGGATATTTACGTATGCTGTTCAGTTATTTCGGTATGTAAGGAAGAATGAAATTGACGTGGTGTATAGTCACCTGGAGCCAGCTAATTTCATTGCTGTATTGACCCGGTTTGTTGTCCGTGCCCGGATTATTATTGTAAGACATCACCTCGACCTGGCTGAGCGTGCGGGGTTTCAGCAGGATTGGTCGTACAGGCTAACTTATTTTTTGGCGAAAGAAATCATCTGTGTTTCAGGAGCGGCAAAAAAATATATGATAGAAAAGGAGGGCATTAAACCTGATAAAATATATCATATAAACCTGGGATATGACTATGCTGTATTCAGTGCGGTTAATAAAATGAAGGTGTTGGAGTTAAAAGAGCAACATGCAAACAAACTTTTGCTGATTACGGTTGGAAGGCTTGATGCTTTTAAAAGACCTGAATATTCAATTCGGATTTGTAATGAATTGCTCAATCGCGGTATTAATGTTCACCTGTTTCTCTTAGGCGATGGAAACCGGGAAGGTATTGAGCAGTTGATCCGGGAATTTAAGTTGGAGAAAGCCGTTTCTTGCCTGGGATATACCGATAATGTTTTAGACTATTTGCAGGCAGCAGACTGGTTATTGCACCCGTCAGTTTCCGAGTCAAGTTGCGTAGTTGTGAAGGAAGCAGCGCTTGTGGAATTACCCGTAATAGTATGCAGCGGTGTTGGTGATTTTGATGATTACCTTAAACACCAAAACAATGCGCTCTTGATCAATCGTGATAACTTTACTGAGGAAGCGGTTGATGCGATATTGCAGTATCATCAAAATCCGGTTGATAGAGAGCAAATGGGTAAGAAACTAAAGGAAACGGTATTACCCCTGTTTGATATACGCAATGTTATTCAATGCTATAATCAATTTCATCCCTCCAACTGATGAAGCGGAAAACCATCTTAATGGTAATAACAAACCTGAATTATGGAGGTGCCCAACGTGTATTCTATAATCTTTCTGTCGAGCTATCGAAAAGATATCATGTAGTGGAGTGTGTTTTTAATTTTGACAGTGGGCATGCGTTTAAAACCGGTAACGAAGTTTACACATTGGATGTAAAGGCCGGTAAATCTTTTCTTGGCAAGCTTTATAACTTTTATTTACGGTGTAAACGATTGGCGGAAATCAAAAGAAAGATTAACGCGGATGTCTGCATTAGTCATCTTGAAGGTGCAGATTATATCAATATTCTGTCAAGGCAACGCGAAAAGGTAGTTTGCTGCCTGCACGGTAGTAAATTGTATGACGAAAATATTGAGGGCTTCACCGGCTGGCTCAGGAAATCTTTACTAATCCCCTTTCTTTACAAACGATCCGGTTTTTTAGTAGCAGTAAGCCGTGGTGTTCGGCAGGAGTTTATAACCCATTTTGGGATCGATAAATCGAAGATTCGGTACATTCCTAATTTTTTCTATCCTGAAGAGATCAAACAAAAGTCAACAGAGAATATTCCGCAGGTGTGGAATGACCTCTTTCACATATCCCCACTTACTTATATGACAGTGGGGCGATTGGTACGCCAAAAAAATATTGAAGGTTTTATCCGGTTGGCAGCAGCGAGCGTACGGTTAACCAGGTCGAAATGGTTTATATTGGGAGATGGTGAATTGTTTCAATCTTTATACGCCTATGCAAAGAAGTTAGGTCTGCAGGTTTATTCATGGGACGACACAAACTCTGGAAAACTGGAAGACTATGACCTTTATTTTGTGGGTTATATGAAAAATCCATTCGCATGGTTGAAAAAGACAGATTGGTTTATATTAACATCTGGCTGGGAAGGTTTTCCCATGGTTATAGGTGAAGCAATGGCTTGTGGTACACCAACAATTTCAACTGACTGCCAAACTGGCCCTCGTGAATTTTTGTCTGACAAAGATTACCCGGATTCGCCAATTGTAACACACTCATTAGAGAGGTATGGAATTTTGATTCCGTTGCTCACAAACCGGCTGTCGGATGAATCTTTTAATAAACTGGCTTTTGATTTAACGCATCTGGCAAAAGATAAGACCCTGCGAAATCAGTATGCAGAACAAAGCAATGTACGGATTCAGTCATTTACACCAGAATATATTGTGCCCCAATGGTGTGAGGTTATAGATAATTGATGAATATGTTTCTTAAACTGATAAAATCAAACTTTCCTGGTACTGTCCGGTTACTTAATACGCTATACAATCATGTTTATCATCTGAAGTTCCTCTTCAAAAGCCGCGAAGCTGTATTTAAGTCTATCTACAGAAGTAATCATTGGTCCGATTCTGAATCTGTATCAGGCCCTGGATCAACATTTGAGCGAACCAAAAGCGTTAGAGCAGAGCTTCCAAGAATTGTTAGTAACTACAAGATTAAATCATTACTGGACGTTCCCTGTGGCGATTTTAACTGGATGAAGCTTGTTAACCTTACCGGAGTGAAATATGTTGGTGTGGATATAGTGCCGGAATTGATTGAGAAGAACCAGTTCGAAAATAAGGAATATACTTTCTATGAAGCGGATCTTGTAAGCAGCACTTTACCAAAAGTTGACCTGATTTTTTGTCGCGACTGCCTTGTCCATCTATCATTTGAAAACATCCGAACTGCGCTTCGTAATATAAAAAGAAGCGATTCAACCTATTTGCTCACAACCACCTTCACCACTCATAAGAACTTTGATATCATCACAGGCAACTGGAGACCAATTAACCTTCAGGCAGCACCTTTTGTTTTTCCGGAACCCTTGTTAGTGTTTCAGGAAGATGAAACGGGCGAAAACCAGGACAAGTCGATGGCCCTGTGGAGGATATCTGATCTGCCTGTATAGTTGTAGATTGTATTTTATTGTGTATGTCAACAAAGAAGCGGATTTTAATTCTGGAGAACAGTACCCATGTAACGGGTGCTTTAAAATCCATTGTTCGGACATCGTATGACTTAAGATCAGACTTTGATTTCGTTTTTGTTATTCCAACCGGGAGTAAGGGAAGGTACCTTATCGAGCGCTTTGGTTTTTTAAATGTTTATGAACTACCCCTTAAAGAATTGGGTAGAAAGCTGCTCTTAATTCTCCTGTATTTGCCTTACCTGATAGCCAATACGGTTAGAGTACACCGCCTCTTAAAAAAAGAGCATGTAGATATTATTCACTCCAATGATCTTTATAATCTTATCCCGGTTGTTTATAAGATTTTTGGCGGCTCAGTTCCCTATGTATGCCATATTCGGTTTTTGCCTGGTGGATTTCCACGCTACTTGTTCAATTTTTGGTTTCGTCTTCATAAACGTTTTGCAAGCCGTATTGTAGTAGTGTCTCAATATTTAAAAGCCCAGTTACCAGTTAACTCTAAGGTGGAATATATACCCAATGAGCTGCCCATTGATGAGATTTATCCCGCTGCTTCAGACGAGATTGAAAAGCAATCTTATACATTCTTATATCTTAGCAATTACATTCCTGGTAAGGGACAAGACTTTGCTTTGGAAGCCTTTGCCAGGATCGCGCCAATGCTTCCCTTTTGGCGCCTGCGTTTTATTGGTGGTGATATGGGATTAAAAAAGAACTGGTTGTACAAGCAACAACTTATGCAAAAGGCGATTACACGGGGGGTTTACGACCGGATTGAATGGGGAGACTTTGCGAAGGATACTGAATTTGAATACAAAAAGGCAGACATAGTTTTGAATTTTTCAGAATCGGAATCATTTTCAATTACTTGTCTTGAGGCTCTTTTTTGGGGAAGGCCATTGATTGCCACCGACTGTGGGGGGCCAGCCGAAATAGTTGATCACAATGAAACGGGACTTTTGGTGAGTAACCGTGATGTTGATGCTATGACTAAAGCGATGTACAGATTAGCCACCGACAGACACCTTCGAGTTGCACTTAGTTGCAGAGGCAGGATAGTAAGCCGAGACCGCTTTAGCCTTGAAAAAACTTCTATGAAGATGAGCCAGGTGTACTTGGATGTAGTAAACAAAAACTGAATGTACACACTGATGAAACAAGGAGTGATTGTGGTGATTCTGATCATGTTGCATAGTGGGTTTTCTTCATATGCACAGGTTATTGATTTTGATATTCCCCCCAATGCATGCAGTCAGGAACGCCTGCAACTCGAAAATACTTCGGTGGGGGTTATCGATAACTATCTTTGGGATTTCTGTGAAGGTGATCTTACACGGTCTGTTACAGCAACTTTAACCAGGCGATTGAATACGATTGACCAGGTAGCAGGTATTGAGTCAGTTAAGCAAGGTGGAAATTACTTTTCCATGTTAATTGATCGTGCAACAGGTGTACTTTATCGCTTATCGTTTGGTAATAGCTTAACGAATGCGCCCACGGTTACCACGGTTACCATACCGCCTGAAATTGCCGTTCTTTCTCCGCAAGGATTTAAATTGGTTCAGGTAGGAAATCAGTGGTTTGGTTTTTTGGTAAGCACTGGGAATAACAAGATTTACAGACTTGATTTTGGGGGCGATCTAACGAATTCTCCGTCTGTTTCGGAATTAAATTTTATGGGTGCTTTAAACGCACCAATTGAATTGGAGTTAGCAAAAGATGGTTCTGATTATTTTATACTAGCTGTCAATTTTTCAGGTAATAATCTGGTCATTGCGAAATTGGGAGAAGCTATTACAAATCAACCTGAGACGGTAAGCTTAACTCCGGTGCCGGGCGCCAGTAATCCTTATGGTTTCAGCCTAAAACAATTTAAGGATGGAGTTTGGCGTGGAGTGGTCGGATCGTTCAGCAATGGTGGATTTCATACTGTTTCGTTTGAGAACGGGATAGGTCAACCTCCTGTTATTTCATCAATAACTTCATTATTGCCAGTTATAGTGAACCCGGTAAAGCTTGCCTTGGAGACCTGGGGAGAAGAGAGTGTCCTTTTGGTTATTACGTCAACCGGGAGTGTTAATCGTATTCATTTCTCAAGAGGTTCGGTTATGAGCTCGGTTCAAAGCGCTGATGTGCTTGGCAATTTTGGTCAATCGCTGGCACTCTCATTATTCTACGACAATGGAAGTTGGCAAGGATTTACATTTTCGAGCAGTACGCGCGATTTAAGAATTTTATATTTCGACTCGACCTGTTCGGAAGTGAGTATGGGTTCCTTTTCAGGCGCGGAACCTCCGGTTATTCAATACTTTACTTCAGGGTTAAAGGACGTTTCTTTAATATCCAGGATTGATGGAATTTTGGTAAGGAAAACCAAATCAATATCTATAAATGCGTTATTAGCTCCTGCAATAGATTTTTTGAACGATGGTATCTGCATTTCCAGTCCTGTCAATTTCTCTGCTTCTTCCGATCAAGCATTGTCAGGTTTTGATTGGTCCTTCGGTGATCTGGGTACTTCATCTCTGGCAGCCCCCTCTCATCAGTATGATGCAATTGGTGCTTATGATGTGAAATTAACCGTAATGTCAAATAACGGGTGTTCTAATTTTAGAACAAGACAGGTTAAGATTTATCCTTCACCAGTGGCCTCATTTCAAATACCCACAGGTATTATATGTACCAATAATGAGTATTCGATTGTCAACACAACAAATGATGTTTTCGATGGAAATCTAAGCTACACCTGGCTTATTAATGACGAATTAATAAGCACTGATCGTAATTTGAATCATGCCTTTAGTACGAGTGGCGATCAGCAGATCAAGCTGATTATTGATATTCCGGGGTGCAGCAGCGAGTCTGTTCAAATCGTGAACAATGTGCTTGAGGGGCCTGAGGTAAATTTCAGTTTTAGCGGACAGTGCGAAAATGTTCCGGTAACCTTTACCAACCTAACTATAGGAGAGGCAACTTCCTTTCATTGGGATTTTGATGATGGTCAGGTATCAACTGGTCTGAATGCAGAACATATCTTCTCTAACCCCGGGCAATTTACGGTTTCTCTTTCGGCCACTACCGCATCAGGATGCTTGAATAAGCAGAAACACATAGTGAACATATATTCCCAGCCACAAGCCGACTTCTCACTCGCCTTACCCCCGTTTTCATGCAGTGGCTCAGCATCGCAGTTTACCGATCTTACGCCACAACCCGTTGATAGCAATATTACTTCGTGGAACTGGACATTTGGCGATGCGGAGAATAATACGGCTACACTGAGAAATCCAACGCATGTGTATGCCCAGGCAGGCGAGTACTCGGTTAAGCTTATGGCTACAACCAACTTTGGTTGCACAGGTGAGGTAACAAAGGCGGTAACCATAGCGGCCACACCCGTAGTTGATTTTACAAATACCCCTATGTGTTTGAATCAACCAGCAACATTTACGCCCACGAATGCATCAGAAATAAAATCGTGGCTATGGAGTATGCCTAACGCAGCATACACCATTCAAAACCCGGTGCATGTTTTTACCAATACCGGTAACCAGGCTGTAATACTTACCGCTACGGGCCATAATAATTGTGTGCGCACCGTGTCTAAAAATCTTACCGTGCCCGTGCCGGTTGCCGTTAACTTTTCAGCCACCAGTACCTGTGCCGGTAAACCGGCAGTATTTACCGAAACGACTATTGAAGGAACCGATCCTGCTGTGAGCTGGAACTGGGATTTTGCCGGTCAGGCTACGGCAACAACCTCAACCGCCTCGCATATATTTCCATCTATGGGTAGCTTTAATGTGCACCTTAACTCAACACGGCAGTCCGGATGTACGTATTCATCAACCCGTAATATCGCTATCGGTCAGGCACCAGTTGCCCGGTTTTCTGCATCAACAGAGTCGGGTGGCGCACCACTAACGGTCGGGTTTACGAACCTGTCCTCGGGGGCTACTTCTTATTTGTGGAAGTTTAATGACTCCGCTCAAACCACCAGCACGGAAACCTCTCCCTTGTTTACATACACACAGTTAGGAACGTACCAGGCCGAATTGATTGCCACCAACAGCCTGGGGTGTGCCGATAGTTACGTGAAAGATATTTTTGTAGTTGTGCCCTTGATCAATGCCGCAGTTACCAACCTGTTGCTGCTTAGTAATAATGACGGTATCCAGGCCACGGTAACTTTTGAAAACCGGGGTAACGTGGTTCTGGTTAACCCGGAGATCATCCTTGACCTGGCAGGCAAAGCAAAAATCAGGGAGCGGGCCACAGGAACGTTCCTACCGGGTCAGCAGGGAGTAAAATCAATCAGCACCCGGGTTATGCCCGATAATATCGGTTACCTCTGTGCAGAAATTTTTGTAGTGGGAGATGGAAACAGTTTTGACAACCGTGCCTGCAGCAATCTTACCCAGGAGCTTACGGTAGTGCCGCCTTATCCTAATCCTGCCGATACAGAGGTAATCTTCGAATGGATCCGCGGACAGCGCAACGAGGCTGAAGTAAGACTTTACAATGCCCAGGGGCAGGTGGTTTTAAGTAAAACGTACACCAATCTTTCTGCGGGCTTAAATCAGTTGCGGGTTGATGTTAAGGCGCTGTTGCCCGGCCTTTACTTTACTGCTATTTCGGATGGCGATAAAAGCGTTAGCCACCGGTTGCTGGTAAATCGCTGATCGGGCTTGGAATTTTCTGTACCCAATTGCTTCAGAACAAAAATTTTATTCTAATTTTACTTATACACAGAACTAAAATCTACCTTTTCTTCTGATGAAAGCAAAATTAGATGCTACTGACCGCAAGATTTTGGAAATCCTGCAGTCCAACTCAAACATTACCAATGCGCAACTTGCGCAGGAGATCGGGCTTTCGCCTGCTCCAACCTTAGAACGGGTTAAAAAACTGGAAAACTCCGGGATACTGAAAAGCTACCATGCGGTTGTGGATATGGCCAGCGTTGGCCTTGGAGTCTGTACATTCGTAACGGTTTCGCTGAAAGGCCACAACAAAGACAACATTGCCAGGTTCATCAGCGCCATTAAGCAGATTGATGAAGTGATCGAATGCCATCATGTAACCGGGCAGGCTGATTTTATTTTAAAAATTGTTGCACCCGATATTCCCGCTTATCAGAACCTGATGCTGGAGAAAGTAAGCAACATCGAGGTGGTGGATAATATGCAGTCAACTGTAATCCTTTCCACGTTTAAAGACAGCAAGGTTGTACCATTACCATGAGTGAAACCGCATTACGTACGCTGGTTCTGGATGCTGCAAAAGTGAATCAGAAGATCAAGCGCATTGCATACCAGATTTACGAAAACAACTTTAAGGAAAAGGTGCTGATCCTCGCTGGCATTGACGGTCAGGGTTACAGCTTTGCCCGGCTGCTGGCGCAGGAGCTGGAGTCTATTGCTGCGGTAGAAACCAAAGTAGTAAAAGTGAAGCTGGATAAGCTGGCTCCCCTTCAGGGCGAAGTAGAGTTGGATTGCGATACAAAAGACCTGAAGAAAAAATGTATTGTGCTGATTGATGATGTGCTGAACACGGGCCGCACGCTGGCTTACGGAATGAAACCCTTTCTGGAAGTGGAAATAAAAAAGCTGGAAGTGGCCGTGTTGGTTAACCGCAGCCACACGCAATTTCCGGTAACACCCACCTATACCGGTTATGCATTGAGTACCACGCTCACCGATCATGTGGAAGTGATATTGGGAAAGCAGGCAGCCGTGTATTTGAAATAGCAAACCCTGTACAGTGTCGGCTCATAAAAAATCAGAAGTAAAAAAAATCACTACGCACCAGCTCCAGGAAATGAAGCTGCGCGGTGAAAAAATTGCCATGCTTACTGCTTATGATTACAGCATGGCGCGCATAATTGATGGTGCCGGAATAGATGTTATCCTGGTAGGCGATTCTGCTTCGAATGTAATGGCCGGCAATGAAACCACCTTGCCCATTACGCTGGATCAGATGATTTACCATGCCTCATCGGTAGTAAAAGCCGTAGCGCGTGCGCTGGTGGTAGTAGATATTCCATTCGGGCATTACCAGGGAAGCTCGGGCGAAGCATTGCGTTCAGCTATTCGCATTATGAAAGAATCAGGCGGGCATGCCGTTAAGCTGGAGGGTGGCAGTGAGATTAAAGATTCGGTATTGCGTATTTTAAGCGCGGGAGTTCCGGTAATGGGCCATCTGGGTTTAACACCCCAATCCATTTACAAATTTGGAACCTACACGGTGCGTGCCCGCGAAGAAGCCGAAGCTAATAAATTACTGGAAGATGCATTGTTGTTACAAGAGTGCGGCTGCTTTGCGCTGGTGCTGGAAAAAATTCCGGCAGCGTTAGCTAAAAAAGTAACAGCCGCTTTGCGGATACCGGTTATTGGAATTGGTGCCGGCCCCGATGTGGACGGGCAGGTGCTGGTGATGCAGGATATGCTGGGTATAACCAACCAGTTTAAGCCCCGGTTTTTACGCAGGTATGCTGATCTATACACTACGATAACCGATGCGGTAGGAAATTATGTAAGTGATGTAAAGGCGCGGGCCTTTCCCAATGCGGATGAAAAGTACTAATTTAAGATTCCGGCCAGGTACTTTAGATGCCCGGTATCCGCAGATTTTTCCTAATTTTCGCGGCTTGATTATCAGAATTCTATTTTTAAACTATCCATAAAATGAGTGAACAAAAAATAACCATCAGCAACGGTAAACTTACTGTACCGGATAACCCTACAATTCCTTTCATTGAAGGCGATGGAACCGGACCCGATATCTGGAAAACCTCGCAACACGTGCTGGATGCAGCAGTAGCAAAAGCCTATGGTGGTAAGCGCAAGATAAACTGGAAAGAAGTTCTGGCCGGTGAAAAGTCGTTTAACCAGGTGGGCAATTGGTTGCCCGATGAAACATTAGATGCTTTCCGCGATTACCTGGTAGGTATCAAAGGCCCGCTTTCTACCCCGGTAGGCGGTGGCATCCGTTCATTGAATGTTGCCTTGCGCCAGATCCTGGATTTGTATGTGTGCTTGCGCCCGGTGCGCTGGTACCAGGGAGTTCCCTCGCCCGTTAAAAACCCGGGCGCGGTGGATATGGTGATTTTCCGCGAAAACACGGAAGATATCTATGCCGGTATTGAGTTTGCGGCCGGTACGCCCGAATCGCAGAAGGTGCTGGATTTCCTGGCAAAGGAATTTCCAAAAGAATTCAACAAGATCCGTTTCAATACAAAAGATAAGTCGGAAGCATTCTGGAAATCGGTTGGTGCCACCAATGTTAAAACAGATGTGCAGGTAGGTATTGGTATCAAGCCTGTTAGCTGGAGTGGTAGTGTGCGGCTGATCCACAGCGCTATTTCGTATGCGATCAAGTTTAACCGCAAGTCGGTAACGCTGGTGCACAAGGGTAACATCATGAAGTTTACCGAAGGCGCTTTCCGCGATTGGGGTTATGCCATTGCAAAAGAATACTTTGGCGATAAGGTTTATACCTGGAACGAGTGGGAGAAAACTAAAAAAGAAAAAGGAGAGGAAGCGGCTAATGCCGAACAGAAGGCAGCGCTTGCTTCCGGCAAAATTTTAATTAAAGATTCCATTGCCGATATCACCTTGCAGCAAGTACTTACCCGACCCGATGATTTCTCAGTAATAGCAACGCTTAATCTGAATGGCGATTACCTGAGCGATGCTTTAGCAGCACAAGTAGGCGGTATTGGCATTGCACCGGGTGCAAACATCAACTACATAACGGGCCATGCCATATTTGAAGCTACACACGGCACAGCACCGAAGTATGCCGGTCAGGATAAAGTAAATCCGGGCTCGCTTATTTTATCGGGTGTAATGATGTTGGAGTACATGGGCTGGCAGGAAGCGGCTGACCTGGTCAACAAAGGATTGGAAAAAGCGATCTCATCCAAACGTGTTACTTACGATTTCCACCGTTTAATGGAAGGCGCTACTTTGTTGAAGTGCTCCGAGTTTGGCAATGAGATTGTAAAACATTTCTGATCGGATTGCTTTAATGACAAGGGGCTGTTTTCCGCAGGAAGGCAGCCCTTCGCTTTTAAAAAGAGCATGTTATAGAAAGCTTGCCTGAATATTCTTTTCCAATGTAAGCAGGGTATTTAGCCTACAACTTGTTTCATGGCATCAGAACTCCAGCATTTTTACAGCCGTAACAGCAGCCTCTTCACCCTTGTTGCCAAGCTTGCCGCCAGCCCGCTCCAGCGCCTGCTTTTTGTTGAGTGTGGTAAGTACGCCAAAAACCACCGGCTTTTTGGTTTTAATATTCACTTCTGTAATGCCATGCGTTACTCCCTGGCAGATGTAATCAAAGTGGGGCGTATCGCCTTGTATGACACAGCCAATGCAAATAACAGCATCGATTTCTTTTCGTTCAGCCATCCGGAGCGCTCCAAGCGTTAGCTCGAATGTGCCAGGTACGTTCTTGCGTACAATGTTTTGTTGCTTTACTCCCAGTTGACGCAAGGCCTGACAGGCGCCATCGTAAAGCGCTTCGGTAATATCTTCGTTCCACTCGGCCACCACAATAGCGAATTTCTTTTTGGTGAGGTTGATCTTGCTTTTTGCTGATACGGATTTAAGGATGCCGGCCATAACTATTTTCTCTTTTTAATGATTTGAGGATTACGGCTCGTGTGCAAAATACCCAGCACTATTATAATCGATTTTACTTTCTTGACTCTGAAGTAAATCAAGTAGGGGAATCGGGCTACCATTGAGGTTCGGATATCTCCGAATCGAACAGCATAATGATGCGGGTTGTTAGTTATTGGGGTAAGTTTTTCGATAACTCGGTCATAGAACTCGAAACCGAGATTCTCTTTTTCGAGATTATAAAATGCAATGGAATCCAGAATATCCTGTTGTGCATCTAAGGATAGAAGGAGCGAGTAATTCATCTCATTTTTTCTATACGAGATTTAAATTCCTCAAGCGAAACCGCACCATGAGGATTCTTCTCATAGTTCTCTATTCGCTCTTGAACAATTTCTTTATGCCATTCGGGAACCTCATAATCTTGCTTATCGGCCACCATCATTCCATACATGAGCTTAAGCAGCCTCTCATCGGCAATCTCGATATAGTCATGTAATTGCTTCCTGATTTCTAAAGTCTCCATAAGCAATGAATTTTAGTAAAAATATAAATAAAAAAGGGATCATCTTTTGACTGATCCCTTTTCTTTGATGAATAAAGTTTTTTTTACGAGTTGGTCTCCAATCTTGCCTTAAACTTTCTTGCGTTCTGGTATTCACTGGATTCCCAGAACTTATCAATAATGGTCTGGTAAGCGGCCTTAGCTTTATCGTTCTGGTTTAGTTTCTCATAAGCCAAAGCAGCTTTCATCAAGTAGGTAGGTGTAAATTCTTTGTTGGGCTTATGGCTTGCAGCCTTGTTGTAGTATTTGACAGCGCTTTCAAAGTTATCCTGCTCCATGTAAGCATCACCAATCAGGCTAAAGGCGCGTGCCTGCACCAGCAGGTCGTTTGAGCTGAAATCTTCCAAATGAAAGATGGCTAATGGGAATTTACCTTGCTTCAGATAAATGGAGCCAGCGTAATAGTTAGCCAGGTTTCCGGCTTTGGTTCCGCTGTAATCTTCAATTATTTGCAAAAAGCCAAGGTTGTTGCCATCACCATTCAGGGCAAGGTTCAAACTATCGGCCTCGAAGTAACGGATTGCCTGGAACATTTCGCTTTGTGCCAGGTCGTCCTGGTTGCTTTTATAATACCGGTACCCGAAAAACCCACCGATAACCAGTATGATAGCGGCAGCAATACCAATTGCTACCTTAGGATTGTTTTCAAACCAGCCTTCCACATTGGCTATTTTTTCCTGCAATACTTCAGGATTTTCCAGTACATCTTTCTTTTCTTCCTTCTTTGCCATGATGATAAAATAAAAGTCCCGTTCCGATTAATCAGAACGGGACGCAAAACTAAACATTCAGTCGTATTTAACAAAAGCCGGTTAGTCCATTATAAATGGGTAATCGGGCTCGTAGTAAACATCTGTAAGCGCTTCTGAAGGGTCGGGGAATTTTGATTCTTCTGCAAACTTCACGCTTTCTTCAACCTGGCCTATTACTTTTTGCTCAATTTCTTCCAGTTCTTTCTCAGTAGCAATTTTCTTGCTCAGAATGGTGGCACGTACCTGTTCAACCGGGTCGCGATGCTTGTATTCTTCCACCTCTTCCTTGGAGCGGTATTTCTGGGGGTCGCTCATGGAGTGGCCTTTGTAACGATAGGTGCGGAACTCCAGCAAAGTCGGGCCTTCATCTGCGCGTGCTCTTTCTGCTGCCCGTTCTACAGCTTCATGCACAGCCTCCACATTCATCCCGTCAACCGGCTCAGAGGGCATATCGTAGGCTTCGCCCAAGGTGTACAGGTCATGCACATTAGAGGTGCGTTCTACTGAAGTGCCCATCGCATAGCCATTATTTTCAATTACAAAAATTACCGGGAGCTTCCACAACATAGCCAGGTTCAGCGCTTCGTGGAAAGCCCCCTGGCGCACAGCTCCATCGCCCATGTAGCAGATACACAGGTTCCCGGTCTTGTTATATTTTTCTGCGAAAGCGATACCTGCTCCAAGCGGTACCTGCGCTCCCACAATGCCGTGGCCGCCAATAAAATTATTTTCCTTGTCAAAAATGTGCATGGAACCGCCTTTGCCTTTGGTGATGCCGGTTTCCTTACCATATAATTCCGCCATAATTGCATTAGGGCTTGTGCCCAACGCCAGCGGGTGCGCATGGTCGCGGTAAGCGGTAATGTATTTATCGCCTTTGCGCAAAGCCGAAACGGAGCCTGCGGCACATGCTTCCTGGCCAATATATAAGTGGCAGAAGCCCCGTATTTTTTGCATTCCGTAAAGCTGCCCCGATTTCTCTTCGAACTTGCGCATCAGCAACATGCTTTCAAACCAAAACATGTAGGTTTCTTTCGAGTAAGCTTTCTTATCTTTCTTAGCGCTGCCTTTAGCCTGGGCGGTAGTTGCCATAATTGCTAATTTTGATTCGTAATGTGAGTTGCGAAAATACGCCACAGGGCGGCAATCGCCAAATGACCGTTCGTAATTACCATTGAATTTTATTATTGCACGTGTTTCTCAATAGTCTGCGACTTTTCAATTTCAAGAATCATGCGGAGGTAAATCTCACCTTCGATAGCTCCGTTAATTGTATTGTGGGCCGAAACGGATCGGGCAAGACCAATGTGCTGGATGCTATTTATTACCTGTCGTTTTCCAAGAGCGCATTTAACCCTTCGGACGGGCAGAATATAAAGCACCGGGAGCCTGGCTTTTTCCTGCGGGGAAATTTTACGGTAAAAGGTAAGCAACGCGAGGTGGAGTGTGCAGTTCAAACCACTGATAAAAAGGTGCTTCGCGAAGACGGACAGGATTACAAGCGATTTTCCGAGCATTTGGGTAAGTACCCGGTAGTTTTGATCGCCCCACAGGACATCGGGTTGATCTGGGATGGCGCAGAGCCAAGACGAAAGTTTGTGGATGCCATTCTGAGCCAGGTGGATCGCATTTACCTGGAACACCTGATTACCTATACCCACCAGCTTAAGCAGCGTAACAGCCTGCTCAGGAATTTTTCGGAAAGTGGCCATGTGGATGTGCATTTGCTGGAAAGTTATAATGTGCGCTTGGTTGAATCGGGCGAGTACATTCACCGGGCACGCCAGTGTTTTTGCGAGGAATTGGCAGAGCGGGTAAAGCAACATTACGGGTACCTGGCGGAAGGCGCCCCGGAGGAGGCGGGCATCACCTATAAATCTGACCTGGAAGTTTCATTTGCACAATTGCTGAAAGGATCGGTGCAGCGCGATTTGGTCCTGCAGCGAACTTCCGTGGGAGTTCATCGTGATGACTTCGTTTTTACGCTAAATGGTTACGAAATCAGGCGGGTTGGTTCGCAAGGTCAGCAAAAATCGTTTTTGATTGCTTTAAAGCTGGCTGAATTTGAGGTGATTAAAGCAAAGATGGGTCTTAAGCCCATTTTATTGCTGGATGATATTTTTGATAAGCTGGATGATTACCGCATAAGCCGGCTGGTTACACGGGTTGCCGAAGGCGCTTTTGGCCAGCTTTTTATAACCGATGCCCGGCCCGACAGAACGCGGAGCATACTAACCGCAGCCGGTATTAAGGCCCGTATATTTACTATTGAAAATGGTACCTTTACCAGCGCATGGCTTCAGACCTAAAGAATGACGGCAATACCACACACATCGGGCAGGCTATTCAAAAGCTGCTGCAGAGCTACCATATTAAGTCGAAATTTGATGAAGCAAACCTGATAGCTTCGTGGGAGCGGCTGGTGGGTAAAGTATTGGCCAAGCATACCAAAAAGCTACACATCCGGAACAAGGTGTTGTTTGTAGAGCTGGATAGCCCGTCACTCAAAAATGATCTGGTTTTTCACAAAACCCGCATTCTTGAAATTTTTCGCAATGAATTCGGAGCCGATTTGATTACAGACATTATAGTCATGTAACTCCCGCCATACCGGCCTTTATAAATCCCTAAAATTTTAAATATTAAGGGTGTTTGGCCAAACCGAAAAACCGTATAATTTTGCACTCCTAATTTTTTGGCACCGGCCAGGAATGCAGGTGGGAGAGCAGTTTTTGATGATCTCCGCATGTTCTTAAAAATAGTGTAAGGGGGAGATACTCAAGCGGCCAACGAGGACAGACTGTAAATCTGTTGACTTATGTCTTCACAGGTTCGAATCCTGTTCTCCCCACAAGCGGATTCAAAATTTAAGATTTTGAATTCAAAATTGCGGTGATGCTCAATTTTGAATCTTGAATTAAAAATTTTTGAATTGAATAAGCGGGAGTAGCTCAGTTGGTAGAGCGATAGCCTTCCAAGCTATAGGTCGCGGGTTCGAGCCTCGTCTCCCGCTCTAACCAGGCGTTGGGCATTAGGTTCGACCTGATTCCCAATACCTGAGTTGCTGTTGTAGCTCAGTGGTAGAGCACTTCCTTGGTAAGGAAGAGGTCGTGAGTTCAATCCTCATCAACAGCTCACACTGAATTAAAAAATTCAAGATTCCGGATTCAAAAATTTGGGAGCTTGAATACAGGAGTTGCAAACGAGCACATCCTGGTTTTAAATATTGAGTTTTGAATTTTGAACCTGATTTACTGGTGCGTAGCGAACATCATGAAGGTAATGAAAGATTCAGATAGCCGTAAAGGCAATTCCTATCCGAAAGGCTTAACATGTTTAGGGTGTGTTCCGAATAAAGCAGGAGCAAGAGCTAAGTAACTTTATTTAACTATTTATACACTTTAAACTTTAACTGGGATTTTCAAACATGGCAAAAGAAACATTTGACCGCTCGAAACCGCACGTTAACATTGGTACCATTGGTCACGTTGACCACGGAAAAACCACGCTTACCGCTGCTATTACTAAAGTTCTTGCTTCTAAAGGATTGGCTGCAGAAAGAGATTTCTCTTCTATTGACAATGCTCCTGAAGAAAAAGAAAGAGGTATTACCATCAATACCTCGCACGTAGAATATCAAACCGATAACCGTCACTATGCACACGTAGATTGCCCGGGGCACGCTGACTATGTGAAGAACATGGTTACCGGTGCTGCCCAGATGGATGGCGCTATCCTGGTGGTGGCTGCAACTGACGGCCCTATGCCTCAGACCCGCGAGCACATCCTGTTGTCTCGTCAGGTGGGTGTTCCTAAGCTGGTTGTATTTATGAACAAAGTTGACCTGGTAGATGATCCTGAATTATTAGACCTGGTTGAAATGGAAGTTCGTGAGCTTTTATCAGACTATGATTTCCCTGGCGATGAGATTCCGATTATCCGTGGTTCTGCTTTGGGTGGCCTGAATGGCGATGCGAAGTGGGTAAGTAAAATCGAAGAATTGATGAAAGCTGTGGATGAATACATTCCGCTTCCGGTTCGTTTGATCGACAAAGACTTCCTGATGCCCGTTGAAGATGTGTTCTCGATCACTGGTCGTGGTACTGTGGCTACCGGCCGTATCGAGCGCGGTGTTATCAAAACAGGTGATCCTGTTCAAATCCTGGGTATGGGTGCTACTGAAGGACTTTCTTCTACCATTACAGGTGTGGAAATGTTCCGTAAAATCCTTGACAGGGGTGAAGCCGGTGATAACGTGGGTTTGCTGTTACGCGGTATTGAAAAAGACCAGATCGCCCGCGGTATGGTTATTTGCAAGCCGGGTTCAGTAACTCCTCACGCTAAATTCAAGGCAGAAGTGTACGTGCTTTCCAAAGAAGAAGGTGGTCGTCACACGCCATTCTTTAACAAGTATCGTCCCCAGTTCTACTTCCGTACAACTGACGTTACTGGCGAAATCAAATTGCCTGCAGGTATTGAAATGGTTATGCCTGGCGATAACGTTACCATCGAAGTGGAGCTGATCAACAAGATCGCTATGGAGAAAGGTCTTCGCTTCGCGATTCGCGAAGGTGGCCGTACCGTTGGTTCTGGTCAGGTTACCGAGATCCTTGACTAATCTTTCAGGTTAGCCCTTTGGCTTTATGTTTTAAGGGCTAATTGATTGAAAATCAATAGTAAAGCGTTTCCGAGATTTTTCTTGGAAACGCTTTTGTTTTATTTTACCCTTCTTCTACCTTTGCAGTCCTTTTGAATTGACGGTTTGCGGGTGCAGTTTAAAAGGGCTCAGACAACGGGTGTAGCTCGATGGGTAGAGTAGAACCGAAGGTTCTTGGATTCGAAATCTATCAGGTAAAGCAAAACCCAGACAAAAACGGGTGTAGCTCAATGGGTAGAGTAGAACCGGGGGTTCTGGATTTGAATCTATCAGGTAAGCAAAACCTATATAAAAACGGGTGTAGCTCAATTGGTAGAGTAGCGGTCTCCAAAACCGTTGGCTGGGAGTTCGAGTCTCTCCACCCGTGCAAAGTAAAAATGGATGGAAAAGGTTAAAAATTACATTTTGGAGTCCATTGACGAAATTCGTAACAAGGTTTCGTGGCCAAAATTCAATGAATTGCAAAGCAGCGCTATCCTGGTGCTGGTTGCATCGTTGATTTTTGCTGTAATAATTGGTGTTATCGACCTTGGGTTCAATAATGCTTTGTCCTGGTTTTACCGCGAATTCTAATCCGAAAAAACCATGGGAGAGCTTAAGTGGTATGTATTGCGTGTAATCAGTGGTCAGGAAAAGAAAGTAAAATCTTACCTGGAAACGGAGATCGAGCGGTCTAAGCTGGTGGAATATATTCCGCAGGTATTGATTCCGAGCGAGAAAGTATACGAGATGCGCAATGGCAAAAAGCGTGTTCGGGAAAGAAACTTCTTTCCGGGCTACGTTTTGGTGTCAGCAGATCTTTCGAATGGCGAAGCCTACCACACGGTGAATAACATTCCCGGTGTGATTGGCTTTTTGGGAACCAACGGTTCCAGCGCTACTTCAAAAGAACCGGTTGCCCTGCGCCAGTCTGAGGTTAACCGCATACTCGGTAAGGTAGATGAGGTTGATCAGTTTGAAGAAAAGCTGGAAACCCCTTTTATCAAAGGCGAATCGGTAAAAGTAATGGATGGTCCATTCAGTGGTTTTACCGGCTCTGTGGAGGAAATATTTGAGGACAAGAAAAAGCTCAATGTAATGGTGAAGATATTTGGAAGAAATACACCGGTTGAGTTGAGTTATATGCAAGTAGAAAAAGTAGACTAAGTAATACAATGGCTAAGGAAGTAACCGGTTATTTGAAATTGCAGGTAAAAGGTGGTCAGGCTAACCCTGCACCTCCCATTGGTCCAGCCCTGGGTTCAAAAGGTTTGAACATCATGGACTTCTGCAAACAGTTCAATGCACGTTCGCAGGATAAGCAAGGGCAGGTGTTGCCTGTACTGATCACCATCTATAACGATAAATCTTTCGACTTCGTAATCAAAACCCCTCCTGCAGCGGTATTGATTATGGAGGCGATTAAAATTCAAAAAGGTTCTAAAGAACCTAACCGTGCTAAGGTTGGTTCAATCAGTTGGGACCAGATCAAGAAAATTGCTGAGCTGAAGATGCCTGACCTGAATGCATTTAAAGTGGATTCGGCCATGAAAATGATTGCGGGTACAGCACGCAGCATGGGAGTAACAGTAAGTGGCACAGCCCCCTGGGATAAATAAGAATTACAATGGCAAAGTTGACTAAAAACAGAAAGGCCGCTCTGGCCAAGTACAATCCGGAGAAGGAGTATTCTCTGGAAGATGCAGCCAGGGTATTGAAGGAGATTTCCTTTACCAAGTTCGATTCTTCGGTGGATGTGGACATTCGCCTGGGGGTTGATCCTAAGAAATCAGACCAGATGGTGCGCGGTGTGGTTACACTTCCGCACGGTTTGGGTAAAACAGTTCGCGTATTGGTATTGTGCACACCTGACAAAGCGCAGGAAGCCAAGGATGCCGGTGCCGAGCATGTAGGTCTGGACGACTACATTCAGAAAATTGAAGGCGGCTGGACGGATATTGATGTAATTATTACCATGCCTACCGTAATGGCTAAGGTTGGTAAGTTAGGTAAGGTATTGGGCCCTCGTGGTCTTATGCCTAACCCGAAGTCCGGTACCGTTACCCTTGAAGTTGGAAAAGCAGTGAAAGAAGTGAAAGCGGGTAAGGTTGACTTCAAAATTGATAAACAAGGAATTATTCACGCCAGTGTTGGTAAGGCTTCCTTCAGCGCAGACAAGATTAAAGACAATGTAGCTGAACTTGTTAACACAGTGGTTAAGTTAAAGCCGGCTTCATCGAAGGGCACATACATCCAAAGTATAGCCCTGTCTTCCACGATGAGCCCCGGAGTAATAGTGGATAAGAGTTCGGTTGTAGGTCTATAAATAAACGCACATGACCAAGGAAGAAAAAGGGCAAATTATCGAGGAGTTGGCTGAGAAGTTTTCTCAGAACAACCACTTTTATATTACCGATGCTTCCGGTCTTACCGTAGCGCAGATTAATGCGTTTCGCAGACTGTGTTTCAATGCCGGGGTGGAGTACCGTGTGTATAAGAACACGCTTATCCGCAAAGCATTGGAAAAGCAAGAAGGTAATTATGAAGAACTGTTTGGTACGCTGAAAGGCTTTTCCGGGGTGATCTTCTCGAAGGAGACAGGGAATACACCGGCAAAGGTTATACAGGAGTACAGAAAAAAACTGGAAGGCAAACCGGGTTTTAAAAGCGCCTCCATTGAATCCACCCTGTTTATCGGGGAGGAAAACCTGAATACGCTGGCTGAGCTGAAGTCTAAAAACGAGCTCATTGGCGATATTATTTCCTTGCTGCAATCTCCTGCCAAGAATGTATTGTCTGCTTTGTTAAGCGGCAAGCAAACTGTTGCAGGCCTGGTAAAGGCTTTGGAAGAAAGAAAACAAAATTAATTTAAGAATCTTAAACACTTACAAATCATGGCTGACGTAAAATCTCTTGGCGATCAACTGGTAGAACTTACCGTTAAAGAAGTAAACGAATTAGCTTCTTACCTGAAGGAAACTTATGGAATTGAACCTGCTGCTGCCGCTGTAGCCGTAGCTGCTGGTCCTGCAGCCGGTGGTGGCGCTGCTGCTGCTGAAAAAACCAACTTCGATGTAGTATTGAAAGCTGCAGGTGCAAACAAGCTCCAGATCGTTAAGCTGGTAAAAGAATTAACTGGTCTTGGCTTAAAAGAAGCTAAAGATGTAGTTGACGGAGCTCCTAAAACTATCAAAGAAGGCTTACCTAAAGACGAAGCTGAAAACCTGAAGAAGCAACTGGTTGAGGCTGGTGCAGAAGTTGAGTTGAAGTAATTTCAGCTCTGCTTGAGGACGAAGGGTAACCGTCTGATCGGAATTCAGGCCCCAGATCCATTGAGTTGGAGCTGGGGTCTTTCCCTATTTATAGCTTATAAAGCTTATAGTACCCAAATTATTAGTAATGGATTAGTCTAGTCCGGGAAATTTTAAACGTAACGTACCTTGGCAAAGAAGACAACAGTAAATAATAGGATTGACTTCTCTTCAATTGAGAAGGTTCTTGAGTATCCTGATTTTCTTGATATTCAGCTTCAATCCTTCAAAGACTTTTTGCAGATCGAAACACCTGCAGAAAAAAGACAAAACGAAGGACTCTTTAAAGTATTTGCAGAGAACTTCCCCATCTCAGACTCGCGCGAGAATTTCGTGCTGGAGTTTGTGGATTACACCATAGATCCTCCCAAGTACAACGTAGATGAGTGCATCGACCGCGGATTAACATTTTCCGTGCCGTTGAAAGCAAAGCTCCGTCTTACCTGTAATGACGAGGACAATGAAGATTTTCAAACTATTGAGCAGGAAGTGTTTTTGGGTAACATCCCGTACATGACTGAGAAAGGCTCATTTGTGATCAATGGCGCAGAGCGCGTTATTGTATCGCAATTGCACCGTTCGCCAGGTGTGTTTTTTGCCATGAGTAAGCACACCAACGGAACCAAGCTTTATTCAGCGCGTATCATTCCGTTCAAAGGCTCGTGGATTGAATTTGCTACCGATGTAAACGCAGTGATGTATGCGTACATCGATCGTAAAAAGAAATTCCCTGTAACCACATTATTGCGTGCAATTGGTTATGGTTCAGATAAAGATATCCTGGATCTCTTTGGACTATCCGAAGAAATCGAAGCAAACAAAAACACGCTTAAGAAAACAGTAGGCCGCAAGCTGGCTGCCCGGGTATTGAAAACCTGGACGGAAGATTTCGTGGATGAAGATACCGGGGAAGTGGTGTCTATCGACCGGAACGAAGTATTATTAGAGCGCGACCATGTATTGTCTGCCGAAGATGTAGATGTAATCCTGGAGTCTGGCGTTAAATCCATTATCCTGCACCGCGAAGATGTAAACGTGGCCGATTACCACATCATCTTCAACACGCTGGCTAAGGATAACTCAAACTCGGAAAAAGAAGCGGTCGAGCAGATTTACCGGCAGCTTAGAAATACAGAGGCGCCTGATGAGCAAACCGCCCGCGATATTATCCAGAGCTTGTTCTTCAGCGAAAAGCGTTACGACCTGGGTGAAGTTGGCCGTTACCGGATCAACAAAAAATTAGGTCTTGATCTTAGCTTCGACCAGCGCGTATTAACAACAGAAGATATTATCCTGATCGTAAAATACCTGATCGGGCTGATCAACTCGAAAGCAGTGGTGGATGATATCGACCACCTGAGCAACAGGCGTGTAAGAACCGTAGGCGAGCAGTTGTATTCCCAGTTTGGTGTTGGTTTGGCGCGTATGGCCCGTACCATCAAAGAGAGAATGAATGTTCGCGATAATGAAGATTTCAAGCCCGTTGACCTGATCAATGCGCGTACGTTGTCTTCCGTAATTAACTCATTCTTTGGAACCAACCAGCTGTCTCAGTTCATGGATCAAACCAATCCGTTGGCCGAGATCACGCACAAGCGCAGGATGTCTGCCCTTGGCCCCGGTGGTCTTTCCAGGGAGCGTGCCGGTTTCGAAGTGCGTGACGTACACTATACACACTACGGTCGCTTGTGTACGATTGAAACGCCTGAAGGTCCGAACATCGGTCTGATTTCTTCACTTTGCGTTCATGCCAAGGTGAATAAAATGGGCTTTATAGAAACACCTTATCGTAAGGTAGAGAGTGGTAAAGTAAAAGGCAAGGAAGTAATCTTCCTGACTGCCGAAGAAGAAGATACGCACAACATTGCCCAGGCTAATGTAAAGCTGAAGTCTAATGGCGAAATGGAAGATGAGCGTATCAAGGCCCGCTTTGAAGGGGATTTCCCCGTGGTGGAACCGAAGGATATCCGCTATATGGACATTGCTCCAAACCAGATTGTGTCTATTGCGGCTTCTATGATTCCTTTCCTGGAGCATGATGATGCGAACCGTGCACTGATGGGATCGAACATGCAACGCCAGGCTGTGCCGCTTATCCGTCCTGAGGCTCCGATTGTGGGCACTGGCCTGGAAGGCCGCGTGGCGCTTGATTCACGCACGTTGATCCTGGCCGAGAGTGCCGGTACAGTTGAATTTGTTGACGCACGCAAAATTGTGGTTCGTTACGAAGTATCGGATGAGCAAAAATTGGTTCGTTTCGATGATGAAGTAAAAACCTATAGCCTGATTAAATTCAGAAGAACCAACCAGGATACCTGCATTAACCTTACTCCTCTTGTTAAGAAAGGCGAGAAAGTAGCCAAAGGTCAGCCGCTGTGCCAGGGTTACGGAACAGCTAACGGAGAGCTGGCGCTTGGTCGCAACCTGCTGGTGGCATACATGCCCTGGCAGGGTTACAACTTTGAGGATGCGATTGTAATTTCTGAACGCGTTGTGCGCGATGATATTTATACTTCAATCCACGTAGAGGAATTTGAGCTTGAAGTTCGGGATACCAAGCGTGGCGAAGAAGAATTAACTTCTGAGATACCGAACGTAAGCGAGGAAGCGGTGAAGCACCTCGATGAAAACGGTATTATCCGTGTAGGTGCGGAAGTAAAAGAAGGTGATATCCTGATCGGCAAGATTACACCTAAAGGAGAAACCGATCCTACACCGGAAGAAAAGCTGCTGCGCGCCATCTTTGGCGATAAGGCGGGAGATGTGAAAGATGCTTCCATGAAAGCGCCTCCTTCACTGAAAGGTGTGGTTATCGATACCAAGTTGTTCTCAAGACCCAAGCGCGATAAAGACATCCGCAACAAGTCCAAGAAAGAGCTGGATGCGTTGAAGAATCGCTACAGCAAGGAGCTTTCCGATCTTCGTTCGGATATGATCAAAAAGCTTACTTCACTGTTGAGTGGTAAGAGCAGCCAGGGTGTTAAGCATAAGTTTGGCGATGAGCTGATCAGCAAAGGTGTGAAGTTCTCATCCAAGGTAATTGAGAGCAATCTCTTTCCTGACAAGAACATCTACCGCGATGAGAGCAACTATAACGTACCGGAAGAAGTTAACCTGATTGCGGACATAAGCCTTGAAAGCTGGACAACAGAAGATCATACCAATGACCTGGTTGCCGAGCTGGTTAAGAATTATCTGAACAAGCGTAACGTAATTTCGGGTGAGTTTAAGCGTGAGCGTTTCACACTTGAAGTAGGTGATGAATTACCGGCTGGCATTGTGCAGTTGGCTAAAGTATATATCGCCAAGAAGCGTAAGCTGAAAGTGGGAGATAAGATGGCCGGTCGCCACGGAAACAAAGGTGTGGTTGCACGTATTGTGCGCGAAGAAGATATGCCATTCCTGGAAGACGGAACACCGGTGGATATCTGTTTGAATCCGTTGGGTGTACCTTCCCGTATGAACCTCGGCCAGATCTACGAAACCGTGTTGGCATGGGCAGGCAAGAAGCTGGGCCGCAAGTATGCAACACCAATCTTTGACGGGGCGTCAATTGACAATGTATCGGCTGAGCTGGCAGAAGCAGGCCTACCTGAGTTTGGCCGCACCTATCTGTATGATGGGTTAACGGGCGCTAAGTTCGATCAGCCGGTAACGGTAGGGATGGCGTATATGCTCAAGCTGGGTCACCTGGTTGATGATAAGATGCACGCTCGTTCTATCGGGCCGTACTCACTTATCACGCAACAGCCGTTGGGTGGTAAGGCGCAGTTTGGTGGTCAGCGCTTCGGAGAAATGGAAGTTTGGGCGATTGAAGCCTTTGGCGCATCGCACATCCTGCAGGAGATCCTCACGATTAAGTCTGACGATGTGATTGGTCGTGCGAAAGCATACGAGTCAATCGTGAAAGGCGAAAACATGAGGAAGCCGAATATACCGGAATCGTTCAATGTGCTTGTACACGAATTGCGTGGTCTTGCACTGGAGATAACGATGGATTAAAAAAGTTGATAGTCCTGAGTCCTTAGTACATAGTTACTGAGGACTCAGGACATACAACTGGTTACTAAGAACTAATTACTAAAGACTAACTACTAATAAGATGTCTTTCAGAAAAAATAAAAAGATCAACAACGATTTCTCGAAAATCACCATCAGCCTCGCTTCCCCGGAATCCATCCTGGAAAGCTCGCACGGTGAAGTAACGCAGCCTGAAACCATCAACTACCGTACCTACAAGCCGGAGATGGGTGGTTTGTTCTGCGAGCGTATTTTCGGACCTGTTAAGGATTGGGAATGTCATTGCGGAAAATACAAGCGCATTCGCTATAAGGGTATCATCTGCGATCGGTGCGGTGTTGAGGTTACCGAGAAGAAAGTAAGACGTGAGCGTATGGGCCACATCGAATTAGTGGTTCCGGTAGCGCACATCTGGTACTTCCGTTCGTTACCTAATAAAATTGGTTACCTGTTAGGTCTTCCTACTAAAAAGCTGGATCAGATCATTTACTATGAAAGATATGTGGTGATTCAGCCCGGTGTAAAAGAGGAAGACGGTATCAACAGGCTGGACTTCCTTACAGAAGAAGAATACCTCGACATCGTAGATAAATTACCGCGCGAGAATCAGTTGCTGGATGACAACGATCCGAAAAAATTCATCGCCAAAATGGGCGCTGATGCGTTGGAGATGCTGCTTTCGCGCGTGAAGCTGGATGAGCTTTCTTATGAGCTTCGCCACCAGGCTGCTACCGATACTTCGCAGCAACGCAAGGCCGAAGCTTTAAAGCGTTTGAAAGTGGTAGAAGCTTTCCGCGATGCCAATACCCGCGTGGAGAACCGCCCGGAGTGGATGACCATTAAGATGGTTCCTGTAATTCCACCGGAATTGCGTCCGCTTGTTCCGTTGGATGGCGGCCGTTTTGCCACATCAGATTTGAATGACCTTTACAGGCGCGTGATTATCCGGAACAACCGTTTGAAGCGTTTGATTGATATTAAAGCGCCTGAAGTAATTCTTCGTAACGAGAAGCGTATGCTCCAGGAAGCGGTTGACTCCCTGTTCGACAACTCACGTAAAGTGAATGCGGTTCGTTCAGATGGTAACCGTGCGTTGAAGTCCTTGAGCGACATGCTGAAAGGTAAGCAGGGACGTTTCCGTCAAAACCTGCTGGGTAAGCGTGTGGACTATTCAGGCCGTTCGGTAATTGTGGTTGGCCCTGAATTGAAGCTGCATGAATGCGGTTTGCCAAAAGATATGGCTGCAGAATTGTTCAAGCCATTCATTATCCGCAAGCTCATCGAAAGAGGAATTGTTAAGACTGTTAAGTCTGCCAAGAAAATAGTAGATCGTAAAGATCCTGTAGTATGGGATATTTTGGAAAACGTATTGAAAGGACATCCCGTTCTTTTGAACCGTGCCCCGACACTTCACCGTTTGGGTATCCAGGCATTCCAACCTAAGCTGATTGAAGGAAAAGCGATTCAGTTGCATCCGTTGGTGTGTACTGCGTTTAACGCTGACTTTGACGGTGATCAGATGGCCGTACACGTGCCGCTGGGTCAGGAAGCTATCCTGGAAGCATCGTTGCTGATGTTGTCATCGCACAACATTTTGAACCCTGCTAACGGAGCGCCTATCACCGTACCTTCACAGGACATGGTGTTGGGTTTGTATTACCTCACCAAAGGCCGCAAAGGCCAGTTAGGCGAAGGCAAGAAATTCTATTCTGCAGAAGAAGTAATTATTGCGTACAACGAAGGCAAGCTTTCCAAGCATGCCATTGTTAAAGTACGGGTAAATACGCGCGATAAGAAGACTGGCGAGCTGGAATCAAAAATAATTGAGACCGTAGCAGGCCGCGTAATCTTCAACGAGGTTGTACCGGAAGAAGTTGGTTTCGTAGATGAGCTTCTGACCAAGAAGAAGCTGCAAACCATTATTGCCGATGTATTCCGCGTGGCCGGTCAGGCCAAGACAGCCAAGTTCCTCGATGATATTAAGGAGTTAGGATTCCAGATGGCCTACAAAGGTGGTTTGTCTATGGGGCTTGGTGATGTAAAAGTTCCGGTAGAGAAGAAGAAGCTGGTAGAAGATGCACAACAGGAAGTTGATTCGGTATGGAACAACTACATGATGGGTCTTATTACCGATAACGAACGCTATAACCAGGTTATCGACATCTGGACACGTACCAATACCATGCTTACCAACACGCTGATGAAGCAGTTGGAAGAAGACCAGCAAGGGTTTAATTCAATCTACATGATGATGCACTCGGGCGCCCGTGGTTCCCGCGAGCAGATCCGTCAGTTGGGTGGTATGCGCGGTCTGATGGCCAAGCCTCAGAAAAACCTCGCAGGTTCAGTAGGTTCTATTATCGAAAACCCGATTCTTTCAAACTTCCGTGAGGGTCTTGATGTATTGGAGTACTTCATTTCCACACACGGTGCACGTAAAGGTCTTGCCGATACTGCGCTGAAAACGGCCGATGCCGGTTACTTAACCCGCAGGCTTGTGGATGTGGCGCAGGATCTGGTGATCACAGAAGAAGATTGCGGTACACTGCGTGGCTTACATGTAACGGCACTGAAAGACAATGAAGATATTGTTGAACCCTTGTCGGAAAGAATTCTGGGCCGTGTAACGGTGCATGATATATATGACCCGATCTCCCAGGAATTGATCTGTGCAGCTAACGAAGAAATTACCGATGAGATTGCGAAGAAGATAGAGGAAAGCAGCATTGAGGAAGTTGAAATTCGCTCGGTACTGACGTGTGAAACTAAGTTTGGCGCCTGTGCAAAATGCTACGGCCGTAACCTCGCTACCGGTAAAATGGTACAGGCCGGTGAAGCTGTGGGCGTAATTGCAGCGCAGTCAATCGGTGAACCGGGTACGCAGCTTACGCTTCGTACTTTCCACGTGGGCGGTACAGCTTCTAACATTGCAACAGAAGCTAACATTAAAGCCAAGTTTGTTGGTACTGTTGAGTTTGAAGGTATTCGCACGGTTGAAACAACCGACCGCGAAGAGAACAAGGTAAAGGTTGTGATGGGCCGTACCGGTGAAATCAGGATTCTGGATGAAGAGAAACGCGTTCTGATTACCAACAACGTGCCTTACGGAGCCTTCCTGAAAGTGAAAGACGGCCAGAAAGTAGAACGTGGCGAAGAGCTGTGCTATTGGGATCCTTATAATGCCGTTATCCTTTCCGAGTACGATGGCGATATCGAATTTGAATCGATCATTGAAGGTATCACGTACAAGGAAGAATCGGATGAGCAGACGGGACACCGCGAAAAGGTTATTACCGATACCCGCGATAAGACCAAGAACCCGGCTATTATTGTAAAAGGTAAAACCGATACAAAAGGGTATAACATTCCGGTAGGCGCTCACCTTGCGGTGGACGCAGGAGATAAAATCAAAGCAGGCCAGGTGCTTGCGAAGATTCCGCGCACAATGGGTAAGAGCCGCGACATTACCGGTGGTCTTCCCCGTGTAACAGAATTGTTTGAAGCACGTAATCCTTCCAACCCGGCTGTGGTTAGCGAGATTGACGGTGTGGTAACATACGGAGGTATCAAGCGCGGTAACCGTGAGATCTTCATTGAATCGAAAGATGGTGTTCAGAAGCGTTACCTTGTGCCGCTGAGCAAACACATCCTGGTTCAGGATAACGACTTTGTGAAAGCAGGCCAGCCGTTATCGGATGGAGCTATTACACCTTCGGATATTCTTTCTATCAAAGGCCCGACTGCGGTGCAAGAGTACTTGGTAAATGAAATTCAGGAAGTATATCGCTTGCAAGGTGTAAAGATTAACGACAAGCACATTGAGTGCATCGTTAGCCAGATGATGCAGAAAGTAGAGATCATTGATTCCGGTGATACGACCTTCCTGCCGGGCGAATACGTGGATAAGTTTGAGTTCCGCGAAGAGAACGACCGCGTGCTGGATAAGAAAGTAGTAACGGAGGCAGGGGATTCTCAGAAATTCAAGGTGGGACAGATTATTACACCGCGCGAATTGCGTGATGAAAACTCTGCCTTGAAGCGTAAAGACCAGAAGCTGGTGGAAGTACGCGATGCCTTATCAGCCGTTTCCAGGCCTACGTTGCAGGGTATCACCCAGGCTTCGTTGAAAACGGAAAGCTGGTTGTCGGCTGCATCGTTCCAGGAAACCACCAAAGTGCTGAGCGAAGCTGCGATACGCGGTAAAGCCGACCAGTTGATGGGTCTGAAAGAGAACGTTATCGTAGGTCACCTCATTCCAGCGGGTACCGGTCAGCGGCATTTTAACGACCTGATCGTAAACTCGGAAGAAGAGTACCAGCGCATGATTAACTCGCCTGAGCGTAAGTCGAAGGAAAGAGAGTTGGCAGACTAATTTGAAAATTTGATAATGAGATAATTTGAGAATTGCGAATAGGGAACTGTTCGCAATTCTTGTTTACAGATTATTTGATTTTCAAATTTTCAAACCTATCTGCGATTGGCAGGTCGATTAATTTTCAAATTGTCTAATTTCAAATTAACAACATGGCAGAGCAAAAGAACAACCCAGCCCAAAACCAGATTAACATAGAGCTTTCGGAAGAAATTGCGGAAGGCATCTATTCCAACCTGGCCATGATCGCCCACTCCAACAGCGAGTTTGTGATCGATTTTATACGCCTGATGCCGGGTGTACCAAAAGCACGGGTAAAATCCAGAATTATTATCACCCCGGAACATGCCAAGCGCCTTTTGGCCGCGCTGAAAGACAATATCAGCAAGTATGAGGCGACCTTCGGCCCCATTAAGCAAACCAACGATGCCCCCCAGTTT
>JAHCHY010000016.1 GCA_026129485.1 Cyclobacteriaceae bacterium
TCAGTCGGGCTAAAGGCCTCCCCCCGCCCGTTATTATCGGTTGGAGCATCCGTAACGATCAGATTTCCCGATTTTACATGCTTTGCTTCGGTTCTCAGGTTCCCCTGGTAATCAACTGTAGCCATAATTGCCATAACAACCCTATTTTTTCTGCGTTAGTTATTTTACTTTTAATTCCTCGAAGGAACGAAATGCAGGTGGTATGAAGCAAGTTTTCTATTTAGTTCTCGCAGGTTTGGTATCAGGCGCCCTTCCGGCATTTACCCAGACACAGGACAGCTATGAATATAACTCAGAATTTACCTGGGGAATAAACAAAAATTCGGCTGGCGGATTTATTGGCGGGCTGGTTTTTAAGAAGGCCAGAAAGCTTAACAGCAATATGCTTGAGACTTACGGTCTTGAGATTATGAATGTGAAGCATCCGCAGGAAGTAAGGCACAACTCCATTTATACGGGCAACTTTTTTATTTATGGAAAGAGCAACTACCTGTATGCCTTGCGGTTTCAGTATGGCCGCGACCTGATTCTTTTCTCGAAAGCCCCGCAGCAGGGAGTAGAAATCAAAGCCGTTTTTGCGGCTGGTCCAAGCCTGGGCATTGTGGCACCGTACTACATTGAAAGAGCCGTAGATAACAGCATCTGGGCTTCAAGGCGTGAGCAGTATGATCCCAACAATCCCGATCATGCGTACTCCAATATTCTGGGTACCGGCAATCTTTTTGAAGGTATTGGCGATTCTAAAATTCAGCTGGGCGCCAACCTTAAAGCTGCTCTTAATTTCGAGTTGGGATTTCT
The DNA here is from genome assembly GCA_026129485.1 of Cyclobacteriaceae bacterium. GTDB lineage: Bacteria > Bacteroidota > Bacteroidia > Cytophagales > Cyclobacteriaceae > ELB16-189. The sequence continues at coordinate 799 of JAHCHY010000016.1, forward strand.
GAAATCGCAGGTTACCGGGTTTGAAATCGGGGTTTTGGTGGATTCTTATTTCAAAAAGGTAGAAATCATGCCCTCAACCGAGAATAAAGCCATATTCCCTACCGTGTTTTTGACCATGTTCTACGGTAATCGTAAATAACCCCCTAAAAAATTCCGGATTTTATGTGACTAACCTCCGCTAAGCGGATTCTATTGCTATATTTGAAATTCCTAAACTGTAAAGATTTCGCGTATGGAAGCTAAAAAAACTGATAAAGCGGATTTGACCAAGAAAACGTCCTTTTTCTTTAGCATAGGACTTTTGGTTGCGCTTGGCATTACTTTCATGGCTTTTGAGTGGAAAAGCTATGACGATGACCTGGTGGATCTTCAGGGAAAAAGCACAAACGTGTTTGAAGAGCTTGTGGAAGTTCCCCCTACCGAGCAACCACCTCCCCCGGCACCTATCATTCAGCAGCCCCAGATTGTAGAGGTACCGGATGAAGAAGAGATCAAAGAAGACATTCAGCTTAAGTTTGATGTTGAAGTAACAGAAGATACCAAGGTTGAAGCCGTAGTAGTAGCTCCTATCGAAGAAAAAGAAGATGTAGATCAGATCTTCAGCGTGGTAGAAGAAACTGCAGAACCCAAAGGCGGTATGCCTGCCTTCTACAAATATGTAGGTGAAAAAATGAAGTATCCTGCCCAGGCCCGCAGGATGGGCGTTGAAGGCCGGGTGTTCGTTGAATTCGTAGTAAACCGCGATGGCTCAATAGTAGATGTAAAAGCTATTAAGGGAATTGGCGCAGGTTGCGATGAAGAAGCCGTGCGCGTGGTACAAAGCGCGCCATCCTGGAAACCCGGTAAGCAAAGAGGTAAGCCTGTACGTCAGAAAATGGTTATCCCGATTATCTTCAAATTAGGGTAACGGTACACGACTGAAAATATCAAGCCCCGCAAAATGCGGGGTTTTTTTATGCTTTCAGAAATCTTGATAGCAAAGAAATCACCGTTTGCTTTCTATGCTGAAGTTCAGCGCTGGTCAATGTGCAGGTAAGATTATTCCGCATACTCTTTTTTGCTATAAAATAAGTCCGCATCCAAGGCCAATAAGAATAACCGCCCACGCAGGAATTTTTGTAAACGCGGTAAGCGCGAACGTTCCCAATACAAACCCGGTGTCGGTTAAAATGGAAGCCGCGCTTTGCCCCACCACCAGCGGTTGAAAAAGTAAAACAGCAGCAGCAGTAACCAGCCCGGCATTGGCTGCATGTATTCCTTCCAGGGATGCGCGTATAGGCCTGAATTTTTTAAGGCTCTCCCAAATGCGGATCATAAAAAAGATGAGAAACGTACCCGGTAAAAAAATCCCGGCTGCTGACATGATCGCCCCGATAATTTCACCTGCAATGCCATAGTCGCGCATGGCCAGCGCCCCGATATACGAGCTGAATGAAAACACCGGCCCGGGCAAACCCTGCACAAATGCATACCCGGAAAGAAATTCTTCGGGGGTGAGGTATTGCTTGGGCGCATATTGTACAAACTCGGTGTACAACATAGGCGTAAGCACCTGGCCTCCGCCAAAAATCAAACTGCCGTTACGATAAAAATTTTCAAACAATCGCACAGGCAAAAACTCGGGAATGGATTTGGTTGCAGCGCCCAGCAAAGCAGCAAACACCAGCACACCTGCCCATAAAAAAAAGTTGGCCCACGAAACATCAAACTTCTGCTTTTCCTGCCGGGGGTGTGCCTTGTAGTTAAATGCGGTAATCAAGCCCGCCACCAAAAGAATTAACGGAAACACTACGGGCGACTTGAATATGTAAGTAGCCGCACCCGCGGCAATCATGATTAACGCACCCCGTCTGGTTGTAACGGTTTTCAGGCTGATGGCATAGGCTGCATACGCCACAAAGCCAACTGCCATAGGCTGTATGAATCGTGTAAAATCAAGTGATGCATGCTTATTAGCAAAGCTGTTGATGAGGATACCTGCTATGGTCATGATTGCTACGGAAGGTAACAGCCAGATCAGCAACGTAAGGTATGCCAGCTTTGCCCCGCCAAGACGATAGCCAATTGCAGAAAGCGTTTGGGTGGAGCTGGGGCCGGGCACTACCTGGCACAGGGCATTCAGCTCAATCAGCTCTGCTTCAGAGATGTAATTTCGTTTTTCCACCAACACGCGCTGAAAATGTGCAATGTGCGCCTGCGGCCCACCGAAACAAGTAACCGATAACAGGAATACATCTTTTAGAAATTCATTCCGTATCCCCTGCTTCACGTCCGTTTATTTTTTCAACCCGATTTCGCGAAGACGTTGATTCAGGAATTCTCCGGCCGTAATATCATCCCACAGTTTGGGATGGTCGGCATCCACGCAGGAAGGTAATGCCGTGAGATCCATCTCCGAACGCGGGTGCATAAAGAAAGGTATGGAATAACGCGGTGTATTCATCAAATGCCGGGGCGGATTCACCACGCGATGAATGGTAGATTTTAATTTTTTATTGGTCAGTCGCTCCAGCATATCCCCCACATTTACCACCAATTGCTCAGGCAATGCTGTAATAGGAATCCACTTGCCATCCCTGCGCAGCACCTGCAAGCCATCTGCGCTGGCGCCCATCAATAACGTTATCAGGTTTATATCGCCATGTTCGGCTGCGCGCACAGCATCTTCCGGCACAGCATCCGGGTCTTCAATGGGGAAATAATGAATAGGCCTTAAAATGCTGTTACCATGGTGAACCTTATTATCAAAATAATTTTCAGGCAGGTCCAGGTAAAGCGCAATTGCCTTTAACATCTGCACGCCTGTTTTCTCTAACCGTTTGTACACATCCAGGGCGATGTCTTTGAACTCCGGCATTTCAGCCGGCCATATATTTTCCGGGTATTCATTTTTGATCGGATCGTTATCCAGCACTTCCTGCCCTACGTGGTAAAATTCTTTCAGGTCGCCCGTATTCCTGCCTTTGGCATGTTCTTTCCCTTTGCCGATATAACCACGCTGCCCGGCAAGCCCCGGTATTTCATACTGCTGCTTAACCGCATCGGGTAAGGAGTAGAATTTTTTTATCGCGCTGTAAAGCTTTGCAGAAAGCTCATCAGTAAGATAGTGGTTCTTGATGGCTGCAAAGCCAATATTGTTGTAAGCATCGCCCAACTGCTGCACAAATTTGTTTTTGCGCTGCGGATCGCCACTGGTAAAATCGGCCAGGTCAAGCGAAGGAATTTCATCAAACAGGATATCAGCCATAGATATATAAATTGAGATTACAAGCTAATTATTTTCGGTAAATTTACACACATGCCGCAAGTTGGGCATGATATTGGTCAGTTTAGGGAACACAAACCAGATGCAATATGGAAACTATCAATAGAAGAAAATTTGTAAAACAGACCGTAACCGCAGCGGCAGCGTTGGCTGTACCGGCTTCGGTTTTTGGAAGCACTACTGCACCCCTGCAGTTTACCCAGTTGCCTTTACCGTATACCACCGCGGCACTGGAACCTTATATCGATGGGCTTACTATGGATATTCATTATAGCAAGCACCATGCAGCGTACATTAAAAATATAAACGAAGCCATTGCTGCCGAGAATATTTCTTTCACCACTGAAAAGGAGTTTTTTGCAAACACCTCCAAGCTTTCGGCTAAAGCCCGCAACAACGGGGGTGGCGCCTGGAATCATAATTTTTTCTGGCAGGTAATGAAGCCGGGGGCAAGCGGCACACCGTATGGAAAAGTCGTTGCCGCGTTGGATGGTGCATTTGGTTCGGTACCCAAATTTATCGAGCAGTTTAATGCGGCCGCGATGAGCCGGTTTGGTTCAGGCTGGGCCTGGTTAGTAAAAGATGGTAATACGCTGAAAGTGGGCAGCACGCCTAACCAGGATAACCCGTTGATGGATGTTAGTGAGCTGAAAGGAACACCGCTGCTGGCTTTGGATGTTTGGGAACATGCCTACTATTTAAAATACCAGAACAAGCGAAACGAATACATAGCCAACTGGTGGAACGTGGTGAATTGGGATGAAGTAGCCAAACGATTGAATTAATTACGTGAAAAAAAATCTTTTCTTCCTTGTGCTGATAAGCTCAGCTATCGGCTTGAACGCACAAGACCGCTCCGAAATAAAAATGTATAAAACCTTTGGCGGTGCACGGTTTGAAATGGATACGCTTGTATTAAGTCCCAAGCAGGTATTGCAGGTTCTGAAAACAGAACCACTGGCCTATGAAAAGTTTAAAAAAGCGAAAGCGAATTATGATGCAGCCGATGTTTTGGGGTTTACCGGTGGTGTGCTGATCGGGTTTCCGTTAGGCACTATGGTGGCTGGTGGCAACCCCGAATGGGGTATGGCTGTAGCCGGTGGCGTGTTGGTGCTGGGCTCGCTGTCATTCACCAGCATTTTCCGAAGCCACGCCTTTGAAGCCATTGAACTCTACAATGGAAAGTCTGCCCGCATAAAAACCCGGTTTCAGTTCTACGGCACCGGTGGCCGCTTAGTGGTGCGGTTTTAAAACTTCGGGTGAATATACCCGGAGTGTATCGGCTTCAATCCTTTCTTCTGCAACCAGCGAACCGGTAAATGCCGGTGCAGCAATGCCTGTATAAAATTGCCGCGTTGAGGTAAAGACACGGGCTTCGTCCCACAAACCAGCATTTAGAAATAATGACAAGGTAGTGCTACCACCCTCTACCATTACAGATTGTAATCCAATTGAAACCAGGTGCTCTAATAAGGATTCTATGAAATTGTTTTCCGGTAAACGCACCAGCATGAGATTAGCATGCTCTTCATGCTTCAGCACATTGTAACAAATGGTTTTTACCGAACCGTCAAAAAGCGAAAGCTTATCCGGCAACCGTAAAAACCGGTCGATCACCAACCTTACGGGATTGCGACCCGACCAATTACGAACCGTTAACAGCGGGTTATCGTGCGCTGCGGTTTTTGTGCCTACCAGTACGGCATCTTCTTCGCTGCGCCATTTGTGCACCAGCTGGCGCGATTGCTCATGGCTGATCCACTTTGATTCGTAATTGGCACGCGCTATAAAACCATCCAAGGTCTGGGCCCATTTCAGGATAATGTACGGCCGCTGCCTTTCATGAAAGGTGAAGAACCGTTTGTTCAATTCGCGGCCTTCCCGCTCAAGCACGCCCTGCACCACCTCTATTCCCACAGCCTTTAGCTTGGCTATGCCCTTTCCTCCCACCAGGGTATTGGTATCGGTATTGGCAATTACCACTTTGCCTACCTTATGGGTGATCAGCAAATCAGCACAGGGCGGTGTTTTACCAAAATGCGAACAGGGCTCGAGGTTAACATATACGGTACTTCCGGTTAGCTGATTCTTATCGGCCACACCGTTTATTGCATTTACCTCAGCATGTGCGCTTCCGTATTGCTTATGCCAGCCCTCGCCAATAATTTTTCCATCCTTCACAATTACACAACCCACGCGCGGGTTCGGACTTACCGAACCGATACCTTGCCGGGCCAGCTCAAAGCAACGGAGCATGTAATGTTCGTCTGTGGACATAAGAAATTACTTACCTTGCAAAGATCATTTTCGGCATGACCAATTCCAAAGAACTGTTTCATGATCTGGTAAGCAGGATTACGTTGCCGGAAGATGTTCCCGAAATCCAAAGCATGGTTTACCTGCTGCTGGAAAAAGCGTGGGGCATAACACGAACCGATATTCTTGCTGAGAAGAAAATCCCTTTGGCATGGGCTGAAGTGGAGCCTTATGTAAGGCGGATCAACGTGCACGAGCCCATTCAATATATTTTGGGCGAGGCTGAGTTTTTCGGTCGAACTTTTCGGGTTAATCGTTCGGTTTTGATTCCAAGACCCGAAACCGAGCTGCTGGTACATGAGATCATTAACCATGCAAAAACATTGGCCAGAACATTGGATATACTGGACATTGGCACCGGAAGCGGGTGTATTGCCATTTCGCTGGCACTGGAAGTGCTGTGTATGGTACATGGTGTTGATATAAACCCGGACGCATTAAAAGTTGCCGGAGAAAACGCCAGTCGGTTAAGTGCCCCTGTGAAGCTCAGTCAACTGGATATTTTAAAAGAGCCCATCACCGAAAGGTTTGACCTGGTGGTAAGCAACCCGCCTTACATTTCGCAACAGGAAAGGCAAAACATGAAACCCAACGTGTTGAATTATGAACCGCACATTGCGCTGTTCCCTGTTGGTGAAGATGCGTTTTTATTTTACCGGGTAATTGCAAGGCAGGCACAACAGGCACTAAAACCGGGTGGTTCATTGTGGTTTGAGATTAATGAACATTATGGCAAGGAGATTAGTGAAATAATGAACGTAAACGGGTTTGAAAATGTGATCGTAGTAAAGGACTGGAATGGAAAAGACAGGGTGGTTTGGGGGAAGAAAACCAAAACCTCCGTGATTAGGAACAACAACACCTGATCCCTCCATCCCAAAACCGAACACCTCTGCATAATAACGAACACTGCTGCCCTCCATTCCGGGTTAAAATCCGGCATCCAGGCTATTGGTACGCATTTGGCAATACAGGGCCAAAACCTGAAACCATGCTCAAGTATTCACTCCTGCTTTTCGTCCGCAACATCAGGCGGCAAAAGCTGTTTTCGTTCATCAACCTGCTGGGCCTTACGGTAAGCATGGCCAGCACGCTGCTCATTTATTTGTACGTACGGCATGAGCTTAGCTACGACCGCTTTCATCACGATGTTGACCGGATTTATCGCGTCAACCAGACCTTCATCTGGGGAGAAAACGTTACCAACCAATTCTCTTCCACAGGGCCGGGAGTGGCTTACGCGATAAAGGAAGAATTGCCGGAGGCAGAGCTTATCACGAGCGTCCACACACCCGGTAACTTTGTTATTTCCTATACCAATTCAGCGAACGAAGTCATCGCTTTTGAAGAAACAAATGTGTTTGCTGCCGATTCCAATTTTTTCAGGATGTTCAACTTCCCGCTTATCAAAGGAAATGAAGCGTCTGTTTTTACTACGGCCAACACAATGGTCATGACACAATCCACGGCCAAAAAATATTTTGGCGATGAAGAGCCTGTCGGCAAGCTGGTGCGGTTAGGCGGACTGGATGGCGAAGACCCGAAAACATACCAAGTGATTGGCGTGGTGAAAGATAACCCTGATAATTCCTATATTGAATTTGATGTATTGCTTTCATTGCGTGGATTTGCGGCTGAACAACGTTACTGGAGCTGGGTATGGACACAGTTGGAAACATTTATCCGGCTTGACCCGAATGCAAACGTTGAAACTGTCCGGGAAAAGCTGTCGAAAATTCCGCAGAAACATGCAGGAGAAACACTAAGGCGAGCCTTCAGCACAACCTGGGATGAATATATCGCATCAGGAAAAAAGTGGGAACTCTTCCTGCAACCCATGACAAGCATTCACCTGCCGGACGAAACAGTTATCGATCGCCTGAATGATACAGGAAATATCAAGGTTATTTATTCTTTCATCGGGGCAGCCATATTTATCGCCCTGCTTTCGTGCATCAACTTTATGAATTTGTCAACGGCACAATTCACCCGCAGGCTGAAAGAAACCGGTGTACGGAAAATTTTAGGGCTTGGGAAAATGGAGCTTAGCTTCGGCTATTTTCTTGAAGCCTTTGCGTTTTGTTTCATCGCTTTGATGGTGGCGATAAGCCTTACGCAATTGCTGCTTCCTGCTTTTAACTTAGTTATTGAAAAATCTTTGCAGCTTAACCTGTTCAGCGATTCGCAACTGCTCCTTGTTATCACAGGGCTTGTCCTGCTCATGGCGCTTGTTTCGGCAAGCTATCCTGCCGTTTTCCTGAGCGCTTTTCATCCGGTAGAAGCCATTAAGGGAAAAGTAAAAGCCGGGCGCGGGGGAAAATCTTTTCGCAACGGACTGGTGATTTTCCAGTTCAGCGTTTCCATCATACTCATTATCTGCACGGGTATTGTATTCCAGCAGCTTAACTATCTTTCAGATAAGGATATCGGTTTCAACCGGGAAAACCTGCTGACACTGAAACATGTGGAAGCGGTGAAAAATGGCGAGAGCTTTGCCCATGCTGCGCTGAATGTTCCGGGCGTAACCAGCGCTTCGTGGTGTACTTCCGTTCCGCCCAGGATACGGGGAGGAGATACCTTTGGCGTGGAGGAAAACAGCGAACTCGTGTTCCCGATGAATTTCACCAGCGCAGATGAAAATTACATTCCCACCCTTTCCATCAGCCTGAAAGCGGGACGAAATTTTTCTGCCGATAACCCGGGCGATGTTGAGCGGGTAATCCTGAATGAAGCCGCCATCAAAAAAATCGGCTGGAAAGTAGATGAATCTGTGGTTGGGAAAAAGATCACATACGGTAATTCTTCGTTTGAAATTGCAGGCGTTGTAGCCGACTTTAATTACTGGGCGCTGGGGGGTTCCGTTGAGCCTATGGCAATTTTTCACATAAAAACCGACAAGCTATACCCGCAGAAAAACCAGTATTTAGCCCTGCGCATAGAACCGCAAAGCCGCGATTCGTGGGATGCTACCCTTTCGGGTCTGAATGCGCTGTGGAAAGAACATGCCGGTGATGCACCTTTTGATTACAACTTCGTTGACCAGGCTTTTGCCAATGCATTTAAAAGCCAGCAGCAATTCGGAAAAGTGCTCACTATCATGGCAACCTTAGCCGTGATGATTGCCGCGCTTGGATTATTAGGCATGATCGTATATTCGCTGGAGCAGCGCACCAAAGAAATCGGCATCCGTAAAGTTTCAGGCGCATCGGTGTGGGATATTCTGAAATTGATTTCGCAGGGATACACTAGGCTTATTCTTGTTGCGTTTGTGATTGGCGCCCCGTTCTCGTACTGGCTCATGCAAAAGTGGCTGAGTGATTTTGCATACCGGATCACGCCTTCGGCTTGGGTTTTTGTGTTAACCGGTGTGAGCACATTACTGGTGGCTATCCTGATTACGAGCTATCATTCAGTTAAGGCCGCGCTTACCAACCCGGTGGAGGTGCTGAAAGATGAGTAAGCAGGAAGTTTTTTAAACCTGTGGATTTATTTAAGTTGAAGAAACGGTTATTGCAGTTCACCTTACAGGACTCTTGGGACTGTTAAGACAACGCCTTCGGCACCTACAATGCTGTGAAAAAACTTCACTTCCCTTTATTTCTTTTCTCTATTCTTGCTTTGGTCATTCTTTCCCGTAAACCACCCTCTTTAAGGAAGGCCGCTTCAAGTTGTTTTATCTGCTGACTTAATAGATAAGTAGTAATTTTTATCAAAGTTATCATGGCATTGGCACAAATCTCGGGATTTTCATGCTCAATAGCCCTTTTAAAAGTTTCGTAAGTAGGTTTGGGGGTACTGCGATTAAGCTCACGCAAACGGGCGACCAGCCGATGTTCCTTTTCCCAGGCAGGCAGCCTTTGAGTGCGTAAAAAATCTTCATAATCTATAAGCAGTTCTTCCAAACTGGCACGGGCTACATTAGTAAGTTTAATTTCCATTTCTTTAGATGTACCAGAAGCTACGCTTGCCTCGGCAATGTTTTGCTTGCCACTACGAGCTGCCTGCACCATTTGCCCTACAGTACGATCGTACTTATTGAAGAATCGATTGGTAAAATAAACCGTGCCGTCATAAATGATCTCTGCTTTTTGGTAGCTGAATAAATTACGGTAACCACCATGCGCGGGGATAAAGCCTTCGGTATCTTCTGATGTGTGGCTACTCATGCAGGTGAATATAGTGAATATATTTGGGTTCGTAAATTGTAATGTTGAACACAGAGAATTATTTCAATACTTTTCAGTTTTCAATTCGAGCTCTTTGGATTGCGGGGACAACGTCATCAGCGTCCCAAGAGTCCCGTGAAAGACATCACTTAAAAAATCAAGCTTCTATAAAGACATCAGGTCGTTTTCTACGAATCTCTGCCAAACTTTTGTCTTTAACGTAAATTCCCTTAATTACCAACCTTGTCAATGATCTGCAAAGATAAATGCTCCCCAGTGAAGAAATTTTTGTAAACGAAATATCTAAATCAGTTATTCTCTTAAAATGATGGATAAGATTCAACGAGTCTAAGTTCGAGTTAGCCAATTCCAAAACCCTAAGTGATTCTCTTGAATTCCATAAATCTTGTAAGGAATTAAAACCCGAATGATCTCCGGAAAATCTGGCTAACCTTGATAATTTAGCAAGCGGCACATAGCTTTTAAAATTAGTGCTGTTTGCTATTATCTCGGTTAAAAATGAATATTTTTCAATCTCTTTAATATCCTTAAATTGGTGTACCTGAAATATTCAAATTGGATAATTTATCAGGGTTATCGGGAAGCCTTAAAATAGGAGCTTTACAATACGAAATATTAAGAGTTTTTAGATTCACAAGATCTGTAATAGGGTAAAATGACTCGCAATTTGTGTTTGATATGTTTAAACTTTGAATATTAAAAGCTCTTTTAAATTCCTGATAGACTTAACTGACATTCTTGATAAATCTATCTCTTTCAATTTCCAGATATTCTGAATTAATTTTTGTGGATTCAAATCAGCATCATAAGCAAATCTTTTTGTAAAATACTCTCGTATCTCAGGAGTAAGTTTTTCCAACCAGACTTCATCCAGTTTACATGCATTGCCAGCAGGTGGTTCTGGTTCATCAACCTGAATCATTATCCTTTCATCTTCTGGCGGTCTTGTCGGCTCGGAATCCTTACCTGAATCCGGTTCAGGGGGTTCAGTCCCATCATCTCCGGCCTCCAATGTCCACTTTCTATCCGATTTTACTGATCCAAATTCATCATAACAACAGGCGCTATCTAAGATTAGGGCATGCCTGCCATCCTGTTTGGGCCTAAGTACCCGGCCTACCTGCTGAAGATAAAGTGTTATCGATTTAGTCGGTCGTACCAATTGAACTATCTCAGCATCAGGGCAATCGAATCCTTCAGTAACAATTCCAACATTGCAGAGTACCGAAATTAAGCCATTGTTAAAATCGCTTAATATATTCTTTCGCATTTCTTTTGGTGTGTCTCCATCCAAATGAGCCGCTTTAATTCCTTTCCTGTTAAATCTGGCAACTAATGACTCTGAATGCTTAATATTTACGGCAAATACTATTGACTTTGTATAGTTACCTCTGTATTTCAAATAACTTTCCACAGCATCTGACATATAACCTTCATTGCTCATCAATTGCGCAAGCTTAACCTCATCAAAATCGTTGGTCAATTTATCAATCGGTATGTCGCTCAATTTCCTTTTTACATCATAATAACATGCTGTTTTATAATGTTCCACATTGGCTAAATACCCCCGTTCAATAAACTCTTTAATACTACATGATTGAACAAGTGTGCCAAAAATGCCTGCGAAGCCCTTACCATCGGTACGTCTTGGTGTTGCAGTAACACCTAAAACCAGAGTGTTTTTGGATTTATAATGACTCAATAAATCAAGATATGTTTCAGAAGGGGTATGGTGTGCTTCATCTATAACAATCAATGATATGTTCCGAAGAAAATCAAGTTTACCTTTACGCCTGATTAAAGTTTGTACTGTAGCAATTTGAATCTGGTTATCTGGTTTGCTTTCCGTTCCTGCCATTATCTTACCAACCGAGGGAATTAAAAAACTTTTTAACCTTTCAACTGTTTGATAAACAAGTTCACGCTTGTGGGTTAGAATAAGTATCCTTGATCCTGTGTTTTTTAACCTATGCCTCTTTATGATTTCACAAAAAACATTGGTTTTACCTGTACCCGTTGGCATTTGAAGCAAAATGCTATCGTGAAACTTCCATTCCTCTTCAATCTTATTTATGACTTCTACTTGGTACGGCCTCAATTCCATTCTGAAAATCTTTCAGGTGTTGCTCTTATTGGTTGAACTCACATTTTAACATAAAAAACCACTTTGATCTGATGAAGGAATGTCCGAAGAATGAGAAGAAAGAAGTTGAAATAGCTTTGTCTATTAAACTAATCAATCATACATATAATATCCGGGTCAACTTCTAAAGACGTATCGCATTTTGGGCAAGGTTTTAAAGTTGTATCCCACAACTCCAAATTCAACCCTTCGCATACAGGGCATTTAACTACTTCTACTACACGTGGACGTGGAGGAGGTGTCCCTTCAAAGGGGAGTAACGGGCCTTTATTATCGAAATCGATCAAAATCGACCTTGGTGTCCAGACGCGTGTTGCGATGTCCATAATTTCACAGCAATCCAGGCACTTGAACGTCTCGGTGCCTGCACTAAAGGTTGCGTCAGGACCTGCGCTGGTAAGTACGCTGTAATCGCAAACCGGACAAGTATAAATTCGTAATGTACCCATGTGTTAAATGTTTTACCGGTACTGTAACATTACAGGGATGAAAAGTCAATAGGTTTTAACCGCTATTTTCAATCTGCTTCAATCTTTTTATTAAAAACCATGAATTCTGAAAGAATTAGAGGATTTTACTCCAGGCTTTCCTCCACCCAAAAAGCTGAGGAGCCATCCATTTGGCTTCCTCACCGCAGGCACTAAAACCACATCTACTTTAATGCCCCGGCCCAAAACGGTTTAGTGGCTTCTAATTGCAGATACCGTCTTGCCGGGCATCACTCAAAAAAGCAAACCGAACCGCCCACCCAGGTTTTATCCTTATTGTACTTTACACCAATCATATCGCCCCGGCTCAGGCGCGCCAGGTTGGTGATGAGCTGCGGACGGGGTTCGCCTTCGTTCCAGGTAAACAACAACCGGATCTCGGTTTTAACCAAGCCATCAGGGGCCTGGATAACCGGTTCGTAATGCACCTTGCGTTGCAGCATAAAGTTTTTTCGTTCGGCTACCGGTATCGCATCCAGGTCGGCTTGCGTTACATGAAAGATTACACCGCTTCCCGAAAAAGAAAAAAGCGGCTTTAATACATAATCCTCCAGGTTACCGGGCCATGCTGTGTATTCATTCAAAAATTTACATTCGGGCACGGCACTGCTTTGCACAAACGGCATGGTGTATTTGCTGATATAGAAAAACCAGTTCGGGTGCCCGGCCCACTCCACATCCACATCTTCGGTTAAATGAAATTCTGTTTTCAGGTCTTTTTGTGCGAGCAGCTCATCAAAAATCACGCGATTATAAATGCGATGCACGGGAATTTCTATCCCCTTTCGTTTGTAATACAATTTCCGGCCCCGAACGATCACATCACCCAAATGCACCGGTGTAACACCCAAGTGTCTTTGAGTAATCAGAAAATCAATGGCTGTATTCTGCTGCAGCGGATTTATCTCCAGCAGAATTACATGATCGGGATCGTGATCTTTAACAATCACCTCGCGGATTCGCTGCCAGTATTCTTTTGAATTTAATCCAAAATGAAAATGCAAATCGTCAGGAATGCGGTAATACTCACGGAATTTATTTCCCAAAAAATCCTGGTAGCCAAACAGCGAAGGGAAGCCCTGCATTTCAATCAGGCGGGGCACGCGCTCACCATTCTCGGTGCATACGGCAAAGTCCAGCGCAATAAACAAGGCGTTAGCTGTTTCGTTGGGCACCCGCACATTTGCCGGAAGCGCACCCTGCATTTTACCTTTAAAGTCAGGCTTTACGATTACATCTATAATTTCACCGGCTGCCTTAAAAAGCTTTGCGCCAAACTCCTTATCCACAAACACCGGGCTTTCCGCTACCCGAAACGGAATTTTGTACTGAAACTCATTGTTCAGATCGGCAATAAATTTTTTATACTTCTCTTCCGAGAACTGCTGGTTGAATTGCTGTCGGGCGCTGGCAATCATAAAGAAACGGAGCTTAAGCGATTACGCAGGGCTAACATTAAAAACCGCGGCACTACGGTAGCGTAGGTAAGCATAATCTTATCCGGATCGGTGAGGTGGTTTAGCATCTCCCAATATTTTTTTTCACCGTGCTTTTCAATTACATGCGCTTTTTTGTCCTCGCGTAATAAATACATGCGCATACCTGCGGCATCGGCTTCCGGGTGAAATTGCATACCGATGATGGCATCGTTAAAACGAATGGACATCACGGCTCTTTCAAGATCAATATGCGGCCGGTATTTTTCAATGCATAACAGGGCGCCTCCTTCGGCTTCAATTTTTTCAGCATCCGGTTGTGTAATCTGGTAATCGCGTGAATCAACGGCCCACATCGGGTCGCCTAACGAGCGAAACAAAGGATCGTGTAGCCCCTCGGTGGTCTTATGAATTGGCATTACGCCAAACGAAGTTGATTTCCGCTTCGACACGGTTCCTAACCCGTAGTAACGACAATAAATCTGAAAGCTGTGGCAAATCAACAGCACATGCTTCTTCCTGTCGGGATGTTGCCGGTTATGCGCTTTGATGGAGTCCACGAGGTTAAAGTAACGCTCTTCCCACAACGAGCCGGCACTATCGAGCGGACTGCCCGGCCCGCCTGAAGAAATGAAAGCATCGAAGCTTAAATCGGGTATTTCGTTTTTGCCGCGCACATCAAATATCTCATACACCATGTTGAGCTGGCAATCGCTGGCGAAACTTGAGATCAGTTGTTTGATGCCGCGCATCCCTTCGTTCGGTTCGCCCTCATATAAATCGAGCACGGCTATTTTGATCTGGCTTTCCTGAGTCAATGGAGTTGGTTTAAATTCCGCGCAGGGTTTCGTCTGTTATATAGTCAACCACTTTTTCCAGGCTTCCGGTTTCCCGATACACAGCCAGTTGCCTGTCGGCACCGGTACCCTGCTCTAATATGGTGCGAATATAATTGATCGCGTTGCGGCTGCCAAGCTCATCCACCACATCATCCACAAAATCGAGCAGCTCTAAAATCAATGCGCGTGTATCCAGCTCAGCCTGCTTGCCAAAATCAATCAGCCTGCCATCGATTCCATAACGCGATGCGCGCCATTTGTTTTCATTGATGAGCGCGCGTGTGTACATAATGAAGCTCATATTCTGCAAACGAAGCTTGTATAATTTTACCACCAATGCCTGGAACACTGCCGTAATGGCAACGGTTTCTTCCACACGCATGGGCACATCGCAAATACGAAACTCAATGGTATCAAAAAACGGATGCACGCGTACATCCCACCAGATCTTTTTTGCGTTGTCGATGCAGTTGGTTTTGATCAGCAGGTTTACATAGTTTTTAAAATCATCCCAGCCATCAAACTTATCAGGGATGCCTGTGCGGGGAAACTTATCAAATACTTTCGTGCGAAATGATTTAAAGCCCGTGTTGCGGCCTTCCCAGAAAGGCGAGTTGCAACTGAGCGCATACACGTGCGGCAAAAAATAGCGCACGGTGTTTTGAATATGGATAGCCATATTCTTGTCTTTAATGCCTACATGCACATGCAACCCAAAAATGAGATTGGAACGCGCTGCTTCCTGCATCTCCTGCACAATTTCATCATAGCGCGGGTTGGGTGTAATCAACTGCTTGCTCCAGTGCGAAAACGGGTGTGTGCCCGATGCTCCGATCTTTAACCCGAGCGAACCCGCCACTTCGCTTACTACTTTACGCAGCGTGGCAATTTCCTGGTAAGCCTGTGTTACATCTTTACAAATACCGGTGCCCACCTCCACTACAGCCTGGTGCATTTCGGCTTTTACGCTGTCTTTGATAACCTGCGAGGCAAGCTCAACAATTTTCTGATCGTGCGAGGTAAGCTCCCGCGTATGCGGGTCTGTTACCATATATTCTTCTTCAACGCCCAGTGTGAAGGTTTCCATATACTAATAACCAACAGTTAGATTCTACTTGCTTTTCGGTGATTTGGCTTTTACTTCTTTGCCGGTAGCCACTTTGGTGGCTTTGGGCTTTACCAGTCCTGCTTCAAATGCCGCTACTGAGCTGGTAACAAAAGTTCCCCACGTAAGGTTGTCCTTGCCGGGCTTCTGAACTTGTGCACGTTCTACCGCCATCTTGGCGGCATGCTCTACCACCCAGTCAAAATTTTCCTGGCCTACGGAATGGACATCGGCATCGGGTGCAGGGTTGCAGAAGTCAATCGCATACGGAACACCGTTGCGTACGGCCATCTCAACGGTATTGAAATCGTAACCTAACGCATTGCATAAATCCAGCACGTAGTCGCGCACTTTTTTCAGCAGCTTTTCAGATGCGGGCCCGTTGTTGCTCTGGTAACGCAAGTGATGCGGATTACGCGGCTCGTATTGCATAATGCGCACGTACTTTCTGCCGAGGCAATAGCAACGGAAATATTCCTCAAAGATGATCTCTTCCTGCAGCATCATCACCAACTGGCCGGTTTCGGCATAGGCTTTAAAAAAATCGTCCATATTGTTGAGCTTGTACACGCTCTTCCATCCGCCACCGGCATGGGGCTTCATATAAGCCGGCCAGCCGATGTGCTCAAATATTTTTTCCCAGCTTAACGGAAATTTCAGGTTGCTGAAGGATGCTTCACCTGTATCGGCAGGGCGCTCGTGCGAAGGTAGTATAACGGTTTTGGGAACCGGTACGCCAATCTTAACGGCAAGCGCATTGTTAAAAAACTTTTCATCGGCACTCCACCAGAACGGGTTGTTGATCACAGCCGTGCCGGATATAGCCGCATTTTTCAGGTAAGCCCTGTAAAAGGGAACATCCTGTGAAATACGATCGATGATTACCGCATAGTCGGTTGGCTCGCCCTGGCTTACCCTATCTACCAGCACGGGCTCTGCTATAATATCTTTTAACCCCATCTTGTTAATGCGCTCGACAAAGGCTTCAGGGAAAGAGCGTTCCATGCCGTGCAGTATTCCGATTTTTTTCATGCGTAAAAATTTTAGGTGTTTGAATTATTTCTTTTTTATGATTGTATAAAAGCTACCGGATAAGGGACAAATAATGCGGGAACATTTCGCGCCATGCGGGCCAGTCGTGCGGGGCATTCTGGCGTACATCCAGCCAGTAGTGCACACCCTTGTTCTGCAGGATGTTGGCCATTTTTACATTGGCATCCCAGCACATATCGTGTGTGCCGGTGCCCAGCACTACATACATATCGGCAAAGTAGGGGTTATGCGCACCGGGAATAAAATCGAGCGGATTGTTGAAGTACACATTATCATCGTAATATCCGTCCAGCTGATCTTTGATATCGAATGCCGCACCCATGTTAAACACGTACTTCACTACTTCGGGGTGCTTAAATGCAAAGTTGGTAGCATGATAGCCGCCAAAGCTGCAGCCCGCAGTGGCCACGCGCCTCACGCCTGTTTCGTGCTGTGCTAATGGCACCAGCTCATCCAGCAACATCAGGTCGTACCAGGTATGATTGCGCACCCGGTCGGCCGGATGAACATTTTTATTGTACCAGCTCATTTCATCAATTCCATCCACACAATAGATCTTAACCAGGCCTTCATCTAAAAACCAGGCAACGCTATCAATCAGCTTAAAATCTTTGTTTTCGTTATAATGCCCCATAGAGGTAGGAAACAGGATAACCGGGTAACCGCGTGTGCCAAAGGCCAGCACTTCAATATCGCGGCTCAGGCGGGGCGAATACCATTTATGATAATGTTCGTGCGGCATAGCAAACTTCTTATTTTTGTGGCAACAATTTTCCGTTGAAAATCGGAAATGCGTTTTAAAATAGCTATCGAATTTAATTATTTCATTCCCGGTGCCGGCTTCGCATTATCATCCCGAAAAACTTACCGATATACATTCTAAGCTGCTGGAACGCGATACTGTGGTGGAAATCTTTGTTCCACAGGGGCAACGCAACCCCGAACACGGCTATCCGCTGCTCATTCTGAATGACGGGCAGGACAGCAAGGCCATTTCGCTTGAGTCCACGCTGGAACAATTAGCCACACAAAAATCTATTCCCGATGTAATTGTGGTTGCCGTGCACGCAGGCGACCGTATGCAGGAGTACGGTGTAGCTGCCAAACCCGACTTTAAGAAGCGCGGAACAAAAGCAAAAGCCTACAGCCGTTTTATCATGACCGAGCTGATTCCGTATATCGAATACCGGTACCCCATCTCCCGGCAACCGGCCGAACGTGCCATTGCCGGATTTTCGCTTGGCGGATTGTCGGCAGTAGATATTGGCTGGCATCATGATTACTTTGGGCGAATAGGAGCCTTCAGCGGGTCGTTCTGGTGGCGTAAACGCGATTCTGCCAGCAGGTTTTATTCCGAGCATTACGATCGCATCATGCACCAGCAAATCCGGAAAGGAAAATACAGGCCGGGATTAAAGTTCTGGTTTCAGACCGGGTTGCTGGACGAACAAAGCGACCGGAATAAAAATGGAGTGATTGATTCCATTGATGATACGCTTGACCTGATCGCAGAGCTGGTTAAGAAAGGTTACCGGCCTTTTCACGACATACAATACCTGGAGCTTGCTGATGGTGCACACGACTTGCCCACCTGGGGGCGGGCCTTGCCGGAATTTTTAAAGTGGGCATTTCCCTCTCATGCTCCTCAAAAAGTTTAACTATCTTTACAACCTTCACTAATCCGATATGGCGTATGGAATTAGAAAACAGGATAGTTATTGACGAAGCGATCTGTGGGGGGAAGCCCGTTATTCGCGGTAAGCGCATAACGGTTCAAACTATTTTGGAATTTTTAAGTGCCGGGGAAAGCAGGGAAGAAATTCTGAAACAATATCCCTCGTTGGAGGATGCTGATATTGATGCCAGCCTGCGCTTTGCCTCAAATCTGATGAATCGCAATTATATCATTAAAGAGCTGGCTTAGTATGCCCAGGTTTTTAGTTGATGTAAATCTCCCCTATTATTTTTCACTTTGGAATAATCCGGATTACATACATCAGGTTGATATTGACGATACCTGGAAAGATTCAACTATTTGGAATTATGCCCGGGAGCATAATCTTACTATAATTTCAAAGGATAGCGATTTTTCAAATCGGGTTATGCTGCAAAGCCCACCACCTAAAGTTATCCATATCCGATTTGGCAATCTGAAAATGAAAGATTTCTTTCAACGCATGACACAAGTTTGGCCGGAAGTAATCCGGTTAAATGAAAACTACAAGCTGGTAAACATTTTTATTGATCGAATTGAAGCTATAAATTAAATGAGTGCACCGATAAACACCATTGTTTTTGACCTTGGCGCTGTTCTGATCGACTGGAACCCGCGCTACCTTTATCGTAAAATTTTTAAAACCGAAGAGGAAGTAACCTGGTTTTTAGAAAACATCTGCACGCACGACTGGAATGAAAAGCAGGATGCCGGCCGGTCATTCGAGGAAGCTACTGATGAGCTGCTGGCTAAATTCCCGGAGCATGAGGTTCCCATTCGCGCATGGTATGGTCGCTGGCAGGAAACCATGAACGGCCCCATACAAGGCACGGTGGACATCCTGAAAGAAATTCGCGATTCAAAAAAATACAAGCTCTATGCGCTTACCAACTGGTCGGCCGAAACATTTCCGTGGGCATTAGAGAAGTTCGAGTTTTTAAGCTGGTTTGATGGCATTGTGGTTTCGGGTCATGAAAAAACACGCAAGCCTTTTGCGGATTTTTACCGGGTATTATTTGATCGCTACAGCATCAATCCTGCGCAAGCGCTTTTTATTGATGACAGCCAGCGCAATATTGATGGCGCTGCTACAGTAGGCATGCCTGGCATCCGGTTTGAATCGCCCGAACAACTAAAGGCCGAGCTTATCAAAAGAAATATCCTGAACCGATAAAAACTTCTTATCCCTTATGATATGAATCTCAATTAACATGAGGCTGCATTATTTCGCTGTTATTGCACTACTGGCATTTGCCTGCAAAGCGCCCCGGGAAAAAAAGACGGATGTGGTTGCGCTTACCTGGCAAGTAGCTGGTGTTTACGAAGCATCCTTACCCTGCCAGGACTGCATCAGCATTGAATACCAACTGGAGCTGGAGCCGGACTCATCGTTTATTGAACACATTACTTTCCTGGGCAAGCCCGATGGTAATTACGAAGTGCATGGTACGTGGGTAGCCGGGGCGGATTCATTGCTTACCCTTAGTCCCGGCAGGTTGGCTTATAAAATAAAAGTAAATGCCAATGGCAGCCTTACCATTTCCGATGCTACAGAGAACCATCTTGAAAAGCAGCCGGCTGTTTTAATGCGATTAGCTGCACAAAAAGCAGATGAGTCCGTTTTGCTGAATGATATTTGGGTGTTGGAAGCGATTGATCAAACCGAAATAACCGAAGCTGACTACGCACAAGAACGCCCGCAATTAGAGTTCCATAAAGTTGATGGAAAAATAATAGGTACTACCGGGTGCAACCGGCTAAGCGGAACTTATACAACTACAGGAAACAACATTTCTTTCGGCCCGATGCTTACTACCAAAATGGCTTGTCCCGGAAATGGTGAAACCCGGTTTGTGAATGCATTGGGAGAAGTAACTTCTTTCAAGATTGTTAAGCTAAAGCTTTACCTGCTGGCAGGCAGCACGGAAAAGTTACGGTTCAGAGAAGCAGATTAACAGTTATTTTTTATAGGCCAGCACCACACTTTCAATAATATCGCAACACTCGTGAACCTGCTCTTCCGTTATGACCAACGGAGGGGCCAAACGAATAATGTTGCCGTGTGTGGGTTTGGCCAGCAAGCCATTCGCTGCAAGCTCCAGGCAGATATTCCAAGCCGTTTGGCCATCAGGTGTATCGTTTATAACAATCGCATTTAACAGCCCCTTGCCGCGCACCAATGTGATAAGCGATGATTTCTTTATCAAAGCCTTCATCCGGTCGCGGAATATTTCACCGAGGTGCGCTGCCTGCTCAGCCAGGTGTTCATCTTTTACAACCTGCAAAGCTTCCACTACCACAGCAGCCGCTAACGGGTTACCGCCAAAGGTAGAGCCGTGTTCACCCGGCTTAATCACCAGCATAATTTCATCATCGGCCAGCACAACCGAAACAGGCAGCACACCTCCTGAAAGCGCTTTGCCCAGAATCAGGATGTCGGCATGAACATTTTCATAATCACTGGCCAGCATCTTACCCGTTCGGGCAATGCCGGTTTGTATTTCATCCATCATCAGCAGCACATTATGCTGCTTACATAAATCAGCCGCAGCTTTTAAATAGCCCGGTTGGGGCACGTACACACCCGCTTCACCCTGTATCGGCTCAATCCACAAAGCGCATACATTCGGGTTAGCCAATGCTTTTTCCAGGGCAGCCACATCATCGTACTCCACCATTTCAAAGCCGGGCATAAACGGGCCAAATCCTTTTCGGGCCGAAGGATCGGATGAAGCGGAAATAATGCTGGTTGTTCGCCCGTGAAAATTCTTTTTTGCAGCAACTATTACTGCCTTGTTATCTTGAATTCCCTTTTTGGTATAGCCCCACTTACGCGCCAGCTTGATGGCTGTTTCGTTGGCTTCGGCACCGCTGTTCATAAACAGCGCTTTATCATAGCCAAACGTATCGCACACGTATTTTTCGGCAACACCTAATTTATCATTATAAAAAGCCCGCGAGGTAAGCGTAAGCTCTTTTGCCTGTTCAACCAGCGCATTTACAATACGCGGGTGGCAATGCCCCTGGTTTACGGCACTGTAGGCTGAAAGAAAATCGTAGTAACGCTTGCCTTCCACATCCCACAAAAAAACACCCTCGCCCCGGTTAAGCACTACGGGCAACGGATGATAATTATGCGCACCGTATTTATCTTCTAATTCAATAGCTTCCCGGCTGGATGTAATTGTTGTTACCATATCCTGATTTTTTGCTTATCAAAGGTAAGCATTTATTAAGTAGCTATGCGACAATCTTGTTTTGCGCTGGCCTGCGAATGCACTACCTTTGACAAACATTTTTTAATCGCAGCATGGAGGTTTTTTTAGATAGCACCCGCAGACTTTTTGACAGCCTGAAATCGCTGGGCTGGTGGGGGCGTTTGTTCGGCTGGGGCCGGATAAAATCGCAATTGGTTGAGGCCAATGGTGAGCTACAGAAGCTGAATGCGACCGCGTCTGCCTTAAAAGCAGAAAACACGCGACTGGAAAACGCGCTGTCTGTAGAGAAGGTGGAGCTAAAAAGTGCGCAGGATAGCTTCAATCGCGCCAACACCGAGCTTGAGGTAATTAAAAACACGCAACACCATCAGGCTGAAAAACTGAAAGAGCTTCAGGATAAAAATGTAACACTCGAAACACTCAACAGCCAATACCTGAAACGCGGCACCGAGCTGGCCAATGATCTGAATGGATTGAAGCAAAAGCTGGAAACGCTGGATAAAAACCTCCAGGAGCTAAAGGAAGAGAACAGCAAGCTTAAAAAAGAAGATGAGTTCCGCAGGCAGGAGCATTCCAACGCTATGGCTTCGCTGCGTGAGATTCAACGCAAAATTCAGGATGACCGCGAGCAGGAGCTGACGGCAAAAAACCAGGCCGAGATAATCCGCATTCGCAAGCTGAAAGAAACGTGGCTGAAGCATGAAGAAAATGTAAAGAACCGTATGCGGGCCATCTGCCACCGGCATGGCATTGAATACGTGGATAAAGTGCCTTTTAAAGGCAAGCCCGATAACACCGTAAAAATTAATGACGAGTATATCATCTTCGATGCCAAGAGCCCGGCCGGAGATGATCTTTCCAATTTTCCATCGTATGTAAAAGCGCAGGCCGAAGGCGCCATGAAGTATGTGAAAGAAGAAAATGTGCGCAAAGAAGTATTCCTGGTGGTGCCCACCAATACGCTGGAATACCTGGAAACTTTTGAATATCGCCTGAGCGATTATACGGTTTATGTAATCTCGCGCGATTCGTTAGAGCCGATGCTGCTCACCTTAAGGCGGATTGAAGAATATGAATTTGCCGAGCAGATGAGCCCGGAAGAACGCGAAAACATCTGCCGGGTAATCGGCAAGTTTGTGCACCTGAGCAAACGCAGGATCCAGATTGACGGTTTCTTTGCCAAGCAGTTTTTTGAATTAGTATATCGTACCGAAGCCGATCTCTCAAAAGAATTTTTAGAGAAAGTGGCTCAGTTTGAGAAATCCGAGAAACTAAATCCACCACAGGAAAAACGCGAGAAGCAGATCAGCATGAAGGAGCTGGAAGCGGATGCAGAAAAAATCCAGGGTGAGGCCATTCAAAAAGGTATTGATGTGCAGGACGGCTTGCTCATTAAAGAAATCAATAAGCTGCCTTTGTACTCAACCCCTGATGATGACAAAAGCCAGGGAAGCTTGTTCGACAAAACTATTTAGCTATATGAAATGGCCATGCAGACGTTTTGCACCAACCGAAAATGATTATTTAGCCATTCCATCTGACCTTAAACAAAAAACAATTAACAGATGAAAAACTATTTTTACCTGATTGTGCTCGTAAGCCTGGTTTCAGGCTGCGCCTCTACCAAAATCGTAAGTAAAATACCTTCCGCAGCAGGCGACTGGGACTATTCCATTAGCGGAACACCCCAGGGCGATTTTAAAGGCGTGATGACGATTGCAGAAGTGGAGAGGGTGTTAACCGCCAAACTTATAAGCGATGGCAGCGACCTTCCTATCGAGAAATTTGTTTACAGTAAGGAAACTCAAAAAATGTCGGGCGAGTTATTTTATTCCGGGGCGCTGGTGCTTTTTGATGCCGTATTAAATGGCGACCAGATTGACGGAACCATGTCCACCAGTGGTATGAGCTTTCCGTTCAAAGCAACGCGCAAGAATTAGTTAAGCTATGTCTGTAAAATTAACAGCCGATAACAAACTGAAGAAGCTTATTGTAGTGGGCGATCGTGTATTGATCCGTCCGGCTAAAGAGTCCGACAAAACAGAAAGCGGCTTATTCCTTCCACCCGGTGTGCAGGAGAAAGAAAAAATCCAGAAAGGATTTGTTATAAAAGTCGGGCCCGGCTACCCGCTTCCGCTCCCGGCCGATGAAGATGATCTGTGGAAAGGTAAGGAAGAGCAGGTAAAGTACCTGCCTTTACAGGCGATGGAAGGCGACATGGCCATCTTCCTTCAAAAGGGAGCGGTGGAGGTTCAATATGAAGGTGAAAAATATTTTATCGTTCCGCAGGCGTCTATCCTGATGCTGGAGCGGGAGGAGGAGCTCTGAAATTCTTTTATTACATTTGATTATGGATGAAGTAATTCTGCGCATACCGGAGCAATACCCGATGACGGACGATGAGCTGTTTGCGTTTTGTGCTGCCAACAAAGAGCTACGGATTGAGCGCGATGAAAACGGACAATTAATCATTATGTCACCAGCAGGCGGAATAACCGGGAATCTTAATTTTCGGCTCACAACAATTTTTGGCCAATGGGCCGATAAGCATACTCATTTGGGTTATGGATTTGATTCAGCAACGGGGTTCAGGCTAAAGGACAAATCCATGCGCTCACCCGATGTATCGTGGGTTGCCAGGCATAAATGGGAAAGCTTAAAGCTGGAAGACCAGGAGAAATTTGCTCCTGTATGCCCCGACTTTGTGATTGAGCTGCGATCAAAGTCGGATTCGTTAAGCCAGCTTAAATTAAAAATGGAGAAATGGATTACCAACGGATGCCTGTTAGGATGGCTGATTGATCCGCTGGATAAAAAAGTTTACATCTACACACCGGCAAACCCAGCAGAAGAAATATCGGGTTTTTCACAAAAGCTACAGGGCGGAGAGTTACTCCCCGGATTCGAACTGGACCTTGCGCGATTAAATTAATGCCCGGTCTTTCGTTTGATGTTTTGCGTGTAGGCAAAAAGTACCGGCTCAGGAATTTCGGAGACGAATACGAATTTGAGATTGAACGTATTCTCACCAATGGCGATTTTAAAGTAAAAGACCTGCACACGCTGGAACGTTATCTTTTGAAAGACACGATCAGGTTTGGCACGGGCAAAGATTTCGAGATCAGGGAAATTGAGAAATAGCCGATTGATATTTCCGCAATGCTAATCTTCACTTCATCTCCGTTATCCACTGCCGCACCAGCGCCACACCTTCATCGTGGATAACAGAACGGCCCAGTTCCGGCATCATAATACCCGGATGTGTTGACTCAATGCGGAACTGTAATATGGATTGATCGGGCTTGCCGGGCACAATACCAAATGAAAGTCCGCCCGAACCCTTACCTGCTGCAATGGGAGCTTTACCAATACCCAATCGCGATGGATTTGTTTCGCTTGCCAGCAAATGCAGTCCGCTGTTTTTGGCAGGGCCATCCGCCCGATGACAATGCGCACAGTTAATTTCAAGCCAGGCACGCGCTCGCTCATTCACCTGCACACATTGGTCTTCGTATGAAGCCAATCGCGAAACTTGTCCTATATCAGGAAGGCCGTCAAGCAAACCATGACTTTGCCAGTACAGTAACTGGTTTTGTTTAACCTCAGCAAAAGGATAATCTCCGTTTAATTGTCGCGCCACAGGGCCTATGGGCGTTACCTTATCGCCACGCAAATGGCAACCTTTGCATTGGTTCATGTTGGGCACGGAGTAATTGACCTGGCGAATCTGCCCGTCATCCTGTTTCCACGAAACAGGAATGGTTTTCCCAGCCACATCCAGGTACGCTTCGGTCTGCTCATCATTCCAGGTGTAAGGCAACGCTTTCCAGGTGCCGGCCTCGTTAATTAACAACCGGGTTTCGAGCAAGCGAATGTTTTCTTCCGGCTTGTTGAAATCGGCCGGGTAGTAAAAGTTTTTAATCAGGATTGTTCCTTCCGGAAAATTAAACACATCGTCTGCATGATAAGCCACAGTCTTGTCTTTTGGGATTTTTACAAAGCGTTTTTTGAAAGCATAATCCGAAAACAACGGTGCGTTAAGGGTGTAGGGCACCACGCCTTCAGCAGGCGTAAGCATTTTCATATCGCCCGTAAAAAAACCGTATTCTGAAAGTTTTGCTTTGCCAATGGCCGATAAGTCCACCTGTACCTGCTCTTCGGGCAAGACTATTATTTCCTGTTTCTTTTCAGCGCATGAAAAGAAAACCGGCAGCAACAAAATAATAATACGCTTCATTGATCTTTACAAGCCAGCGCGGTTGCATCTTTAGTTAATCCCTCAAAATCATGGGCAGCATCCAGCACCATTACAAGTACGCCTTCTTTTTCCGTTACACAAATCTGCCTGTCCGGCCGTTCAGGATCAGAAATACCGTCATACACCACATCGGGTGGATGCATGAAGGATTTCATGGCAAACAGCTTCCCGATATCGTGTCCTAATGCCGGGAACCAATGACTGTTGCTGTATTCGTTATTGTAAATTTTTATCCGGTAAGGAAAGGGATTGTAGAGCGTATCCTTTTTAAAATTGTTATCCAGCGTTTGCACACCTCCTATGTTGGATGTTTGCTCCACTTCGCCCTCATTAAGAGCCGCTACCAACTCATAGCTGATAACGCCAACGCCTACCGTCTTATTATCCATGATTTTGTTTTCGGTCAGCTCCAGCGTGTTGGTAGCCAATATCATAAAGCCCGTACCGGGCGGAATGCTGGCCACAATGTTTCCTTTAGCCGCAAAATTCTTGTGATTATTATTGTGCACATGATTGCGATATACTTTGGTACTGTGGCCGTATTGTGTAAGCCCCGGCAAATCGAAAATTAAAATACCCCCGGTATTGTCGTAAGCTTCATTATCATAAATCTCTACCCAGCGCGAGTTCTCGCTTTCAATGCCGGCCACATTCCAGTAGGCTTTGTTGTTGCGGATAATTACCGAGTCGGACTGGCCTACGTATATACCGGCATCAGACGAGCCGGCCGCAATGCATTCTTCGATCATTACCTGCTTGCATAACACCGGGTATAATGCATAGGCTCCGTTTTCGGTCCTGGGCCCTTCCGACCAAACCGAACGAATTCTTCTGAATGTAATGCCCCGTACCTCGCTCACCTTTACATTATCGCCTTTGGCATCTTCGACCGAAAAATCTTCCAGCACAATATTATTGCCGTTGCTGATGCGCAGGCCTTCAGCTCCTTCGGCCTGATTCTTAAAAGACAAAACGGTTTTATCCATACCCTTACCGCGAATCACAACCGAATTTTTGCCATCCAGTACCAGGCTCCTCGTAAACATAAAATTACCTTCGGGCAGCTCCAGCGTATCGCCATCCTGTATGGTGATGAGTTGGGTTTGCAGGCTTTGCTCCATGCTTTGCCAAACCCGCGGTTCAGGTTTTTCAACTGAACAGGAGAACAATAACACAAAGGCTGACAATGGTGCAACAAATTTCATAGTTCTAATTTGCTATTAAATATAGAGTGAAAACAAGGAAACGCGCACCAAAGTCCGGGAATTAAAATTGTCTTTGTAAGTTTATGCCTTCATTTTATGAAGCTGGTATTCACATTATTGTTGTTCCCTATTTTTGTCTTCGGACAATCCTGGGATGAAACCAGTAAAAAAACTGCACTGGCTTACCATGCCGGTCAATTCGAACAAGCGCTGCCATTAGCCAGACAATCTGTAAAGCTGGCTGAGCAGGAGTTTGGCGCCCGTCATATCAATTATTTTAACAGTGTAAATGACCTGGCCTCTGTGCTTAAGAAAGTGGGTTTTTACTCCGAAGCGCAAGACCTGGAGCAGCAAAATCTTTTGGCTATTTCCAATACGTTGGGTACCGGGCATCTCACCCATGTAAATACACTGAAAAACCTGGGCAACACCTTCCTGGCGCTGGAAGATTATCAACGGGCCGAGCTGTATTATAACGAGGCTATTATTCAAATCGGCAAAATCGTTGCCAAGCGTGATACCTATTATACCGAAAATTCCTTTCAGGTTTTTGATGCCCATGTAAGCGCCAGCATTCAATTGGGCGTTATTCAGCAACGCACCGGCAGAATACAAGGCGCTGAACAAATCTATACCAACCTGATCAGCTTTTGTAAAGATTACCTGGGCGATACCTATCAAGACTATGCGCCATACGCCACCATCATCAACAATCTTGCTCTTAATTACATTGAAACAAATCCCAACCGGGCAGAGGCTTACCTGAAAGAAGTGCTGGAGTTACATCATAACGGGCACGGTGAAAACTCGGCTTACTATCTTCAAACCCAGCTTAACCTGGCATCTGTTTATGAACGAACCGAAAGACCGGAAGAAGCAGGGGCGCTTTTGAAAGACGTCCTTGAAAAAATAAGCGAAACACAGGGGGTAAACAGCTCGGATTATATCACCACCCTGAACAACCTGGGCCAGCTATATTTCAACCAGGACTTGTTAGGAGAAAGTGAACGCTACACGACAGAAGCGTTGCGACTACAGGAGAAGAATTTTGGCAAGAACAACCAGATGTATCAAACGCTGGTGCACAACCTGGCCGAAACGTACCAATGGCAAAACCGCTATACGGAGGCAGACTCGTTATTTAAAATTGCCGTACAAAAAGTTTTAACCGATGTAGAAAAGAATTTCGCTTACCTGTCGGAAAGTGAGAAACGCAGCTTCTACCAGCACAATGCTTTGTTTGTAAACGAGTATGCCAACTTTGCCTTGGTTAAGTCAGGCGCTATTCCCTTACCGGGATTACCGAAAGAGCAGCTCTCCAAAAACAGCCTGGGTGATTTGTATAATCTTCAATTGAGCACCAAAGCGTTGATCCTGAATGCCACTGCCCGGATGAAACAAAACATCCTGGCCAGCAAGGACACGTTTCTGATCAGGCGCTTCGAAAAATGGGAACGGCTAAAGGAACAAATTGCACAGCAATATAATTTGCCCGGCAGCACACGATTAAACCTGGATAGTCTTGTTGAACATGCTGAATCGCTGGAGAGCATGCTTAACAAGTACTCCTCCATGTTCCGGAAGGGCTTTGTAACCGAACCGGTAAGCTGGCAGGATGTTCAGAAAAAATTAAAACCGGGCGAGGCCGCGGTAGAGCTGGTGCGCTATTACAACGGGCTGATTTATGCTGCGCTGATCATAACACCGCAAACCAAACATCACCCTGAAATAGCCATCATCAAAAGCAGCAAGACCCGGAATCTGGAAAAAGAATTTCTTTCGTACTACAAAAACAACATCCGGTTTAAAACCACCGATACCATTTCCTACAATCGTTTCTGGAAGCCCGTTTACGACACGCTCAAAAAATATGCTCCCAGGCTGAAGAAAGTTTATTTGTCGCCAGACGGTATCTTCAATGAAGTTAATTTTAACACGCTGCAAAATCCGAAAAGCAAAAAATTTGTAGTGGACGAGCTTGAGCTTCACTTAGTAACCAATACACGAGATATACCGGGTAAATCTTCCCAATCCCGTAAAGCAAAAAACAAACGCACGGCCGTGTTGCTGGGCCGGCCCGATTATGGCGTCAGCGATGCTTCAACCGGAGATAAAACCCGAAGCGGCTTTACCGACCTGGAGGGGACCGAGAAAGAAGTAAAAGAAATTGCTTCGCTGCTGAAACAAAAAGCATGGGAAACAAACGTGCTTACCGCACAACAGGCAAACGAAGAATCGATCAAGGAACTGAGCAACCCGACCGTGTTACACCTCGCTACGCATGGTTTTTTTGTTCAGCCTTCGGGCGAAGAAACCAACCCTCATCACCTGCAATCAATCCTGCAATCCGGTGTTGTGCTGGCTCATGCCGCGAACCCGTTGCCGGGTCGCGATGATGGAATTTTAACTGCGTATGAAGCCATGCATCTTACGCTGGATTCAACCGAGCTGGTCGTTCTCTCCGCCTGCGAAACCGGGCTGGGCAGCATTGAAGCCGGTGAAGGGGTTTACGGATTACAACGCACCCTTAAGGTAGCGGGGGCAAAAACCATTATGATGAGCCTTTGGAAAGTGGACGATACCGCTACACAACAGCTGATGAACCTGTTCTACCGGGAATGGCTGAAAGGAAAATCCAAAAGAGAAGCTCTGCGGCTGGCCCAGCAGCAACTCAAGAAAAAATATCCGCAGCCTTATTTCTGGGGCGCGTTTGTTATGACGGGGGATTGAAACCTGACGACAACATTTTGCTACCTTCAGCTCAAAATATTTTAGCCATGATCGTTCCGGCAACACCCGCAGATACGCCTCAGCTTAATCAACTGGTGAACTCCGCTTACCGCGGAGATTCCTCGCGGCAAGGCTGGACTACAGAAGCCGACTTGCTGGATGGTACCCGGATTGATGAAGCTGCTATCCGCGACCTGATTCAAAAGCCCGGTACTGTTATTCTAACCTATCGCGAACAGGATGAAATTCTCGGATGTGTAGAGCTGCGGACAGAAAAAGCCCGGGTTTATCTCGGTATGCTGAGCGTAAAGCCAAATACACAGGGTAAAGGGATTGGCAAAAAATTAATGCAAGCGGCAGAAGACTTTGCTACACAAAATAATATTGATGCAATTTTTATGACGGTGATTTCCGTGCGAAAGGAACTGATCGATTGGTATGTGCGGCACGGCTACCGGTTAACCGGTGAGCGCAAACCGTTTGTAGTACCCGATGTGCGATGGGGTATTCCCAAAATGGAGCTTGAGTTTGTGGTGCTGGAAAAGAATTTAAAGCCATGATAAAAGTAGAATCTCAAAAATATCCACTGCTGCCAGGTCGCTCTGCCTTCTTTTTAATGCCGCGTAAAATTTCCATACGCACCAACCCGCTGAACGGCCGGATGAACAACCGGTAGCGCGAAAACTTTTTTAAGGCTTTTGCATCCGTACAATAAATCCTTGTATCGGTTTGCACCAGTGTAGTGTTGGGTTTTGTTGCCAGTACGTTAAATGTCCAGACGGCTTTGCAGAAACCATTTTCTTTAAATGATATAAACTCATCCGGATTAAACTTCTGTAAATTCCCGCTGGGCCGCCAGAACTGGCCAATCAGTCCTATGGCTAATTCATGCGGGCTTTTCTCCAGAATTATAAAGCGGGAATTATCGAGTCCTTTCAATGTCATCATACGGGCAGGCATACCTCGCAAAGCAAACAGCACGCGGATTATCCACGAACCGCTAAAATTCAGCCCGGTTACTGCTGGCCCTACCTTTTCAATCGCACAGCTTACAAGGCGTTCGTGGTGCTCTGAAAAATGAAACTCAGGAAGGTATTTATCGGTCAGCATACTCATTGGAAGCAGCTCCCCAAGCTTAAACCACCTTCTTCCGGATCAGCTTGGCATACGTGCGGCTAACCGGGAAGCTCTTCCCGTTCTGCATCTTCACGATCATGCCCCCGTTAAAATGACGTTCAATCTCCTTCAGAAAATTTACATTTACAATGGTAGAGCGGTGCACACGAATAAAGGTTTCGGGGTTCATCAGCTCTTCCAGCTTACCGATACCGGATGAGCTTACAAACTGGTCGGCCTTGGTTGAGATTACCGTGTAATCACCAGAAGCTTCGAGGTAAATAATATCTTCCACCGGGAGGTTAAACAGCTTTTCTGATTTCTGAACAAACAAATGCGTATCGTACGAAGTGCGGGTGTTTACCGGTCTTAAGCTTCCCAGTAATTCTTCGAGGTTGCCGTCTTCCATTTTCTTGCGCTTAAGCGCACGCTCCACGGCCAGCTTAAAGCGTTCCTGATCCAACGGCTTCAGCAGGTAATCCACGGCATTTCGTTCAAATGCTTTGATGGCGTACTGATCGTACGCGGTAGAAAATATGACATAGGGCTCATGCTCAATTTCATCCAGCACATCAAAGCCATTCATGCCGGGCATCTGCACATCCAGAAAAATCAGGTCGGGTTTCAGCTTATCGATTTGTTCCACGGCCTCAGTTCCTTTGCTGCATTCGCCAATAATTTCAATCTGCGGAAACGCTTCGAGGAACTCGCGTAAAAGCTCGCGTGCTAATTTTTCGTCATCGATAATTAAACAGGTTGTATTCATGTGTTAATATTTATTTTTTTTATAATGGCCATTTTATACAAGTTGGTTTTCAAGTACAGGTTCCGGTTCAACCGGGGATTTGACATCGCGGTCTTCAATAAAAAAGCTGACGGAGTATCCATATTCGGTGGCCAGCACGCGCAGGTGCGATTGCACACCAAAATAGCTTCGCAGGCGTAAATCGGTATTCATCATGCCTACACCGCTGGAGCTGCCATCCATTACTTTTTTTGCGTTTGATCCCAGGCCATCATCCTTAATCTCAAAAAAGATTACCGAACCAGAACGTTTTACGGTCAGCGAAATTGTACCGCCTTCTTCTTTCGGAGCAATACCATATTTTACAGAGTTTTCTACCAGCGGCTGCAAGATCATGGGCGGCAGGTAGATACCCAGGCATGTGGGGTCAATATGTTTTTCAAACTTGAGCCTGTCGCCAAAGCGCACCTGCTGAATGCGAACGTAATTATCGATAAACTCAATCTCGTGAATCAGCTTCACCATTTCACCATTATGCGAATCAAGCGCGTAACGGAAAATATCAGACAACTGGCTGATCACTTTACGCGCCCGCTCTTTGCTGGTATGCACTAATGTGCTGATCGAGTTCAGCGTATTAAAAAGAAAGTGCGGGTTTATTTGTGATTTCAATAGCGATATCTGCATCTCTTTATTGCGCAGGGCCAGCTCACTTTTTTCCTGCTCCTGCTTTTGTAATCCCTGGAAGTAACGGATCACATAATAAACCCCCACCGTAATAATGTACTGATCATGAATCCGCAACGCATCCCAGCTACTGAGCATACCTACCATATATTCTTTCCAGTGGTCAAAATAAACAAAGCCTTCCAGGTAGTCTGTAAAATAATACGACAAGGTACCCATAAGGAAAAAGAAAGTAATAATGCCAGACACATGGCCCATTATCTGCCAGGTAGCCGAAAACCTGAATAGCCAATGGCTCCAGAGAAAAGTAAGCAGGATAAAAACACACAACGCTTCAAACAGGAAAAGGGCCGTCCACAGCACATAGTATTCCGGTTTTACCAATCTCCATTCCAATACCGCGCTTATCGTAAAATTTAGCGCATACCACAAGCAAATAAGCAGGTAAGCTCGCTTCCAGATTCGGGGTATCGCATCAAGCCATTTCATGGAAAGGGAAAGATTGTTCCATAAAAATAAATATTAGAAGGGAAAGCCGACCAATGTAATGTATTGGCGGTTAATTGAGTTTTAGGGGTGTTTACCTACCTTAGCCTAACATTATGAATAACGTGCCTGTACACAAAACAGGGTTTAATCATCGTTTTCTTTACATGAGGAATGTTTTTCTTTTGGTTTTGCTGACTGTGCTGGCGCCCGCTACCTTGGCCCAGAAAATTACGTTGTCCGGCAGGGTAATTGACAAGGAAACCAAAGAACCACTGCCTTTTGCTTCCCTCGGCATTAAAGGGAAATCGATCGGTACCATTACCAACCTGCAGGGCGAGTTTGATTTCCACATCCCGTCCCAGCTGCGAAACGATCTTTTTACACTTTCCATGCTGGGATACAAGACCTACGAAGCTCCCGTATGGACCTTGATGGAGATCAAACCCCTCGTGATTGAGGTTGAAAAATCTACCTACCTGCTGGACGAAGTTACCGTAGCCGACTCCCTGCGCGGGGGTGAAATTCTGATGATCGCGCTTTCGCGGATAGAGCAGAACTACCCCATGGGGCCTTACCTGATAGAAGGCTTTTACCGCGACCTGAAAAAAGTTGGCGGCACCTATATATCGCTCCTCGAAGCCGCGGTAAAAATCTACGATGAAGATTATAAAGAACCCCGGAATAAGTTCAAGCTGCGCGAACGTGTAGCCCTGCAGGAAGTGCGCAGGAGCATTGGTTACGCAAACCGGTTCACCTCTTATTTCGACCAGGATAACCTGCTGGAAGATTTGCTGCTGCACAACAGCGTGCGTTATCGCCACTTTCCGCTGGAAGAAATTTTTTACCAAAGCCTGAAGCGGGAAAAAGACACCTACTATAACGATAAGCCCGTGTATGTAGTAAGCCATACCCGGGACTACCTGCTCAGGGTCTTTGTTGAAAAGAAGAACTATGCCATCATACGCGTGGAGTTTGAAAACAACCAGGAAGAGTCGCTTACCAAAAAACGCGGAATGGAAAGCCGGTTTGTCGGGTTAAAGCGGGTGATGGAGTTTAAGCCATTCCTGGGAAAATATTATCTCAATTACCTGACTGTTGACTCGAAAGTGAATTGGTACGATATCCGTTCCGGTGAGTTAAAATTTGAAACCGAACTTAACCAGCACCTGCTGATAAATGAAATTGTTCCCAACACGATCAGGCGAATCGGTACCACTGAAAAAATGAAAACCTACGGGTTGCAATACCAGGACAGGCCTTACAACAAGGCGTTTTGGGATAACTATAATGTAATTAAAGAGAGTCCGCTCGACCTGAAAATTTTAAAAGACCTGGAACGCCACGGTCCGCTCGAAAAACAGTTTAAAGATCAGCCTTTCTAAAAGGACGTATAAGCCGTCAGACGCCTCACTTCGCTCACATCTCAAAGTAATCCCGATGTCTAATCGTTTCCAATAATCGGGTGGCGTTTAAACGGAACCGAACGATCAAAAATATACCGGTAAGTAATTAGTGTGCGGCAATGTTCTGCTCCCAGGTTCCGCGAAATGTTGAGCATCTTGGGATTAAAGTCGCCCTGCCATAAAAGCTCCGTTTCCTTATAAACACCTTTGGCTTTAATTACCTTCTCAGCCTCCACAATCATAAAATAATCCACACCGCTGCCCTGGAACTCGGGCACTATTCCATAAATAATTCCCACAAAGCGGTCGCAGGTGCGCTTAAGCTTATGATAAAAAAACCGGGCTTGGGCTAACAGGTTAAACTTGCCATTAAGATGTTTAATAATCTGGTTCATGTCGGGTATGCTGATCCACATGGCAACAGAATCAGTATGGTGATATACAAACCAAACCAGGTCAGGGTCTAAAATCGGCTTAAGCGCTTTAAAGATTTTACTGGCCTGCTCTGCATTCATTTCCTTGTTACCTTCGTGTATAGCCCATGCTTTATTATATACCGTGCAAAAATCCCGGATGCAGGTGTCTATATCCATAGCCGGATGTGCCAACGATCTTGCCTGAAACTCAGGATCAATGACAAACCGATCGTGCGCTTCATAAAATTTTGATTGTAGCTGGTTGGCCACTCCTGCTACCGGTATGCTCCAGCAATATTGATTATAAAAAACTCCAAACCCATACGCTTCAAACAGCTGCCGGTAATAAGGCGGGTTGTAATTCATACCATACAATGGTTCATAAAATCCGTGCACCAGCAAGCCCCACCACCGGTCGCGTTCACCAAAATTGATCGGCCCGTCCATCGCTTGCATGCCGTGCTCGGCCAGCCAGGCTTTGGCCGTATCAAACAATAAAAAAGCAGCTTGCAAATTGTCGGGGGAATCAAAGAATCCTATTCCGCCAACCGGGAACTCATCGTCTTTATTTTTATACTTTTTATTTACGAAGGCCGCAATGCGCCCAACCGGCTTGTGGTTATCGTACAACACCCAACGGCATGCTTCACCAAACCGAAAGGTTTTGTTCTTTAACGGATCAAACACCTGAAGAATGTCCTTATCCAGCGGTCTTATCCAGTTGGGGTCAGGTTGGTTGCCATGCACATGAGCCCGGATAAAATCGCGTTCCGCTTTAGGCGATTTTACTTCAACTATGTTCATAAATAAGATTATTCCACAATTCTTAAAACGAATGGCGAACAACTCTGTTACGCGCGATACCTTAGGCTTCTAACGAGATCAGGAGGTCCAAAAATTTAAAGAATGTGATAGAAAAGGTTACACAGCTAAGATTTTTAATCTTTAGGGAGTGAATTAAAAAAGTCTTTAAGGCCGATTCCATGAATTTCCAGCAAATTACAAAGACTGCGCAGGGTTAGGTTAGATTTGCCCTTCTCTATGCGCCAGTACTGCACACGCGAGAGGTCGTAATCATAGGCAAAGGTTTCGTGGCTGGTATAACCCTTCTTTTTACGCAATTCTGCCAGTTTTTCACCTATTTTAGCTAATTGCTTTTGAAATGCTGCTTCATTTTTCACGTTTGAAAATTCAGCGCATTTCGCTTTAAATATTACTTCTTAAAAGCGTACAACTTATAAGTGAAACAAAAACGACTTTGGCGGTCTTGGAAGGCCCGTTAGCTTTGGTGTTAAGGTTCCGGCCGGGGCTGAGTTTTTTTTATTAATTAACTAAAGTAAAATCATGAAAATACAACCTATTCTCTCAAAGTATTTGACCGCCTTAGTCATTACCATTTTTGCTTTTGGCTGTAGTCCAAGCGATTCAGATCAACTTGAACTTGTAGAGTTACCTGACCAAGTACAAGTTGAAAGTATTAGATTTTCTGAATTCGCAGACCGGATAAACGCTTATGTCAGTACATTGAACGAAAAACACCAAGTTCTGCTTCAGAACTATATTTCCAATTTAGAAAACAAACTCAAAGCAGAAAATGGAAGAACCAGTGAAGCAACTTGCAATTGCCTTCAAGGGCAGACAAACTGTAGTGCATCGAGTTGGGCATCTGAATGCTGCATTTGCTGTAGTAATGGGGCAAGTGCTGTCTGTGGCGTTTACTGGTTCGTAGCAGCATGCCGATGTGGTGATGAAGACGAAGTCCCACCAGGATCCCGTGTAGGCTCACAAGAAGTTAGATATACAACATTTTATCCTAAACGCTTTAATGATGCGCTTAATTTTGCAAAGGATAATGGAATAGATGTAAAAGGAATGGAAACTGAATTCAAAGCACTAATGAATACTTTGTAAAAGTAAATTCATTTTTAATTAAATTGGTATTACGTGCTATTAAGGTAATAACAAAATTTTCTTGATTACTAATAGCATGTGATACCACTTAATGTTTTACCAGGAAACAATATTAAATCTTCTAATGAAAAAATTGATAACAATTTTTCTATTGCTGACCGGGGTCGTTGGCGCAATAGGGCAAGTGAAAATAACAGGAAGATTATTTCTCTCACCCAACTGGGAATCTAAACTATACGTGATGCGGGTTGATCGCATTGGCATATATATTCCAACGCTTGTAGATAGTATAGAATTAAAAAATGATGGTACATTTTCATACGATTTAGGCGATGACCCGCAAGGTATTCTATACCAATTCAGGCTACCACCTAAAGGTCATAATCATAAATCAATTAAATCCGGGTTTGATGATAACTGGTTCTTGCTTAGTACCGAAAAAACAGAATCCATTAAAATTACTGCCTCGGCCGACTCACTTTTTTATTCTGTTAAAGTCGAAGGAGGAACTCTCAATAAAAAGCTGATAGCCTTCCAAAATATTAAAAGACCTTTTGCAAATCTCACCCGCCAGCTCAATGATTCCATCCAAAAAACACCGCAACGTGCTGAAGAATTTCAGAGAAAATTATTACCCGTTGCCATGACTTATGCTAAGGAAGCCAGCGAAAAAATATCTGGCATCTTGGATACCGCCAATAATAAAACAATAAAGTTAGCCGGATTATTTTACCTTAATGACGCAAGTTTTGGCCAGTTACCTCGTGAAGTAATAGAAAAAAATATAATTGGAATGGACGGTGGGAAAGTTTTACTCGTAAAGAACTTGTTGAGCAGGCAAGAAGATATTAAAAGGGTTGGTGTTAAACTTCCGAACGTAACCTTAATCAGGTCAGACAACAGAAAAATTTCCTTTTATGACTTACAAGGTGAGTTTAAGGTTATAGATTTCTGGGCATCATGGTGCGGACCATGCAGAAAGGCAAACAAATCTGAACTGCCGAAGCTCAACGAGTACCTTACCCGAAATCAAATCTCCCTGATTTCCATTTCAATAGATAAGGATATTAGAAAATGGAAGCAGGCCGTTAAAAGTGATGGCACTACCTGGGGGCAATTCATGGATGATCAATATTTGCTATCTGAGCTAATAAATGTTCAAGCCGTACCGCAATACCTGATTTTAAATAAGGATAACGTGATCGTTTTTGAATCAAACGTTCTCTTTGCTGTAAAAATTTTTCTCGATAAGAATATGCACTAACTATTATCCTAAAAATACACTATCAAATACCGATGCGCAGAGCCTCAGCCAGCAATTCACCTTTATCAATTGGCACCACACCCACATGCTGGCAAACCAATCCCCCACCTGTCATAAAGTTTTACTCGAGCTGTTGTTGAGGGCTCCTCAAGAGGGACAAATAATAATTGGGTTACAATAGATTATACTGAATAAAGGATTAGTTTGAATTCACTGCTATCTTGAAATACTTGATTTTAAAAATCTTTGTTTTAAGATAGTAGTTTATTGTTATGAACGTATGACCAGCTTCTTTGTTCTTTTCTTGATCAACATTTTTCAACTATACGTTTCAAATCTATTGTTGCTGGATTTAAGATTGAGCAAAGGCATTTCAGCCAGAATTTCGAGATGCACAATATACCTTACTTACAAAGCGTTTTAAATAATTGATTCTACTCAAGGGCAAAATTACAAATGAAAAAATTTATCAGTTATAACATTATATTAACACTATTTCTACTTGGCTGCTATTCCACTTTTGCTCAAGTGTCAAATGTAATCAACTATAAAAAAGTTCGATACATGAAGTTTCTAAGTGTAGGCGGATCGTCATTTGACGTGAACGGCCTCCCTTCTTCCCCAAGTTACGCATCGTTAGAATTAAGATTGGGAACTGGAATAGTCAAGCCAATTGGGAAGTATTTTGATTTAAAATCAGGACTTAATATAGGCCTGAAAGTAAAACGGAAATCTTATTTCTTTGGACCGTCAAGACAATTTACTTATAAACCATGGGTAATGTTAAGTTTAGATGAAGCCGCAAGTAATCGTAATCATCTTTTCATAGACATCCCGTTAAGTTTGCAATTCAATTATCCCAAGTATAGATTAGGATTAAAAGGCGGACTAAATTTTCGTTTTTGGGCACCCAACGATAAAAGTGTTGATGTTCTCACCGGTAGGTCGGAAATTGGGATGCTTGGAGGTATTTCTTATAATTTAATCAAGAGGATTAATATAGGCTTAGAATATTACTATGGGTTAACCGACATATTGGGCGGGAGTTATTATGAAAATAATTCACACTTAATGGAATATCATGTAAGGAATCAATTCACTCAGATAACAATTGAGCATAATTTTTAAGTCATATCCCTTCAAATCCCCACTCGCTGAGCCTCAGCCAGCAATTCATCTTTATCAATCGGCACCACACCTACATGCTGGCAAACCAAACCGCCACCCAGGTTGGAAAGCGCTGCAATCTGTTTAGGCGATAGCTTAAGCGCCACACACAGCGCGGCAATGCTTACCACCGTATCGCCCGCACCGGAAACATCGGCAATCTCGCGCGGGTGGGCAGGCAGTTTCAGTTTTTCATTTTGATAATCCATGTAAACGCCATGTTCGGATAAGGTGGCCATCACACCTTCTACCGCAAGCTTGTCCTTTAAAATTTTTATGGCCGATTCCAACTGCACCATGTTGCCCGCTTCCAATTCCACCTTCAGCCCTTCGCGCATTTCTTTCAGGTTGGGCTTGAACAACGTTACCTGTTGGTATGCCAGGAAATTCCGCTTCTTCGGATCGACAATGGTAGGGATGCCTTTCTTTTTGGCAAACGCTACCGTTTGGGTAACCAGACCGGGGCTGATCACTCCTTTGTCATAATCTTCAAAAACAACTGCATGACAGGACGGGAGAAGCTTTTCAATTCGCTTCAGCAGCTCATGCTCTTCTTCGGCAGATGAGGGTTTATCCGATTCATCGTCCACACGCACAATGTGCTGGCTTGAGGCTATTACTCTTGTTTTAACGGTGGTCGGTCTTGCAGCCGAAACCACAAGTCCATCAGTTGAAAGATGCTGATCTTTTACAATTTGCTGTAACCGTTTACCGGCATCATCATCCCCGCAAAGGGCAACCATTACAGGGTTTGCCCCCAAGGCCTGCACGTTAAGCGCTACGTTGGCGGCACCACCCAAACGCACATCGCGTTTTTTTACGTTTACGACAGGAACGGGCGCTTCAGGCGAAATGCGTTCTACCGCACCCCAGATGTAGCTGTCCAGCATCACATCGCCCACAATCAACACGTTGAGGGAATTGAAGTCGGAAAAAATCTGCTGCAGGCTTTTCATCGGCTTACTTCAGTTGTGCCAACGCTTCTTTTAACCTGCGCATGGCCTCTACCAATTCTTTTTCGGAAGCGGCATAGGAAAGGCGCACGCATTTTTCTTCGCCAAAAGCGCCACCGGGCACTAATGAAACGTGGGCTTTTTCCAAAATGTATAAGCAAAGATCATCGCCATCTTTAATTACACGGTCGCCATCTTTTTTACCATAGTAATAGCTCACATCCGGGAAGAAGTAGAAAGCGCCTTGCGGATAGTTGGCCTTAACCCCGGGAATCTCTTTCAGTAAATTATACACAATATCCCTGCGCTTGTGGTATGCTTTTACCATTTCGTTTGTAGGGCCAAGATCACCGGTAATGGCAGCCAATGCACCGCGTTGCGATATGGAGCAGTTGGCCGAAGTGATCTGGCCTTGCACCTTGTTGCTGCCATCCACTACCCATTTAGGAGCAGCAATATAGCCCACACGCCAGCCCGTCATGGCAAAGCCTTTGGCAAAGCCGTTTACGGTGATGGTTCGGTCAAACATACCGGGTATGGAAGCCATGCTGGTTTGATCCCCGGCAAAGTTGATGTGCTCATAAATTTCGTCTGCAATTACCATCACGCCTTCGTGCTTCAGCACAACCTGTGCAATAGCTTCCAGCTCTTTTTTGCTGAATACGGAGCCGGTTGGATTACAGGGTGAAGAAAAAATAATGGCTTTTGTTTTAGGAGTAATCGCAGCCTCAACCTGTGCTGCTATTACCTTAAAATCATTTTCGAGCGTGCCCTTTACAATAACCGGTGTGGCTTCGGCCAGCCGAACCAACGCATCGTAGCTTACCCAATAAGGGGAGAATACGATCACTTCATCGCCCGGGTTTAACAAAGCCAGCATTACGTTAGCAATGGATTGCTTGGCCCCGTTGCTTACCACAATGTTCTCGGCCTTGTAAGGCACGTTGTTTTCTTTCTGGTACTTGGCTGCCAGCGCTTCGCGCAAATCCTGGTAGCCTGCCACGGGCGGGTATGAAAAATATTTTCCTTCATCAATAGCCTTTTTGGCGGCATCGCATATATGCTGCGGTGTTTTAAAATCAGGTTCGCCCAGGCTCAGGCTGATTACATCAATGCCTCTTTGCTTGAACTCGCGGGCTTTGGCGGCCATAGCCAGCGTGGCTGATTCCTGTATAGCTTCAATACGGTTTGAAAGTTTGCTCATGATTATAGAAAATGTGCCCAAAAGTAAGAAAGAATCTTAACGGGATGAACGGGAAATGAAGATTGGTTACTAACTTAAACACTTGTTAGTTAAATCCATTGTTACATGAATTTCAGAAATGGAAAAGTGCCCGTATTTTCATTCGGCACCTGTGTATTTGCGCTGGGTGCTGTACTTTTTATTATGCAATGGATGACCCAGGGAAGCCGGATAAGGGCTGACGCAATGATTACCGATATTGAAGAGCGTTCGTGGACTGACTCTACCGGAGCTCCGCATTTTTCTTACCATGCCAACCTTAAATTCAAAACAGAGCAGGGCGATACATTAACCGGTTATCTTTACACTTCCGGGCGTTTTAAATTTAAATCCGGTCAGGAAGTCAGGATCACCTACCGGGCAGGCGAACAGCAAGTCTATCCCGCCAGGAGTAAACTGTTTTATTTGTTGTTTGGCGCAATTACCCTTTTGGGGATAGGAATTATGGTTGTCTCTTTTAAATTGGAATCTGAAAAATTTGATGAGGCAACCTGATGCTAATCAAATCTGAAACGGCACCCGGCTGCTGATGCTTCTGCCCAGCGTAATCTCATCGGTGTATTCCAGCTCGCCACCTACCGGCACCCCGCGTGCAATGGATGTTACTTTTACCGAAAAATCTTTTAATCTTTTATGGAGATAAAAAGCAGTAGTATCACCTTCCATGGTTGGGCTTAATGCCAGCACGATTTCTTTAATGGAACCTTGTGCGTGTGCCACACGATCTACCAATGCATCTATTTTCAGGTCGGAAGGCCCTACCCCATTCATGGGAGAAATTACACCGCCCAGCACATGATATACCCCGTGGTATTGCGCGGTGTTTTCAATGGCCATAACATCGTTGGTCTCTTCCACCACGCACAGCACCGATCTATCTCTGCGATGGCTTTTGCAGATGCTGCATTCTTCCGTATCGGAAATATTGAAGCACGTTTTGCAAAAGCGGATCTGCTGGCGCATACGGTTAAGCGCATCGGCAAGGGCTGCTGTTTTATGCTCCGATTCTTTTACAAGATGCAGCACTAACCGTAAAGCCGTTTTCTTTCCAATGCCGGGCAGCTTGGAAACCTCGTTTACAGCGTCTTCAATAAGTTTGGATGGAAATTCCACGGCTCAATCCAGGTTTTAAAGTATGCGTGCATCAATGCCCGCCTCACAAATTGCCTCGCACATGGGCTTTAGCTCTGCTTCAGAACCATTGCGCACGGCACATTTACCTTTATAATGAATCAGCCAAGTGCATTGTTCGGCTTGTTCAGGTGTATGCTTACAAACGC
Organism: Cyclobacteriaceae bacterium; assembly: GCA_026129485.1. GTDB lineage: Bacteria > Bacteroidota > Bacteroidia > Cytophagales > Cyclobacteriaceae > ELB16-189. The sequence continues at coordinate 43,430 of JAHCHY010000016.1, forward strand.
GGATAAGCGTGCTGATCACGTGATCGAAGGTATTGAAATCATCATTAAAAACAACGAGGTCGCGCAGATCGGTGTCTTCAACCAGCTCCAGTAAATCCGTTTCGTAAAGTTCCTGCCGCTTTGTTTTCATCAACCAAACGCAAAGGTAAAAATTTTAGGTCATCAAAAGGCAGGTGGTTATACAGTCAATTTTTAGTTTCTTTGTCCACCACTGACATCTATTCATGAGTCCGCTCCTTGTTGTTTCCATACTGGTAGGGTATTTCGCTGTTCTTATTGGCATCTCGTTTATCACCTCGCGGGGTGCAGATACGAACACCTTTTTCACAGCCAATCGTCAATCGCCCTGGTACCTGGTGGCTTTCGGTATGATCGGGGCATCGCTATCGGGAGTAACCTTTGTATCGGTACCCGGTAATGTAGGGAAGGTGGGATTTGCCTATGCCCAGGTTGTGTTGGGATACCTGGTGGGCTACTGGGTTATTATCGGTGTGCTTATGCCGCTTTATTACCGGCTTAATTTAATTTCGATTTATGCTTACTTAGAACAGCGCTTTGATACATGGGCCCATCGAACCGGGGCAGCATTCTTCCTGGTATCACGGACGATTGGCTCATCGCTGCGCTTGTTCCTGGCCGCCACGGTACTGCAGCTTTTTCTGTTTGATGCCTGGCTCGTTCCATTCTATGTAACCGTTGCCGTTACCATTGCGCTTATCTGGGTTTATACATTCAGGGGAGGTATTAAAACCATTGTGTGGACGGATACTTTCCAGACATTATTCCTGGTATCCGCATTAGTGGTTACAGTTATTATTATCGCCACGAAGCTGGAGTTAGGTTTTTCTGAGCTGTTTGCTTCGCTGCGTACGCATGGCTACACCCGCATTTTTCATTTTGACGATGCGAACTCGACCTTATTCTTTCCCAAGCAGTTTATTGGCGGTGCCCTGATCACCATTACCATGACCGGGCTTGACCAGGAGATCATGCAAAAAAACCTGACTTGTAAAACACTAAAGGATGCCCAGAAAAACATGTTCTGGTTTAGTCTTATCATGGCTGCCGTTACATTATTATTCCTGGTATTGGGCGGATTGCTTTACCTGTATAGTGAAGCAAACGGAATGGAAATACCAGCCTATACCGATGAGCTGTTTCCCCGGTTGGCTCAAACCAAAGAGCTGGGCCTGGTTGTGGGGGTTTTCTTCTTATTGGGAATCACGGCTTCATCTTACGCCAGTGCCGATTCTGCATTGGCAGGGCTCACCACATCATTTTGTATTGATTTTCTCAATTTCAAAAACAAGCCTGAAGCCGTGAGGTTGCGTGAAAAGTTTATCGTGCACCTGTCTTTTTCGCTTCTTTTCCTGCTCATCATTGTTGTTTTTAAGGAGATCAATGAAAAATCGGTAATTGACGCTGTGCTGAATGTAGCCGGCTACACCTATGGTCCGTTGCTGGGACTTTTCTCATTCGGAATATTTACCAACCGTAAGCTGAAAGGCGCTGCCGTTCTTGCGGTGTGCTTACTCTCACCGGTTTTAAGCTATGCGGTCAGCAGCCAGGCACCGGCCTGGTTTAATGGTTATAAAATAGGGCTTGAAGTTTTGTTGATAAACGGATTGATCACGTTTGGCGGACTTTGGCTGATCTCTAAAAAATGACGGAGCCCCGACAAGTCGGGGCTCCGCAGATTAAAGTACCAACGACTTAGACTATCGCCAGTTTCTTACATATTCAAATTTTTCCACTTTGCCGTCTTTCTTTACTACAATGGTGTAATAGCCGGCTCGCACATCTGAAAAATCAATTATCATTTTTCGCTTCATTAGCCGTTGCGAAGTAATCGGGGTTCCTTCCTCTGACAACACTACTACATGCGCACCCAGCATTTCGCGATCTACCTTAAATATGAACTGGTTTTCATTCCGGGTGCGGATCACATCAACCGGGTCGTTTGCATACACCGGTAAAACAGCGGTCATTATTAAAACAAGGGCTGAGAATTTTATTATGGATTTCATTTCGTTAGGGTGCTTTGGTCTATGTAATGGGTTTTGCCAAAACCCTGCCCTTAATAAAAAGCCTGTTAAACAGCCCTAAAATGCAGCCTAAGGCCCGGGGGTTCATCCCACTATGGGAATGTCAGTCTTACGATAATTCCAAAGCAGGATCCCAGAACACGTTTTTAAAGTCCTGAACCTGGTCTTTCTTCACCCTGATGCCCTCTTTTTCCAACCGGTTCTTCATTGCGGAAGGCGTTTCAAAGTGATGCTTACCGGTTAGCAAACCGTTACGGTTCACTACCCGGTGAGCCGGAATCTTTTTATGCGTATGTGCCGCATTCATGGCCCAACCTACCATGCGTGCGCTCAGGCCCGTGCCGAGGTAACGGGCTATTGCGCCATAGCTGCTCACCCGTCCACAGGGTATCAGTTTTACCACCTCATACACATCGTCAAAGAAAGAGTAGGTTTTATTTTTCATGTAAGCTGTTTAACGGAAAAACAGGTTCAAATTAAGCGGTCAGCGGTGTTTTTACCCCTTAAAAAGGGTTAAATTTGCGTTTCTAAAAAAATTCTGGCCTAACTTATCCATGAAATATTGCCTTTCAGTCGTTTTGTTTTTTAGCCTGGCTGTAACAGCATACGCTCAACATATTATTGTTCCGGATTCTGCCACATGGAGCAATATAAAAGAAGGCGCCACGCTTCAGTTCACTATTTCAACAGACGATGCGCATAAGCCCATGTTTCAATTGGAAGGAGCAAAAGGGTTGGGTATTATTCTGGATAGCATTGGCAATTTTTCATGGACACCCGCCTACACGCTGGTGGATCGCTTAGAGAAACAAAAAGAGTTTAGCGTAATCGTTCAGGCATCGTGGAAGGATGGCAGGAGGGTAAGCCGGACACTCAACTTTACAGTACATCATCAAAACCAGGCCCCGGTTATTGAAGACCTGCCTGTGTTTTATGTGAAGCAATCTTCTGCCAATCAATATCAGATACCCAATGAATATGTAAGCGATCCGGATGGAGATCCGATCATATTCAGATCGGTTCAATCGCAAATGCCCGAGGGTGCCGCATTATCCTCGCAAGGCTTGTTAACGTGGTCGCCTTCACGCAGCCAGTTTAATGCATTAAAAAATAATCCGCTCACCATCGAGTTCATTGTGCAGGATCAACCCGAGAAAGCCGAAACAAAAGGCAAAATAAGAATAGCCCAAACCCAGCTCGATCTGCCACCCGAAATGCTGATTGTACCGGGCGATAGTGTTATTACGATTAAGGAAGATGACCGGGTAAACCTTAAGATCTATATATCTGATCCCAACGGGGATGACAATATTATGAGTGTATCCTTTATCTCTTCGGATGGACGCATTGAGCAAAGCAGCCTGGTGCAAAGTACACCTACACAAGCCGAGTTTACCTGGACACCCGGCTATTATTTTGTACAGGAAATTGAGAAGACCAAACCCGTTAACATCATATTTTTTGCGCTGGATAAATCCAATAACCGGGTACAACGTAAAGTAAGCATTGTAGTAAAGGATACTGAAAACATGGACGAGAAGCATAAGTTTCTCTACATGAAATACCGCAGCTCGCTGGTTCAGGCCAAGGCATTGCTCGACATCCTGGACAATAATTACGATGTATTAAATAAGGCTTATCGCAAAGCCAAGCGCGGCAAAAAAAACCGATCCCTGGTTAACGCTTCGTTAGGTGCCACTACCGGCCTGTCGCCCGTTGTGCTGGATACGGATCCTTCTAAAGTGGTATCGGCTGTTGGTGGTACCACCGTGCTTACGTTAGGTACACTGGAAGCCACCGAGGTGTTAGGTAAATCCAAAAACGACATTATGGACCGGTTAAAGATAAACGTAGAAATCCGCAATCAGCTGCAGTTAGAGGGCGACAACTTTGCCCGTAAGTATGCGCTTAAATCTACCCGGCTGGACGAAAAGACTTTTAATAGCGACCGCGATAAGCTGTTACCCATCATCAACAACCAGAAACTGATAACGCTGGAGCTGGATGCCAATAAAGCAACACCCAACTACACGGTTCAGCAAATGAAGAAAACCTTCCCTGATTTTGCCGAAGAGTAAAGGGAAACAGGCATTTGTCGAATTAAAAATTCCCATTACTTTTGCAGTCCTTAAAGCAAAAACCAGCACACAGAGGAGTGGTAGAGTGGTTTATTGCACCGGTCTTGAAAACCGGAGACCGTTCACGCGGTCCGGGGGTTCGAATCCCTCCTCCTCTGCCAGTAACTGATCAATCAAAAGCCCGAATTCTCTATGAATTCGGGCTTTTTTATTGGTCTCAATAATGGGATTCAGAGGTCGAACTTCATTCGTGTTTTTTTTATTTTGCCGCAAGAAAACCGTAGATTAATGTAAAGGTGCATGCGACAAAACGTGCGGATATGCCCGGGTAGAAAGTCAATGTTTTTGTCCATAAGAATATATTGCTGCATAATGCTGGCCTGGGGCTTGTTACCTCTGCAGTCCCTGGCACAGGGCGGGTTAAAATTCCAGGGTAGTGAGCAGCCTATTAACCAGCGAACCTCCTACAACGTTTTTGGCGATAGGTCTGTCCGCTTTTCCGGCAATTTCAATATCGGGTTTAATTTGTCGCTGTACCCGACCACCGCGTTCGGCTACATCTTGCGGATCAAAAACAAGGACAGCGACAGAATCTACAACCTGTTCTACGATGGCCAGGGAAGCAATCTCATTTTTCGGTTCAACGAAGAAGGTAAAAACAGCCTGATTGTGGCCCGGATAAACCGGGAAGAATTGTTGAACCTGAACTGGTTTAAGGTAGATGTCCTGTTCGACCTGAAAAATGATTCCATCAAGCTCACCATCCATAACCAAACGTTCAGCTCCGAAAGCAAAGATCTTCCTGATACCTATCACCCGGTTATATTGTTTGGTAAGAGCGATCATATTATTGATGTGCCATCCTTCGCCATTAAAGACCTTGCCATCGGCAACCAGGAGAAGTACTTTTTTACACTCCATGAAGGCAAGGGCAACACCGTTTATGATCGCAACGGCAAAGCCTTTGGTGAAGTTTCCAACCCGGAATGGCTGATCAACGATGCCTACCACTGGCGGCATAAGGCTTCGTTCAAATCAAAAACTGTTGCGGGCGCCAATTACAATGCTCACAAAAAGGAAATCTATTATTTCAACAAGGATTCACTGTTTGTTTACAATGTGTGGTCAGGCAGCACAAGCATTAAAGTGTTTGAAGAAAAATGCCCGGTTAAGCTGAAGCTGGGTACCAACTTCATCGATACAAAAAATAATAAACTGTATTCATACGAACCGTATAATGACGATTACACCGGCCCGACCGTGGCCAGCCTTGACTTAAGCACCTATCAATGGTCAGTTGAAAATTCAAAACAACTGGTAAGCCCGCTGCACCATCATGGCGCATACTTCAACCCGTTAACCGAACAATACACCATTTTCGGGGGCTTCGGACGGATGCATTACAGCAAGGATTTTTATACCTACGATCTGAACAACCAGGAATGGGATACATTAGGAGGTTTTGCGGGCGACTTCCTTTCACCCCGCTATTTCTCGTCTGTGGGCTATTCCGGAAAAGCAAGCTCGGTTTACATTTTTGGCGGAATGGGCAATGAATCGGGTGAACAAACCGTAGGCAGACAATATTATTACGACCTGTATAAAATCGATTTAGGCACCAGGCACATCTCAAAGCTTTGGGAAATCAAATGGGAAAGGGATAACATGGTGCCGGTAAGGGGAATGATTATAGCAGACGACACAACCTTTTATACATTGTGCTATCCGGAGCACTTCTCTGAATCTTACCTCAGGCTGTACCGGTTCTCCCTGAAAGATGGCCATTACGAAATCCTGGGAGATTCCATCCCGATACAATCGGATAAAATCACCACTAACGCCAACCTGTATTACGACAGCGCATTAAATAGCCTGTACACCATTGTCCAGGAATTTGACGATGATATTTCTTCCGACCTGAAAGTTTACAGCTTATCGTTTCCGCCTGTTACCGCGCATGGGCTGGAAAGCTATTCCAAAAACAAAAGCAATAATAGCTTAATCGTGATCATTCTCTCATCCGTTGTGGCTATAGGGATACTTTACGCTTTGTACCGGAAGTTAAAATCTCAAGGCAACCCGGTTGAGGCTGACTCATCCGGAATGCTTACTGAAGATAGCAACGCAGAAATTGCACCCGGGGCTGACACCAGCACCCGGAAAAGACCTAACTCCATAACGCTATTTGGAGATTTTACTGTGCGCAACAGGAAGAACCGCGATATCACGTATATGTTCAGCGCACAGTTAAAGCAGATCCTTTGTCTTACCTTACAATACAGCACAACCGAAGGTGGCATTGCATCGCAACGGCTCAGCAACATCTTGTGGCCCGACAAGCCGGCCGATAAAGTAAAAAATTCCAGGGGAGTTACCATCAACCACCTGCGCAAAGCATTAAGCGAGCTTGATGGCATTGAGCTGATTTACGACAAAGGCAATTTCAAAATAGAGCACACCGAAGCTTTTTATTGCGATTATACCCGGTGCATGCACATTATCTCTTCGCATGACATTGAAGCCCACCGCGATGAGCTGGTGGAGATCGTATCGCGCGGCAAGTTCCTGCAGCTCTTCGATCACCCTTTGTACGATTCTTTTAAAGAAGAAATGGAGAAGAAGCTGGAGCCGGTGCTGTTGCTTGAGATGGAAAAGACTTTTGAAGCCGAACAATACCAGACAGCGATTGCGTTTGCAGAGGCTCTTGCCAACATCGATCCGCTAAACGATACGGCCCTAACGTTTCAGGTCAGGGCCATGCAACGGTTAAAGCTGAATGATGAGGCAAAGCTGCGGTACCGCACGTTTGTAATTGAATATAAAAAAGTAATGGGGACTGATTATCCCCATCCTTATAACGAATTGAATTAACCTGATCCGACAAAAAGCAGGCGTAGGCTGTTCAGCGATAACCAAACCCCAAAGGTATCTCGACTGGTTATGCCTACTGCCTGCTTTTCATCTTATCCTGCAAGAAGATGACCCTTTCCTTCATTCACCAGCTTCAGCACCAGTTCGCCAAACAAGGTGTTTGCCCACGCAAACCATGAGCGGGTGAAGTTTGCAGGATCATCTTTATGAACACTCTCGTGCATATTTTATTTTTCAAGCATCTTAATGTAATAACCGCCTACAACCGAGCGCGCCTGGAACCCGACCTGGGCGGCATCGGGTGTTTCATACCAATCACTCATGGGTACGCGATCCGGTGTTTCGGTAACAAAACCGTATAACGGATCGATAAGCTTCCGGAACGTTATCGTATCATCGGCTAACGTGGCAGTCCACACAATCCAGTCCGCTTTGGTATAGGTTCTGCGATTATCCAACGGCAAACCGTACGTGTTTTGCTTCGTGAGGTAGTAGGCCGTTTCTTTCTGCAATACTTCTTTCGGGAAGATGCCAAGATCAAGCAGCTTGTCCCACACCAGGTTATACTTCTGGCTCCACGTTCCGGGCTGATCGAACGTTAAGCGGAAGTGATCGCCATCGTCAGCCATTTTGATCCACTCCTGCGCCATGCTTTTTGCCTGCGTGGTATATTTTTCGGCTACATCTTTTTTGCCCAGCATACCAGCCAGCTTTCCGTAACCGGCAATGCCCATAATGGCTTTTGCCGACAGGTTTACGTTATGCGCAAAATGTCCGGCAAAGTCATCGGTGCAAAGCTGGTTCTCCGGGTCAAGGCCGTGCTCCAGCAAATAGTTGGCCCACATTGTGAGCGCCTCCCAATGTTGTTCCGCATACCCGGCATTGCCTTCTGCATCGGCAATGGCCGTTGCCAGGATCAACATATTACCGCATTCTTCCACCGGCATATCGCCACCATAGGTTTGCCCGTTAGCCAACGGATAGGTGCCCACATCATGTGCAGCAAAAGGCTTGGTCCACTTTCCGCTTTCGGTATAATAGAAAATCGGGTTCAGCATGCCTTTTAAAAGCTCCGGATTGTACCTGAGGTACAACGGTGCAGACGGATATGTAACATCTACGGTACCGATGGAACCATTACTGAAATTCTCTTTCGACAAAAAGAGCGTATTGCCTTGCGTATCTTTTACCAGCTTGTGTGCTGCAATGGACTGGCGGTAGGCGAGCAAGCAAAGGCGCGCATAGTTTTCACCGCCTGCCGCCAAAGCTTCTTTATAAATTTTGCTATCCGTATCATCGCAGCGTTCCATGATCTTGTTGTAGCCGGCTGCTGCGGCTGTCAGGGCCTGGTCGAAGCTAACGGTTCCGCCTTTAGTCCACCACGCTTTCAGGTTATCGCCAAAGTATTGAATGGATTCAACATCATCGTAGGCCAGCATCACATACCCCTTGACCGGCTTTGATGAAACTTTCTCTAACTTATCGGCATACGCCAGCACCGGCATTTTGTTCGCACGCACGCGCATGATTTTATCGCTTGCTGAAGCTATCGCACCACTTTCCAGGAATGATTTTTTCATAGCTGCAAAATCACCGGTTGCCAGTGCGGCATCTGGTTTCGCGGAAGCGAGGTAAAAATAACCCCAATCGATACGCACATTATCCCCTTTCTTTTTCAGCACAGGCTGCTCAATCGTTCCGGTTTTCGCAAAGCTGATATTGCCGGTTTTCCCGGTGGTTACTTCTACTTCCTGGTGGGGCTCGTTCACGGCCCATTCAGGCGTGGCATCAATGTAAACTTCTACCTCGTGCGGCTGGCCATCGTTGGAAACAACCCGGTAGTTCATATAGTTTACCGGCCGCGACAACACATCCAGGTCATCCATCAGCAATGGCGCAACAAATTCAACATCCAGGTCTACCGGGCCAGCCGTGAAGCTGTATTTCGTTTGTGTGGCAGAAATTTTTACACTGTTCTGAACCGCAGCTTCGGCAAACACCGGCTTAACATCACTTTCCCGGAAGATGCCAAAATCAACATAGGCCAACCCCACACGATCAAGACAATGGGCAGCAATAACGTTTTTACCATCGGCACTCAATAAGCTCTTGTCAAGCTTTAACGTAACGTTGCTCCGGGCACGATTACCCGTATTTACAATTTGCGTTCCGTTCAGGTACAATTCGAAATCATCATCGTGCGAGTAGATGAGGTAAAGGTCATCGTTTGGATTTACCGGTGGCAGGCTGAATTCCCTGCGTACCCAGATTTCTTTGGTTTGCCACGGAGTATTGGTTTCACCGGTATTGGGCGTACCAAAAGCGCCTTTGCCTTTCTTCCACGCAGCATCGTTAAAGCCGGGTTGCTCCCAGCCTTTTGCAGGTTCCCGGTTTACATACTGGCCATCCCATGCTTCTGATTTTGCATTGTTCAAAACCGGTTGCAGTGGAATTTCTTCTTTGCCAAGAAACCGGTAAGTCTTTCCGTCAACACGCACCGCGCCAATCAACGAATGATTCCTGCCTGTCCAGTGCTTTACCGGGCTGTCAAACAACTGGTCGGATGTAGACCAGGCGCTGGTGTAAGGATCAATAGTGATCAGCGGGTAAGCCGGTGCACGAAATGCAATGCCTGCTTCTTCTTTGGGTGCTTGCTGCTGACTGCATGATGCGAGCATTGCGCCCGCGGCAAAAGCAGTCAGCATGCGATTCAGAGATATTTTCAACATAAGGTTTATTTAGCTGCTTAAACTTTATTACATAACCGGCTACCCGGACGCAAAACTACTTCTCATCCGAGAACGAATATGGGAAATCATTTTTATCCGTGCCGCGGTTTTTGACAGGCGTTGCACTCATTTTAAAATGAATTTTCCCACCGTTCATCAGCTCATCGTGTACGAGGTAATTTTTGGTGTGCACCTTATCATTCACTTTCATTTCCGACACGTACCGGTTCGCTTTCGAATTATTCTCTGATGTGATCAAAAGCTCTTTCCCGTTATCCAGCCTGATCTTTACGGAACGGAACAAAGGCGATCCCAATATGTATTCGTTGCTGCCCGGGCACAACGGGTAAAAACCTAATGCCGAGAATACATACCAAGCAGAAGTTTGTCCGTTATCTTCATCGCCACAATATCCATCGGGGGCAGCGGTATAAAGCTTGTCCATAATTTCGCGCGCCCAGTATTGCGCTTTCCACGGTTCACCGGCATAGTTATACAGGTAAATCATGTGCTGAATCGGCTGGTTGCCGTGCGCATACTGGCCCATATTCATTACCTGCATCTCGCGCATTTCGTGAATCATCGAACGGCTTTCCATTCCCTTCGCGCCCGGGATGATAAACACCGAGTCGAGCATGTTTACAAATTCTTTCGGCCCGCCCACGAGGTTGATCAACCCTTGCGGATCGTGGAAAACAGACCATGAATAATGCCAGCTGTTACCTTCTGTAAAATCACGGCCCCAGTCAGTCGGGTTAAATGCATCCGGGAAAACGCCTTTTATGGTGCGGCCTGCCATTAGCTTACGCTTCGGGTTATACAGGTTTTTGTAATTCGTGGCGCGCTTCGCATAAATATCAATTTCTTTTTTCGGCTTGTTCAGCGCTTTGCCCAACCGATAGATTGTCCAGTCGTTATAGGCATACTCTAATGAACGCGCCACGTTCTGATCAACTTCCACATCGTTCGGGATGTAGCCGTATTTATTATAGTAGTCGTAGCCTTTTCTCCCGGTAGCCGAAACTTTCGGGTGCACGTTGTTGGCCCCGTGCTTTAATGCTTCCCACAATGTTTCAATGTCATATCCGCGCAAACCTTTCAGGTATGCATCGGCTACAACCGATGCCGAGTTGTTTCCCACCATAATATCGCGGTGGCCGGGACTTGCCCATTCCGGAAGAAAGCCGCTTTCTTTATACGCATTTACCAAACCTTCCTGCATCTTCACATTCTCGGCAGGGTATAAAAAATTCAGGAACGGAAACAAGCTGCGGAATGTATCCCAGAAGCCGGTATCGGTAAACATATAGCCGGGCAGCACGTTGCCGTTGTACGGACTGTAGTGAACAATTTTACCGGATGCATCAACCTCAGAAAAATTCCTGGGGAACAATACCGAACGGTAAAAGCAGGAGTAGAAAGTTCGCAGGTTATCGATGTTATCATCTTCAACGTGAATTTTACCCAACACATCGTTCCAGCGTTTTCTTCCTTTGCTTACAAGCTGATCGAAGCTATCGTTACCCAGCTCTTTTAAATTAAGAGCAGCCTGCTCTTCGCTGATGAACGATGACGCTACCCGTGCGTGCACCTGCTCGCCATGGGTTGTGGCAAAGCCAACGATGGCCCCGGCATGGTTGCCGTTAAATTCTTTTTCGCCTTCGGTGATCTTACCCTCTTTAACCGCTGCGAAGTACGAGAACGGTTTATCAAACACAATAACAAAGTAGTTCCTGAAATTACCGGGAACACCACCGGTGTTTTTCGTAGTGTAGCCCACGATTTTTTTCTCTTCCGGAATAATTTTTACAAAAGAGCCTTTATCAAACGCATCGGTAATGATATAGGCGTTCTTACTGGCCGGAAACGTAAAGCGGAAAATGGCTGCCCGTTCGGTAGGTGTAATCTCGGTGGTTACATCATGATCGGCCAGGTAGACACTATAATAATGCGGCTGTGCAATTTCCGCCTTATGCGAAAACCAGCTTGCACGTTCATCTTCATCAAACACCGGCTTGCCGGTTAGCGGCATTAACGAAAATTGTCCGTAGTCATTCATCCACGGGCTGGGCTGGTGAGTTTGCTTGAAACCCCTGATCTTATCGGCTGTGTAGGTGTACATCCAGCCATCGCCCATTTTGCCGGTTTGTGGCGACCAGAAATTCATACCCCACGGCAGTGCAATAGCCGGGTAAGTGTTACCGGTTGAAAGCTCGTACTTGGAATCTGTTCCTACCAGTGTGCTTACATAGCTCACCGGGTCGGGAAACTGCGCGTGCGCATCCGGGATAATACCGCATAAAAGGAATGTCAGGGCCAGCAATTTAATCTTACTTGTCATTTTACGTTCTAATCTATTCTTCAAATTCAATTCTTTATTAAAAACTACCAGCTCAGCTTTACATGAACTCCATCGGGATTGTTTTCAAAGCCGAGGAAATGCGTTTTGCTTGTTTCGTCCCACGATGTTTTTGCCTCAACAACATGGCCTGCGGCATCGGTTACTTCTATCTTCAATGCCTTTCCCGGTAACAAAACCCGCATTACATTATTTGTGTTCAATGGGCTTTTCGCTACGAACGAATATGAGCTTTTGGTAACCTTCTCATCATAAACCCTGGATGCCGCTGCCAGCACCTGCGGTGTTTTCGGATTTTTAACCTTACCTATATTAAACAAAAATGCCTGCTCACCGGGCTTCACCTGCTTTTCAGCAAGCACCGGAATTTCCGGGTCAAACAAATCAATTAGCCTGCCTTTGATGGTGTACGGAGCCTGGTCGGCATTTTCATCCACCACCGAGATAATTTCATAAGGCCCGCGCGTAAGCGCAAAGTGGTTTTTGAATTCCAGCTTCCCGGATTTTGATTCGTACAGCTTCCTGATCGTGCTTACAAATTCAATATCGTTATTTTCGGTTAGCACAAACTCTTTCGGATCGTTGCGAACGATCACCACCTTTCCTTTACCGTATGTGTATTCGCCCGCGCTGAAAGGCACTTTCAGGCCAAGCTGCTTAAACAGATGTTCCGATGGTGCGTTAAAAGAATTTCCATTGGTGTTCCACCACTCCTGCACAGTTTGAAAAGGATCATCATCGCGGCCGGCATATACCAGCGTTCCCCCGTTCTTCACCCATTCCGCCATGTAGCCGTGCGAAGCCTCTTCCATCGGCTTCATGTTCGAGTACGACATTACGAGAATCTTCACATCCTTCCAGGTCTGCGGAAAAGAAACATTTTCGATGTGAATGGTTTTTACCGGCACCCCGCGTTTCAACAACGGGAGCGCCTGGCCGTAGAAGTTTGCTAACTGCGGATCTTCATAGCCATTGTGCGTAGGGAATCGCTGAAACATCAATGAGTTTGACATAAGCACGCCAATGCCCTGCGAGCCGCTTACTTTGTTTTCGGAAAGCGGCATGTGGTTGAGCGTATTGATCATCACCTGCATTTGCGTGGAATAAAAACGCGGAATCTGTTCCTTCTTATCGCTGTTGGCGCTGGTGCGGTAATATCCTTCGTAAATACGATCGGGCCACGGCATCACTTCATAGTCGGCAATCATCGGGTACAGCAACTGCGCGGTGAAGGTGGCCTGGTAATTCCTTTTGTAATCGGCCCAATCGCGCGGCCAGTCTTCAATCGGGTCGGTCAGGAAAAACATTTTTCTTCCTGTTGGCGCAGTCATCGACTCCATCGAACCGTATTCGAGGAAGGCCGTTTCAAATACACGTTCTTTTCTTTTGCCGTTAAAGAAGTTCGGCTCGCGAGAAGTGCCCGTCCACACCTGCGCAATGTACCCATCCACACAAGGTAATGAGGCCAGGCTTGCTTCCGGGCTCACGATCATCCACTGCGAATAATTCACCAGCGAGTGCGTGGGCACATAACACCGCACATCCATGCCTTTGCTTTTACCGTACTCTTTCGCGAAAGTGAAGCACTCGTTCAGCGCACGGTAATATAAATGATATTTCAGCTTGTTGGAGAGGTATGTGTTTTCCGGTGATTCATGCTGCGGCCTCCAGTCGAACCCGTAATACGCTTTCCATTCTTTCTTAAATGCTTCGCTATAGCCTGCGCGCGCCCAGAATTCGGGCTCTTCCAGGTAGATCGCATCAATGCCGGCATCGATCACGCGCTTGATGATTTTTTCCTTCATATACGCAATGAAGTTTTCAGAAGGAACCAAATAGGGCACCAGCCGGCCGTGCCACAACGTGTCGCCTTTTTGCGTTACCTGCCCTTCATCAAGGTGCCATTTGCCATCCCAGCCACCGGTGAAATAATCCTGGTATTCGCCCCAGGCAATGCCTGTCATAAAATGTGCTTTGTAGCCTTTGTCGCGCCAGGACTGCACACGCTCCTCAAACGTCATGCTGCTCCTGCGGTGATGATCTTTTACACTATACACAATGGCCACATCTGCACGCACATCGGTTACGGGTTTCCACGGATTGGAGGTCTGGAACACGGTCTTCTCTCCCTTGGGCTCTTGTCCTGCTGTTTTCTTTGCAGGCTGTGAAAAAGCCCGGAAGGTTAAAGTTGCCAGGAGAAAAAATAGTATAGTCGGTTTTTGCATTATTATCGATACTGTTTTAATAAATGAAAAAAGGGAATCATACTTCCCGTTCGTTATGATGACTGATTGTGTGGACAACAGCTTTCCAGCATGCGCCACAAAAAAAAATTAAAAGAGGCTGTATCAAAAGTGTGCCTCTTTTAATTTTCACGATCAGGGAATCAGCACCTGCAAGGGCTCATTGTAATTCCACCTTCTTGTTCCGCTGCCTCTTGGCGTATCGTAATTGATACGGGCAGCCGCACGAATGAAAACTGCTCTTCCGGAAGGAATGGTTCCGTTAGATTCAATCGTAACGGTTTGTCCCAACTGGGAGTTAAATGCCGAACCGGAATATTCAACCTGGTTTGACCAGCGTGTATCCCGTGCACGATACCCCACCGAAGAAGAATAGCTCACAAACAACTGGACATCGGTAACATTCAGAAAGCTGCTGCTGTAACCACCCATAGGCTGGATCTTATCCTGGAAATCTGCCGGGGAAACGCCACGCGTAACACGCACCTTCGCCCGGACTTTACCATTGATTACTTCGGGCTCTTCCACCCACTCCACTTTCAGGAATGGCTGTACTTCAAACTTTACTTTCGTAACACCGCTGATATCTACCGTTTGTGTTTCATCCGCAAGCGGAACGCCACGATCGTCCTCCCGTATCAACGGAATAAACGGGCCATCGATACGGACATTATAAGTTCCCTTAAAAAGCTTCGTATTCTGAAACGTTCCATCCGGCATACAAAATAAGTCGGGGTTAGGCGTAACATTATCGCCCCAGCTAAGCTCAGTTAACCGTACGCGTATGCCTTCGCTTCCCTGGTCAGTAAATACAGGCTCGCCTGTGGCGATGTCCACTACCTCGCCCTGTAATGTTTCGGCAGGCGCATCGTAGTTATCGATTTCAAACAGGCCGCATGAAGCGAGCGAAAACATCGCGATCAATAACGTATAAATGGATATCTTTTTCATCTCTGTAACTCTTGATTATTAATTATTAATTATTCTTTATCGGTTCGGTTGCTGATCAATTACAGGGCTCTTCGACACCTCGCCCCCCGGAATAGCAAAGTAGTAATCAACCGCATTGTACTCGAAAGTCTTCAGACTTATCCACTGGAAACGCGCATCGAAGAAATACTGGCCGGTTTGCGTTGAAAAGAACGGGTACAAGCCGCGGAAACGGTACCGTGAATTGTTGCTGTAAGCATCTTTATCTCTTTCTTCGCCCCAGAAACCATCGCGTCCTTCGTAGTGCTGCACTCTCCACCTGCGCAAATCCCATTTTGTTTTATGCTCCAGCGCAAGCTCTTTCCTGCGTTCTTTCCGCACTATGTTACGCCCGGTTATATCGGATGTAACACTTCCGGCAAGCAGGGTTGCACCGGCTCTTTCGCGGATTTCATTTACGGATGAAGTAGCCACCTGCAGCAGGTCGGCTCCATCGGGAGATGGCTCACCGGCCAGCGAAAGCTCTACGGCCGCTTCGGCTGCATTCAACAATACTTCGGCATAGCGCATCAGCACAAAGTGTTGTGCCGACCGGCCTTCACCGGCTTCGAATGAAGGATCAGGATTTAACCACTTGCGGCCATACAATCCCGTTAAGCAGCTTTCTCCGTTATCGAAGAACGGGCCATTGGCGCCTGCGGCTGTTATGTTGCTGCCTTCATACGAAACAATCTCCTGGCCGTTCCCTTCACGCGGACTGAGGAAAAGTGTTTTCGGTGATTGCGTATAAGCCGGCAGGGTTTGATAGCGGGTTTCGGCAGTGGCAAATGAATAATTGTTAAACAACGGGCTAACGGGCACCGACCCGGTAAACACTCCCGCGCGGATTTCAATTTCCCTGCCTTTGAATACACTGCCCGGGAAAATCACGTAAGCGCGAAGGCGGGGCTCTGCGTTCTGGAAAAAAGCGGCAGGTGAATTATACATCAGGTAGTTCCCTTGTGTATTTGACGAGCCTGTTGTAACCCTTATTGAACCATCGGGGTAACGATCGAAGCCTTCAAACAGCTCCAGGAAATCCAGTGTGGGGCAGGTTCCGGATGCGAGAGGCGCCTTGAAAATAAACGGGGCGCTGTATGCATCGTATCCATGCGTGGCAATGGGAAAAACATATTCCTTCGCATAAATATTTTCAGGGCTTGTCAGATCGCTGAACATGTCTACCATGTTCTGGTATTGCGCCTGCGGATCGCCAGCAGCCCATCTTCTTTTGTAAAGCGAATAGCGACCGCTGTTGATCACTTCGCGAGCTGCGAGATAAGATTCCCTGAAATATTTTCTTGATGCCGCCTGTGCCGCTTCTTCTGCAAAGCCAATCACACGCACTCCTGTCTTTTGACCGAATCCTGTAAGGCGGCCGGGAACGGTTTCGTTGTACCTGGCTACGCTACCGGCATACAGCATGGCTTCTGACTTGAAAGCCAATGCCACATACCTGTTTGAATATCCGCTTTTGGGGCTGATGGGCTGCAGCAAAGCAACGGCCTGGTTATAATCGGCCAGCACCTGGTCCCAGGTTTCTTCTTCTGAAGCGCGGGGCACTTCAAGATCGCCCTCGCCCGGATAACGGATTACACTGGTTACCAGCGGCACTCCGCCAAAACGCCTGGCCATGGCAGAGAATACCACCGCACGCACAAAGTACGCTTCGCCCAGGTAGTGGTTGTACGTAACTTCGGGGAAAGAGCTCTGGAACTCCGGCAGCTTTTCGATCAGGTAGTTGGCATCACGCAACAAAACAAAAGCGTTTGTCCAGTACGGTGTTCGTTCGCTCCTGAACGCTGTGCATATTCCATCGCGGTTAAGCGCTTCACCGGTTCCTTCTATGCCCATAGCGCCCAGCCATGAGTTAAACTCAACTCCCCATTGCGCCATGTATTTGAAATCTTCAAACGGCATACGGCTATACATCCGGGCCATATAAACATCCATACCGGATTCGCTGGTCATGAGTGTTTCATCTCCAATCACGTTTGGAGGCGGTATATCCAGATCCGCACAGGCGGAGAAGCAGAACAAGCCAACCAGAAATAATAGGTATCTCCTTTTCATCGTATTATTCATTTTATTACTCACTTATCAATTATTAAAAGCGGGCCGAAACACCAACCGTGTACGTCTTGTTAAGCGGATACATCCGCCCCAGGTCGTCATCCGGATGTTCCGGATCGACAAATCTTACTCCTGTAATGGTGAACATGTTGTAGGCATTGGCAAACACCCGCACATGCATGGAAGAAGCAGGTCTGCGCTTAGGCAGCGTATAACCCAGCTCAATGCTCTTCAAACGGAGGTAAGCTGTGCTTACGCGGTTGAAAGTCGAATTCTCGCGCGGGTATCTCCCGGTAAAGCCATAATAGCCGCTTACCCATTGTGTTTCCGGGTTGTAAGGATCGGCCAATGGATCGGTTGGATGCCAGCGATCGAGATATTGCGTAAGGGTACCACCGCCATTGGTTCCCCAGATGGCATACAACGGCTCGCGGTATTGCATAGAGCCTAATGTTGTTCCCTGGAAGAGGAAGTTCAGATCGAAGTTCTTATACGAGGCATCGTACGCCAGGCTGAAGTTGAACCACGGTGTCTGATCGTATGCAAACGGGCGCTCGTCCAAACCGTTGATCTCACCATCGCCATTCCAGTCTTCGTACTTGTAATCACCCGGTAAAATATCCCGTTCCTTATAAATCGGGAAAGACCAGATGTCTTCCCAGCTTGTATAACGACCGGCACCTACATATCCGAACTGCACACCCTGGTAGCGGTTGTTCAGGTTATCCCTGCGCCAACGTTCATACGAGTTTCCGTACGGGCCGTTCTGTACCGCTCTTAAATATTTGTTACGGGTAATTGTACCGATGGCCCTTACGCGATAGGAAAGTCCGCCAATGCGGTTACGGTGCGAGAGCTCGAGGTCAAGACCAAACTGACGATCGCTGTTCAGGTTCTCCCTTGGCGCGCCTGTACCCACTACGGTAGGCACTTCGCCCGTGCGATTGGCAAAAAGCCCATCACGGTAACGGTTAAAGTAATCCAATGAAAAGCCAAACAGGCCGTTCCATCCCTGGAAGTCAATACCGGCATTGAATGTTTCAGCCGTCCACCAGGTAATTCTTTCGTTCGGGACGATCAGCGATACGCCATTTACAAATGAACCTCCGAACATATAGCCGGGAGCATATTGATTATAGTACCCGTTTTCTGCGTTGCCGCTTGTTGCCGGATAGAGATAGCCCGGGTACCACTCGTATGCCAGCGAGCCATCATCGGCCGTTACTCCATAGCTGGCCCGCAGCTTCAGCTGGTCAACAAAAGACAGGAAAGAAGCAGACTTGAAGAATGATTCTTCCGATAAACGCCAGCCGATTGAACCTGAAGGGAAGAAGCCCCACTGGTTATTTCCAACAAACTTCGAGGAGCCGTCATACCGAAACTGAAACTCGGCAATGTAGCGATCGGCATACGTGTAATTCGCTCTTCCGAATACTGCGGAGTTGGCGATCTCGTAGAGATCATCCGTACCGCCCAGCATACCGCTTACCATGTTATCGTTCACACCGCCCAGCAGGTGTTCCATAGCAAAAGCCAAATCGCGTTGCGCAAAGAAATTATCGCCCCTGCGTTTCTGGCTTTCCCAGCCCAGCAGCCCGGTTACATTGTGGTTGTCAAACGCGCGGTTATAATTCAACAGGAACTGGCCCAATACCTGTTGCCTGTTGAACATCTCGCGCCTGAGCCGGTTTGGTGCGCTCAGGTTGTATAGCTTTGAAAGATAAGTATCGGAATTCCCGTCATACACATATTGATAATACTCTTTGCGATAGGCGGTGTTATCGTCCTGCCGGAAATCGTAGCTGAGCATACCTTTTGCCGATAAGCCTTTTAAAGCGGCAGATACTGTTCCGAAATCAAAATTAAGAGAGGCTGAAGACTGAAAGTTTTTCTGATTGAATTTGCGATAGCCCGATACATCGGCTGTCATCATAGCTACGGTGTTTTGCTCAAGGTCTAAGCCTTCATAGCTCAGCATCGTATTTCCGGGATCGGCATAAGCCGGGAACAACACTCCCTGCCGCCAGTAGTTCCGGATAATGTCTACCGCGCTGGAGTATGGTGTGTTTCGCTGGTCAGTCATACCGGCCAGGTTGATGTTGAACGTTAACCCTTCGGCAAGCTCGGTGGTAATGTTTGAGCGCAGGTTGATCTTGTTGTAATTCAAATCACCCGATTTGAAAAAGCCTTCCTGGTAAAGGAATCCTCCACCGATGAAGTACTGTGTTTTCTCGTTTCCACCGGTAATGCTGATATCGTGCTGGGCCTGTGGTGAAAAGTCTGCAATCACCAACGCATTCCAGTCTGCCGAGCGAAGCTGGCCTGTACGATAGGCTTCGAATTTATCGGAGCCGTAAATAATGGTCGGATTATCGATGTTATTCATGGATCGCTCGTTATAGAGCGTCATGGTTTGAAACGGATCGGCAAGCTTCGGCATGTTGGAAGGTTGCTGCAGCGTAAAAGAACCGTTATACGATATGGAGGTTTTTCCCACGCTGCCTTTTTTAGTCGTTACCAGCACAACCCCGTTGGCGGCCCGCACACCATAAATAGCAGCCGAAGCATCTTTCAATACCGATATATCATCAATATCGTTTGAGTTTAACCGTTGAAAATCGGCCATGGTACGCTGAACTCCGTCAATCACAATCAGGGGCGCGCCCAACCCGCGTATGTCAAAGTTATTATTAAATGTACCGGGCTCTGCGCTCCGTTGCCATACCCGTACACCGGCAATTCTACCGGTAAGCATGTTCTGCGGATTTTCATTTTTGGTTTGCCGCATTTCATCACCTTTCACATTGGCCACCGCACCGGTTAGGGTAACTTTCTGCTGTATACCATAACCCACTACCACGACTTCATTCAGCTGCTGAACATCGGTAGCCAAAACCACATCAATCACCGATCGTGAATCAACGGCAATCTCCTGGGTTGTGTAGCCTATGAAGGAGAAAACCAGCGCGACATTCGTACCCGATACCTGCAAGGTATACCTGCCATCGGCATCGGTAGTCGTTCCGCGGCTTGTGCCTTTTACCAAAATGCTTACACCGGGTAAGCCTGTACCATCTTCGGCGGACGTAACGCGGCCGGTTACCGTAACCTCCTGCTGCGCTGCACGCGCAAAGACGGAAGTAAAAAGAACACACTGGATGATCACTCCATACATGGAATACATCACCAGGCTTTTTAATAGTTGCTTGTACTTATTCTGCATATGCTAATGATTTATTCATTTTTTCACTTCATATCGCGACAACACGGCATACTCAGCAGCGAAAGCAAAGCTGAACATTCCTTCTGTCCGGTTGTTGGCATTATTAAGACTCCAGCCCACTAATAAATTTGTTGGAAGAAAACCCTGGTACAGGAAGTTATCGTACCCGTAATCGAGGTTTCGCTGAAATGAATTGATATAACCGGAAACGGTGCCGTATGCCGGGTATGCATCTACGTATCCACGCATTAGCACACCGTTAAACCAGTTTCTGAAGCCGCTGATATCGTAGGTGTAATAGTCGGGCTTGTTCTGGCCAAGCTTGGCGAAATACTGAAAGCTGGCATCCGACAGGTTTTTTACATCAGTGAGGTATGCGCTTTCTCCTGTTGCGCGATACAGGTCAGCGCCACCCGAAAGCATGGTACCGCTGTTGTAGGTAATGGCAGGCCCTACCCGATCCGGACAGGTTGTTCCTCTACGATAAACTGTTCCGTTTACATTATCGGTTTGCGGGCTACCCGGTGAGCAGCCTCCGCGCATATCGTCATACACGCCATCGGCACGCAGCAACTGGCTCTTCTGCCAGGCATAAATTTTCTTTGCAAAATCCAGGTAGTAATCTGCTTTCTTAACCTGTTCTGTTTTGCGGGTTTGCCGGTCTGCAGCATCAATGTAACGGTATGTTACCTCATCACTTTTGTCTTTGTAGAGCTCATGCAGCCATACCAGCGGGCTTACCATGGGCCCGTTGCTGCACGCATGCTTGGTTACATAGCCGGGCCCCCACGGAATGCCACCACGCTCTGTTCCGTTGGTGTTGCGTGTGCAATCCCAGCCGTCCAGCACATACTCGGTCAAATACTCCGCTTTTTCCAGGTACGCGGCTTTACCGGTTACCTTATATGCTTCGAACAATTCCCGCACGAGCCACATCTGGTCGTCATACACATTCATAATACCGGCCACCTGCGCAGAGCCCTTGGAGCCACCGCGGTTTACTCCGTACACCGTCCATTGCCTGGTTTGTGTGTACGAAACCAGCTCGAACGTGCCTAAGTAATAATCTGCATTGTCAACCAGCCGGTCGAGCAATTCAGCGTACTTATTGAAGTGCGTATTGTAAAGCGCAGCGTTACCATGCTCTTTCTGCACATCCAGCGCATGAAGAATTGCATTCACCGCTTCAATAGCCGCTGTATACATCCATATACTGCCCTTCTCATCGGAAAGCGCATTGGTGTATGGATTGTAATAACGGGCCATAGCCATTCCTTCACCGGTAAAGTGTACAGCCACGGCATGGTCGGTAAGCTCCATCGCACGAAGCAGGTTTTGCTCGGAAAGGCTTACCTCTGCAGGCGGATCTTCAGGGGCCGGCCCGCTGTCGTTACAAGCTGTTATTGTTAACAGGAGAGCAAGGCCGCAAGTAGTGATCATAAAAAGAGCTGTTCGATACGTTATCATTATACCATTCATTGCTTTTAGTTCAAATCAATAGCGTAAAAGGTCAGTTTGTTTTCGCTTGTATTCGCTGCGCCATTATACACACCAAAAGCGAGCAGAACATTGCTGCCATTGAATTGCGACAGGTCATATACAAACGAAGCATAGTTTTCGGGCTCATCTTTCGTACCATGATAGTGCCTGAACTTCCAGCAGCCGTCAGCTTCAGCGTTAGCATTTTCGGCTGTATTTGATGCAGGTTCTATATGCGTAACGGTACCGTCATCCTTAATTGCTGTTAGCTTAAAATAAGTATAGTGATCAGGGGCGCTTCCACTCTGGAAATTGCGCGTCTTCAATGTTAATTGATTGCTTCCCGAAGCAATGGCAAATTTAGCGTAGATGTATGCCTCCGGTACTGTGGTGCTCACCTCTGAGGTGCTGCGTGTTTTAATGAGGTATCCTTCTGCCGGGAATACTTCAGGGTCTTTTTTCAACGGAACAAAATGCCATTCCGCAGCAACGTGGTTGTTATCGCGCCACGAGCGGTAAGCATCTACATAGTTATCGCGGTTACCGCTTATCGTGCTGATACCGGTAAATGATTTTTTAGTATGCGGCATGGTAGAGCGTGCCGTTTCCTGCGATAGCTTCCATCCCGCAACAACCTCGGTACCCGGCAGCCAATCCCAGTTTTCCACTTTTCTGTCTGCAAAGCGAATTGCGCGCAGCACAAGTTGTTTCCAATAATCGCCAGTAGCCTGGCGGTAAATACCGATCGCAACAATCACTTCCTTACCCACATAGTCGCTCAAATCAAACTCAAAGTCAGCGTAATCGCCAGAACCATAGGTTTTATTGTCACCAATTTTTACAGCAGCGGGTTGTGCGGCTGACAGATCAATTACCTGCACACCGAAGTATGCGGGATTTGCCGCATCGGCATTGTGTGTGCGCAGCCTTATTGACATGATCTTGTTATCGGCAGTAATGATCTTGCTTCCAAAAACAAACGAGTCAAATACATTCAGGTCGGCAGGATTGGTGCGGTCTTCAACATTGTTACGAATCTGCAGCGTAGTGCCTTCATTTTGCTCCTGCCATGCGCCCCGGAAGTCAAGCGCGGACATATAATCGCACGCCCAGTCCCAATGCGGATAAGCATCGGCATTACGTCCGCCCCGGTATTCGTTGTAATACCACTTGTCGGCATTTACCAGGTCGGCTGCAGTTAAGCCGCGCAGCAGCTCCTGGCCGCCCATCGTAATGTTTATGGTTGCCACTCCTCCTGTAAAATCAGCTGCGGTTATTTGCCTGGTAACGGTTATATAATTTGCTTTTGTAAATGTTACGGTGTAGTTGCCGGCCACCAGGTTCTCTATAGCATACGTACCATCGCTACCGCTTTGAACCGTGCCTGCAGTGCCTACACTAACAGTAGCATCGGCAAGCGGAGCACCACCGTTTTTAGCATCAGACAGCGTACCGGTAATTTTCGCTGAAGCGTTTACCAGCGTAACATTTACGGTGGCTATGTTGCTGCCATCAAAATCTTTAGCCTCAACACTTTTGCTTACCGTTAACCACCCGGTTTTGGAAAAGGTAACGGCATGCAGCTTCAGCGAAACATTCTGAAACGTGTACTTGCCATCGCTACCGGTAGTTACCGATACATCCTGCTCATTCACACCGGAAACTGTAACTGTAACATCGGGAACGGGTTGTCCTTCTGCATCCGTAACATTACCGGTAATCGTACCTAAACTACCACCGGCCGGATCATCGTCTTTCGTACAGGAGCTTACTGTTACAAGGAATCCTGCCAGCAAAATGACGAATGTTGAGATTCGTAGAAATGTGCTCATTGGTTTTAAAAGTTGTTTGTTAAACATGTGTGTGTTTTGCTTTTCCTCGCCTTGAAGGTGACAGAATGTCCGCACCATCTATCGATTGCAAAATCATTGCAAACGTTAGCACCAACTGGTTAAATCCTGGGTTAAAACAGGGTTAGCAGGAAGAAAAAAATCATTAATCTGGCCTGAATTATTTAGATAGCCGGGCCGGCATTTCGGTCAATATGAGCCAGAAACGCAGAATTAACGACCAGATTGCCGGGTTATGGAACGAAGAAAAATTTGCCCGGAATACCTGCATCGAAATCCAGGTTTGCATCCGGAAACCTGCGGATAGCAAGGTTTACCGGCTTGTCTTGTGCCGGTAACCTGCATCACATATAAACCTTGTGTTGTTTATTAGCTTTGCCGATTCAAAATTTGCAGCGCTTGATTCTACAGGTCTTTCTTATTGGTCTTATTGCCAGCTTTATCGGCTCAATTCCACCCGGCACACTTAATATACTCGTGTTGCAAATGGGGTTGGAAAATAAAATCCGCACCGCCATGCGCTTTACGCTGGCCGTAACATTGGTAGAATATCCCTATGCCTGGATTGCGGTTGAGTTTGAACACCTCATCACGTCATCGCCCATAGTGCAACAAAATTTTAAGCTGCTTGCCGCGATTGTCATGACAGGCCTGGGCATTCTAAGCCTCTGGTCTGCGCGCAAACCTTCGCCTTTAACGGTTAAGCTACAGGAGAGCGGATTCAGAAAGGGACTGATCCTGAGCATTCTTAACCCGCAAGCTATACCGTGGTGGATTGGTATGACGGCTTACCTGAAAGTACAAGGCTGGATTGTGCTGGACACCCCGTGGCGCCTGCACAGCTATGTGCTGGGCACTTCGGTCGGGGTGTTCATCTTATTGGTTCTGCTGGCTTTCCTGGCGCAGAAGCTGGCCAGCATCATCAAGCATAATCGCGTGGTGGCGGTTTTGCCCGGCATTATTCTCACCGCATTAGGGTTGTTTGCCTTTTACTCGTATTTCACTGCGTGATTGCAGAACCTGTCCGGCCTTGCTTTACCGGTATCATACCAAAGAAACAAGATTTTTAAAGCACTACCGCGCTGCTTTTTCCGTGCGGCTTACTTTTGCTTTAACTCCCTCCAGCTTCTGCCCGTAATGCAGACTGGCATTTACTTCGTAGCCGAACAACAAAATCATAGTAATCAGCTGTATCCATATCATAAGTGCAATTAATGCGCCTATAGACCCATACACTTTATTATAGCTGCCGAAGTTGGTGATGTAAAAAGAAAAGCCATACGAGATGGCCAGTATGATCAGCGTAGCGAGGAATGAGCCCACCGAAAAAAAGCGCCAGTTGTAATGAACAGCCGGGCCAAAATAGTAGATGAAAGAAATGGAAATAAAGAACACCAGGAAGATTACGATAAAGCGTAATATGAAAAGCAGGTGAATGCTGCTCAGATCAAAGCTACTGAACTCATAAAGGTGGCTGGTAATGTAATTCAGCGCAAGCTGACCGCCAATCAACAACACTACTGCCAATAAAATAGCAAGCGCAAGCATAAATGTTAAAGCCGTTGCCGTTAGTCGCATACGCAAAATATTTCTTCGCTCCACGGTTCTGTAGCAGGCATTGAAAGCCCGCATAAGCGCCATCATACCGTTGGTGGCTAAGTATAGCGCAAAGAAAAACCCGAACGTTAAGAGTCCGCCCCGCTGATTGCTCACAATGTCCAGCACGGTAGAGGATATTACTTCATTCATGCTGGCCGGCAGGTAATCGCCCATGAACTGAATAATGGCATCGCGGTTTATGGCCGGGAAAAATTCCGTGATGTAAGGAATGAGCGTGAACAAAAAGATGATAGCCGGAAAGGTAGCCAGTATAAAATTGTACGCCACCCCGTTGCTGCGATCCATAATTTCATCTTCTGTAATATTATGGGCGAAAATCTTCAGGAATTTATAGAGCGACAGGTTGCCGAACCGCTTAAAGCGGATGCGCTTTAACCAGTTACGACCGCTGCGGGCCGATGAAAATTGCAGGATACGTTTACGGGTAACATACTTCATCCAAAATAAGGCTTTAGCAGTTCTGTAAAAACCTGTGGCGGCCGGCACGGTTTGCCTGAAACCTTATCGGCAAATACCAGCAGGGTTTGCCCCTGGTTAATCAGCTTGCCGGCCTCGTTAAATATATCGTATTCAAACGTAATGCGTACACCGGGCTTCTGGCGAATAGTTGTTACAATCTTCAGGTTGTCGTCATACAGGGCAGCCGAAATAAACTTGGAGTGATTTTCGAGCACGGGCATCATCACACCCATCGCCTCCAGCTCTTTGTAGGTAAGTCCCAGCTTGCGCAGGCTTTCCACGCGGGCCACTTCATAATACATGGCGTAGTTTCCATAATACACATAGCCCATCTGGTCTGTTTCGCCATAGCGTACCCGTATATAAGTTTCCGATACGTACATTATTTTTTTTCTCCTCTTTGCGCCCTTCCTTTTGCTATTTCAATGCTCAGCGCTCTTTGATACTTGGCGGCATTGCGATTGTGCTCTTCCAATGTGCCGGCAAAGTTATGAAAGCCTGAAAAATCTTCGCGGGCACACATGTAGAGGTAGCTATGCTGCTGGTAATCCAGCACGGCATCAAGTGTGGTTAATTGCGGCATGTTGATGGGGCCGGGCGGCAAGCCGGCATATTTATATGTATTGTATGGCGAATCGATTTCCTTGTGTACGTTCAGCACGCGCTTCAGGGTAAAATCGCCTGAAGCAAACACCAGTGTAGGGTCTGCCTGCAAAGGCATATTTTTTTTAAGCCGGTTTATATAAAGCCCGGCAATGATGGGAGCCTCTTCCGGCTTAATGCTCTCGGCCTGCACAATGGAAGCCAGGGTTGAGATTTCCAACGGTGTTAACCCCAGGTTGGCGGCTTTTGCTTTCCGTTCATCATTCCAGAATTTTTTGTATTCGCTGTGCATGCGTTCAATTAGCTCTTCGGGCAATACATTATAGTATACTTCATACGTATTCGGCAAAAACATGCTCAGTACGTTCTGCTGGGTAAACCCTTCGGTATTAGCCGCCACAAACCTGTCGAGCGCTTCATTAAACTCGGCTATCGTAACACCGGTGTTTTTGGTCAGCTTTTCGGCCAGCTCGCTTTTCAGCCTGATGTTGTTAAACGTTATGCGCACCGCTTCGCGACCTTCAGTCTGCAATACGGAAAGCGCCTGCGCGTTGGTCATGTTGCGGGTTAGCAAATACCGGCCCGGCCTTATGTTCTTGTGGTAGTCTTTAAACCGCGCAAGGAAGCTGAACGATACCATGTCGTTAACAAAATTTCCTTTAGCCAGCTCTTCCTGCACATTGCGGAACGTGTAGCCGCTGCGGATAATAAAAATCCTGCTCTCGCGATCAACCAGGATATTGGGCGTGAAATAAACCTGGTAGCCGTAAAAAACAAATGTGATCAGCAGCGTAGAAACAACTAAGAAAAACGCCAGCTTCTTTTTTGATATATCAGCCATAAAATCATTTCAAAAAGAGGAACAAAGTTACTAAAATGCCGGTTCACACTTAACTGATCTGACTTTGGTTTTTAACTTGCCGGTAAATGGCCGCTGAATTTTTGTCCATCCATCCGTTAAACCCCGAACCCCGCAAAATAAACCGCGCAGTTGAAATACTTCATAAAGGCGGTGTGATCGTTTATCCTACCGATACGATTTATGGTATAGGATGCGATTTACTAAACCGCAGGGCTGTGGAACGGTTGTGCCACATTACCGGTGTTAAGCCCCAGAAGCTTAACCTTTCATTTATCTGCAACGATCTGAGTCATATCTCGCAATACGTAAAACGAATTGATACCCCGCAATTCAAAGTTCTGAAAAAGCTGCTGCCGGGCCCGTTCACGTTCATCTTTGAATCGAGTAACAATGTGCCTAAAATTCTGGATGTGAATAAAAAAACGGTGGGCATCCGGATCCCCGATCATGCCATTCCGCTGGCCATTGTACAGCAGCTTGCCAACCCGCTTATTACATCGTCTATCAAAGACGATGACACCATAAAAGAATACACCACCGACCCGGAAGAGATTTTTGAAGACTTTAAACACCTGGTTGACCTGGTGATTGATGGCGGAGCCGGTGGCAATGTGCCTTCCACTATTGTGGACTTTACCTCTGGCGAACCTGAGATTATACGACAGGGGCTGGGGGAGTTTAGTTATTGATTGGTGATGCGTAACTTGTGATTAGTGATTTCAGGGATTCAAATCTAAAATCAATACTCACTGATCGTTATCGCAAATCAAAATTTTTACATTTGAGTACCTTTTGAACTTCAACTCTTGGATCTCCTCATTGATCTGCACTACCTGCCCTGCCTGGAATACTTTACCGTGCTGAAGCAATTTAACTCCGTGGAGCTTGAGCAGCACGAACATTACATAAAGCAGAGTTATCGTAACCGGTGCCTGATCAATACCGCGCAAGGCGCGCAAATGCTGGTGGTTCCTGTAACACACAAATCGGGCAAGACCATTTTAAAAGATGTGCGCCTCGAAGATTCCGTCCGCTGGAAAAACAATCACTGGCGCACCATTGAATCCGCTTACCGCAAGGCACCCTATTACGAACATTACGCAGAAGATCTGAACAAGATTCTTTACAAACCTCATGTATTTTTGGTCGATTTGAATTTTGAACTGCTGTCATTCTGTCTGAAAAGCATCCGGCACCAGCCGGAAGTAACGGTAAGCATGTCGTACCGGCAAACGGTAGCACCCGGCTGCCATGATCTGCGATCGGCCATTCAGGCTAAAATTCCCTACTCTGCGCGAAAGTATTACAGCCCCATACCTTACTACCAGGTTTTTGGCAATCAATTTGTACCCGGCCTCAGCATTGTTGATTTGCTATTTTGTGCCGGTCCCCTGGCAGGTTCCATCCTGGCCGCCTCACAGTATAAAGAATGAACAAATAATAACCGCCCCGCGTTTCTGAGTTGTTAAGGGATGCTGCGAGGCCGTTCAGATTTTTTGAATAATCACCCTTAAACTATACATTTACATAATTCATTATTATGCCAAATATGGAAGCCAAATTTTCTAACCGGGTTAAAGAAGTAATATCATTAAGCCGGGAAGAAGCGCTGCGATTAGGACACGATTATATTGGAACCGAGCACCTGCTGCTGGGGATGATCCGGGAGGGAGAAGGCGTGGCCGTAGCAGTATTAAAAAAGTTAGGAGTACCGTTAGATGACCTGCGAGGTGAAATTGAAAAAGTATCGAAGGGTACTGCCACACACGAAATCAAAAACCTGGCAAATATTCCGCTCACCCGCGCATCCGAAAAAGTGCTGAAGATCACTTACCTCGAAGCCAAGATATTTAAAGCGCAATTAATTGGAACGGAGCATTTGTTGCTTTCTATCCTGCGCGACCCGGATAACCTGGGCACACAAATCCTCAACAAGTTTGATGTGGCCTACGATGTAGTGAAGGAAATGCTGGAGTACCAGCACGATCAGCCTACCGCTGCATCTGATACAGACGATCCGGATGACGACTCCTCTAAAATGTTTGGAGGCGGAGCCAACCCAGGCAGCAAGGAGAAAAAAGGAACTGAAAAATCGCGCACACCGGTGCTTGATAATTTCGGTCGCGACCTTACCAAGCTGGCCGAAGAAAACAAGCTTGACCCGATTGTAGGTCGTGAAAAAGAAATTGAGCGCGTGGCACAAATCCTGAGCCGCAGAAAAAAGAACAACCCGATATTGATTGGCGAGCCCGGTGTAGGTAAAACCGCTATTGCCGAAGGTCTTGCCCTGCGCATCATTCAAAAGAAAGTATCGCGCGTGCTGTTTGGCAAGCGTGTGGTAACGCTTGATCTTGCCTCGCTCGTGGCCGGCACCAAGTACCGCGGCCAGTTTGAAGAGCGGATGAAGGCTGTAATGAACGAGCTGGAAAAATCGCAGGATGTGATTTTATTTATTGATGAGCTGCACACCATTGTAGGCGCGGGTGGCGCATCCGGCTCGCTGGATGCTTCCAATATGTTTAAGCCTGCCCTGGCCCGCGGAGAAATTCAATGCATTGGTGCTACCACGTTAGATGAGTACCGCCAGTACATCGAAAAAGACGGGGCGTTGGCCCGCAGGTTTCAAATGGTAATGGTTGACTCTACTTCCGTAGATGAAACCATCCAGATCCTGGAAAACATCAAAGAGAAATACGAAGACCATCACCATGTAAACTATACGCGCGAAGCCATTGAAGCTTGCGTGAAGCTTTCAGACCGTTACATCAGCGATCGTTTCCTTCCGGATAAAGCGATTGATGTAATGGACGAAGCCGGGGCGCGTGTACACATCAACAACATTCATGTGCCTGAAGAAATTGTAAAATTTGAAGAGGCGATTGAAGATGTGAAGAAAGAGAAGAACCGCGTGGTGAAAAGCCAGAAGTATGAAGAGGCTGCACAACTGCGCGATAAAGAGAAGAAGCTGATCGAGCAGCTTGACCAGGCCAAAGCCCGCTGGGAAGAAAAGACCCGTACTGAAAAATACACGGTTACAGAAGATAACGTGGCTGATGTAATCGGTATGATGACGGGCATACCCGCCAACCGCATTGCCCAGAAAGAAAGCAACAAGCTGCTGGGCATGGGCGACCAGCTCAAAGGCAAGGTGATCGGGCAGGATGAGGCCATTAAGAAGCTTACCAAAGCCATACAGCGTACCCGTGTGGGATTAAAAGATCCCCGGAAACCGATCGGCTCATTTATCTTCCTCGGCCCTACCGGTGTAGGTAAAACCGAGCTGGCAAAAGTGCTGGCTACTTATCTTTTTGATAAAGAAGATGCATTGGTGCGCATTGATATGAGCGAGTACATGGAGAAATTCTCGGTATCGCGCCTGGTGGGTGCGCCTCCCGGGTATGTTGGGTATGAAGAAGGCGGCCAGCTTACTGAGAAAGTAAGACGCAAGCCTTACTCGGTTGTGTTGTTAGACGAAATTGAAAAAGCGCACCCGGATGTGTTTAATATTCTGCTTCAGGTTTTAGATGACGGTATTCTTACCGATGGCCTGGGTCGCAGGGTGGATTTCCGCAACACCATTATTATTATGACCTCGAACATTGGCGTGCGCGACCTGAAAGATTTTGGTGCCGGCATAGGCTTTACCACTGCTGCCAAGCGTGAGAATGAAGAAGAGCACATGAAGAGTACCATACAAAGCGCCTTAAAGCGTGCCTTCAGCCCCGAGTTTTTGAATCGCTTAGATGATGTGATTGTATTCAACTCGCTGCAGCGCGAGCATATTCACCAGATCATTGACATTACACTGGGTAAGCTGTTTGCCCGCATCATTACATTAGGTTACCATGTGGAGCTGACAGAAAAGGCAAAAGACTTTTTAGCGGAGAAAGGATACGATCCGCAGTTTGGCGCCCGTCCGCTTAACCGCGCCATCCAGAAATATTTAGAAGATCCCGTTGCCGAAGAAATTCTGAAAGGCGAAGTGCCGGAAGGCGGAACGATTATGGCCGACTATGAAGGCACAGGCGAAGCGCTTACTATAAAAGCGAAAAAGCCGAAGGCTCCTTCCAAAGAGAAGAAAAGTGAATAACAAGAAGGCGGGAATCCCGCCTTTCTTTTTTAATACCCTCCCAAATACTTCCTTAAAAACCACTCTGCCGAGATCAGCGCAAGCAGCAGGAAGAAAACCCACTTCAGGTTAATAAGCTGGTTAAAGGTTTCTTCGGTGTGAATCAAGCTGGCTGCTTTTACCTGCTGCAGCCCGGTTGTAAGCTGGTTGATCTGCGCGGCCTGGTAAAATTTTCCACCCGATTGTTGTGCCAGCCTTCGCAGCAATCCAAAATCAGCGGTAAGGTTTTGCGCTTCCAGGTTTTGCGCGCGTACCAAAAACTGCCCGCTAACTGTTTCTGTTTTATCGTTCAAAACTGCAGATGCCGTAAACCGGTAAACGCCTTCTTTCAATCCGCCTATGCGATACCGTGCACTTCCGGGACTGATCACATAGCTGTAATTTGAAACCGCCCCGCTTTCGT
Source organism: Cyclobacteriaceae bacterium (assembly GCA_026129485.1). Classification (GTDB taxonomy): domain Bacteria; phylum Bacteroidota; class Bacteroidia; order Cytophagales; family Cyclobacteriaceae; genus ELB16-189. The sequence continues at coordinate 75,425 of JAHCHY010000016.1, forward strand.
TACGGACTTCCAGCTTAACGGTGTTGCCGTACACCAGCTCAAACAAATCATTATACACCTGACTTTCAATCACCACCGGCTCGGCATCCGAAAATTCATTTTGCAACGGGAAGCTGCGGAACTTGCGTTTGTCCTCCAGTGTGCTCAGGTACTGAACCAGCTTGGAAAACAATTCATCAAACGCAACCGTGTTCCCGGTATTGGCAAATTCATTCAATCGCCAGCGCCACAAACCTTCACCAATCAACACAGCAATTTTACGGTTATTATCCGGCCAGGCCATCAGTAAAGGGCGGTCAGTGGTGATACTACCAATACGCTGATACAACAGCACATTGGCGGATACCGGCCAGGTAAATTTTCCGAATGGCACATCAGCCGGTGGATAACGCGCAAATATGCCGTTCGTGTTTTCCGAAAAGCTAAAGTCGCGGAAGCTACTATTCACCACGGGCGTTACATCATCCCACTGGCCGCCAAACGATTCGAACTGAACCGGCACCTGGTAAGCCGCTAACTGCCGCAGGTTGGTGTTGCTGCCAATCATCAGCAACACCGATGAATTGCTTTTATATAAGCTCTGAAACAATGCCGTTGTCTTACCTGCATGATCTATTACCTGGTGAAAAATAAACAGCTCGGCTGCACCGGGTCTTAATAATGCGGCATCGGCTTCGGCCACACCGGGTATGTGCACAATAAACTCATAATTGGAATTTTTCTCCACTAAGGTTTTCAGCGCCTTTATATCGGGATGCGGGGCCGGGGCAATCATCACGATTTTCTTTTTGCCTTCCACCACTTCAATAAAAATGCTGGTGGTATTGTTGCGCAGGTTGGTTTCTCCCGGAACGGATCCTGCCGACACATCAAACCGCTGAATTCCTTTCTCCTTTGCATCTAATTGAAAATCAAATTCGAGAAACGATTTGTTTAGCGATTCCTTATTCAGTGTGCTGATTACTTTCCCATCCTTCGATATGGAAACGGACACATGCTGATTGGCAATGCCTTGCAGCAATACCTGCGCCCGCACCGGGAACTTGTTCCCCTGGTAGGCTACCTTGTTGAACGCAACATTTTTCAACACTACATCCACGCGGGCAGTAGTGTCGCCCACACCAAGCGCATAAACCGGAACCCGAACGGGAGTATACACGGGTGAAGCGCCTGAATTGTAAATGCCATCCGAAACCAGGATGATCCCTGCCAGGTTACGTCCTTCAAACTGGTTTACCACATGCTGAATACCACGGTTAAGATCGGATGCGGGCGCATTGAAAACAGCCGGACTGATTTCATTTCCGGTAAGATCAAATACCCGGCTTTCATAGCCCATATCATTAATCGCTTGCTGCGATTCGTTCAAATCGCGGATCAGCTTATCGCGGTTAACTGAGTCCAGCGCTTCCGCAACAGAAGCAGACGTATCCACCAGGTAAACCCACGCGGGCTTTTCATATTGATTGGTAATAAGCTTTAATACCGGCCCTAATAGCAGCACGGCCAGAAAAAAAACCAGCACAGCCCGCAGGGCAAACAATATGCGATTGGTTTGCTTGCTCCACGTGTAGCGCGAACGATATAATATATAGGCATAGCCCAAGCCTGCTCCTGCACACAGGAAAATGAATAGAGGTGATGATTCGAACAACAGACGTTGCATAACTGGCTACTGGTAACTGGCTACTGGTAACTGGTACCTTAGCCATTAAACTAACTTTACGTCAATAATTATACTTCTTATCCCACAATTTCTTTAAATAATTACGCAGCTCTTCCTCACGGGCATTTTTTCCCGGCTCGTAGAACTTTGTTCCTTTAATGGCATCGGGTAAAAACTCCATTGCCACAAAGTTATTACGAAAGTCATGCGCATATTGGTACCCTTTTCCGTAATCGAGGTCTTTCATCAGTTTGGTTGGCGCATTTCGGATGGTCAACGGCACGGGCAAATCGCCTGTTTTTTGCACCGTGCTGATCGCATCATTTATGGCTACATAGCTTGCATTGCTTTTGGGCGATGTAGCTAAGTAAACGGCACACTGCGAAAGGATGATCCGCGCCTCCGGGTAACCGATTACATTTACAGCCTGAAAGGTGGAATTAGCCAGCACCAATGCAGTCGGGTTAGCATTACCAATATCTTCCGATGCGAGGATCAGCATTCTGCGTGCAATAAACTTTACATCCTCTCCGCCTTCCATCATGCGGGCGAGGTAATACACGGCCGCGTTAGGGTCGCTGCCGCGGATGGATTTAATGAATGCCGAAATAATATCGTAGTGCTGCTCCCCGCTTTTATCGTAAATGGCAATGTGCTTTTGCGCCACCTGCATCACCAGCTCATCGGTAATCTCTACATCACCAGCCACTGATTCGCTGATCAGCTCTACGAGGTTCAGCAGCTTGCGGGCATCGCCTCCGCTAATATTAATCAACGCCTGGTATTCCTTAACGGTGATTTTCCTGCTCCTGAGTTCTGTATCTTTTGCAAGCGCCTGCTCAACCAGCCTAACTAAATAACCTTCATCCAATGCCTTGAGCGTATATACCTGGCATCGCGAAAGCAGGGCTGAGTTTACCTCGAACGATGGATTTTCGGTAGTGGCTCCTATTAAGGTAATCGTTCCTTTTTCAACCGCACCGAGCAAGGCATCCTGCTGCGATTTATTAAAGCGATGAATCTCATCAATAAATAAAATCATGCGGCTGGTACGCCTGGCCTGGTCGATTACTTCGCGCACATCTTTTACCCCGGCACTAATGGCGCTCAGCATCTGGAACGGCCGCTTTACTTCATTGGCGATGATGTTAGCGATAGTGGTTTTGCCCACACCGGGCGGCCCCCATAAGATCATGGAAGGTACATTACCGCTTTGAATGGCCTTGCGGATAATTCCGTTCGGGCCAACCAAATGCTCCTGCCCAATCAGGTCTTCGAGCTTTGAAGGCCGCATACGTTCTGCCAATGGAGTTTTGGATTGCAACATCAGCCTCAGAGTTTAAACAAAATAGTCATTGCACTAATACCCATGCCAATAGCCAGGCAAAACATAAACAGGAAAGAAAACAATGCGAACTTAAAAATGGTTTTGCGCCAGCTCTGCTTATACATTCGCTTCATCGCTATCGGCAGGTAAGCGATCATCCATAAAAAAATTGCAAAATTGATTAGCCCGCCTATCCAGGGAATAAACGCAATAAGCATATAGGCTGATGCCGTGAGGTAAAAGAAATTGTAATAGCAGATGGCAAACACCAAGTGTTCGGAGTAATAAAAATCCCTGCGTATATAAAGCAACTTGAAAAGCAGGGCAAAAACCGGAAGCAGGTAAAAGAGCACGGTTGAAAACTGGCTTGAGAACGCTTTTCGAAAATCTTCAGAAAAACGCCTGCCTGAATCATCACCCTTGTAACGATTGTTCAATTCAATTGTCCTGCGGTTCAGCAGGCGCATAAGCCATCCGTCCCGCTTATCCTTTGCTAAGGTGTGCTGAACAGAATCGTATTCCGTAAAAGATTTATACTCAATGTCTTCCAGGTTTATACCATTCCTGTTTTTCTTTTTTACAATTGGCTTATCAGCCCCGGGTTTATAAATCAGATCCAGGTCAACATCCGTTGAATCCGCCATCGCAGCCGTGTAAATAGAATCAACCATAACGGAATCGAGCCCGGCTTTGTATAATCCTTTCCGCATTTCCTCCATTCCCTTGTTAAATTCTTCCCTGTCTTTTTTTGTCGCGGGCCTGTTGTCTTCCTCTTCGCCATCCGGCAGGGAGAAAAACAGGAGAAAGAAAACAAAGCTGATGAATACATAAGCCCGTGCGGGATGGTAGTAAGCTTCGCGCTTGCCTGCCGTGTATGCTACCGGAAGGAAACCCGGCTTAAGCAACAAATGCCTGACCGTGCGAAAAAATTTGGACTCAAAGCTGTAAAACGAACCGATGAAATTTTCGATTAGCTCGCGCAGGGTGCGCCTGCGCGGAATATCTTTTTGTCCGCAATGATGGCAATACAAATCCTGCAGCTTAGTGCCACAGTTCAGGCAAAATTCATTTACATGCTTTGGGCCGGAACCTTGCTCGGCATCTACCATACCTTCGGCAGCGGGAAACGATTTGCCTAATTCATCCATCGGTCAGGCTGATATTCTTTTAAATACCTGGATTGCTTTATCCAGCATGCGATCATCAAAATCAAGATGCGTTACCAGCCGGATTTCCTGCGGTCCGAACCTGATCGCTTTTACCTGGCGCCCGTCCAATTGCGCCAGCACTTTTTCCGGTGTAGTAGAATCCGCTACTGAAAAAATCACAATGTTGGTATCAACCGGCATCACCGATTTTACCCACGGCAGCTTACTTAATTCCTTACCCAACGTTTTAGCCCGCGCATGATCTTCTTTCAATCGCGTTATGTGATTATCCAGCGCATAAATTCCGGCAGCAGCCAGGAAGCCGGCCTGCCGCATACCTCCGCCAAATGCCTTGCGCATTCTGCGGGCTTTCGGCTCAAGCTCTTTCTTACAAACCAGCACCGAACCCACCGGTGCGCCTAATCCTTTCGATAAGCAAATGGAAATGCTGTCAAAATATTTTCCGTACTCAACGGCCTGATCCCCGGTTTCTGCCAATGCATTGAACAAGCGCGCACCATCGAGGTGCATTTTCAATCCGTGTGCCCGGGCAAATGCGCTGATAGCTTTGACCTGATCGAGCGTATAATAGCTGCCCGCTTCGCGCACCACCGTATTTTCGAGCGCTACCACCGATGTTACGGGCAGGTGAGCATCGTTTGTATTATTGATGTTCGGTTCTATTTCCTTTACAGAGATACGACCCCGGTCGCCTTCCAGCAAACGCACGCTTACTAAGCTGTTGCCGGCCAGTCCGCCACCTTCGTATTTATAAATGTGTGCGCCTTTGTAGCAGATCACTTCATTATAAGGTTGGGTAAGAATTTTTATCCCGATCTGGTTGGTCATCGTTCCCGAAGGGCAATACACGGCAGCATCCATACCTAACAGGGCCGCGCATTTTGCTTCGAGGTTGTTTACCGTGGGGTCTTCGCCAAACACATCATCACCCACTTCAGCCTGCATCATAGCCTGGAGCATGGCCGGTGTGGGCTTGGTTACTGTATCGCTTCGTAAGTCAACAATCATGGATTTTTGGAAACTTCCAAGTTACAAAAACGCAATTAGTTCAGATTAACCGAAGTGGTATTTGGTTTTTATAGGGTGTAGGTGTACATTTGCACTCCCAAATCGCGGGGTGGAGCAGTTGGTAGCTCGTTGGGCTCATAACCCAAAGGTCACAGGTTCGAGTCCTGTCCCCGCTACTAAAAAGAAAGCGACTGTAACAGGTCGCTTTTTTTTATTCGCTCAACAATAGACCGTTTATATAAAATGGTGTATGAATTTATAATTACCAGTCAAAATCTAATAGCTTCTTAGGCTCCACTTCAAGCCCTTTGGACAGGGCATAAATTGTGCTAAGCGTTGGGCTACGTTCGCCCTGTTCAAACCTGATAATTTGACTCCTGGCTAATTCGGACTTGAAAGCAAGGGCTTCCTGCGTAAGCTTCTTTGATTCCCTTAGTTTTCTGAGATTCCGACCAAAAGCCTTAATGTATTTTATATCCCTCGTATTGCCCACTACGGGCTAAAGTCGAATATGATATGGTTGGGTAGTGTAGCCAATTGGCTACTTTGTATTATATTTACCAATCGAAACCATTAAACATTACTTATCATGAATAAACTATTATTTCTCAGCTTGATGGCCATAGGAATCGCCACAAGTACTTTGGCCCAGGATGCAAAAAGCCTTGCACGCGTGCAGAAAATTATGGGGAAGAAGTGTATGTATTGTGCGAACCACAACGTGAGTACGAAGTAGTCGAACGCCTTACAACTTCTTTAACCACCATGGTTGCAGGCCGAAGTACCATTCAGAAACAAATGCAGGAAGTAATTGACCGCGCCATTAAACGTATAGATAAAGGGAAAACCAAAGATTTTGATGCAGCACTTACCGATGATGGTGATGTGATCGTATTAATTAAATTTAAGGAGTAAACACCCCCATTGCTGTCAGGTCTTCCGACCTGACAGTTTTACTCTCCATTCCAATTTGTAAGTGTGTCCAATAGAAATACTGACACCAAAAAGAAAAATCAAAGTGTATTTTAACAATACACTTAACTTTGTCTCTTAAATAAAAGAGATACACGGTGCACCAATCCGGCTTCGTAAGCATAGTAGGTAAGCCCAACGTGGGCAAGAGCAGCCTCATGAATAAATTAGTGGGCGAAAATCTCTCCATCATTACGGCCAAAGCGCAAACTACCCGCCACCGTATTATGGGCATTCTGAATGGCGATGATTTCCAGATCGTGTATTCCGATACACCCGGCCTGCTGGAGCCTAAATACGAGCTGCAGCAAACCATGATGGGCTATGTAAAGGTTTCGCTGGATGATGCCGATGTGATTTTGCTGATTGTAGAGCTGGAAGAAAAGCACGATGAAAATCTTTTTGCCTTCCTGAAAAAGATACAAACACCTGTTGTGCTTGTTATTAACAAAACCGATCTGGCCAAAGGCTCGCAGGTAGAAGACAAGATCGAATACTGGAAAAAATTAGTGCCCGCAAAAGAGATTGTACCCGTATCGGCCAAAGCCGGAACAAACTTAGACGCCCTGCTGCAAGCCATTAAAAAATATTTACCCGAACACCCCGGCTATTACCCGAAAGACGACCTGACCGACAGGAGCGAACGGTTCTTTGCCTCCGAGATCATCCGCGAAAAAATCTTTCAGAACTACGAGCAAGAGATTCCCTACAGCAGCGAAGTAGGCATCGAAAGCTTTAAAGAGGAAGAAAGCATCATTCGCATACGCGCCACTATTTATGTAGAGCGCGATTCACAAAAGGGTATCATTATCGGCAAAGGCGGCAGCTCGCTAAAAAAAACAGGCACCGAAGCGCGTAAATCGCTGGAAGCCTTCTTTGGTAAAAAGATATTTCTGGAAACCCACGTAAAGGTGGCCGATAACTGGCGCAAACAAAAGCTCAAGCTGAAGCAGTTCGGGTACCTCGAATAATCGGCCCATGATGCGATTAGCCGGTTTGCAGATGTTATTTTTGCGGCTGTCAATGGGCAAATTGAGCACCAATCCCATTTACGAATGAACGCATGGCAAATATTGTAGCGATAGTAGGCAGACCCAACGTAGGCAAATCCACATTTTTTAACCGGCTGGTGGAGCAGCGGCAGGCTATTATGGACGATATGCCGGGCGTTACGCGCGACCGCCATTACGGTTATGCCGAGTGGACGGGAAAATACTTTACCGTGATTGACACAGGCGGGTATGTTACCGGCTCTGGCGATAAGTTTGAATCACAGATCAGGCGGCAGGTAGAGCTGGCATTAAATGAATGCACGGCCGTAATCTTTATGGTGGATTGCAAGGATGGCCTTACGGGATACGATAAGGAGTTTGCCAAAATTATCCGCATGTCTAAAAAGCCCGTGTTCATTGCCGCCAACAAAGCCGATACGCCTAACAAGACAGCCGAAGCCAGCGAATTTTACGAGCTGGGTATGGGCGAAGTGTTTCCCATCTCAGCCGAAAACGGATCGGGCACAGGCGAGCTGCTTGACGAGCTGATTAAAGTTTTCCCCAGCGAAGGCGTGGAAGACCCCGATGCGGGCATTCCCAAAATAGCCATATTAGGGCGCCCCAACGTAGGAAAATCTTCTTTCATAAATGTGCTGCTGGGCACCGAGCGCAGCATTGTTACCAACGAAGCCGGCACCACGCGCGATGCCATTAACAGCCGGTATAAAATGTATGGCAAAGATTTTATTCTTACCGATACGGCAGGTATTCGCAAAAAAAGTAAAGTACACGAAGATGTAGAGTTCTATTCCGTGCTGCGTTCGCTGCGCGCGTTAGAAGAAAGCGATGTGTGCATTGTGCTGGTTGATGCCGAACGCGGCCTGGAATCGCAGGACGTAAACATCATTGTGCTGGCTCACAAGCAGAACAAGGGTATTGTGATCATGGTGAATAAGTGGGACCTGGTGGAGAAAGACAGCAAAACAGCCGATAAGTTTAAGAAAGAGGTTCTGGAGAAGCTTGCACCAATCGATTATATCCCGATGGTATTTGCCTCGGTGCTTACCAAGCAACGCATATTCCAGGTAATTGAAAAGGCGGTAACGGTTTATAACAACAAAACCAAGAAGGTGGCGACTTCAGCCATCAACGATGCACTGCTCCCGGAAATAGCTCACTATCCGCCACCGGCTGTTAAAGGCAAGCTTATCCAGATCAAATACATTACCCAGATAGCGGCCAAATCGCCCGCGTTTGCGTTCTTCTGCAACCTGCCGCAGTACATCCAGCCCTCATACACCCGCTTTTTAGAGAATCGCTTACGCGAAAAGTTCGACTTTGAAGGTGTGCCGATCCGGTTGTTCTTCCGAAAGAAGTAAAAGCAAACGTTTGCTGTAGGATTGATGTAGTATTACCTGCAAAAAGCTCTAATTATTTTCTAATATTTTCGGTTAGGGTACCCGAAAAAACATGAATGACACGTATCTTTGCGCCCAAATTCAAATTTAACCTGGAAAACTATGAAAAAAATTGTTGCATCTCTTATCGTTTGCGGCTTTGCGGTAGCAATGGTCGCATGCGGTGCTAAAAAAGAAGAAGCTGCTGCCGCTGTGGATACAGTAGCTACTGACATTCAAGCTACTATTGATTCTGTAGCTGATTCAGTAAACGCTGTAGTTGATTCTTTACAGTAATCCAATCGAAAGATTGACCCGAAAGGCTTTAGAAAGTTTCTAAAGCCTTTTTTATTTGCCATTTTTCAGCCCGTGTCTATCCAGGAACAACTTTATCCCCATATTCCCTCCGTAACACTGGCCTATTGCGTGGAGCTGTGGCAACGGAGTCCGTTCCAGTTTCGGCTAAGTAAAAAGCGGGCATCCAAGGCAGGCGATTTTACCTGCCGGCATGGACATGCTCCCCGCATTACCATTAACCGCGATCTTACCCCGCTGGAGTTTTTAATCACCTACATTCACGAGGTAGCGCACCTGCACGTACACAAAGCTTACGGCTTTAAGGCCGAGGCGCACGGTGAAGAGTGGAAAAGCCGGTTCAGGGAATTGTTAGAGCCGGTGCTAAGCGAAGCTGTTTTCCCGGAGCCGATTTTCTCCTGCCTGAAACAGCACATGCAAAACCCCAAGGCATCCACCTATTCCGATGCCGGGCTTACGCGGTTGCTGCACCGGGGCCATCCGCGCACAGCACAATTAGTTTACCTGGCTGATCTGCCGGAAGGCAGCACATTTGATCTGAACGGACGCTGGTTTAAAAAAGGCAAGCTGAAACGTACCCGTGTGCTGTGTACTGAAATTAAATCGAGGCGGCAGTTCCTCGTTCCGGCCGATGCCCCGGTTGGACATGCTCAGCTTACCATTTGGAGCTGACAAACGAGGCGTCAGACGGCTTATTACAAATCTTTCTGATGGTACAACGTTAGCCCGGCAATAGGGCCTTCCTGAATATTCTTTACGGTAATGCCTTTATCGTTTGCCACCTGCCGCAGAATATCGCTGTAGTAAAAGGCAATGGAGCCGGTAAAGTGAACCTTAATATTTTGATAGTCTTCGTACTTCATCACATTGTTCACGTAAAAATCAGAAAGGCTGTTGTAAATAAGCTTATAGCAGTATGGCTCCTTTAAATGCTGAAAGATAAATTTTGAAAAGCTTGCCAGGAAAGCCCCGGGCTTTTCGCCCTGGTAAACTTTCTCCAGCACTTCTTCGCGCGTAAAGGGAAACCTGGCTTTAAACTGCTCAGCCAGCTTAGCCGGCATTTCATTACGGAAGTAATCGAAAATAAATTTTTTGCCGATGTACGTACCCGAACCTTCATCGGCCAGTATCCAGCCGAGGTTAGCTACGTTGTCCACTATTTTTTCACCATCGTACAAGCAGGAGTTCGACCCGGTTCCCAAAATGCAGGCAATGCCAGGCTCACGACCGCAAAGCGCACGCGCAGCAGCCAGCAGGTCCCAACCAATTTCAATGTGCGCACCGGGCCAGTACCGGGCAAATGCATCGCGAATAACCTGTTGATTTTTTTCGGATGAAACACCTGTGCCATAATAAAAGATTTTAGCAACCGGTTCCTTTACCTGTGGCACCAGGCTTTCCTGTATAATGTTGTGCAGGTGCTCCAGCGGTTGATAGTAAGGATTAAAGCCGGGGCTGTGCGCCTGCCCGATGGCGCCATCCTGATGCAGAAACCGCCAATCAATTTTTGAACCCCCGCTATCCGCTACCAGTATCATGAAAGTTTACATTGAGGTACGCAAATTAGCAGAAATACAATTACGGTAATGCCGGTAATATGCCAACCGGCACAAGCTTGTCAAAAACATGATCGGTATGCGGGGCATCTTCCAGCTCTTTTGTAAGGTCCTGCCCGGCCCAATGTTCGTAGTGCTTGCCATTTCGCCACAGGCGTGAGTGTGTTACATCGTATACTTTGCCTTTGTAGGCAATCCAGATTTCGGGCTTATCCTGTCCGTTACGCAGCGCAAGCTGGGCCCGGGTTATAACGGGCAGCTCGCTCATTGCGAAGTGATGTGATTGAAGTCTTTGATAAGCGTGTACAGGAATTTTACCGGTGGCAGGTCGGTTTGAATACCCAATTGGGTTTTTAGCTTTTCCGTAACAGCCAGCACAGGCGTTGCATTCCCGGTATCGCGGTTTACTTCCAGCGCCCGTTGTATTAATTCAACATCGCGTTCATTCAATTGAATGGCCTGTGTAAAAACCGGCTGATATTCCGTTTCGGCTGTTACAAAAACCTGGTCGGCCGTTATTTCCTGTTGCTCCACCAGCTTAATTACCGTAGTTCCGGCCACCATATCGCCCAGGCGCTGCCCTTTGCCACCGGCTGCCACCAGTATCAGGGCAATGGCGCCTCCTAAAACGCCAAAGTCGATTATGGCAAACACCCATCGCATAACAAAATCGCCAACTGATGCCGGTGTTCCGTTAAGACGTATAACCCGGATTTTAAGTATATGCTTTCCGAGTGTCTGGCCGTTCATGAATATTTCGAACATCACCGAATAGAACAAATACGGAAAGCCCAACAACAGAATCCAGACCCACTGATTCTTCACATCAAGGTTATAAAGCAACGTGCCAATGGCAATCACAAATGCAATTACGACTACCCGGTCGAACAAATAGGCCAGGATCCGGTCGCCCACGCTGGCTAACGGATAATGGATAAAAACATTCTGTGTGGTGCGAACCTGGATCGTTTGCATACCGCTGCTCCTTAACTATTACCTGTACCAAAAAAACAAAAGTAAATGAATCTGCCTAATGCTATCTTTATGCATCCTGGTAATTTAAACCTGATTGATTATGAAGATTCGCGCTTCCCTGCTGCTATGCTCGGCTTTAGCTGTATTCAGTTGTACTGAGAAAAAACCGGTTGACCGGATGACGGATGAGCAGCTACAGGCTTATGCCGATGAGCTGGCTCACAAATACATCATCACAGACGGACACGTGGATTTACCTTATCGCCTCAGAATGAAAAACTTTCGCGTGGAGCGCGAATACATGGGCATCCCGGTATCGACAACCGAAGGCGATTTTGACTACGAGCGTGCGCGCAAAGGCGGCCTGGATGCTCCCTTCATGTCTATCTACATTCCTTCCTCTTACCAGCTTCAGCCTGATAAAGGGAAAGCATTGGCCGACTCGTTAATTAATATGATTACCGGTATTGCCGAACAGGTTCCGGACAAGTTTGCGCTGGCCAATACACCACAGGAAGCAGATGCCAATTTTAAAGCCGGAAAAATATCGCTGCCTATGGGCATGGAAAACGGTGCCCCAATTGGCGATGACATCAGCAACGTAAAGTATTTCTACGATCGCGGCATACGCTACATTACGCTTACGCATGGAAAAGATAACCAGATCTGCGATTCATCCTATGATACCACCGCTACCTGGAATGGCCTGAGCCCGTTTGGCGAACAGGTGGTAAAAGAAATGAACAAAGTAGGCATCATGGTTGATATCTCGCACGTTTCAGACAGTACGTTTTACGATGTTATCCGGCTTACCCGGGTTCCGGTAATTGCCTCGCACTCCAGCTGCCGCAAGTTTACACCCGGCTTTGATCGCAACATGAGCGATGATATGATTAAAGCGCTGGGTAAAAACGGAGGTGTGATACAGATTAACTTCGGCTCTGCCTTCCTGGATTCAGCCGTTCGGGCAGGTAACGAAGCAAATCGCAAAAAGCTCCAGGCGCTGCTGAACGAAAAAGGCTTAAAGGCAGGCGACTCCTCGGCCAGGCCTGTTATTGACGAATTCCAAAAAAGCAATCCCTCGCTTTACGCTGATGTGAAAATTGTTGCCGATCATGTGGATCATGTTGTCAAGCTGGCAGGCATTGATCATGTGGGGCTTGGATCGGACTATGATGGTGTGGGCGATAGCCTGCCAACCGGTCTAAAGGATGTATCGCAGTATCCAAACCTGATTTACGAGCTGCTGAAACGCGGCTATACCGAAGAAGATATTGCCAAAATCTGCTACCGGAATGTGTGGCGGGTTTGGAATGCGGTTGAAAAAGCAGCCGGCCGCGGCTAAACTTCTTCATTAAATCTTGTTACTCAAGTTGGACGAATTGGGCCTATGCCTTATCTTCCAACTTGATTTTTTATGCGCGAGTCTTCTTTTGTTAGCCGTAATAAAGCCCGTTGGCAGGAGTTTGAAAAAGCTCTTCAAAACCCACAGCAAACCCCACCGGATAAACTGGCCGAATTGTTTATCCAGGTAACAGACGATCTTTCTTTTTCGCGCACAAAATATCCGCAAAGCCGTACCACGCAATACCTCAACTCGCTCGCCAGCAAAATTCATGGCGAGATCTATAAGAATAAAAAGGAAGAAAAAAACCGGTTTGTACTTTTCTGGAAGGAAGAGCTGCCGGCCGTAATGGTTACCGTGCACAAACAGTTGCTATACGCCTTCCTTATTTTTGTAGTGGCCGGTATGCTGGGCGCTGTTTCGGTAGCACATGACGAAACATTTGTTCGCCTGATCCTCGGTGACGGTTATGTGAACATGACCCTCGAAAACATCAAAAAAGGAAACCCGACCGATGTATATGCTACTGCGGGCGAAATGGATATGTTCTTTTTGATCACGCTAAACAACATTATGGTTTCGATCAGGGTATTTGTTTACGGAGTATTCTTTTCGCTTGGCACCGGGCTCTATCTCTTTTACAATGCTATTATGGTAGGAACCTTCATCATGTTCTTCTACCAGGAAAATCAGCTCAGCCAGGCTTTGCCGGTAATCATGCTGCACGGCACGATTGAGCTTACCTCTATCGTAATCGCTGCTGCTGCCGGGTTTGTGATGGGTAACAGCATTTTATTTCCGGGTACCTATTCCAGGGTGGCTTCCTTTAAAATGGGAGCGATAAAAGGATTAAAAATTACAATGGGCCTGGTGCCTTTCTTTATACTGGCCGGCTTTATCGAATCGTTCGTAACCCGCTATGCCTTTATGCACTGGAGCATTAAAGCCCTGGTCATTGGCTTATCGGCTATGCTGATGATTTACTATTTTATTTTATACCCAATTCAGTTAAAACGCAATGGAAGAATTTAAAGCCATAGAGCTGCAACAAGCCCGCGACTTCAGCAAAAAAATGAATGTTACGTTTGAGTTTCTGCGGCAAAACTTTAAAGCATTGATAAGAGCCATTTTATACATAGCCGGGCCGCCTGTGCTGGTTGGCAGCTTGCTGATCGGCTCATTCATGAGTGATTTCTTCTCACTCACCCTGGCCAGTCAAACCTCCGGCAACCCGGAAGCCGCAGCTAACTATTTTCTTTCTGTCAATTTCTGGCTGCAGCTTATCCTGATGATCATTCTTTTGTTTGCAAGCTACATCATCACCTTAGCCTGCATCAATTCATACATTATCCTGTACAAGGAGAAGCTAACCAATAAAATCGAAGTTAAAGAAGTATGGAACAGGGTACGCCAGCTGTTCGGCCCTTATTTGGGTACCACCATATTATTCTTTCTTGCCTTTATTCTTGTTTACATCTTTTTACTGATCCCGGTATTTATATTCGGCAGCTTATCCAGTGTTCTTGTGGCTTTTGTGGGGATCCCTGTTGTTATTTGCGGGCTGGCTTACCTGGCTATCAGCTCCTCGCTTACTTTTTTTATCCAGGCCTATGAACGAAAAAATTTCTTTGATTCGCTGGCCCGGTCATTTCGCCTGGTGAATAATGGCAAGTGGTGGAGCACGTTCGGGCTGATCCTCATCTTACAGTTGATCACCGGAACCGTATCTTACATATTCCTTATTCCCTATTACGTAATTGTATTTACCGCGTCCCTGCACACGGCACAAACCGGATCGCCATTTGAATTTTCTGAAACCATGAGCATCATTATATTAGTGTGCTTTACGCTGTATTACATGGCACAAATGCTTTTGTATTCGTTGCCCAACACAGGCATTGCATTTCAATACTTTAACCTGGTTGAACTGAAAGAAGCGCGCGGGTTAATGAGCCAGATCGAAACTTTGGGTCAGAACGATTCTGCCCCGCGACCGGAAGAACATTTCTAACACGCATTACGTTGAGGCTGCTCCTTGTTTTATGCTGTATGGCGCTGGTTACACCGGGCATGGCCCAATTCCCGGTGTCGCCCGATGCGGTAACGGCAACCGACAGCACCGCTACTGACTCGCTGAACATAGAATATTATGACGATGAAGAAGTGCCCGATTATGCCGGGCCTGCCGACACGGTAACCGTGGCTTACAAAAAATTCTCAACTGCGCGATTGGATAGCTTAAAGGCAGATGATGAATTGCAGTACACACAACCGCCTACCGTAGCCGAATCGGTCTGGCAACGGATCAAGCGCTGGATCGGCTGGTTTTTCAGAACCCTGTTCGAGAAAACCACCACGACCGATATCGGCAGGTTTATCCTGTACACGGTCATCCTCATCGCCATTATCATCATCGTCATGACGTTGTTACGGGTAAATGCATTCCGGGTTTTTTACTCCGGTGCCGATACGTCCAAACAGGCTTATGCAGTGTTCCATGAGAACATTCACGAAATGAATTTCGAGCAGCTTATCCAGGAGGCCACCGGCAAAAAGGAATTTCGCTTAGCTACACGCCTGGTTTTCCTGTATGCGCTCAAGCTATTGTCCGATAAGCACCTGATTGAATTTGCGCCCGGCAAAACCAATCATGATTATGTAGAAGAGCTTAATACCGGTGAGATCAAAACCGGGTTAAATGAGCTGAGCTTTTATTTTGAATATGCCTGGTATGGTAATTTTGTGATTACCGAATTGCAGTTTCAGCGGGTTAAGCAAACATTCACCTTCTGGAAAGAAAAAGTGCAATGAAGGACTGGAAGTACATAGCGTACCTTGTTGTGCTGGGCGTGCTGCTGGCCGCCTTGCTGCTTACTAAAAACAAGCAATACGATTGGACTGTAACCTTCTCGCACGAAGATAAAAATCCATACGGGGCCTATGCCCTTAACGAGCTGCTGCCAACCCTGCATCATAAACCCGTAAAAAACTCGTACAAAACTTTATATGAGCTGCAGGATTCACTATCTCCCCATCAGAACTTAGTTATTATCAGCAGCATGTTCGGCCCGGGAAAGGAAGACACAGAGGCATTGCTGAAGTACGTAAGCAATGGCGGCACAGCCCTTATCGCTGCCAATTACCTGTATGGAAGCTTTGCCGATACACTGGGCCTTGAAGTGAGCGATGTTTTGTTCAATAAAATCGGGAATGCGTTTAACCAGAACGATACCGCATCGTTGCATTTTGTAAGCGCTGTAATGGATTCGGCACGTGAGTATCGCTACAAAAGCGGGAACATCCATAATTACATCAGCCGGGCAGATTCCGTGCCTGCAACAACGTTGGCCAAGAACAACCATTACCAACCCGTTGCCATAAAAACAAGCTGGGGCAACGGAACCCTGCTGATCAACTGTACCCCCATGGTGTTTACCAACATTCATTTGCTGGACTCCGACAATCATAAATTTGCCGAAGGGCTGCTTTCCTATTTACCGGAACGCGAAACCATCTGGACAGAGTATTACCACCTGGGCCGGTTTGAATCCGCTACACCTCTGCGTTATGTTTTGATTACCGAGCCTTTACGCTGGGCTTATTTTCTAACCATAATATCCATTTTGCTGTTCATGATCTTTGAAGCCAAACGGAAACAACGCATCATCCCAGTTATAAAACCGCTTACCAATACTTCGCTTGAGTTTGTGGGAACCATTGGCAACCTGTACTATCAGAATGGCGATCATAAAAACATTGCCGAAAAGAAAATCCAGTTTTTTTATGAGCATGTGCGCACCCACCAGGGCATTAGCCTGCAGCACCTCAATGAAAACGGGGTGCAGTTCTTAATCCGCAAATCGGGTGTGCCGGAAAAAACCGTACGGGCATTGGTGAATCGTATTCAATCCATTCGGACGAAAGAAAGCATAACAGCCGGTGAGCTGACTGACCTTAATCTGCAAATCGAAAATTTTCACAATAAGAAATAATATGGAAGAAAATCCTTTTCAAAGCCGGGTTGATCTTACTGCGCTGAATGCGCGGGTTAACGAAATTAAAAGTGAGATCGGTAAAGTAATTGTCGGGCAGGAGCAGATGATCGACCTGCTGCTAACCGCCATTCTTGCCGATGGTCATGTGCTGATTGAAGGCGTGCCCGGTGTGGCCAAAACACTCACCGCCAAGCTGCTTTCAAAAATCATCTCGGTAGATTTCGCACGGGTTCAGTTTACACCCGACCTGATGCCTTCCGATATCCTGGGCACATCGGTTTATAACCTGAAAACATCCGAATTTGAATTTAAAGCCGGGCCCATTTTCAGCAACATTATTTTGATTGACGAGATTAACCGGGCCCCGGCCAAAACACAATCGGCCCTGTTTGAGGTAATGGAAGAACGCCAGGTTACCATTGACGGCCGCACCCATAAAATGCGTTTGCCTTACGTGGTTCTGGCTACTCAAAACCCGATTGAGCAGGAAGGAACCTATCGCCTGCCGGAAGCCCAATTAGATCGTTTCCTGTTCAAGATCCTGGTTGATTATCCCAGGCACGAAGAAGAAATTGAAATCCTTTCGCGCCACCATGAGCGTAAAGGCGCACTTCCCATCGAGGAGATTACTCCTTTGCTGAAAGCGGAAGAAATAGAAGCCTTCCGGAAATTTGCGCACCAGGTTCACATTGAAAAAAACCTGCTCACCTACATCGCCCAGGTTATACAGGAAACCCGTAATAACCCGATGATTTTCCTTGGGGCCTCACCGCGCGCTTCACTTTCGATATTAACCGGCTCCAAAGCATTTGCCATGATTAGCGGGCGGGATTTTGTAAACCCGGAAGACATCAAGTTTATGGCCGCCCCCGTGCTCCGGCATCGCATTGTTTTGAGCCCCGAAAAAGAAATGGAGGGCATTAATGCCGATGAAGTGATCAGCCAGATCGTAAATAAAATAGAAGTTCCCCGTTAAGGTGAAGCTGATTCGCGCATTATACCTTGGCAATCGCCTCTTCATTTTAACGGGCGCCATCGTGGGTGTTTTCATACTCACGTTCGTGCTGGGTGGCGGCTACATAGTTCCAAAAATTCTTTTCCTGCTATTGGTGGGGGCCGTATTCACCGATTTGCTTTTACTCTTCCGGGTAAACAAGGGGCTGCGGGGCGAACGGATGGTTGCAGAAAAGCTCTCCAATGGAGATGAGAACGAAATTGCCATCTACCTCGAAAGCTTTTATTCCTTCCCGGTTTCGTTACGGGTATTCGATGAAATCCCACACCAGTTTCAACGCAGGGATCTGGAGTTTAACCTCGTGATGGATGCCGGGACTAACAAAGTCATAAAATATTTTTTAAGACCTGTAAAGCGCGGTGTGTACGCTTTCGGAGCGGTTAATGTACTGGTTCAATCTAAGCTTAAGCTGGTTGCACGCAGGTTTAAGTTTTCGTATGATAAAGAAGTGCCGGTGTATCCTTCTTATATTCAAATGCGCAGGTATGAGCTGCTGGCCATACACAACCGCCTCACCTTGTCGGGTATTAAAAAGATCAGGCGCATCGGGCACAACCAGGAGTTTGAGCTGATAAAAGAATATGTAAGCGGTGATGATTTTCGTACCATCAACTGGAAGGCCACGGCCCGCAAATCGCGGCTCATGGTAAACCAGTACCAGGATGAACGTTCGCAGCAGGTGTATTCCTTAATTGACAAAGGGCGCGTGATGCAAATGCCTTTTGCGGAAATGAGCTTGCTTGACTATGCGATCAATGCATCGCTGGTGATTTCAAATATCGCTGTCAAGAAATCGGACAAAGCCGGGTTAATTACCTTTCAGGATAAGATTGGAAATGTTTTGAAGGCGGCACGGTTCAACAACCAGGTGGCTACCATACAGGAAGTACTGTATAATCAGAAAACAGCTTTCCTGGAAACCGATTATTCGGTTTTATACACTACCGTCCGGAGAACGATCTCCCAGCGCAGCTTGCTCCTGTTGTTTACGAACTTCGAAAGCATACACGGCTTGCACCGGCAGCTTCCGTACCTGATCAGCATGAGCAAAATGCACCTGCTGATCGTGATCTTTTTTGAAAACACAGAGCTAAAAACACTTATCGACAACCCCGCAGAAAATCTGAAAGAGATTTATTATAAAGCCGTTGCCGAGCGTTTCAGCTTTGAAAAGAAGCTGATCGTAAAAGAGCTTCAGAAGCACGGTATTCAATCGATACTTACCCCGCCTGAAAAGCTTACTATCAACACCATTAACAAATACCTGGAGCTGAAGGCCCGGAACCTGATTTAGTTGAATTTCAGGCATTTCACCCTTACTTAAAAGGCATTCACCCCCGGGCAATAATTGAGTTGATTTGTTTGGTATCTTTCGTCATTAAAATCTAAATCTATGCGCTCCGGATTTGTGCTGATGATTATGTTAATAACACATAGTGTAACCTATGCCCAGTGGAAAACCGAGCTGCCCCCCATGCAAATCAAAAAGGTACAGGATGGCACAATCTGCTACCACAAACCCGAAGATTCGAACCTGGTCATTCCGCCACCGGCAGCCTATGAAGCGTGGAGAAGAAACCCTGCTGCCAAAACCACAGCTACAACATTTGAAGTAACCTACGTGAATTTTTCCACGGAGGCGCAACAAGCGTTTCAAAAAGCTGTGGACATCTGGTCTAACCTGATTGAAAGCCCGGTACCCATCAGGATTCTGGCCGTATGGCAGCCTATTAGCGGAAGCGCTTTGGGAGGCGCCTCACCCGGAACATACATCCGGGACTTCGATGGCGCCCAAAAGGTACTTACCTGGTACCCGGTTGCGCTCGCAGAAAAAATGACCGGTCGCGAATTTAATGATGCTGATGACCCGGACATTTTTGCCCAGTTTAACAGTTCGTTTGCCGATTGGTCTTTCCGAACAGATGGAACTCCCGTTAGCGGGAAAACCGACCTTGTTTCCGTGGTATTACATGAGATCGGGCATGGATTAGGGATAACAAAAGCTTATGATATAAATGGCACAAATGGAGTAATCGCTGATTTCTTTTCAGGCCTGCACGTACCTTACGATCACTTTCTGGAAAACAATAGTGATGTAAACCTGGTACAGGGATTTGATCCGCCATCTGCAGCGTTACGGACAGAGCTTACCAGTGGCGCATTATTCTTCCGGTCTCCCTTACTTCCTAAAAATTCAATTGACAACAGGGCAAGAATTTATGCTCCTGCTACGTTTGCAGGCGGCTCCAGCATTGCGCACCTGGACGAAGCTACCTACAATGGAACTTCCCATGCATTAATGACCCCTTTTATCGGCAATGCGGAAGTGATGCATAACCCCGGCACTCTTGTAATGCGCATGCTGGCCGATATGGGATGGGTTAACATTCGCATCGAACACACAAAATTGCCATACACAGAAAATGTATCATCGCCTTACCAGGTTATCGCTACGCTGCAAGCAGATCCGAAAAACCAGGATGGAGGTGTGTATAATTATAATGCAGGCGAAGTTAAACTGAACTATACAGCCAATGGCACTGCTTTTACTTCGGTAAGCATGAATCCAACGGGGCAACCCAATCAATTTTCAGCAACCATTCCTGCAACAGGAAGCGCCATAACGTATGGTTATTACATTTCGGTTAAAGATAACCAGGAGCGCACATTGGTTAAGCCGGGCGTTTTTACAGATGATGGCGCCTCGCCCGTACAAAGGCTTTTTATCTTTGAAGCCGGGCCTGACACAGAGGCGCCTGAAATCATTCATACGCCAAAGGCTTTTCTTTCAAGCCTGGAAACACAGTTAGCGTTACAGGCAATTGTAACTGACGACCTGGGCATCAAAGAAGTTACCCTCGAATACGCGATCAATAATGTTGTGCAAACACCTATCGTACTGCCTGCAAACTCCAGCGCTGATGAGTACCTGTTTACTGTACCCCTGCCTGCACTTCAGTCCGATGATGAAATAAAATACCGCATCACTGCACGCGACCTGGCCGAAGTGGGTACACCCGGTGGTAATGTAGGCTATAGTCCTTCCGTAACGGAATATCATGTTGTACCTGTAGTGGGCCTGGAGCCGACACAGGATTCCTATATTAATAATTTCGATTCGCCTACGGACGACTTTTTCGGAACGGGCTTTTCAATTACAACTCCCGGTGGATTTGCAAACGGAGCCATTCACACCACACATCCCTACCCGGAAGGGAACGGCATGGTTAATAACGAAATCGAGCTCATTTACCAGCTAAAGATTCCGGTACGGGTAAAAGAGCAGGATGCCACCCTTGTATTCGATGAAATTGTGCTGGTTGAACCTGGCGAAACCGGCTCTGTTTTTGGCAGCAGCGATTTCTATGATTATGTAGTAGTGGAAGGATCGAAAGACGGTGGTCTTACCTGGACAGCCGTGGCCGATGGCTATGATTCCAGGAGCAATTCGGCCTGGCTTACGCTTTATAACAGCGCTATTACTGGGAATAATTCAACCGCTGTGGGTGCGCCATCTTTATTTAAACCAAGATCGCTTAACCTGCTGAACAAATTCGAAGCTGGTGATGAAGTAGTAATTCGTTTCAGGCTTTACAGCGATCCGTTCGCGGCAGGCTGGGGCTGGGCTATTGATAACCTGCGTATCCAGGTTGATGAAACCGCTCCCGCAATCTTACATAACCACGTTGACTATCTCCTTACAGGCGCTTCCATTATATCGGTGGCTTTTCAAACCACAGATGCTTCGGGGTTGGAAGAAATCAGTGTGGATATTCGCGTAAACGCAGGTGAAATTGAAACTGAAAATATCCCGGTGGAAGAGGGCAGAAGCCAATACGGAATAGACCTTGATGCGAGCAACATACCCGTGGGAAACAGAATTGAATATCGCATCCGGGTAAAAGATACAGCCGGCAATGAAGCTGTGCTTCCGGCAAGCGGTTTTTTCCAGGTTCCTGTAATTGAATTTGGTGATCCGCTAACACAATATGTTGCCGATTTCAATTCAACCAATACCGATTTTGTCGGGAACTTCTTTTCTATCATGCAGCCATCAGGATTTACTAACGGGGCCATGCACACGTTACATCCGTACCCGAACGGGTTTGGATTAACCAACAATACATCCAATTACATACTTACATTAACCAAGCCCATTACCATAGGCACCGACAACACCTATATTTTCTTTAACGAGATTGCTGCTATTGAATACAGCGGCACCGGCAATAAAGATTACGTTGTGGTAGAAGGCTCTAAAGATGGCGGAGAAACCTGGCATGAATTAACAGGGCCTTATTCGGCTTTATCGCAAGCAGTTTGGAAAAATGTTTTTGATACCGGGAGTGCAGCAACATCCAACGCCTTCAGGAGCAGGCTCATCAACATTACCGCAGGAAGTTTTCAGGCAGGAGATGCCGTGCTGTTCCGTTTCAGATTGCTTGCCGATGGCACCGGAAACGGCTGGGGCTGGGCTATGGATAACCTGAGTATTCAGGGGCCGGTTACCAGGACCAAAGAATCCGCAGACTTGTTTGTTTCGGTTTATCCTAATCCCGCCAATAGCGATGTGTTTACATTAGAAATTAAAGGATTACCCGCGCAAAGCGCACAAGTACAGGTTACCAACCTGCAAGGTCAAAAGCTGGTTAGCGAGTCGCTAAGCCTGACAGGCAGCACTACGCACAAAGAGTATTCAACCGCTACCTGGGCTGACGGTGTTTATGTTGTCAGGCTTAACCTGGAAGACGGGAGCACGATAACCAAAAAGCTGATCAAGACCTCGCGATAGGCTCAAAGCAAAAGGCGTCTGACCCCGAACCTTCGGTGTTCATCTTAACGAAGCAGCTCACGCGAAATAACCATCTTTTGTATTTCGGTAGTGCCTTCGTATATCTGGGTAATTTTCGCATCACGCATCAGCCGCTCTACATGGTATTCTTTTACGTAGCCATAACCGCCATGAATTTGCACTGCCTCGGTAGTTACTTCCTGTGCAATTTGCGAAGCATACAGCTTGGCCATAGCAGCAGCCTTAACAAAATCTTTCTTCTGATCTTTTAGGCTGGCCGCCTGCCAAACTAATAAGCGCGCTGCATCAATTTTAGTAGCCATATCGGCCAGCTTAAACTGAATGGCCTGGTGCTCGGCTAAATGCTTGCCAAATGCTTTTCTTTCTTTCGCATATTTAACCGCCAGCTCATACGCCCCTGCTGCAATACCTAATGCCTGCGAAGCAATTCCGATACGACCCCCGTTAAGCGTTGTCATGGCAAACGTAAAGCCAAAGCCTTCATCTCCAATGCGGTTTGCCTTCGGCACTTTTACATCCGTAAACATAAGCGAGTGTGTATCCGATCCGCGAATGCCCATTTTGTCTTCTTTCTTTCCTACTACAAAACCCGGCATACCTTTCTCTACGATCAATGCATTAATGCCTTTGTGTCTTTTGGATGCATCGGTTTGGGCAATTACAAGGTAGGTGCTGGCGCTATTACCGTTCGTGATCCAGTTTTTGGTTCCGTTCAGCAAATAATAGTCGCCCTTATCTTCTGCAGTTGTGCGCTGGCTGGTGGCATCAGAGCCTGCTTCCGGTTCTGACAAGCAGAATGCCCCGATACCCTGCGCGGCCAATGGCTTTAAATATTTTTCTTTTTGCTCTTCCGTACCAAAACGCTCAAGCCCCCAGCACACCAACGAGTTGTTTACGGACATGCACACCGCAGCAGATGCATCCACTTTGGAGATTTCTTCTATAGCGAGCGTATAAGAAACCGTATCCATACCTCCGCCATTGTATTTCGGATCTACCATCATTCCCAAAAAACCAAGCTCGCCCATCTTTTTGATTTGCTCGGCAGGAAACTTCTGATGGGTATCGCGTTCGATTACACCCGGCAAAAGTTCGGCTTGGGCAAAATCCCTGGCTGCTGCTTGTACGGCTAATTGTTCTTCAGTCAACTCGAAATTCATAGATAGTGTATTTTCCGTTTCAAAGTAATAAAAAAAGAAGCCCGGGGGTTAAGCCCGGGCTTCTTAAATTTATTTAATGAAGCTCTTACCGCTTAATCTCTTCTTCCCAAGAAGATCATTACATAATACAGCAGCATGGTAATGGCACCGATGGCGGCCACTACATAAGTCATAGCGGCAGAATTCAATGCATCCTTGGCCATGTCATACTCCTGGCGGTTTACGATGCCACGATTTTGTACCCAAACCAATGCCCGTTTGCTGGCATCAAACTCAACCGGTAAGGTTACAAGCGCAAACAAAGCAAACACACCATAACAGGCAATGATTATCATTAATGCCAGGTCATAGGTAAAAACTCCGCCTAACGCATAAGCGCCAAACATCATACCGATAAAGATAAAGTTGATCACCTTGGCGCTGATGTTTTGAATAGGCACCATAGCCGAACGGAATTGCAGCATGCTGTAAGCGGTTGCGTGTTGCACCGCGTGGCCACATTCGTGCGCTGCTACTGCGGTAGCCGCTGCATTACGACCGTGGTACACATCATGGCTCAGGTTTACCGTTTTGTTTGCCGGGTTGTAATGGTCAGTCAGCTGGCCTCCAACCGAAATTACCTGCACATCACTTATGCCATTATCGGCCAGCATGAGCCTTGCTACTTCAGCGCCAGTCAAATCGCGTGTCAGGTGGATTTGCGAATACTTCTGAAACTTGGATTTCAGTCTTGAGCTCACAATCCAACCGATCAGCATAAAAACACCTGTAATAATCAATGGTCCAAATCCCATAGCTTTCAGATTTTAATTTATAGTTCGTTTTATTTTTTCAACAATTCGGGTAGTGGAATAACCATCTACAAAGTCAATGGTTTTTACCTCTCCTCCTGCTTTTTCAACAACATCTGCGCCAACTATATTTTCTGTCAAATAGTCACTTCCCTTCACCAAGATATCAGGAACAAGCTCCGAAATCAAGGCCAAAGGGGTGTCTTCATTAAAAAGCACCACCAGGTCAATAAATTGCATGGCGGCCAGCACACGTGCCCGTGAGTTTTCGTCCTGCAGGGGTCTTTCAGGGCCTTTGAATCGCGAAACAGAGCTATCCGAATTAAGTCCAAGAACCAGCTTATCGCCCAGGTTGCGGGCCTTTTCTAAGTAATCCACATGCCCCAGGTGCACCAGGTCGAAACAGCCATTGGTAAATACTACCCTGACCCCGGCCTGCTTCCAGGCATTAACCTGCTTTTTAGCCTGCGCCCATGAAACTATTTTTCCTGCGGTTTCTTCCATCGTATTAACAGGTAGCTGATGATTAGCGATATTACTCCGCCTACAATCATAATGAAAGTCTGCCAGCCGTGAAAAATAAAAACAAAGGCAATGGCATCTGCCTGGGGCAGGTTATACAGCGTAACCAGGCCCAACGGCACCAGCGTATGGTATGAACCCGTTCCCCCGGGCAGCGGGGCGGCCATCGCTATCGTACCGATCGCAAACATGGTTAGCACGGCACTTATCCCGAGCTCACTTGTTTCAGGAAAAGCCAGTACCACCAGGTAGCTCATTACAAAATACAGGCTCCAAATACCAACTGTATAGGAAACAAACAGCAGCTTGTTTTTTAATCGAAATACAGCCAGCAATCCATCCTTAAAGCCCAGGAAAATTTTTCGCAGCTTTTCATTCCTGCGAATAAAGTAAACGGCTGCCGCAAGCAACCCGATGCCCGCTATGCCGATCACAACCCACAACGTGTATGATTTTTGGCCCGAAGCAAACGGAAGGCTTTCGATAAATCCCTTCAGCTTGTTCCACTCCACAAAAAAAGAAAGCGCAATGATAGACAAGAGGCACATCACATCAATAAGGCGTTCCACCACCACGGTGCCAAACGAAACCTCGATAGGCGTTTTCTCCAGCTTGTAAAGATTATAGCATCTTGAAACTTCACCTCCGCGCGGCACCACCAGGTTTACCAGGTAGCCGATCATCAGGGAAAGAAAACTACTGCCCAGGGTTACTGCATTACCCGTAGGCACAAGCAGCATACGCCAGCGTTCTGCCCGCAGCACATGACTTACCATAGCCACTAAGGCCATTAAAAGCAGGTAACCGGTATCCGATTTTTTCCAGGCGTTCCAGAGAAATTCAGATTTGTTCTCTCCATCCGCTACGACCAATCCCCTGAGGGAAAGCCAAAGTAACACACCTGTAATGGCAAAAATAACAACGTATTGAAGGGTCGCTTTTAGTTTGGGATGCAAGCTTGTTCAGTTAAGTAGGTTATCCGGCCCCGGGAAAACCAAAGCCGGCTTAAAGTTACGGGCTTCTTCCATTTCCATAGATGCATACGAGATAATTATTACCATATCGCCCACCTGGGCCTTGCGTGCAGCCGGGCCATTGAGGCAAACTGTGCCTGTATTACGTTCGCCTTTAATCACGTACGTTTCCAGTCGCTCACCGTTATTAATGTTCACCACCTGTACTTTCTCACCTTCCACCAGGCTGGCAGCATCCATCAGGTTTTCATCTATGGTAATGCTGCCCACATAGTGTAATTCTGCCTGTGTAATTTTTACACGGTGAATTTTAGACTTCAGCATTTCAATTCTCATCCCCTACAACCAGGTTATCAATCAAACGAATCTCTCCCACATATCCTGCAATCAGCAATATGCTTTGACCTGTAACACTTTCTGCCAGCTTTAAGTTTTCCTTGTCTGCCAACGCGAAGTATTCCAATCTCACACCAGGTTTACGCTCGCACATTAACTGTATTTCGTTCTGCACAGCTTTCAAATCCTTTCCGGAGAGCAACATTTTTTTTGCGTGCTGCAAAGCCTGGTAAAATACCGGTGCATCTTTCCGCTGTTGCGTGCTAAGCCGCATATTGCGCGATGACATAGCCAAGCCGTCAGCCTCGCGCACAATAGGCACACGTTTTAATTCCAGGTCGAAGTTCAAATCTTCCACCAGCTTTTTTACGAGCAGAAATTGCTGAAAGTCCTTTTGACCAAAATATGCCTTGTTGGGCAATACGATGTTAAACAATTTAGACACTACAAGGGCCACCCCACTAAAATGGCCGGGGCGATACTCACCTTCCAGGATTTTATCCAAAGCGCCAAAATCAAACCGGATGTGATCCTGGTTTTTATACATTTCGTGGTGTGATGGACAGAACAGCACATCGCACCCCGAAGCCTTAAGCAAGGCTGTATCGCGTTCCAGCGTTTGGGGATATTTTTCTAAATCCTGCAGGTTATTGAATTGAGCCGGGTTTACATAAATGCTGCAAACCGTAAGGGTATTTTCCTTGCGCGAAGCTTCTATCAGCGCAAGGTGCCCGGCATGCAGGGCGCCCATCGTGGGCACTAAACCAATGGAGCTTTTGAGCTGACGAAATTGCTTTAAATAGGCCCTGAGAGGCTCAATTTCCTTAAAAATCTCCATTCAGCCGTTTTTGAAGGGTGGCAAATATAGGCCTAACAGATGAAGTTTAGTTGAAGAAGGGGTGAAAATTCCGTACTTTTGTAGTCCAATTTTCCATTCTGAACTAAAAAATCAAGATTATGTCTAAAATCCGTATTCTTTATGTGGCCAGTGAGATCAATCCCTTTCTACAAACTACGGAAGTTTCCGAGTTTGTTAGAAAACTTCCGCAAGCCATGCAGGAAAGAGGGATGGAGATCCGAATCCTGGTGCCGCGGTTTGGGTTGATTAATGAGCGAAAGAATCGGTTACACGAGGTAGTACGACTTTCAGGAATTAACATTGCCGTGGGCGATGAGGAGAAGCCTTTAATTATCAAAGTTGCTTCCATCCCTAATGCTAAGCTGCAGGTTTACTTTATTGACAACGAAGATTATTTCCACCGCAAGCATGTTTTCCACGATAAGGAAAACAAGTTTTATGAAGACAACGATGAGCGGGCGATCTTCTTCTGCAAGGGAGTGATTGAAACGGTACGCAAATTAGGCTGGGCGCCTGATATTGTGCACTGCAACGACTGGATTACCAGCTTCATTCCTTTGTATCTGAAAACCACGTACAAGAATGACCCGCTCTTTAAAAACACGAAAACGGTTTTCACTATATACAACAACAGCTTTACCCACAAATTTAAAGGTGATTTAATGGGCAAAGTACGTATGATGGATATTGAAGATAATATGCTGGGCCATTTGAAAACTGCCGATTACGAAGGGTTTATTAAATTGGGCGCCCAGTTCTCGGATGTGGTTTCTACTGCCGGGGACAATAAAAAGTTAGAAGGATTAGTTAAGAAGCTAAAAGAGACAAAAGTTGAAACCATTGAAAAAGGCGATAACTACACCGAATCGTTTTACAACCTTTATACCGAGCTGGTGGGCTAAAGCCCACCTGTTTTTACTAACAGCCTTTTTATTTTCCTGCGAAGAAGACCTGAACCTGTTAGGGTTCCGGGGCGATGATCAGCGTTTTAAAGTTTATTACGCTGAGATTCCTGTTCCCAGTAGTGTCCTGCTGCTGGACTCCGTGCGTAGCATGAACTACACTTCTGTAGAAACCAACCGCCTTTTGGTTGGATCTTACACCGACCCGCTTATGGGTGAGGTTCAGGCCAGGGCATTTACCCAATTAAGAGCCGCTGACATCACCACCTTTGTACCCGTAGGTTCTGTGTTTGACTCCGCTATTCTGCAGCTGCGTTTTGATTTTTACAACTACGGAGCCCCGAGCATTACGCCATTAGAGCTATCGGTTCATGAAATCACAGAACCCCTGCCATTAGAGAATTTGTATTTTTCCAAATCCGAAGCAACCTACAACCCAACCCCGATTGGCACATTTGCCACCACAATTGACCAGGAGCTGTTCGACAAGCAGTTAACAACTACGGACACCTTGATTGTTGCTAAAATAA
This sequence comes from Cyclobacteriaceae bacterium, assembly GCA_026129485.1. Classification (GTDB taxonomy): domain Bacteria; phylum Bacteroidota; class Bacteroidia; order Cytophagales; family Cyclobacteriaceae; genus ELB16-189. The sequence continues at coordinate 104,044 of JAHCHY010000016.1, forward strand.
AGCTTGATCAAAGCTTCGGGCAGCGTTTATACGATTACATCAACCCAGAAGATGAAAATTTTTCGAACTTCAATTTGTTCAAGAACCGGTTTAAAGGACTGGCTATCGTACCAACGGTATCCGAAAAAGTAGTTGGCATCAGCAATAACTCTAACACCTTTCTTACACTTTATTATCATACAGGCGAAACAACAGGATCGCGCACTTTTTTACTTACCGGGATTTCCTTTTCCAACATTACATCTGACCGGTCATCAACCGACCTGGGCGGCCTAACCAATTATAACGAAGAGTTTTTTCCGCCTGTTAACCGATATGTGCAATCCGGGGTTGGTATTGCAACCAAGCTTGACTTTAGCGGATTTTATGAATTAATCGATCAGTATCCCAACGTTATCATCAACTCAGCCGAACTTGCCATCGAAAACGTTGCTGAGCCTGGCGATTTCAAGTATCCCTCGCTCGCGCTTGTAATGCTTGACGAAAACAACCGGTTTAAGAAGCTTAAGACTGAACAGGACACTACGGATTACCTTGCCTTTCAGAACAAACTGCTGATTGGTACCTTGATCAGCAATGATGCATTGTCTGCGCCATACATGATTTCTGATGCCACAAACTTATTGGGACTTTCCTACTCTTCTGACAACAATAAGTTTTCTGCTTTCCCCACGCTTTTTTTTCAGCAGCTTTATGCGCTTCGGGAAAAACGTTATGCAAATTGGGCGTTAACAGCTCTTACACCAACGTCTACCAAAACAGTTAACCGGGCTGTCTTCTCCAAGGATAACATTAAGCTCAAAGTTTATTACACCAGGCCCAACACTGAAAATTAGCAAACTATGTGTGGTATTGTAGCGTATGTAGGCCATCGCCAGGCGCATGAAGTAATCATAAAAGGGTTGAAGCGCCTGGAATATCGCGGATACGACAGTACCGGAGTAGCCCTGATTAACGGGGGCCTTAACGTTTACAAAAAGAAAGGAAAAGTATCGGAGCTGGAGTCTTTTGTTAAAGGACTGAACCTGAACAGCAATATTGGTATGGGCCATACGCGCTGGGCTACGCATGGCGAGCCCAACGATGAAAACGCTCACCCGCATTATTCAGCCACAAAAAACTTAGCCATCATCCATAACGGTATTATTGAAAACTACGCAGCCATTAAGCAGGATTTGCTGCGTAAAGGCCATACATTCTTAAGCGAAACCGATACGGAAGTTTTTATTCATTTTATTGAGGACATTCAGCGCAATGAAAGCTGCACGCTGGATGAAGCTGTAAGGCTTGCGCTTACCAAAGTAGTGGGCGCTTACGCGATTGTGGTGATGTCCGTACATCAACCTGACCTGCTGATCGCAGCCCGGAAAGGCAGCCCTTTGGTTTTAGGTGTCGGTCGGGGAGAATTCTTTATGGCTTCTGATGCAACACCCATTATTGAATATACCAATGAAGTGGTGTACCTGAACGACCAGGAGATCGCTATTGTTAACAATGGTAAGCTAACCATTAAAGATACTTCCAACCTCCCTTTAACACCTTATGTTCAGACTATCGATCTTGAGCTGGAAGCTATCGAAAAGGGGGGCTTTGAGCACTTCATGCTTAAGGAAATATTCGAGCAGCCCAAATCAATCAGGGATTGCATGCGCGGCCGGCTGGATTCCGTTTCGGGTCGCTTGGTTTTAGGTGGATTAAGAGAATACCTGAACAAATTAGTGCAGGCCGATCGCATTATTATTGTGGCTTGCGGCACTTCCTGGCATGCCGGTTTGGTTGCCGAGTATTTCTTTGAAGAGTTTTGCCGCATTCCGGTTGAGGTGGAATATGCATCTGAATTCCGCTATCGTAACCCGATCATCCGCGAAGGCGATGTGGTAATTGCTATCTCGCAGTCCGGTGAAACTGCCGATACGCTGGCCGCCATTGAATTAGCTAAGTCCAAAGGCGCTATTATTTTTGGTGTTTGCAATGTGGTGGGCTCGTCTATTCCCCGCGCTACACATGCCGGTGCCTATACCCATGCTGGGCCTGAGATTGGCGTAGCCAGCACAAAAGCATTTACGGCACAGCTCACGGTATTGAATATGATTGCGCTTATCGTAGCGCAAAAGAAAGGCACGATTACCGAACAGAAGTTCAACGAGCTTTTGGTTGAGATGGAGAACCTGCCCGCCAAAGTTGAAAAGGTTCTGACACTCAATAACCAGATTAAAAAAATTGCCGAAGAGTTTAAAGACTCGCGTAACTTCCTGTACTTAGGCCGGGGCTACAATTTCCCGGTGGCATTGGAGGGCGCATTGAAGCTGAAAGAGATTTCTTACATCCATGCAGAAGGGTACCCGGCTGCGGAAATGAAGCACGGCCCTATTGCTTTGATCGATGCCGAAATGCCGGTCGCTTTCATTGCCACCAAAGACAGCTCGTACGAAAAGGTGGTTTCCAACATCCAGGAAGTAAAGGCGCGCAAAGGCCGTGTGATTTCTATTGTTACCGAAGGGGACACGCTTATTCCGAAAATGTCGGAATTTGTAATTGAAGTGCCTCCCGTGGCAGAAGCATTAATGCCGCTGATTTCAGTGGTACCTTTACAATTACTCTCCTATCACATTGCCGTTATGCGCGGCTGCAACGTAGATCAGCCTCGTAATCTTGCCAAGTCTGTTACGGTAGAGTAAGCTCTTCTGGTTTAGTCCTCTTTCGGTATCCTGATTAATATTGATTGGTTAACCCTTGATTCGCTTCTTTCAGCTCTTCGGAATACTTTAGCCTGAAACTTTTAGTTTTTTACTGTTATTTTTAAAAATGAAACAACGCTTTTACCTTGATACATCCGTATTTGGTGGTGCTTTTGACGAAGAGTTTGAAGAAATTCTGTTCAGCTCTTTGAAAAGATAAAACTGGGACAAGTTATATGCATTTACTCTGACTTGACTGAAGGGGAATTGCACGGGAGGCCTGAACAGGTTAGGTCTTTTTTCAAGGAACTGCCTAAAGAATGTTTAGAGCAAGTGATCATTACAGATGAAGCTCTGGCACTGGCAAAGCGGTACATTGATGAAAATGTGGTGGGCAAAACCAGCTTTGACGATTGCATTCATATTGCACTGGCTACAATTCACAAGGCAGATATTCTTGTAAGCTGGAATTTTAAGCACATTGTGAATGTTTATCGGATAAGAGGGTATAATTCTATAAATTTACGATCAGGCTACCAGACACTTGAAATTCGTTCACCAAAAGATATTATAGGATATGAAAGCGAGGACTGAAAAAACTAAAAAAGAAAAAAACTTTGATGCGGTGAAAACATTCAGGGCCATCAAAGAGAAAATATCCAAAGATATTGCCGATATGAACCTGGAGCAGATAAAAGAATACCTGAAAACAAAAAAAGTGCGTACATAAGTTTATTAACAAAGTAAGCCAGCTTTACGGCTGTTGCTCCATATCGCTAAAGCACTTCCCCTCCAAATACCTGCTCACCCACCTTACATCTTTTCGCCAGCGCAGATAGACCTCCATGCATCGGCCAGCGATTCAATGTCTGCTCGGTTCAGCTCTCTCAGCATAGTAAGCTCAGCCAGCTTCTGCACATACCAGAATTTATCGATATGCCGGCTGACTGTAAAATCAGGCAATGCCTTATCCAGCACCTTTACAAGCCGGTGAACTCTTTCAATAAGCTTGTCGAGTTTCTGGTTGCGTGATGTCATTGCTCCGAAAAAGTAAAGCCCTACGATGACATATCATTTTCGGGCTGTTTCCTTCTATTAACTAAACCTAAACTTTATTTTTTCTTCCTTGTGGTTGCGCTCTGAACTGCTGAGTTCACTTTACCTAAACTAAACCCAAACGTTAATCATTAATCACATTTCTTTTCCTGTTCGCTCAACACCCGGCCACAGGTGATGCAACGGCCGCAGGGTGCCGGGGCGGACACCCCGCGGAGAAATGAAGAAGTCACGGAACCGAGTTTCGCGTTATTGGGGATCTGTGTAGTAAAAAACCATCAAAATCACTACTATTTTTGTACCTTTGAAGAAAATGAAAAAATGAACTGGAAAGAACACATAGCTTCTGATCCTGCCATCATGTTCGGAAAAATGGTAATCAAAGGAACAAGGATTCCGGTAGAGCTTATATTGGAAAAACTGGCAGCAGGGAATTCTTTTGAAACGTTAAAACAAGCATATCCACGTATTACAACAGCAGATATACAGGCTTGCCTGTTATTTGCGGCAGATAACGCAAAACACGAAAAAACATTAGTCGTAGCGTAATGTGATGGCAGCGTATCAATTGGTAGCTGATGAAAGCGTTGACTATAGAATCGTTATCAGCCTAAGAGCGCTTGGAATGACCGTTTATTCTATTTCGGAGCAACAGCCCTCCATAAAAGACGATACCGTTTTATCTATTGCCAGGGAAAATGAAGCATTGCTGTTAACTGAAGATAAAGACTTTGGCGAGTTAGTCTTTCGCTTGCAATTGCCACATTGTGGAATACTCCTGATCCGGGTGGATGAAGCAGAACAAAAAATAGCGACAACAACGGAAGCTATTAAAAAACATTACCCCGAAATGAAAAATAAATTTTCAGTGATCAATAACAGAAAGTTGAGGATCAAAGAATAAAAACGTCCTTACACCACATTCCTCTCCTTCCCCAAATACCTGCTCACCCACCTCACATCTTTTCTCCACCGCAGATAGACCTCTATGCACCGGCTATCGGCCAGCGATTCAATGTCTGCTCGGTTCAGCTCTCTCAGCATGGTAAGCTCGGCCAGCTTCTGCACATACCAGAATTTATCAATATGCCGGCTGATTGTAAAATCAGGCCATGCCTTATCCAGCACCTTTACAAGCCGGTGAACTCTTTCAATAAGCTTGTCGAGTTTATCATTGCGTGATGTCATTGCTTGTAATTTTTTCTATATAGAACTCAAAATTGATCTTCAGCTCATCCTTAAAAACAAAAAAGCAGGGATTTATCTTCATGTAATTTCGTTAGAGGGGAAACGTTGCCGGGAATTAATGTTTTTAGCCTTCATAAACTATTTAGTAGCTTTGTATTTATAAAATGCGGCACCTATGGAATTAATCTTAAAATCAAACAATGAGCAAAGCCTTGCCAAGATCATTGCATTGGCTAAGAAGCTGAATGTTGTGATCGAAAAACAAGGCGTTGATTTGGATAAAAGCGCAAAAGACAGCTTGAAAAAACGCATTTTAAAATTCAAAGCTGACACACCCTCTTCGTTCGGGGATGCTGCCAAATGGGAGCGGGAACAACGCGCTGAACGAGAGCTTCCTTTTTCCTGATCTATGGCTTTTCTTGTCGATAGCAACATTATTATATATTCTTATTCCAGTGATTACGAATACCTGAGAAAACTTATCCTTGATGAATCCTGCACCGTTTCTGAAATCTCAAGAGTTGAAGTGCTGGGATACCATACGCTAAAGCAGGAGGAAGAAAAGTATTTTAAGGATGTGTTTAACTATGTGCCTTTAATCCTTCCTTCAAAAGTTTGTTTTTGACCGTGCCATTGAACTGCGCAAAGCGTATAACCTGAAATTAGGCGACAGCCTCATAGCAGCCACGGCATTGATTCACCATTTAGAGTCTATACCCGTAATTTAGCTGACTTTGAAAGAATCCCTGAACTAACGTGTACAAACCCTATTGTTTAAAGTAATCTCGGGGAAATACCTTCATCCCTTCAATCCTCCCCCGCCTGCAAAAGAAAGTAAAGCCCTACGATGACATATCATTTTCGGGCTATTACCTTCTATTAACCAAACCTAAACTTTATTTTTTCTTCCTTGTGGTTGCGTTCTGACCTGCTGAGTTCACTTTACCTAAACTAAACCCAAACGTTACTCATTAATCATTTCTTTTCCTGTTTGCTCAACACCCGATCACAGGGTGATGCAACTGCCGCAGGGTGCCGGGGCGGACACCTCGCGGGGAAAAGAGAATCTATCGCCCGGCTGCCCCAAAAGCAGGAAGAAGTATTTCGCCTGAGCCGCATGGAACACCTGTCGATTGAGGAGATAGCCCAACGGCTGAACATATCGAAGCGCACAGTTGAAAACTACATTACGGCTGCGCTAAAAACACTGCGGGGTAGCCTGGGGGAGTTTTTAGTGCTGGTGCTGTGGGTGGCGGGGTGAAGCTGCCAGATGCTGACAAGGCATCAGTATGATTTTATAAACCCGGATAGGCTGGCCTTGCCCGCTTTTAAAAATTCAATAAAGCTGATTCCCCTGTACTTGCAGGTCTGATGAAGGCTTAAAAGTATGAGGTATTCCTGAAGTCTTTTAGGCGTGGGCAATCCATCCACCTCCCTTCTGTATAGCGCCACCGCTTTAATAGCAGCTTCGGCATTATTATTATTCCAGGGTATTCCATCGTAATCCAGAAAAGTAAAAAGCTCACTCTGAAGTGAGCAAAAACGTTTTTGCCATTTTTCGCATAGCGCTGACTCAAACTCCCCGTCATTTAAAACGCTGAAAAAAACCGATACATCTTTTTTGTGCTTATTCAGATTCCTTTTTCTTAACCCATGTTTATGGACGGTCAGCACGATGTCATTAAGCAGCTTTGAAAAATTCAATACGATGGTTTTGTAGTCGTGGTTAAACGGGTTTTTTACTAAGTCATCATTGAGATCCCGGATCAGGTGAATTAAGCATCGTTGCTTGGGGCACTGTACGGCATCGTATCCTCCGTAAAAATCACTTATTAAAACTCCTTTGAAGTTCGCCAGCAGCTCTTTTAAAAAATCGGATTCCCGTGTAGGTCTGAATAAATAAAATACCGTGTCAATATTCGTGAATACCCACACGTAACCGTTCTCTTTCCCAACATGAAAGGTGGTTTCATCAATGTGAATAAGCGGACTGTTTTTGATTTGTTCAATAAGCTCGTTGTATGCCGTGCTGTAAAATTCAGAAAAATACGATTTAAGGTATTGAATGGCGTTTGACTGGTAATCTATATCAAAGGATTCCTTTAACTGGGCTGCAACCTTATTGTAGCTCATCCTGTAATGAACAACCTGGTTAATGATCCAGCAGTTAAGAGTACGGCCATACCTGCTGTGAGCAGTACTAAAATCCTTTGGAACGAAAACCTTTTTACACTCCTTGCATTTAAACCGGGTCAGGCGATATAATGTAATCCACCTTTTAATACCCGTTTGGGTTATTTTCAAATCAATAACCTTTCGCTCGTATTTGTCATGCTTATGGAAAACCACCCCGCTGCATGCAGGGCAGCGTATGGGTCGCTGGATTTCAATAATGCTGTTGGGCCTCAGCTTCCTTTTTGGTTTTAATCTTTGTGCGCTGATTTTCTTTTGCTGCCGGGCAATTTCAGGATAGGTTTTGATAAAAACTTTTTCCCGTTGATAATTGAAATACGCAAACTGATTGATCTGTTCAAGCTCTTTTACCGCAAAATCCGCTTTGCCCCATTTATACAGCGATTCTTTTCTGACATGTGCAGCGTTCTCAAAATTTTTATCGCTCCCGGAGGAAATGCTTATAATCCAGTCTTTAACGGCTATCAGCGCCTTGCAATCTTCCAGGTTATACGTAATGAGCTTATGTTTTAATTCAGCATCGTTTGACAGCTCCCAGTAGTACCTCCAAAAGGTGCTTTTTAAGCCTGACGCATCTTTTTCCGACCATTCAAACTTCAGGAATCCGGCTATCTCTTTCAGGCTGTTTGAGTATGTTGGCGGATAGATATGATGGATGAAAACATCAAGTATGTTAACCGAGTTAGCCATTATCTTCCTGATAAAGTCATGGTATTCCGCAGGTAAAATTTTCAAGATATTTTTCAACGCCTGTGTTTCATACGAGCCGTAATGATAGACAATGAATTGATTTAACGGTTTGAGAATACTGATCAGGTCAATAAAGATCTTTACCTGCTCCTGCTCATTATCTGCCCAGAAGGAATAACGGTTCTCGGTATTCCCGGTTTTGATAATTGCGCCTATGAGGTAGTTGTAATTTTTATCTATAATCCCTTCAAAATCTAAGAACACTTCTGTTTCACTTGATTTTAAAACCAACATTTCGTGGATAAATGCTTTTCCTTCGCGGATGGCCAGCGCCTTCAGCTCAGGCATAAATTTCCTTTTTCGTAAAGGGCTTTTCTTAGACCGGAAGGTGTAAGACAGTTGCTTGACAGAAAATATACCCCTGTTGTTTTTCTGCTGAATCTCTTTGGGCTTTAATCCTGCTAAAAGGCTCAGGTCGTCCCGTTCAACAAGCCTTTCAAAACAGTTTTTCTGAAATTCACAAACCGGGCAATGGCTGTTTTTAAAAAAGGCAGGAGGATTCGAATGGTGTAAGACTTTATCCAGGTCGTTCTTTAATTTCTTAACCGGTTTCGTAAATGTTGATAATCTGAATTTCGTTTGCTGAAGTTTTCTTCCGTAAATTATCTTGCACGTATCAACCCGGAGATCAAATTGATCCTGAATGAACATAGCCTGAAGCGCAACAAACAGCTTGTTGACGGTTTTGATTTTTTCGAACGGTGAAATAAAAATGGGTAAGATGCTTTTCCCGCCCGTAAATTCAACCCCATCCAGCGTCAAATCAATGGTTGCATTGGTGAATTTATAATTCAATACAACTTCTTCTTTGCGGTTAATCGTTTTACTGAATCTTTCCTGCTGAATTTGCTTTAACCTGTCATAGAGTTGCTGGTATTCCAGGTTGTTTCCCTTCTCATGCCTGAATTTTCTGTATGCTTTGTACGGACAATGAATCAGATCGTGAATTATTCCATCAGTTATCTGCATATACACCTGTTCGGGCTGTTCCTTCAAAGAAATTAAAAGAAGCCTGAAGAAACAGGAAGTTATTGCAGGAATAACAAGCCTGGAACAAAGAGAAAAAGGTATAT
>JAHCHY010000017.1 GCA_026129485.1 Cyclobacteriaceae bacterium
ATGAGCTATTTATAAACAATGGCGACCTGACATTTACTGAAAGAGCCAAGGAATACGGCGTGGCCGATAAGGGTTTTTCCACTCACGCTGTATTTTTTGATTACGACCGTGATGGAGATCTTGACCTGTATATTTTGAATAACTCGTACCAGGCCATCGGTAGCTTTAACCTGATGAAAAATGAACGACCGAAAAGAGATTCGCTGGGAGGTGATAAGCTGATGCGAAATGATGGTAACCGATTTGTGGATGTTAGTGAGGAGGCCGGAATATATGGAAGCATTATAGGTTTTGGATTGGGCGCCACCGTAGGGGATATTAATAAAGATGGCTGGCCGGATATTTATGTGTCCAATGATTTTTTTGAACGGGACTACCTTTATTTAAATAAGAAGGATGGAACCTTTAAAGAGTGCCTGACAGACTTTATGAAATCGATCAGTGGGGCGTCCATGGGAGCTGATATGGCAGACGTTAATAATGATGGATTGCCTGATCTGTTTGTTACGGAGATGTTGCCGCAAAGCAACGATAGGATAAAGACGGTTACAACATTTGAAAACTGGGATCGATACCAATATAATGTCAGGAATGATTACTATCATCAGTTTACCAGGAATACATTGCAGATCAACCAGGGCGATGCCAGATTCAGTGAGCTTAGCAGGCTTGCTAAAGTTGAAGCAACGGATTGGAGTTGGGGAGCTTTGATTTTTGACATGGATAATGATGGATTAAAAGACATATTCGTAGCCAACGGTATTTACCAGGATTTGACCAATCAGGATTATTTACAATATATTTCTAACGAGGAGGTGGTTAAATCCATAATAAGTGATAAAGGAGTAGATTACAAAAAGTTGGTGGATTTGATTCCATCTAACCCGGTAGCGAATTATGCTTTTAAGAATACAGGAAATTTAACGTTTAAAAATGTAGCACAGGAATGGGGGCTGGGCGAACCAAATTTTTCTAATGGGTCAGCGTATGGCGATTTAGATAATGATGGCGATTTAGACCTGGTGGTGAACCAGGTGAATTCAACGGCTTCAGTTTACAGGAATAAAAGTAATGAGTTGAACCCGCACGCCCGCTACCTGAAATTTTCGCTGAAAGGTACAAAAAGTAATACGCTGGCTATTGGCACTCGCATCGAGATAACGAAGGGAGATAACCAGTTCTACATTGAGCAATCCCCAAACCGGGGCTTTGAATCGTCCGTTGATCCAAGACCAAATGTCGGATTAGGTGCAATTGATACGGTAGATGTTATCAAGTTATTCTGGCCGGATGGAAAATTAACCACGCTCAATAATGTTGCCACCAACCAGCTACTGGAGCTTGATCAAGCCTTGTCCAAGGAAGTCTTCTTAGCTGGCGAAAAAGATACTCACCAGCATATTTTCGAAGCTATAGCCCCGGTATTTGAATGGAGCCATACCGAAAATGATTTTGTTGATTTTGATCGTGATAAATTAACCTATCACATGATGAGCACCGAAGGGCCAAGAATTTCGGTTGCAGATGTAAATGGTGATGGCCTTGATGATTTGTTTGTGGGTGGAGCAAAGGATTCACCGGGACATTTATTTGTGCAAACGCCTGCAGGTAGTTTTGAATCGCAACAACAGGATATTTGGTGGAACGACAAAGGCTCTGAAGACTTAGCAACCCTGTTTTTTGATGCTGATAATGATGGAGATTTAGATTTATATGTATGCAGCGGGGGAAACGAATTTGCAAAAATTTCAAATGCGTTAGCAGATCGTTTATACCTGAACCAGGGAAATGGAGTATTTATTAAATCACCGCAGGCTTTGCCTACTTCTGTTTTTGAGAATAGTTCTGTAGTAAAATTTGCCGATTATGATCTTGATGGAGATAGAGATCTCTTTGTCGGCATTAGAAGTGAAGCATTTGCATACGGGCTGCCGGTTAATGGCTATATCCTTCAGAATAATGGCAAAGGTAAATTTGAAAATGTTACATCCGAAGTTGCACCTGGTCTGACTAAGATCGGAATGATTACGGATGCCACCTGGGCTGATATTGATAATGATGGCGATTTGGACCTGCTGGTGATAGGCGAGTATATGTCAGTCAATGTTTTTGTAAACGATAAAGGTATATTCAGCCGAAGAGAATTGAGCAATCTGAAAGGATGGTGGAAGAGAATTGAAATGGCTGATGTGGATGCGGATGGAGATATTGATTTTGTTGTAACAAATTATGGACTCAATTCCAGGTTCAGGGCTACACCGGAAAAGCCGGTTACCATGGTTGTTAATGATTTTGATAAAAACGGAACCATTGAGCAGATTTTATGCGCGTATAATGGCGAAAAGAGTTACCCTTTCGTGTTAAGGCATGATTTAACTGCCCAGATACCATCGCTTAAGAAAAAATACTTAAAATATGAGAATTTTAAGAACGAAACCATAACGGATATTTTCTCTAAGAGTGAGCTGAAGGATGCGGTTTACCTTGAGGCGCAGGAATTTCGATCGGGTTTGCTGATTAATGACGGAAACGGAAATTTTGAGTTTAAGCCATTGCCGATGGAGGCACAATATTCTCCCATGTACGCTATTGCAATAGGTGATTATGACGGAGATGGTAACCTGGATATATTGCTGGGAGGAAACCTGTACCGGGTTAAGCCTGAGATTGGAAGATATGATGCCAGCTATGGAGCTTTTTTAAAAGGTGATGGTAAAGGAAATTACCATGCTGTTTATAACCGATTAACGGGTTTAATTTTGGAAGGAGAGATACGCGACTTTGCCAGGATAAAGGTGAAAGATTCGGATGTGCTTATAGCATTGAGAAATAATGATAGCCCGCTTTTTTTTAAACTGAATTCAAAGAAGTAAAATTTGATTAAAAGATTTTTTGTTGGTGCGATTCTTATTTTTAATTTCTTTTCTTGTGAAGATAAGGTAGAGAACAATACGCTCTTCAGGGAAATTTTACCGCGTGAGTCTTCCATTTACTTTGTTAATGAGTTATTGGAAAACGACCAGTTTAATATTGTGGAGTATCTCTACTACTACAATGGCGGTGGCGTTGCAATAGGTGATCTTAATGGAGACGGCCTTCCGGAAATTTATTTTACAAGTAACCAGGGGGCGAATAAACTATACCTTAATAAGGGGAACTTTCAATTTGAAGACATAACCGAGAGTGCGCATGTTGCGGGCAGTGGTAACTGGACCACCGGGGTTACAATGGCAGATGTGAATGCAGACGGGCTACTGGACATTTACGTTTGTGGAGTTGGTAACTATAAGTCATTTGATGGATTCAACCAGCTCTTTATTAATAATGGCGACCTTACCTTTACCGAGCAGGCTGCAAACTATGGATTAGACTTTAAAGGCTTTTCTACACAGGCTGGATTTTTTGATTTTGATTTAGATGGAGATCTGGATATGTACCTGCTTAACCATTCGGTGCATACCCAACGATCTTTCGGCCAGGTATCCTTACGAAATCAACGCGATAACCTGGCAGGAGACAGGCTATATAAAAATCAACTGGCGGAGACAGGTAAAACCTTTTTTGTAGATGTAACAAATGAAGCCGGAATTTTCTCAAGCCAGATAGGTTATGGTTTGGGCTTAGCTTTTTCAGATTTAAACAGGGATAATTACCCGGATATCTATGTTTCAAATGATTTTCATGAAAATGATTACCTGTATATTAATCAGAAAGACGGAACCTTCAGGCTCGAAACTGCTGAGAGTTTTCCGCATACCAGCAGATTTAGTATGGGGAATGATGTGGCGGATATAAATAATGACGGCTGGTCTGATATTGTTACACTGGATATGCTTCCGCGAGAAGAATCTGTTATCAAAACCTCAGCAGGTGAAGATACTTACGAGGTTTACAAGTTTAAGCTTCAGTTTGGTTATGGTAAGCAGGTATCGCGGAATGCATTGCAGCTAAACAGGGGAACAGTTGATTCGGGCAGGCTGATATTCTCGGATATAGCACAGGTTGCCGGGGTAGAGGCAACAGATTGGAGCTGGTCCCCGTTGGCAGTAGATTTTGACGGTGATGGCTGGAAAGACTTGTTTATATCCAATGGTATAGTAAAAAGACCTAACGATCTTGATTATATTAATTATCTGGATAGTGATTCAAGCGGTAACCGGGATAGTAAGGCGCTGATTTCCAAAATGCCGGATGGAAGCGTAAGTAACTTTATATACAAGAACAATCGTAACCTCACTTTTTCTGACGAAACTGTTTCATGGGGACTTTGGAATCTGGGGTTCTCAAATGGCGCTGCATATGGCGATTTGGATAACGATGGCGATCCTGATCTGGTTATCAACCGGATAAACGAACCCGCGTTATTGTATCGTAATGAATCCTCTCCGGGTAAGTTTTTAAAAATTTCTTTAAAAGATGGCGTTACAAAAGGTAATCCATCGGGAATTGGCGCTCGTATCAGTGTCAGCTATGGAGATGTTACCCAGGTGCAGGAGGTTCAGGCAAACCGTGGCTGGTGTTCATCGTCAGATACAAGGCTAACTTTTGCAAGGCTTGATACACTGAACAGCGCTAAAATACAGGTGGTGTGGCCTGGTGGCGATGTTACAGAGCTCGATTCGAAATCAAAGCATGTGGTAATAGAACGTCAGGCAGACGCTATTAACCAAAATCAACGTGTAGAGAAGGCCCCTTTAATGCGTCAGGTCAACCTGTTTTCTGTTAAGCATGAAGAAGATGATTTCAATGCCTTTAACAGGGAATCATTAATACCGCACATGCTCTCTACCCAGGGCCCTCCGGTTGTTGTTGCCGATTGTAATGGAGATGGTATAGATGATTTGTTTATTGGAGGCGGGAAGGGGCAGGCGGGAGCGCTCTTATTACAGAATAGAAGCGGTAAGTTTTCCGGGAAAATAATACCTGATTTTATAAAGCATAAGGCGGCCGAAGATACAGATGCCGCCTTTGTGGATGTGGATGCAGATGGCGATGTAGACCTGGTGGTAGTGTCAGGTGGACAGGAGGAATTGGATAACCGGACTTTACTGATGCCGCGGCTTTATTTGAATGATGGAGCTGGCAATTTTACGTATTCCGAAGAGGCCTTTTCAAATATCTACCTGCACGCCTCTTGTGTAAGGCCTTATGATTTTGATGGAGATGGCGATATAGATCTGTTTATCGGTGCTTCTGTTATGCCCTTTCTTTACGGGATGAGCCCGGTTAGCTACTTATTGGAAAATGATGGAAAAGGTAAGTTTACTCCGGTAGTGGACTGGCTGGGGCGTTCCGAATTTGATAATCCTACAAGGGTCAGGCCGGGTATGGTTAAAGATGCAAAGTGGATATATATCAACCAGGATAAGCTGCCTGATCTTGTCCTGGCGGGTGAATGGATGCCTATTACAGTTTTAATACAACAACCCGATCGTAAATTTAAAAATGCAACAAATGAATTTGCATTAGCCGAAACGAATGGTTGGTGGAATGCCCTGGAAGTTGCTGATTTTGATAATGACGGTGATTTGGATTTAATAGCAGGTAATCTTGGTCTTAACTCCAGGATTAAAGTTTCGCAGGATAAACCATTATGGATGTACGTGGGTGATTTTGATTCAAACGGAGGTTCGGACCATATACTTGTGTACTATAATGGAGAGAATAACTATCCGTTTGCTTCACGCGATCAATTGGTTAAGCAAATACCATCCTTGAAAAAGAAGTTCCCGGATTACAAAGCATACCGGGATGTAAAGCTGGAAGATATTATTACTCCGGTTCAAAAAGGTAATTCGGCTTTAATGCGGGTAACCGAGCTCAGGTCTGTTTTCCTGCGAAACAATGGAGGCAGTTTTTCAGTTGAGCCCTTGCCCGTGGAAGCCCAGCACTTTCCTGTTTACGGTATTTTAGCAGATGATGTAAACCGGGATGGGAATGTTGACCTGCTCCTGGTTGGAAACCTGGAAGCAACACAGCCTGATTTCGGAGCTTATGATGCCGGTATAGGATTATTGCTTTTGGGTGATGGGAAGGGTGGCTTTGATACAATTGAACCAATGGTGTCCGGGTTTGTAGTTAAAGGAGAAGGGCGTGGAGTTGTCCGGGTAAAGTCCCCCGGTTCAAATGGTGCTGATTACGTGGTAAGCAGGAACAGCAATACGGTGCTAACCTTTAAAAGATCTGATTGATTAATTAGTTCATACCTGGCATGGTAATAGGAAAATTTAACGAAAGTAGTTTAAACACATTTGAACAGCCTTTATATTGCATAAAAAAACAAGTTTTATTTCAAATGAAACGCATTCATATTGCAGGACTTGTTCTGCTTTTCTCTTGTTCGGGTGGTTCAACTGAATATAAATCCAAAGTTCAGGAGCCTGAATTTTTGCATCGCACGTTAAAGCAGATTACGGATGTAATTGTGCATGATATATTTTCTCCACCGGTAGCCAGCCGTATTTATGCATATTCAACAGTTGCTGCTTATGAAGTTGCTATTCACCAGGACAGCAGCTATGTTTCGCTTGCGGGCCAGCTTAACGGATTGACAGAAACACCCAGGCCTGAGCAAGGCCTGGAGTATTGCTTTCCCATATCGGCTATGCAGGC
Organism: Cyclobacteriaceae bacterium; assembly: GCA_026129485.1. Classification (GTDB taxonomy): domain Bacteria; phylum Bacteroidota; class Bacteroidia; order Cytophagales; family Cyclobacteriaceae; genus ELB16-189. Next base: position 6,613 of record JAHCHY010000017.1, read on the forward strand.
CATGTTCAAGGTGGGGCGTACCCTTGTTTTTTCCGAGGATAAGATGGATGCATACTATGCCGGGCTGATGAAGGAAATTGACGCAATGGATGTGCCGGACGATGTTTTGAAGCGATCTGTTGAGTACGGCAACAAAGTGGCTGACCATATCATCGCCTGGTCCTCCGGGGATAATTACAAGCAAACCCGTTCATTCCCCAAGTACTCCATATCAAATGATCCGTCCACCTGGAAACCAACACCCCCGGCATACATGGACGCTGTTGAGCCGCATTGGAATAAAATCCGTCCATTTGCGATTGATTCAGCGGCACAATTTGTACCGCAGCCGCCAACACCGTTTTCAACAATTAAGGGAAGTGATTTTTACAAAGATGCCTATGCCGTTTACGAGGCGGGTAAAAACCTGACGGCCGAGCAACGTGAAATTGCTTTCTTCTGGGACTGTAATCCTTTTATGATGAATGTAAAAGGGCACGTGATGTTTGCGACCAAAAAGATTTCGCCAGGCGGGCATTGGATTAATATCACGGCAACGGCATGCCGCCAGGCGGATGCAGATATTGTGAGGTCTGCAGAGGCCTATGTTCGGGTGTCCCTGTCGCTGGTGGATGGATTCATTAGCTGCTGGGACGAAAAATACAGAAGCTTGCTGATCAGGCCGGAAACCTATATCAACCAGTACATAGATGAAAACTGGGTGCCGGTGCTTCAAACACCGCCTTTCCCGGAATACACCAGCGGGCATAGTGTAATTTCAGCAGCAGCAGCAGCAGCGCTTACAGGCGTTTTTGGAGAATCTTTTGCATTCACCGATTCAACTGAGATAGAGTTTGGGCTGGGCATTCGATCCTTTACCTCTTTTAACCAGGCTGCAGACGAAGCAGCGGTAAGCAGATTCTATGGTGGTATTCATTACATACCGGCTTGCGAGATTGGTAAACAGGAAGGAGCTGCATTAGGCGAATTTATCCGCAAGAAAATCCGGACACACGAGTAAGAATAAACTCTACTTAGAAAATTTCAGGATTCATTTCCTATATTTCATTTAAGAATCTGGTTATGCCGGCTGATTTTGAATCGGTCGAGTGTTAACCTGCCGCGAGCAAGGTGTCAGCCAGATTTATGTATCAATAAACCCAATCGTTAAAATGAATCCCTACCTCGGAGAATTTTTAGGAACGCTGCTGCTCATTTTATTAGGTGAAGGAGTAGTGGCAGGTGTAGTATTAAAAGGAACGAAGTCAGAAAATGCCGGGTGGCTAACGATATGCGTGGCATGGGGACTTGCCGTAGCATTTGGCATTTATGCGGTAGGCGAATACAGTGGCGCTCATTTAAACCCGGCTATTACAATAGCGCTTGCAGCAGCAGGAGATTTTGAATGGAGCCGGGTAGCCGGTTATTGCCTGGCACAGGTTAGCGGGGCGTTTACAGGCGCAGTCCTGGTTTGGCTTTTTTATTTCCCGCATTGGAAAGCAACTTCTGATGCAGCCGCCAAGCTTGCTGTGTTTTCAACAGCGCCTGCTATACGACACACCGTGTCCAATGTGCTGAGTGAATTGATCGCTACAGCCATCCTGGTATTTGCGATTCTTTTTATCGGGGTAAACGAATTTACACAAGGCCTCAAGCCTTTGGTAGTGGGCTTGCTTATCGTATCCATCGGCTTGAGCCTGGGCGGTACAACCGGTTTTGCCATTAACCCCGCGCGCGACCTGGGGCCACGCATTGCGCATGCAATTTTACCGGTTGCCGGCAAGGGTTCGTCCGACTGGGGATATGCCTGGATTCCGGTAGCAGGGCCGGTTGCCGGAGGTATTCTGGGAGCTGTTTTATTCAAGCTTATCTATTAGAAATCCATGTCGAAACAGAAATACATTATTGCGTTAGACCAGGGCACCACCAGTTCGCGTGCGGTGTTGTTCAACCAGGCGGGTGAGATAAAGGGGATAGCCCAGCAGGAGTTTCGCCAGGTATTTCCGAAACCGGGTTGGGTTGAACATGACCCGGAAGAAATCTGGAGCACACAACGGGATGTTTTACAACGTGTAATTGTGGAGAATGCCATCGAATTAAAATTAATAGCAGGTATAGGAATTACCAATCAACGCGAAACCACCGTGATCTGGAATAAAAAAACAGGGCAGCCTGTTTACAATGCCATCGTCTGGCAAGACAAGCGCACCGCGGCTATCTGCGAAGAGCTGAAGCAAAAAAACCTGTCGGATTATGTGCGTGATAATACCGGGCTGGTTATAGACTCTTATTTTTCAGGCACCAAGATTAAATGGATACTGGATTCGGTGGAAGGCGCGAGGCAGCTTGCCGATAAGGGCGAGCTGGCTTTTGGAACCATTGATACATGGCTTATCTGGAAGCTGACAAACGGTAAATCGCACGTAACAGATTATTCCAATGCATCGCGTACCATGATCTTTAACATTCGAACCTTGGAATGGGATGAGCGTATGCTGAAAGAATTGGATATCCCAAAATCAATTCTTCCCGAAGTAAAGCCTTCTGCAAATGCGTTTGGATCGTGGAAAGCAGATAATACCGAGATCCCCATTGCCGGTGTGGCAGGTGATCAGCAGGCAGCTTTGTTCGGGCAGGCTTGCTTTGAGCCGGGCACAGCCAAGAACACCTATGGTACCGGCTGTTTCATGTTAATGAATACCGGTACAAAAATTCAGCAATCGCGCAACGGCCTGATTACAACCATTGCATGGGGATTGGACGGTAAGGTTGAATACGCGCTGGAAGGCAGTGTGTTTATTGCAGGCGCAGCAGTGCAATGGTTGCGCGATAGCATGCACATCATCGATCAGTCGAAGGACTCTGAATATTTTGCGGCAAAGGCGCTTGGTTCAAACGAAGTTTATGTAGTACCTGCCTTCGCGGGATTAGGGGCACCTTATTGGGATATGTATGCACGTGGCGCAATCTTTGGGTTAACCCGCGATACCGGTAAAGATCACATCATCAAGGCAACGCTGGAATCGCTCGCCTACCAGACCAAAGACATACTGAATGCCATGCAGGAAGATGCCGGCATAAAGCTGGCAAGCCTTAAGGTGGATGGCGGGGCAAGCGCCAACAACATGCTCATGCAGTTTCAGGCCGATATTTTGGGAACAGAAGTGGAACGACCTGAAGTTATTGAATCGACCGCTTTAGGCGCTGCTTACCTGGCCGGTATTCAGATCGGCTTGTGGAAAAAAGAAGATATCCTGAATAACCGTGTGATTGAAAAACGGTTTATCCCGGTTATGGATAGCGCATTGCGCAATAAGCTTTATGCAGGTTGGCAAAAGGCTGTGCAACGCACGATGGGCTGGATCGAAAACTAAGCTATGAATCGCGCGGCAAACGTACTCGCACTTCAATCTGCCCAATATGATTTGCTGGTAATTGGCGGTGGAATAACAGGAGCCGGCATTGCGCTGGATGCAGCCGCACGCGGATTAAAGACTGCGCTGGTGGAGAAAGATGATTTTGCTTCAGGTACCAGCAGCCGGTCCACCAAGCTGATTCATGGCGGGTTAAGGTATTTAAAGCAGCTTGAATTTGCGCTGGTTAAAGAAGTGGGGAGCGAACGAGCCATCGTGCACAGGCTGGCGCCACATCTGGTTGTGCCCGAAAAAATGTTGCTGCCACTCTATGAAAAGCGGGGGCTGGGATATTGGTTAACCTCAATCGGGTTAAAAATTTATGATTGGCTGGCCGGGGTGAAACCGGAAGATCAGCGCAAGATGCTCACGCGGCTTCAAACGCTTAATCATGAACCATTGCTTAAAAAAGATGATGTAAAAGGCGGGGCTATCTATGCCGAGTATCGTACCGATGATGCCCGCCTCACCATCGAAATCATGAAGCTCGCTGCCCGGAAAGGTGCCTGTGTGGCCAACTATATTGAAGTAACGGGTTTTCTTTATTCCCGGGATGCGATTTCCGGGGCTTTGGTGGTTGATGGCATTACCGGGAACAGGTTTTCAATTGATGCTAAGATTGTTGTGAATGCTACCGGCCCGTGGGTGGATGAGCTTCGTATCCTGAACCAGTCAAGACAGGGAAAGCAATTACACCTTACCAAAGGTGTGCACATTGTTGTTCCGTTTCATCGCCTGCCCGTACACCAGGCTATTTATTTCGATGTGCCTGACGGGCGAATGATTTTTGCAATTCCGCGTGGTCGTATAACCTATATCGGGACAACCGATACCGATTACGAGGGCAATAAGGATCGTGTGCTGGCTTTGCGCAATGATGTGGATTATATTTTAAATGCCGTTAATGAAACCTTTCCGTCTGTATTGCTTACGCTGGCCGATGTGGAATCCAGTTGGGCGGGTTTACGGCCCCTGATCCATGAAGAAGGAAAGTCAGCGTCCGAATTATCACGTAAAGATGAAATTTTTGAATCGCCAACCGGGCTGATTTCCATTGCCGGGGGAAAGCTTACCGGTTACAGGAAGATGGCCGAGCGTGTTGTGGATAAAGTAATTGAACAGCAGTTTGAATCGCGCGACCTGGAGCCCTGCAATACCGACCAGATGATTTTGCCGGGTGGTGATTTTAAAAGCTATGATGAAGTGAAGAAGCTGGAGGCCGAGCTTGCCGCACGGCTGGGTGCGCTCAACCTTCGCGGGAATGAAGCGACCAACCTGGTTCATTTGTATGGCACGCAGGCATTGATAATTGCAGCGCATTTTGAACAGCATCAAACCGGTGAGCCGGAGCTGGACTTACTGCTGGCACAGGCTTGGTTTGGCATCCACCACGAAATGGCGATAACCCCGCTCGATCTGATCAATCGGAGAAGCGGATTTTTATATTTTAACCGTCCCAAGATGATCCGCCATGCTGTTGCTGTTGTAGATTATTTTGGCAGCATGAATAAGTGGGATAAGGAAACGATTGACCGGTACCAGGAACAGGTTCAGCATGCATTAACGGAAGTAACCCGGTTTGACCCTGATTTTTCTACCATAAAAAAGTGAGATCACACCCTTACTTTTTCTGATCCGGTTACTAACTTACCAAGGCAAGTAACACGTGTTTTCCGGACACTTCACCAGGATAAATACGGCAGGTGTTTACAGGCGTAAAGACTGATTTTTTATTTTAAATCTACCGATGAGCAATTTATGGGGTATTGATTTGGGAGGTACCAAAATAGAAGGTGCAGTACTTAAATCGGCAGTTGATCCACAGGTTTTATTTCGCGACCGTATGCCCACCGAAGGGCAAAAGGGCTACGACCACATTCTGGGCCAGGTAAAGAAGGTGGTTGATATGATGGAGGCATCTATGGGTTACAAGCCTTCAAAGATTGGAATGGGTACTCCTGGTACCTTAGACCCGCAAACAGGCTTGATGAAGAACAGTAATTCCACCGCGCTTAATGGTAAACCATTGAAGCAGGACATTGAGAAGATGTTGGGCATTGAAGTTTCAATGGCCAACGATGCCAATTGTTTTGCGCTGGCCGAAGCCAATATGGGTGCGGCACATGAAAAGTACCCGGATGCCCGGGTAGTGTTTGGTGTAATTATGGGCACCGGGGTAGGCGGAGGTGTAGTGGTGGATGGCAAGGTGATCAATGGATTACAGGGCATTGGCGGTGAGTGGGGGCATAATTTCCTGGATGCGACCGGAGGCTCCTGTTATTGCGGCAAAAGCGGTTGCGTGGAAAAAGTACTGGCCGGACCTGCGCTTGAAAAATATTATGCGGGCATCAGCGGGGCTCCCAAAAGCATGAAAGATATATATGAAGGCTATAAAGCCGGTACCGATCCGTTTGCGATTAAAACAATAGAGCGCCTCCACCATTTCTTTGGTGCAGCGCTGAGCGTGGTGGTTAATATTCTCGATCCCGATGTAGTGGTAATCGGGGGAGGTGTAGGAAATATTGATACGATCTATACGGAAGGATTAAAGTCATTGAAGCAACATATTTTTAATAACCGGTTGGATACCCCGATTCTAAAACCTAAGTTGGGAGATAGTGCAGGCGTTTTTGGAGCGGCATTCCTGGTGAGCTGAGCAGGACTTAACACTTAAAATCTACCTGATATGAAACGGATAGCAGTAGTCGGCCCGATTCCCCGCGATCACATCGTTACACACACGGGCGACCTGATACAGAAATGGGGCTGTGTTACGCACCCGGTAATTGCACTTTCCGTTCTGGCTGGCGATCAGCTTGAGATCATTCCGGTTTGCCACGTACGCAAAGTAGACCACGATAATGTAGAAGAAGTTTTTAAAGGGTACGATGGAATAAACACGAGGCACATTACTACAACAAACGACCAGGGAGATATTATCAGCCTCAGGTTTGTAGATCAGAATAACAGGCTGGAACGGCAAACCGGGTTTATGGACCCGATCGTTCCGGCCGATATGGCTAACCTGCTGGGGTGCGATGCTTTCGTATTTATACCCATCAGCGACTACGAGGTTTCGCTGGATACATTGAAGTATCTGAAGAAGAAAAGCAAAGGCAAAATAATTTTTGATGCGCACGGCCCAACCACGGCCTGCCTCGTTAATGGCGAACGCCAGCGTAAATTCTGGATCGACCGTGATCTTTGGTTACCCTACATCGATGTGCTGAAGATGAACCTGGAAGAAGCGCATGCTTCCTGGTTTAAGAAGGAATACGAGAGCCAGGATTTTTCCATGCAGGAATTGGATCGTGCAGAATTACGGACGTTTGCCGAACATTGCCTTTCGATGGGTGTAAAATGCGTGTACGTTACGCTCGATTCCCGGGGTTGTCTTACCTATTTTAAAAAGCGGGGCAAAGTTGTTGAAGAGCTGGTGTCATCCATAAAAGTAGACAAGGTGATAGACACGACCGGTTGTGGCGATTCATTTGCCGGGGGATTGTCGTACGGACTGGTGCAAACCCCGGGCGATTACGTAGGAGCTGCAAAGTATGCCAATGCATTTGGAGCTTTGCGTACGCAGGGAAAAACATTTGAAGTATTTAAATCGCTGGAAGAAACCAATACTATTATTGCCCGCGGGCATGTTTAGCTTTTACGAGTAATGATCAGGGCTGTTATTTTTGATCTGGATGGTGTTATCGTAGATACTGCGCATTACCACTACATCGCCTGGAAAAGATTAGCGAGTGAGCTTGGTATAACGCTTACGCTGCAACATAATGAGCTGCTGAAAGGAGTAAGCCGTATGCATTCCCTTGAAATAATCCTGAACCTCGGTAATATCAGGCTGCCGCAAGCTGAGAAAGAGGCGCTGGCCGACAAAAAGAACAAATGGTTTATGGAATACATTGAATCCATTCGGCCGGAAGAGATTTTTCCGGGTGTGAAAGAGCTGCTTGTGAATTGCAGAAAACAAAATCTTAAAACAGCGCTTGCGTCCAGCAGTAAAAATGCACCGCGCGTAATAGAATTACTGGGTATAGCACATTTGTTTGATACAATGGTAGACGGAACGATGATCACCCACTCAAAGCCCGACCCGGAGATTTTTTTACTTGCCGCAAAAAAGCTGGATGTTGAGCCGGGTAAGTGCCTTGTGTTTGAAGATGCCGAAGCAGGAGTTGAGGCTGCCCTTGCTGCCGGTATGAAATGCGTAGGCGTAGGCTCGGCAGGGCAGTTGAATAAAGCAAATATTATCGTTAAACAAACAGCCGATTTCGACCTCGCAAAGATTAATTCAATATTATAGATTCAATATTCTAAATTTCTACCTTCTAACCTCTGACATCCATACCCATGAAACAATATCTTAAGCACCACGAATGGCAGATTATTGAAGAAGGATTAAACCCTCATTACAATAAAATTTCGGAAAGTGTATTCAGCCTGGGAAATGGCAGGATGGGCCAGCGTGCTACATTCGAGGAAGATTACTCCGGAGAAACACACCAGGGGAGCTATGTGGCCGGGGTTTATTACCCGGATAAGACCCGTGTGGGCTGGTGGAAGAATGGCTACCCTGAATACTTTGCCAAAGTATTGAATGCGCCCAGCTGGATTGAGATCAAAATTAAGATAGGAGACCAGGTTTTGGATCTGGAAAAATGTAAGGTGGAATCGTTCAGGCGGGTGCTGGATATGAAGCAAGGCCTCCTGCATCGCACGTTCACGGCCACATTACCCGATGGAAAGCGGATCAGCGTGGATGCCAAACGCTTTTGCTCGATGGCCGATGGTGAAGTGGGCGCCATCCGGTATGAGATCAGGGCTCATAATTTTTCAGCTCCTGTTACGCTTACATTGCCTGTAGATGCCGATGTGGTGAACAGGGACTCGAACTACGATGAAAGGTTCTGGGAAGAAGTTTACAAGGAAGCAGGAGAGAGCTATGCGCTGGTAACGGCCCAAACTAAAAAAACATTCTTTCACGTAAGCACAGCCATCCAGTATGTGCTGGAAGAAGCTGGTGTGAGTATTAAAGGCAAGGCGGTTACCAACCTGCGTAAAAAGTATGCCGATAATGTGGTGTCGCTTGAGCTGAAGCAGGATATACCGCTCACGATATACAAATATGGCGTAGTGCTATCCAGCGAGAATCATCCCAAAGAGAAGCTGGCGGAGCAGGCTAAGAAGAAGCTGGGCGAAGCTGTAGCAAAAGGTTTCAGCCAGTTGCTTGCAGATCATGCCAAAGTATGGGAACACAAATGGGAGGAGTGCGATATTGTAATAGAAGGTGATGTGGCAGCCCAGCAGGGTATCCGGTTTAATATTTTTCAGCTTACGCAAACCTATACAGGCGAAGACGAAAGGCTCAACATCGGTCCGAAAGGTTTTACCGGTGAGAAATACGGGGGAAGCACCTACTGGGATACCGAAGCATATTGCCTGCCGTTCTTCCTGAGTACAGCCGAACCTAAAGTGGCGCGTAACCTGTTAGTGTATCGCTACAAGCATTTGTCCAAGGCCATCGAGAACGCAAAAAAGCTGGGCTTTAAAGATGGAGCGGCTTTCTACCCGTTCGTTACCATGAACGGTGAAGAATGCCACAACGAATGGGAAATCACATTCGAAGAAATACACCGCACCAGCGCTATGGCTTATGCCATGCGCGATTACATCGAATATACAGGCGATAAAGATTACTTCGCTGAATATGGCCTTGAAGTGCTGATAGGCATTTCACGTTTCTGGGCGCAGCGTGTCAACTGGTCGGGTGAAAAAGGTAAATACGTGATACTGGGTGTAACCGGCCCGAATGAATACGAGAATAACGTAAACAACAACTGGTACACCAACTACCTCGGTGCGTGGACACTGCGCTTTACCCAACAGGCTATTGATTATGTGAAGAAAAACCACCCTGCACGGTATTCTGAAATTGTTTCTAAAACATCCTTTAAAGAAGCAGAAGAAACGGCAAAGTGGAAGAACATCAACGATAAGATGTACTATCCGAAAGATGAAAAGCGGGGTGTTATTCTTCAGCAGGATGGTTTTTTAGATAAGGAGATTATTAACGTAAAAGATTTGCCTGTCAGCGAAAGACCGTTAAATCAGAAATGGTCGTGGGATAGAATTTTGCGCTCCTGCTTTATCAAGCAAGCCGATGTATTGCAGGGCATTTATCTTTTTGAAGATGACTTTGACCTCGCGACCATTAAAAGGAATTTCGATTTTTACGAGCCGATGACGGTTCATGAGTCATCGCTTTCGCCTTGTGTGCACGTAATACTGGCCAGCAAGATCGGATATAAGGAGCAAGCTTACGAGTTTTACCTGCGCACGGCCCGCCTCGACTTGGATGATTATAATAATGATACGGAGGAAGGTTGCCACATTACGTCAATGGCCGGAACGTGGATGAGCGTGGTAAAAGGCTTTGGAGGCATGCGTGTACGCGATGGAAAGCTGTACTTTACACCGTTTATTCCGGATCAGTGGAAATCCTATTCATTCCGCCTGGAATTCCGCGATCGTGTAATCAAGGTAAAAGTTGCGGCTGGCGGAAAGGTGGAAACTTCGCTTGAGCACGGAGAGCCATTGGAAATAATAATGAATGGAAAAACAGTAACCCTAACGAAATAACCGATGAAACAAATTCTGACAATTGCATTCGTTTTTTGTGTTTCGATCCTGGTAGCACAAAAGAAGGTCGCACCGGATACACGCCTGGCCGGCCTTGATGCGGAGCTCCAGAAAGTGCTGGACACCTGGAAGACTCCCGGCTTTGCAGTGGCGATTGTGGAGAAGAATAAGATAATCTATGCCAAGGGCTTTGGCTATCGTGATTATGAAAGCAGGCAACCGGTAACACCCAATACGTTGTTTGCAATCGGGTCGTGCAGCAAGGCCTTTACCTCTGCTGTATTGGGGCAACTGCGTAACGAAAAAAAGCTGGAGCTTGAGGACAAGCCATCGAAGTACATTCCGGAGCTTCAGTTTTTCAACGATAACATGACCAATAATATCCGGGTGCGCGACCTGATGAGCCATCGTACAGGTCTGCCCCGCCATGATTATTCGTGGTATTTGTTCCCATCCGATTCAAAGGACAGCTTGATTCAGCGTATTGCATACCAGGAGCCCTTTGCCGAAGTTCGGGAAAAGTATTACTACAACAACTTCATGTTCCTGGCGCAGGGTGTAATTGCGGAAAAGATTACAGGCAAAACATGGGAAGAGAATATCTCCGAACGATTCTTTAAGCCATTGGGTATGAACCGCAGCAACCTTTCCATTACGGAATTGCAAAAAGCGGATGACGTGGCTTTGGGCTACGGGCTTGAGAACGAAAGCACGATCAAAAAAATGGATTACTACCACATTGCAGGTATGGCGCCTGCCGGAAGCATCAACAGCAGCGTAAACGAAATGTCGAATTGGGTGATTACCTGGATTAACGGAGGCAAGTTCAATGGAAAGGAAATTATTCCGGCCGGTTATCGTTCGGAAGCCATAAGTTCGCAGATGGTAGTGGGGGCTGCTTTACCGGATAAAACAAATGCTGATCTGCATCTTTCCAATTACGGTTATGGTTGGTTCCTGTCATCATACAAAGGACATTACCGGGTAGAGCATGGTGGTAATATCGATGGCTTTTCGGCCAGCACGTCATTCTTTCCGAGCGATAGCGTAGGCATTGTGGTACTGGTGAATCAGAACGGATCCAGCGTGCCTTCGGTAGTGCGCAATATTATTTCGGACCGGATGCTTAAAGTGAAAGCTACTGACTGGAATAAGGTACTGAAAGAAAGACTGGATAAGGCTATGCAGGAACAAAAGAAGGCGGCTGCGGCTGTAACATCAAACAAAGTTAAAGGAACAAAGCCTTCGCACAGCCTTACCGAGTTTACAGGCAGGTATTCGAATCCTGCATACGGAACGTTTACCATTACGCTGGATCGCGACTCGCTTTTTGCCAATTTTAAGCGCATGAAATTATGGTTAGGCCATCATCATTACGATGTATTTAATTCATTTGCGATCAAGAACGGTAAAGCAGATACTGCTGCCAGTTCAACACAGTTTCAGTTTTTGGGTAATGAAGCAGGCGAGATTTCCAAAGTTGCGGTAAAGCTTGAACCTGCCTTACCGCGGCCTGTTGAGTTTAAGCGTACACCCGTTAAGATTGATGTGAACGAATCTGACCTGCAACGGTATGTAGGTGAATATGAATTGGGAGGAATGGTAGCGCGCTTCTTTATAAAGAATGGAGCCTTGCGCCTTGTCGTGCCCAGCCAGCCGGAATATGAGCTTGTACCAACCGGTAAGCACAGGTTTTCGATTAAGGGACTGGATGGATTCAGAGTGGAGTTTGTTGAAACCAACAATTCATTTGCCGAGAGTATTTTCCACCAACCTAACGGCACATTTAAAGCGAAACGGAAGCAGTAACCTGCTGCCGCTCCCATTTTTCAAATTCCTGTAGCTCTGCTGCTGCCATGTTCAGCACCCAGGCAAGCACAGTCATGTCATCGGCAAGCCCTACACCGATCACCACATCCGGTACAAGATCGAACGGGTTGATGAAATAGATACAGGCAGCTACCAGGCCGATCAGCAGCCTGGCCGATTTAACCCGGTAGGTGCCGGTAAGGTTAGCCTTAATCAAACGTCCTGCCAGCAATACCTGGTTTTTCAGGTTTACACGCCCGGCTGGCGACCAGTCCACACGGCTGATTTTAATAGTCAACTCAACCAGTAGCCGGGTTATTCGGGCTGGTTTGCCGGCCAACCGGGTGGCCTGATCGAAAGCCAGTCTAAAAAAGCGGTTGTTTTTCATTCCGGTTACAACGAATTAGCCTTGATTTTCTTTTAGGTGAAGCTACAAATATAATTTTTTTTGCAGTTTAACTAAAACGTAAGCAGCCCTGCCGCGAGAAGCCTGTACGCACCAGAGTTTATTCTTTTTACCTTTGTTGCATATCCAACTTGCTTCCTGTAATCTAACTGAATCCGCTTACTATGATTGTTCGTCAACGCACGCACTGGCTAAGAATGCTTTTTATCTGGAGAGGCTCCGTTCTGCCTAAAATCCTTCCTCAATTAATGATCATCACCTGCTTTTCTTTGGTAGTTCTTTTCTTCCACGGGCGCATCTACGAGTACAAGGTAAACCTTAATCCCTCCATATTCACATTGATCGGAGTTGCCTTGGCGATCTTTCTTGGTTTTTGTAATACGGCCAGCTATGACCGCTATTGGGAAGGCCGCAAGCTTTGGGGGACATTGGTGGTGGAGAGCCGTTCGCTGGTGCGCCAGGCCTTAGCTATGGTCGAAGACAATGAAGATACTTCCCTTATTGAAGAGAAGAAAAAATTCACCAGAATGGTTGCAGCCTTCAGTTGGTCATTGAACGGGCATTTGCGTGGAAAAAGAAACACCGATCACCTCGCCCGTTTACTTGACCCGAAAGAGATTGCCTATATACAGCACCAGGTTTTTATTCCCGTAGCAATTTTGCAGCAACTGGGCTATTTTATCCAACAGTGGAAAAAGTCCGGAAAGATTGATAGCATTATCGCTACATCTCTTAATCAGCAGCTAAACAACATGTCTATGGTAGCAGGTGGCTGCGAACGTATTTTAAACACACCGTTACCATTTGCATATCATATACTTCTGCATAGAACCGTTTATATCTACTGTTTCCTGCTTCCTTTCGGATTGGTTGATGTGGTGGGTTGGATTATGCCCGTGCTGGTCGTCTTTATCAGCTACACGTTTGTATCGCTGGATGCTATTGTAGATGAAATAGGCGAACCCTTTGGCGAGGCTGCCAACGATCTTGCGCTAAATTCAATTTGTCGGGATATTGAATATTCTGTTTTTGAGCAGGCTGGCATTGAGCAAGCTCCATTAGCCCAGTTAAATGATTATTTTATTGATTAAGCGCTTGCCAGGCGAATCATGGTCGCACGTGTATTCTTCTCCCTTATATTTTATTGTTGAGAAAATGAGCTACTTCTGCATTACATACCGGTAATAAAACCGTGTTCCGTCATTCAGGTTTCTGTAAAACTTGGAGCCCACCACACCAGCAAACTCGGCAAATAATTTTTGCCATTTAGGGGGTACCAGTTCGCGAATGCGTTTTTGTTTGGCCTCGTCTTCGGCTTCAATGGCTTTTACCACATTGGCAGTAATATTATCTTCCTGTAGAAGCGACATACCCGATTCGCGCAAAAGTGTATTAAGCTCCGGCATATCCTGCGCATAGCGAAAATCAACCATTAAAAAATATCCTCCCGGCTTAAGCGCACGCTTTACCTCGCTCAGAAATTTTTTTACAGAACCATAAGCATGGCACGACTCTACATTGATCACTACATCCACACTGTTATCAGGCAAGGGAATGTTCTCCGCGCTTCCCTGGATGAATTTTAAATTCGGAACAGCATGAATCTTGTTAGCCAGGTCAACCGCGTGCTGTGCCAGATCCATACCGGTATATTGAGCAGGCTTGAAATGCGAGGCTAAGTAAGCCGCGCCACCGCCACGACCGCTGCCCACTTCCAGCACAACCTTACCGGCCAGCTCGGCTTTTGAGCCGAGGTAGTGGTACATCAGCAAGGGATAAAGCTGGAGCGGTTTAGGTTCCGGTTGTATAGCCGGCTCCTCTGCATTCGGATAATAGCCGTAGTTCATAAACTGCCAGTCGTTGGCCGGAATATGCCTGGCTAACCATTCGTACGTGATTTTCGCATTAAGCCGTTTAAACCACGCAAAGCGTTTAAAAGGAGAGAGCAGGGTTTTGATCATGAGGTAGAGGTAAGTGAAGTGAGGCGTCTGACGGCTTGATTGCTGGAGTAAACAGCCGTCTGACGCCTTTGCATTTCTATATTAGTGTGCCTTCTTATTACGCATATAAATTACCAGCCCTATAAAAATTACCACTAAGATAATCGGCAGTATGGTCATGAAGCGGAGTGTTGCCTGCGGCCCTGCCGTGTCAATCGAGCGGCCCATGATCGGTAACACCATAGAAGTAGCTACCATACCGGCACCGCCCATAATGGATAAGCCGAGCGCACCGCTCTTGGGAATATATTCCGAAACAAAGCCCAGCATGGTAGGCCAGAAGTAACAAACGCCAATTGCAAACAACACTGCCGAGCCGAGCGTAGCGGCAGCGCCCGATGCTACGCTTAATGCATAAAGACCGATTACCGAGAAGATAGCGGAGCCTAACAGCACACCTGTGGGATTAAGCCTGTGAATGAGCGGCCCTGCAAAGTACCGGCCTACGGCCATAATACCCGTTACCAGCACCAGCACAATCATCGGGTCAATACCGGCATTGTCAAGAAGCGCATTAGTCCATTGATTGGTACCGAGCTCGGTTGCTGCCGTCAGGAACATGCCGAACAGCATGACCGGAAACAGCAAGCTGATCTTGTTTACCACCAGCGCCTCAATAATGACGGCAAAAACGATTATGCCCAACACGATATAGGTAATGGACGCATTAAAATCGATTTGAATAGAAGGTACCGATGCAGCGAGGATCATAAACCCAACCAATGCAATAATGGCTATAGGTGCTCCTACATTTTTCAGCATGTCCTTAAACGAAACACCGGATGAAACCCTTTCTGTTTCGGGAATGGTTTGCCCGAAGAACAAATAACCGTAAAGGGCAAGCGGAATAAACAGCAATGAAGTTAATACCTGCCAGCTAAGGCCGGCCTGCGTCATCAGGAGCCATGCCAGTACGCCACCGATAACAATACCACCCGGAAACCACACGTGGAACCGGTTGAGCATTTTGGTTTTGTTGTTGGGATAGATAGTAGCTACCAGAGGGTTGCAGGCCGCTTCCACACTGCCGTTACCGAACCCGATAAATACATTGGAAATAAAAAGCATGGTTTTGTCTTTCGCCATCAGCAGCAAAACGAGGCCGATCAGGTGCGTGAAGAAAGCCAGCCAGATAATGTTTTTGGTTTTAACAATATCGATGATCAGGCCGCCCAAAAACATGGCTACGGTAAATCCCCAGAAGGCAGGCCCAAACGCCCAGCCGATTTCCTCCCCGGTGAGGCCATACTCACCTCCGAATACGCCTTCTATTTTAGCCCGGATAGCGAACGTAAGGGATGTAACCAGCAGCGCAAGGCAACTGGCAATAAAAAGTCGTGATGAATTGAATTTCTGTTCCATGTGCGTGAAGATTTAGGTTATGTGAAATATGGGGTTAATTGTGTACGAAAGCAAGCGGTTTAATATCAACGGATACATTTTCATAGCCCGAACACCATTCCGTTTTTCCTGAGCGTAACGTAAACGCGTTTGTCGAATTTGTATAGCTCGGCAGCGCGGTGCGATACATCTTTTTGCTTCTCCTTGCAGTCGATCAGCAGCTTCATCTTGGCCAGCTTACGCCTGAAGTTGGACTTGTCTAATTTTGTTTCCAGGATAGCTTCGTACAGCTCCTGCAATTGCAGCAGCGTAAACTTGGCCGGCAGCAGGTTAAAGCCGATGGGCTCATGCCGCACCTTGTGCTTTAGCTGCCTGTACCCGTAATCCAGTATCTGGTCGTGGTCGTAAATCAGGGGAGGTAGATCATGAATACTAAACCATTGCGCATCCGATGCGGTAAAGCCCGGTATCAGGGCATAGTTCTCTTCGTTGACCAGCGCATAATAGGCCACGGTAACAACCCGCCTCGAAGGATAACGGTTCGGATCGCCAAATGCCTTAAGCTGCTCCAAGTAAATATCACGAATCCCCGTAAGGGAATTCAGTAATCGCTTGGCGGCATCATCCACACTTTCACCGTATGTAATCCAGCCCCCGGGCAAGGCCCACTTGCCGGCACTTATACCTTCCCCGTGCTTTACCAGCAGAATATCCAGCCGGCCGTCTTTAAAGCCAAAGATCACACAGTCGATGGACAGCGCGTCTATTATCGTATCCGGATGAGGCAGGTTTTCCATTGAAAAATTCTCCGGCTAATATATGGTCATTTTGACTATAAGTAAATACTTTTGGACATAATTCAATCGTATGCGAGAGTATGTTTTGGGCCTTGACATCGGCAGCTCGTCTGTCAAAGCTTCGTTGGTGGATGTAGCCACCGGGCAGCGAACAGCTTCGGCCCAGTCGCCTGCCGAAGAGATGGAAATGTTAGCGGTAAAGCCGGGCTGGGCCGAGCAGGAGCCGGAAACCTGGTGGCACCATGCCCTCATTTGCATTAAGCAGAGCCTGGCGCAAGCCGGGGCCAAAGGCGACCAGGTAAAAGCCATCGGCATTGCCTACCAGATGCACGGTTTGGTTTGCATTGATAAAGCAGGCGAGCCGGTGCGGCCTTCCATTATCTGGTGCGACAGCCGGGCTGTGCCTTATGGCGATGATGCCTTTAATAAGTTAGGTGAGTCTTATTGCCTGTCGCATTTCCTTAACTCGCCCGGAAACTTTACGGCATCCAAGCTTAAGTGGGTGAAAGAAAACGAGCCCGCGGTTTATGAGCGTATTCATAAGATCATGTTGCCGGGCGATTACATTGCCTTTAAGCTTACCGGTGAAGCCACTACTACCGATACAGGATTATCGGAAGGTATCTTCTGGGATTACAGTACGGGTTCGGTAGCGCAGTCGTTGCTGGATCATTACGGTATAAGCGCAAGTTTGCTGGCCGATATAAAACCGGTTTTTTCCGTGCAGGGAGAAGTAAGTGCAATAGCACAGAAGATAACAGGCTTGAAAAAAGGAACCCCGGTTTCATATCGTGCGGGCGATCAGCCTAACAATGCCTTTTCATTGAACGTGCTGAACCCGGGCGAAACGGCCGCTACGGCCGGCACATCAGGTGTTATTTATAGTGTTACCGGTGATAATGCGTATGATAAGAAGTCGCGTGTAAATGCGTTCATACATGTAAACAATAAATCAGAGCAGAAACGCAACGGCATATTGCTTTGTGTGAATGGCACCGGCATTTTAAATAGCTGGCTTCGTAAGAATGTACGGAGCGTAGATGCGTTTCCCTACACCAGAATAAACGAGCTGGCTTCCGGTGTGGGGGTAGGTGCCGATGGACTTTCTATGCTGCCTTTCGGGAACGGTGCCGAGCGCATCCTCGAAAACAAAGTGATCAACGCTTCGTGGCATGGCCTTGATTTTAATCGCCATACGCAGGCCCATGTGTTCCGGGCTGCACAGGAGGGAATTGTATTTGCGCTTCGGTACGGGTTCGATATTCTGAAAGCGATGGGATTGAAATCGCAGGTGATACGCGCGGGTCATGCCAATATGTTTTTAAGCCCGGTGTTCCGCCATGCGTTTGTAAACACGATTGGTGCACGGCTGGAATTGTATGATACCGATGGCGCTACAGGTGCCGCGCTTGGTGCAGGTGTTGGCGCTGGTATATATTCAGACTTTAAGCAAGCCTTTACCGGGCTTAAGCTGTTGCTGGAAGAAACACCTGACAAACACCAGCATGAAGAACATGAAGCTGCCTATCAGAAGTGGAAAACCATTTTAGATCAGCAGCTCGCTACATTATAAATCAAATCATCCATCTAAATTCAAAACCATGAAAGTGATCAAAGGAAAACAAGAGTATTTTAAAGGTATTCGCGCTATTAAGTATGAAGGCCCGGAATCGGATAACCCGCTCGCCTTTAAGTTTTACAATCCAAAGAAGAAAGTGGGCCGTAAAACCATGCAGGAACACCTTCGTTTTGCCATTGCCTACTGGCATACTTTCTGCGGAACCGGGGGCGACCCGTTTGGTATCGGAACCAAACAATTTCCGTGGTTACAAAATGCAGACCCGGTGCAGCGTGCTTACAACAAGATGGATGCTGCATTTGAGTTCATCACCAAAATAGGCGCGCCTTTCTATTGCTTTCACGATTACGATTTAGTGGATGAAGCGCCTACGTTAGCCGAATCGGAAAAGCGTCTGCGTAAGATTGTTGACTATGCTAAACAAAAGCAGAAAGATTCAGGCATAAAGCTTCTTTGGGGAACAGCCAACCTGTTCGGTAATCCGCGCTATATGAACGGGGCAGCCACCAACCCCGATTTCCAGGTAGTATGCCATGCAGCGACACAGGTAAAGAATGCTATTGATGCTACCATCGAATTGGGCGGTACCGGCTATACCTTCTGGGGCGGAAGGGAAGGCTACATGTCGTTGCTGAACACCAACATGAAACGGGAGCAGGAGCATCTTGCAAGATTCCTTCAGATCGCGCGCGACTATGCCCGCAGGCAGGGCTTTAAAGGTGTGTTCTACATCGAGCCCAAGCCGATGGAGCCAAGCAAACATCAGTATGATTTTGATGCCGCTACGTGCCTCAACTTCCTGCGCCAGTTCGACCTGATGGAAGATTTCAAGCTTAATATCGAAGTGAACCACGCTACATTGGCTAATCATACATTCGATCACGAATTGCAGGTAGCGGTCGATTCCAATGCATTGGGAAGCATTGACGCCAACCGGGGCGATAACCAGAACGGCTGGGATACCGACCAGTTCCCGAACAATGTATATGAGCTTGCCGAAGCCATGCTGGTGATTTTACAGGCCGGTGGCTTTAAAACCGGTGGTGTAAACTTCGATGCCAAAACACGCAGAAACTCAACCGATTTGGCAGATATTTTCTATGCGCACATTGGCGGCATGGATACATTTGCCAAAGCGCTGGTAGCGGCTCATGCCATACTGGAAGACGGAGAATTTACAAGCCTTAAAAGAGGCCGCTATGCTTCATTCGACCGGGGTAATGGTAAGAAATTTGAGAAGGGGAGCCTCGGCCTGCGCGATCTTCGCAAGCTGGCGCTCAGGAATGGCGAGCCTGCCCAAATAAGCGGAAAGCAGGAGTACCTGGAAAACCTGTTAAACAAGTTTATTTGAGCCCATTTAAAAGTATTGCAAACGATTCCGTTAAATTTATTTCGTTATTTTTCGGCACATCGTTTTAACCTTGCTTTTTAAGTGATGTTACGCAAAAACTGTAACACGGTGTCAGGTTGTCCCGATAACGATCGGGACGAAACCGATTTTCGGTATGGAGATAGTCTTCGACAAGCTCAGACTGACAATTATTCCAGACATTTTGCGTAACATCAGTTTTTAAATAACTATAGCCTGATCGCATGAACAGAAAACTCAGAATGGGGATGGTAGGAGGAGGCAAAGATGCCTTCATCGGATCAATCCACCGGCTGGCCGCCAATATGGACGGACTGATTGAAGTGGTGGCCGGAGCCCTCAGCATCAACCCGGAAATAGCCAAAGAAAGTGGTAAAATGTTGTTTCTGCCGGAAGACAGAACCTACACCACATTCGAGGAAATGATTGATAAAGAGAGCAAGCTGCCTGCCGATAAACGAATTGATTTTGTAACGATTGTTACACCCAACTTTGCCCACTTTGCCCCGGCCATGCTGGCCCTTGAAAAAGGTTTTCACGTGGTGATTGAAAAACCAATCACGTTTACAATTGATGAAGCCCGTCAGCTCAAAAAGAAAGTTGAAGAAACAGGTTTGCTGCTCTGCTTAACGCATACCTATTCCGGTTACCCGATGGTGCGTGAAGCGCGTGCTATGGTGCGCGATGGTATTTTCGGAAAGATCCGCAAAGTATATGTGGAATACCCGCAGGGCTGGCTCAGCAAGATGAGCGAGAAAGAAGGTAATGCGCAGGCTGCCTGGCGTACCGATCCCAAGCGTTCGGGCAAAGCGGGTGCGATGGGCGATATAGGAACACATGCAGCGCATCTCGCGGAGTTTATCACCGGCCTGAAAATCACACACCTTTGTGCCGATCTTAACATTATGGTACCGGGTCGCGCATTAGATGATGACGGTAACGTATTGCTGAAGTTTGATAACGGAGCAGCCGGAGTGCTGATGGCTTCGCAGGTTGCTGCCGGTGAAGAGAATGCCTTGAAGATTCGCGTGTATGGTGAGAATGGCGGTTTGGAATGGTCGCAGCAGGAGCCTAATACGTTATTGGTGAAATGGTTAGACAAGCCTACCCAGATTTACCGGGCCGGAACCAATGGGTTTTTACACCCGGAAGCGTTGTTTAATACCCGCACACCGGCCGGCCATCCCGAAGGTTACCTCGAAGCTTTTGCCAACCTCTATCGCAACTTTGCGCTTGCGTTAACAGCCAGGATTGATGGCGCTCCGGCCTCTGAATTATTAGACTTCCCTTCGGTGGATGATGGTATTCGCGGTATGGCGTTTATCGATAACGTGGTGAAAAGCGGGCAGAGCAAGGAAAAGTGGACTCCATTTGAAGTTTAAGCTATGAAGACATTAAAAGGCCCCGGAATTTTCCTGGCTCAGTTCATGGGCGATGAGCCTCCGTTCAATAACCTGAAATCCATCTGTAAATGGGTAGCTTCGTTGGGTTATGTGGGCGTGCAGATACCTACATGGGACAGCCGGTGTATTGATCTGAAAAAGGCAGCCGGGAGTAAGGACTATGCAGATGAGATTCGTGGAACGGTTGAATCAGCGGGCTTGCAGATCACAGAGCTATCCACGCACCTGCAAGGTCAGTTGGTAGCCGTGCATCCGGCTTATGATGTGATGTTCGATGGCTTTGCCCCGAAATCTGTGCACGGAAAGCCGAAAGAACGTACGGCATGGGCGGTAGATCAGCTAAAGCTCGCAGCTAAAGCCAGTAAGAATTTGGGCTTGAATGCGCATGCTACTTTTTCGGGAGCGTTGATGTGGCATACGGTTTACCCGTGGCCGCAGCGTCCTGCCGGTTTGGTGGAAGATGGCTTTAAGGAATTAGCCAAACGCTGGCTTCCTATCCTGAATGCTTTTGATAAAGCAGGCGTGGATGTGTGCTATGAAATCCACCCGGGCGAAGACCTGCATGATGGCATTACCTTTGAACGTTTTTGGGAAGCTACCGGTAAGCACACACGCGCCAATATTCTGTACGATCCAAGCCATTTTGTATTGCAACAATTAGATTACCTTCAATACATCGACTTCTATCATTCATTCATTAAGATGTTCCACGTAAAGGATGCCGAGTTTAATCCCACCGGCAGGAGCGGTGTATATGGCGGCTTCCAGGATTGGGTTAACCGTCCGGGACGTTTCCGTTCGTTGGGCGATGGGCAGGTAGATTTCCAGTCTATCTTTACCAAGCTGGCGCAATACGATTACAACGGTTGGGCCGTGCTGGAGTGGGAGTGTTGCATCAAGCACCCGGAGCAGGGCGCAGCCGAGGGTGCGCCTTTCATTAAGGATCATATTATCCGGGTAACGGAAAAAGCATTTGATGATTTTGCCTCAGCCGGCAAGAATCCATCCTTAAACAAAAAGGTATTAGGTCTGAGTTAATGATTTATCTAAAACAACAAATCCCCAATGAAAAATAAAGTATCCCTGATCTTGGTTGTATTGCTGGCGTTGACGCTTATGTATTGCGGTTCCAAAAAATCTGAAACACCTGCTGAAGATTATGGTACCCCGGATGAAAGCGCGGCCCCTGTACAGGCAGTTGATGTAATTGCGCAAGGTGAGGCTTTGGTAAAAGCCAGCGATTGTAAAACCTGCCATCATCTCACCAATAAGCTGATCGGCCCATCGCATACCGACATTGCCAAGAAATATGAATTTACTGCGGCTAATGTTACTTACCTGGCGCAAAAAATAGTGGAAGGCGGTACGGGTGTATGGGGTGAAATTCCCATGTCGCCACATGCCGATCTTTCGCAGATCGATGCTGAAAAAATGGCGCGCTATGTACTCTCATTAGATGGTGAAAAAGAACATTGAGATGAAGCGCTATATTATATTGATCTTGTGCCTCGCTGCTGTTGCTTCGCAGGCGCAGCACAACACCCTTAGCTCAACAGAAAAGAAAGAAGGCTGGCAGCTTTTGTTCGATGGCAAAACCACCAAGGGGTGGCACACCTATAAATCAGCTAAGGCGGGCGAAGCCTGGAAGATTTCGGAAGATGCGCTTTTCTTAGATACTTCAAACAAAGAAGCGAAAGGCGGTGATCTGGTAACCGACCAGGAGTTTGAAAACTACGAGCTGTATCTTGAGTGGAAAATTCAACCCTGTGGTAACAGCGGTGTTATTTTTAATGTGCAGGAGTCTGATGAATACAAGTACGTTTGGCTGACAGGTCCCGAAATGCAGGTATTGGACAACGAATGTCATCCGGATGCCAAAATCATCAAGCACCGTGCAGGCGATTTATATGATCTTATCTCCTGTTCGCAGGAAACAGTAAAGCCTGCCGGTGAATGGAATGCCGCCCGGCTGATTTCAAATAAAGGCAAGTACGAGTTCTGGTTGAATGGTGTGAAAACCGTAGCCTTTACCATGCATACACCTGAATGGGATGCGATGGTGGCCGGCAGCAAATTCAAAAGCATGGCGGGCTTTGGCAAGTTTTCAAAGGGTCGTATTGCCTTGCAGGATCATGGCGACCAGGTCTGGTACCGGAACATTAAAATAAAACCTCTTTAGAAGCTAAAGAGGTTTTTCATTCAAGCAAAAATTTACCCCGTTAATCGTTTATTTCACACATGAAAAAGTTCTTACTACTCCTGGGCTGTTGTGTTCTTTTCTATTCCTGCACACAGGAACCCCCCCGTGTGCTGGTGTTCTCCAAGACAAAAGGTTTCAGGCATGAATCGATTAAGGCTGGAAAGGAAGCATTGATCAAGCTCGGTGCCGAAAAAGGTTTTGGTGTGGATACAACAGAATCGGCCGATGTATTTACCGAAGAAAACCTGAAGAAATACCGGGCTGTAATTTTTTTGAGCACCACAGGCGATGTGCTGGATCAGGCGCAACAAAATCAGTTCATGCGCTTTATCCAGGCCGGTGGAGGTTATGTGGGTATTCATGCTGCTGCGGATACCGAGTATGATTGGTGGTGGTACGGAAAATTGGTAGGGGCATACTTTAAGAGCCACCCGCAAATACAGGAAGCGAAGTTTAAAAAGGTAAAGCCTTTTGGTGAAGATCATTTACCGGACGAGTGGATTCGTACCGATGAACTGTATAACTATAACAAAATCTCGGATGAGATAATTGTGCTGTACAACCTCGATGAATCAAGCTATGAAGGAGGTGAGAATGGCGACAATCACCCGATAGCGTGGTACCATGATTTTGACGGTGGCCGCTCTTTCTATACCGGTATGGGGCATACCAATGAGTCGTTCAGCGATTCATTATTCCTCAATCATTTATATGAAGGTCTTAAATATGCCATCGGTAATAGGAAGCCGGACTTTTCAAAAGCAAGAGCTAGGCGCGTGCCAGAAGAAAACCGGTTTACCAAAAACGTGTTAGGCCACTACTTCGATGAGCCCACCGAAATGACTATTCTGCCTGATAGCCGGATCATTTTTATTGAACGCAAAGGAGCGGTTAAGCTTTATGATCCTGAAACGGATTCGATCAATGTAATCAATACGTTCAATGTGTGGACAAAGTATGAAGACGGTATGCTGGGCATTACCAAAGATCCGGGTTTTGTAAAAAACGGTTGGCTTTATATCTATTACTCACATCCTGAAAGATCGTCTAACATCTTATCGCGATTTGTTTTTGACGGAAAGAAAGTTGACCAGGCTTCGGAAATAGAAATGCTGGAAGTGCCTGTGCAACGCGAAACCTGCTGCCATACCGGTGGCTCGCTCGAATTTGGTCCTGACGGTAATCTTTTCCTTTCTACAGGAGATAACACAAGCCCGTTCGAGTCGGATGGTTTTAGTCCGGCCGATGAGCGTCCGGGGCGCTCTCCGTTTGATGCATTAAAGTCATCATCCAACACCAACGATCTGCGCGGAAAAATTCTGCGTATCAGACCACAACCCGATGGAACCTACACCATCCCGGATGGCAACCTGTTCCCGAAAGGTGAAGAGAAAACAAGACCTGAGATTTATGTAATGGGTAACAGGAATCCCTACCGCATTTCCATCGACAGGAAAACCGGGTTTCTCTATTGGGGAGAAGTGGGCCCGGATGCCGGCAATGACAGCCCGGAACGCGGCCCGCGCGGTTATGATGAAGTAAACCAGGCGCAGAAAGCCGGGTACTTTGGCTGGCCCTTGTTTGTGGGTGGTAACTATGCTTACGCGAAATATGATTTTGAAAGTAAAACGATAGGAGCAAAGCATGACCCGAACAAGCCAATCAACACCTCGCCCAACAACACCGGTAAAACAGAGTTGCCCCCGGTAAGCGCTCCGTTTATCTGGTACCCGTACGATGCATCACCTGATTTTCCATTGATGAAAACCGGTGGCCGCAATGCGATGGCAGGCCCTGTATATTACTCGGAAGATTTTAAAGGCAAGCCCGAAGCCTACCCGGATTATTTTGATGGCAAGCTCATCATCTATGACTGGATGCGCAACTGGATTCATTTGGTTACGATGAATGAGAAGGGAGCTATTATGGATATTGAACCATTTATTCCCAACATGCAATTCAACAACATTATCGATATGGCGTTCGGGCCTGACGGTAAGCTATACACGCTTGAATATGGCACGCAGTGGTTTAAGCAAAATATGGATGCCCGCTTATCGCGAATTGATTACAACGGGGGCAACAGGCCTCCGCAGGTTGTGGTAAGCGCCAGCAAGATTTCAGGCGCATTGCCTTTGGAAGGAACCGTTTCGGCAGAAGGAACAACCGATCCGGACGGGGATGCAATTTCGTATGAAATGGAATTGAACGGCCAGGTATTGAAGTCAGCTACTCCGGAATTTAAGTTCACGTTCGAGAAGGCAGGCATATATCGTCCCAAGATCACCGCCATCGATGCCAAAGGTGCAAAGGCTTCGGGTGAGATCACGATCATTGCAGGCAATGAGCCACCGGCTATAGAAATTTCCGTAAACGGAAATACCGAACGCTATATTCCGGGCGGTTCGGTTGACTATGCCGTAATTGTAACGGACAAGGAAGACGGCTCAACAGCAGATGGAAAAATTCCGGCTGAGCGTGTAAAAATTACGATGGACTACCATGCTCAGGGATTTGACATGACAGCCATTGCGCAAGGGCATCAGCGTGCAGAGCTGCCGGGTAAGCTGGCTATTGCCGAAAGCGATTGTAAGTCCTGCCACCTCGTTGATCAGAAATCGGCCGGGCCAAGCTACCGCGATGTGGCCAAACGTTACGCGAAAGATGTGCGGGCTGTTGAAATTTTGAGCGATAAAATTCTGAATGGGGGTTCAGGCAACTGGGGTGAGGTAGCGATGGCTGCCCATCCGCAACTAACCAAAGAGCAGGCGAACCAGATGGTAGAATACATTCTTTCATTGGCTAACGAAGAAAAGGTGAAGAGCCTGCCACTAAGCGGTAAAGCGCCCTTTGCAGTGGTGCCGCCTCCGGGCCCGGCAGCCACATCGGCTTATGTGCTTACCGTAACGTATGATGATGCGGGAGCTAATGGAATGCCTTCGCTCAGCACCACACGCCAGTATGTATTTAAAGCCCCGGTGCTTACCGCGGCTGATGCCGGGCTTACCGGTGGAGCCCGTAAGCTGAATGCAGGCGGCTTCCAGATTGTGGAAAATATTAAGCATAATGCTACGGCTGCTTTCACCAACGTGGATTTAACCGGAGTGAGTTCTATGAGCTTTGTAATAGCGGAAATGGGGAACATGAAAGGCGGTACTATTGATGTATGGCTGGATTCTACCGATGGTACCAGGTTAGGAACTGTAAGCTTTGCCCATGCACCAAAAATTGAAGTACAGGCAGGCGTGTATATGCGGCCTTCAGGGATTGGCTTTAAGCCGGTTAACGGCAAGCACAATATCGTGCTGGTGTTCAGGAACGATCAGGCCGGGGAGGATAACCTGTTCTTCTTTAGCCAGGTCACATTGGGTAAATAGAAAAAATATGAGGTGTCTGACGGCTGTTTACGTCAGCAATCAAGCCGTCAGACGCCTTTACAACCGATTTTAAAACTCTAAAAGAAAACTTGTTATGGATAGAAGACGATTCATTCAAAATTCAGCCATAGCCGCAGCCGGTTTGTTAACCATGCCATCGTTGCTGGCAGAAGCAAAAGGTAAAAGTAAGCCGGTAGGCTTGCAGCTTTATACCTTGCGCGATGTGATCGGGAAAGACCCGAAGGGAATTTTAAAATCAGTAGCCTCGTGGGGTTACACCGAAGTAGAAACTTACGGGTATAATAACGGGCAGCTCTTCGGGATGCCTGTGGCGGAATTTAAGAGTTACCTTGATTCGCTGGGTGTTAAAGTAATAAGCGGCCATTACGGGTTAAACCAGGTAGAAAGCGGTTGGGAACAGGCGTGTGCCGATGCAAAAGCCATCGGGCAAAAATTTGTGGTAGTGCCGTGGATGGACAAAAAATACTATGCTACGCTGGATGACCTGAAGCGTACCTGCGAAGCCCTCAACAAAGCCGGGGAAACAGCTAAGCAATACAAGCTGAAGATGGCCTATCATAATCACGCATTTGAGTTTGAGCAGGTAGAAGACAAGGTGATCTTTGATGAAATGCTGACCCTGCTCGACCCTAAGCTGGTGAGCATTGAAATGGATATTTACTGGGTGGTGCGTGCCGGGCACGACCCTATTGCTTATTTCGAAAAGCACCCGGGGCGTTTTCCGTTGTGGCATGTAAAAGACATGGATAAGGAAAATAAAGACCGCAATGCCGATGTGGGTACGGGCTCTATTGATTTTACCAAACTGTTTGCACAAGCAAAAAAAGCAGGGCTAAAGAATTATTTTATCGAACAGGAATCATACCCGGTCAGCTCCATGCAAAGCGCTGAAAATTCAATCAAATACATTAAGACAATCCGGTAACGAATAAGGAAGTGAGAGTTGTTGTATTGTTGGTGTGGTTAGGATTGGCAGTCGTTTCACATGCGCAGGAGCTTACAGGAAAAGTAACGGGTAAAGTTCAGGATATTTCAGGCGTAGCGTTGGCCGGGGCAAGCATTGCCGCTTTTCAGAGTTCGGAAACACCCATAACAGGAGCTGCCGCTGATGAGGCCGGAAGATTTTCACTTCAGCTCGCCCCCGGCCGTTACAAACTCGTTGTCAGCTTTACCGGCTTTCAATCCCGCGAAAGCGAGCTGCTGGTAATTGCCGGCAAGAGCGGCAACCTGTCGGTTATACTTGATGAAGTACCTACCGAATTGGAAGAAATTGTGGTAAGCCCGGAGCCTGTAAGCGGAACAGGTTTAACTTCTGTTTCCATTGAGAAAACCATGCGTGTGCCGGCAAACTTTTTCGACCCGGTACGCATGCTTACCTCTTACCCCGGTGTGGTGGCTGCCAATGATCAGGCTAACTCCATCATTGTAAAAGGCTATTCTCCCAATCATGTGCTCTGGCGTGTGGAAGGATTGGATATTGCAAATCCCAACCATTTGGCAAATGCCGGAACCATGAGCGATAAGCCAACGGCCAATGGTGGTGGTGTTAGTATTTTAAGCGCACAGGTATTGGATCGCACCGATTTCCGTTCGGGGTATTTACCGGCAGGCTACGGCAATGGTTTGGCGGGCATCATGGATATGAAATTGCGTGCGGGCGCTGCTGATAAAACGCAATACACGGTACAAGCTTCGCTTATTGGTTTGGATCTGGCTGCCGAAGGTCCCATTAACAAAGAGCGGGGAAGTTCATTCTTAGTTAATTACAGATACTCTACGGTGGGATTGTTAAGCAGTGTGGGTATTGATTTTGGTGATGAGTCCATCAACTTCCAGGATTTAACTTTTCATGCCAATATGCCGCACAAAGCTGGTGGCGAGCTATCGGTATTTGGATTTATGGGTTTGAGCAAGAACATATTCAATGCCAAACCCGAAGAAGAGTGGGAGGAAGAGAAAGATCGGTACGATATAACTTTTAAAGGGCTGACTTATGGTGCCGGGCTGATTAACCACTTCAAGCCCGGTACGTGGACTTTTGTTGCAGGGCTTTCTTTTTCCGGCCAGGTTCAGGAACGCGATTCGCGGAGCATAACCGTTCCGTATCCGCATATTTATCGGGAAGCTTACGATTCCTACAACGTAATTTTATCCGGCTTTATTAAAGCCAATCGCAAGTTGGGCGCTTATGGAAACATGGAAACGGGCGTGCGCCTGAATCATTATCAGCAGTATCTGAAAAACGAAACGAATGCGCAGGCTTACCCCGATATTTTTGCTCCTTATGTTCGCGGCAATGTAAATGGCTTGCTGCTGCAACCTTATGCATCGTGGATAAAGTACTTTGGTACATGGCAGGTTAATGCAGGGTTGCAATATGCCCGCTTCGGCTTTAACAACACCGACTCATGGGAACCTAAGCTCAGCATTACTAAAGCTGGAAAGAAAAATACCATTGCGCTGTCAGCTGGAACAACCAGCCAGGTACAGCAGGTACAAAACTACCTTGTAACAGGAAGCAGAGGTTTAGGCTTTACACGCAGTCATCAGGCTTTAGCCGAATGGAAAACAAAATTGCCGGGCGAACTGAAGTTAACTACTTCAGCTTTTTATCATTGGATTGTTGATGCGCCTGTTGTCAGAGATGCGCCTTTCTACTCAACCCTTAACCAGTGGGATGGCTACACCTGGAATGATACGCTTGTAAACAAAGGCAAAGGCCGTAACTACGGTGTGGAAGCAAGCCTCGAAAAACGTTTTTACAATAATCTCTACTTTATTTTATCAGGCTCGCGTTACGAAGCAAAGTTTTATAATGGAGCAGCTTACCTGAACAGTCGCTTCAATACGAAGTTCACCAGCAGTTTGCTTGCCGGTAAGGAGTGGAATAAGAAAAACCGTTCTTTCGGTGTGCATGCGCGGGTACTTTATCTCGGTGGACTGCGTCAGCCTTTGATAGACCTTGCACTTTCACAACAGGTGGGCACTACCATTTACCAGGAGCAGAGCGGTTATCTGCGATTGCCGGATTACTTCAGAACAGACCTTCGCGTAAGCTGGCGTAAAAACAAGCCGGGTTACACGCGCACACTTTCCATCGACATACAGAATGTAACTAACCGGCAGAACACGGCCTTTACCTGCTTTGATAGCTTCCTGCAACGGGAGAATACAAAGTACCAGCTTGGAATTATCCCGGTATTGGCCTATCGGGTCGATTTCTGATAAAAATCAGCGTTTCAATCGTTTGCAATACTTCATTTTGAGGTTTTGCCTCATTACATTTGGGGCATCAAAAACAATACCCCTATGTTAACGCTTGCCCAGGAAAAGACCTATACCGTAAACCATGCGGAGCTTACCGCCTGGATAGAAGAAATAGCTGCACTCTGTACTCCCGATCGCATTCGCTGGTGCGATGGCTCCAGGGCCGAATACGATGAGCTGTGCAGCCTGCTGGTGGATAGAGGTACGTTCATCAGGCTCAATCCGCAGAAGCGCCCCAACAGCTTTGCCTGCTTTTCAGACCCCAGCGATGTAGCGCGGGTAGAAGACCGCACGTTTATTTGCAGCAAACGAAAAGATGCTGCCGGCCCGACCAACAACTGGGTTGATCCCAAACAAATGAAGCAAACCCTTTTGCCTTTGCTGGAGGGATGCATGAAAGGGCGAACCATGTATGTGATCCCGTTCAGCATGGGGCCGGTAGGCTCAGACATTGCGCAGGTTGGAATTGAGATCACCGACTCGGAATATGTAGTGGTAAACATGCACCTGATGACGCGGGTGGGTACAAAGGTGATTGACGCATTGGGCAGCGATGGCGAGTTTGTAAAATGTTTACATACTGTAGGAGCACCGCTTAAGTCCGGTGAGCCGGATGCGAAGTGGCCTACCAATGCCACCACGAAATACATTGTTCATTACCCGGAAGAGCGCGCAATCGTATCGTACGGTTCAGGGTATGGCGGCAATGCCTTGCTGGGTAAGAAATGTTTTGCCTTGCGCATTGCATCGGTAATGGGGCGTGATGAGAACTGGCTGGCCGAACACATGCTGCTGTTGGGTGTGGAAAGCCCAGATGGCAAAAAGGATTATGTAGCGGCTGCCTTTCCAAGCGCCTGTGGTAAAACAAATTTTGCCATGATTATTCCGCCTAAAGATTTAAAAGGCTGGAAGGTAACAACGGTTGGTGATGACATTGCGTGGATAAAGCCCGGAAAGGATGGCCGGCTTTACGCGATCAACCCGGAAGCCGGGTATTTTGGTGTGGCCCCTGGCACGAATGAAAAAACGAATCCCAACGCGATGGCCACCATCTCGCGCGATACGATTTTTACCAACGTGGCCATTACAGAAGATGGCGATGTATGGTGGGAAGGCATGACCAAAGAGCCGCCCAAAAACCTTACCGACTGGCGCGGACAAAAGTGGGATCCGGCATCGGGTAAGCCTGCTGCACATCCGAACAGTCGCTTTACAGTTTCGGCAGCGAATAACCCGGTTATCGATTCGCAGTGGGAAAATCCGAATGGTGTTCCGGTCAGCGCCTTTGTATTTGGCGGAAGAAGAAGCACCACTATTCCGTTGGTGTATCAGTCCAGCAACTGGGCGTATGGGGTTTACCTCGCATCCACAATGGGTTCAGAAACAACGGCTGCTGCATTTGGTGAGATCGGTAAGGTAAGACGCGACCCGTTTGCCATGCTGCCTTTCTGCGGGTATCACATGGGCGATTACTTTAATCATTGGTTGCAGTTTGGTCGTGGCCTGCCGGCACCGCCCCGTATTTTCGGGGTGAACTGGTTCCGCAAAGATGCCGAAGGCAAATTTATCTGGCCGGGCTTTGGCGATAACATGCGCATTCTGAAATGGATCGTATTGAAAATAAGAGGCGAAGCCAATGCCGTGGAGAGCCCGATCGGCTGGATGCCTACTTATGATGACATTGACTGGTCGGGTCTTGATTTTACAAACGAACAGTTTGACAGCATTATGGATATTGACTGCGAGGAGTGGAAAGCGGAATTGCTTCAGCATGTAGAGCTGTTTGAAAAGATGTACGACAGGCTTCCAAAAGAATTTATTTTTATGCGCGAGCTGTTGCTTTCCAGTTTGTGGCGCTCACCGGTTAAATGGAGATTGGAGCCGGAGCGGTTTTGATAACGGTTAGCTGCTTTTGATAATTTTTTTGTGCTTTAATACCTTCAATTCAAATTCCTGTATTCGTTTGGAGTTACACCTGTTTTCTGCTTGAATAAGCGTGTAAAATGCTGTTGGTACTTAAAACCTAATTCAGTAGCAATATCATGGATTGTTTTAGAGGCGTCAAACATTCTCAGCTTGGCTTCGTCAATCAGTTTGGATTGTATGTAGTCCAATGCCGTTGTACCTGTTTCCTTTTTGATAAGGTCGCCAAAGTAATTCGGGGAAAGATGTAATTGCTCCGCACACCAGGTTACAGAAGGTAACCCCAAGTTTTGTGCCTTTTCAGATTTGAAGTAATCGTTCAATAAATTTTCAAACCGCACTAAAACATCTTTATTAGCATGACTACGGGTGATAAACTGGCGGTCGTAAAAACGTATACAGTAATTCAGGAACAACTCAATATTTGATACGATCAGCGTTTTGCTGTGCTTGTCAATATTCTGTTCGATTTCGGTAGAGATTTTTTCAAGACATTCTACAATGGTTTTTCGTTCTTTCTTTGACAAATGCAAGGCTTCGTTTACTTCATAAGAGAAGAACGAATAATCCCTGATTGTTTTTCCCAACTGCGTACCTGCAATTAAATCCGGGTGGAACAGTAAACCATATCCGGACGGATTAGTATTTACACTATGATTGTCAATCCCGTAAACCTGTCCGGGTGAAACAAAAACAAGTGTTCCATCCCCATAATCGTAAGGCTTGCCACCGTATAGTATATCACCGCATTTGTTGTCTTTCAAAAACACGGCATAAATTCCCATATACCGCCTGAAATTCCGAACAAAGGGAAGCTCACTGAATTTCACCACGCTAACCAACGGATGAAGCGTATCCACTCCTGCGTGATCGTTATAATGTTTTACGGTATCTATTCTTTCAACTTGTTCCATAACAGGTTATTGCGATTGCAAATTTAATAAACCTAAACCTTGAACAACAGGCTCTATGCAAAACCTGTAAAAGTGGTAAAAAGAACTGTATTCTGTATAAACCGCACTCCGTTTATGGTGCCGAAATTTGCATAGGTAAATTGATTAAGTAATAGAGTGAGAGTTTAGCAAAATAAGCAGTAATGGTTATCGAAAAGGACATTTTTGAACAACTAAAAAACGGAGAAACCATTCCGCCTAACAACCCGCAAGCCTGTAAACTGCGTGATGCTTCATACGCTACAAAAAAATTACTCGTGCAGATGAACAATTCAACAGATCCGGCAGAAGTAAGAGATTTGTTGAGCCGAATTACCGATAGCGAAATTGGCGAAAGCGTTGCCGTTTTTACTCCGCTATACATCAATTACGGAAAGAATACCAAAATCGGTAAAAACGTATTCATCAACTTTGATTGTGTCTTCCTTGATTTGGGTGGTATTACCATTGAAGATAATGTACTGATTGCGCCAAAAGTTAGTTTGTTGTCAGAAGGACACCCGATAGAACCCGAAAACAGACACGCATTAGTACCTAAACCTATCCATATCAAAAAGAACGCCTGGATTGGTGCAAATGCAACTATACTTCCAGGAGTAACCATTGGCGAAAATGCTGTTGTGGCTTCGGGTGCGGTTGTTTCAAAAGATGTTCCCGATAATACGATTGTAGGCGGTATTCCTGCAAAAATTATTAAACCAGTTTAAAATTAAAAGAGATGAAGAGGAAATCTGTGAAACATTCATTTTTAATGATTTTGACTTTTATGTCAATGATCGTATGCAGCGCTTCGTCCTGCAATGAAGACGAGAATAATAACAATACAGAAAACATCAACAATATGGCAGGTACTAAAATCAACATAAGGGTTAATACACAAACCTTTACAGCTACACTATTGGACAATAATACAGCAAAAGCCTTTGAAGAAATGTTACCGCTAACAATCAATATGGCAGAGCTGAACGAAAACGAAAAATATTATGATTTGCCAAACAGTCTTCCGGCAAATTCGTCAAACCCGGGAACGATACAAAACGGAGATTTAATGTTGTACGGCACTCGAACATTGGTGCTGTTTTATAAAACCTTTTCAACATCGTACAGCTACACAAGATTAGGAAAGGTGGATGACGTAACAGGCTTAGCGTCTGCATTAGGTTCAGGAAATGTAAGCGTAACATTTGAATTGATTGAGGGCTAATAAAACACTTATGATTAGTAAGATAGTTTTTAGACGTATTAGAGGAAACTCTACAAAGATGCTTTGGTCAATCACAGTATTGACTTTGTTTGTCGTGTCATGCAATACCGGTCAGAAATCGGGAGATAACAATACTATCGGAGCAGCAAATGCTTCCCCATTAAAAAACGGAGCCGTGCTGTATGCGAATAATTGTGCGGGCTGTCATGGACCACAACTTCAGGGAAGTGCAGGGCCTGCACTTGTAAACACAATTTTCAAGCATGGTGATGATTTTAATTCAATTAGTAAATCCATTCGTGAAGGGATTGCTTCTACCACAATGATGGCGTATTCCAATATTCTTTCTGAAAAGCAAATCGAAGACATAACAACTTACATCGTTGAAGCAGGTAAATCTCCTGAACTGATTGTAAGGGATAATGTACCCTTAGAAGTTACAACAAAACATTATGAACTGAAAATTGAGCAATTGATTGAGGGAGAGCTTAAAAAACCCTGGGGTTTTGAATTTGTAAATGCGGACAGCATCCTGGTTACGTTCAATAAAGGAGAACTCCGCTGGCTGGTTAATGGAAAACTCGACCCCAAAGTTATTGACGGCACGCCTAAGACTTATGCATCCGATATGTTCGGTGGGATGATGGATTTGGCACTCGACCCGAACTATAAAAAGAACGGTTGGATATACTTAGCTTATAGTTACAATAGCGCCAATGCTACGGACAAGCATACACCGGGAACAACCAAGGTCGTGCGTGGAAAAGTGAAAAACTACCGATGGGTGGATGAACAGGTGCTTTTTCAGGCACACGACTCGCTGTTTGTTGCCGAAGGCATGAGGTGGGGTTGCAGGTTTCTTTTCGATAAGCAAGGATACCTGTATTTTACTATCGGTGAAATGCTGGGGCCTAAAGGCGGTGGCGGCAGGAGACCACAATTGTTAACAAGGCCGGAAGGCAAAATTTTCCGGATAAACAGCGATGGAACGATACCTAAAGACAACCCGCTTTATGGGAAGAAAAATGTTCTCCAGGCCATATACGTTTGGGGTACGCGCAATGTGCAGGGAATAGCGATGCATCCCATAACTGGAGAAATCTATTTCAGCGACCACGGCCCGCAGGGTGGCGATGAGCTTAACAGGCTAAAAAACGGGGCAAACTATGGGTGGCCAGACATCACATACGGAATTGATTATGACGGTAGTGTTATTTCCAATAACACACACGCAGACGGAATGGAGCAGCCCATGACTTATTGGACTCCGTCTATTGCGGTTAGTGCAATAGAATTTGTTAGCGGGAACAGATTTCCTGAATGGAATAATAATCTTCTGGTAACCGCTTTAAAGTTTGAAGAGGTAAGAAGGTTGGTGATTGAAAACAATGAAGTAAAGGAGCAGGAAATTCTGTTGAAAGGGTATGGACGTGTAAGAGATATTAAAATTGGGTTGGACGGGGCGATTTATGTTCTTACCAACACGCCCGATGCGCTTTGGCGAATTACTCCTAAACAGTAAAAATGTGTAAACAATCTAAACAGAAATGAAAATGAAGAAAGCATTAATTATAGCAACAGGCATTCTATTAATGTTAGGAGCTTGTCAGCAGAAAGAAGAAGTTAAAGAGGAAGAACAAACCCAAAAAACAGAAACTATGAATCATACAGAAGAACACTATACTTTTGAGTTGAGCGATAACGTAACACGCCAAAAAGTAACTTTCAAAAACCGTTACGGTATTACGCTTACAGGTGATTTATACCTGCCTATCCGGCTGGCAGGCATTCCTAAAAATGCAGAAAATAACCTGCCTGCAATTGCCATCAGTGGCCCATTCGGAGCGGTAAAAGAACAATCATCTGGATTGTATGCCAACCAAATGGCCGAACGTGGATTTGTTGCGCTTGCATTTGACCCGTCCTATACAGGCGAAAGCAGTGGCGAACCTCGTGCCGTAGCTTCACCTGATATTAATACCGAAGATTTCAGTTCAGCAGTAGATTTTCTTGGCATACAGAAAATTGTTGATAGAAACAAAATAGGCATCATCGGTATTTGCGGTTGGGGAGGTTTTGCATTAAACGCTACCGCCATTGACAAACGAGTAAAAGCCGTTGCAACAACAAGTATGTACGATATGACAAGAGTAATGTCAAAAGGCTATAATGATGTTGTTACTTTGGAAGAACGTACCAAAATATTAGAGCAATTAGGCGAGCAACGTTGGAAAGATGCAGAAGCAGGAACTTTCGCTTCGGGTTCAATATTAAACGCTGAAAAACTGAAAGGCGATGAACCACAATTTGTAAAAGAATATTACGACTATTACCGTACACCAAGAGGGTTTCACGAACGTTCCCTTAACTCAACAGGAGCGTGGAATGCTACAAATGCCATATCATTTATGAATATGCCGATATTGACTTACCTCAAAGAAATTTCGCCAAGACCAATGTTATTGATTGCAGGAGAAAACGCACATTCTCGTTATTTCAGTGAAGATATTTATAATAATGCTTTCGAACCAAAAGAATTAATGATTATCCCTAATGCCGTTCACGTTGATTTGTACGACAGGATAGATGTAATTCCTTTCGACAAGTTGGGAACATTCTTTAAACAACATTTAAAATAGCATAGTCTAACGGTAAAACAAGCTCTCTCAGCCCGGATCATATCCGCACGATCCACTGTAAATATCTCTCAAAAGCCATACAATTTAATTGTAACCGAAGTACTACTTTCATTTACAATTCAACTTCACGTTCTTGCGGTAAAAAGAAGTTATGCTTGATCTGGTTATTGAAGCCCGTGCAGCCGCGCTTGGCGCAGGTATGGAAGTGAAACGCATTCTTCCCTTTCGGTCGCGCAGAATGGTGGGACCGTTTATTTTCATGGATCATGGCGGCCCGGTTAAAGCTGATCCGCAACAGTTTTCCAATATGGATGTGTTACCGCATCCGCACATCGGGCTGTCAACCGTTTCCTATTTATTTGGCGGACAGATCACGCATCGCGACAGCCTGGGCGTTCAGCAAATTATTAAACCCGGAGAAGTAAACTGGATGACGGCCGGCAAAGGCATAGCACACTCCGAACGGTTTGAAGACCCGTCTGTATTGGCGGCCGGCAACTTTGAGCTGATTCAAACCTGGGTAGCATTGCCGGAGAAAGATGAAGAATCGGATCCAACTTTTATAAACTACCAGGAGAAAGAGCTGCCCGTGTTTACCGATAAAGGTGTGTGGATGCGGCTGATTGCCGGGGATGCTTACGGACTTGTCAATAAAGTTAAAACGCACTCACCTTTGTTCTATTTGCACGTGGCGCTGGAGCAGGGCGCCCGCTTCGGACTGCCGCAAGGTTATACCGAGCGCGCAATTTACCTGGCGAAGGGAAGCGTTGAGGTTGCCGGAAGAGCTTATGTGGCCGGGCAGATGCTGGTGTTTAACACCGGTGCCGACCCGGTGATTATTGCACGCGAACCGGTTACACTCATGCTTTTAGGTGGCGAGCCGTTAGGCGAGCGTTTTATCTGGTGGAACTTCGTATCCTCCCGCAAGGAACGGATTGAACAGGCCAAGCACGACTGGAAGGAGGGGAAGATTGTTCTGCCGCCTAACGATAACCATGAGTTTGTTCCCCTGCCGGAAGATCGCACACGACCGGCCGGATCATCACCCGCACCGCAGGCGTTTTCGTAGCTTAGGCTTAGTCAAAAAATGGTTTCCATTTTTCAGGTGGTGATGGCTTGGTCAGCAGGCTTACAACCATCAGCATAATCAAAGATGCAACCAACGAAGGAATAGCAACATAGTCTGTATCCACAGGAAGAATACCCAGGGATACTCCGCTTACTTCCAGTAACTTATTTATAACTGGTACTGACATTCCCGCCAGGATGGAAGCCACACCACCGGCAGCCGTAACACGTTTCCAGAAGAAGCTGGCCAGCAATACCGGGGCCAATGATGCACCAATCATGGTATAGGAAATGAAGGCCATCTCCAGCACCGTTTCAAATTGAGTAACCAATGCATAGGCCAGCAAGCCCAGTATGACAATGCTGATTTGTTGAATACGAATGATTTTTTTTGAATCGGTCGATTTGAGAAAATAAGGTTTAAGAATGTCGTTGCTCAGATTGGTTGAGGTTACCATTAAAAATGTATTTCCGGTTGAAAGAATAATGGCAACACCGGCCGCAAAAAGCATGGAACCTATCAGTGCGGGTACCTGCTCAAACCCGATTCTCAGAATAATCTCTTCCGACATGGCCCGGTTTATCGAGCCATCTTCCAGGAAGAACCGGGGATCTTCAGCATAAATAGCAAAGCCCACCACAGCAATTGCGCACATCACAAACTCAATAAATACAACACCGGCCAACATGCCAATTACTGCCTTGCGGGCCGAAGCTGAATCTTTGGCGGAAGCAAATTTTTGATAAATGCTACTCTCACTCATCAACAATAAGAAGGTGGGTAAAATCACCCCCAAAATCCACCAGGCATCATGTCCTTCAAACAGGGAAAGGTATTCGGGTTTGGTGCTTTCAATGGTTTGTACAACGGCATCCACACCGCCATGTGCTGAAATAGCGAATGGCAGGGTAAGAGCCATTGCAATTAACATAACAATACCATTAAAAATGTCAATCGACACAATGGAAACCATGCCGGCAAGAGCGGTAAATGCAATAACAACCACACACGTAATTAAAGCTCCGGTCTCCAGGCTTATCTGTCCGTTGGAAAGGATGGAAATGAAACGTCCACCGCCTTTAAATTGGTACCCCGCAATAACCAGGTAAGCAACAATAATGGTAACGGTACCCAGAATTCTGGCGGTATGATTGTAGCGTTGCTCCAGTAAATCAGTTAATGTAATCTTGGCGATTTTTCTTACCCGCTCGGCAATAAAGTAAATCACTACTATACCGATCCACGCACCGGCCGAGAACCAGAGCTCGCCAAAACCCGAACGAAAACTTAACCCTGCAGTACCGAACAAACTACCGGAACCAATCCATGTGCATATTAATGTGCCAACCAGCAAGTACACCGGCACGCCTCTTCCGGCCACCGTAAAATCCTCCTCATTCTTTACCGATTTGCTTTTGTAAATGATTATACCAATCAATAAAACAAGGTAGGCAATGCTTACAATGGAATAAATCATACAATAGTGGGTTACCGGAAAGTTTAAAAGTAAGGATTTTTTTATAAGTTGAAACCTGAAATTATTTTACTAAACCGATCCAACCCATGGAGAATACCCATAAGTTTAAACCCTACATTGCTCCCGAACAAAACGTGGCCGAGTTCACTGTAAAGTCAGTCGTATTTGGTTCGTTGTTCGGAATTCTGTTTGGTTGCTCCACCGTGTATCTTGCCTTAAAGGCAGGGCTTACCGTATCGGCATCCATACCCATCGCGGTAATTGCCATTACGCTGGGGCGGAAGTTTCTGAAAACAACCATTCTCGAAAACAATATTATTCAAACAACGGGCTCGGCCGGTGAATCCATCGCGGCCGGGGTAGTGTTTACCTTACCGGGGTTTTTATTTCTATCGCCCGGTGCCAACGGTGATGCCTTCTTTAACTATTTAACCATTCTCATCCTGGCATCGTTTGGCGGTATGCTGGGCACGCTTATGATGATCCCGCTCAGGCGATCATTGATCGTGAAAGAGCACGGCACACTTCCATATCCGGAAGGCACCGCGTGCGCATCGGTATT
Source organism: Cyclobacteriaceae bacterium (assembly GCA_026129485.1). Lineage (GTDB taxonomy): Bacteria > Bacteroidota > Bacteroidia > Cytophagales > Cyclobacteriaceae > ELB16-189. The sequence goes on from JAHCHY010000017.1 coordinate 46,052, forward strand.
ACAGGCAGGCGAGAGAGGCGGAGCGTTTGCCAGGACTGCCTTTCTGGGAATGGGTGTTGCGCTGGCGTATGCCATACTCCAAAAAGTATTTCATGTAATTGCGGAAGCGCCTGCATTCGTAACCAAGCAGGTAAACAAATTCTGGCCTTCGGCTACTATCAACGGAGAGATCACGCCTGAGTATCTGGGTGTGGGGTATATCATCGGCCCTAAGATATCGGGTGTGCTGGTAGCAGGCTCGGTACTGGCGTGGTGGGCAATGATTCCATTGATGGCTACTCTTGTAGCGCCCGATACCATTGCCTTGCAGTTGGTGAAGCTGGGATACTTAACGGACATTAACACGGCAGGAGGCCCGGGCGGTTGGGATCCGGCTGCACATACTTTCGGGAATTATTCCTCGGCTATCTACCGGGCATACATCCGCCAGATTGGTGCGGGAGCGGTAGCGGCCGGTGGTTTTATTACCTTAATGAAAACCATTCCCACTATTATCAGCTCGTTCCGCGAAAGCATCGGCTCATTAAGAGAAAAATCGGAAGCCGGTGTATCACGCACGGAGAATGATCTTTCCTTCAAAGTGGTGATTGTGGGCAGCATTATCCTCATCGCGATAATTGCTGTTCTGCCCAGCCAGATTATTCCGGGCGATGGAATTCTTCAAAAACTATTGATTGGTATTCTCATTATCATCTTCGGATTTTTCTTTGTTACGGTAGCCAGCCGTATTGTGGGCCTGGTAGGCTCCAGCAATAGCCCGATTTCAGGAATGACCATCGCCACGCTGATGGGCACGTGCCTGATCTTTACATCGGTGGGATGGAGCGGCCGGTTTTTTGAGCCGCTTGCTTTGGTAGTGGGCGGTATGATCTGCATTGCGGCCGCCAATGCCGGTGCAACCTCACAGGATTTAAAAACCGGCTTTATTGTGGGAGCCACACCGCGCTATCAGCAATTAGCCTTGTTTATTGGAGCCATAGTATCGTCCATAGCGATTGGCTATGTGGTTATTTTGCTGGATACACCTACACCCGATATGCGTGCGATGGGTATTGAACATGCCATTGGCAGCGAACGTTATTCGGCACCGCAGGCCACATTAATGGCCACGTTGGCAAAAGGTATTTTATCGTTCAACCTCGACTGGCAGTTTGTAATGGTAGGTGTGTTTATTGCCGTAATGATTGAGCTGTGCGGCATTAAAGCGCTGGCTTTCGCAATTGGTTTGTACCTGCCGCTTTCTACAACGCTGCCCATTGCCATTGGTGGTGGAATAAAGGGTTTGATTGATTGGCGGGCTGAGCGTAGAAAAGAAGCTAAAGCCGATGATGACCTGGGTAAGGGTAGTCTTTTTGCAACCGGTTTGATTGCAGGTGGCGCATTGGCCGGTGTTATTGTAGCCCTGCTTTCAGTAAATGATTCCTTCTATGAAAGCTTGAAAGACATCAGCGCTGAGCACGGCATAGCAAAAGCACTTGGCGAAGGAGGTTACCACATTTTGGGGGTATTGTTCTTTGCAGCGATGGCATTCATGCTGTACCGGGTGGCGATCAGGAAGAATGAGGAATAAGGCAGGTTAATTGTTCAGCAAATCAATAATCTCCTTCAGCTCATTCACCGCTTTGGTTTCTGATTCTTCTACTTTGCCATCGGCATGAATAATGTCGTACATATCGGCATAGATTTTATACCGTTGCGAAAACTTGATGTGATCGAAATGCTGAAATGAAGACCTGATAACCTGGTGATGCTGGCCTTTGTCAATTTTCAGGTATTCTTTGGCAAGCTGCTCTAACCTGACTGCATGGTCGCCTTCAATAGGGAAGTGGCGGTTCATTTTTTCATGGATCACACGCGCTTCGTCTGCGTGCAGCTCGCCATCGGCATACGCAATATGAATGTACAGGTAGAGTACAAAATCGCTGAACGTTTTATGAATGACCATAAGGCGCTGTGTTGGTTACCTGAGTTAAAGGTAACAAAAAAGGCCACGCGAACAGCGTGGCCTTTCTTTAATCCGCATGAATTTATTACATCATGCCGCCCATACCGCCACCGTGTGGCATGGCAGGAGCTTCTTTTTCTTCCGGAATTTCAGATACAACGGCTTCCGTTGTAAGCAACAGTCCGGCAATAGAAGCGGCATTTTCAAGCGCCAGGCGTGTTACTTTGGTAGGATCGATAATACCGGCCGCGAAGAAATCCTCAAACTTGTTGTCGCGGGCATTGTAACCGAAGTCTTTCTTGCCTTCGCGCACCTTGTTTACAATTACAGAGCCTTCCTGGCCTGCATTTTCAGCAATGGTCCTCAAAGGAGCTTCCAGCGCAAGACGAATGATATTCACACCGGTTGCCTGGTCTTCATTATCGTTAGTTACATTCTTCAATGCATCGATAGCCCGGATGTAAGCTACACCGCCACCGGCTACAATACCTTCCTGCACAGCAGCACGGGTTGCGTGCAGGGCATCATCTACGCGGTCTTTCTTTTCTTTCATTTCAACCTCGGTAGCGGCCCCGATGTACAGGATCGCCACACCACCGGAAAGCTTAGCCAAGCGCTCTTGTAATTTTTCCTTATCGTAATCCGAAGTTGTAACCTCGATCTGGGCTTTGATCTGGTTTACACGCCCCTGTATTTCAGACTTTTTACCAGAACCGTTTACGATGGTTGTATTGTCTTTATCAATGTTTACTTTTTCAGCACGGCCTAAGTATTCGAGTGTTGCGTCCTCCAGCTTCATGCCGGTTTCTTCAGAAATCACTCTTCCGCCCGTCAGGATGGCGATGTCTTCCAGCATGGCTTTTCTGCGATCGCCAAAGCCCGGAGCTTTAACGGCAGCTACACGCAATGCACCACGGATTTTGTTCACCACCAAAGTAGCCAGGGCTTCGCCTTCCACTTCTTCCGCAATAATTACCAACGGCTTGCCGGTTTGTGCGGTAGCTTCCAGCACGGGAAGCAATTCCTTCATGGAAGAAATTTTCTTGTCGTAGATCAGGATGTAAGGATGATCAAGGTCAGCCTCCATTTTCTCTGTATTGGTAACAAAGTAAGGAGAGAGGTAGCCACGGTCGAACTGCATACCTTCTACCGTTTTTACTTCGGTTTCAGTTCCTTTGGCTTCTTCTACGGTGATCACGCCATCTTTACCAACCTTATCCATAGCAGCCGCTATCATAGTACCGATTTCAGTATCGTTGTTGGATGAGATGGTAGCCACCTGCGTGATTTCCTGTGAGCCTTTAATGGTTTTCGATTGCTTCGAAAGGTTTTCTACAACCACTTCAACAGCTTTATCGATACCACGCTTTAAATCCATCGGGTTAGCACCGGCAGCCACATTCTTAATGCCGTGCGCATAAATAGCCTGGGCTAATACGGTAGCGGTAGTGGTGCCGTCCCCGGCAGCATCAGCAGTTTTGGAAGCTACTTCCTTTACTAACTGGGCGCCCATGTTTTCGATCGGGTCTTTCAGCTCAATTTCCTTTGCTACCGAAACACCGTCTTTGGTTACGGAGGGAGCACCGAATTTTTTATCGAGGATTACGTTGCGGCCTTTAGGGCCAAGGGTAACTTTAACGGCATCTGCCAGTTTATCAACGCCTTTCTTAATTCTGTCGCGGGCGCTGGTGTCGAATGTTATTTCTTTTGCCATATTGATTTTAACGGTTAATGATTGTGATTAAAAAATTAAACTGTTCCGAAAATGTCGGAGTTGCGCATAATAAGGTACTCCTTGCCATCAATGTTGATCTCGGTGCCGGAATACTTGCCATACAGGATCTGGTCGCCAACTTTAACAGTAACAGGCTTGTCTTTCAGGCCCTCACCAACAGCTACTACTTTGCCTTTCTGAGGCTTTTCTTTTGCGGTGTCAGGGATGATGATTCCCGATGCGGTTTTTTGTTCTGCTGCCGCAGGCTCAACGAGCACGCGGTCTTCGTTAGGTTTAAAGTTGATTTTTGCCATATGGATTAAATAAAATTTAGTTGAACAAGTTTTAAGATAACTGTCAGTGCGCCCCTGAAACCATTTTTATGCCAGTCCGCCTTTTTATGATTTTTTGACACATTTTTCGCTCCGGGGCAGCAAAGATGAAAAAAAATGACAGACTCCCCAGTCCGTTGGCTTTCAAAATGGCAGTTTGTCATAAAAACGCGAATTTTTGTATTATTAATGGAAAAATGGGGGCGCTATGGAGAAACTTCAGAACAATTGGTTGACGGAGGGCTTGATTGACTTTGAGTATAAGAAGTACCAATTGCTGGCCTATTTCAAACGTGTAAAGGATTCGTTTAACCGGGTAGAGCTTTACCCGTTTCTCTCAGACCTGGTATTTCATTACCGTAACCTGCTACAGCTGAGGGATAACCATTCGCTTCTGCGCGATTCATTTCCGAAGGAGATTTCCCCGGAAGGGTTAAGGAACCTGGAATTGAATTATAAACGTATGATCGAGGACGATGCCGTGATGCAGGAGCTGGAGTCGATCATGGAATTTGCCCTGCCGCAGTTTAAATCCTCTTTGGACGAAGGGGCGTTTATCTATGATTACGTGGAGTCACGTTGTGAAATCCTGCCTGTAGGGCTTACATCGCTATATGCCAACGAGGGGTACCTGTTTGTTAGCCAGCCGCCTGAAGATGAAACGAACGTGTACCGCTACCAGGTTACTTTTTTTGAGCAAAGCTCAGAGCCCATGCGCGGTATTCATACCCAATACCTGCTTACTGCACCCCGCAGCATCAGCAATACGTATGAGCATATTAAGCTTACGCTGATCCGGCAATATGCCGAGCTGCCTAATCCTTCGGTTTACTTAGTCTTGTCGAAGCTGAAATTCCCGTATGAAAAAACCCTGATGCCTGTTGCCAGGCGATTGCTGGTAAAGCAGATTTCCAAAGCGGCATAAAATGAAAAAGAAACTGTGTCAGGTTGAGCTTGTCGAAACCGATTTTCTGTGGCGAAATTGCCTTCGACAAGCTCAGGCTGACATGTGTAACTTGACTTTTGAAACAGCCTCTTTTGTTTTTATCTGGTTGAATCGGCTGGCGTAGCCGGTTGCTCTGTCTGGTTCAGGTTCACACCGCCACCCTGTTCGCGGGCACGCTGCAGAATTTCGCTTTCCCTGCTGGCATTTGGCGTAGTAAAGTTAGTCGCCATAGCAATTACCATAATGGCAATAGCCAGTCCCCAGGTTGTTCGCTCAAGAAAATCACCGGTTTTTTTAACACCAATCAGGTTGCTGGCGCCAGAGCCTCCAAACTGGTTGGAAAGACCGCCACCTTTTGAGTTTTGGGCCAAAACAACTAATACTAAAAGTACGGAGCAGAAAATGGCTAAGCCGATCAACAGGGAGTAATACATACGCTACTTTTTCAGTTCTTCAATTCGAGCCGCAAAGTAAGCCTTTTTTTGGGGAAACTTCCAAATCAGCTTTTTAAGCACTTCCACGGCTTTATCCTTCTTTCCCTGCTTCAGCAGGATTTCAACTAATGTTTCCGATACGACATTGTCGCTGTAGGTTGCGCTTGATTCAGCCAGGTCGCCTTTAGCTTCGTTCTCGTCAGCCTTGGCTTTGGGCATGGAAGGCTGGGCTTTGATAAACTGGTCGATAATTTCGATCTGTGCCTTTTGTTTGGAGCCTTCCGGCTTAATTTTTTTCTTCTGCGATTTGATTTCGCTCAGCAGCCCGTCTTCGGGATCTGAGATCTTTGATTTCCGGGGCTTTGTTTCATCCGAAACCGGGAGGCCTTTCCCCAGGTTATTCACGACTTTCTCAAACCGGGCTTTGTTTTTTCGCAGGGTTTCAATGTCGTGCATCACTTCGTTATACAATTCATCGCCACTAAGTTTGCTGGGCGCTGTAATAAGGTCAGGTTCATTGTTCGTTTCGGCAGCAGGGGTTTCAGTAGCAGAAACGGATTGTGCTTTGCTTTCCACCCGTACAGGTTGCTTCCTGACCTGGACTTCGGCAACTATACGCGGTTGCTGCAGGGCCGTCATGATCGATTTGAGCACCGCACGATCGGTGCTGTATATGGCGCTCATGTGTAGCTGATGCTCCTGGTCGTTCAGGTTATTATCCCGTGTGGCCCGCGCGGCTAATCCATGCAGCACCTGGCTATAGGGAAAATCGCGTTGCAGGTCAAGAACTACCTTTGCTTCTTCTTCAGAAAGAGCGGTGTAGTTTGCCAGTAGCTGATGAAACTTTTCTTTTTCCACAATACAATAAGCCGTGAAGGTAAATGTAATTGAAATTGCGGCTTATTGCAACCTTTACCAGTTGGCTATTGTGGCATTAAAGATATCAATGAAGATCTGGTCAAAGATTTTTCGTTCCAGGCTCTCCTGTACGGAGCCCAGATCCTGGGCGCTGGGAAAATCCTGGTAGAAACTGAAAGTCTTATCCTTAAAGCTGTTCTTGGGCTCTTTGGTATCTACATAATTTACGCGCACGGCAATTGTAAGGCGGGTTAAAGCCGCAGGATCGCCCAACCGGTTACTGGCCGCGCCCGATACCGGGGCCACCGGGGTAACGGCATATTGGGTAAGGGTTCCTTCAATCTGCAGCTCACCATTTTCCTTTGTTACACGCAGGCTGGAGTTTTGCTGAAAGTATTCCTTTAGCCGGTTGGTAAAGGTTTGCCCCAGGTTAGCCGGGCCCAGGTCGGTGTTGTTAAAGAAGTCATCCACCTGGATGGTTTCGGCCAGGGTTGATGCCCCGGTAAACGAATAGCTGATGCAGCTTTCCAGGAAGGGGATGGACACCAGCAGGATAAGGGCTAAAATCCGGTTACTCTTCAAGTTCGTATTCTTTGATTTTACGATATAAGGTACGTTCGGATATACCCAAATCCCGTGCCGCATATTTGCGTTTGTTGTTGTTCTTACGCAATGCCCGCATAATTAATTCTTTTTCTTTTTTCACGATAGAAAGGGAATCATCTTCGGCTTCGTGTGTAATGTCCTGTACTTCTTCTTCTGGTTCGGATTGGACAGCCGGAGGGCCCAGGTAGGTAACCTGCTCCGCTACCGGGCTTACCGTTTCATGTATGCCTTCAAATAAGCCGGCATGCTCTTTTACCAATTGCGCAGCGTGTGCAGGATTATTGGCGCCTTCCAGCACAATCTTTTTCAGATCGTTCATGTCCTTACGCAGGTCGAACAGGATCTTATACAGGATTTCCCGCTCCGAAATATTGTCGGCCCCGTTGTGGTCTTTGTGGATCAAAGCCGGCAAGCTGGTTTCTTTCGGAATATAATGGTTCAGCGTTTCGGATGTAATTTCGGTATTGTCTGATGAGAGCACAGAAATCTGCTCCACTAAGTTTTTTAACTGCCTGATGTTTCCGGGAAACCGGTACTTAAGCAGCACATGCTTGGCGTCTTCCGTAAGGGAAATAGGTTTTACCTTGTACTTCTCCGCAAAATCGGTAGCAAATTTTCTGAACAGCAGCTCTACATCCTTGCCGCGTTCGCGAAGCGGTGGAACATAAATGGGAACGGTGCTTAAACGATAGTACAAATCTTCGCGGAACTTGCCTTGCTCTACTTTAACCAGCAGGTTTACATTCGTGGCAGCGACTACACGCACATCGGTTTTCTGCACTTTCGATGAGCCCACTTTAATGAATTCGCCATTCTCTAATACTCTTAATAAACGGGCTTGCGTACCCAATGGCATTTCTCCTATTTCATCTAAAAAAATGGTACCGCCATTCGTTACTTCAAAATATCCTTTGCGGGCTTCATGCGCCCCGGTAAATGATCCTTTCTCATGCCCGAATAATTCAGAGTCAATCGTGCCTTCCGGAATAGAGCCGCAGTTAATGGCAATAAACTGCCCGTGCTTGCGCGCGCTTAAATGATGAATGATTTTGGAAAAGGATTCCTTACCGCTTCCGCTCTCCCCGGTTATCAATACCGACATGTCGGTAGGGGCTACCTGCATAGCAACCCGCACGGCATTATTCAGCAGGGGTGAGCTGCCAATTATACCAAACCGTTGCTTTACACGCTGTATGTCTGCTTCTGTAATCGCCATCTTTATGCTACAATTCGTCCCAACAATGTGCCACCGGTACAATCCTCTATTAAAACATTGACGTACTCGCCTTTGCTTTTATTTCCTGCTTTTGCAAAAACCGCTACCCGGTTTGCTGAAGTTCTTCCCTGCCAGTGTGCATCGCTTCTGCGCGAGTTACCTTCAATGAGTATACGCTGAACGGTTCCCAAGTCCTGCTGATTGCGCAGCAGGGAATGTTCCCGTTGCTTATTAATAATTTCTTCCAGCCTGCGTGCTTTTATATCATTCGGAATATCATCGGCAAGCTTTTTGGCTGCAGGTGTGCCGGGGCGCTCGGAATAAATGAACATGTAGGCATAATCGTACTGCACGGCATCCATCAGCGTAAGCGTATCTTCATGCTCAGCCTCAGTTTCGCTGCAGAACCCGGCAATCATATCCGAAGAAATGGCGCACTGCGGCCCGAGAATTTCGCGTATGCGATTTACTTTTTCCAAATACCACTCGCGGGTATAACCCCGGTTCATCAGCTCCAGCACGCGGGTGTTTCCGCTTTGCACGGGCAGGTGTATGTATTTGCAGATGTTCTCATACTTAGCCATCACGTGCAAAACATCATCGGTAATGTCTTTGGGGTGCGATGTGGAAAAGCGAACGCGCAGATCAGGGTTTACCAGCGCCACCATTTCGAGCAGCCTGGCGAAGGTTACAATTTCCGTTGAGCCATTCTTTTCCAGCCGGGCTTTGTTATTTTCCGCTTCACTCCATTTGTACGAATCTACATTTTGCCCCAGCAGGGTTACTTCACGGTATCCTTTGCTGAACAGGTCTTTGGCCTCGGCCACTACAGAGTGCGGATCGCGGCTGCGCTCGCGCCCGCGGGTATAGGGCACCACGCAGAACGAGCACATGTTATCGCAACCCCGCATGATGGATATGAATGCCGTAACGCCATTTGAACCAAGACGCACCGGGGTTATATCGCCATACGTTTCCTCACGCGAAAGGAACGTGTTAACGGCTTTATCGCCTTCGTCCACCAGCGCGACCAGCTTGGGCAGATCACGGTAAGCATCCGGCCCTGCCACCAGGTCTACGATTTTCTCTTCTTCCAAAAGCTTGGTTTTCAAACGCTCGGCCATACATCCTAAAACGCCTACCAGCATTTCAGGCTTCTTTTTCTTGAACGATTGAATCTGCTGCAGGCGGTTACGAACAGTTTGCTCGGCCTTTTCGCGTATAGAACAGGTATTCAGGAACACAAGATCGGCCTGTGCCAGGTCGGAAGTAGTATCAAAACCTTCTTTTTGGAGTATGGAGGCTACGATTTCGCTATCCGAAAAGTTCATCTGGCAGCCATAGCTTTCTATGTACAGCTTGCGGCTCTTTCCCGTACTGGAAGATTCAATAACTTTTACGGTTTCGCATGCCTCGGCCGGAGCCGGCCCCAACACCTCAATATCTTCAATCAGGTTCTTCATTTTCGCAGAATCGAATCACAAAATTAAATAATTCCCAAGTTTTTATGACATCTTGGCAGGTTTAAAACATTCATTTAAACAATTAGTTTTGAGGTCTTAGCATATTTCAAATGGCCATAGTTAGAGAAGTAAGAGGTTTTACACCCCGTTTCGGTTCCAATTGTTTTCTGGCCGAAACAGCCGTAGTAGTGGGAGAAGTTACCATGGGCGATAATTGTACGGTATGGTTTAATGCCGTGGTGCGGGGCGATGTGCACTCCATTACCATTGGCAATAACACCAACATTCAGGATGGGGCTGTTATTCACTGCACCTACCAAAAAGCCAAAACCATTATTGGCCATAATGTTTCCATTGCCCATAACGCTATTGTTCACGGATGTACCATTGAAGATAATGTGCTGATAGGCATGGGTGCGATTGTTATGGATGATGCCGTAGTGGGAACCGGATCGGTAATAGCAGCCGGTGCGGTGGTATTACCCAAAACCATTATTGAGCCCGGCAGCATCTATGCCGGTATGCCCGCTAAAAAAGTGAAGGATATTGGCGATGAAATGAAAGCGGTAATTGAACGCACCGCCCGCAATTACCCGATGTATGCCGAATGGTTTAAACAAAAGTAGGATGGAAGCACAAAAGGATCAGGAACAGGTTACCCGTATCAGGCAAAAGTTGGGTGATGAGCTGTTCTGCTTTGACGAGGAAGATGAACCTGCCGAGGAATGCGTGCACTTTTATTTTTTGGGTAACCATGAAGGACAGGAAGTACTGTTTGACTGTGTGTTATATACCCTGCGTCTTCACCACGAAGGCGAAATGCACGAAGTGGCCGAAGCCCGTGCGGCAAAAAAGCTGGACGAATACATGAAGGCAAAAGATTCGCAAGCTCAGCAGGAAGAAGAGCTGGGTATGCTGATGGCCGAGATTTTAATTGAGCTGGAGGAGGAAGAGGCTGTAAAGGTTCGGGAGCATGTAGAGCTTGATCCGGAAAACCCGGTGGGCGTGGGCATAGATGCAGGCTTGAATGTACCGGTTATCTCGAACGATGTGATCCGAAAGTTTATTGCTGAGTTTAAGGCCGGCACGTTGAAGCTTGACGAGGCGCTTTATTCATTTCAGGGCAGCACGGATTTCGAACCCTGAAAATATTAGTCTAATGCTCACCGTTTTAAGGGGCTTTGGCTATATTTGCCGCCCTAACTAATATTCAATGAAAAACGTTTCTCTTGCCCTTAACGGGATACTGGTATTGGCTGTAGCCGTTTTGTATTACCTGCATTTTTCTTCCGGAAGCAAACCTGCAGGCATTGCTTCCGAGAGCAGCGGTATCCCAACCGATATTAAAATAGCCTATATCAATTCTGATACGGTTTTGAAATACTACGATTTCTTTAAAGTGAATATTGAAAAGCTGGAGGCCAAAGGCAGGAAGCTGGATCAGGATTTGCAAAGCCGGGCGCAAAGTTTGCAGAACGACATCGCTGCGTACCAACGCAATTATGGAAGCATGACTATCGGCCAGGCCAAAGCCGTTGAAGAAGACCTGGGTAAGAAGCGCCAGAACCTGGATCTTTACCAGCGCAGTCTGGAGCAGCAACTAATGGAAGAGCAAGCCAAAGTAAATGAAGAGCTTTACCTGAAGGTTACGGATTACCTGAAAGAGTTCGCTAAAGAAAAAGACATCCAGGTTGTGCTGAAGTACAGCTCAAACAGTGATTTGCTCTACGGAGGTTCCGCTATCGATATTACACAGGATGTAATTAAAGGTTTGAATGACCAATACAAGCTGGATGTTGCAGCACCTAAAGCCAAGCCTGATACAACCAAGACCAAGAAGTAAATTCATACGGCAGGGATTATTAAAGAGGCCACGGAAGCAGCACACTTCCGTGGCTTTTTTGTGTAGTCTTTGATTTTAGCTTAATTTGAAATCGTGAAAAGAAATATGTTGGCTTTTCTGGGCGTTAAGCCTGAGGAACAGGGGCAGGTCTGGCTCATGTTGGCCACGGGTTTCTTTATCGGTATTTTCATAGCTACCTACCAGGTAACGGCCGAATCACTCTTCCTCAACAAGCTAAGCGATCAGTTAGACCGGGCTTTTCTTGTATCGGGTGTGCTGGGTATTGTATCCACCATTCTCTTTACGTTTTTTCAGAACCGGATAAAGTTTGTAACGCTTACCATCAGCAGTATAGTGCTGATCATTATTGCCACCTTTTCCATCTACTATTTCTATCACTTTGCAGATGAAAAGATTCAGAACACTACTCTTTTTGTCATGTATTGCCTGGTTGGCCCTATTACAGCCATCCTGCTCTTATGCTATTGGGGTATTTTCGGAAGGCTGTTCAACTTTAAGCAGTCCAAGCGGATAATCGGCTGGATTGACACGGGGCAACTGATTGCCATTATCCTGGCCAACTTCCTTATCCCGTTTACGGCTGCCTGGTTTCCGGATACATCCAATTACCTGATCGTATGCAATATAAGCATCATAGGTTCATTGGCTTGCCTGATTGTGATTGCGTCTAAGTACACCCTGGCCCGCCTTAGTACCGATATTGAGGTAAGGGCCCAGACGCGGTTTGGAAAAATATTTAATGACCGTTACATCAGGTTGCTTTCCGTGTTCCTGATTATTTCAATGGTGATGTTCAGCTTGAATCAATTCACCTTTCAGACTTTATTAAATAAGCAATATCCCGATCAGCGCGACCTTACAGACTTCCTGGCTTACTTCAATGGTACTATCTACGCGCTAAGCCTGCTCATGCAGTTGTTTGTTAACGACCGCATCCTGGGAACTTACGGCATCCGAATTTCGCTGTTTATATTACCCATTGTAGTTGCCATTCTTTCCGCGGGCTCTGTATTTGCGGGAATCTTCCTCGGGTACGATGTAGAGCTCAGCCCGCAAACCTACATTTACTTTTTCCTGTTCGTTGCTGTTACAAGGCTTTTCAACACCATGCTTAAAGACTCGCTCGAAAGCCCTATTTACAAGCTGTTATTTATCCCGCTGGATAGCCGGGTACGCTTTAATATTCAGGCTAAGGTAGAGGGAGTGGTTAACGAGTCCGGCCGTTTTATGGCCGGGTTGCTGATTTTCCTGTTTGCCATGGTGCCCTTCTTTAAAATTATCTGGATACCCATAATTGTACTTGGGTTAATTTTAGCATACTACCGTGTTATTCAGAACCTGTACCAGGAATACAAGGAGAAGATCAAATCGAAGCTTGAGTTTGGGGGCGAAAGGCAAGACAGGCTTGAGGTAGGGTACAAGGAGGTTACCACCCGGCTGGAATCGAATCTTCAGGATGACGATTCCGCCAGGGCTGTGTTCTCGTTTAAGTTGCTGGAAAAGATCGACCCCGGTAAGGTGAGTGCGTGGATAAATGTGCTGATGAAAAATTCCCAGGAAACCACGCGGGATTATGCGCAGCGCAAGATGAACGAGCTGAAAGGTTTGTCTGTATCGGATCACTATGTGATCCGGTTAGATAAAAGCAGGATTTCTGATGATAAGAATGTGCTCTCCCGAAATGAATTGGACCTGATTCTCAACAGCGGGGGGGATATCCAGAAGTCCCGTATACAGCGCCTGGCCAGGTCTACCGATGTTAACGACAGGCATTATTGTGCGGAGCTGTTGTTGCATTCACAAAATCGCGAGAACATCTCGTTCCTCATAGAATTGCTGAATGATAGCAATAATAAGGTTAGAAGTGCCGCAATCAAAACCGCTGTAAAGCGACATGATAACGAAGTAACATCTGCCCTGATTGAAAACCTGGGGCAACCGGAATACGCCAACGAGGCAATGAATGCGCTGATCCAGGTGGGCGAGTCAGCGTTGCCCCTGCTGGACAATGCATTCTACAGGCCGGGGCAAAGCTCACCCATCATGTTAAAGCTGGTGCAGATAATCGGTGTGATAGGAGGCAGCAAGGCAAAAGAAATCCTTTGGAACAAAATCGATTATCCTGATAAGGTAATTGTATCGCAGGTATTGCTGTCATTGGGGGAGTCTGGATTTAAAGCGGGAATGTCGCAGATCAGCCGGATCAAGTATGCCATAGAATCAGATATCGGGGCCATTGCCTGGAACCTGGGTGCGCTTACCGAGGTGGGTGATGGTGAGCATTCGCGTGTGGTACGAAGAGCGCTGAACCGCGAGATCAAAAATGACATTGAGCATATCTATATGTTGCTGGCCATGTTGTACGATACGCGCTCCATTCAGTTGGTAAAGGAGAATATTGATAGCGGTACTTCCGAAGGCATTACCTATGCTATTGAATTGCTGGATGTGTTTCTTTCCGAGCAACTGAAAATGCGGGTGTTGCCCGTGCTGGACGACCTGAACATTAATGAAAAGCTGAAGCGGCTGGAGATATTTTATCCCCGCGTTCCCCTGGATGAAAAGCTTGTCCTTAAATTTTTGATAAACCGGGATTTTACACAGAGCAACCGGTGGACAAAAGCGGCTGTGCTTCACCAGATCGGGGAGCAACGGATAGCCGCGTTTAATCTCGACCTGATAGCCCAATTGTTCAACCCGGATCTTCTTATTCGCGAAACGGCTGCATGGGCATTAAACCAGGTTGATCCGGAGCTGTATGAAACGCATGTTTCCCGTTTGGGCCCGGAAGTTAAGCGTTTGCTGGATAAATCAGTGCTTGGAAAAGGAGCGGATGCTAACCTGATGTTGTATGACAAGGTTTTGTTTTATCAGCAAACCGACTTGTTTGAAGGCGTGCCTGGTGTGGTTCTTTCCGACCTGGCCGATATAACCCGAACCATTAACCTCGACAAAGACAGCCTGGTTGTTGATGAAACAAGCAGTACTGATTTTTATATCGTTTATAAGGGTGAGGTTGATTACTATGAACGTCATCAGGGCAAAATAACTTACCAGCCCGGACAATTTGTAGGCGAGCGCCTGTCAGCGCCCGGGTATATTAACAGTCATGTTTTAAAGGCAAAGGAAAAGTCAATCCTGCTGAAGGTTAACAAAGATCAGTTCTACGAGCTTTTGTCCGAGCATGTTCAGATGGCTGACAAGTTTTTGGAATATATCTGAGAATCTTCTAAATTTCACAGATTTTTTAAGCTTAGATAGGGGTAAAGTCTATTTTTTAAACTCTTTGTTATTTCCTTAATGAATATTCTGTTACCCCCGGATTTTAGTAAATTTCAGTCTAACAGGTCTATAGCAGGATGTTAAACTATTCTGTAGAGGTTGGCGATTTGAATGAACCATCACCGGATTCCAAGCATTCCGGGGAGAAGGTTGGTGCTAACCCGTTTCCCGGGCTCAGACCTTTTACGCTTGCCGATAGCCACCTGTTTTTTGGTCGTGAAGGCCAGGTAGATGAAATCCTGCTCAAGCTTTATAAGAACCGGTCGGTAACCATAATGGGTTACTCGGGTAGCGGTAAATCAAGCCTGGTGAATTGCGGCTTAATACCCGTGCTGTATGGTGGCTTCATGACCGAAACGGGGCCGCATTGGAAGATTATTACTATTCGTCCGGGCAATTCACCAATCGATAATCTTGCACAGGCAACCGTAAATTTCCTCGTAGAAGAGGGGAGGATTGCACGGGAAGATAAGCGCATTCATAAGGCAATCATTAATTCTGTGCTGCGAAACAGCCCGCAAGGGCTGATTGAGCTGGCACGTTATATTCAGGTTCATACACACGAGAATGTCTTTTTCCTGATCGATCAGTTCGAAGAGCTTTTCCGGTTCAAACACTCCGATCCGGAAAATATAGACGAGGCGATGGCCTATGTAAATATGATGCTGACGGCCGTAGCCCAACGGGAAACATCCGTTTATATGGCCATTAATATGCGGTCGGACTTTATCGGTGAATGTGCAGCATTTCCGGGCCTTACACAATTGATTAATACCAGCAATTATCTGGTGCCCCAGATGTCGCGCGAGCAGAAGCGTATGGCTATTGAAGGCCCGGTGGCTGTCGGTGGAGGCAGAATATCTACCAGGTTAATCAAGCGGTTGCTTTCTGATGTGGGCGACAATCAGGATCAGCTCCCGATTTTACAGCATGCGTTAATGCGTACATGGGATTACTGGGTAGCTAACCGCGAGCCCGGTGAGCCGATGGACACCAGGCATTATAACGCAATCGGACGTATCGGGCAGGCATTATCACTCCACGCAAATGAAGCTTATGATGAGCTGAGCGCCCAGGAAAAACATATTGCTGAAGTCTTGTTTAAAACCCTTACCGAGAAGAACGCGGAAGGGCTTGAAATGCGCAGGCCGGCTAAAGTGGCAAATGTGGCAGAGCTGGCCCAGGCCACGGATGACCAGGTAATTGCCGTAGTTGAACAATTCCGGAAACCGGGCCGCTCGTTTTTGATGCCGGGCATGCACGTGGATCTGAAGTCCACTACCCAGGTCGAGTTGTCGCACGAGAGCTTAATGCGTATCTGGACAAGGCTTGCCACGTGGGTAAACGAAGAGTACGAGTCGGCACAGATGTACAGGCGTGTATCCGATGCTGCAGCCATGTACCAGATTGGTAAAACCAGCTTGTGGCGTCCGCCCGATCTGCAACTGGCGCTTAACTGGCAAAAGAAACAGAACCCTACGCGACAATGGGCCCAGCGTTATGATATAGCGTTTGAACGGGCCATTGTTTTTCTGGATACCAGCCGCATAACCTATGAGGCTGAATTAAAGAACCAGGAGATGCTGCAGCGCAGAATGTTGCGCAGGGCACGGATAACCAACCTGATTTTGGGTTTGCTGCTATTGGTAGCAACCGGATTCTTTGTTTATGGATTTTTCCAGAGAATAGAGGCGGAAAGGCAGAGCCTGTTGGCTCAGGCTAAACAAATAGAGGCTGAAGCGGCATCTGAGGAAGCGAATATTCAAAGGCAGAAAGCAGTTGATGCACTTCAAGTAGTCGAACAACAGAAAGAAGAACTTGATAGACAATACACTGCGTTGAAGGAATCGGCTGAAAAACTTCGACTTGCACTATTAGAGGCGGAAATACAAAGAAATAGAGCAGAGGCAAATGCCAATGAGGCCCTCGTTCAACGCGATAGTGCACGCTTAGCCCGGGATCTTGCTGACAAAAACTTTAAACTGGCACAAGAGAATTATGACAATGCCTTCAGGTTACTAATGCTCCAGAAAGCCCAATCGTTGGCCGCTAAATCCGAAGGAATTGATGAGCCTCAGCTTGCCGGATTGACGGCTATGCAAGGCTATTTGTTCCATACAAAATACCAGGGCAAGCAATACGATCCTTATATCTTCCGCGGGCTGTATTATGCTATCGCAAAACTCCAGGGGTATAACTACAATGCTGTTAAAATGCCTGGTGGGTTAAGGAACAGGATGTACGCAGTTGCGGTATCTAATCAGAGTTCTGCTTTCTACACCACAGGTAATGATGGCCGGATTTATAAGGCCGATTACAAAAATCAAGCTGCTCCGCAAGTTATTTACGAGAACAAAGGATTCCCGAATCGCGTTCTTGCCCTGAGCAAGGATGACAAATACCTGGTAAATGCCAGCGACTCAAGCTACTTAGAGATTATTAACCTGGTAACAGGAGGAAAGCCCCTGGTTGTAACCGGGCATACCCGCATGGTTACCGATATGAAATTCCTGCCGGATAATTCCGGGTTTATAACAACGTCATCGGACAAAACACTAAGGATTACTAATGCCGTAAATGGTCAGGGCCGGAAGATCGTTACCCTTCCTTACGAGCTGAAAGCAATTGATATAAGCCCTGATGGTAAGCAGGTAGCCGGGGTTTCTGTTTCCGGTAAAGTACTGCTGATAGATGTGGCCGGTGGCAGCTATAAAGAAATCTGGACCGATGAAAATGTGATCAGGACCAGCGATTCAACTAAAACGGTTAAAGTGGCCAACCGCATTATTTCCGTGGCCTGGCATCCGCAAAGGAACCTGATTGGTTTTGGAGTAGAAGTATTGAATGATAAGCGAAACCAGGTTTTGCGCGGGGTGGTTAAACTCCTTGATTTAAGAACCAACAGGGTAAAAGAGCTTTCAGGACATAAAGCCGGTATTTCTGATCTGAAGTTTAGCCCGGATGGCCTATTACTGGCCAGTGCCGGCCTGGACAGCAAGCTCCAGATGTGGGTGATTGATCATGAAGAAGATTTGCCGATCGTGATGGATAACAACAACGGATCAGTATGGGACATTGGCTTTACACCGGATTCCAATTACCTGGTCGCTTCGTGTAACAATGGTGAGGTACGTGTCTGGCCAACCGATACGCGAATGCTGGCCGAGCAGGTTTGTCCTAAAATGCAACGTAATATGACCCAGGAAGAGTGGCATAGCTATGTAGGTCCGGATGTTGACTATGAGTCTACGTGCAGGAGTCTTTTAATCAAGAGTTTTTAATGAGCTGGCGTATTCTCATTTTTTTGGTTACCCTTAATCACCTTGTATTTGCCCAGGGGTTTGATCCGGAGCCGGTTTTGCTACAGGCGGGAGAAGAATTTAATGCCGGTCGTTACTACGGGTTGCCAGCGTTATTGAAACCCGTTATCGAAAATTCCAAGACCACCAACGAACAATTAGTCAGGGCATACTTGCTGTTAACCCAGGCGTATCTTATCCTCGATGATCCGGCTGCAGCAGAAGACAGTTATCTTAAGCTGTTAAAAGCCGACCCGGAGTATGTGGCCAATCCTGCCCGTGATCCGATTGATGTGTACTACCTGAGCAAAAAGTTTACATCCACACCAATTATTACGCCTCATATCCGGGCGGGATTTAACACCTCTGTACCACGCATCATTCATGAGCTTACAGTTAGCGGCACCGCCATTGATACTCGTAATGTATTAAAGATAGGAGTACAGTTGGGTATGGGATTCGACCTTAACCTGACGAATAAGATCAGCATTTGTGCAGAAGGAAACTATGCGAACAAAGCATTTAAGCGAAATACCGCTAAGGGCAGTAACAAGTACTTCGGGGCCGATAATCTCTCCACAGTAGAGCGGCAAAACTGGTTTGATGTGCCGCTGTATATAAAATATTCAGCTGACTCAGGTAAAATCCGGCCCTTCGGATATGCCGGGTTTGCATTTAACTTCTTGTTTTCATCGCGCGGCAATAACTGGGAATTCAGAAATGAATCTTCCGATGGAAATGTAAGGGAAGCGACCGGCCCTGCTGAGCAGCTCACCTACAAGCGAAATTTTTTGAATCGTTCGCTGGTGTTGGGTGGTGGCGCCAAATATAAAGTCGGAAAGAATTTTTTGTATGCCGATTTACGCTACATGGTGGGGTTATCGAACCTTACCCGCGAAGAGAATATTTATTATCTCAAAGAGGGTGGCTTCGATCCTTCTGTGGTGAAATTTGCGGAAGTAAGTGATTTTTTCAGGCTGGATAATTTATCCGTTTCGATAGGATTTATACGCCCGATCTATAACCCCAGGAAGAAATCGAAATCGCCATTCGAATTCTTAAAACGTAAGCATACAGTTCCTACCGATAATTAATGACAAGATTAGGTTGCATATTGTTGATAGCGTTCATGTTTTCCTGCGATACGGAGCGTAATGTACCCGTTCTGGATGACAATACGTTTGTTAAATTTTATGGCAACGATGGCGAGCAAACCGGTGTTGATTTTGTTTTAACAGCCGATGGATCGATTGTAATGGTAGGTAACAGCGCATTACCCGGGCGCACTTCCATGATTTACGTGGTAAAGGTCGATTTGAAGGGTAATGTAATATGGGAAAATTTCATTGGGCTTTCTGATAAGCCCAACTATGTAAAGGATATTGAGTTGCACCCGGATGGAAGATTGATTATTGCCGGGGAAACGGAGATTACTCCGGGAAATCGCGATATATTTTTAAAAATAATGAGCGGCAGTGGAGCTGAATTGGATAGTACAAGGTATAGTTTAACCGCCACCAGCGATGAAGAGGTCAATTCGGTAACGATTATAGGTGGAGGGGTAACAACTACTCAAAGTGGCTTCATCGTTTCGGGCGCCACAACGGCTGTGGATGATGTAAAAGGCCCGCGTGATATACGGGATGGCATGCATGTTCGGTTTATTGATGAGCCAACGTTGCCGATTGCACCGTCAGCCTGGCTTAAAACAACGGGCAAGGATAATTCTGAAGATGTTATTGTCAAGGCAATTCAGATAGATGCAAACAGGATTCATTTCTTTGGTTACACCAATGTTGAATGGGGAGGCTCGGGAGATTTTAAATACTGGGTGTTTTCACTCAATGATGCAGGTGTTGAATTATATGAAGGAGAAGCGTTGTTCGATATTCTGGGGCAGGCAAATGAAGACGAGATATTAAAAGCCGTTATCGATATTGATATTCCTGACCTGTTTGACAGGGGTTTTTTGTTAACGGGTGTGGCCCGGAACAATGCCGGAGTCTGCAGGAGTTATGTAGTTAGATTAGACAGAAGTTTACAGTTCAATAACGAGAACCAGTTTTACCCGTCATCATTAGGATCATACCCGGATGCTGAGCTAAGAATGAACGGCTTCTATAATTCAATCAGTAACGATTTCCTGATCCTTGGCACCCAAAACATAAACTCAAACCTGTTTGAAGACTTTTCACTTTTTAAGCTCGATCGTCAGGGCTCACCGGTATGGGGCCCGTATGCATTTGGCGGAGAATCTTTTGATGAGGCCGGGGCTGTGCTTCAGCTGGCTGATGGTAAAATTATGGTTATGGGAACCATGACGGTCGGGGGGCTTAACGGGCAGAAGAAAATGGCGCTGCTGAAATTGAATTCTGAAGGTAAATTACTTCGCTGAAGCCTTAAATCAGCCAAAAATGGTTACTTTTACTGGGTCTATATTATTTAGAATCTGAAGTTGGCCAATACCGAATCTATGCCCTTGACTTTACGACTGCCTACACGTAAAAATCCGTCATCAGCAGTTGGGTTGTTTTCAGATTCCTTTCTTCAGGTATCCCGCTTATTCCTTGTATTCCTGGTAGTTACACTATCTACAAGGGCGTATGCCCAAAAAACCTGGTTGCCGGCAACAGGCGGCAGTTGGACAGCAGGCGCCAACTGGAGCGGTGGCACACCACCGGTGGCAGGCGATGTGGTAATCATAAGCTCAGATCAATCCGGAAACATTACCAATGTTCCCTCAATTTCATTGAACAGCTTGACCGTAAGCGGTTCTTGTGTTTTGGTTGGAGCCTCAAGCGGAAATACGATTACAGTTACAAATGTGTTTTCTGTTTCAGCCGGTGAAACTTTAACACTGGGAGGGACGGGAGGCAGGTTAAACTTTACGCTTGGTGCAGCTGCTACGGGTACGGTTTCGGGTACAGTTTCATTGAACGCAGGAGGGGCAGCGCGTACTTTTTTGGCTAATGGTGATCTTTCTATTCCTGCCGGAGGGTTACTGACAGGTGCTGGCTCAAGTAATTTTACACTTGGCTCCGGGGCTACCCTTAGGATTGGTTCTGCTGGTGGTATTGCTACTTCAGGCGCTACCGGTAGTGTTCAGGTAAATGGAACAAGAAGTTATTCCACCTCGGCCAATTATCATTACATAGGAACTTCCAACCAGAGTGAAGGCACAGGACTTCCTGCAACGGTATCAAATCTTACTATTAATAATACCGGGGGGGGTGGTAACAATACGATTACAATGGTCAGTAATGTGGCCATCACGAATTCACTCACCGTATCGAGCGGGGTTTTAGCGCTTGGAGCTAACAATATTACTTCCGTTTCGGCAATCAATATGACTGGTACTTCTATAACGGGTACAGGCACGATTACTCTTGCCGGAGATATAACAACAAACTTAAGTGGAACCATCGCTCTAATAAGCGCTCCGATTGCCCTAGGAGCAGTTAATCGTGTGTTCAATATTGCAGATGGGGCAGCAAACCCGGATTTGACAATTTCATCCGTTATCGGAGGAACCGGTTCTATCACGAAGAATGGTTCAGGAACCCTAACATTATCAGGTTCTAACACATTTACAGGTGGCTTAACCCTTAATACAGGCACCGTAAATGCAAATAACACTAACTGTTTTGGTTCAAGTTCGGGTACATTAACAATTAATGGAGGTGCGTTGTCAAACACAACAGGTGGGGCAATAACCCTTACAAACTATCCTCAAACTTGGAACGGTGATTTTACCTACTTCGGAATCCAAAACTTGGATATGGGATCAGGATTAATCACTTTAACGGATCATAGAATTGTTTCAGTTAACTCCAGTACACTTGGTTTAAGTGGAGTCTTGTCGGGTTCTTATGGGTTAACCAAAGATGGGGCAGGTGTTCTAATTTTAGGAGGAAATAATACATTTACAGGAGGACTTGGAATAAATGCTGGTAGGGTAACGCTATCCAATCCAAATGCATTAAATTCTGGATCACCCAATGCTATTACTTATGGGCCTGGTAGTACCGGTACTTTAAGATTAAATGGATTAAGTGTAACGATCTCAGGACTGAACTCAAACGGAACTGTGGGTACACCAGTGGTAGAAAATGCAGGTGCCGTGTCTGCAACATTAACAATCACTACGTCCGGTTTAAACGACTATGCAGGAACAATTCAGGATTCTGGTTCGGCTCTCTCAATCGTAAAGAATGGTTCAGGCAGTTTGTCTTTGAGTGGTAGTAACTCCTATACTGGTGGTACAATATTGTCGGCCGGTACGCTTAATATCAATAGCGCCACGGCAATTGGTACAGGAACATTTACTATTTCGGGAGGAATACTTGATAATTCATCAGCAGGAGCAATTACACTATCGACCAATAACCCGCAAAACTGGAATGGCAATTTTGCCTTTACTGGAACCCAGAACCTTAATATGGGAACAGGTTCAGTAACGCCCAATGCAAGCAGGCAAGTAACTGTAAACGGAGGGGAGCTAACGATTGGCGGAGTAATTGGTGGTGGCGCTATTGGAATCTCAAAGTTAGGTTCCGGAACACTCACCCTTGCTGGAGCTAATACATTTACAGGTGGTTTCACACTTGGCGGAGGAACTTTGAATGTTAACCACGCAAATGCATTGGGAACATCAGCGGGTACCTTTACCATCAATGGAGGTATAATTGGTAATGCATCAGGAAGCCCCATTACAACTACCAACTACCCTATAGCATGGAATGGCGATTTTGCTTTTAATGGCCCGCAAAATCTGAATCTAAGCACCGGGCCGGTTACACTAACCGCTAATCGCCAGGTAACAGTCAATTCAAATACGCTTACGGTTGGAGGAGCAATAAGTGCCCCTGCTTTTAATCTCACCAAATCAGGTGCGGGTACGTTTAGCTTTGGTTCGAATAATGTTGTCTTAAACGGTTTAACTATAGATGCCGGAACTTTGACATCTACAAGTTCAACACTATTTCTGAATGGTAGCTTATCCAATTCAGGAACATTTAATCATAATTCAGGAACAGTTCATTACAATGGAGCCTCGACCCAGTTAGTGGGCGCGGTTGTTTATCACAATCTGGTTACATCCGGTGCAGGCCAGAAGAATGCGGCCGGAGCGATTACGGTTAATAACAACCTCACCAATTCAACTATTCTGGATTTAGGAGCAAATGCGCTTACCGTAACGGGTGTGCTCGATAATACAGGCGGTAATCTGCGCTTTACCGGGGCCACTAATGGCATTGCAGTTGCCACCGGAACAGTTACCTATTATGGGGCATCCCAAACTATTGCATCGGGAACCTATAACAATCTTGTTATTAACCAATCTTCGGGTCAGGCATCTTTGGGTGGAAATGTTACCGTGAATGGTACGCTCACGCTTACAAATGGAGTACTGAATTTAGCGGGTTTCGATCTTACACTTGGCCCGGCAGCAACAATTTCAATAGCATCGCCTTCTGCCACAAGAATGATTATTGCCAATGGAAGCCGGGTAGTCAAGACTTTTTCCGGTACGGGTGCATTCCTGTTCCCCATAGGTGATAATACGGGAACAACAGAGTACTCGCCTGTAACAATTAATGTAACAGCAGGTGCCGGATTTCCTGCTAATGTGGCTGTTTCGGTTGTAGATGCCAAGCACCCCAACAACATCAGCGCTTCAAATTTTTTAACCCGCTATTGGGAGGTTGACCAGAGTGGAATAACCGGTTGTACAGCTACCATTACCGCTACCTACCCCAATGCGGACATTACAGGGGCGGAGGGAAGTATTCACGCTGCCCAACTAACGGGAACATTTGACCAGGCAGCTAACCCATGGGTTAAGTTTACGACATTAGCCTCAAATACACTAACGGCTGCTAACGCCAGCCTTCCAGCGGGACAGACAAATTATTTTACGGGTATAAGAGGAGCAAATCCTACAGCCTCCATTGTAGGTGGAGATGTATCCATTTGTACCGGTGGTTCGGTTGCACTTAATACAAATGTTACGGGAGACGGGCCCTTTACATATTCATGGAGCCCTGTGGCCGGGTTGTCGGCTGCCAATATTGCTAATCCTGTTGCATCTCCTGTTACCACTACCGGCTATACAGTTACGGTTAAAGATGGCAATGGAATCTCAGCAACTGATAATACAACCATAACCGTTACCCCGATACCATCTGCCCCTATTGTTAGTCCTGCGGGGCCTGTTACAGTATGTGAGGGTTCGTCAGCAATCATATTAACAAGCGATGCAGCCACCGGCAATCAGTGGTATAAGGATGGTTTTCTACTGGGAGGCGAGACCGGTACTACAATAAACATTACAACTAACCCGGCAAACAGCGGTAACTATACTGTTATCAGCACGGTTAGCGGTTGCCCTTCTGCTGTGTCGAATACGGTAGCCGTAACGATCCATGCTTTACCGCTTAGCACCCCAGTCGTAAGTCCTGCCAATACAACTATATGTAACGGAAGCACTGTTACCGTTACTATTGTTGGCACAGAACCGGGAATTAACTATAGGTTGCTTGATGGTGTTACTCCTGTGAGCGTATATGTTGCCGGAACGGGAGGTTCGATAAACCTGGTAAGCTCGCCATTAACAGCAAGCACTACCTTAACAGTTGAAGCCTATAATCCGGTAACGGGTTGTACCCTGAGTCTGTCAGGCACTACTGCGGTAACGGTTAACGCAAGCATCCCAACCCCGGTAATCACACCGGTTGGCCCGGTAATGGCATGTGTGGGAGATCCTGCAGTAATACTTGGCAGCAGTGCGGTTAGTGGAAACCAATGGTACAAGGATGGAGTGCTGATTCCCGGAGAAGTAAATCAAACCCTTAGTGTATCAACAGCTGTAGCTAACAGTGGAAGCTATACGGTATATGAGATACAGGCCGGATGTACTTCTGCTGTTTCAGCGCCTGTTAATATTATAATCAATTCAATTGCAAGCCCCCCGGTTGCATCAAATCCAGCTCCCATCTGTTTGGGAGGAGCAATACCCGCCTTAACAGCTACGGGTACTGATCTGAAATGGTATTCAGATGCAGCACTCACAACTTTGGTAGGAACAGGTAGCCCGTTTACACCGGGCGTTTTCGAAGTTGATAATATGACACCAGGTACCTATCATCTCTATGTAACTCAAACCATAGATTGTGAGAGTCCCGCTACAACGGTAAGTGTTTTAGTTGATTTTGCTGTGATAGCAAACGCAGGAGTTAATACAGACCTTTGTGATGGTCAGAGTATTTCCCTGGGTGGAAGTCCATCGGCTTCAGGTGGAAACGGAACATATACGTATAACTGGACAAGTTTGCCACCAAGCTTTACAAGTAACCAGTCAAACCCGGTAGTAATACCGGCATTAGGTACAACAACTTATATTTTACAGGTTACGGATGCCTTTGGGTGCACTGATACAGATCAAATTGATGTAACGGTTAATGAGATTCCTGTATTTATGATAACAAACAATACAGGAGGTGGAACAGGTCATATTTGCAGTGGCTCATCAATTTCAATTGCCCTTGCTTCACCTACAGCTGGGTCCACCATCAGCCTGCAACCGGTTAACTATGGCGCATTTATAACCGGGGGATTGTATCCTGCCGGGGGAACGTTTGCTGATGGAAATGTTCTTACAGAAGGAGCAGGACTCACCAATACTTCGAATGCACCGGTAAGCATTGTGTACACATTTAGTGTGGCTACCCCGGATTGTGCTAATCCGGTTACCCAGCAGGCGACCATAGTGGTTAATCCAACACCGGTGCTCAGCATTACAAATAATTCACCTTCTATATGCAGTAATTCAGCCGTAGATATTTTGCTGAACAGCGCAACTTCGGGTGCAGTTGTAAGAATTACATCTGTAAATTATGGCTCAGTAACCGGGGGAACTTTATCGGCCGGCTCCACATTTACCCCCGGTTCCGGTATCACAGAAACGCTGATCAATTCGGGGAATAATCCTGTTACAGTCCGATATAATCTTGAAGTGGAAGCGAATGGCTGTACCACTTCCGGGTACTTTACGGATGTGGTAGTAAATCCCAATCCCACTTTTGTGGCGACTAATTTTGCTCCGCAGATTTGTCATGGCGATCAAACCAGTATTTTCTTTGGAAGCGTAACAGCCGGACATCAGATTAATGTGGTAGCGGTATTCTATGGTGGTGTAACCGGTGGCACGGTTAACCCGGGGATAACAACATTCAATAGCGCCACGCCTCTCCAGGAAACTTTGTTCAACACTACCCATGCACCGATAGATGTCGAGTATGTATTTAATGTAACAACACCGGCTACAACCCCGGTTTGTCCACTCGCACCAGCTAACCAGGTGGTTACAGTTCGGGTCTATCCGAATCCGACATTTACGGTTACGAATAACTCAGGAGGAGGAACGGGCACGATCTGCAGCGGGCAGCAATCCAGTATTCTTATCAACACACCGATTAGCGGAGGACAAGTACGGTTGGCGAGTGTTACTTACGGAGCAGTAACAGGATCGTATGCCGCAGGGGCCTTATTTACTAATGGTCAGTCCTTATCTGAAGCATTGATTAATAATACAGGTTCTCCGCTTACTGTGGATTACGAGTTTGAGGCTATTGTTGGTTCATGCGGTCCAAGCGCAAGCCAGGTTGTTAGTGTAACCGTAAACCCGGTTCCGAACGTAGTAGCCTTACCCGCCTCACAAACCATTTGCAGCGGGACGAATACAAACATCGCCTTAAGCACGACCAACGGAGTTGGAGGCGCAACCTATAGCTGGACGGTAGTCCAGAGTGGGGTAAGCGGGGCCACATCCGATACGGGTTCAACGATCAGCCAGACATTAACAGCCACGGGCTCGACATCCGGAACCGCTACCTATACGATCACCCCTAATGCAGGGGGATGCAATGGCGCCCCGGTTACGGTGATAGTAACGGTTAACCCGTTACCGGATGTAGTCGCTACACCTAATACAGAATCGATCTGCAGCGGGGGTACTACCAGTATCAACTTAAGTACGACTAATGGAGTAGCAGGCGCAACCTACAGTTGGACGGTAGTGCAAAGTAATGTAAGCGGGGCCACTTCAGGCTTTGGTGCGAGCATCAATCAAACGTTAACTACCACTACAAGTTCAGCCGGTACGGCTACCTATACGATCACGCCAAGCGCCAGTGGTTGCACTGGCACCCCGGTAGTAGTGGTGGTAACCGTTAGTCCAACCCCGAACGTAGTAGCCTTACCTGCCTCACAAATCATTTGCAGCGGAACGAACACAAACATTGCCTTAAGTACGACCAACGGAGTTGGAGGCGTAACCTATAGCTGGACAGTCGTTCAGAATAATGTAAGCGGAGCTACGTCCGGTACAGGTGGTACGATCAGCCAGGTGTTAACGGCTACTACAAGCAGTTCGGGTACCGCCACGTATACCATTACACCATCATCAGGCGGCTGCAACGGCACCCCGGTTACAGTGATAGTAACGGTAAACCCGTTACCGGATGTAATTGCTACCCCGAATACAGAATCTATCTGTAGCGGAGGCACTACCAATATCAGCTTAAGTACGACCAATGGCGTGGCAGGTGCAACGTATAGCTGGACAGTAGTGCAGAGCAATGTAAGCGGAGCAACCTCAGGCTTTGGCACGAGCATCAACCAGACATTAACCGCTACTACAAGTTCAGCCGGTACCGCTACCTATACGATCACACCATCAGCTAATGGCTGTAATGGCACTCCGGTAGTAGTGGTGGTAACGGTTAATCCTGTTCCGAACGTAGTAGCCTTACCTGCCTCACAAACCATTTGTAGTGGAGCGGATACAAACATCGCCTTAAGCACGACCAACGGAGTTGGGGGCGCAACCTATAGCTGGACGGTAGTTCAGAGCGGGGTAAGCGGGGCGACATCCGACACGGGTTCAACGATCAGCCAGACATTAACCGCCACAGGCTCGACACCGGGTACAGCTACCTATACGATCACACCTAATGCAGGCGGCTGTAATGGCACCCCGATAACAGTTATCGTAACGGTTAACCAGCTACCGGATGTAGTAGCCACACCAAATGCGGAAACGATATGTAGTGGCGCAACTACCAACATTGGTTTAAACACTACCAACGGAGTAACAGGCGCAACCTACAGCTGGACAGTAGTGCAGAGCAATGTAAGCGGAGCAACCTCAGGTTTTGGTACGAGCATCAATCAAACATTAACGGCCACTACAAGCGCAGCTGGTACCGCTACCTACACGATCACGCCATCAGCCAGTGGCTGCAACGGCACCCCGATAGTAGTGGTGATAACGGTAAACCCGGCCCCGAACGTAGTGGCCTTACCCGCCTCACAAACCATTTGCAGTGGAGCGAATACAAACATTGCTTTAAGTACCACCAATGGAGTCGGAGGCGCAACATACAGTTGGACAGTGATTCAGAATAACGTAAGCGGAGCCACGTCCGGTACAGGCAGTACGATCAGTCAGGTGTTAACGGCTACTACAAGCAGTTCGGGTACCGCCACGTATACCATTACACCATCATCAGGCGGTTGCAATGGCACCCCGATAACAGTTATTGTAACGGTTAATCCGTTACCGGATGTAGTGGCCTCACCAAACACGGAAACGATATGTAGTGGAGCAACTACCAGTATCAACTTAAGCACCACCAATGGTGTAACAGGCGCTACCTACAGTTGGACAGTGGTGCAAAGTAATGTAAGCGGAGCAACCTCAGGTTTTGGTACGAGCATCAATCAAACATTAACTGCCACTACAAGCGCAGCAGGCACCGCTACCTACACAATCACACCATCAGCTAATGGTTGCAATGGCACTCCAATAGTAGTGGTGGTAACCGTTAATCCAACCCCGAATGTAGTAGCGTTACCCGCCTCACAAACCATTTGCAGTGGAGCGAATACAAACATTGCTTTAAGTACGACAAACGGAGTTGGAAGCGCAACATACAGTTGGACGGTAGTCCAGAGTGGAGTAAGTGGAGCGACATCCGATACGGGTTCAACGATCAGCCAGACATTAACAGCCACGGGCTCGACATCCGGAACAGCTACGTATACCATCACCCCTAATGCAGGTGGTTGCAATGGTGCCCCGATAACAGTTATTGTAACGGTAAACCCGTTACCGGATGTAGTGGCTACCCCGAATACAGAATCTATCTGTAGCGGGGGCACTACCAATATCAGCTTAAGCACCACCAATGGTGTGGCAGGCGCGACCTACAGTTGGACGGTAGCGCAGAGTAATGTAAGCGGGGCCACTCCGGGCTTTGGTACATCAATCAATCAAACGTTAACCGCTACCACGAGCGTAGCAGGCATAGCGACCTACACGATCACGCCATCAGCTAATGGTTGCACTGGCACCCCGGTAGTAGTGGTGGTAACGGTTAATCCTGTTCCGAATGTAGTAGCGTTACCCGCCTCACAAACCATTTGCAGTGGAACAAATACAAACATTGCCTTGAGTACAACCAATGGAGTAGGTGGCGCAACCTATAGCTGGACGGTGGTTCAGAGCGGAGTAACCGGAGCGACATCCGATACGGGTTCAACGATCAGCCAGACTTTAACCGCCACAGGCTCGACAGCCGGAACAGCTACCTATACGATCACACCATCATCAGGCGGTTGCAACGGCACACCGGTTACAGTGATAGTAACAGTAAGTCCGCTGCCGGATGTAGCGGCTACCCCAAATACAGAATCGATCTGTAGTGGAGCAACTACCAATATCAGCTTAAGCACTACGAATGGCGTAGCAGGCGCAACGTATAGCTGGACAGTAGTGCAGAGTAATGTAAGCGGGGCTACGACAGGCTTTGGTACATCAATAAACCAAACATTAACCGCTACCACAAGCGCAGCCGGAACAGCGACCTACACGATCACGCCATCAGCCAGTGGTTGCAACGGTACTCCAATAGTAGTGGTGGTTACCGTTAACCCTGCCCCTGTAGTTACAAGTGCTCCTTTAACAATTACCCGATGCAGTGGAGCAGGCGCCCTTAATTTTACGCCCGCCTTTAATGTGGCTGGAACAACTTATACCTGGACAAGCTCAATATCAGGCCCGGTAACCGGGGCAAGCGTAGCAGCAAGCGGAAGCAGCACAATTTCAGATAATCCAATCAACGTGGGAAGTGTTACCGGTACGGTAACCTATACATTCATACCAACCGGCCCCGGAGGCTGCGTGGGCGCTTCGTTCAATTATGTGGTAACAGTTAACCCGGAACCGGTTGGAGTAAATGATGCGAAGACTGTATGTAGTGATGCACCTGTTGCATATAGTTTGTTGTTGAACCTGGCTTCGTTGGGGAATAATGTAGGCAGTACGTTTACATGGGTTGCTGCGGATAATGCGAATCCTTTGGTTACAGGTGAGAGCACCACTATTCAATCAGGGCCTTCTATTACCGATGTAATTGTTAATCACACTAATGTAGACCAACTGGTGGTTTATACCATTACGCCAACCAGCACCAACGGGTGTGTGGGTGCATCGTTCCAGGTTACGATAACGATTAAGCCAGAGCCTGTGGGGATGTCGGCCCCGGCCCCGGATATCTGTAGCGGATCTGCTGTTGGATATGACCTTCAGAACAATGTCAATACGTTAGGCAACTCGTTGGCGTCTAATTTCACCTGGACTGCTTTACCTCACCCGGATGTAACCGGGGAAACATCTTCATTGAAATCGGGCTCAATCATTGATGATGTGCTTATAAACAATTCGGGTGTAAACCAGGTGGTAACGTACACCATTACACCCACTTCACAAGCGGGCGGTTGTTTAGGCGATTCATTCACCGTTTTAGTGAATGTAAATCCGAAAGCTATTTTTACCGCAGGGCCTGATCTTGCCGTGTGCGTAGATCAAAACGATATTGAAATTCAGGGTTCTGTTACATTCGCACCTTCAACTTATTCCTGGTCGGGGGGTACGGGTACGTTTGATAATAATTCTATTGAAAACCCACGGTATATTTTAAGCGCAGCTGATAAAGCGATTGCTTCACCAACGGTAAGGGTGCTTACACTTACTATTGCAGCCTCAGGAGTCTGCCCGACCGAGTTTGACACCATGAACCTTACGCTTAATCCTTTGCCAAATGCTTCGTTCATTGGCATTCCTGCACCACCTGATGTTCCTGAAAATGGAATTAACCTGGAATTGAATGCGTTCCAAACCGGTGGATTATTTACCATAATACCAGGCTCGGGGTTAACAGCTACATCAATTGATCCGGATACCGGATTTGATCGTACTTTCCTTACCCCGGCTGATGCTACACTTTATGACGGTACGCCTGAATCTGTTAATACTATTACCTATACCTATACGAATGCCAATGGATGCACGAACTCGACCTCGCAAAACCTGAGGGTTAACCCGCTTACTGTAGTTGACTTTGCAGTTCAGGGTGCATCAACAGATGGTGATGGCGATTTCCGGGTTTGTGCAGATACAGGAGAGATCTTATTGATTCCGCTTGATGGTGGAAACCCCGGCCTTGCGCAAAGCTTTACAAGCTTAACACCCGGATTAACCCTAAGTACTTCCGGATCACAATATTTTATCCCGACCAACAACCTTACATCGGGTATTTATACGATCCAGTTTACTTATACCAATGTAGCGAACGTAACATCATTCAAGACGCGGAATGTTAAGGTTCAGGCCAGCCCGGTCGCTTTGTTCAGCTCATCAGGAAATTGTATCGATAGCCCGACTGTATTTGCAGATGGCTCTACCATTAAACCTTCAAATGTGAATACTCCTTTTGCGCCAGTCATCAGCTTGTATGAATGGAATTTTGGAGATTTCAATACTGTAGTCGGTGCTCCGGGTATGCCCATACCAATGGGCACTAACTCCGGAAAAACCACTGGTACATATGATAACCCAAGTCATACCTACGGTAATGCCAGCAGCTTTACTGTTTCATTGAAGGTTACAACCAGCCAGGGCTGCTCCAATACTTATGTTAATCCAACATCCGTTATTGTAGGCACTATCCCTGTTGTTAATTTCGATTACTTTGCGATCTGTAATAATGACAGTACAAGATTTAAAGCAATTATCACCAACCTGGGCTCAAGCACGATAGCACAATACAATTGGAATTTTGATGATGGCGATGTTCTGAGCGGCTTCGGTACGATTACACCTCCGGCTAACAGTGGCAGAACAATCGGAACTTACAGTGACCCTATTCATAAATATGTGAGCACAGGTTCGTATAACCCTACATTATCCGTAATAACCAACCTGGGTTGCTCAAGCTTGCCCAGAACCAGGCCGGTAACCATTGCCCCATACGTAACCGTGATTGCTGCTTCCGGTAATCCCCCTGAGAATTTTAATACACCAGCCGGCTGGTTTATTGAAAACCTGGTAGATACGGACGACAATACGCTTGTAAGCTGGAAGCACGGTGTACCTTCAGGAGAAGAAATAACGGCCGCAAGCAGTGCCGGTAATGTATGGTGGACGGGTAATAATAGCAATGCATATTTCCCTAATGAGAAATCCGTGGTTAACAGTCCATGTTACGATCTGGATAATCTTCAGCGGCCCATGTTTGCCCTGGATTATTTCTCTGACCTGGAAACCAGCCTGGATGGTGTAGTGCTGCAATATTCAATTGACGGAGGTGCAACATGGGAACTGGTTGGCCCTGCCGTAACCGAACCGCGCGATCAGGGAATTAACTGGTTTAATGGTCAGGGTATTCCTTCTAATCCGGGTAACCAGCTTTTAGGACAGTATGGCTGGACGGGTGAGCAACATGGTTGGAAGAATGCACGCTTCAACCTGGATATGATTCCTAAGCTGAACGATGAAAGAAAGCAGGTGCGTTTCAGGCTGGCATTGGCGAGCAACGGTACCAATGCGCCAGGCACTACCTTCGATGGCTTTGCATTCGACAACGTATATGTAGGGGAGAAGCAGCGAAACGTACTGGTTGAGCATTTTACTACCTCTCAGCTTGGTATCAGTGTAATAGCAGATAACCACCTGAATGGGTTGTACCAGGCACAGCTTACAGACCGGGGATTCTCTGATTTCGACCAGGTTCAATATCATGTGAACTTTAACGGAGTTGATCCGCTCAACCGCGATAACCCGGAAGACCCTGCCGCCCGTGCGTTGCGCTACAGGGTTTCACAACCTCCGTACACGATTATGGATGGTAAGCTGGAACCCGGCAAGTTTACCGGTATTTATACGGAGATCAACAAAATTGAAATTGACCGCAGGGCTTTGGTTGATCCTGTATTTGACCTGGAAGTTGAGGATTTGCCAACCGCTGTGAACACCAAAATGAGTGTGCGCCTCACGCTTACTGCAAGGCAAGCTTATACACGGCCTATATTGATCAATGTGGCCTTGCTTGAAAAGGATGTGAATGGTAACAAGAATGTGTTGCGTAAGAATTTGTTTACTCCTGCCGGGCTGGTGGTGGAGTTGCCATTTACATCCGGTCAGGTTTTGATACGCGAGGCGCTGGATGTAGTGCTGGATGTTCCGATTGTTGACCCGAACGGCTTAATGCTGATAGGCTATGTGCAGGATTTACAGTCCAACGAGATTTTGCAGTCTGTTGTAATGCGCACGGGTGTTGCGCCTAAGGTTACCGATCCGATTACGGCTGTAGATGATACACCTGCTTTGGTTGCGATCAAGGCCATACAAATGTACCCTAACCCGGCAAGCCTTGAGTTTAACTTTGGATTACCTGCCGAAGTTGCACCGGGTACATCATGGAAAATTTTGGATCAACGTGGCATTACGGTATTGAGTGGAGATTTTGAAGGAGCAAGCAATGGCATACAACCAGTGGATGTCTCGGGCCTGGCAAATGCCGTGTACTATGTAGTAATATCTTCACCACAGGGAGCAACCGTACACAGGAAGCTGGTGGTGGTTAACCGGAACTAAGCCTTCACGCGGAGCGATTCAATCACCCGGCTCAGGGTAGAGGATACATCATCGGCAAGCGTTTTTGACTGCTGCGACCCCGGGTTGGTCTTGGCCTCATTTTCAAGTAATGCAATTTTATCTTTCAGAGAATGAATTCCCATTAAAGTTATAGTGGGCTTAATCTTGTGCACTATTTTAGCTACCTGTTCCCAATTTCCACTTGATGAGTTTTGATTGATCTCACTGATGCTATTGGGCATGGAGTCCAGGAATGTGCCTATAATTTCATTGATAAAATCCTGGTTATTGTTTGACATTTTACGGAGGTAACTCAAATCCACCAATGTGTTTTGTGGTTTTGAGATGCCATTACCATTTTCTTTTTTCAGCGATGGTTTTCGGCCCAGGTGTTTGTTCAGGATATTGAACAAGTCCTGTTGTGTGAAGGGCTTGGTGATACAATCGTTCATTCCTGCATCCAGGCATTTTTGGTAATCCTGTTGGGTGGCATTAGCCGTAAGCGCTATAATCAGCACATTTCTTTTTTTAAGATCGCCTTGCCGGATTGCCTTGGTTGTTTCCAATCCATCCATTACCGGCATCTGAACGTCCATCAGGATA
Source organism: Cyclobacteriaceae bacterium (assembly GCA_026129485.1). Lineage (GTDB taxonomy): Bacteria > Bacteroidota > Bacteroidia > Cytophagales > Cyclobacteriaceae > ELB16-189. The sequence goes on from JAHCHY010000017.1 coordinate 80,611, forward strand.
GCGTCAAAAGAATGGTTCCGGATTTTTTCGAGCGCAACTACACCGTTCTCGGCAGTTTCAAAATGGCAGCCCCACATTTTAAGAATGCTGCTTGCATAGAGCCGGTTAATATCATTGTCTTCTACCAGCAAAATGGAGTGGTATTTAAAAGGTTCTTTGCTCTTGGGTTGATACGTGTTGGGCTTAATCGATTTAGTAGCCGTTTTGCCTGCCTTGTATGGCAGGTAAAACGTAAAAGTTGAGCCTGTATTTTCTTTACTTGAAACGAATATGGAACCACCCTGCAGCTCCACCAGCTGTTTTACAATGGTAAGCCCCAGGCCTGTTCCTCCATATTTGCGGGTAACGCTTGCATCGGCCTGGCTAAAGCTCTCAAAAATGGTTTGAAGCTTGTCTTTCGGGATACCAATGCCCGTATCAGAAATATCAAACCTGAGCTTGTAGTAATCGGCCTTTTGCTTTTGCGCCTGCACCCGGATTTGAATCGACCCGGCATGTGTAAATTTTACAGCATTGCTGATCAGATTAATCAGGATTTGATTTAACCGAACCGGATCGCCAGTAAAAACCCGGTTAGCTTCTTTCTCTAAAGAATAGGTAAGGTTGATTTGTTTTTCTTTAGCCTGCATGCTGAATGTATCAATCAATGAATGAAGCAGATCGTTCAGGTTGAACCCTATTTTTTCCAGTTGCAGTTTTCCGGATTCGATCGAAGCCAGGTCAAGAATGTCGTTGATAATTACTTTAAGATTGTCTGCTGCGCTTTTAATCGCGTTCAGGTATGTTTTTCGTTCTTCATGCGAGGGGTTTTGGCTGAGCAGCCCGGCCATGCCGGCAATACCATTAATGGGCGTTCGGATTTCGTGACTGATGTTGGCCAGGAATTGCTCTTTGGCTTTTTGAGCACGCAACAATTCCTCTGCATCTTTCTTGCGCTGGGTAATGTCGCGGCAATCCAGGATCAGGCCTTTGATGCCCTCTTTTTTATTCAGGTTAATGGAGTTGAACTCCAGGTACTTGTAGCTCTTGTCTTTGCACCTAAACTGAAATTCTATTCCCTTGTTATACGTTTTTCGGGTGCTGAGCTTGAATTGTTTCCTGAAATAAGGCAAAACGTGGGGCGGAATGTAGTCGAAAAAATTTTTACCGATAAGGCTATTGTAACGGTAGCCTAACGTTTCGCGCACCGAACGATTTTGATACAACACGTGGCCGTCATAATCAACGATGAATATGATGTCAGAGCCATCTTCAACTACCGATTTATAGAACAGACCTTTTCGTACGTAGGTTTGCAAGGTTAACTTCATTCGGGGGGCGGGGGTTTGGTGGTTTAGGTTCAGATGCCAAGCTCTTCCATCTCTTTCAGGTAGCGGTATATCGATGATTTACCAATGTCCAGCCTGCGGGCTACATCAAGCACGTTGTTATTATATTTGTTCAGGTAGTTTCGGATGATGTGATAAGTGTATGCCTGCAAGGTCATTTCTTTTAGCATAAGCGAATCATCGCGCAGGGGAGTGGTGAACGAGATATCTTTCTCATGAATTTCGTTTTCGGTTGCCATTACAGCGGCCAGCTCAATTACCGATTTCAGCTCACGAACATTTCCCGGAAACGGATATTGCAGCAACTTATCCTGTGCCTGCGATGAAAGCTTGATTTTCTTCAGGTCGTTTTCTTTGGCAAACTGATCCAGGAAATGCCGGGCCAGCAATAATATATCCTGACCCCGTTCGCGCAAAGGCGGCAAATGAATTGGCAGACCAAGCAAACGGTAATACAAATCTTCACGAAAACGGCCTGCCCGGACTTCTTCCTGCAGGTTGCGATGGGTAGCCACGATTACGCGCACATCCAGCTTTATTACCTGGTTGCCGCCAATGCGGGTTAGCTCCTTCTCCTGCAGAACCCGTAATAATTTGGATTGCAGTGAAAGCTCCATTTCACCAATTTCATCTAAGAAAATGGTACCGCCTTCGGCTTCTTCAAACTTTCCGATCCTGCGGCTGGCAGCGCCCGTAAAAGCCCCCTTTTCGTGCCCGAACAATTCGCTTTCGATTAACTCCTTCGGGATAGCAGCCACGTTAACAGCCACCAGCGATTTGCTTTTGCGCTTCGAGTTATAATGGATGGCTTTGGCAATAAGCTCTTTACCGGTTCCGGTTTCTCCGGTTATGGAAACGGTTATCTGTGTTTTAACCGCTTTCTCGATCAAATCGAAAATCTTTTTAATGGCCGGGCTTGAGCCAATAATGCTTTTCTCAAACTCGTACTTGGTGGTGATCTCGTGCTTAAGCCGGTCAATCTCCCGGATAAGCGATGTTTTATTCCGGGCGTTCTTAATCGAATTCAGAATCCGGTCTTTGGCATCTTCATCTTTGGTAATGTAATCAAAAGCCCCTGCTTTGAGCAGCTCCACGGCTGTACCTATTTTTTCCTGGGCAGAAACTATAATCACACTGATGTCAGGGTCAAACTCCCGTATCGATTTTAATACTTTTTCGCCCTCCATATCAGGCAACGAATAATCCAGCGTTACGATGGACGGTTTTTTATGAAGCTGGTCTATGCAGTCCTTTCCGGATGTAAAGAATTCCGGCTCAAAATCGGGGTTTAAGCCCAATACGTATTTCAGGAATTTCGTGTAGGCCGGATCGTCCTCCACAACAAATATTCTTACCTGGTCATTTTCGTACATGCGTAACACTTTATCTTTATACTTCCCACCGGAATGCTGTTACTTTTGGCTAAAATATTTGAAATTTACAGTAATTCCAGCACGTAAGAAAAACATGCCCAAGAAAACATGATTAAGGAATTTGAAAAGCTTACTTCAGCCGAAATGGAGCTCTTGCATAAGGCCCCGGTGCTTGTTTCCATTTTGATTGCAGGGGCCGATGGTAATATTGATAATAAAGAAGTAAGACGGGCCATATCGCTTACAGAAGCAAAGCAGAAAAATTCAGGGGCCAGCCTGGTGGAATTTTATACTGAAGTAGGAACGGATTTTGAAGACAAGATCAAAATTGTGATTCAATCCTTACCTTCAAAAGTAGATAAGCGTACTGCTGAAATCTCAGCACTGCTTGCTCAGCTTGAGCCTGTTTTTGGAAAGATAAATCGCCAGGTGGCAGTAGAATTTTATCAAAGCCTTCGTGAAATAGCAACCGAAATCGCCCAGTCATCGGGTGGGGTATTGGGAATGAAAACGATAGGAGATGAAGAAGCGATGCTGGTGAACCTGCCCATGATTAAAGATCCGGCCGCGTTCTGACATGGCATCTGCTTCTAAGTATTTCAACAGCTCGGTTGTTCCATTCAGGCTGGTGTTTATTATGTGGCTGGCCTATTCCATCCAGTTTTTTTATCACATCAACTTGGGGTTTTTAGGCATTAAGCCGCGCAGCCTGGAAGGGCTTATCGGCATAGCCACCGCACCAATGATTCATGGAAGCTACATGCACCTGATCTCCAATACATTTCCCCTGCTGTTTTTGGGGGCAGTCCTGTATTTTTTCTACGAACGCATCGGGGGCATTGTTTTTTTCAGGTGTTACTTCATTACCAATATGCTGGTGTGGCTGTTTAGCCCGCGCCCGTCTTATCATATCGGGGCCAGCGGGCTGGTGTATGGCCTTGCCGCATTCCTGATCTTTTATGGATTTCTCCGGCAGGAATTCATGTCATTGCTCATCAGCATGATCATCTTCCTGGTCTATGGCGGTATATTTTACGGAGTGTTACCCGGAGATCCGCTCATCTCCTGGGAGTCGCACCTGGCAGGGGCGTTGGTAGGTATCTATACAGCATTTAATTTAGCGCAAAAGAGAAAATATGGATAGTGCAGCCCGGAAGATCCTGGACAAATTGAAATCAAAAAAGTATGACCCGGTGTATGTATTGCAGGGCGAGGAAACTTACTATATCGATTTGATATCCAACTATATAGAAAGCAATGTCTTAACCGATGCTGAAAAGAGCTTTAACCAGGTAGTGGTGTATGGAAAAGATGTAAATGTTAACGCCATCCTTACACATGCCAGGCGTTTTCCCATGATGGCCGAGCGGCAGGTGGTGATCGTAAAAGAGGCGCAGGATATCCTGGATCTTCAGAAGGAAGCAGGAGCAAAGCAATTGCTGGATTATCTTCAGCGGCCTGTTCCTTCAACTTTGCTGGTGTTTTGTCATAAGCATAAGTCGTTCGATAAGCGGAAAGAGCTTGGAAAGAAAATAGAGCAGCTTACCGTAGCGGCTACATTTAAAAAGCCTTACGATACCCAATTAGGAGAATTCATTTACGAATACATTGCCGGTAAGAACTATAAAATGGATGACAGGGCCGTCCAGGTGTTGGCGGAATATGTAGGCAATGATTTAAACCGGCTGGCCAACGAGATTGATAAAGTGGTGATTAACACACAGCCCGGCCAAACCATTACGGCCGATATGGTGATGGCTCACGTGGGCATCAGCAAGGAGTATAATATTTTTGAGCTGCAGAAAGCCCTGATCAGGAAAGACCGGCTGCAGGTTGCCAAAATTGTGAACTACTTTGAAGCCAATACAAAAAAGAACCCGGCTATTCCGCTTGTTGCATTTCTGTATTCCTTTTTCAGCAAGTTGCTGATCGCGCATAGCGCTTCGGATAAAAGTGAAAAAGGATTGGTTACTGCGCTAAAAATCAGTCCGTTTATTGCCCGCGATTACAGCTCTGCTTTGAGAAGCTACTCGCTTGTGCAAGTGGTGGCCTCCATTACTTTGCTGAAACAGACCGACCTTAAGCTGAAAGGTGTGGATTCGGGAGATGCAAGTGAAGGGCAGTTGCTTCGGGAGTTAGCGCTGCGGCTGATGATGTAAAACATCTGTTGATCTTACCCGTATTAAGGTTTAACCTGATTGAACCAAGGGTGGAATAATTCTTGCCTGTAATCATTTGGGTTAGCCATGATGATGATTTCATTTAGAATTAGTAGTTTTGAGTCCATGCATTCATGTTTTGAATTTTTTGCATGGGGCTTATTTTTTAAACTGAAGTCTGCAATATTTTTGGCCGCAGCCTGTTTTACGAAAAAACTTTCCATGAGGAAACTCCTGATTTTTACCGGGGCTTGGCTTTTTGTTTCATTCGCACACGCGCAGAATATTTTATCACAACAGCAAGCCGAGCGGCTTTTCAATTCGGGTGTTGACCTGGTTAATCACAGCCAGTACGGTGCCGCACGCGAAGTGTTTGGCGAGTACCTGGCCGTAGCCGTACCAACCGATACCAGGCGGGCTGATGCCGAATACTACAAAGCGTTTTGTTCGCTTAACCTGTACCACTCCGATGCCGAGAAGCAGATCGAGTCTTTTATAGCTAAAAATCCAACACACCCGCGCGCGGGCACAGCTAACTATGACCTGGCTAATTTTTATTATGCCGAAAAGAATTATAAAAAAGCCGCTTCATTTTACAGCAGGATAGAATTTGGCGCTTTGGCCCAGGACCAGCAACGTACAGCCCGCTTCCGCTGGGGGTACAGTTTGTTTAACCAGCGCTTTCTGAAAGAAGCATTGGATCAGTTCAATTATAATAAAGCGTTGGGAGGCGAGTTCGGCCCGGCATCAAGCTATTATGCGGGTTTTATTGAATACAGCCAGGGCGATTATGCCAATGCATTGACAGACCTGAAACGCGCGGGGCAGAACGAAGCTTATGGCAAGATTGTACCCTACATGATCGCCAACGTGTATTACCGCCAGAAGAGCTACGATGAGCTTATTACTTATGCCAATGAAGTTTCTTCGCGCGAAGGGATTACCAATAAAGAAGAGATTGCATTACTGTCGGCAGAGGCCTATTATAAAAAGGGGGATTATAAAAATGCTTATGCCGGGTATCAGCAGTACCTGGATGGCAGAGAGGCTAAAGCCGATAAAGGTGTATTGCTGCGTGCCGGGTATTCGGCTTATACATTGGGAGAGGATAACCCCGCTATGAAGTATTTGAAGCTATCCTTTGCAGATACCGATTCAATCGGGTTTTATTCCGCTTACTATCTCGGTTCACTCTATCTTAAGCAGAACCAGAAGCCGATGGCTCAAACGGCATTCGACATTGCCCGAAAGTTCAGGCCCGATCCGAAGCTGGTAGAAGAAAGCACGTACCTGTTTGCCAAAGTTTCGTACGATATGGGGCAGCCCGACAAAGCTATTGCAGAGTTCGAGAAGTTGTTGGTAACGTATCCCAACAGCGCCCATGCCGAAGAAATAAAAGAATTGCTGGGGCAGGCTTATGTCAATGCGTCCAATTATAATAAAGCCATTGAGTATATCGAGGCGATGAAAACCCGGAGCCCGGCAGTGGACAGGGCTTTTCAGAAGGCCACTTTATTAAAGGGTATGGAATACTTTAATAAAGATGATTATGCGAATGCGGTTCAGTTGTTCGAAAAATCCTTACGCTACCCGGTTGAGCCGGATTATGTAGCCGAGGCAAGCTTCTGGAGTGGCGAAGCCTACTCATTAGGTCGCAGGTATGAACAGGCTGCGGAACAATACCTGCGCATTATTTCATTACCGGGTTACAGCAACAACGAGCTATTGGTGAAAACACGGTATGGTTTGGGCTATGCGTATTTCAACCTGAAACAGTACGACCGGGCTCTGTTCTCGTTTAAGGAGTTTGTGAACAAAGCTCCGCGTAACCAGCCTAACCTGGCCGATGGTACGTTGCGCCTGGCCGATTGTTATTATGTATCGAAGGCTTATGCCGATGCCCTGGTGAATTACCGGAAAGCTGCGCAGATGCGTTCAGCCGATGAAGACTATGCGCATTTGCAGGCTGGCGTGGTGCTGGCTACCATGAGCAAGTACGATGAAGCTGCCGCAGAGCTCGAAACAGTAATCCGCAATTTCAGTCAGTCCAGCTTTTTGGACAAGGCCATGTATGAACGTGCCGAGATTGAATTTGAGCAAGGCAACTATGCCAACGCGGTTGCAGGCTACACATCCTTGATTCAGACCAAGCCCACTTCGCAATATATTCCCTACGCTTATACGCGCAGGGCTGCATCCAATTTCAACCTGAAAGAATACGGCAAAACGGCTAACGATTATATAGCGGTAATTGAAAATTTCCCGGGCCACCCGGCCAGCAGCGATGTGCTTATTCCGCTGCAGGAAGCATTGAACCTGAGTGGCCGCTCCGGTGAGTTTGATAAATACTTAGCCAGCTACAAAACCGCGCACCCGGATGCAAAAGGCATTGAATCGGTTGAGTACGAAGCGGCCAAGAACCTGTACTTCAACCAGAACTATCAAAAGGCCATTACCGCGTTGGGCAATTACTTAGTTTCTTACCCGCAAAGTGCCAACCGGTCAGAAGCAAAATACTACCAGGCGGAATCATACTACAGGCTTAAAGACTGGAACAAGGCGCTTGCCATCTATCAGGACATAGTGCAGGACAGGAATTTTCTTTTTGCAGGAAAAGTTGTGGGTCGCCTGGCAGAGCTGGAATACAGGCAGGCGAACTATACAAAAGCAATTACGCACTTTCATCAACTGGTAAAAGTTGCTGCCAACAAGAAAGAACAATACACGGCCTGGTCGGGGTTGATGGAGTCGCATTACCTGCTGGCGCAGTATGATTCGGCTGAACGTTATGCCCGCATTATCCTGGAGAAAGGAAACATAAATGCAGGCGCTCAAAACAAAGCTTCGCTTTTTCTGGGCAAGGCAGCTATGGCGCGGGGCGATTATGAACTGGCGCAGGATGAATTCCTGACCACACTTAACTCCGCACGGGATGAAAATGGCGCGGAGGCCAAGTACCTGCTTGGCGAAATACAATACCTCTCCAAACAGCATAAACAGTGTTACGAAACATTAGTGAGCCTGAACACCGACTTTGCAGCATACCCGGAGTGGGTGGGAAGGTCGTTCCTGCTGCTTGCCGACAATTACCTTGCTATGGGCGATGCGTTCCAGGCAAAAGGAACATTGCGTTCGCTTGAAGCATTTCCATTGGAAAACATAAAAGGAATGGCCCGCGAAAAGCTGAAGAAGATTGAAGCGGACGAGCTGAAAAAGAAAGCGGAAGCAAAACCAGATTCATTAGACAACTGATTTTATGCACAATATCAGGTTACAACTTTTAGCATCAGGTTTAGGAATCAGTCTAACGATACCTTTACAGGCGCAGCCCCCTGAAAAGTGGAGTGAAGGCGAGATTGAAAAAGTGGAGATCCAGATCACGAAAGAGAAGCAGATTACGCTGCCTCAGGCTAATCGCTTCTTTGAGAAAATACCACCGCGCCCGGCTGAACCGATCAAGCCTGCCATTACGTACAATTTTAAGAATCTCAGCTTCAATACACCCGATTATAACCCCGCTATCCGGCCGTTGCGTTTGCAGAACGAGCCGATCTCAAAAATCTATGGCAACTATGTGAGTGCGGCTTTCGGCAACTATGCGTCTGCCTTTATTGATGCCTATGCCACAACCAAACGCGATAAGGATAAGTTTTACGGATTTAAGGTTTCCCATTTAGGTTTTGGCCGTGGCCCGGTTGACGGAAACAATTCGGCAGCATCCAACTCGCAGTTGCGCTTGTTTGGCAAAGGCTTTGGCAGGCAGGTAACAACCGGAGGCTACCTGGATTATGAACGCATCGGCACACATTTCTACGGCTATGCACCGGGTACCGATATCAACCGCGAATTGATCCGCCAGGTATATAACATAGTTGGCGTTGGCGGGGAAATTGAAAATACGGCTTCAGGCAAGCTCAATTATAAAGTAAAGGGAGCATTCAGCTACCTCGATGACCATTACCGGGCTAAGGAAAGCGAAGTAAATGTCGGCTTTACCGGTGATTATGAGTTATCGAAAACAAGCAAGATGGTGTTTGGAACGGATTACTACTTAGTTACGCGCAAAGATGCTGCCATTGAAGCCAAGCCGCGCCATTTGTTTAAGGCGAAGGGCGCTTACCAGTTTTACCTGGTTGACGACCTGCTGTTCAGCGCAGGCGCTACCATTGCTTTTGAGAATGATACATTAGGCAAAGCGAAAGACCTGCATCTTTATCCCGATTTCAGGGCAAGCTATCCGCTAAGCCCTTCGGTAGAAGTTTATGCAACCCTTACGGGTGATATGGATAAGGTTTCGTTACACACGCTCGCACGCGAAAATGCGTGGATCAATGCGAATGTGGGAACGTATCATACCAACAGAACGGTTGAGTTCCTGGGAGGCATAAGAGGCAAGCTTGGCAGCAAGGTTTCCTACGCTACCGGGTTATCATTTGCCAACCTGAAAAACTGGTATTTCTATATCAATGATGATACCGATCCATCAAAGTTTAATGTGGCGTATGATGAGGGTAACACCAAGCGGACTAACTTTTTTGGCGAGCTGAGCTTTGCCCATGCTGAAACGGCACGTGTTTCCTTGCGGGGCGATTACTTCGGATACGGTACGGGCGATTTGTCTGAGGCGTGGCACCGGCCAAAATACCGGTTGGGTGTAACTACTGCCTTTAACCTGTATTCGAAGTTATTGTTTAATGTTGATGCGCTGGCACAGGGTGGGGCAAAAGCCCGGGTTTATGATGGAGATGCAGCCATATATTTAACCACCACGCTGCCGGCTGCATTTGATCTTAATGCCAAGCTGAGTTACCTGTTCTCGAAGCAGTTCTCGATGTTTGTAAAAGGAAATAACCTGCTTTCGAACGAGTACCCGATTTATCTGAACTATCCGGTGCGCGGGTTGAATGTGATGGGGGGAATTACCTGGGTATTTTGATAATAGCTTAATTTGATGAAATTGCGTTAATTTTGTGATAATACCCAGATAAACCAAAACCAAATGGCAAAGCGTAAAGACAAAAACGAATCGGATCTGAATAACGAAAACAGCTCAGAAGACAACTTCGGTTTGCCCGATATCGAGTACAAACCATTGGAAACGGAAACAACGGTACAGCCGGAATCCGAACAGGAACCTGTGGAAGAACCGGTTCGTCAATCTTACACCTATACACCAGAGGAAGAGCCCAGGTCTAATGCCCCCATCATCATTGCCGTAATTATCGGTTTGGTTTTGGTTGTGGGCGGGTTCCTGCTCTATCAATATGTATATATGCCTCAAAAGGAGAAAGAAAAACGAGAGCTTGCTGCCAAACAGGATGCGGAGAAGAAGCGCAGGGAAGAAGAAGCACGCCTGGCCCGCGAGAAAGAGGAAGAAGAACGCAGAAGGCGTGAGGAGGAAGCCGCAAATGCCGTAGTCAAGCCAACGACAGGAACGATCGAAACCTTAAGCAGCCGCACCAACCGCTACTATGTAGTAATAGCCAGCGCGGTAGATGGCGATCTGCTGATGGATCAGGCTAAAAAGTTAAGTACCGGGGGAGTAAGCACTAAAATCATTCCGCCTTTTGGCAAGTGGAAGTTTTACAGGCTTACCATTAGTGATTTTGATTCCTTTGCAGCAGCGCAGACTAATGCAGATTCTTCCAAGCCGGAGTTTGGCGAAGGAGCCTGGGTTATCCGGTATTAAACCGGGCTAACCCGATACTTTTTAAACAGAAACTGAGTTAATTTTTTAAACGTATGATCATAGCTCAAATTGTAACCGGTGCCCAGGATGCTGCTACGGCAGCAGATCAGTCCATCTCTTTAATGAGTTTGGTATTGGCAGGAGGCCCGTTGATGATTCCATTGGCCATCTGTTCGGTTATTGCCATTTACATTTTTGTAGAACGTGTGCTTACCGTTAATAAGGCCAATGTAAGCTCCGATGTATTTATGGGCCGCATTAAGGAGCTGGTGCTTAAGGGCGATATTAACGGAGCAAAAGTTTTGTGTGCGCAGCACGATACGCCCGTAGCCCGGATGATTGAAAAGGGAGTATCCCGGATAGGCAGCCCTTTAAAAACCATCGAAGCTTCCATCGAAAACGTGGGTAAGATTGAGGTTTTCCGGTTAGAGAAAAACCTTTCGGTACTGGCCACTGTTGCCGGTGCAGCGCCCATGATCGGGTTCCTGGGAACGGTAATGGGTATGGTTAGCGCATTCATTGCCATTGCGCAGGAGGAAGGTTCGGTTAGCCCCAAGCTGCTGGCCGATGGTATTTACACCGCTATGGTAACAACCGTTGCTGGATTGATTGTGGGGATTATTGCCTACCTCGGCTATAACTACCTGGTAACTCGTGTTTCCAAGGTAATTCATAAGATGGAATACTCTTCCATCGAGTTTATCGACCTGTTGCAGGAACCCCGTTAAATATGAATCTGCAATCACGAAATAAAGTTGACCCGGCTTTCAGCATGGCTTCCATGACTGACCTGATCTTTTTGTTGCTGATCTTCTTTATGCTCACCTCTTCATTTGTAACGCCTTCGGGTTTGCCGGTTAACCTGCCTACCAGCGTGCAGAGTACGATTGAGGTGCAAAAAGTTTCGGTTACGGTAACCAAAGACCTCCAGATTTTCGTTAATGATAAGAAGGTAACCAAATCTACCCTTGAAGGTGAGCTGAAAAGTAAGCTGGGTGGCCCCAAAGGCGTAGTGGTGCTGCATATAGATGAAAGTGTGCCGACACGCGAAATGGTTTACGTGGCGGGTGTGGCAACCAAATTAGAAGCAAAGGTTTCAATAGCGACCAAGCCGGGTAATTAACTTAATCTTCGATTGTTATGACCGCACAGCAGGAACAGAAGAATAAACGGATAGCCCTGGTGGTTTCCATCGGGTTTCATGCTGTTCTCTTAATTGCATTTTTGTTGCTGATGGCCTGGCGGGCACCCAATCCACCGTACCCGGAATATGGTATTGAATTGAACTTCGGATTAGACCGGCAGGGAGGCGGTGAAGTGCAACCTGAAAAATCTCCGGGCACACAAGAAAGTAATCCCGATCCCCGGGAGGAAAAAGTTCAGGAAACATCCCAGGAGCAGCCTGCATCTGAGCCCGAACCCGAAAAAATATCGGAGCCTATTGTTTCCAAGCTGGAAAGCCCGGTGGTTGAAAAAGAAGTGAAGAAGGAAGCCGCCAAAGAGCCTGTTAAAGAAAATAAAACAGAAACGAAAAAGGTTACACCCAAAGAGGAAGCTAAAAAAGAAGAAGAAGTAAAGAGGAAAGTAGAAACAGAATACAAACCGGATACAAAGCCTGTAGATAAGAAAGGCGAAGGCGGAACCAGCCACGGAGATGATGCCGGCAAGACAGGTGATAAAGGAAATCCTGAAGGAAAGCTGGATGCCAAGACGCTTTATGGTCAGCAAGGTGGCGGTGGCGGAGGAGATGGATTTGGGTTGTCGATGGCCGGTTGGGCGTGGGCGAGTGAACCTAAAATTCCTGATCTGCCGGATAACCAGGATGGCCGTATAGAATTTGAAATTGAGTGCGATGAAGATGGTGAAATCGTGGGTATTACAACACTTCATAGAGGACTAAGCGCACGTGCCGAGCAATTATTAAAAGAAGAGATCCGAAAGAATTCACTCATGAAAACCTCGGCCGGTCAGGCTCCTGAACGTTCAAAAGGTAGGGTAATCTTTATCCTTAAAACCAGGTAATCTGCCCCTGTTTATTTTTTTCCTGTTGATCTGAAATCCCGTTTATCGCTGCTTTTGCCGCTTTGGCTTCGCTATTGGCCGGTTAACTCCTTATCATGAAAGAAGCTTAAATCTATTATCAATATTGTACTGATAATGAGATAATTATTTATAATGCCTAAACCCCTGCTTAAATACTCCACAGATTTAAAAATAGGCATTGCAGCCCTGCTTTATTTCGCATCGGCCTGGCTGGGGCAAGCGTTGGCTTTTAGCGGAACAACGGCACTTGCCGTGTGGCCGCCATCAGGAATGGCTTTTGCGTTGCTCGTATTGTTAGGCCGGCAGGTATGGCCCGGCATTACCATCGGGGCATTAGCTGCCAACCTGCTTGCTTTCTGGAACCATGAAGGGTTGAGCCAGCAAGGCCTGATTGCTATTTCGGTTTGCATTGCATTAGGCCAAACCGGTGAAGCGATTACGGGGCGCATCTTGCTAACCCGCTGGATAAAGGACAGCTATCCATTCAGCCGTACGCGCGATACCTTTCGTTTTTTGTTTGCTTCGTTGTTCATGTGTGTAATTGGTTCCGGGACTGCCAGCCTCAGCCTGTGGGCTTCCGGTGTAATCGACATGCCCGGGTTTTCGGATTACTTTGTTCATGCCTGGATAAGCAACGTGGTTGGCATTTTGCTACTTACGCCACTCATCTTAGCTGTTGCCCGGATACGAACAATCAAATGGGAGCAGGGTAAATTACTGGAGGGCGGAGCATGCGCAGCCGGTTTGCTGGGATTGTCCATGCTGGTGCGTTATGGTTATTTCAATAACACCCTTATCGACTCGCTCCCTTACCTGCTCATACCGTTTTTACTGTGGCTGGCATTCCGTTTCGACCTGGTAGCCGCTATGACGGTTGCGCTTGTAGCCTCGCTTACGGCCATCTATTTTACCGTACAGCAGGCAGGACCATTTGTGCAACCGCAGCCGCTTGAGTCGATGCTGTTCGTTCAGGTGTTTATCGGTGTCATCAGCATATCCACTATTGTACTTTCAGCTACGGTGTCAGAACGGGCACAGGCGCAGGATCAGCTAAAAAAGTTTAATACAAACCTGGAAGCCATGGTGCAGGAACGTACCCAGGCATTGAACGAAGAGATTGTTACGCGCAAGACAACGGAACAAAAGCTGATGCAGACCAATCGCGAATTAAGCAAGCGAAATACCGAGCTGGATAATTTTGTGTACAGCGTATCGCACGATTTACGTGCACCGATTGCCTCTGTCCTCGGCCTGATCAACCTGGCGCGGAAAGACAATGACCCGGCCATGAAGAATGAATACCTGGATCGCATTAACCATAGCGCCTTGCAACAGGACGATTTTATTCGTGAAATCCTGGATCAATCGCGCAATGCACGGCTGGATATCAAGAAAGAAGAAGTTTTCTTTGAGCCTTTAATTGAAGAAACTTTTAACCAGCTAAAGTTTGCTACCCCGACTTCTGCCTTAGAGAAGATTGTAAGCATAAAGCAGACCGGGGCGTTTCACAGCGACCGGTGGCGGCTAAAGGTTGTCCTGAACAATATTATTTCGAACGCTATTCGCTACCGGAATGGCCGTGATCCTGTAATCCGTGTAAACGTGGCCATAGACAGGCGAAAAGCTTTGATTGAAGTAGAGGATAATGGCAGGGGAATAGCGCGTGAGCATCTGAACCGGGTGTACGAAATGTTTTACCGGGCTACCGATGACGGGGCCGGCTCGGGCCTGGGGCTTTATATTGTAAAGGAAACTCTTGATAAGTTGCAGGGACAAATCCGTATTGAATCAGAGTTAGGCAAGGGTACGCTCGTCCGGCTTGAAATCCCTGAAGTAGCCTAATGACGTCCTGGCTTCAAAAGTCTTATCAAAATTCGTTGTTCAGGTAAATCATTTTAGGTTAGATTCGCATTTCTACCTAACAGATTTATCATGAGAATAACGATCCGGCTGGCGCTGTTTAGTATTGCAGTTGCCGGCATCATCTCCTGTACAGAAAAGACACCCACCAATCTTGCTGCCGAAAGCCTGATTCCAAAGCCTGTTTCGGTTACGGCTACCGGAAAAGCTTTTGAGCTGACTTCTGAAACCGTTATTGTGGTGGATGAACAATATAAGAGCCTGGGCGATTCACTGGCTGCGGCTACAGGGTTCTCATTTCAAGCAGAGAGTGAAGGGATTTTCAAACCTGCTATCTATTTTAAGATAGATTCAACAGATAGCGAATTAGCTGACGAAGGTTACGAGCTAACCATTGAGCCGGGTAAAATCACCCTTAAGGCAGGTAAGCCCGCAGGATTGTTTTACGGAACACAAACCCTGCTTCAGCTTGTTACAAAGCCACGGGTAGATAATGCATTACTTATTCCCACAGGCACCATTCGCGATTACCCGGCCTATGCATGGCGCGGTTCCATGCTGGATGTATCGCGTCATTTTTTTAGTGTAGCGGATGTAAAACGATACATTGACCTGATCAGTCATTATAAAATGAATGTGTTACACTTGCATTTAACCGATGACCAGGGGTGGCGTATTGAGATCAAATCGTGGCCCAATCTTGCCGTGCATGGCGGTACAACTCAGGTAGGTGGAGGAAAGGGCGGTGCCTACACGCAAGAGCAGTACAAAGAGATTGTGGCGCATGCGGCTTCACGATTTGTAACCATCGTTCCGGAAATTGATATGCCGAGCCATATCAATGCAGCATTAGCTGCATATGGTTCGCTGAACAATCCTGATACAAAATTTCCTAAAAGCGGTAACTATACCGGGCCACCCGAAACGCGCGGTGTGGCGGATGGTAACACTAAACCAACGGATCTATACACGGGTATTGAAGTAGGTTGGAGCACTCTTAGTCTTACTAAACCAGCGACTTTAAAATTTGTAAACGATGTAATTCGCGAGCTTGCAGAAATAACTCCGGGATCATACCTGCATATAGGAGGCGATGAAGCCCACGTAACCAAGAAAGAAGACTACATTAAGTTTATCAATCATTTCAGTGATATCGTAAAGGCTAACAACAAGCAAATGATTGGCTGGGAAGAAATTGCCCAGGCTGATATAGATGGTAATTCGATCGCCCAGCATTGGGCATCGGAAGAACATGCTGCTGAAGCGGCCGCCAAGGGGGCGAAGATCATCATGTCGCCATCCAAAAAAGTGTACCTTGATATGCAGTACGATTCAACCACACGTATAGGCCTGCATTGGGCTGCTTACATAGAAGTGGATGATGCTTATAATTGGGATCCGGCTACACGGGTTAAAGGCATTGCCCGCGATAACATCCTGGGGGTAGAAGCGCCACTGTGGTCAGAAACGGTGATTAATATGACTGATATTGAATATATGGCATTTCCGCGTTTGATTGGTGTGGCAGAGATTGGATGGTCGCCCGCAGCAGGTCGCAGTTGGG